>JAAZXB010000001.1:116109-384573 GCA_014240375.1 Planctomycetota bacterium | reverse complement strand
ACCGCCGCCACCATTTTCAACCAGCAGCAGCAAGGAGTTGGACCCTCGCTGGAGGGAAGCTCGCACCAGATGACGCATCGGGTCGATCCCCTGCTGGGCAAAATCCTCGACCAGGAGTTGATCTCCGACCTTGAGAATGCAGCCGTCGTCGCTACCGAGGGCGATCGAAACTTCTCGTTCATCAGGGCTGTAGAGGGTGCATTCGAGCACCACTACGCAGTTTTCCCCTCGTCCCCGTTCGGTGGCGTATCGACTCAAGTCGACGATGCCATCCGGGTCTGCAAGAACCGTTTGCAGAACCGGGCGATCGGCTCGTGCCATCGCCAGCACCTCGCGCAATCCACTCTCCCCATGAACCGCAAACGGTTCCGAGGCAGACCAGCGAATCACCGATTGCCCTGGCAGCAGGTGAGTCACCTCTGAGGAGTGGGGAGCGAACGCCGTCAGGCCAGATTTCTGCAGTTGATCGCTCAAGATGTCGCCGGCGACATCTACAGCCAGTGCACGAATCGCCACCACCCGGATCCATGGATCGGATCGGTCCGATGCGGCGATGGCGGTCAATTGAGAGAGGATCGCCGGTTCATCGCCACAGCCGATCCGTTCGATCAGACGGCAGGCGGACAATTTCACCAGTCGTGCGGGATCTCCGATTCCCCATCGGGCGAGGGTCCGGGCGGGCGCAGAATCGATGGCGCAGGCATGGAGCATCGAGCAGCGTTGGTTTGGCTGTCGCGCTTGCCATTCGGCGAAGAGCATCGCTGGATTCTCACCATGTCTTTCAAGCCAGTTTCGAGCGACTTCGACCGGTGGAGTGTATATTCCGTCGCCATCGGCATCGACGAAGACTGGATTGGTGATGGCGATCGGAAGAACGGGGCGCTTGGATCCCGGCACGATGGGATCCAGGCTGTCATCTCCCTCGACTCGCAGCGAGATCCAGCCGTCAGTCCGAACCGGTATCTTGCGCTGATCGATCAGCCGGACGATCTCCCTGCTGTCGGCGACTGGAATCGTCTCGACGATATCTCCATCGACGATGACCAGAACCCGATCGACATCGATCCAGTCGGCAGCCTGGACATGAGTCTTCAACTGAACTGCCGCTCGCTTGGCCGAGACCATCTCGCCCATCTGGGCACCATCGACGGTGAAGGTGACAAAGGGTCCAAAGGTGGTGACGATCTGACCCTTCTTCACGCCATCACAGACCTCTTCCACCGAGATCTCTGCGGGTCGATCACTCGAACTGGGGAAGTAGTTACGTGGCCAGCCGGCAAGGTTGGAGGAAACGGTGTGGCTGTCGGAGTTCCCGACACCGGTGATCCTGGATCCGTGATTGAGCAGATTGTGCCAGTCCTGCAACACCCAGTGGCGGCTCGAGCCGACCATCTGATCGGTATCGTCCGCGTCGTAATATCCCCAACCGGCATTTTCGTTGAAGATCTCGACGCTATCGAAATCGACGGACCAGTTCTTCTCCACCGATCCACCGGTGATGGGATCGAGACCGGCGACCCTGAAGTAATCGATGCCTTCCCAGCGAGGATGATTGACCTGGACCACCGGGATGATTCCCGAGGAGTCTCCACTGGCGCGGACCGCCCTGAACAGTGCCGGGCCATCGTCAGAGTTGCGATCGATCACGTTCGCCCACGGTACCAGTGGAAACGCATTGAAGTGGCCCAGAGGAACGGAGATCTCGTTGCCCACGATCCCCTGGAACTGCTCCTCGGCTCCCAGTTCGGAGATGATATCGGAGTAGTCGGTGTGAACGTTGTGATCGGTGGCGATTCCAACTTCCAGTGCCTCGCTGGCGATGCTGATGATTCGCTCCGGCATGTTGCTGTCGCCATGGCCCGAGTGAGTCAGGGTGTGGAGGTGGTAATCGGCCGCGGCCCAGCCGCGGCTATCGACCTGATGCTCCAGTGAGAAGACGAGTGATACCGTCTGATCCTTGCCGACCGAGATCGATTGTCGATCGATGCTCCACTCGGGACCCCGGCTGGCATAGATCCACCACTCACCGGGCACCATCGTGATGCTGCCGGCACCGGAGAGAGTACAGATCACATCGGGGCGAATCGCCAGGTCGGCAGGTGCGGCATCTCGGTTGTGGAAGAGTGCAGGCACCGATCCATCAGGCTTGCGAAAGGTGAGTCGAGCGGGAACCGTCTTGCCAGCGGAGTCCTCGATCCGGAACTGGATCACTCCTCGGTCCCCCGTACCACCGACAGCATCTGCAACATCGGGCGTTGGAAGTATCAGCGGGGGGAAAGAAACGACCGACAACAAGAGCGAGATGAGCATTTGATCCTCCTCTGATCCGCCAGGATTGTAGCGTCAAACCGCAGGTGGGAACCACTCAGCAGCGATAGATATGGAGGTCCGGATGATCGTGCAAGCAGGATCCAGGGATCCTGGGATCGTAGGGAGCCCTCAGGCAACGCTCGAGGATTGCCGCTTTCTTCTGTTGAGGAACCAGCAGATAGATCCGTTCGATGGCCCGCAGGAGATCGAGGCCGATGGTGATCGCCTGGAGTGATTCTGGCACTGGATCGGCGAAATTGTCTTTCAGTGTCTCCAGACTCAGATCGACGGTGTGATAGCCGGATGGAGGATGATCGCAGGGCTCATTGAAGGCGATGTGTCCATTCGACCCGAGTCCGAGGATGGCAGTACGGGGGGGACCGTACTGGTCGATCAACTGCGACAGTCTGTGGATCTCCGTTGAAGCCTTGCCGGTCGCATCGATCGAGTGAACCCTGTTCGATTCGATGCCGAGGGGATCAAAGACCTGATCCCTCAGGGTGGCTTTGAAACTCTTCGATCCAGCGGGGGGCGCAAGATACTCGTCGAGTTGCAGAAAGTGAAGCTGGCGCCACAGTAGTACGGAAGAGGGGTCCTGGACCAGAGCCTCGTAGAAGGCTACTGGTGATTTCCCCGTCGGGATGCAGATCCACTGCTCCGGCTCCAGGTGATCGGCCAGATCTCTCAGCAACCGGAGGGCGAGGGACCGGGGATCGGCCTCTTGAATGAAGGTTGGTTTTGCCATGGTGGTTTGTGCCGATCCGGTCCAGAACTGGGGAAGTGTCCGATGGCCCAGAACTCGAAGCCTAGAGGATTCCAGTGGAGAGGCCAAGGGAGGCGGACAGGAAAGTTGGCAGAGGACGAAAATTCATGGGCCGAGGAGAGGAAATCGCCCTGGATTCGTGTTTCCTGAGTCCCCTCCCCGTATGATCTTGAGGGAGGCGATTCAGGCTCCTGTCAGGAGCCGGGGTCAACGAGTTGAATTGAGAAGGACCGTAAGAGCTGGAGAAAATCCTGGGGGTCGAGGAAGAGCCATGAAGATTTACGATCACATCCTGGAAACGGTGGGGGGAACACCACTGGTTCGATTCCACCGGATCAACCGCGGCCTCTCGGGAACCATCGTGGCCAAACTCGAGGCTTTCAACCCCGGAGGGTCGGTCAAGGATCGCATCGCAATTCATATGATCGATGCGGCAGAGCGAGAGGGTGCGATTCAGCCTGGTGGCACGATTGTAGAGTGCACATCCGGAAACACTGGACTGGGGCTGGCTCTCACCGCATGCATCCGTGGATACAAGGCAGTCTTCACCATGCCGGATAAGGTGGCGGAAGAGAAATCGAAGTTGCTCAGAGCCTTCGGAGCGGAAGTGATCATCTGTCCGACGGCAGTCGAGCCGGAAGATCCTCGGTCCTATTACTCGGTGGCGAAAAAGATCACCGAAGAGACCGAGAACTCCTTCTGCCCCAATCAATATTTCAACCAGTGGAATCCTCATGCTCACTACGTCACCACCGGTCCAGAGATCTGGGACGACACTGACGGAAAGGTCACCCATCTGGTTGCCGGAATGGGTACCGGTGGGACCATCAGCGGAATCGCCAAGTATCTCAAGGAACAGAATCCAGAGGTCCAGGTGATCGGCGGAGATCCGGTCGGTTCGCTGTACAAGGAGTTCTTCGAAACGGGAGTACTCGGAGTCGCAAACTCCTACAAGACCGAAGGAATTGGCGAGGACATGATTCCTGGCACCATCGATCTGTCGCTGGTAGATCAGGTGATCCAGATCAGTGATGTGGATGCATTTGTCATGGCGCAAAGATTGGCCCGCGAGGAGGGAATTCTCAGCGGGTCTTCTGCAGGCACAGCGGTATCTGCAGCACTCGAGGCGGCGAAGGGGATGAATGAGAATGACCTGATGGTGGTCATCATCCCCGATACCGGAGAGCGCTACCTGAGCAAGGTATATGACGATGACTGGTTACGTCGCAATGGACTGGTCGAGAGTGGAATGAACCTCACGGCAGGAGAAATCCTCGACCGGAGGGGCACCCGTAAGCATGATCTGCTCTCACTGTGTCCCTCCGGGAAGATCAGAGAAGCGATCGAGATGATGCAGAAGGCCGAGGTCAGCCAGATCCCGATCATCGAGGACGGAAAACCTGTCGGTAGTATTCGCGAAGGACTGGTCATCGAGAGGCTCTTGATGGGAGACTGCGAACTCGATCGGTCGATCGGCGAAGTGATGGAGAAGTCCTTCCCGGTGGTCCCTGAAGGGGCTTCATCCGATGCAATCTTCCATTTGCTTGCGAGTCAGCCCTCCAATGCAGTTCTCGTCGATACTGGCGAGGGTCTCCGCATCATCACGAAATACGACATGATTCACTCTGTTAGTGGAAGAAGGTCCTGAAGTGAAGTTTTCGACTCGAGCGATTCATGCCGGGCAAACTCCGGATCCGAGTACCGGAGCGATCATGACTCCCGTTTACCTGACCTCGACATATGTGCAGGAGAAGCCGGGGACTCATCAGGGGTTCGAATACTCTCGAACAGGAAATCCAACACGAGCCGCTCTGGAAAGAAACCTGGCCTCCCTCGAAGGGGGGAGTCATGGGCTTTGCTTTGCCAGCGGATTGGCCGCGACAGATGCCGTGCTCAAGTTGTTCAAATCCGGGGATCATGTGCTTGCCGGAGACGACCTCTATGGAGGTACTCACAGGATCTTCAAGCAGGTGTTTGAGAAGTTTGGAATGCAGTTCGACTTCGTAGATGCGTCAGACTCAAAAAAGTTAATTGAATCGATTCGAGACAATACCCGGATGGTGTGGCTTGAAACTCCTACCAACCCCTTGTTGAAGATCAATGATATCTCCGAGATCTCGAAGATCTGTCGTGAGAAATCCATCTTGCTGGTGGTCGACAACACCTTTGCCACACCGTGCCTGCAACAGCCGATCGAACTGGGAGCAGATATCGTGGTGCATTCGACCACCAAGTATCTGGGGGGACATTCCGATGTCGTGGGTGGGGCTCTGATCACAGCCGACGATGACCTTCATCAGCGACTCGCCTTCATCCAGAATGCATCCGGAGCGATTCCAGGCCCACTCGATTGCTTCCTTACCCTGAGGGGGATCAAGACGCTGGATGTCAGGATGGAGAGGCACTGCAGCAATGCAGATCAGATCGCTCGCTGGTTGCAGGATGATCCGAGGATCGAGCGGGTTTTCTTCCCGGGACTGGAGGATCACCCCGGTCATGAAGTGGCCATGCGACAGATGTCGGCTCCCGGTGGAATGGTGTCCTTTATTCTGACCGGTGATTCCGAGGAGGAAGCGCGCAAGGTGGTCTCCAGAACCAAGATCTTTGCCCTGGCAGAGAGTCTCGGGGGGGTCGAGAGCCTGATCGAGCATCCGATTTCGATGACACATGGGGCGATCCCACCAGAGGTTCGCAAGGCCGCGGGACTCAGCGATTCGCTGATTCGTCTGTCCGTCGGAATCGAGGATGTCGGTGATCTCCAGGAGGATCTGGATGCAGCCATCGGTTGATGGTTGTGCAGGGTATCGCTCTTCAGAGCGCAGGTGATCAAATGGTCTGTGATCAAATGGTCTGTGATCAAATGGTCTGTGATCAAATGGTCTGTGATCAAAAGGTCTGTGATCAAAAGGTCTGTGATCAAAAGGTCAGTGATCCGAAGGTCGGTGATCCGAAGGTCGTTAGCGAGTGCCCGCGCGTCAGGAAAAAATGAGAACCCAAGGGCCACTGAACGGCCAAATGCAACCCCTGGGCCTCAATTTCATCGATTGCTAATTATTCGCTCAACTTCCAGCTCGACCAATTCCTGAATCGCCATTCCTGTCCTGGGAGATCGGTAGCCCCTTCAAATCGATCGGAGCGAAGGGATTGGTATCATCACAGTTCTTCTCTCTTCGGAAGTGCACCCAAGAAGGGACGGGCGATTTTTCACCGATGAATAGATCACTTCCGATCGAGGCGATGGCAAAACCAAATCTGGAGACGGTCGAGCGGGGAGGGAAATACCTGTTCTTGAATTTCCAGCGACCTTCGTCGAGTTGGAAAACCTCGACCAGACCACTCCCTCCAGCTCCGGGGGCTCCTACCAGTAACAGATCGTCATCGAGAAACTGTACAGTGGATCCGAACCACCCGTTGGCTTCTGGAAATCCTGAAATCAGCATCTCCATCGGCTCGAGCACATCATCGGACCAACGGTAGATATGAACCGCACCACAATCGAGCAGAGGTTGATCTTGTAAGGGTGCTCCGATCGCGACGTACTTGGCGTGAGCACTGATGTCGTTTCCAAACATGTCGAAGGGTCCTGCGCAATCGGGGACCAGTATCTCCTGCACCGATCCATCGGTGGCATTCAAGACCCACACCTTGCCGGAAAATGAGATGTCGGTGATTCCTGTTGGTTCGCATACCAGCCAGCGATTCGGGCCCTGGGCAATAGAACTGCCATAGGACTCTGCGGCACCCGTTGGAGTCGGAAGGATCTGCGGTCTGGAAACTGTGGGATCCAGCACCGAAATGGTGGCAGCAGCAGAAGAATCGTGGCGCTGACAGATGGCGACGATTCCCGGCCAGTGATTCTGGCCCTGGCTTGAGCAACCGATGGTGAGGCTCACCACCGATTCATAATCGCCTTGCCACTGGCACACCTCGAATGGAGCGGACCTGGATTGCCGGGTCAAGATCACACGGGGGTCCCCCGGGGCCGAACTGGCGACCCAGCCGAATCTGGAGTCGATACAACCATCGAGCGAATGGAGCTGGAAACGGTATTCAGAGGTCAAGAGTTCGAGGTCGCTCATTTGGTTCCTGTTTCAAGACGATTCAGTTCAGTGGACAAGGATCGGTGGGCAAGGATCGGTGGGCAAGGAGGCTTGAGCACAGTTCTCTACAAGACATCGGCCCTTATCAAGATGAGCGAAACCAAAGGAGTCCTTGTGACAGGAAAATCAAATATTACTTTGGGGCGTATGGTGGGTATCCACGGGACTCCAGTAATTGGGACGATATCGAGATAGAAATTGGATAGAGTTTCTCTCATGTTAGAAACCCCAACCGCTGATCACTGGAGTAATTTTGCCACTCGAAACACCTGAAGAGTTGGACTCCTTGGTACCGCTCGCCCGATCGGGTGATCCTGGGGCTCGTTCAAAGCTGTTCGATGCCGTCTTGCCTCGGCTTCAGCAGTTCCTGATTCCCAAATTGGGAGCAAAACTGCTGCGGCATACCGACCTCGATGATATATGCCAGGAAGTTTTTCTCCGTGGAGTCAAGGCGATTCATTCTCTCGATCCGGATGCTGATTATCGCCAATTCGTCGGACTGATCTTGCAGCATGCAAAGTGGCAGGCTCTCGATACCGGCAAGTCCAATTCTAGATTTGAAGGCGAGTCCAATGTCCCTGGCGGTGTGATGTCGATCCCTGTAGATGGAGATCAGAATAATGGAGAGGTGTTACTCTTCATGAGAGAAAATGTCGACGGGTTGCATCGGCTGATTTCAAAGTTGCCCGATGATCTCGCAAAGGTGGTCTGGTTGCGATTGGACGGCTTGCCCGATGCCAAGATCGGTAACCTACTGTCGATCACTCCTGAACTGGTCCGGAAGCGCCATCAGAGGGCCATCGGAAAACTTCGTCACTTCGCCTCCTGAGCGACAGCGGGATCGAGATGTCGACCCGAGGACCGAACTCATCACTCGTCGATCCCATCAAATAATGTAATTCCCAGGGCGCCGAAAAAGAGCACCGGTAGCCATGCTGCGAGCATCGGCTCGAGTTGCCCTCTCGTTCCGAGATTGGCACATACCTCGGTGATGATCAGGTAGATGGTGCCGAGCGCCATGGCGATAGAAATACCCAGCAGTACTGAACGAGACTCGGTTCGCAGCACGAAAGGCATACCCAGCAGGAGCAAGATGAAGTTAGAGAGAGGGAAGGCAATTCGGCGGTGCAGTTTGACCTCAAGGTGCTTGAGGTGAGGTCTTCTCTTGTACTGATCTCTGAGTTCGCGAAAGGAAAGATATTCGATCTCTCTGTCGCTCGACTCGAGGTCAACGGGTCGCATATCAGTCGCCAGTTTCATCTGTGAGAACCCCTGGACCAGTTGCAGGGTACCGTCGGGGCCGGGGACTGGAATTTTTAGCCCGGAGATATCGAACTGTTCCACCTCGCCTTCGCGTAACAACCAGTAGGGTTCCCCTTCATCGGGGACTTTCCAGAGAATCTCGCGAGCACGAATGATGGATTTCGAGGACGCCTGGCTTGCATGCTTGGTAGTGATCTCAACATGCTGTCCCCTTTTTTCGTGGGGAAGATAACTTCTTACATTGATCAGGTTGTTTCTACTATCGTTGACCACGCCTGGTTGAATGCTGTCGAGAGCTCGACCGTATGAATCGGCCAATCGAATTTGATCCTTCAGATTGGGGACCACGAATTCCTGAACAGAAATCATCATGATGGCCATCATGGATGCGATCAGGAACAACGAGGCGAGGATTCTTGAGAGAGGTAATCCAGCAGCCCGTAAGGGTGTCAGCTCGCAATTTTTGTTGAGATTTGTAATGGTGAACATCGCCGCAAGGAGCGTCAGGATCGGGCCGAGATACTGGGTAAAGTAAATGGGTACCATGCCGGCAAAGTACTTGAGTGCGACCAGCGGTAACGGAGCATCTTGTCTGAGGAAGCGATCAATTCTCGCCACTCCATCGATCATGCTGAACAGCCCGAACACTGCAAAGGCGCAGATACCCCAGGAAATCATGTACTGTCGCATCAGGTATCGGTCGATGGTTCGGATCGGCAGGCGCTCTAGAATTCTTCGTAGGGTGCTCATCATCCACGAGCCCTGACCCTGAATAGCAGTCCGCTGGAGATCAGCAATATGACATAGTTTCCCGACATGACAGTGATCCATGCGGGGTATCCAGTGGCCCTTGAGAACTGGATTCCTCCGTAAGTGAGAGGAAAGAAGATCACCAAGACGGTGAGCATGCCGAAGAAGAACGGAATCAACTTCTGAGATCGCTTCAAGATCAACGCCAGAGGGAATCCGAGTAGCGCGAAGGAGATGACAGAGAGGGCCATCGCTCGGCGTCTCCAGATTTCCGTATCTCCTTTGCGGATGCTTTTCTGTGCGCTTCGGATCGCCGCATTGGAAGAGGCAATGATGGCTGGATCATCAGCGATAGCGACCTGCTCGCGTAAAGCCCTCTCTTGATCCTTGAAACCTTTCATGGCTATTTGCAATTCAGAGGTGGGTAAGTCATTCAGTCGTCTGGATTCGCTGTTGATTGGAAAATCGATGTTGAACCTATCCAACTGGATCTTTTCGTGATGCCATCCGAGGAAGTCGGGTTTGCCGGACTGTGCTTCACTGACGGGGAAGCTGACTTCAACCTTGTTGAGGGTCAGGCGAATCATGGCCGTCTCATCGTCAACGGAAAGTTGTGCTCTTTCGGCTCGGATCTTGGTGCCCGGAGTTTCTCCAGATCCGCTTGTTGTGGCGACTGCGCTGGCGACACCGTCTGTCCCCCGGCCGATGTTCATCTGCTTCTGGATGAATACATCCGTCAGATGCTTTCCATTTTGAATCTCTCTCCAGTGAACCAGACCGCCATGATTGTCAAGTTGCAACTGCCCCTGCTTACCGTTGCCAAGATTCTGCAACTGCTTGACCAGGAACCTTCCGATGTCTTCTTTTCGGTGCTGTAGTTCGGGAAGAATGGTCGATTGAGTCAGCATCAAGAACAATGCGACTGGAATCGCCAGCCACTGCATCGGGACGAAAAGGCGAGCAGGAGTGATTCCGCTGGCCATCGCTGCGGTATATTCCAGGTCAGCGACGAAACGGCCGTAACTGAGGGTGGAGGAGATGAGAATTGAAATCGGAGTGGTGAAGTAAAGACTGTAGAGCAGACTGTCAAATAACCAGGGCAAGATGATCTTGATGGAATAGCCAGAGTCTACCGCTTTCATTGCAAACACGATTCCCACCAGTAGTGAGAGAAACATCAGCCCGAGACAAAAGTTGAGAAGGAGCTCTCGGAACAGGTAACGATCCAGGGTGCCGAAATAGCGCGACTTCAAGGCCCCTCCTCCGAGCGGTGATGACAGCAGCAGGGCTTCTGTTGACAGCGAGGGCAGCCCGCTTGATATTTTTCCCTGGCACAACGAGCAAGGTCGACACCTCGGAGGGACGCCAGGCTCGCCAGCCAGGCGAAGACATCGGCGAATTCGGCCCTTTCGGCAGCCGAGTTGGGCTCGCCTGAGTTGAGGCTTCTGGCCAGTTCGCCCACCTCTTCCACCATCCACATGAAGGAACCGCTCACCCCACGACTGGAATCCTTGTCGAAGTAGGTGGCTTCGATGGTTCGTTGGAATTCACGGATGCCGAGATCGGGATCTTCGTTGCTGTTCATGCAGTTATCTGCCCTTCGATCATGGCAACAAGGTACTCGATGATTGCGGCTGATGGACTGCCTTCAGGATCTTAACCGAGTGAATCCAGGGCTACTTGTTTGACGGCCCGCAGATCCACCTTGCCGGTCCCCAGTGTCGGAATCCCCTCGACCTCGATAAAGGAGTCTGCCCGGGGAATCCAAAGATTGGGGAGAGTTTTCTGGCTCCTCAGTTCCTCGATGATCTGGCTTGGCTCGATCGGTAGTTTTTCATGGAGAACCATCAGCTTTTCGCCCTTGGCTTCATCGGGGATTGCGGTCACGGCCAGCTGGGGAGGAGCCTCTGTGTCCGGGTTTCCCTTGAAGTAGTTGTCGACAATCTCCTGGAGGTGTTCTTCGATCAGGATGTGGGGCACCATTTCGCCACCGAGTTTGGAAAACCGCGACAGCCGGTCGGTGATGCTGAGGAAGCCATCGCTGTCCATCATTGCGATATCACCAGTCTTGTACCACTCACCATCGAACGCTTCCTCGGTGAGGTCGTCTCTTCCGAGATAGCCTTTCATGACATTGGGGCCCTTGATCAGGAGTAGGCCGGCCTCGCCGATCGGGCGTTCCTCGAGAGTGTCAGGATCGACGATCTTCGTCACTACTCCTGGGACTGGCATTCCGATGGAGCCGAACTTACGCGTCTTCTGTCGAATTGGCGAATCCGTCAGGTCGGGCAGGTTGAACGATACCACCGGGCTCAATTCCGTGCAGCCGTACCCTTCCAGTAGGGCACAACCAAAGCGTTCTTCCCAGGATTCAGCAAGGGATGCCTTCAGTTTCTCGGCACCAGCTCCGGCGAGGCGAACACTGGCGAAGTCTTTCGGATCAAACTTACGAAGGTATGTGCGGTAGAAGGTGGGAGTAGAGAGGAAGATGGTGCCCTTGTTTTCCCGGATGAGCGTGGCGAGAGCATCCGTATCCATCGGGTTGGGGTGATAGATCGCCCCGATGGCATTGGCGAGCGGGAACCACAGAGTCATGGTGAATCCGAAGACATGGAAGAATGGCAGCGAGCCGACCACTCGATCTCTGCTATCCACATCGACGATCTGTGAGACGCTTCGGACATTGGACAGGATGTTGTGATGAGTGAGACGGACTCCCTTGGGTGTCCCGGTTGAACCGCTGGAAAACATGACTGAGGCGTCCGCGTCGGGGTCATGTGGAACTCCGGCGAGCCGATTGAGGAAGAAAGAAGGGAGCAGTGCGGTGAGCATTGCAACGACCTTGTCCTTCTTGG
Organism: Planctomycetota bacterium; assembly: GCA_014240375.1. Taxonomy (GTDB): domain Bacteria; phylum Planctomycetota; class UBA8108; order UBA1146; family UBA1146; genus QNYK01. The sequence continues at coordinate 372,532 of JAAZXB010000001.1, read as the reverse complement.
TGACTTCTCTCGCAATCAAGCTGGGCAGGTCGACCACTTCGACATCCGGTGCGATCTTCGACAGGTCCAGGTCGATCTTCTTGAGAAAGATGTCGGCTGTGATGATCGTTTTCAGCCCGGTCTGCTGACAGGCAGATGCGAGAGCATCGGCTCCAGCAGTGAAATTCAGGTTGGTTGCGACCTTCCCCATCACAGCAACAGCGATGTTACTCGCGGCTCCTCCGATGCCCGCAGGTAGCAGCAAGCCTATGTGCGTCTGATCGGCCAGCCTGGGCCTGAGTTTCCGCCGCAGGATCAACACCAGGATCAAGAACCTCCTGTACGAGATCTTTTTGTCCAATTCGATGGCTGCGATGCGACGAGGTGCTTTTCTGGCTGAAGTGAGGAAGCGAGTCGCAAGGGTCAGACCATCTTGTTTGCGTGAGTCGAGTGCGATGGCACTCAGTTCTTGAACCGCCTGACGTACTTGCATTGCAGACGCGGTCGATTTCAGTGGCTCGCCGATGGCGACGGTAATCGGGTAGGGGATTCGCAACGGTCTCTTGAAGAAGAACCTCTTGCCGCGGAAGGAAAAGATACTGCCCCAGACTCGGTCGAGGTAAATCGGAATGATCGGAACCTCGCCCTTGCTGGCGATTCGTTCCAACCCCTTCGAGAAGGGCAATAAATTGCCGGTCCGAGAAATCCCTCCCTCGGCAAAGATACACACCAGGTGACCCTTCTTGGCGAGCCTGGCCGCTTCATCGAGTGAGCGCAGGATCGACCTGGGTCCGTCTTCACTGGAGACGGGGATCGCTCGCATCAATCCGGTGGCAAATCCGATCAACGACTTGCCGCTGAACTGTCGATGGGCAAGGAAGTGGATGAACCTTGGCACCGCAGAACCGACCAGGAATGGATCGGCATAGGAGAGGTGATTGGCGACGATCAACGCCCCGCCACGTCGCGGAATGTTCTTCGAGCCGATCACCGTGATGCGATAGAACAGGTGCACGATCAGCCAGACGGGGAATCGCACCGAGATGTGTGGCACGGCGAGGAACACTCCGAGGGTTCCGATCAGGGACAGTGTGGCGAGCACCAGTATTGCTCCCTGTGGGTCAAGTCCCAGTAGCACCGGGTTCTGGATCGTCTCGAAGACCAGAGCAGAGAAGAAGATGAAGAGGAAGGTGAGCAACTCCTGAGCGCCCTGAATCCGCCCCTTCTCCTTGCCCTGGGCTCGATCTTGTACGTAGGAGGCGAGAGGTACCAGGAACAGACCTCCACCGATGCCCGCCAGTGCCAGAGCGGCGCCGACGCTCGGCAGCGTCTCGTCGACGTAGGGGACCAGCGCGAAGCCGACCGTCAACATGATTCCACCGATGGGGACGATGCCGATCTCGATGTGATCTCCAGAGAGTCGGCTCGCCAACAAACTTCCGAGGGCAATGCCACCTGCGACGAAGAAGAACAGGCTTGAGCCATCCCCGGGAAGTTGAAGGACCTCCCGACCGAATTCGTTGAGTACCGAGAGCGCCAGGGCTCCGATCAGGAAGAACCAACTGGTGGCGATCACCGCGCCAAACAGTGGTCGATCTCCGAAAAGGTGTTTGATCTCGGCGATGCCAGAGACTGGATTCCAGTTGAGGTTGCGTTGAGGATCTGCGGCACTTTTGCCTCTGGCGATCTTTCTCGAGATGAGCCATCCGATCAGCGCCACGGAGATGAAGAAGAAACCACTCCACCAGTTGGGATGGCCACTATTGAGATCGTCGGTGGGGTGGAGGTAGGTGAACAGTGCTCCGGCCACCACAACCCCGAGGATGGTCGCGACATTGGTGGTCATGTTGATGATGCCGTTGGCTCGTGTCAGATCCTTCTCCGAAACCATCTCTGGCAGGATTCCGTACTTCGATGGACCGAAGAATGCGCTCTGAGTTCCCATCAAGAAGAGCACCGTCAGCATCGCGATGATCGACAGGTCGGGGTGAATCCCTTGCAGGGCGAAGGCGGCCATCCCCAAGGCCATGGCGAGGATCTCCACCGCCTTGGCGATGACGATCACCCGACGCTTGGGGAAGCGGTCCGCAATCGACCCCCCGAGCACCGCAAAGAGCACGAATGGGAGGGCGAAGACCGCCATCACTGCGGCCTGAGGATCGATCGGCAACCACTCGACCGTGACCCGCGCGGCAATCAGCAGGATGAACTGGCGAAAGACATTGTCGTTGAATGCGCCGAGTAGTTGGGCACCCGTCAGAGCTTTGAACGAGGAGTGGTTCTGCAGGGACAAGAGGATTCCTCACTTCTGGATGAGAACGGCCATCGGAGTCGTCCAGAGTCTATCGGAGCGGTGGGATGCTGTCAGCCTTGGCTGCGGTGTCCATGTTTGGCACGGAATCTGCGTTGGATTTCATGTTCGCAAACTGGTTCAAAGAAGAGAGGGACTCAAAATGAACAGATTCGAATTCACCACGACCCAGACGGCCGAGAACCACTCCTTTGAGACGGTTGCGCTGCCACACGAGCCCTCCGTGAGGGCCTTTGCAATCTCCCTTGCGGGAGATTTCTCGACTGCCGAAGATCTGGTCCAGGACACCTTCATGAGGGCATTCAAGGCCTTTGAGAGGTTCACACCGGGGACCGATTGTCGCTCCTGGTTGTTCAGGATCTGCAAGAATCGCTTCTACGACAACTGTCGCAGCCGTTTACGCAAGCCGCCACACGAGGACGTGGATCTGGCCCAGCCAGTCTCTCACGACCGTTCCTGGGAGTTGCAAATGGAACATGAAAGGCTCGAGAATGGCGATCAGCCCCGTCTCGACCTGGTCGGAGATCCGGTGAAGGAGGCGATTCACAACCTTCCCGACGATTTCCGTGAGCCGCTGTTGATGTGCGACCTGGACGGTCTCGGATACCAGGAGATCGCCAAGATCCTGTCGGTACCACTGGGAACGATCCGCTCGCGCATTTCCCGGGCGAGAGGCCGTTTACGTGCGGAATTGCTCGACTACGCCCGTGAGAGTGGATTCCCGGTGGATGCACTTCCCGCCGCCTGAACCGTTGAATTGAACCATCCTTGCCCCCGTACGCTCACGCGTGCGGGGGTTTTTTTTGTGTCGATGGGGAAGCTGAGGGGAAGCCGCCGGGACCAGATGCTTCATAATGAAGCACAGGCAGTGCTCGATAATAGTGCATTAAAATGAAGCAGTGTTCGTGGGTGATCGATTTGGATACGATCCCAGGCAGGGCAGAAGGGGGTGCAGATGCCGCTCAAATTCCAATCGATGGGCATTTTCTGGTGTGGGCTGTTACTGGTCGGGTGCTCCACCACCGGTTCTCACCCGACCAACGACGCAGCGCCAAAGAAGATCCCCGAGCGGCCACATATCGTGGTGATTCTTGCCGATGATCTGGGCTGGGGAGACCTCGCCGGAAGCACCGAGCAGTCGCGGATCGCCACCCCTCAACTGGCCCGACTCGCGGCCGAGGGTGTTCGGTTTACCGATGCTCACTCTCCATCTGCGGTGTGTACGCCGACTCGATATGGCCTGCTGACCGGCAGGTACGCCTGGCGATCATCGATGAAGCAAGGGGTACTCGGGGGCCGTTCCCCGGCGCTGATCGAGCCGACTCGTGTGACTCTTCCAGCACTGCTGCAGGAGGCGGGATATCGCACATCGGGAGCGGGCAAGTGGCATCTCGGTTTGCAGGCGCAGGGGTCGACCGACTACAGCCTGCCGCTGGTCCCGGGTCCCACGACCGCAGGATTTCAGCGCTGGTGGGGAATCCCCGCCAGCCTCGACATGGCTCCCTATCTCTACTTCGAAGATGACCAGGCGCTAGCGCAGCCGACCGAGAAGATCGAGGCGAGTGGTCAGGCTCGTCATGGCGGCAAAGGGTTCTGGCGAGGAGGCGCAATTGCACCGGGCTTTCGCCACGACCAGGTACTGCCAGATACCGCAGCGCGAGCGGTGACGGAGATCGAGCGCCATCACCAGCTCGCCACGACCGATCCGCTCTTTCTCTACGTGGCTCTCTCTGCACCTCACACGCCGTGGTTGCCCTCCAGAAATTTCCAGGGTAACGAGGGGGCCGGGGTTTACGGGTCGTTTGTGGCTGATGTCGATGCGGTGGTGGGAGAGATCCTCGATGCTCTCGATCGCACATCGATGGCGGATGATACCCTGCTCTTCTTTACCAGCGACAACGGCGCCCACTGGACCCCCGACGATGAGAAAAAGTATCCGCACCGTGCCAATGGAGCGTGGCGTGGACAGAAGGCGGATATCCATGAGGGGGGGCACCGGGTCCCACTGCTGGTGCGCTGGCCCCGTCGCATCGATGGACAGCGGCTCGGTCAGTCGGATGCAAGCCTGGTGGGGTTGACCGATCTGATGCCGACGATTGCCGAAGCGGTCGGGGCACCGATTCCGCCGGGTGCAGCGCCGGACGGGATCAGTTTTCTGGATGCCATCCTGAACGGGGATGCGGGCCAGCGGCAGAGCATCGTCCATCACTCCTTGCACGGCATGTTTGCGATTCGCTCGGGAGAGTGGAAATGGATCGAGGGGCTCGGGAGTGGCGGGTTCACCCGGCCGAGGCAGGTGAAGCCGGAGCCCGGGGAGCCGTCCGGGCAGTTGTACCACTTGCGGGAAGATCCTTCTGAACAGGTGAATCGGGCGGCACGGGAGCCTGCAGTGGTCGAGCGCCTCCAGCGGCAACTCGATGCGGTTCGTAATCGGATCACACCATGATGAGGAGTTCGGATTGAAACGTCGTACGGTCGATCGAGAGCATCGTCAGCGAAGTCGTCGAGTGCGACTCTTCTGCGCCCTCCATCCGGATCGGATGAGTGCCGGTGAATTGCTCGAAGCGCTGGGTGCGGCGGAAGAACTCCCTCCACACCGTCGCATGCCGGAACATCAGATTCACATGACGATGGTGTTCATCGGAGATGTCGATCTGGCCGATGTTGGGGAGATCCAGGAGTCGGTGGAGCGGGCCGCAGCAGCGGTCGAGCCGATCTGCTGGTCTCCGGATCGGATCGGTACCCTTCCCGATCGTGGCCAGGTGAGGACCCTGGCGGCGAAGGGGCCCACCAGTAATGCTCTCGAGGAGTTGCATCGCCGCCTCACACAGCGGCTGGTTCGACACCAGAAGTGCCGGCCATTTCTTCCTCACATGACCTTGGCACGCTTGACGCCCCCTTGCGATATCGCTGGCTGGGATCGACCTCTCAAGGTTTCAAAGTTCACTTTTGATACGGTTCAACTGGTGCAAAGTCGGCTTCTTCCCACCGGAGCGGATCACCAGCAATTGATGTCGGCGTCTCTGCGGTCCCGTTGAACTCTCATCGACAAGGATTCGATTGGCCTAGCCCTCGGGGGAGACTTATCCTGAAGGGTCTGAAGATTCTGGAATCCTGTGGCGCCTTCTGCAGGGAGGCAGCGAGATGTGGAAGTGGGAAACGGATGATTGTCTTTTCAAGAATGACGATGATGGCCAGGGGGCTGTCGGTGTTGCTGGGGATCGTCGCCATCCTGACTCCGAACGGCAACTTGTCTGGACAGGCCCCCATCTGGCTCGAGTGGCAACGAGTCAGCGACACCAACATCCTCGCCGATCCAAGCCTTGGCCAGGCCGATGTCGAGGAGAAGGATTTTGCCAGCGCTGATTTCGATCTCGACGGCGATATCGATCTGATCTGCGTCCGGAAACTGCCCTATACCACCTTCGGGTCGAGAGCCAATGTACTGTTTCTCAATGTCGATGGAGTGATGACAGATCAGACGCTGGAACTGGCGCCGGATCTGGCGATCCCCGACAACTCTCGCGATGTGCAGGTGGGCGAATTCAACGGCGACCTGTGGCCCGATCTGATCGTAGCCAATGCCGGTAATGATGGCAGTAACGGACAGCAGCCGCGAATCTACATCAATCTCGGGAATGATCCTGGTGGCGCCTGGCTCGGCCTCGAGGAGCAAGCGAGTCGCCTTCCGCTGCTGGTCTCTTCCGGTGGAGCGGAGCCCAACTCCTGTGCCGTGGGTGTCGGGGATCTGACCGGCAATGGCGTCGATGACATCTACCTGGTGGATTACAACAACTCGGTCGAGGATCGCCTGTTGATCAATGATGGAACCGGCAACTTTTCCGACGAAACCGCGTCGATGCCATCGGGCTTCATCAATTCTAGCTTTGCCACCGGTGGCCAGATCAAAGATGTCAACGGGGATGGCTGGCCAGACATCATCAAGAACACCACTCCAGATGTTCGCATCGCTTACAACCAGGGTGCTGCATCCTTTGGAGTCACCCAGGAGTTGAATGTCAGTTCCTGTTACCACTTTGATCTGGGTGACATCGACGGAGACGGCCGACAGGATGTTTTTGCGGTACAGGATCCGCAGGACCAGTTCTTGCTCAATGATTCGCCCGCAGGAGAGATTCCCGTCAACTGGGTGAACACTCCGATTGGCACCAGCCCTCTGACCGGTGGTTTTGGTGGCAACACCTACATCGTCGACCTCGATAATGACGGCGACAACGATGTGGTGGTCACCGATGTCGATACCGATATCCCCAGTTGCAGTCGGCGGATGGCATTCCTTCGAAACGACGGAGCGAATCCGCCGCTGCTGGAAGATCCTTACCCCTCTGGACAGTGGACCGAAGCGCATCACACCGGCACCTTCGATGTGGCCATCGCTGATTTCAACGGCGACGGCACTCCCGACCTGTGGGTCGGGCATTGCTCAGGAAATGACCTGTACCTGCAGGTCTCCAATGTTCCGGATGTGCTTCCTCCGACACAGTTGGTCTGTGATCAACAGCTGCTGGATGTCACCCTCAGTTGGATTTCGGGAGAGAGTTATGACACGGTGAAGATTCGCCGAGACGGGTTACTGATCGCCGAGATTCCCGGTGGTGAGAATTCCTTTGAGGATCCATCGCCGGGTTCAGGTCAGCACTCCTACACGCTGGTCGCTGCGGTGGGAGCGGACCAGTCGCCTCAGGTTTCCTGTGTGGTCAATGTCAGTCTGGTCGAGCCTGCGCTGAACCTGTCGTGTCAGCAGGTCGAAGAAGATGTGCAGTTGCAGTGGCAAAACCAGCAGGCGGTGACTGGCGACCCTTACCAGCAGATTCGCGTGCTGAGAAATGGGCTGGAACTGGCGATCTTGCCGGGGGATAGCGATAGCTATGTAGACCTGGCATCCGATTACGGAATCGCCGCTTACATGATCATTCCGGAGGCGATCGGAAACGAAGCGGAAGCGGCGTTGTGTACATTGCAAATCTTGCCCACCGATCTCTCTGACCTGGTGATCGGCTTCTTCGATGATGACAACGGTTCAACAGATTCGGTTTCGGCGATCGTCCAGGGACTCGAAGACAACTCACTCTTTGCGCTCTCTACCGAGGTCGATGACCTCTCTGAACTGCAGTCTCAGGGATTGCTACTCGAGGCGTTCGATCGCATCTGGGTCGAGGTGGGGATGTACCCCAATAATCACATGATCAGTTCCGACGAGGGTCAGATCCTTGCCGATTACGTTCTTGCAGGGGGCCAGTTGTACCTCAGCGGTGGAGATACCTTCTGCTTCGACCCTGACACCTCGATCCAGGACCTGGTCGGGTTTGAAGGGTGTGGAGATGGGGGAGGTTCGGTGGGAGATATCTCCTCCATCGTCTCGCCGAGTTGCGGCATGCAGAACTTCGATCAGGTGGTGCCTTACGATGGAGAGGCCAACTACGTCGATCAATTGCAGCCGGTGACCACTGGAGAGGAGATCCTCTACGCCAGTGACGGATTTACCTGTGGAGTGATCAATCATGTCGGTGACAGTGGAGCAGTGATCTCCCAGTCGGTCGAGATGGGGGGGATCGGAGAGGATCACGATCGCAAGGAATTGATCGAGCGATACATCAGTTGCCTTCCGATGGAACCACCGGTGGCGGCCTTCGCATTTTCACCCGCATCGGGTCCGGCGCCATTGACGGTCGAGTTCGAGAACTTGAGCAGTGGGCAAATCGATGAGCAGTTGTGGTTGTTTGGCGATGGTAATGATAGCCCGTCCGCTTCCCCGCAGCACCTGTACTCGGAGCCAGGGAGTTACTCGGTGACACTCACGGTCAGCGGGCCTGGTGGAGTCGATCAACTCGAGTGGATCGATATCATCCTGGTCACCGATGGGCTGCCAGGATTCACCCGTGGAGATGCGAATCAAGATCAGACCATCGACATCGCCGATGGAGTGGCGATCCTCAGTTATCTCTTCAGCGGGGGAGGGGATGGTGGTTGTCTCTCGACCATCGATGCCAACGACGACGCGATGGCCAACGTGGCGGATGCGGTGACGGTGCTCGATCATCTCTTCTCGGGCGGAGGGCCGCTTCCGGCACCTTTTCCAGGATGTGGAGTGGACCCCAGTCCCGATGCCCTCCCCTGTTCCAATCCTTCCTGCCCTTGAGAAGCACGACTTCATGCTGCTGGAGGAGAATCAGCTCGAGGGTCGGCCTGCTCCGAGGATGCGGTAGAATGGAAGCAGTGGCATGGAGAGGACCCCCGGCATGATCCACTCGAACTTGACCCCGATGAATCGTCGACTGTCGTGGCTCATGGCGTGTGTCGTGATCCTGGGGCTGTTTCTCTCGACACCTGCGGCCGCACAGATCGGACCGGGAGATATCCTGGCACCGCTTCCGCCGATGCCGGAGCCACCAGAGAATCCCCTGACTGTTGAAAAAGCTCTGCTCGGTAAGTTCCTCTTCTGGGAAGAGCAACTCTCTCACGATAACTCGACATCCTGTGGAACTTGCCACCTCTCCGAGGCGGGGGGGTCGGACCCCAGGGTCGATCTTTCTCGATCGATCCATCCGGGATTTGACGGTCTGTTTGGAACCGAAGATGACGTGGCCGGATCGATCGGTGTGGTGTTGCAGGCGTGTGGCGGATCACCTCTCGACGACGGTGTGTTCTTTCCCCAGCGTCAGGTGACAGGGAGACGATCTCAATCGACCATCGGAGCTGGCTACCATCCGACCCTGTTCTGGGATGGGCGTGCCGGGCCAGAGTTCACCGACCCTGAAACTGGATTGGTGTTGATTCCATCTGGAGGTGCACTGGAAGCACAGGCGGTCGGCCCCATCATCTCGATGGTGGAGATGGGTTGCGATACGCGGGACTGGGATGGCGTCCGGCAGAAGTTGATCTCCGTGACGCCGCTGGCTCTGGCGACCAATCTTCCCGACGACCTGATCGAAGGTTTGCTCCAGTTCGTCAACTATGAAGGTCTGTTCCAGAACGCTTTCGGAGACTCCCAGATCACCGCCGCCAGGATTGCATTCGCCATCGCCAGTTATGAACGAACCCTGATACCCGATCGCACTCCCTTCGATGTGTTCAATCAGGGAATCAGCGACGCGATGACCGAATCGCAGCAGCTGGGATTGCTACTCTTTGCCGACAACTGTCTGCCTTGTCACGAGACGCCAGCGCTGGGCGATGGCTCCTTCCGCTTCATCGGAGTGCGTCCGCCCTTCGAGGATGTCGGTCACTTTGCCGTCAGCGGAGATGATGAGGACATCGGCAAGTTCAAGTCGCCATCACTTCGAAATGTCGGCCTGCGGGCGCCCTATTTCCACAATGGTGGCAAGGCGACCCTCGACGATGTGCTGGCGTTCTACAATGGCGGCGGAGATTTCACACCCAACGATCCACTGCTCGACCCGCCGATGAATCTGCCCAACACTGAACTGAGCCAGTTGAAGGACTTCCTCGAGAACGGGCTGACCGATCCGAGAGTGGAATTCGGTTTGCCTCCCTTCGATCATCCGACGATGCAACCCTTCTTTGTTCGTGGCGATACCAATGTCGATGGAGCAGTGGATATCTCCGATGCCGTCGCTTCGTTACAGTTTCTGTTCAGCGGAGGAATCATCTCCTGTGAAGACGCCACCGATGCCAATGATGATGGAGCCCTCGACATCGCCGATCCGGTGGCAGTTCTGGGACGCCTCTTCATCGGAGCGGCCCCGTTGCCTCTTCCTGGTGACAACTCCTTCGGTCCCGATCCCACCGTCGATGCATTGATGTGTCTCGACTAGACCGAGACTCGGTCGTCTCCTTATCGTCACCTTATCGTCACCTTATCGTCACCTTGGCCGCTCATTGTCCTGACATCCTCGGGGTGCTAGAGTCGGTTCCCGTCATGGGTATACCCTTCTTCTCATCGAATCCGCTGCCGAAGTGGTCCTTCATCGGGCTGTGGATCGGGCTGTGGATCGGGCTGCTGATCGGGTCCATCGGTGGTTTGTTTGGCAGTACTCATCTTGCTGGTCTCGACGAGGACATCGTTCCCATCGACTTCTCCGATCAGGTCAGACCGATCCTCTCTCAGCACTGCTTTGCCTGTCACGGTCCCGACCAGAAATCGCGCAAGGCAGGATTGAGTCTGCTCGATGAAGTCTCGGCGACCGGCACCCTTGAATCGGGATACCGGGCGATCGTTGCCGGGAATCGTCAGGAGAGTGAACTGTGGCTTCGCATCACCTCGTCGGAAGATCCGATGCCGCCGAGCAAGGAACACGATGAACTGAGTTCCGAGCAGGTCGAGATCCTCGGGAAATGGATCGATGAGGGCGCCAATTTCGCCCCGCACTGGGCCTACATCGCCCCTTTGCCGACAGCGGTTCCCGATTCCCAGGAGCAGTGGCCGACCTCGACCATCGACCACTACATCCTGAATCGATGGGGCCCATCGGGCCTGGTGCCGGCAGTGGACGCCGATCCCAACACGCTGATTCGTCGCCTTCATCTGGATCTGTCGGGTTTGCCTCCGGCAGCCGAAGATGTGGATCGGTTCATCTCCAATCAGCGAGACGATGCCTATCTGGAGGAAGTCGATCGCTTGCTGGCGAGTCGACATTTTGGGGAACGGTTCGCAACTTTCTGGCTCGATCTGGTGCGTTATGCCGACACCGTCGGTTACCACGGAGATCAGGAGCATCACAGCTGGATCTATCGCGACTGGGTCATCGGAGCCTTCAACTCGAACCTGCCGTTTGACCAGTTCACCATCGAACAGATCGCTGGTGATCTACTCGACCAACCCGATCAGGATCAACTGCTGGCCACCGGCTACAACCGTCTGCTCCAGACCACTCACGAGGGAGGGCTGCAGCTCAAGGAATACCGTTCGATTTACATGGCGGATCGGATTCGCAATCTGTCGGAGACGTGGATGGGAGGAACTCTCGGTTGTGCGCAGTGCCACGATCACAAGTATGACCCCTACACCACCAGGGATTATTACTCCTTCGGAGCCTTCTTCGCAGACATCGACGATGAGGAGCATCTGAGAAATCCATACGGAGGGTTGAACACCACACCCACTCGAAGAAAACCAGAGATGCGAGTGATGACCGATGAAAGTCGTCAGCAGCAGAGACAGCTGCAGCAACGCATCGAACAGGCCGAGCGGGAGGTCCAGGAGGCGATCGAGGGACTCCCTGCAGAGCAGCAGCAGTGGGAGCAGCAGCTGATCGGCCAGATCGAGTCGGGAGAGAAGCATCAGTACCTGTGGGTCGATGATGTGAAAGACACCGGCGGCAAATCCAGTGGCCGGTGGAATTTCGTCGAGGAAGATGGAGTTGCCGCGCACAGCGGCAAACTTTATCGCAAGCAGAGTAGTGACGGATTGGTCCAGCATTACACCGTCGGGACCACCGATAAGAAGATCATCGTCGGCGAGGGAGACCTTCTGTTTGCCTGGGTCTATCAGTTATCGGCATCGCCACCGACCGCATTGATGCTGCAGTGCAACATCGATGGAGACTGGGAACACCGTGCGGTATGGGGCTCCGATGACATCGTCTACGGTCGCAAAACGACCAGCGATGCCGCCTATCAGCGAATCGGCCCGTTACCCGCTGTGGGGGAATGGGTGCGGATCGAGGTGCCCTTCGAGTCGCTTGGCCTGAAGCCAGGTTCGGTGGTCAGCGGAGTCGCCTTCACGCAGTACGGCGGTACCGTTTACTGGGATCTGTGCGGCAGCGAGAAGGGGACCGCCGCTCCGGCTCCGGTGATCGAGGTGTTGAGCATCGCACCGGCGCAGCGAACCGCTGCTCAGCGTCAACTGCTCCGTCAGTTTCATGGCGATCAATCCCCGACGGTGTTGCAACTTCGTGGTCTACTGACCCGCCTGAAGGAACAGGCGTCGATGTTCTCGGAGTCGTTACCACTGGCGCTCTATACCCGCAGCCTGGCTGAGCCACGCATCGTCCGGATCCAACAGAGAGGCAACTGGCTCGATGAGGAGGGCGAAATTGTCGAACCTGCGGTGCCGGCATTCCTCGGCAGTCTCGAGACCGAGCAGCGGGCCACGCGACTGGATCTGGCACGGTGGCTGGTGCGCCCCGAATCGCAAGGGGGTGTCGCTGGGCTGACTGCACGGGTCCTGGTCAACCGTGTCTGGGCACAACTCTTCGGCGGTGGACTCTGTCCCTCGGTCGAGGACTTCGGAGGACAGGGAAGACCGGTGACTCACCCGGAGTTGCTCGATGCCCTGGCCATCGAGTTCATCGAATCTGGCTGGGATCTCAAGGCTCTGATCCGCAAGATGGTAATGTCTCGAACCTACCGACAGTCATCGATTCCCGCGGCGCGTGCCGTTGAGATCGATCCGGAAAATCTGCTCTTTTCTCACCAGGCCCGCTACCGGATGCCGGCAGAGATGGTGCGCGATGCTTCGCTCAAGATCAGTGGATTGCTGGTCGATCAACTCGGAGGGCCGGCAGTCAAGCCACCGCAGCCTCCTCACTACTACCGTCACCTGAACTTTCCGCCACGCCGATATCGACCCGATACCGGTTCCCGACAGTGGCGCAGAGGGGTTTATCTACACTGGCAGCGGCAATACTTGCATCCGATGTTGCTCGCCTTCGATGCACCCACTCGAGAGAACTGTACCGCCCGAAGGGATCGATCGAATTCACCGATGGCCGCGCTGGTGCTGCTGAACGACCCGGTATTCGTCGAGGCGGCTCGCTCCTTTGCCCGGCGCATCATCGGTTGGCGGCAACAGTTCCTTGAAGGTGATACAACAGCTCGAGGTGATGCTGAAGATGGAGAAGCCGATCAGGCAGCGATTGCCTTTGCCATCGAGCAAGCAGTATCGCGAGAAGCTCAATCGGGAGAGATCGAGATCCTGTACAACTTGTTGGAATCGTCCCGCAATCACTTCGAGCAGCAACCCGCATTGGCTGATCAGTTCCAGGGAATGAACTCGTCCGACGCCGGTGAAGATGGTATTGAAGCGGTGACACTGGCGGCCTGGAGTGAGGTGTCTCGTGCGATCCTCAACCTGCATGAAACGTTGACCCGTGAGTGAATCTCAAGCGCAGTTTCTGCAGCAACTCCACCAGTTGAATCGAAGGCAGTTTCTCGGGTCGCTGTCGCTGGGAATCGGCGCGGCTGCACTCAGTCAGTGGTTGCCCACCGATGTCGCGGGAGCAGCGGGACTCCCCTTGAACCGATCATTGAGTGCTCCACTGGCACGAGCCAAGAGGGTCATTTTCCTCAGCATGGCGGGTGGACCGAGTCACCTCGAAACCTTTGATGAAAAACCCAAACTGGCCCAACTCGATGGCCAGCCGATGCCGGAGTCCTACACCAAGGGAATGCCGATCGCTCAGCTGCAGGGCAAGCCTTTGAAGTGTCTTGGACCGAGAGCGGGGTTCCAACGCTACGGCGAAAGCGGCCAGTGGATCAGCGATTATCTGCCACACATCGGTACCGTCGCCGATGACATCGCCATCGTGAAATCGATGGTGACCGAGCAGATCAATCATGACCCGGCACACACCTTCATGAATACCGGGTCCATCATCACGAATCGGCCCAGCATGGGTTCATGGATCAACTACGGACTCGGTTCGGTGGGTGAGAACCTGCCAGGATTTGTCGTGTTGACCAGTGTCGGTGGAAGGAATCCACAACCGATCGCCGCCCGGCAGTGGTCCAGTGGATTCCTGCCGAGCAATCTGGGAGGCGTGGAGTTTCATTCCAAGGGGGATCCGGTTCACTTCGTGAGCAATCCTGCCGGCATCACCCGTGATCGTCAGCAACACCTGATCGAGGCGGTCAGAGATCTCGATCGGATGCGCGCCAGTGACACGGCAGATCCGGAGGTCGAAGCACGAATCTCCCAGTATGAACTGGCATTTCGCATGCAGGTCTCGGTCCCCGAGTTGATGGACATCTCCGATGAATCCCCCGAGACGTTGGCGATGTACGGGGCGGTACCCGGCGATGGTAGTTACGCCAGTAACTGCCTGCTGGCACGTCGCCTTGCGCAGCGGGGAGTTCGTTTCATTCACCTCTACCACCGCGGTTGGGATCACCACGGTGGCCTCAAGCAGTACATGAAGACCTGCTGCAACCTGTGCGACCAGCCGACTGCGGCATTGATCCAGGATCTCAAGAACAAGGGGATGCTCGATGACACACTGATCGTCTGGGGGGGGGAGTTTGGTCGGACTCCGATGTCACAGGGTGGCGGGGATGATCCGGGGAGAGATCACCACATCAAGGGCTTCTCGATGTTCCTCGCAGGCGGGGGAATCAAGGGTGGTGTGACTCACGGAGAAACAGACGATCTCGGCTACAATGCGGTCGAGGATGTGGTTCATGTGAGAGATCTGCACGCCACGATGTTACACCTGCTGGGGATCGACCATCGGAGACTGTCAGTGCAGTATCAGGGGCTCGATGTGAAACTCACTGGAGTCGAGAAAGCGAAGGTGGTGAAGCAGATCCTCGCTTGAGAATCTGCTCCACCACCGGGTCGTTGTTTCTCTTCAGAGCCAGTTCTCTTCAGAAGCGTGGATTCAGATCCACCGGCATCCTCGCCTCGACGGTGAAGCCACTGTTGGGGGAGTGACTCAACAATCGCGCGATGTAGGGACTCAGATCGACTCCTGCTGCCGCCAGAATGCGTAGCGCCGGCAGATCGATCAGGCTGCGAATCGCTTTTTCATCGCCACCACCCAGCATCTTGAAGATGTCCATCGGGTCGGCAGGGCCTGGACGGTGTACCACCTTCGAGTCGGCACCCAGTTTCGCCTCACGACGCGCATGAGCGACAGCATCGTCGAGGCTTCCGATGGCATCGATGAGGCCCAGATCCAGAGCCTGCTGACCCGACCAAACTCGCCCTCCGGCGATGGAGCGTACCCGGCCAGGATCCATTTCACGACTCTCGGCGACCCGGGTGATGAAATCGTCGTAGACATCATCGACGGTGGCCTGCAGTCGATCGATCTGGTCGGCGTTCCAGGGGCGATCGGGGAACATCATCATCGCAGCATCATCCAGTGCGACCGGATCGAGGTGAATACCGATCCGTTCCAGCGCCGGGCCGAAGGAGAGTTTCATGCCGAACACTCCGATGGAACCGGTGATGGTCCCCTCGGTGGCATAGATGGGACGACCGGTACAGGTGATCCAGTAGCCACCACTGGCAGCGAGATTCCCCATCGAATAGACGACAGGCTTCTTACGAGCGAGTTCTTCCAGAGCTACGCGGATCACCTCACTGGCGGTGGCAGAACCGCCCGGAGAGTCGACTCGCACCACAACAGCGGCGACTGAATCATTGTCGGCGAGGGCATCGATCTCGTTTGCAGCGGGTTCACTGACCATCGATCCAGGAGTGGCAGTGTCGCCATCGACGATCTGGCCCGATAGATGCAGCACCACGATGGAGTCGTCTGGAATGCTCTTTTGACGCTTCGGGCTGAACATCTCGGTAAAGATCTGAATCGGGTTGAAGGGAGAACTGCGCTTCTTGCGAGCACGTTTCCACTCGACGGTACTGTCGAGAATCAGTTCGATGGTCTCCTCGACGGTGCCGTGGTCCGCCAGTGCATCGACCAGCCCCTCTTCCAGTGCTTGATCCGGGGTGAAGATCCGCAACTTTTGAAACTCACGAACCTTGTCGGCATCGAGACTACGACCGGAGGCGACCTGGTTGACGATGTACTGGTTGAGGGATTCAAGCATCGCCCTGTAATGGTCGCGCAGGTGATCACTCATCTGGGGCAGCATGAAGGGCTCGACGGCACCCTTGAATTCGCCCACTCGAATCACGCTCGCCTCGACTCCAAACAGATCCATCGCGTTCTTGAAGTGGATCGGCATCATCGCTGGTGAGTTGAAATCGAGCCCGCCGGTGCGGGTCATGATGATACTGTTGCAACTGGACGCGACGGTGAGCAGGCTGCTGTTGCCAGTTTCAAGCCAGGCGATGCAATTCTTACCTGCAGCCCTGGCAGTTTCGATGGCAGCACAGAGACGACTGACCTGAGGAATGGTGAAGGCGGTTCCCGCTCCGAGATCGAGAGCGAGGGCGTCGATCTCCTCATCTGCGGTGGCCGTCGCGAGCGCACTCATCAGATCGGGGAAGGAGCGCGTTGGACCGCCTCCTCCCATCAGGATGCTGTTGATATCGAAGGCTTGTCCCGCATCGGGCTGGTCGGTCCAACTGCCCTCCAGCACGAACAGGCGAACAGTGGTGTTTGTCCGGGTGTCTGTCCCGGTGTTTGCTTCATCGACCGTGGTGACGGCGGATCCTGGCAGCATCAGTGCAGCCGAAAGGACCAGTGCCAGTGATGGAATCATGATGACCTACTTTCTCGTTTGGATCTTGAACCGAGGATGATAATCGGGATGAGAGGGGGGAACCACCTGATATTGAGAGGCATGGAGCCGTCTCTCGATGTAACCTGTATCGAACCGATACGCTGAATCCGGTCGGTCGTGTTCACTGTTTGCAGAAGGAGAGTCTCGATGCTGAAATCCTCGCCCCCGAGTGTGCTGGCGATCCTGTGCATGCTTCTGGTGTCTTCCGTGTCAGTGGCACAGGGCACCGAAGAACTGGAGAAGAAGTACCAGGAGAAGCGCGCCAAGAAGTTCGTGCAGAAGATTGAATGGATCACTTCACTGGATCAGGCGAAAGCGATCTCGAAGCAGAAGAACCTGCCGATCCTCGCCTACTTCACCCGATCTTATGCGCCCTGAGGCCCTTGTGATTACATGGAGGGGGGTCCCCTTCTATCGGACTGGTGGGTCGAGGAGAGCAAGAAGTTCGTTCCGTACCTCAATATCTCGGCGCAACTGGAAGACAAGCCGGATCAGAAACTGATGCGAGAATATGACCTGAGAGGATTTCCCTCTTTCATCTTCCTCGATGATTCAGGACTTTTGCTCTTCGGTAGGGAGCCTTACTGGCGCCCCGATTCGTTGCTGTCGCTCGGCCAGGGGCTGAACCAGGTGGAAGTTCTGTTCCAGTTGAGAAAGCAGGTCCAGGAGAATCCTCAAGACTCGATTGCCCGGGCTCGCTTGACCTTGATCGAGGGATTGCTCGATCCGTCACGAGTGGATGTGGCCCGCATGGATGCGGCAGCCAAGGTCGAGGGAGTTCCCGAGGAGCTGGTCGAAGAATGGGCCATGACCAGGATCGAAGCGAAGTTCCTCGGTTTTTTCGAGCCGTATCGCTCGGCATATCAGAACAAGTCAGCCGATCGTGATGAGAAGAAATCCGCTGCCATCGAGGGCTGTTACCGGATGTGGGTTGCCGGAGAGAAACTGGATTCTACATCCGGTACCTTTCGGCCATTCCTGGTGCTCTCCTTCGACGGTGCTCTCGCTGCCAGAGATGCGTTTATCGCTGAAGATTGCCTGGCGCTGTACGAGGAGTTGTTTGGAGCTCACGACCGATTCCTCAAGGGAATGAAGGTTCGATTGGCCAAGATGGTGGCCTCGGCGAAGAAGGTCGAGGTCGGCTCAATCGGTGGCAGCGGGGAATAGCCCCGCCTTCTTCAACATCGATTCCCAGCGCGCCTTCTGCCCCGGATCGAAGCGTGCACTGATGTGGATCCCATCGTCGAGGAACTCCTCCTGATCGACCGCAGCCATCGAGTGCAATTTTGCCGCCAGATCTGATCGGGAGTGAGGCACCTTGTAACTGCCGGACTCCTGGCGTTCGTGAGTGATCTCTAGCACCCGTTCCACCACCAGATCGATACCAGTGCCCTCGGTGGCACTGACCACGAACGAGTCTTCCTGTTCTGCCAGCAGGTGTTGAAGGTCGATCCGCTGATCTTCGCGTACTCGATCGAGTTTGTTGAACACGACCAGTCTCGGATGTTCATCGCAGCCGATGCGAGTCAAGGTTCGCTCCACCGACTCCATGTCGAACTCGATGGTCGGCGACGATGCGTCGACCATGTGAATCAGCAGGTCCGCTTCCCTCGCTTCCATCAGTGTGGCATGGAACGAGGCGACCAGACCGTGCGGGAGTTTGCGGATGAAACCGACGGTGTCGGAAAGCAGTACGTCGAAGGGAACATCGAGGTCCCAGTTGCGGGTGCTGGTGTCGAGGGTCGAGAAGAGACGATCCTCGATCAGAACATCGGCACCGGTGAGGCGTTTCAGCATCGTCGACTTTCCGGCGTTGGTGTAACCGACCAGGGCGATGCGGAACGATCCCTCCCTCAATTTGTGCTGCGTCTGGGCCTGTTTTTCGATATTGGCCAGTCGCTTCTTCAAGATACTGATCTTGCGGCTGACGATCCTGCGGTCCGTTTCCAGCTGGGTTTCACCGGGCCCTCGGGTTCCGACGGCCCCCCCTTCCATGCGGGACAGGTGGGTCCACATGCGGGTGAGGCGCGACTGGGAGTACTGCAACTGGGCCAGTTCAACCTGAAGTATTGCCTGATGGCTGCGAGCGTTGCGGGCGAAAATATCCATGATCAACTCGGCACGGTCGACCACTCGCAACTCGGTACTTTCCTCGATATTGCGCCCCTGCCCCGGGGAGATGGGATCGTCGACGATGATCAGCTGAGCTTCGAGTTGGGTGGCCAGTTCGCACAGTTCTTCCAGTTTTCCCTTGCCGACATAGGTCCCCGGATGGGGGCGGTTACGCTTCTGCTTCACCACCCCTGCAACCCGCACACCGGCAGTATCTGCCAGTGCCGTGATCTCTGCGACCGGGTCGACTCCACCGAGGTGTAAGGAAGGGTCGCCGGGCATCACCGCCTTGAGCACGACGGCGACCTCGCGGCGATCGTCGTCTGCGGGCTTTGCCAGCAGTGGTAGGTCGAAGGACTGCTTCGCCATCGAAGGGGGTTTCCTACCTCAGAAGGGTGAAGTGAGCGGTAGTGACAGGCACCAGGCCGCTGAGGTCTTCCCACCGAGGCAACCCCGGTATCGGACAGTTCCAAGGTATCCGAAGCGATCGAAGTGAGCCACAGAGAGAGCGGATAAACTTCTGTCCGATGAGTCGGCTGGGCAAGAGGCTTCTGTTGGTTACCATTCGAAGGTCTCGCAGGAAATCGTTGTGGAGGACCCGGTGGATTCACCATTTATCAGCAATGAAGAGTCGCATCCTCGTCGGATCGGCTGGCTCGATGGAGTGCCACGAGACCAGCAGGCTCTGCTGCAGTTTCCCGGCGTCGAGATCCTCCAGTCCCAGTCGCAGAGGATGGTGTTGAAGATACCTCCTTCTCCTGCACGGCCGACTCTCATCGCAAAGATTCACCAGGAGCGAGATCTGGCGGCACGCTGTCGTCGCTTTCTCGGTTGGGGGCGGGCGCGGCTCGAGTGGCACAACCTGACGCGGGCGGAAGCGGGCGGAGCTGCGGTCCCGAGACCGGTGGCGCTGGCGTGTCATCGGGACCACGACATCGTCTTCTTCGATTACCTTCTCGATACCGAACACTTCCCACAGTTCCTCGAACGGTTTGATGGAGTCGAGCGGGTGGCGATGTTGCGTGTGCTGGGAAACTGGCTCGCCGGCATCGTTCGTGCCGGGGTGGATGCTCACGACATTCATACCGGCAACATCCTGGTTCGCGGATACGACGCAGAGACCGCATCGCTGTGGTTGATCGACCTTCACGATGCGAAGGTCGGCTTCGGTGTGGCTCCTCATCGGCGGGTGGCGATGGTGCGACAGGTCGCCAGGGCACTGGGTGCGGCTCGTGCGGGAGATGATGTGCGCCACTTCTTGCAGGGGTGGGCGCACGGTGCCCGAGCGAAGGGGATCGATGGCTCCTGGGCGGTCGGGCCCGATCGTGAAACCAGCGGGGTCGGCTGGGCCGACGTGGTGGAGGATCGTCATGACGAGACGCTGCATGCTGCAGAGCGAGCGGAGATCCGCCGTCGTCGTCGCCACATCTCGCGTGCACTTCGCGGGGGAAAGGGTACTCATCACCAGCGGGTCAAAGTCGATGGAGAGGTGCAGGTCCGCCGCCGACCCCCTGCCGCTTCGAGCCATCCGGGGTACTCCGTGGGAGAGCCTCGTGCGGCATGGTTTGGCGATCGGGTGTTGCAGACGGTCTGGCACGACAAACCTCGCTCGGCGCTCTTCATCGAGGGGGTCTCGGGAGTCTCCGAGCGGGTGGTCGAGCCGGTGGTCGCGGGGAGTTCCCTGGCCAGTCTCCTCAGGGATCCAGCCACCGTCGCGGACCGGGTCCAGCTGGCGATCATCATCGACACGGTGATCGAAACGATGGCTCGATACCATCACGAAGGAATCCAGCTGGAAGGTGCGACCCCCGAGCAGTGGTTCATCGAGAAGAGCAGAGGTGGGTACCAGGCGCAGCCCGATCTCGCCTGCATCCGTTATCGGGGAACTCTCACCGCGGGCACCCGACTGGCAGACCTGTTGCAACTGGGAGCCATCTTTGACGGAACGGTCACACCGACCGACCGGTTGCGGGTGTTGCGGTCGCACCCGGAGTTCTCTTCCCTCTCCCATCATCGATCCGCTCTGCGTTCGCTGGCGACTCATCTGGGAGACCTGTTCGCCACCTCGACCACAACCGAGACACCGATCCGGGTGCTACCTATCGCCGATCTCGAGCAGCAGTGTGAGGCGTTGCATCAACTCAACCAGGAGCATGTCCCCGAGCTGGGGGAACTCGACGAGGAGTCGTTCCGTTCGTTGCTGGGCAACGCATCGATGGTGCGGATGGTCGCCGGAGGGAGCCCCGATTCTGCCGTCGCATTGATGGTGGCGATGCTTCCCGACGACAGTTACGAAAGCCCCAACTTCCTCTGGTTTCGCCGCCATTTTGACGATTTCGCCTACGTCGATCGAATCGCCACCGCTGCCGCCGCACGGCGCCGCGGAATCGGTGCAGCGCTGTACGCGGTACTGGAGGCGTGGGCGCGGAACCGCGGTCTCACCTCCATCGTCTGCGAGGTCAACCTGCAGCCACGCAACCAGGGCAGCATCGACTTCCATCACGCCTGCGGCTTCCGCGAAGTGGGCCAGTACATCGGTCGCGGCAAGCCAGTGATGATGATGCAGAAGATGCTGCAGTCCTGACCGGAGGTACGCCTACCCCGGATTGGCGTAGCCGATGGTTCCCTGGCTCACCCGGGCGCCGGCGTTGCCGGTGGGTTGTCCGCCGTCATCGGCCTTGGCGTGGATGATGACACCCCTGCCGATGATCGGGTTGTGCTGGCCATCGAAGGTGACATTGTGAATCAAGATCGAGTAGCTGGAGTTTCCATCGGCTCCTGCGGTGAGGTTGCCAAGGTCTCCGGCATGACGGGTGTCACTCTCGGGGAGGGCATGATCGTGCCCCTCGGGGTTGTAGTGGCCACCTGTGCCCTTGCCATCGTTCTTGCGGAGATCGCCAAACTGATGGATGTGGATGGCGTGAACGCCGGGGGTGAGCCCTGCGATGTTTGCAGTGACCATGATTCCATCGTCGGTGCCGGTGAAGGTGACGCTGCCGTGTGCCTCATTGCCGGCGGTGGGAGTCATCACTGCCACCAGCACCTGCCCGGACTGCCGCTGGCTGTCGACAGCGGACATCTTCTGATGATCTTTTTCATCCATCGCCTGGGTTTGTCCCTGGCCGGGTTGGTTCTTCTCGCAACCGGCAACGACGCTGATCAGCAGTGCCAGTGTGGTGATCGAAATCAGTTTCTGGATCGTCATGTGTAAACTCCCTTTCGAGGTGCTTCCCGACAGCATCGAGTGGCGAGGGGGCCACATCCAGTTCCTTGTCGAACTTCTCCTCGATCACCGCTACCATGCCCGGTATGGGTATTTCCTCGCTTCTGTTCCTGCTCTCCATGGCACTGGGTGGATGGCTCGCTGCGCCCCCCCCGGAGGACCCTGCGGGGGGACCCAATCGCAGTGACGAGCCTTCCATCGAGCACTTCTCCCTGAAACGTGCGGTCGCCTTCGCCGATGCTACCGCCTTGCAATGGGAGCAGCAGCGCGACTGCGTCACCTGTCACACCAACGGCCTGTACCTGGTGGCCGCAGCGAGGGTCGCGCCCACCACTCCCGAAAATCGCCGCGCTCGCGAGTTTGCCCTGGGCTACCTGAACCGCTACGTGGTCGAGAAGAAGCAGCCATCGGGGCAGCGGGGGGCGGTCGAGGGACTGGTCGCGACCACCTGCTTCCTCGCCATCAGCGACATCGGTACCGACGGGAACCTGACCGCCACAACCCGCACCGCTCTCGATCACATCTGGAGCCTGCAGGATGAAGATGGCGGCTGGAGTGCCTGGCTCAAGTGTGGCTGGCCCCCCTTTGAATCGGATGATCACTTCGGCGTGACGCTGGCAGCGGTGACAGCCGGGATCCTGCCGGAGGCGTACCGAGAAAGCGCTGCAGCCGCCGCCGGGATCGAGCGTCTGCGGGGGTGGCTGCGGGACCACCCGCCACAGAATCTTCACCACAAGGGGATGATGCTGTGGGCGGCGTCGGGACTCGATGGAGACCTCGATGGAGTGCTCGATGGAGTGCTCGATCGACTGGTCGATGATGAGACGAGGAAGAAGTGGAGTCGTGAACTTCTCGCCGGCCAACGGCCCGACGGAGGCTGGCGCTTGGTCGATGTGGGGGCGGGGAAATGGAAACGGCCTGAAGATGTCGCCGACAAGTTGCCCAGCGATGCCTACGCCACGGCATTTTCCATCTTTGTACTTCGCCAGGCAGAAGTCCCTGTCGACCATCCACAACTGCAACGAGGTCTCGAGTGGCTGCGCCAGAGCCAGCGCGAGAGTGGCCGCTGGTTTGTCCGATCACCCAAGCGTGACGGCAAGCATTACATCAGCCACGCTGCGACGATGTTCGCCATCCTGGCGTTCCACAGCTGCGGCGAACCGCTCTGATCATCTTCTTACGGAACTGGTGACCGGATGGAGCGAGGCGTCTTGAGCCCAGCGTAACTCGGCCGCGATTCCATCGATGAGTCGCTGGCGCTGCTGAGAGTTCTTGATCCCTTGGGTCAACAGCGGCCAGGTGTAGGTCTCGAGGGCGATGTGTGGCGGATCCTGTTTCCGTGAGAGCGCTTCGGCCAACAAGGCTTGCGCGTCATCGCGAGTGGTGTGCAACTTTCCATGCTTTGCCTTGGAGAGGGGCACATGGAAATGGGTCCTGACCTCGGAGATGGCAGACAGGTCTTGTTGCTCGATTTCCCCCAGGTCCAAGAGGCGTACGATGTTTCCATCTTTCATCTTGAGGGCACTCTGATGGAGATAACGAGGTTCGACGTGCTCGAGTAGTTCCCGGTAGGCTGCCGGCGAACGACTTGGATTGGGCAATACGATGGCACTGGTGATGTGAGTCTTACCGACGAGGATTCCGGCGCGGTCGAGGCGGCGCCAGTCTTCCAGTGGAGAGCGATACAGTACCGCCGAGTGACAGGCATCGAGATTGACGGTCCAGTGGCGACGCAATAACCCTTCCGCACGAGAGCGATGGCATTGCAGGGTCCTGGTCAGCCCGGGGAGCGCTGGTTTCAGGTATTCCTTCCAGAAGGAAATCACATCTTCAGCGCACTCGAAGGTGGTATCGGGCTCCGGCTCTGCATTGAGAGCGATGTGGATGCCGGTCTGCTGTTCGATCTGGGCCAGATGGGCGACCACTTTCAGGTAACCGGCCGCCATCTTCTCGAGGATCACGGGAGTGTTACCTGCAGAGCGGTAACCACCTCCCAGGGTCGAGATGGTCAGGTGTCGGGCCTTCGGTTCGATTCGAACCATCACGTCTGCGATGAGGCAGGTGGTCTTGGCGCGGGCGACATGGGCCCAGGAAGGCAAGTAAACCTGGTCCTTGACGACTTCGGAATGAAAGTTCTTCAACGGGAAGGCATTGGCGCTGTAGATGTGGAGATCGAGATCTCGCAACTGATCTCCGAGCGACTCCGCGACGCCCTTTCGAGACAACTGTCCCGCCAAACTCTGGCCGATGTGAGGCGAGATGGCGAAGGGTTCGCCAGGACACACCTGGTCCCTGACAGGAATCACGTAGTCGTGGATGGCAGACATGAAATCTTGGAGTGACGACGCCGGGTGCGCATTCATCTCGTAACCGAGCGGGCGGCTATTTTGTCCCTGGGTGATGTACATGTAAGTTAGGGTGCTCCTGTCTTCGACATCACGCTTCCGGAAACTCCCTCGATGGAACTGTCGGTGAGGGGAATCCCGTAAAGGGTCAGATTTCCCTCCACGCTCTGGACGAGGATTCCGTCGCGGCCATCGATGGCGGTGACATTACCAGTGATGTAGCGGATCTCCAGGGCGCCGTTACGGCCCCATACTTCGATGTCACCGGAGATCTGTCCGAGTGAGCAATCGCCTGCTCCATCGCGAATCTTGATGGGACCCTCGAAGCGGGTCACGGAACAGGGTCCATTTCCGGATGAGATGATGAGGGATCCGACTCCCCCGGCCACATCGATCGATCCCTTCAAGCTGGTGATCGAGAGATCACCGGAGAAGTCTGCGACCGAGATGTCGCCGCTGCTGTCCTGGATCTTGAGGGCGAAACCGGAGTCATCGGCTGCTGGGAGCATGATGTTGAGATGGACCCGGCATTCTTCCCCAGCCTCGAGCGGCGGTTCGATGACGCGAATCCTCTTGAGACCTGCAGTGGGGCCATCGATGGCGAGGCGTACACCGTCACTCAGTTCTTGCTGACGCCGCGGGTCGGAGGCGTGGCAGACCACCTCTGCGGTGGCGACGATCTGGTTGGCGGACCGGTCTCTGAGGATCGTCAATGAACCTGGGCCGCACATCAGGATCAGTCTTTCGAGTCCGTGGGTGGCCACCGTTTCGGTGATGGTGGGTTCGGTGATGGTGGGGTGAATCGAGGGTGTGGTGGGGATCCGTTCGAAGGTGGATCTGGCTTCCTCGACCGGTTCGATCGGGTCCACAGCCGGCTCCTCGATCACGACTTCGGCCACTTCGATGGCCGCCGCTTCAACCTCTGCACCTTCGACTTCCGCAGTCTCGATCTCCTTGATCGGGTCGGGAGCCGGGGTCGGTGGCGCAGGATACTGTCTCGCATCGGCGGCCCGAGCGAGCGCCTGATCGATCGCTTCGAGCTGCTCCTTGGTGGCGATTCTCACCACCACTTCCTCGGTGGGAACCGCTCCGACCGAATCGGTCGGGTGGAGTTGCAGTAGCCTGGTTCCCGAGGATCCATCGGTCGCAGGTCTGACTCCGGCTTCCTCTTCATCGGCAAATACCGGGGCGACTCCCGCCGCCAGTTCGATCGGTATGAAATCCACCACGGCTGCAGGAGTCTGCTGCGGTCGTGGCTGCTGTTGGGGAGTGGATCCACAACTGGTCAGAAGCAACAGGGGCAGCACCAGCATGAATCCGGCGGTTCCGGATGCAAGGCGGGCTGACGGGATGTGGATCATTCTCTCTCCTCATTCTTGTGGGACAGTCCGGCAGTGTAACACGGAGCCCGGGGCGAGGGGAGGGAAGCGGAGGATCCTGCCAACACGTGTATCCTGGATCGGGCAGGGAGTTCACTTTGCTGTGGGTCTTGCCAGAGGGCGTGGATTGGGTGACGATTACATGACCTCAGGAGGGAGGGCAATGGCTGATCTGGAGCAGGATCTCACCATTCTCAGAGAAGATTTCACCCGCGTCCGCAATGAGGTCGGCAAGATCCTCGTCGGCCAGGACGAGGTGGTGGAAACGGTCCTGATCGCACTCTTTTGCGGCGGCCACGTGCTGCTGGAAGGGGTCCCGGGGCTCGGCAAGACGTTGCTGGTCAGGACCCTGTCCGGTTGCCTCGATCTGAATTACTCTCGCATCCAGTTCACCCCCGATCTGATGCCGGCGGATATCACCGGAACTCGTATCGTGACCGAGGATGAAAAGGGCAGGAAAGGATTCCAGTTCGAACCGGGGCCGATCTTTGCCCAGGTAGTGCTGGCGGACGAGATCAATCGGGCGACGCCGAAGACTCAGTCTGCATTGCTCGAAGCGATGCAGGAGGGGGAAGTGACCGCCGGAGGGGAGACTCATCGGCTCGAACAACCATTCATGGTGCTGGCCACCCAGAACCCGCTCGAGATGGACGGGACCTATCCGCTTCCAGAAGCGCAACTGGACCGCTTTCTCTTCAAGGTGCATGTACCCTTCCCCGATCGAGATGAGTTGAATGAAGTCCTGATACGGACCACCGGAGCTGATTTCGGAGAGGTCGCTGCGGTCCTCGATGGGCCGACCATCGAGAAGCACCGCCAGCGGGTTCGGATGGTCGAAGCCGCTTCTCACGTGCAGGATTACGCCGTGAGGATGTTGCTGGCGACCCATCCCGATGGGGATGGAGCACCCGAGATGGTGACCCGCTGGGTCCGCTACGGTGCCAGCCCAAGAGGAGTGCAGTCGATGCTCCTGGGCGCCAAGATGAGAGCGGCACTGGCCGGTCGTGTTCATGTGGCCTTTGATGATATTCGAGATACCGCCCCGGCGGCATTGCGCCACCGAGTACTGCTCGGATTCGAGGGGGAGGCGGAAGGAATCAACACCGACCAGGTCGTCGCTTCTGTCATGGCTGTGGTGCCAGAGGTGGTCGGAGATGCCGCGGCTGCGGTATGAGCGAGCCAGGGGACGCAGAAGAACCACTCCTCGATGAGGATTTTCTTGCGCGTTGCGGCCGATTAGCGCTCCTCTCACGCAAGGTGGTGCAGGGAAAGTTACGTGGAGAAAAGCGTTCCCGGAGAAGGGGAATGTCGACCGAGTTTGCCGATCATCGCAACTATGTTGCCGGCGACGATCTGCGCCATCTGGACTGGAATATCTATGGCCGTCTGGAGAAGTTATTCATCAAACTGTTCGAGGAAGAAGAAGAGCGAAGTGTCGTTCTCTTGCTCGATGCATCCGCATCGATGGCTTGTGGAGAGCCGGACAAGTGGCGCCATGCTCGCCAGGTAGCGGCGGCGCTGGGGGCGATTGCCCTGGCCTCCGGTGATCGGGTCCAACTGAGGGTGTTTGATCGAGAGCTGAGACCCGTGATGGGGTCGATTCGCGGTACCCGGAGCATCTTGAAGCTGGTCCGTATCCTGGAAGAGCTAAAGGTGGGAACTGAAACTGCATTGCTCCCATCGATCCGAGCTCATGCGGCTTCGGCCCCCCCCCGAGCGATCCAGATCCTCATCTCGGATCTGATGGATCCCGCGGGAATCGAGGATCCGCTGCGTCAACTCTCGGGAGCCCGCGGTGAGAGCTGGTTGATTCACCTGCTTTCCAGAAGCGAGGAACACCCGGAAGAACTGGGAGACTTACGCCTACGCGATGTCGAGGACCAGTCCTTTGTCG
This sequence comes from Planctomycetota bacterium, assembly GCA_014240375.1. Taxonomy (GTDB): domain Bacteria; phylum Planctomycetota; class UBA8108; order UBA1146; family UBA1146; genus QNYK01. The sequence continues at coordinate 344,898 of JAAZXB010000001.1, read as the reverse complement.
ATGTCAGTTTTACTCCGACCATCATCGAGGCGTATCATTCAATCCTGGCCGAATATCGTGAAGATGTCAGGAAGATGTGCGGGCGATTCCAGATCCAGTCGGTCGAGGTTTCCACCGAGGTGCCCTTCGATCGGGTGGTGCTGGAGATGCTACGACAGAGGGGGATGCTCGCATGAGTTGGGGCGCCCCACAGATGTTGTGGTTCTTGCTGCTGATTCCAGCAGTGCTTCTGCTGTGGTTTCTGAAGATTCGTCGCACCGAGAAGATCGTGGCCAGCACGATCCTGTGGCGGCGAGCACTGCAAGATGAGCGGGTCCGATCGCCATTCCAGCGATTGCTCAAGAATTTGGTACTGCTGTTACAACTGATTGCGGTACTGCTGGCGGTTCTGGCACTGGCGGCGCCGGAATCCGGCTCGCAGAGATTTACTTCTCGACTCAACCTGATCCTGGTGGACACCTCTGCGAGTATGAACAGTGTCGAGGCGGATGGCAGAACTCGGATTGAGCTGGCCCGGGAGAGGGTCGATGAGATCATCGATGAGATTGCTGGCGAGAGAGGGATGGTGGTTCGATTCAGTTCAAGGGTAGAACCGATGACCTCGGTGACATCTGATCTTGAGCTGCTTCGAAAAGCAGTGCAGGGACTGTCCGCCGGATCTGGAGTCTCCCACATCAACGATGCACTGGAACTGGCCCTTTCGATCGCCAAGCAAGATTCGGTGGTCCCGATGATGGACAGCGATTCGATTTCCGAGGAGGGCGAAGAGGTGTTGCCTCCCCAGATCGATGCCAGGATATACGTCGTTTCCGATGGAGCCCTTCCTCACTGGAGTGGCGATTCATTTCCGATTCCGGTGTTATTGCATTCGATCGGAGACGCATCGGCCAACAGTGGAATCGTCGCATTGGCGGCGAGGCGGGAGTTCTCTGAAGAAGGAGATCTGAGGGTCGTGGTAGAGATCCGCAACACCGGCGATGAGATGATCTCGGGATTATTGAATCTACGACTCGATGGCAATCCGGTAGCGGAAGCGGTGCAAAAGGATCTCGAAGGAGGAGGGCGCTGGACTCGCTCCTTTGCACTTCAGGGCGGCGGGAAGCATCAGATAGAGGTGCACTGGAACCCGGATGAAACGGACGCACTGCCCGACGACAATAGCGCCTGGCTGATCGCTTCCCAACCCCGATCGATCCGGGTGGCGAGAGTGGGGAAGAAGAACTTCCTGCTCGATGATGCCTTGTCAGTTTTACCTTCGGTAGTGGTCGAATCGATCTCTCTGGCAGAGGTCGATCCGGATACGGCGGCGGATGAATTCGATGTAATGGTCTGGGATCGGGAGATTCCTGACCAGCTTCCACCCGGTGTGGGCCACCTGGTGATCGGAGCGCGTCCATTGCAATTCTGGCCAGATGAAATCGAGATGGTTTCACAGCCGGTTCTAGTGGCATGGCAAAAAGATGATCCTGTTTTACGATTCAGCCAGCTCAACGCCATCGATGGAACAGTTGTGGAGACTTATCCTTTTCCGCTTCGGCCAGGAGTGAGTGCCATGGCCGAATGCCGTGAAGGAGCTTTGCTGGCGCGTTTCAACCTGGGAGATGTTCGAGGCATCGCAGTGGCCTTTGATGTGCTGGCTTCTCCCTGGCCGCTGACACCTTCTTTTCCCTTCTTCGTAGAGGCTGCGTTGCGAGATCTGGCACGGGTGAGTAGCGGTATCGAGAGCGGAATTCGATCGGGAGATCTGATCGAGATATTCGCCGGCGCAGGAGTTTCGAGAGCGGTGTTGACCGATCCATCCGGGGAGCAGGAGGTCGAGATTCCTGTGCTACCGGAGGGGGTGCTGCGGACTTCAGCAGGGGATCAACTGGGAATTCATACGATGAGATGGCGCAAGGGGAAGGACCCTGACTCCGAGTGGATTCAGCAACTGATTCCGGTCAACCTGCTCTCCCCGGAAGAGAGTTCCATCGAACCGAAGCCCTCCATCGGGGGGATCACCACCGTTCCTGAGCGAGATCAGGAAGGCTTCTGGGGTGATGCTCGGTCTGAATTGTGGCCTTGGTTTCTCGCAACTGCGCTGTTCTTGATGATGTTGGAGTGGGTAGTGTTTCATCGACGATGACAATCAGAACGAAGCGTAACACCTCGGCGGATCAGAACTCCGCAAGCGAGTGGATGGGGAGATCGAGATGCAATTGACGGTTTACCTGGCAGGCCAGATTCACGATGACTGGCGTGGGCGTTTGAGGGAACAGGCCCAGCAGCGTGGGATCGATGTCGATTTTGTTGGACCTCAAGATGAGCACGATCTATCCGATGGGATCGGCGAACAGATTCTCGGAGAACAGGGAAGTCCACGCTGGCGAGACGAGGTGGCCTCGCAAGCCAATAATCTGCGGACTCGAATCCTGATGACGCGTTCGGATGTGGTGGTGGCACAGTTCGGGGAAAAGTTCCGACAGTGGAACGCAGCGATGGACGCAGGAATTGCAATTGCTCTGGGAAAACCTCTCATCGTTGTGAGAGATCCATCGTTACATCATGCCCTGAAGGAAATATCCCAGCGCGCACAGATGACTGTCGACCAGCCAGAGCAAGTGCTGGACGCACTGGAATACGTACTTCGCTGACCGATCAGTCCGCCGCTTGCTTGACCTGAATTCCTTTTCGCTTCTTCTGCAGTTCCATCTTCCACGCACCATCTCGGGCGTCTCGGTTGTCATCATTGAATTGGATGACATTCTTGAGATAGTCCTGCATCTCCATGTTTTGTGTCGACGGCATGCGATTCATCTGGTCGATTCGAGCGTCTATCTGACTCGACGTGGATCCTCGGAAAAATGCGTAATCGCTGCTGCCACGACGGGCGATGACGGTTGGTTTTATATTTGAAGCATCGGAAACGAACAGACCTCGACGATCGGTGGTGCCCGATTGAACCTGACCCTGATTGAGAATTCGGATCTGAACACCCGGGATCAGTGCATCGGTGACGGGATCGATCGATTGTATGCGGATATTTCCAGAGTTGTTCTCGACCACAAGTTCCATCTGATTGATCAGCACCAGGCAGGAGGTGTGGATATCTTCACCCCTCACGATGACCAGGTAAGCCCCGACCTCTTCGATGGGAAGGGTGACCTCGTGAGACGCTTGCATCGCCCCTCCGCCGGCACCCTTTCCACCCAGCTGAACGGTGGTAGAGATGGTCGGTGAAATACCACTCAGGTTGACCTCGGTCACACGAGAGAGGTCTTGCTCGCGCAGTGCCAGGGTCATCAGGTTGACCTTGTAGGCGAGCACTTCAGCTTCTTCGATGTTTCGGTAGCGAAGTTCAATCTGAACCTCATCGCCAGGCCTGAACTCGGAGATTTCATCGATATTCAGTTCCCTGGAGTGGAAGCGTGCCAGTGAAGCACGTGCGTCTTCAAACAGATCCTTGACCTGCTCGTAGTAAGTTGCGGCGTCCTCGGTCTGATTGGCAGCATGATGAATCTGCCCGATGATGTAGAGAGCGAGACTTCTGTTTTCACTGGTACGAGTTCTTCCCGAAGGAGTTTCGTATCGTGCATCGGCAATCTGCTGCAACAGTTGTAAAGCTTCTTGCTGCTGGTCGAGTGACCAGAGTGCGACCGCTCTGGTGTAGCGGAATGAATCGACATGCCTGGATTTTTGGAAGACTCCAGCGAGGATTCCCGATTGGTCCGCAGCGCGTTGCCAATCTTCGAGGTCGAGGAACGCACTGACCAGATTCAGGCCCGCATCTGCAGCGGTCGGATCATCACCGTGGATGTAGATGAATTTTCTCAGCAACTCGATGCCGAAGTAGGAAAGTTGTGCGGGGGAGAGTCCCCACTTCTCTCGGGCCGCTTGGCCAGCACGAGAGAGGGCGATGTCGGCCAGAGTCTGCTCGGCAGCCAGCACCGATGGCAGATCCGGATACTCCATCACCAATCGAAGTAGCAGCAAGAGCGAAGCCTTCAGATCTCTCTGCTCGAGTACACCTGTGACCTGCAGGTCGCGGCCAAAGGTCTCCTGGATCACCGCCAGGAAGATCTGGATCGATCGAGGGTGTTCTCCGAGGATCCGGTAGGCTTCGCCAATCCGGATGACATTCTCGAACTCGATGTTGAGGTCTGGATCCTGCTCCTTCAGCACCTCGAAGAAGGAGACCATGGCAGAATTGTCCCCCGCTTCGATGGCGCTCAGAAGCAAGATTCTTGCCACCTCTTTCTTGACCGGAGGTCGCAATCGATCCTTGTGTTCGTCCCACAACCGAGTCAGCAGTTCGCGGGCTTCTCTCCAGTGCTTGGCGTCCCAGTGCATCCGTCCACGGTTGTAGATCTCATCGGGGGTCGGACGGTACTCGTCTTCACTGTCGCGACCACGAGTGAGAACCGTCAGTTGTGTTTCCTGTCCGAGACTGATCCTGGATGGTTTGGAAACGCTGCGGATGATCGGTGGCGGAACTCGATACTCTCCCGGCACCGTGCCCACCAGGGAATAGGAGACATCGAAGTGACTCCTGGCCCGGGTCCAGATTTGTAGCAGATTTCCGTCGAGCTGGTGCGAATCAATCCGTCCACTCAAACTCCCCTCGACCATGCTCATTCCCGAAGGAATAATCAGGTCGAGTTGCAGGGTCTCCGGGTCGGAGAGGGTTTTTCCGGTCTGATTTCGGATCTCCAGTTTCACCTCGGTGCTACTGCCGAGCGGCAACTGTCGCACCGGATTGCGCCACAGTTCTTGTCTCTTCTTGGTGACGGAGAATCCGATGCCGACCGGTTGTCCTTCCTGGCGGGGAGCGGATCGAAGGTAAGCAGTGGCACGAGGAGCGAAGGCACCCTCGGTCACTGCCGGATAACCGGTGGTGCGACCGGAGAGAAGAGCTGCCCAGTGAGGCTTGCCCGCTCCTCGTAGAACCAGCTTCACCTCGGTCTCACCCTGACCATCGCCGAGATCAAAGATCGCGGTGGTGGAGGGCTTGTCAGGGTCGATGGAGAGGAGGCGTGCCGGGTCTCCGTCGATGAACACCTCGATCTCACAATCAGTCGCAGCCGGTACCGAAGATCCTTGAACCCTGGACAATGCTGCCAGAGCCAGTCCTGACCCTCTTCCCGGGTGCCACGGGCGTTGATCTTCCAGCCAGCTGGAGCTACTGGAGAGCTCGACTGCAGAGAGACCCGCACTGGCACAGGCGTGCAATGCCATCGCAGAGATCAGCAGCGGGTCACCGATCGAGGATCTGGTAGCGACTGTTTCAGTGCCACTGGACCATGAACCATCTTCTTGTCTTCGCTCGATGAGAGTCCTCGCCACATCTTTGGCCATCGGTAACCGATCCATCTGGACCAGGGTTTCGACGAGGTATGCCAGGGATGAACTGGAGAGTGTGTTTCTGGAGCGGTGTAATCGATTGGCCGTTCCGAAATCGCGGTTCTTGCCAAAGGAGAGTGCTCGCAGCAATTGAACCTTGATGTCATCTCTGGACGACTCGGTGTTGCGAAATGATTTCTCCAGTGAAGAACTGGCCTTGTTCAGAACTACATCCGAGACGGAAAACCCGGAGAGTTGAGCCTGTTGAAGGGCGATCAACACCGCTGCGCTGGTTCGAGGAATCGATGGTCCACCTGCCCAGCCCCAACCTCCGTCGGAGTTCTGGGTCATCGAGAGCTGGCCGATGATGCCGTGGATTTGACCGCGAATCTTGTCCAGCTGCTGCTTCGCAAGCTGGTTGCCGGATTTCGAGGCCATTTCCAGTACCGCAACGGCTCCCTCCAGTCGCGCCGCTCTCGAGGCGAGGTTTCGATCGGGAGGGATGCGCAGACCCTGTGCTGGATTTGCCGCCAGATCGATGAGGATCTGATCGAGGTTGGAACCGATCCACAGTTGAAGGGTGCGGTCGAGCCAGTCGGAGGAACCAGGGAGACGGACGGTTCGTGTCGAGGTGTTTTCCAGGTCGCCGCCGGCGCGCCCACGGGCCATCAGTCCCCAGGGGCGCACTGCGATGGTACGGACCTGTCGGATGGTCCTGCTTTCCTTCTCTCCGTCGACCTCGAAGACGATCTCCACCGGCAAGGCTGGATCGCCAGGGAGAGGGCCGATCTGTCCCAGTGTGATCTCTTGCATTCCATCGACGAGTACCAGTTCTGACTGGATCTCGAAGGCCCCGTCGCCACCACCGATACGAATGGAGACGGTACCTTTGCCACGAATACCAGAGGAATTGACGATGCGGAGGCGAGGTTCAATCAGGTCACCTTCCATCGCACTGGATGGAAGTATCGGGTCGATGAAGATGTCTGCGCGTACGACGAAGTTGTCCTCACTGTTTCCGAAGAGATCATTTTCACCGATCGCCTGAGCACGAATTCTCCAGGTGGTGCTTCGTGGTGGAGCCGTGAATGTGATGGTTGCAGTTCCATCCTCTGAGGTCATCAGAGTGCCATCCCAGAAAGCGGTGAATGCCTCGTCAGGGATGGTGGGTCGCTGTTCGCCCCAGGACTCACCATCCTTGTCGTTGCCTGCTCGACCACCGCGGGAGCGTGTTGAGCCCTTGCCAAATCGATTTCCGAACTGCCCCCCTCCGCCACCAAGGAGTTGAGGGAATGATTCCTCAGACGCCTCGTAAGAGAACTGGCGGTCAGTTTGCTGCGGGCTCCCCGGTCGTGCGGTGCGAGTCATATGTCGACCCGCTTCGAGAGTGGAACCGACCATCACCCGTCGCTCGAGCAGTTCCATCTCCATCTCGGCCAGATCGACTTCATCGAGGAGAGCCTGGGCGATCTCCTCCGTGCTTCCCTGGTATTCAAAGGCGCAAGAGGTGGAGGTGCGGAGGATGGATGGCGCTGGAATGGGTTTTTTCACCCCCGCTTCGAGTTTCTGAAACCAGCCGGGATAAAGGTCGTCGACAGCCACATCGACCACCGCCAGGGCGATCTCTGCTGCGACAGGCTCTCCCTGGAGATTTCTGGTGATCACTTCAAGTGTGACTTCCGAACCGGGAGTCACAGGCTTCTGTGGGTGCACCACTTCCAGCAGAAGTTGTTTTCGGACACGGAAAACCACATCAGCTTCGTGCAACCTGGAGTCACTCATCATCGCCAGCGAAACAGTGGCTTCCGGGTACATCGAGGAGAGCACATCGAGGCCGATGTGATTACGACCGGATGCGAGCTGGATGACACGGTACTCCAGAATCCCATCGCCGATGACCGTCAACAGACCTGGGCTACTGGACCGAGTGTTCTGGAGCTCCAGTTGAAGTTTTTCGCCGACATCGATTCTAGTTTTCTCTACCAACCAGATCAAACCGCGCTCTTCATCTTCTCCTGACACCTGAACTGAAGCGGTACTGGAGATACGGTTGCCTGATCGGTCGAGGCCCTCGGCTATAATCGAGTACTTTCCTGCTGCTTCCAGGGGCAGACGCACCTCTCCGTTTCCATTCTTGTCGGTGCCTACTTCTCGTACTTCTACAGTGGTTTCTGCCCAACTGGATCGGTGCTGAAGTTTCTTGACCAATCGGATGGTGACATCGCGTTCGACCGGCTGACCCGATGCATCGGTGGCCGTGACCAGGACCGGAACCGTTTCACCCACGATGTAATCGCCACTCTCTCGCGGGATTTCGATCGCCAGTTGCCACATCGATTCGGCGATGGTGACGATGGTGGAACGACTGATTCCATACTCGGGGACGGTCACCGAGAGGTTCACCATCGAACCGACCACATCGCGAGTATCTTGCTCGATCTCCACCAGGCCTTTCTCGTCGAAGGTGAACTGTTCGCTGTGACCATCCTGGAATCGAACGATGAGAGGGGTCCCGGTCAGGGGTTCTCCGAACCAGGTCTGGCCAGAGATGGTGGCGTGAATCATTTCTCCGCGAACATGGACCAGCTGCTCCGGCTCGATGCGAAGATCGATGGCCAGCGGAGAGAAATCCTCGACCATGAATGCGCCACGTCCCACGGCACTGTCAGGGCCGCTCACCATGATGGTCCAGGTTCCGTGAGGGGCGTCGAAGGGGAGAGTGAAGGAGTCAGAGATCGTCCCCGACTTGCGGAATATCGCAGTCGACTGAGAAACCTCGATGAGTTCAGGAGTCGAGATGGAGACCTCGCCCTCGGCTCCATCCGGGCTGTACCAGAGACCGGTATTCTTGTCCACTTCCCTCACCAGGGCACGCCAGTGAACCGTGTCTCCCGGTCGATAGGTGGCTCGGTCGGTGAGAAAGTGAACCCTTGGAGTCCGGCCGGGGGGGAGCAGGGTTCCTTCCAGGTTGAATCCGGTCACTGCGGAGTCACCACCGCGCAGTGCCAGCACTCTTACATCCTCACTGACCCCTGGCTTGTCGAACACGACCCGGACAGTTCCATCGGAACCGGTATTCAGTTCCTGGAGTTTCAGATTCTCCAGCGGCAAGTCTTGGTCCCAGTCCTGGATTGCCATCAGGATCTCGACATCGGGAGCCGGTTCCCCCGTGAGCATATCCTGAGCGTAGACCAGTACTTCACTACGTCCTGCTTTGACGATGATGTCGATGTCCGTTCTGACGACCAGTGTTGTGGCCTGGTACTTCTCAGAAGCCACCATCACCGCCCAGGTCCCGGTCCCTTCTACAGGAAGGTTGATCTTCTGATGGCAGGGTTTGTAACGAGCGAAATTGTCAACCTCGACTTCAATTGTTTTCCATGGATCTATCAGGTCGAGGTCGAGTTGTTCGACATCACTTCTGGAGTAGTACTTGCGAAAGTACGACTCGATGTCGAGGGGGTAAATGCGCACCTCGACACTCTGGATGTTTCTGGTGTTGAGTGAGAAGGAAGCCTCTTCATTCGATCGAAGCAAACCAGTGGTTTCGATCTGAAGACTCTTTTCAGTGAGATTGAAGAGCCGCATCCTGGCCGCACCCTCGACCGGAGAACCGAAACAATCCTTGTAAGCCGATACCGCTTCCTCCAGTTGAAGCAGGGAGACCTCGAGCAGGATTCCGATGTTGAGCCTGGCCTCCATGCCTTGCTGGGTATCGGGATACTTGCCAGACAGTCTCTTCAACTGGGAGATGCACTCCTCGAAGAGGGCGACAGCCCGCGCACGATCCTGATCGTTCAGTTCATCGAGGGCTCGATCGCCTTGCAACTCCTTCGCCTCCAGTGAGAAGGAAAAAGCTTTTCTCAGTAACAGGGAGAGAGTGCGCCGATCGAGAGGATATCGTGAGGAAAAATTCTCGATGGCTGATCGTCCCTCTTCCCATCTGGAATCATCGAGGAAGCGCTCACCGATACTCGCATCGATGGTGATGATCGACTCCTGAGATCGAGCCCAGTCGGGGCCGTCTGGTGCCCGCTGGCCGTATTTGCTGAAGGCCAGTCGAGCCTCCTCGAAGCGCTCCAACTGTTGTAACAACTTGCCGACCTGGAACTGTGCAGTGCGTTTCAGTTCTTCCAGTTGTTCCTGATCGCCGGGAACGGGCCTCTCGATGAACCCCAGCCACTGGCTCAGCGCCGCTTCCGATTGACCGCTGCCACGCAGAATCTCTCCCAGGCGGTATTCGGTCTGGATTCGATTCTTGTGCTCGGGTGCTTCAGTCCGGAATCGATTCAGAGCAGCGACCTTCAGGTCTACCGTGCTGTAGGTGTTTGCAATATCGAACAGTGCATCCCCGCGGATCTTGCGGAGGTTCGCTGCGGATTCGCCCTGGAATTGGCCACCCCAGGGATCTTCTCCCTTGAGGGCGGAATCGACGGTTTCGATCAACTTCTGGTAACCACGTCGAGCGACGACACTGGTGGTGGCTCGAGCTCGTGCCAGTAGCACATCGAACAGGTGGCTACCGGCTTCAGCATCCGATTTCCTCGGATCGAACTGACCCAGGTAACGATCGCAATCGCGGATCAACTGGGAGCGGTTCATGTTCATCTGAACAGAGCAGCGGACCAGTCCCCAGAGTGATTCTTCCAGTTGAGTGGTGGGCGGTGTCAGTTCCGCTGCCTGGATGTAGAGGTCTCGTGCACGTCCGTATTGAGGGGCGGGAGGATCGGGCAGGCTCATGTCCTGATCGGCGGAAATCCGATCGGCGACATCGAGGAGAATCCGCGCCAGTCCCTGGATGCGCTCGCCGGACCGAAGTCTGGTGGTCTCTTCCTCGAGGATTTTCTGCGCTTCGCCGTAGCGTTTCAGCTTCATCAGTAACCGGCTGCGCTGCAGCCTGGCCTTGTGCAACCAGGCGCTTTCTGGATAAGAGTTCTCAAGGGCTTTCAGGGCTTCGATGGCCGGTTCGATTTGATCGGCTCTTTGCAGCAAGGAGGAGCGGAACCAGAGCCAGTCGTCGCGACGACTGGGCTGCTCCTGATCGAGTTGCTCGAGCCACTGGAGCCCCTCTTCGATGGAGCCTTCGAGCAACGCTGTTCGCAACGGTCGGGGCAACGGCATGCCAGGGATCTGCAGGGGATTTTCCGGCTCGGCAACCGGATCGTCAGGAGCCTCCCAGGCGCTGATCCCGGAGGACAGGGTCAGCCATCCGATGAGCAATGAAAGGGCGATCAGTGACTTCCAGAATGGTGAATTCGAGAAGGTTGGATTCGCCAGGGAAGAAGGCGAGAAATGATGCGGCATGTGGCCTCCGATGGGGTCCAGAGGAGTTGTTCCCGTTCCGGGAGTCTAAGGTCGAATTTGGAATTCGAATGCGGGGGCGAACTCCGGGCTCAACCGCATACTAATGTCCCGCCTGGAAGAGGCAAGTACACCCTGATCAAGAGATTGAAAGGAGATGAGCTCAAGAATCCATCATCCGGATGATTTTCCCTCGAACGCCGATGTTGCAGCGCGCCTCCACCAGAGCGTCTCGACGCTGATCTATGGCGAAACCGGACCAATTGAAATCAAATCCATTGCCGACTCTGTTGAGGAACGACCCGGTATGCCAGGGTCGGGTCGGGGGGTCACGACGACTGGGCCCCAGCAGTAGATGAGTCAGCCCTCTCGGTTCCAGATCTCTCCGAACTGCCTCACTCAACACTCCCAGTGGAATGTGGCCCGAGTGCTGCCCGATATTGGGTGTGCCTGCAAGGGATGCGATCCACACTCCAAGGGGAGAGTCAGCCTCGACCTGCAGCGACCAGGGCTGCTCGCCCCTCGCTCGTACGACCGTATCCAGGTTGTGGTCCTCGTCGGTTCGGATCTCGACCGGCGACCAGTCTTCACTTCCCGGGATCGACTCGGCAGTGATGGCGAAGACGATTCTTTTCTCAACTCCATCACAGTCCGCCATCCAGACTCCACCGAAAAATGATGGATCATTGGGGTCGTCTGGATTCTCTTTCACCTGGCCGAAGGTGAAGCGTCGGTCTGAACCCCGCCTGCCGATTTCTGTCACCTTTCCAAGGCTCCAGCACTTACCCCCTTCGATCGATCGGATGCGGTCGAGTTCTCGATCGAGCAGTGGATTGACAAAACCAGTTCGCTCGTCACTGGGCTCGAGCAGGCATAACTCGATCAGTTGTAAGGTGGTTCGGATGAATCGCTCCGCATCCTCAGCGCCGAGACCGCAGTCCTCGATGGGAGGGATCGCCGAGAAACACTCGATCAACTCGGCGTGCTGCTGCTCATCGATGGCCTTCTCTTGCAGAGCACGCTCGGCGATGCGATCTGCCACCTCCAACGGGGGACGGTCTCCGGTTCCTGTGAGCCACTGGTCTTGTTTCAAGAAACTCCAATCGAAGGGTCTCTGCTTCGCCTCGATTCTCCCGTATCCTGACGGTTCTTGCACCAACTTGCACGGAAGGTCCCTTTCTGATCCGAAATCTTCGGTGGAGACCAGATCGGGATGGGGACCAGGAACTCGCCGTTGGGGGCAAGAAATCGGTGGAAGCGCGGTTTCAGGAAGGGGAGTGATCGGTGGAGAGTGCGAACCCGTCAGATCCTGTTCCGCAGGAACTGGACCCGGAGCAGGCGGTTCGGTGGCTCGATCTTGAGCCACCTCCTCGGCTCATCGATGTCCGGGAGGTGGAGGAATTGCACTCCGGGATGGTTTCCGGGGCGACCCACATCCCGCTGAGGGAAATCCCATCCATCGTCAGTCCTGGCACTCATCCCCACCTCTGCGCTCCGATCTCGAGCGAGGAGAATATTCTGATCTACTGCGCCAAGGGGATCCGCTCCTACGACGCGATGCACTGGTTACGTCAGCAGGGCTACCATCGTTGTGCTTCCCTGAGGGGGGGGGTCGAGGCGTGGAGGGGCGCTGACCTGCCGCTGGTTGCAGGTCCTGGCAGTGATCTTCTCGATGCGGATGATCTGCAACGATACGCTCGCCACCTGACCATTCCGGAGGTGGGGGAAGAGGGGCAATCCAAACTTCTCGCCGGTCGAGTGCTGGTGGTGGGAGGCGGTGGGCTCGGTTCGCCGGCGGCGCTGTACCTCGCAGCAGCGGGAGTCGGTCACATCACCATCGCCGATGATGATGTGGTGGAACTCTCCAATTTGCAGCGCCAGGTGCTGTATCGAACCGATGAGATCGGTCACTCCAAGGCAAAAGTGGCGGCCAAGACCCTCTCTGCATTGAATCCGGCGATCGAGATCTCGGCCTTCCCTCACAGGGTCACTGCCGCCAACGCGCCGGAGCTGATTCGAGATCATCATGTTGTGCTGGACGGCGCAGATAACTTCGAGACTCGATTTCTGATCAACGATCTCTGCGTGGAGCAGCAGGTCGCCGTGGTCCATGGCAGCGTCTACCGCTTCGAGGGACAGTTGACCGTCTTCGACCCGGCTCGCGGGGGGCCCTGTTTGAGGTGTCTCCATCCGGAGCCCCCTGCAGAAGGAAGTTGCCCCAGCTGCGCCGAGGCTGGAGTACTGGGAGTGATGCCCGGGATCATCGGCACCATCCAGGCGGCGGAGACGATCAAGATCTTGCTCGGGCAGGGGGAATCGATGAGCGGTCGCCTGCTGCTGATCGATGCCTTGAAGGGTTCTTTCCGGCAGATCCAGATCCCCAGGAGGCCCGACTGTAAACTCTGCGGGCAATACCAACAGTAACAATATAGATTGTATGCAGGATACTTCGCTTATATTTGATAATTCGTATATTGCGGGAAGGCTGTTTAGACAGTTTACTATAGGTCTATCCAGAAGTGGTTTTGCCCTATTCTCCAGGATCGCGAATCCGGAAACGCGGTCTTGGAGTAAAATTTGAGGAGTGGTCTATTGAAGATCAGAATCGCCAGTATTGGCCTCGTTGTGCTTGTTTTTGGTTCAGGACTCGCCCGTGGAATTGACGATACGGTCCTTCTCGCCGGTCGTTCTGACTCTGTTCTCTTTGATCCGACCATGAATATTCAGCCTGGAGGAATCCAGCAGTTCTCCTTCTTCTACAGCGATCCCTCCAGCAACATTCAGGGATTCACCATCGTCGCATGCTTCGATGGCCCACTGGTGGCCTTGCCCGGGACCTTCACCATCGAAGGATCGATCCTCGATGCTGTCGATGCCGAGTACCTTTCGATGCAAGTGGACAACGATGACAACGATGGAGATGGCCGTGAGATCATCATTGGAGTTCTGATCGATGCATTGCCGCCATTTAACGGCCAGACCGCACCCCCTACATTTTTTCCGCAGGAGATCGGTAGGTTCGATTTTTATGCGCCAGAGGACATCAACTGTTCTCAGTGCTATCCGATCACATTTTGCAATGAAGTGAACGGGAACGGCTCCGTATACCTTACGAACAAGGTCGTGATCAACAATCAATCGATCGAGCCCGCTGGCTATTACGATGGAGAGGTGTGCGCCCCGGCCAACGCTCTGTTTATCCGAGGAGACTCCAATAATGATGGAATCTTCGATGTTGCCGATGCGGTGTTCATGCTCAATTATCTCTTCCTGGACTCAGTTGAGCCACCCTGCCCCGATGCTGCGGACGCGGACAATGATGGGCTTCTCAATATCACTGACCCCGTATTCATGGTGCTCTACATCTTCGGTCTCGGTGTCGCACCTCCCTATCCGTTCCCCTCTTGTGGACTGGAGACCTACCCGGATGTCGACTTCCTGGACTGCCTGGTGCTGAGTCCCGCTTGCCCGGTGTGCCCATGATGAGAAATCAAATCGATAGGATTCAACTGTTCGCCACCTTCGCCATGCTGCTGATCGCTACGCCTCTGGGTGCAGTCGACCGACTGGTGCCAGCGGTGTACTCGACCATCATGGAGGCGATGGAGATCGCCATCGATGGAGATCGCATCCTGGTCAGTCCCGGCTTCTATCCCGGGCACATCGGTTTTCTCGGCAAGAAGGTCGAACTGATCGGAGTCGGGGGCGCTGCCGCGACGATTCTCGACGGCCTCGGAACCTATGACTGCGTCGTCCGCGTAAACGCACCCGGCTTCGGGGCGCGAGTCTCTGGATTCACCATCCAGAACGGCTTCGGAACCAGCTGTGGGTTACCTCTGGCGCTGTGCGGTGGAGGTATCTTGATCACCGCTGGGTCTCCGACCATCGATTCCTGTGTGCTGGTCAATAACAGTTCATCGAGGGGCGGGGCACTTCATTCGGAACAAGCCTCGCCGACCATCGATGGCTGTTTCTTCGGCGGAAACTTCGCCTCCCAGGGCGGTGCCATCTCGGTTCATGGTGGGGTGGCCAGTATTTCTAACTGTACGTTGCAAGGGAATTCCGCCTACGGCTGGGGTGGTGGTCTCGCCACTGATTTCGGTAGCGTGACCGTGTCCAGTTGCTCGTTCGATGGAAACACTTCTGAATCGGGCGGAGGGATCTTCATCACGGAATCGATCTCCTCCATCACGGATTGCTCCTTCATTGGAAACTCTGCAGTGGATGAAGGTGGAGGGGTATTGCTCGATGAATTCAGCACCATCGAGATGACCGGCTGTGAGATCGCTACCAATACCGCGCTTCGTGGGGGAGGCCTGGCGGTCACTCATTTCTGCGATGCGTTGATCGAAGATTGCCACATTCATGGAAACACGGCTGCCGAAAACGGTGGTGGCGTCTATTCCTTCGAGTGCTTTGCCAGTTACAAGCGCAATCGAGTTCTCAATAACAGTAGTGGACTTCAGGGAGGCGGGTTTTTCATCCGGAGTTTCGCCGATCCACTCCTTGAGAACTGCTTGATTCAGTACAACTTTGCAACCAACTCTGGAGGAGGAGTGGCGTGTGTAGAGGCCGCCTCCGCCACGATTGTACACTGCACCATCGACAGCAATACGACCAATGGAGTCGGTGGAGGATTGAGGGCGGAGTCGCTGTCCTTCCCGGTCGTGATCAATTCCATCCTCTGGCGAAATGAAGCTACGAACGAGACTGCGGTGTCCACGGGGCCGACGGCAGGCATTTTTCTGGATCACGTCATCATGCAGGGAGCCGATCCGGAAGATCCCCTGGTGATGCAACTGGATCCAGAACTCGATGCTGTCGGGTACCCGGGGCCCTGCTCCTTTGCCATCGATGAAGGTACCCAGCTGGTCGACAACTTGCCGATGGTCGACATCGATGGGGTCGTTCGTCCCCAAGGCCGTCGTCGCGATATTGGAGCGTTCGAAACAGCGGGAACGGGACACTGCTTCCTTCGAGGCGACTGCAATAATAATGGCGACCTGGACCTCGCAGATGCCATCTCGACCCTCGAGTACTTGTTTTCAGGAGCGCCACTGGACGGCTGCAGGGATGCTTGTGACTACGATGACGATGATTGGATTTCCATCGCGGACGTGATCAGTGGACTGGTGTACTTCTATCAGAGTGGATCACCCCCGGCACAGCCGTTCCCCACCCCGGGCCCCGACACCACATCGTCTCAGACCGAGAGTTGCTGGATACTGGGGCTCTAGGATACTGGGGCTCTAGGATACTGGGGCTCTAGGATACTGGGGCTCTAGGCGAGAATCCCTGGTACCAGCTTTCCGCTGACGTCGGTTAACCTGAAATCTCTGCCCTGGTAGGGGTAGGTGAGTCGCTCGTGATCGATGCCCATCAGGTGCAGAATCGTCGCCTGCAGATCATGGACCCCGACCGGGTCCTTCACGATCCGGTATCCCAGTTCGTCGGTGGCGCCGTGAACATGACCTTTCTTGACACCACCTCCCGCCATCCACATCGAGTAGCAATGGGGATGATGGTCTCGACCCAGGAACTTCGATCCATTCCTCTCCTCATTCATGGCGGTCCGGCCGAATTCTCCGGTCCAGATCACCAGGGTGTCGTCGAGCAGGCCTCGCTGTTTCAGATCTTTCAGCAATGCGGCGATCGGTTGATCGGTTTCTCCACATTTCTTGGGTAGCTGGGTCATGATGTCATCGTGAGGAGCGGTGCCGTGGATATCCCAGCCCCAGTCAAACAACTGAACGAATCGAACATCTTGCTCGACCAGCCGTCTGGCGAGCAGGCAATTGTTGGCAAAGGAGGCTTTGCCTGGCTCTGCTCCGTATTCTTCCAGCGTCTTCGGATTCTCACGAGAGATGTCCATCACCTCGGGGACCGAGGCCTGCATCCGAAAGGCCAGTTCGTACTGCTCGATGCGAGAGAGGGTCTCTGGATCTCCATCTCGTAGGGCGGCGATCTGATCCAGCTCCTGGATGGCGTCGACGGTCCGTCTTCGAGTGTCTCTGTTGATGCCCCGAGGATTTCCAAGATAGAGCACTGGATCTCCACTGGTTCGACACTGAATCCCCTGGTGAACCGATGGAAGGAAACCCGATCCCCAGACGCTCTTTCCCGCACTGGGGGTTTTACTTCCCGAAACGAGCACGACGAATGCGGGTAGGTCCTGATTCATGCTGCCGAGACCCCAGGTCAGCCAGGAGCCCATCGAAGGGCGACCGAAGCGGGGAGATCCGCTGTAGATGAACAGCTGGGCAGGAGCATGGTTGAACTGATCGGTATGCATCGATCGGATCAGGCACAGTTCATCGGCGACCTCCCCCAGATGGGGAAGTAACTCCGAGATTTCCATTCCCGATTCACCGTGAGCGGAAAACTGGAACGGACTGGCGAGAATCTTCGGATGACCTTTGATGAATGCAAAGGTCTCTCCGTCGATCAGGTTGGCCGGGCAAGGCTCGCCATCCAGTTCCTTCAGCAACGGTTTCGGGTCGAACAGCTCCTGTTGCGGTGGAGAACCAGCCATGTGCAGGCATATGATGCGTCGCGCACGAGGAGCAAAGTGTGGAGTTGAAAGCAATCCGGGAGAGGCCGTTTGGCCGAACCCTTGATCTCCGACCAAGGATGAGAGAGCGAGTCCACCGATTCCCAGCCCGACACGACCGAGAAACCAGCGGCGAGTACCTTCAAGGTGACTCTGGAGTAACAGATCAGTTGTTGGATCCATCGTCATCCTCTCACCAGGACTTCATCGAGATTTAGAAGCACATTGGCAATCACCATCAGTGTTGCCGCATCGATGGGATTCTGCGAGTCATCGAGAGTCCACCGCCCACTCTCCAGAAAGGAGTGCGCGCTGGCTGGATCGAGCTGGAAGACCTGTTTCTGCTGATCGGTCAGATCCATCAGTAGTTTCAGTTCTTGAGGAGTCGCTTGGCGACAGGTGGCTCGCTGGAAAGCACGCTGGATCGCCAGGGGCAGATCGTTGTTTCCAGCAAGGGACCATCTCGCCAACCCTGCAGCGGCTTCGATGTAGACGGGATCATTGAGGACCACCAGTGCCTGCAAAGGTGTATTGGTGCGAATCCTGCGGGGAGTACAGACGTCACGGGTAGGGGCATCGAAGGTCAGCATCGAAGGATAGGGCGCGGTCCTGCGGAAGAAAGTGTAGAGACTGCGCCGCACTCGATCTTCTCCCTCGCTCTCCTTCCAACCGGAGCCGTTGTAGACCACCTGCCAGATTCCATCGGGTTGAGGAGGGTAAACCGAGGGGCCGAACTTCTTGGGGGAGAGGATTCCGCCGATCGCCAGCGCCTGGTCGCGGACCAGTTCTGCAGGTAGACGGATGCGAGTGGCGTGAGACAGCAGTCGATTGTCGGGATCGACCTGTTGCTGGAGAGGAGTTCTTCGACTGCTCCTGCGGTAGGTGTCGCTGGTGACGATGCGACGAAGTAGTTCCTTGTGACTCCATCCATCTTCCTGTTGCCAGGTCAGGGCCAGCCAGTCGAGCAGTTGTGGATGACTCGGTAAAGCGCCCTGGGTCCCGAAGTCTTCCAGGGTCTCGACCAGGCCGGTGCCAAACAGTTGTTCCCAGACTCGATTGACATGAACTCGTGCGGTCAGAGGATTCCGAGGAGAGACGAGCCAGCGAGCCAGCGCCAGTCGGTTGCGAGCGGCCGCCTCATCGATCTCTGGAAGAAATTGAGGGATGTCTGCGGCGACGGGATCTCCAGGGGAGAGATAAGAGCCTCGCTTCAGCAGATGGGTGCTTCTCAGCTTCTCGGTAGCCAGTTGAGCCATCACCGGCACCGAGACGGCCCTTCCTTCGATTTCCACCTGTCGCTTCATCGCCTGATCGAGGAGTTGCTGTTGCGCGAGCAGGAGTCTTCTTCCCTCGATGGAGATCTGTTGCTTCCACCATGTTTCCAGATCGAATTCATCATCGGTCTTGTTGTGAGTGGCTCCGAGGGCTTGTCGAATCCTTGGCTCGAACAGATCGGACGGATCTTCACCCCAGCGATCGACGAAAGCGGAGAAAGAGAAGAGATCGTCGCGCTCTGTCGGTTGGCTACTCTCTCTGCGCACACCTCCCCACTCGATCACGCCGCCCTGCTGGGTCATCGCGATTCCCGTGACGATTTTTCCCGACTCGATCCCGATAGATTCGGCATCGATCACCAGGTGAACCCAATCGCCTGTCGCAGGAAGTTCTCCCTGGAACCGGAGAGACTCGGTTCCATCGACACCGTGGGCAAAAGTACCTGTGCCCCAGTAGCCGCGGTGTTCCCAGACGGATGAATCGGCGAGTCGTACCTGCAGCAGCATCCACTCCGGAGGTTCGACGATCCGCGCATCGATGTGATAGCGATCACCCTGCGCTGCAACATGAGTATGGAGAGACCTCTCGAAGAAAACCTGGCGTGTTTGTCCCTCCGGCGCACTCTGGCGGACCACCTGGTCGATTTCTTCGGGCGCATCCGGCGGCGCTTGAACCCAGGGCCACTCACTCTTCTTACCATCGACCTGTGCTTGGCACAGTGTCGGCATCTTGCCGCTGAATGCGATCTCATCGAGAGTTCCTGCTTCGGTCGGGGCCGCTTCCTGGTCTGGAATCACCAGTGCCCTTGCCGCTTGATCCAGTACTTGCTGTGCTTTCTCGACCTGTTGATGAGCATCGCCCAGAAGTAATTTTTCTGCATTACCGAGGACCTTGAGCAGCGGTACTTCACTGTTGAGGTCTGCATCTTCACTCTGATTGAAGAAGTCATACAACTGGTAATATTCGACCTGAGAGAGGGGGTCGTATTTGTGATCATGGCACTGGGCACAGCCGGCGGTCAGCCCTTGCCAGACCTGCATGGTGGTGTTGACTCGATCGACCACGGCAGCCACACGAAACTCCTCGTTCTGTGTGCCACCCTCGTCGTTGGTCATGGTGTTTCGATGGAATGCAGTGGCGAGGCGACTGGATTCATCAGGAGTATCGATCAGGTCACCCGCCAGTTGCAGGATGGTGAATTGATCGAAGGGAAGATCGCGGTCGAAAGCCTGGATCACCCAGTCACGCCAGGGCCAGATGTTTCGCATTCCATCTTGCTCGTAACCCTTGGTGTCTGCATAACGAGCCAGATCGAGCCATGCACTGGCCCAACGTTCGCCGAAGGATTCGGAAGCGAGCAGTTCGTCGATCAGTAACTTCCACGCGCCGGCAGGATCTCTCGAATATTCTTCGATGAAGCGGGAGACCCGCTCGGGTTCAGGTGGCAATCCGATCAGATCGAGAGACAGTCTGCGGATCAATACTTCAGCGGAGGCTGGACCGTTGGCACTGAGACCATTGGCAGTGATCTTCTTCTCGATGAAGACATCGATGGGGTGTTGTTGTGTATTCCATTCTGCTGCTGGCATCACAGGTGGAGTAAAGGCCCAGTGTTCTTCCCACGCTGCGCCAGCGTCGATCCACTCCTTGAAGATGGAGATCTCTTGGTTGGAGAGAGCTTTCGCGTGATCCGGCGGTGGCATCCTGAGTTCGGGATCATCCGATGAGATGCGCTGAAACAGTGGGCTACTCTCTGCAGATCCAACTTCGATCACGCCGAGTAACGGGTCCTTCAGATCGAGTCGCAGGTCTTTCTTTCGGGTGGCGGCATCGGGACCATGACAGGGGAGGCACTGGCGAGAGAGGATCGGACGAACTTCGGATGTGAAATCAGCAGTATCGTTGCGCTCTGGCAGAAGAGTGGAGAAAATCAGCAGCGATAGACCAGCAGCCGTTGGGAAGAGCAATCGAACCACCTCTCCTGGAAGAGTGTACATCTACCAGGTGAGAGGCTCCATCCACCGATTCGGTAGTCAGGTCTATTTCAAGCGAACAGGCGATCGTTTTCCGGATGCCAGCAGAAGCAGCGATAGGCTGGCAACAGTCGTTTCCATTCGGAAATGGCACGCTGTTCAAATCCACTGGAGGAGATGAAGAGGTCGTCCCGATCGATCTTCTTCTCGACATGGAGCCAGTGCTCTCCGGGTGTGTAACTCTTGCGGATCTCTGCCAGTTCAAGATCGTCGATGGTGCTGCACGCTCGTGTGCGTCGATGATCATGTACCTTGAGGGTGTAGCCTTCGAGTGGTTGCAGCGCATTGGCGATGGTGATTCTCTGTTCCTCATCACCCATCCACCTCTTGAGATTTTCACCGTCCCACCAGGCATCCTTGTGGATTCTCAGGGCAAAAGTCAGACCCTTTTCGTCGATCTCCAGCACCAACATCGAATGTGTGTAGTCGGTGTCGAGATCCTTGCCGATCTCTGCTCCGAGATGTTTCTGCAGTTTTTTTCGCTCCTGAACTCCGCGAGACAGGTAGGTACGCTGACTGGCCACTCGGAATCCGTTGAACTGGTGCGGATGGTGCAGGCTGGCGCGGCTCACCAGAAGAAACGGTGGCGCTGAAAGTGCCTGTGCTCCCGCCTTGCCTACAAGGTCCAGTTTGGTGCGAACCTCGAGCCTGGAATCATTGAATTCGGGATCGGTTTGAACACTCTCTCGGAATCGATCGAAGTCTGACGGGAGAAAGGTCACTTCTTCATCTGACATCGGTCATCTCCTCCCTGGTGTTTGCCCGCTGAACCGGCTTGGCAACTGTTGCTGCAGAGCCTCACAAGGATTAGGGTATTCTCCATGAGGTGCCTCGTACAGTGTGCATTTAGCGAATCATGCAGAATTACTGGAAGGACAACATGCCATGGCTGGTCCCCTAGCGTTCTCCCTCAAGGAATGGATCGAAGAGCATCGGCATCTTCTCAAACCACCCGTGGGAAATCAGGTGGTCTGGGAAAATACCGATACGATCGTGATGATCGTCGGCGGACCGAATAAGCGAAAAGACTTCCACATCAATCAGACCGAGGAGTTCTTCCATCAACTGGAGGGCGACATGGTTCTGAGGGTGAAGGAAAATGGCGAGTACCGGGACATCGAGATCCGCGAGGGGGATGTGATGTTGCTGCCGCCCGGAATTCCACACTCTCCCCAGAGAGGTGAGAACACCGTCGGAATGGTCGTGGAGAGAAAGCGTTCTCCAGAGATGGAGGATCAGTTTGTCGTGTTCTGTGATGAATGCGATGAGCAGGTATTCCACTCCCAGTTTCATCTGCAAGACATCGTTCGCCAACTGAAGCCGTTGATGGAGAATTTCTGGTCCAGCGAGAAGAATCGAACCTGTTCCAGTTGTGGGGCAGTGGTTCAGCATGCTGCGATGAGCGAGTAATCGGTTCCTCGGGAAGGACTTCTCTGATGTCTACGGGGAGGGTTTCGGGGAGGTCTGCTTGGCGCTGAAGATCGATTTGCACACTCACATCCTGCCGAAACAGTGGCCAGATCTTGTCGAGAAGTATGGTTACGACGGCTTCGTCACCATCGAGCACCATGCTCCTTGTTGTGCCAAGTTGTGGAAGGATGGAAAGTTCTTCCGAGAAGTCGATGACCGCTGCTGGGATCCGGTCCGCCGGATCGAGGATTGCGATCGTCACGGTGTCGATGTGCAGGTGCTCTCTACCGTGCCCATCATGTTCAGCTACTGGGCAAAATCTCAAGATGCCCTCGATCTCTCCCGTTTTCTCAATGATCAGATCGCAGAGGTGGTGAAGGATCGCCCCGACCGCTTCATCGGGCTGGGAACGGTGCCGCTTCAGGATCCAGATCTGGCCATCCAGGAGCTGGAGCGCTGTGTTGAGGATCTCGGTTTCCCAGGAGTGCAAATCGGCACTCATTGCGGTGAGTGGAACCTGGATGCTCCGGAGTTGTTTCCCCTGTTCGAGCGAGCGCAGCAACTGGGAGCCTCGATCTTTGTACATCCGTGGGACATGCTTGGAGCGGATCGTCTCGGCAGTTACTTCTTGCCCTGGCTGGTCGGAATGCCGGCGGAAACCAGTCTCGCCATCTGTTCGATGATCTTCGGCGGAGTGTTCGATCGTCTTCCCGATTTGAAAATTTGCTTCGCCCATGGTGGAGGCTCTTTTCCCGGCACCTTGGCGCGGATCGAAAAGGGATACCACGCTCGCCCGGATCTTTGCGGCGTTCATGGTTGTGGAGCACCCCGGGAATACATCGATCGATTCTATCTCGACACCCTGGTTCACGACCCACAAGCGCTGGAGTTCGTCATCGACCTCTTTGGAACCGATCACCTCGCTCTCGGCACCGATTATCCATTTCCACTGGGAGAGGATCACCCGGGCCTGATGATCGAGCAGATGAACTCACTGACCGTCGATCAGAAGAATCGCCTGGTCGGCGGGACCGCACTCGAGTTTCTGGGCCTATCGGAATCTGGTTTCATTCGCCGATCACCGGGAGGAAGTTGATGGGAACCGACACGCCGATGAATCTACAGGATGCCATCCAGTGCGATCGGGATGATCCCCTGAGCCGCTTTCGCGAACGTTTTCACATCCCCACCGATGAAGATGGGAAACCGTTGATCTATTTCTGTGGTAACTCGCTCGGGCTGATGCCCAGAAGTGCCTTCGATGATGTGACCGCAGAACTGGAGGACTGGCGCGATCTTGCGGTGGAAGGTCATCTGAATGGGCGCCGTCCATGGCTGCCCTATCACGAGTCCTTCCGGCAGCAGGGAGCCGACCTGGTCGGAGCGCTGCCGGTTGAGGTGGTCTTCATGAACACCCTGACCACCAATCTTCACCTGCTGATGGCGTCCTTCTACAGACCCGATTCTACTCGTTTCAAGATCCTCTCCGATGGGCCCGGATTTCCTTCCGATACCTACGCTCTCCAGTCGCAAATTCGCTGGCATGGCTTTGATCCCGAAGAGGGAATGGTGGTGTTGAAGCCGCGAGATGGAGAGAACTGTTTGCGCGATGAAGATGTTCTGGAGGCGATCGATCAGCATCGTGATGAACTGGCGATGGTGATGTTCTCGGGAGTGAACTACTTCACCGGTCAGGCTCATGACATCAAAAACATCGGGGAGCGTTGTCAGAAACATGGGATCACCTTCGGGCTCGACCTGGCTCATGCCGCCGGCAATATCGATCTTCAGTTGCACGATCATGGGGTCGATTTTGCAGCGTGGTGCACCTACAAGTACATCAACTGCGGCCCAGGTTCGGTTGCGGGAGCGTTCGTTCATCAGCGCCATGCCGATGATCAGGATCGGGTACGTCTCGCCGGATGGTGGGGCAATGATCCGGCCACTCGGTTCAGGATGGATGAAAACCCGCAGTTCATCGCACAGCCTGGAGCGGAAGGGTGGCAGGTGTCGAATCCTCCCATCTTCTCGATGGCTCCGCTCCACTCATCCCTGGCGATTTTTGCCGAGGCGGGGATCGGTGCTCTTCGAGAGCGGTCGAAGAAACTCACCGGTTATCTGGAGAATTGCATCGACGCCATCGGTTCCGATCACTACCAGATCATCACCCCGCGAGAAGAGCATCGAAGGGGAGCGCAGATCTCGATTCGAGTGGTCGGAGATGCCAGCGCCCTGCAGGAAGCACTGCAGGCGGCGGGCATCATCACAGATTTTAGACCTCCCGATGTGGTCCGAGTGGTGCCTACTCCTCTCTACAACAGTTTCGAGGAGATCCACCGCTTCGCCGCGGTGCTGGAGCAAGTAGCCAGCTCGTCGACCCCTCCCAGGGGGGGGTGAGATGTCTGCCCGATCCGTCGTGATCGTTGGTGGAGGACTGACTGGAGCGCTGGCCGCGCTCTCTCTTGCCCGTGATGGTCATCGGGTGCAACTCTACGAGCGCAGGGGAGATATCCGGGAAGCGGAGGTGGTGCGAGGACGAAGCATCAATCTTGCGATTTCCAAACGAGGATTGACTGCCCTGGAGAGAGTTGGGCTCAAAGAAACAGCACTCGAGATCTCGGTTCCGATGCGTGGCAGGCAGATGCACGACTCGTCGAGCCGACTCTCCTTCCAGCGTTATTCCGGGAATGAAGATGACAAGATCTACAGCATTTCTCGCGGAGAGTTGAATCGGATTCTTCTCGCTGAAGCGGATCGCTCCGATCTGGTCACGTTGCACTTTCACCACCGCTGCATCGAGACCGACTCGGATCAGAGTAGTGTCACCTTCATCGACGATCGTTCCGGAGATCAGATCGTCGCCAGTGGAGACCTGATCATCGGGGCTGACGGGGCATTCTCTGCCGTGCGCGGTTCATTGATGATCGGAGTTCGTTTCGACTACCAGCAGGACTATCTGAGTCATGGTTACCTCGAACTGTACATTCCGCCCGGTCCGGATGGTGCATTTCGGATCGACAAGAATGCACTTCACATCTGGCCGAGAAGTACCTTCATGATGATCGCTCTACCCAACGATGATGGCTCCTTCACTGGAACCTGCTTCTGGCCGCTGGATGGGCAGTATTCCTTTGATCGATTGAAAGACCCGGAACAGGTACGGGGTTTCTTTCAAAAGTGGTTTCCCGATGTGCCCGATCTGGTGCCCGATCTGGAGGAGCAGTTCCTGGCTGCCCAACCATCCTCTCTGGTGACGATTCGTTGTCGGCCGTGGGTGGTGGGCAACACGGTGTTGATCGGAGATGCCGCTCATGCCGTGGTGCCCTTCTATGGGCAGGGGATGAATGCTGGTTTCGAGGACGTGAGAATCCTCTGCGAGTGCCTCGAGGCCCACCCTGGCAATCAAAAGGCCGCCCTTGAATCTTACGAGGAGTTGAGAATCGACAACGGCCATGCGATTGCGGGCCTTGCGCTGGACAATTTTCACGAGATGCAGGATCACGTCGCCAGCCCATGGTTCTTGTGGACCAAGAAATTCTCGAATCTGCTGCAGAAGATCCTGCCAGGCTGGTACCGTCCTCTCTACTCGATGGTGTCCTTTTCCAACACGCCCTATACCGAGGCCATCGAGATTCATCGGAAGCAGCAACGAGTACTCAAGTGTTCGTTGATCATCATTCTCGCCGCCCTGATTGGGGTGGTGTTCTGGATCGTGAGGAACAGATGACTCTCACCTACCACGACTATCTCCAGATCGGCAGCCTGCTCGACATCCAGGTGCCCAGGAGCGACCCGCCGGAGCACGATGAAACACTTTTCATCATCATTCACCAGACCTACGAACTGTGGTTCAAGCAGTTTCTCCACGAGATGGATCGAGCAGAACAGTGCATGATCGATGGAGATCTGTGGGCTTGCGTGGCCACTCTCAAACGAATGAGAATGGTGATGAAGACGCTGGTGCAGCAGGTCGACATCCTGGAGACGATGACACCACTCTCTTTTGTCTCCTTCAGAGATCGTCTCGATACAGCCAGTGGATTTCAGTCGGTGCAGTTCAGGATCCTCGAATTCAGGCTGGGTCACAAACGAGCCCGGATGCTCGATGCCATCGCGGAAGATGTACCGTTGAGAGCAGAAGTGGAAGCGGCTTTCGCCGCTCCGACGCTGCAGGATCGTTTCCATCAGTTCCTGGTGGGAATCGGCTGCAACATCCCGCAGGAAGTCCTCGACCGAGATGTGACGGAACCGGTCGGGCCCAACGAATTGGTGCAAGATGAGTTGCTGCGAGTGTACCGCGAGCGACCGGATGTGACGGTCATGCTCGAAATGCTCACCGATATCGATGAAGGGCTACAGGAGTGGCGATACCGCCACGTGAAGCTGGCAGAACGAACCATCGGAACCAAGATCGGCACCGGTGGTAGCGACGGTGTCGAGTTCCTCAAAAAATCTCTCTTTCGTCCGATGTTCCCTGACCTGTGGGCGATTCGCGCGAGGATGTGAGGCGCCGTGACCCTGATCGACATCTCTCCTGCACTCTCGCCTTCGATCGCGGTGTTCCCGGGCGATTCTCCGCTGACTCGCGAGGTGCTGCTCGATCTTCGAAACGATGACAACCTGACCCTTTCGACGCTTCGTTCGACGGTTCACATCGGCAGCCATCTCGATGCTCCCAGTCATTACGATGCCGAAGGAGACACCATCGATGCGATCGACCTGCAGCGCTGCATCGGCCCCTGCGACGTGATGCGTATCGATGTCGAGCAAGGATCGGTGATCGAGGAATTGCCGCGAGATCCTCGCGAGGAACGATTAATTCTTGCCACCGGAACTCACCCGGATCCCCAACAGTGGGGCGGAGACTTTGCCGGTATCGATCCAGGTTTAATCGAGAAGCTGTCGGCCGCCGGAGTCCGTTTGCTCGGAGTGGATACTCCGAGCGTTGATGTGGCCAGTTCGAAGGATCTTCCCGCACACGATGCCTGTCGTCGGACCGGCATCTTGATTCTTGAAGGACTGGTTCTCGATGGCGTCGCAGATGGCATCTACGAGTTGATCGCCTTACCGCTCAAACTGACCGGCTTCGACGCCTCTCCGGTGCGCGCGGTATTGCGGAGGCTGGATCGTTGAGGGTGACGGCGATGCGTGTCATCGAGATCCGTATCATCGACTCGCTGCTGTGTGCGTTGATCCTGCTGTCGCTGCTTTTCGAGATGCTGCTGCTGGCGGCACTGTCCCTCTCTACCGAGGAACTACCGGCACCGCCGTTTGCGTGGCCGGCGATGATCAGCTGTGGGTTAATGGCGATCCTCTTCACCGGCTGGCAGATCCTCGCTTCCGAGCAACGCTCCACGCCCACGAAGGTGCTGGCGCTACTCGCCCTGGTGGCCCTCGCCTTGCCGATCGGCACCCTCGGGTTCTTTGATCGTCTGTTACGGTGATGGGTCCACGTGATGGGGCCACGTGATGGCCTACAGTGGCAGGCGAAACTAGGGCAGGCGTAGTCGGGTCGACTGTTGCGGTTGGATGAAGATGGTGGCGGTTGCCGGGCCGCCGTCTAGGTGCGAACGGATCTCGTATTCGCCGGGGGCCAGGGTCACGCGGCAGGAGCCGCGCGGTCCCGTTTCTCGATGAGTCCAGGCACTCGGGAGGTCCGGTGCCGACAGCGGTTCGATGGTGAAGGGGTGATCGGCGAGCACCTCGCCGTCGAGTCCGACCAGTGTCACCGTCACCTCGCCGCCCGGTTGCAGCAGCGCATCGACGGGAACCGGGTGGTCGACCGGTCCGGTGGTGAAGAAGTACGGTGTCCAGCCGCGCTGGTACACGACGCCCAATCCGCCCTGCCGAGGCCACCAGAACTCATCGGCGTTCTCGGTCCGCTTCAGTGGTGACAGCAAGCCAGCCTCATCGATGCGATAGGCCGGTGCGGTCGCCGCTTCCGGGCGAGCATACTCGTCTTCCGCTTTGCTGACCTGGATCAGCAATCGGCTGGCTCCATGGAACTGGAACTGCTCGGAGGTGGCACCCGAGACATCAAACTGCGCTCGTGGTGCGAAGACGCCCTCCGGTTGGTGGAGAAACACCCAGCGATAACGACCAAAGGGGATCTCATCGATGGTGAAACGCCCCGACGGGTCGGTGGTGAAGGAGAAGGGTCTGGGGCCGAACAAACTGCCCTGCATCTCGGGGAGGGGATTCCCCTGTGGGCCGACCACCAACCCTTCGAGGGAACCGGTCTTCAACTCGATGACGATTTCGCTATCTTCGACCAGTTCCATCTCGACGGTGGTACCTTCGCCGTTTCCTTCGCCGGAGGCCCAGATGAAGCGCCAGTTACCCGGTCCGGGGAGTATCGTTTCGAAGCGGCCATCGTGCGCAACCGGTATCGAGGAGTCCGCCTGGGTCTCGCGACACCAGGTCTGGACGGTGCCCCCTTCGACAGGAATGCCGTTGCGGAGCACCTCGCCATAAACCTGGATCGCCGGCCCGAGGTTGAAGATCACCTCGCGCTCCTCGCCTTCGCCGATCTCGACCTCGCGCCGCGCCAGCACCCTGGAGCCGGAGCGCAGGCTGATCAGGTGGCGACCCGCCAGTAATCCGCCGATGCGAAGGTTGGAATCGATCAGGAGTTGCGGTGACAGTTTGACCGCCGAACCCAGTTCACGTGGGGTGCGAGCTTGTAACATGCGGATATCGATCAACGGACGATCTGGCATTTCCAGATCGGGAGCCATCACCGAGACCCAGATCACACTCTCGGGAGAGATCGCCAGGAACAGATCTTCGGGATGAGCGTCAGTGCTCGCCTCTGCATCGGGCAGCATCTGGGGACTCCAGTGCCAGCGGCCCGTGGCAAACCCCAGACCACGTACGGTGATCAGAGCCTCGTTGCACTCTGGAATGTCGACGGCAAACTCGCCACCGGCACGGGTACGGGAGTGCCCCAGGGGGCGCGATCCCGACAGGTCGCGGAAGGCGACGGTCGCACCGGGCACGGCCAGGCCGGTCGAGACATCGATGACCTGGCCAGCGAATCGCATCCGAGGGCCGTCGATCACCAGCGGTGGGCCGACATCGGAGATGGGAGGTAGTGGGGTCGAGGTCTCGCCATCGTTCTCGACAGCAGCGTTGCCATCGCCATCTGGTTTCACTACTTCTGGACCCGGATCAACCGGGAAAAAGAAAAAACTCAAGACCAGGATGATGAGACCCACCCCGATGAGTGACAGCGGTAGAACTTTGCCTTGCACCATCTTCACTCACCGACTCCTCAATCGCGCGGGGCGTACACCGTGACCTTCAACTCGACTGCGATGGGAGTCGGTAAGGCTCCCACCTCGACGGTGGTACGGCACGGCCGTGTCTCCCCGAAGTACTCTTCGTAGACCCGATTGAAGGAGGAAAAATCCTTCTTCATGTCGGTCAGGAAGACGGTCACATCGACCACTTCCTCCCAGCGAGCTCCGGCATCTTCAACCACATGGCGAACATTTTCGAAGCACGATCTGCACTGGGTCTCGATACAGTATTCTACGATGTTTCCCGCCGAATCGAGGGTAACCCCCGGAATCTCGCTGCTAGCGCGAGATCTGGGCCCGACTCCGCTGAGGAAGATGTAGTTTCCCGCCCGGCGGGCGTGGGGGTAGGGCCCCACCGGCTCGGGGGCACGGTCGCTGATGGTGACATCATTCATCGGTTGAACCCGGTCCTTTCGAATCGAATCGGATGCAGACATTGGTCGGTTCCTGGAAAAATGTCAGGGAGTCGCTGCCCCCTTCTCGTCCCAGTCCGCTCTCCTTCACGCCGCCAAAAACGGTGCGAAGATCTCGTTTCATCCAGCAATTGACCCACACGGTTCCCGCTTCAATCTTCTCGGAAACGCGCAGGGCACGATCGACATCTCGAGTCCAGATGCTGGCCGCCAGTCCGTAGCGAACCCCGTTGGCGATCTCGATCGCCTCCGCTTCATCGTCGAACGGGATCACGGTGGCGACCGGTCCGAAGATCTCTTCTTGATTGGTACGAGTGGCTGGCCCGAGTCCGGTGATCACTGCCGGGGAGAGGAAGTAGCCCTCACTGCAGCGTCCGTCGGGGGCGACCCGTTGGCCGCCGCAGAGGATCTCGCCCCCTTCCTCTCGGGCCCGTTGCAGGCACGCCTCGACCTGGTCTCGATGGGAGGCAGAAACGAGGGCTCCCAGCTGGGTCGAGTCATCGAGGGGGTCCCCGATGGTCATCTCCTGAGCCTTTTCGACCAGACGAGTGGTGAAGGACTCGACGATGCTCCGTTCGACCAGGATTCGGGAACCGCACAGACAAATTTGTCCCTGATTTGAAAAGGCCGCAGCGGTGGCTCCCTCGACCGCTGCGTCGAGGTCGGCATCGGAGAAGACCACCGTCGGGTTCTTGCCGCCCAGTTCGAGCAGGGTCTTCTTGAACAGCGGTGCGGCCTGGCTGGCGATGGCCGCTCCGGTCGTTGTGCCCCCGGTGAAGGTGATGGCGGGGATTCCAGGATGGCCGACGATGGCGGCACCTGCTGCGGGACCGAGTCCGTGGACGATGTTGAGGACTCCCGCAGGAAATCCCACCTGCTGGGCGACTCGTGCCAGCAGGTCGGCGGTAACCGGGGTCACCTCCGACGGCTTGGCGACGACGGTGCAGCCCGCAGCCAGCGCAGGAGCGATCTTCCAGGTGAACAGGTACAGCGGCAGGTTCCATGGCGAGATACAACCGGCAACCCCGACTGGCTTACAGATGGTCACGTTCCACAGGTCTTCTCCCGCCATTCGGCTGCGATGGGCATCTTGGTGCTGGAAGCGTGCGGCGCCGGCGAAGAATCTGAGGTTGGCTGCTGCTCTAGGAATGTCGATGGTGCGCGCTGCACCGATCGGCTTGCCGTTATCGACACTCTCTGCCCAGGCGAAATCATCGAGTCTCTGTTCGATGGCATCGGCGAGCTTCTCGAGCCAGGCGCCACGGGACTCGGCACTCTGGTCGGACCAGCCGGGAAGAGCCCGGGTTGCGGCGGCGGTCGCTCGATCCACCTCGACTGCAGTGCCCGCGGCGATGGTACCGAGGGATTCTCCAGTCGCCGGTTCGAAGTTGTCGAGGGTGGCGCCGTCGGCAGACGGAACCCGTTCTCCATCGATGAAGTGCAGCACCTCGCGGATGTCGGAGCGATCCATCGTATCTCCTCTCGAAACTTCGAATGACTGATCGATCTGGGGGTCGATTCTAGATGACGTTGAGCCGTCCGCCATCCACCGGTAAGCAGACTCCGGTGATGTAAGCGGCAGCGGGGGAACAGAGGAAGGCTACCGCCGAGCCGATCTCTTCGGCCCGGGCGAGGCGTGCCAGCGGAATCGACTGGATCCAGGTTTCTTTGACCTGTTCGGGGGTGGTTCCCTGCGTCTCGGCTCGTTTGGCCATCAACTGGGTCAACCGGGCGGTGTCGGTGAATCCGGGCAGCACGCTGTTGATGGTGATGGAGTCGGGTCCCAGCTCCTTGGACAGCGTCTTGGCCCACGATGCCACCGCACCACGAGTGGTGTTGGAGACTCCCAGACCGGCGATCGGCTCGCGCACCGAGGTCGAGATGATGTTGACGATGCGACCGTATCCACTCTCCTTCATCCCCGGAACCAGCGCTTGAACCAGCCGGTGGTTGCACACCAGGTGGCGTTGCATGGCGACCAGGAACTGGTCCGAATCGGCAGCGAAGAGCGGGCCGCCGGCGGGACCCCCCGAGTTGTTGATCAGGATCTGGAACGGACCCTTCTCCGAGATGTGAGAGTTCACCACCGACTCGAGTTGATCGGGCTGATCGAAGTCGGCGACGATTCTGCTGTGCCCCGAGCCGGATAGGGTTTCCAGAGCGGCATCGAGATCGCTCTCGTTGCGGGCGCAGAGGGTGACCTGCGCGCCGATCTTCGCCAGCTGCTGGGCACTGGCGAGGCCGATGCCCTGGCTACTTCCGCAGACCAGCGCCTTCTTGTCGTCGAGTTGAAGATCCATCGGTTATCCGTTCATTCTAGTGTCAGGATCGGGTCGCCCAGGGCACTTTCGATCGGTGTGATCCCCAGACCTGGCTCCTTCGAGGCGGCCATTCGACCATCGACTCGCTGTGGGGCGCCATCGGCGATGGGGACGGTGACATAGGAGTTGAAATCGGTGGCGGTCAGGAGCAGTTGTGGCGGTGTGCTGTGGGCCAGGTGCGAGATGGCGGCAGTGACGATGTCACCCCCCCAGGCATCCTCGATGGTCATGGCGATTCCCAACTCGATGCATAGATCTCGAGCCTGGCGTGCTCGGGTCAGCCCGCCGAACTTCGAGATCTTGATGTTGACGGCATCCATCGCCAGGTCGCCGTGGGCTCTCACTAGAATTTCGATGCCATCGATCACCTCGTCGAGTACGAATGGATGGTCTGTACTGCGACGCACGGCCAGGCACTCCTGGTAACTCTCGCACGGTTGCTCGATGGTGACATCGAGATCCCTGACCGCTCTCACCACTCTCATCGCGGAATGCTGGCTCCAGCCGGTGTTGGCATCGGCGATGAGGATGTCGGTTGGTTGCAGCATTTCACGGACGGTGTGGATTCGCTCGATATCCACATCGGGATCCCCACCCACCTTCAACTGGAAGCGAGTGTATCCTTGCTGGCGATACTGCTCGACCTTGTCGCGCATCGCCTGTGGATCTTCCTGCGAGATGGCGCGATAGAGAACGAAGTCCTCGCCGTGGCATCCTCCCAGCAGGGTACTCACCGGAACGCCACACGCCTGGCCGAGGATGTCCCAGCAGGCGATGTCGATGGCAGACTTGACATAGGGATGGCCCTTGAGGCAAGCATCCATATTCTGGTTCAGTTTCAGTAACTCACGTGGGTCCTCACCGATCAGTTGTGGGGCCAGTTCGGCGATTCCGGTGCGCGCTCCCGCTGGATAGGCGGGGAGGTAAAAGGGGCCGAGGGGGCAGACCTCGCCGTGTCCGGTGATGCCCTCATCGGTCTCGACCCGCACCACGGTGCTGTCGAACACCTCGACCGATTTTCCGCCAGACCAGCGGTAATTGCCCTCGACCAGCGGCAGGTCGACCTGGAACACCTGGATGCGACGGATCTTCAATGGTCCTCCAATAGGGTCGGGGGAAACCCTCTCGGGGTGGCCGATCCTGCTCTTGGCTTACCATGTCTTCGCTGCTTTTGACAACCGATCGTCCTCAGATCCACCAGGGGCCGCCATTTCCTGCGGGTCGTTGTCGGCAGAAATGCGTTCTTGTGAGCCTTCGGTGGGCGTGTTGTCATCGGCGGGCTGGATGACCAGGTCATAGTGGAGAGGACCGGTGTGCAGATGGATCGAAGAACCTTTGTAGCCACGGGAATAGCAGCAGGGACCGCGCTGGCCCTGGGTCGATCGCCGTTGGCTTTTGCTGGCGGGAAAAACGACGAGATCAGGGTCGGAGTCGCGGGGATTCGCAGTCGCGGATGGTCCCATGTGATGGGGCTCAATCGTCTCGAAGGAGTGCGAGTCGTAGCCCTGTGCGATGTCGATAAGGGAGTGCTCGAGAGGCGCCAGCTGGAACTGGCCGAAAAAGGGATCCAGACCGACATCTATAGAGATTTCCGCGACATGATTGCACGGGAAGATATCGATGTCATCTCGATCGCCACTCCCAACCATTGGCATGCGTTGCAGACGGTGTGGGCCTGCGCTGCGGGAAAAGATGTGTACGTGGAGAAGCCGATCAGCCACAACGTCCGCGAAGGGCGGCTGATGGTCGAGGCCGCGAGTCGTCATGGCCGCATCGTGCAGACTGGTACCCAGTCACGTTCATCTTCAGCGATCCGCGATGCGATCGCCTGGATGCATCAAGGAAATATCGGCAAGCCGACCCTCGCCAGAGGGCTCTGCTACAAGCCACGCCAGTCGATCGGCAAGGTCGATGGGCCTCGCGATGTACCCAAGGGCATCGACTACGACCTGTGGGTCGGGCCGGCACCGATGAAACCCCTCGGTCGTCGTCAGTTGCATTACGACTGGCACTGGGATTTTGACACGGGCAATGGCGACCTCGGCAACCAGGGGATTCATCAGATGGATCTGTGTCGCTGGGCCCTGGGTCATGAAACGATGCCGCAGCGGGTGTTGGCCTACGGGGGCCGATACGGCTACGACGATGATGGAAACACACCCAACACTCTGGTGTCGATTCTCGATTATCCAGAAGCTCCGATCATCTTCGAGGTGCGGGGGCTGCCCAGCAATCTGCAAGCTCAGAAGGAGAACTGGGGCGGTAACATGGACCGATACCAGGGGATGTCGATCGGTGCGGCGATTCACTGTGAAGCGGGCACCCTGCTGCTGCCCAATTATTCGAGCGCCCGTGCCATCGATCGGACCGGCAAGACGATTCAGGAATGGCGAGGAGCACAGGACCATTTCCAGAATTTCATCGATGCGGTTCGATCTCGTGATGGATCGACGATCCACGGCACCATCGAGGGAGGGCACTTATCCAGTGCTCTGTGTCACCTGGGTAACATCTCCTACCTGCGCGGAGAGATGGTCTCACCCAAGGAGGCCGCCAGCAGGATCACCTGGCCGACCACCTCTGCTGCGGATGTCGAACGGGTGGTGGCGCATCTGAAGGGCAATGGTGTCGACTTCGCATCGACCGGGCTGGTCGCCGGCAAGTTGCTGGAGATCGAACCCGGCAGTGAGAAATTCAGTAACGATGCAGAGGCCAATGCGATGCTGTTTCGGCCGGGTCGGGCAGAATATCGCTTCCCCGAGGAAGCCTAGGCGGTGCAACAACGAATGGAGCATCGAACAGAGCATCGAACAGAGCATCGAACAGAGCATCGAACAGAGCATCGAACAGAGCATCGAACAGAGGATCGAATCGATCGGAGGCGAGTCCTGCAAGGTCTCGCTGCCGGCGGTCTTCTCGCCACCACTGGCGGCGTGTTCGGGGAGTGGTTATCCGCGGATGAACCGGACCCCCTCCCCGCCGCTCGATTTCGCTTTGGACTGGTCACCTACCTGTGGGGGCAGGATCTCTCACTGCCCCGGCTGATCGACAGTTGCAAATCCTCCGGCCTCGAGGGGGTCGAACTTCGCACGACCCATGCACACGGGGTCGAGCCGGATCTGACTCCCCAGCAGAGGATCGAGGTGAAGCAACGCTTCGACGATTCGCCGGTGACCTGTGTCGGTATTGGCAGCAATGAAAAATTGCATCACCAGGATCCCGCCAGGTTGAAGGCTGCGATGGACGCCACTCGTGCCTTTCTCAAACTGAGTGCCGAGATCGGCGGTAGTGGAGTCAAGGTGAAGCCGGACCAGTGCCCGCAAGGGGAAGAACTGGGTCGCACCATCGAACGCATCGGTGGCGCCTTGCAACAACTGGGCAAGGAAGCGGCGGACATCGGCCAGCAGATTCGACTCGAGGTTCATGGCTCCTGTGCCCGGTTGCCGCTGATCGAACGGATCCTGGAAGTGGCGGATCATCCTGCAGTGGGGGTGTGCTGGAACAGCAATGACAGTGATCTGGCAGGAGACGGTCTCGAGCACAACTTCGCCAGGGTTCGGCAGAGGCTCGCAGATACCCTCCATGTCAGACGACTCGATGAGCAGCGTTATCCCTACAAGAAGCTGTTTGGGTTGTTACGACAGCAGCAATGGGATGGCTGGATGTTGCTGGAAGCCCACGATCGTCCGCCGGAGGCGCGGGTCGAGGCTCTGCGGTCTCAGCGGGTTCAATTCGATGCGATGGTGAAACTGCCGTGACCGAAGGGTCGACGCCCGAGCCGTCGCTGGCTCAGGGACAGCCGCCGTCGAGGCAAATCTGATCCCCTGCAAGATTGCCACACTCCGGAAATGGAGCGGCAGGTGGGGTGGCGGAGTTGAACTGGTATCCCAGCAGTGCCACGGGATCGGCGATGTTCACCAGTTCATCATGATTGATATCGATGGCTGCCATGCAGGAACATGGTTCACCGAAGAAGAGGTGCTGAAGTAACTGGATCGGATCGGCGATGTTCAAGATGAGATCGACGTTCACATCGCCTCGAATGAAATCGCTATCGCACGAATCGGGTAATAGGTCGCCGTCTGTATCGGTCTCGGTACCGAGGAACAACTCCATCAGATCGCTGACGCCATCCGAATCGCAGTCCGGCAGAATCCCCCCATGTCGCGTGAACATCATCTCCAGGTCGCTGACGCTCAGCAGGGAGTCTCCATCGAAGTCAAAGATCTCGCACCCGGGGATAAAGTCACCCGCAGCGGCAATCAGGAACTGCGAGCAGTCTTCCAGGTCGACCGATCCATCGCGGTTGGCATCGCCGAGCAGGTCGGAGTGGTAGAGTTTCCAGGTGTGATTGGCGGGGAGATCGGTCAAATTCCTGGTGGAACCATCGGGGAAGACGACGCTCAGATGGGCGACGGTTTCTGCATCTGCCAGGCCGTGCTGAAAGATCATCTCACCTTCCGACCGGTAATGCTGACCCGCGCCTCGCTGAGAGGCGAAGAACAGATCTCCCGCCTCATCTCTTAACTCGATCCTGCTACCGATTGCGAAGTGATTGGGGAATGGAGCGACGGTGTCGAGGCGAATGAAGTTTCCATTGCCCTC
The DNA here is from genome assembly GCA_014240375.1 of Planctomycetota bacterium. GTDB lineage: Bacteria > Planctomycetota > UBA8108 > UBA1146 > UBA1146 > QNYK01. Next base: position 308,370 of record JAAZXB010000001.1, on the reverse strand, counting down.
ATCTGGATGAATGTAGAGGTGGAAGTAGCCCAGGCAATCCTGCGCGGCAATATCGATGTCTCCGTCGAGGTCCACATCGAGAGGGACTGCACAGAAACTCTGACCCGTGCCGGCAAGGTCTAGATCCGGGGCGTTGTCGATCCAGTTCATCGGGGCGACCTGCTCGAAGAAACGATTGGGAGCCATGCTGTCGACCACGTACAGATCGAGGTCACCGTCGAGGCCATGGTCAAAGAAGAAGTTGGCCCATCCCACCACCCCGTAAGAGATACCGTAATCATCGGAGGCATCGTAGAAACTGAAATCGCCTTGATTGATCAGCAGTGGATGGTCTTCGTTCACATTGGTGCAATACAGGTCCATCAATCCATCCAGATTTACATCTGCGGTGCTGATGCCCATCGAACAGATGCTGACACCCGCTCCGAGGTCACTCTGGTCGAGGTAAAAAGGATCTGAGTTCTCCAGCATGTAGTTCTGTGGGTCGCCAATGCATCCCTTGTCATTGGAGAGGTAGATGTCGAGATCTCCATCGAGGTCAAAATCCTGAAGCATTCCCTGAAAGGTCACGAGGATGTTGGTGATCGGATCGAGCGGATTCACCGACTCCGTGAAAGTGCCATCTCCATTGTTGTAGTAGAGATGCCCATGAGAGGATTCAGGCCCTCCCGCGGTCGAAGGAGCGGACCCTACGACGAGCAAGTCGAGCCAGTCGTCGCCATTGAGGTCAGCGAATGCCGCGCCTGAAGTATTGCCACTGGTCATCAGGCCGACCTCTTCGGTGGTGTCGGTGAACAGGAAGTCGCCGTCATTTCGGAGAAAGTAATCGTGCTGGCCCCAGCAAAGAATCAGCAGATCCAGGTCTCCATCACCATCTGGATCTCCGGTGGCCAGCGCATTGGCAGTGGGCATCTCCGGTAAATTGACATCGGCAGTTCGGTCGATGAAATATCCGTTACCATCATTCTCGTAAAATCGAACCAGTCCTGCCAGGCCAGTGATGACCAGATCGGCATCTCCATCCTGGTCGAGATCGATCGCGCCAAAGCCGGACCCGGCGTCGGGAACCGAGGTGATGTAAAACAGATCGAGTCCCCTGGTAGCCGCTTCATCGGTGAAAGGAATGCTCTGGGAACAGAGCACACAAGGCAGCAGAATCACCATGAGCGCACTCCATGCGATCAGTGATGAAATGGAGTATCTGCAGTGCAAAATCCTCGACAACGAAGTCCTACCTTTCCCAGAGCCACTGGGGATGGCGTCACACAGAATGGAGCCATCTCATCTTTCAATTAAAGTTATCTACCGGGGGCCAAGCAACAAAATTATCGGAGAGACTCAGGAGGGAAGGCTGGACGGGTAATTTTCCCGAAATTCGTGCCTGAAGCGAAGTGGCGAGGATTTAGGGGCATCCACTCTCGATGCAAGTCAGAGATTCGAGACCATTTCCGCAGTCGGGGAACGGAGAATGTGGAGCTGGGCCGGAATTGAACAGGTACCCGAGGAGTGCCACGGGATCTGCGATATTCACCTGTTCATCGTCATTGACGTCGACGGCCGCGAAACAGGGACAAGGGGTACCGAAGAACAGATGCTGAAGCAACTCGATAGGATCGGCGACATCCAGGGAGAGGTCGATATTGACATCTCCTCGGAGGTAGTGGCTGTCACAACTGTCGGGGAGGTTGTCCCCATCGGAATCGACCATGGTTCCAAGATACAGTTCCATCAGATCAGAGATGCCGTCTGAATCGCAGTCCGGCAAAACGCCGTCGTAGAGGCTGACCAGCCACTCCAGATCAAAGAGGTCGAGTGTAGAGTTTCCATCAAAGTCGAAGATGGCTGATCCCGGACCAAAGGCACCGGAGCTTACTTGCAGGAATTGCTGACAGTCTTCCAGGTCGACCGATCCATTGCCATTTTCATCTCCCAGCAGATCTGGATGGTAGAGTTTCCAGGTCTGGTTTGCCGGGAGATCGGTCAGATTCCGGGATTCACCGTCAGGGAAATAGACGGTCAATTGAGCGACTGATTCGGCACTCCCCAGGCCGTGGTGGACGATCATCTCTCCCACTGACTTGTAGAGTTCCCCGCCGGCACGTTGGGCGGAATGGAAAAGCACGCCGTTGTCATCTCGTAACTCAATTCTGGATCCGATGGCGAAATGATTGGGGTAGGGAGCCACTGGGTCGAGACGGATGAAGTTGTTGTTGGGTACTCCAGTCTGGATGTAGATATGAACCGGTCCGAAGTGCTCGGTAGTGATCAGGTCAATATCTCCATCCAGGTCGATGTCTACGGGTACTCCGCAGTATGCGAAGCCATTGGCGTCGAGGCCCAGATCCGGAGCCACATCGAGCCATTGCTGAATACCTTGCTGTTCAAACATCCGATTGGGGCTGGAGGAGTCGAGTACAAATAGATCCAGATCCCCATCGAGTCCGAGGTCGAAGAAACAGGTGCCCCAACTGATCATTCCAAAGTCGACGCCGTAATCAGCTGCTGCATCGTTGAACGAAAATCCTCCTTCATTGATGAGGAGAGGATGCGTTAAAGAGTAGTTGGTGCAGTAGATGTCAGGAAAGCCGTCGAGATTGACATCCGCAGCGGCGATCCCCATCGAGTCGATGCTGACGCCAGAGCCCAAATTGCTCATGTCGATGAAGTTGCCCTGCTGATTTTCAAGCATCCAGTTGTGGGCATTTGTGGAATTGCCACGATCGTTGGAGAGATAGATATCCAGATCTCCATCCAGGTCGAAGTCTTGCAGTAGACCCTGAAAGGTTTGATTTTCAGATTGTGGTATGGCGAGGCCTGGAATTTGTACGGGTGACTGGCTGAACGTGCCATCTCCATTATTGTACGAGATTACATTGTCTTCGACGGCACTCCCGGAAGCGATGCAAACCTCCAGCAAATCAATCCAACCATCTCCATTGAGGTCGCCGAAGGCTGCCGAGGACGTGTTTCCTACATGGATCAGCCCTGAGTTTTCACTGACATCGGTGAAGTTGAAATCACCATCGTTTCTCAGCAGTCGATTTTTCTCCCCAAAACACAAGATCAATAGATCAAGATCTCCATCGCCATCCACATCGCCTGCTGCGACTCCTCGTCCGTTTTGGATCTCCGGCAAGTCGAGAGTATTGGAGAGGTCAGTGAAGTGACCGGTCCCATCGTTTTTCAGGATGGAAATGTCACCACCAATTCCCGGCAGAACCAGGTCCGCATCCCCATCTTGATCGAGGTCGACTGCTGCCAGTCCGCTTCCGTATCCAGGAGCTCCTTCAGTGAAAGGGAAGTCGACGCCACGAAGGACCGCTTCATCGATGAAGGATTGGGATTGTGCGACCAGGACATTGGTGCTGCTGGTCATACAGAGCAGCGCACCACCTGACAGAAGCAGGATGAATATGAAATTTCGAGATTGCATCGAATGCCCTCAATCGGAACCGCTGCAGAACGAGCCCGATCTGCAGTGCTTACTCAATTAATATGCTCAAGGAGAGGGAGGGCTACTTAAATCTTGGAGGGAAGATCCTGAATGAGCCATAAGTCTTGTTTTCTCATCGATTTGGGACAATTCAGTCGGATTTCCACGAGATACGGAGACCGCAACGCAGATCCCACTCTTCTTGGTCAGGCGCCACCTGACTGCCCGGGGTCACTCTGGTACCCTCATTCCAGCCTCACAGAACACCCTGAAATGGAGATTTCCGAGTGAAAATTCTCAACTCTCGCGGGTTCCGATGCATGTCAATTTGCTTCGGCATTGTCTGCGGAATCGGTGGGTATTCGGTCTTGTCCTGGGCTGATGAGCCCACTTCGAACAAGACTTCTTCGGTCAGTTACTATCGCGATATCCGTCCCATCTTTCAGGCCAATTGCCATGGTTGCCATCAGCCAGCAAAAGCCAAGGGTCGTTACGTGATGACCAGTTTTGCCACATTGCTCTCCGGCGGCGGGGATCATCCTGTGATCGTCGCTCATCAGCCGGACCAGAGTGAACTGGTCGAAATGATCACCCCCATCGATGGTGAAGCGGAGATGCCGAAGAAGGGGGATCCGCTGAATCCTGGCCAGATCGATTTGATCCGGGCCTGGATCAGTCAGGGTGCGTTGGACGACACTCCCGAAAATGCTGTGCAGAAGTATGATTCGGACCATCTTCCTGTTTACGAATCTCCTCCGATCGTGACCGCTCTCGACTACTCCCCAGATGGTCGCTGGCTTGCCGTCTCCGGATATCACGAGGTGTTGATCCACGATGTTGAGAGTTCGACCATCATCGAGCGACTGGTCGGGCTCTCGGAAAGAATCGAATCGGTTCGATTCTCTCCCGACGGAAAGAAACTGGCCGTGACTGGCGGCTTGCCCGGTCGCATGGGTGAAGTGCAGGTGTGGAATACCGAGAAGTGGAAGTTGTCGGTCTCGGTACCGGTCACCTTTGACACCGTGTATGGCGCCAGCTGGTCCCCTGATGGCCAGTTAATTGCGTTTGGTTGCGGAGACAACACGGTCCGTGCCATCGATGCCAGTAGCGGTCAGCAGGTTCTCTTCAATGGAGCATCCTCGGACTGGACTCTCGATACTGTGTTCTCCCTCGATGGAAGCCATGTGATCTCCGTCGGACGGGACATGACTGCAAAGTTGACAGAGGTGAAGACGCAGCGATTCATCGACAACATCACCTCGATCACACCGGCGATTCTCAAGGGCGGGCTGGCGGCAGTCGATCGCCACCCGGCCAAGGAAGAGATCCTGGTCGGTGGATCGGATGGGACACCGCAGATCTACAGAATCCACCGTGAGGTCAAGCGCGTCATCGGCGACAACTCGAACCTTCTGAGGTCCTTTCCGCCGATGACGGGCCGAGTGTTCGGCCTGGGATACAGCGGCGATGGGAAGAGTATCGCTGCTGGAAGTAGCCTCGATGGTCGTGGCCAGGTGACGATCTATAGCAGTGATTTTGACGGAACGCTTCCAGAGGGAATGAAGGGAATTCTCGAAAAAGTCTCCACTTCTCGCAATGCAGCGGAGAAGAAGAAAATCGAGGAGTTCCACTCTCGGGACATCGAGGTGCTTGCCACCATCGATTTCGACACTCCGATATATTCGCTCTGTTGGCATCCACAGAGGCAAGAGGTCGCCATCGGAAGTGCGGATGGAGTGGTCCGCATTCTCGATGGAGAGAAAGGGACCGTGTTGCGAATGGTGATGTCTGCGCCGATGTCTGGAGATCGAGGAAAGAAGTTGATTGGAATGGTGGTCGACCCACCGACGGTCGAGATCTCCGAGAAGTATCGATATCAGCAGTTGCTGGTCACCGGAGTGCTCGCTTCGGGACACACCATCGACCTGACACATCAAGTGCGCTACGAGTTGTCCGATTCGATCGCTTCGGTCTCTGGCGGGCTGGTCAGGGCTCTCTCCGATGGACAGACCAGCATTCAAATCGTGCATGAAGGTGAAAAGTTAGAAATTCCGGTGGCCATCACAGGTCAAGAAGTGGCCTTCGAGCCAAACTTCATCCGAGACGTCAATCCAATCATCTCCAAAGCCGGCTGCAATGGCGGCTCCTGCCATGGCTCGAAAGATGGGAAAAACGGATTCAAACTGTCTCTCAGGGGGTACGACCCACTGGTCGATGTCAGGGCGTTTTCCGATGATCACGCAGGGCGAAGGATCAATTTTGCTTCTGCGGATGACAGTTTGATGCTGCTGAAGTCGACCGGGACTGTGCCTCATGAAGGTGGACAGCGATTCACCGTCGACTCGGAGTACTACCAGTTGCTTCGAGACTGGATTACTGCGGGTTGTCCACTGGATCAGCAAGTGGCGAGGGTCGCCAGGATCGAGGTGGTGCCTGAGAATCCAACGATTCAGCGAATCGGCGATACGCAGCAGCTACGAATCACTGCCTTCTATGATGATGGATCGAAGAGAGATGTGACCGCTGAGGCGTTTGTCAGCAGTGGGAACATCGAGGTCGCTCGGTGCAATTCAGAGGGCCTGGTTTCGACTGAAAGAAGGGGAGAGGCGCCGCTTTTGGCTCGTTTCGAGGGGGCGTATGCGGCTACCACATTGACGGTGATGGGGGATCGATCGCGCTTCGAGTGGCAGGAACCAGAGATCTTCAATCCCATCGATGGTTTTGTTGCCGACAAGTGGAAGCGAATGAAACTCCAGTCTTCTGTTCTTTGCACGGATGCCGAATTCTTACGTCGTGTCTCGCTAGACCTGGTGGGCTTGCCTCCGACCGTGGAGCAAGTGATGGAATTTCTGGAAGATGAGCGAGAAAGTAAGATCAAGCGCGAAGCGATGATTGATGAATTGATCGGATCTGAAGGTTACGTGGTTCACTGGGGTAATCGCTGGGCAGATCTGCTGCAGGTCAACGGCAAGTATCTGGGCAAGGAGGGCGCTTCCGGTTTCCGCCAGTGGATTCATGAGCAGGTCGAATCCAACGCGCCCTACGACCAGTTTGTTCATCAGATTCTTACTGCCAATGGGTCCAACAAGGAGAATCCTCCTGCTTCCTACTTCAAGATCCTTCGAACGCCCGCTGAAACGATGGAAAATACCACTCAGTTATTCCTCGCAACCCGATTCAACTGTAACAAGTGTCATGATCATCCTTTCGAGCGCTGGACTCAGGATCAGTACTATCAACTGGCCGCCTACTTTGCTCGTGTCGATCTGAAGCCCGATCCGGCGGGTGGCGATGCAAAGATTGGTGGCACTGCAGTGGAGGGAAGCAAACCGCTCTTCGAGATCATCTCCGACAAGGAAACAGGAGAGGTGGTTCATGACCGGACACGGCAGGAGACCACGCCAGAATTTCCCTTCCCGGTGGATTTTACCGTCGATCCAGGTGCGACTCGGCGGGAGCAGTTGGCAGCATGGATGACGTCTGCGAATAATCCGTATTTTGCCAGGAGTTACGTCAATCGCATCTGGGGTTATCTGACCGGAGTCGGCTTGATCGACCCACTGGATGACATCCGAGCCGGAAATCCGCCATCGAATCCAGAATTGCTCGAGTTCCTGACCACTCGTTTCGTCGAGAACGACTTCGATGTGAGAACCTTGATCGAGGAGATCTGCAAGTCGAGAACCTATCAACTTTCCATCGCGGCAAACCAATGGAACCAGCAAGATCAGATCAATTACTCCCATGCGATCCCTCGCAGATTGCCCGCCGAGGTACTCTACGATTCGATCTACCAGGTGCTGGGGGCGAGCGCCAAGATCCCAGGTGTTCCGGAAGGAACCCGTGCGGCAGCGTTACCCGATGTAGGAATCCAGTTGAAGGACGGTTTTCTGAGCACGCTCGGTCGATCCGCGCGAGAAAGCGCCTGTGAATGCGATCGCTCCGATGCATTGGGTCTCGATAGTGTCATGGCTCTGGTGACTGGACCGACTGTGGATCAGGCGATCAGTGATCCTGCTAATGTCATCAAACATCTGGTCGATCAGCATGAAGATGACGGAACTCTGATCGAACAGTTGTATCTGAGAATCCTCAACCGCCCGGCCAAGGCGGCGGAAATCGATGCGGTACTGAAACTGCTAGGCGAGATCGATTCTGATCACATCGCATTGACGCGAGATTACCAGTCGTACCAGCTGGTGGCCGCAGAACTCGCCGCGGCGAGAGAAGTTTCTCGACAGTCGGACATCGCCGATGCGAAAGGCGAGGTGACAGAGTTCGAACTGAGCATCGCACCGAGAGAAGAAGAGCTCGACCGGAAGCAGCAGCAAGCGATCGCACTGGCCACCACCGAGCAGCTGGCCTATGGCAAGACGATTCCCGAGAAGCTACTGGAGTGGGAAAAGATGCAGGCGCAGTCGACCCGCTGGGAGTTGCTGATGCCGGAGAAGTTGCAGGCATCGAGTGGTGCGACCTTGACCCTCGAAGAAGATGGAGCGGTCCGTGCCACCGGCGAGCTGGGGATGGGAACCTACACCTTCACAGCCCCGACTGACATGGAGGCGATCACTGCAATTCGCATCGAAGCGCTGTCTGATCCTGGTTTACCGGCAGGCGGACCGGGTCGGGGCAACGGCAACTTTGTTCTCTCCGAACTCCAACTCGATTGGACTCCAGCAGCAGTGGGGGATGATGTCCCGCAGCCCACAAGAGTGGCCTTGCACCATCCCAAGGCCGATTTCAGCCAGTCCAGTTACGATGTTGGATTCTCCATCGATGGAAAGATCGACAACTCTGGGTGGGCGATCTCGCCAAAGATGGGATCGGACAAGAACGCTACCTATCAACTGACACGGCCGATCGGCGCCGTAGGTTCGACTCTGACCTTCACCCTTCATCAGAATTACGATGCCAATCATGTACTGGGAAAATTTCGGATCTGGGTGACCACTTCCCAGGTCCCAGTGGAGATCGGATTGCCGATCGATATCGCCAGCATCGTTGACATCTCGGAGGACGCTCGCAGTGAGGATCAGCGCGGGAAGTTGCTTGGATACTTCACAGAGAACGATCCAGGTTCTCAAGAGCACCAGAAGAAGGTCTCGGATGCGAAAATGCCACGACCGGTTGATCCTGGACTGTTGAAATTACGCAAGAAGCTGGCTCGAGTCGAGGTTCCAACATCTCCAGATTCGAAGTTGATTCGACTCGAACGAGCGATGAAACTGAGTGAAGAGCAATTGAAGAGCCGACGACTCACGCTGGTGCAAGACATCGCCTGGGCGCTGATCAACAGTCCGGCATTTCTCTTTAACCACTGAGCGGACCCGTGCCCGAAAGGGGCCCAGATGCTACGAGTACCAGGAGATGATTGTTCCGACCTCTGTGATTCAGGGCAGATCACACGCCGAGATCTGATGCGTATCGGCGGTGCTGGATTCCTGGGCTTGACGCTGGGCTCGGTCTTTGAGTTGCAGGCGATGGCCAGGGAGGCGGTCAAGAGTGCCCCCGGGTGGGCCAAGGCGAAGAGTATCATCATGGTCTACCTGCAAGGGGGACCGAGTCACATCGACCTGTGGGATCCGAAGGAAAACGTACCCGATAACGTCAAGAGTGTGTTTGACACCATCCCGACGAAGATTCCTGGGGTCCACTTCACCGAGTTGCTCCCGCGGCTCGCCCAGATCAATGACAAGATGACGATGATTCGCTCGATGAGTTACACACCCAAGGGGCTCTTCAACCATACCGCTGCGATCTATCAGATGATGACTGGATACACCACGGACAAGGTCAGTCCATCGGGACAACTGGAACCGCCCAGTCCCAAGGACTTTCCCAATTTCGGATCTCAACTGGTCAGGATGCGGCCACCAGAGGCTCCAATGCTTCCCTTTGTGATGCTGCCGAGGCCACTTCAAGAGAGCAATGTGGTGGGAAAAGGGGGCACGGCAGGGTTCCTCGGAAAGTCTTATGAACCCTACAATCTGTTTCCACCCGGGGATGATCTGGACATGACCAAGATGGACAAGATCAAGGTCGATGATCTCTCGATGGCTCCCGGCGTCTTCGCCCATCGGCTACAGAGACGGTCCCGGATCAGAGATGCCATCAACGATGCGATGCCAGAGATCGACAAGGCTGTGGAGGATTATCAACTCAACGATTATTACTCGAAGGCGATCAACCTGATCGTGTCTGGCAAGGCGCGCGAGGCGTTTGATCTCGATCAAGAGCCATTTAAACTTCGAGAGAGATATGGCAGAAATACCTTCGGGCAGAGTTGCTTGCTGGCACGGAGACTGGTCGAGGCTGGTACCCGTGTGGTCGAGGTGATCTGGCCCAAGGTCGCCAACTCTGATAATCATTCATGGGATGTGCATGTCGACCTGTCCAAGCGAATGAAGACTCAATCGGCTCCGATGCTTGATTCAGGGCTCGCCACACTGATCGAGGACCTGGATCAGCGAGGAATGCTCGATGAAACCCTGGTGGTGGCGGTGGGGGAGTTCGGCAGAAGTCCCCAGCGAGGGGTCAGCACCTCGGGCAATGCCAACACCGACGACGGACGCGATCACTGGCCCTACTGCTACACTGCGGTGATGGCCGGCGCCGGGATCAAGCGCGGTTACGTCCACGGGGAATCGGACGAGACCGGTTCGGCACCTCTGAGCGACCCGGTCCATCCGAAGCAACTGCTCGCCTCGATCTACCATTCCTTTGGCATCGAGCCGGAGACGATGGTGCTCAACCACCTGAAGCAGCCGCGGGAACTGGTCAAGGCGGAGGCGGTCGACGACTTCTTCAGCTAGCGATACGACTGCTAGTCGATTCTCGTCATGTTGAAGACGTGGGGGTCCCCTGCCTCGCCATCCTGGAATGTGCGCCATCTGGTGGTGAGGTGATTTTCATCGGTGAAGATCCACTCCGCCTCCCCCATGTAAAGATCGCCGGGGTCAAGGTGATTGGTCACATGATCAGTCACGAAGTACACGCTGCCCTTGGTGACCTCGCTGGCCTTCATGTGTGGTTGATTCCTGGCGGCACAGTAGTGCGTCATGAGAAGACGGTCTCCGTCGAGAAAGATGACCGTACTCATCTCGAAGGGTGTGCCCTTGAAGACCGTCTCCACCACGGCACTGCCGTTGGCGATGGTGCGGTAATTGACGATGGATGGAGGCATGTCCGATGGATCGGGAGTCGAGTTCCAGTCCCCTTCCAGTGAGCTGAATCGAGAAAACGCTTCAGCAGCGGACTCTGGTGAATACGAAATGCTGGGAGTCGTGGAACAACCCGGGTGCACGACCACCACACTCAAGAAGAGAATCGACAACGGCATTATCTTCATATCAGTTCCTTTACTTTCTATCTTTGAGCTCTCAAGCAACGAAATCTTGTGAATCGGCTTCGCTTGTTCAGTTCGTTTTTCCGAACCGATGAAGGACCCACTGCGTCATCTTCTCCAGCACTTCCACTGAAAAACTCTCCTCGATCTCGCCGTACTCCGATGGCAATCCAGTCTTACAGTGTTGAAACAGGTGATTCAAGTCAGGGAATTCGACCACCTCGTAATCAGGATTCCGACCTCGTTTCAGGGCACTTTCGATCGCAGCGAGATTATCCTTGCAAGGAACCTGTAGATCGAGGGAACCGTTGATTGCAAGTACCGGACAGCGGACCTTTTCGAGGATTGGAGCGGGGTCGTGGCGAACGAACCAGCGAATCCAGGGGATCTCCAACTCTGCGATCACCCTGGCCACCTCCCCATCTCCTGCTTCTCCTCCGGGTAGATCAGGAGACTTGCGCACCAGTTCCTCAATTTTCGATCGAGTCACTTCTTTCGAGATGTCATCTTCTCGCAGCACGGCGAACAACTGTCGCGAGAGTTTCAGCCCGCGGTCGATCACTTGCTGTTCGACACCGCTGGCACGAGAGATCAGTTCATTTTGTTTCACCAGCAATAGGTCTCCACGGATACCGGTACCGGCCATCAGGACGATGAAAGCAATCTCCGGATTCTTCACGGCAGCCAGCGGTGCGATCACCCCGCCTTCACTGTGTCCGATCAGGCCGATTTTGGAGCCGTCGATTTCGGGGTGTTCTTTGAGATATTTGAATCCACTCAGCACATCGCCGACAAAGTCCTCCGTGGTGGCCTTTCCAGGCTCGCTTCCGGAAGTGGATTTCCCCACGCCGCGATCATCTACCCTCAGAACTGCGATCCCCTTTCGAGTGAGGTGGTCGGCGATGATCAGGAAGGGGCGGTGCTCGAAAATCATCTCGTCGCGGTCCTGGGATCCCGAGCCGGTGATCAGCAGAGCACAGGGGAAGGGTCCCTGACCCTGAGGTATCGTCAGGGTTCCGGCGAATGTGATTCCTGCGGCGGGATTGACGTAGGTGACATCTTCCGATCGATAGGGGAAGGGTGGTTTCGGTTGCTGGGGACGGCGCAACTCGCGGAGTTGTTCCACTCTTGTCAGCGACATGTCGAACTTTGAGCGGCCTTGCAGGAAGGAGCCCTGGAGTTCATCTCCGGATCCGGAGAGATTCATTTCAAACCTCACAGATGCTTCACCGACACAGATTCGGACCCTCCGATCCTGCAGGAAGTCGACTCGGGTCACGGAGAGCCGCGTCGGAGATTGGTCGGGGCTGACCATGAACCCGGAAAATGAATTGTCCTCGGTGCGTTCGAGATGAAGGTGGATTCGTAACTGGACGGTGCCCACCGGGAGTACACCTTCCCAGGAACCAGAGAGCGCCATGGCGATCTCAGCAGGCATCGCTGGAAGTTTATCTATTCTCTGGCAGTGGAGAGTCAGTTCGGCCCCGCGTTGCTTCCAGGTGCCTTGCAACTCATCGCCCTTCGAAGTCAACTTCGCCTCGAACACCGCACCAGAGGCAGCGACCGAGATCATCACGCGACCATCTTCATCGATGGAGATTCCACTGAGAGGAAGCCCGAAGGAGTTCTGGGCGGGAGTATCTACGGTTCCTCTCCAGCCATCATCTGTCGAGGAGTGGATGTGGAAGATCAGCTCGATGGAGGCATCGTCAGGATCGATGATCCCGCGCCAGGATCCGGTGAGTTTTGCAGCGGTGTCATCGGTTGCTGCAGAAAGGAAAGGAGCGATCAGCAACAGCGCAATACAGAGCAAGAAGGAAGTGATTTTCATCATGAAGCGAATGATAGAGGTGACAGGAGCGGCAAGCAATATATGAGAAGGGGGGATTGCTAGTGGTTAGAGAACTGGTCCCATTCCTTGTCGATCATTTCAGGAGTCACCGACCCCTCGAAGATGAGCAGCTGATGACGAAAGAAAAGATCTTCTCCAGGACCGATCACCAGATCTCCTGATCCGGCGGACTTGTTCTCGAAATCGTGCTGTCCGAAGGGATTGGCGGCGACCAGTCCGTAGGTTCGTGCGTGCCACCAGGTCGGGTGTCTCGGGTTATCCTCATGATCGAGTAATGCCACGGTGACCCGCTGGCCATTCACGGGGCCAGTGTAGGCAACCCAGCGAGCACGCTTTCCCCAGATCTGCCCGCACGATTGCTCGTTCGAATTGAAACTAGTTCCAGCGGCCACAGGTCCATCGACACGCAGGGTCGGGGCGAGTCGAAGGGCAAAGGTGCCCTCCTTCGTGTCTCCGATTCGGACCGCCTCTTCACCCCCGGGTTTCCACAGGCTCCAGATTTCAATCCGATGGAGACGATCCTCGACACGAATGTCGTAGGTGCGAATTTCCTCGATGACTTTTTTATCTCCGGCCATCCAGTCCAGTTTGCCCGAAGCCACCAGTATTTGACCATCGTCGAGCAAGAAGGATGACCAATCACGGGGGACTTGCCGGGTCTCCTGTCCATGCCAGAAATCGTGTCCATCGATGGAGCCGTGGGCGATCCAAGCTCCGGCGTGATGGGGATGATCTTGCTGCTCGTCACTGGCAGCGGGTTCGATCGGATGGCGACGCAGAACCATCGAGCCCGAGGGTGAATGGAGCGGGAAAAGACAGGGACGCGACTGATCGAGTCTCAAGGTCGAGATGGGACCCTCTTCAGTCCGGATCACCAGTTGATCCCTGGATTCGTTCCATTGCATCTCGATGGGGGAGATGGGGACCGGCGCTTCTATCGTTTTTCTGGGCCCTCCTGAACATCCCAGAAGTGATCCCACCCCGAGGCAGAAGAGCAGTGAAGTGGCCAGGGTACCTCTCACTCGCTGCTTTTCTTCTTGGTGGTTTTCTTTGCGGTCTTCTTTTTTGCGGTCTTCTTCTTTGTGGTCTTCTTCTTTGTGGTCTTCTTCTTTGTGGTCTTCTTCTTTGCAGTCTTTTTCTTTGCGGTCTTCTTCCGGGTCTTCTTGCCCTTCTTGGCATCACGCTCGCGCTTGTCGAGGATGCGTTGGGCTGCCTGGGAGGAGGATATCTTCTGTGGATCCTGATCCTTGGCGAGAGTTGCATTGGTCTCGCCATCGGTGGCATACGGACCGAAGCGTCCGTCCTTGATCATGATGGTGGCCCCTTCGAGTTCGATGACGTTCTCGAAGGTCTGGATCGGTGGCTTGGCTGCCGCTCGGCCTCGTTGCTTCGGCTGTGCCAGCAACGCCCGGCAGCGCTCTTCATCCACGACGAACGGATCATCTCCCTCGGCAAGGCTACGAGTTTCTTTTCCCGCCTTGATGTAGAGACCGTAGCGACCATTGAAGACTCGGATCTCTTCGCCTTCGACGGTCGAGCCACAGGCACGACCCTCTTTCAACTGCAGCAGTTGAATCGCAATTTCGGTGGTGACATTTTGCGGCTCCATCTCCTTCAGCAGCGATGCGAACTCGGGTTTCTCTTCCGACTCGGAATCTCCGCGCTGGATATAGGGGCCGAAGCGACCGCTCTTGATGAAGATGGGTTTGCCGGTGGCACTGCACTGCCCGATCGGTTCATCCTTGCGAGCTCCCGCTTCCATGATTTCGCCCATCTTACTGAGGTCGAGATCATCGGGGCACAGCTCCTCTGGAATGTTGCCTCGCACCTCCCCTGCTTCGAGGTAGGGGCCGTATCGGCCGACCCGGAGAATGACTTCCAGGTCACGGAACTTCCATGGATCTCCGGCTCCAAAGGGCATCGGGAAGCGGCAGATCTGCGATGGATCGATGTTCTCGAGGCCGGACTCGAGGAGTCCTTCGAGTCCTTTCGATCCATTGCCAGACCAGAAGGCCTTCAGATACTGCCGGCCATTTCGCTCTCCCTTGGCGATCTGGTCGAGGTCGTCTTCCATCTTCTTGGTGAAACTGTATTCGACGATGTGAGCGAAGTGCTCTTCCATCAATCGCACCACGGCAAAGGCGGTCCAGGTCGGGACCAGCGCCTTGTTCTTGCGAAAGGAGTATGCCGCAGACTGGATCCTGTCGATGATCGCTGCATAGGTACTGGGGCGACCGATGCCGCGTTTTTCCATCTCCTTGATCAACCCCGCCTCGGTGTAGCGTCCAATCGGCTGGGTTCGGTGCTCTTCTGGATTCAGTTCTGCCACCTCGACCGGTTCACCGACAGTCACCGGGGGGAGGATGGTCTCCTTGGTTCCAGCGGGATCGACCCTGAGGAATCCCGGATTGTCGATCACGGTGCCTCTCGCTTGATAGCGCGCCGCATCGGCATGGTCTTCCTCGACCTCGACGATGACGGTTCGGCCGGTCGCCGGTTTCATCTGGGTAGCCACGGTACGTTTCCAGATCAGGTCGTAGAGGCGCCTTTCATCCTCACCGACCTTTTTCGCGACTTCTTCAGGATCGACGAAATCTGCCGGGCGAATCGGTTCATGTTCACCGCCGGCACCCTCCGAAAGGGATTGGAAGTTCCTTGGTGCATGTTCCTTCGCTCCGAACCGCTGGTGGATCAGGTTCTCGACCGCCTGCAACGCTTCAGAGGAGAGCACGTAGTTGTCGGTACGGACGTAGGTGATGTATCCCTTCTGGAACAGCGCACTGGCCGAGCGCATCGTTCGGGAAGGGGAATATCCGAGTCGATTACTCGCTTCCTGCTGCAGTCCACTGGTGATGAAAGGGATCGGTGGTTTCCGCGAGTAGGGCTTCTCTTCGAGGGAGGAGATGGAAAATGAAGAGGTGTTGAATCGATCGCGTAAGGCCTCGGCCTCGGTGCCATCGAGCACCCGGCAACCGGCGGATTCTTTTTTCAACTGTCCGTCGTCGCCGAAATCCTTGCTCTGTGCCACAGGCTGGCCGCCGAGTCCAAGCAACTTGGTCTCGATGGTATCTCCGGATCCAGTTCTGAAGACCGCATCGAGATCCCAAAAAACAGCCGGAACGAAGAGCAGCCGCTCCTTCTCTCGGTCGACCAGCAGACGAATCGCCACGGTTTGAACGCGACCTGCAGACAAGCCCTGAGCCACCTTGCGCCACAGCAGATTCGACACGGGGTAGCCATACAATCGGTCGACCAGCCTTCTGGCTTCCTGTGCCTCGACCAGCTGGGTGTCCAGTTCCTCTGGCTCGGAGATGGCCTTCTGCAGCGCACTCTTTGTGATCTGACCGAGGCGAAGACGTTTGATCGGCATACTCTTGGGAGGCTTGAGGACCTCGAGTAGATGCCAGGAGATCGCCTCTCCCTCGCGGTCTGCATCGGTCGCGAGATACAATTCATCGACCGATTTCATCTGCTTTCGAATCGCGCTGACGGTCGATTTCTTGTCCTCGTCGAGGA
Source organism: Planctomycetota bacterium (assembly GCA_014240375.1). Taxonomy (GTDB): domain Bacteria; phylum Planctomycetota; class UBA8108; order UBA1146; family UBA1146; genus QNYK01. The sequence continues at coordinate 292,224 of JAAZXB010000001.1, read as the reverse complement.
TGTAGATCGCCTCGAAATCCTTGGTGATGCCGGTGACCACCTGGTTGTCCTTCAGTTCCGTTGGAACCTGACTGGCTTTCGAGGGGAGATCGCGAATGTGTCCGACGCTGGCTTCGACCACGTAATCGTCACCGAGGTACTTCTCGATGGTCTTGGCCTTGGTCGGAGATTCTACGATCACGAGCCGTTTAGGCATGATGTTATCGGCCCTCTCTCCGTTGCCGGGCGCTCGGCAACTGGTGTTGTGGTTTACGGGTACACGGCAATGGGCCTCGGTTTCAACCCCTCTTTTCTGTGGAAGGCAGATTTCGAACGCTGGAAACCACTCCAATCATGGTCATGCTAGCGATTGAGCCCCTCCCGAGGCGACTGAGAAATTTTGCTCATCAATTGTCGGGATCTCCAGAAAGGGGCGATTCTCGTGCCAGAGCTGCCAGAGGTGGAGACGACCCGACGGGGGATTGCCGAGCAGATCCGCGGCTGCCGCATCGAGGAAGTGGTGGTTCGAAATTCGCGCCTGCGCCAACAGGTTCCAGGGGACCTCGATGAGAGATTACGGGGATCCACCTTTCAGGAGACCAAACGACGTGCCAAGTACCTGCTGCTGGAAACCACAGCAGGCCAATTGTTGATCCATCTCGGGATGTCGGGAAGTTTGAGAATCGTCGCCGAGGAGGAGGAACAGCGGACTCATGATCATGTCATCTGGTTTCTCGAGGGTGGTCGACAGTTGCGCTATCACGATCCCCGTCGATTTGGATTGGTAATCTGGGCGGGAGATGATCCGAGCCAGCACCCGTTACTGAGGGATCTTGGACCGGAGCCGCTTGAACAGGAGCAGTTGGGAGAGATCCTCTTTCAGCGCTCGCGCGCAAGAAATATTCGATTGAGGGACTTTCTGCTCGATCCGAAGGTGGTCGCAGGGGTCGGTAACATCTATGCCAATGAAGCGGCGTGGCAGGCGGGGATCCGTCCCGATCGCCGCTGCGGACGCATTTCTCTCCAGCGATACCAACGGCTGGGTGAAGCGATCCAGGATGTACTTTCGAGGGCCGTGATCCAGGGGGGCACCACCTTGAATGACTATGTCCAGCCGGATGGAGAACCGGGATATTTCCAGCATCACTTCGAGGTGTATGGGAGAGCGGGAGAGGCCTGTAGTCGCTGTGAAGGCTCGATCCGCCGGGTCGTGAAGGGCCAGCGATCGCTCTTTTTCTGCGCGGGGTGCCAGAAGTAGGATACCGTTCGGGTCCGCTTTCCCCGGCTGCAGTCAGATCCTAGAATCGGAGCATCTGGAGAATCATAACTAGCCACTCCCCGGATGATCCGGGATGTCAGGAGCGTTCGATGGAAAAGATCAAGGTAGAGAAGATCAAGGTGGAGAATCCTGTCGTCGAACTCGATGGGGACGAGATGACTCGCATCATATGGCAGTTCATCAAGGAGCGCCTGATCCTTCCCTATGTCGATGTCGACCTCAAGTACTTCGATCTGGGTGTGGAAAGCCGCGATCAGACCGACGATCAGATCACCATCGATGCCGCCCGTGCGATTCTCAAGTACGGCGTTGGAGTCAAGTGCGCCACCATCACACCGGATGAACAGAGGGTGGAGGAGTTCAGCCTCAAGAAGATGTGGCGTTCTCCCAACGGAACCATTCGAAACATCATCGGCGGCACCGTTTTCCGCGAACCCATCATCTGTGAAAATGTACCTCGCCTGGTTCCCGGCTGGACCCAGTCGATCGTCATCGGTCGCCACGCACATGGTGACCAATATCGGGCGACAGATTTTCTGGTCCCCGGTGCTGGAACGCTGTCGATGACTTTCACCCCGAGCGAGGGGGGAGAAGTCCAGAATTACGAGGTGATGCAATTCGATCAACCAGGGATTGCCATGGGAATGTACAACTACGATGAATCGATTCGCGGCTTCGCTCGTGCATGCATGAATTACGGATTGCAGAGGAAGTGGCCCGTCTACCTCTCAACCAAGAACACAATTCTCAAGGCCTATGACGGGAGGTTCAAGGATCTGTTCCAGGAAGTGTTCGACGAGGAGTTCCAGCCCGCCTTTGAAGATGCGGGGATCACCTACGAGCACCGGCTCATCGATGACATGGTGGCTTGTGCCATGAAGTGGAATGGTGGATTCGTCTGGGCGTGCAAAAATTACGATGGCGACGTTCAATCGGATACCGTGGCGCAGGGATTTGGCTCACTGGGCCTGATGACCAGCGTTTTGATGACTCCGGACGGCAAGACGGTCGAGGCGGAGGCAGCACACGGGACAGTGACCCGCCACTACCGAGAGCATCAGAAGGGCAATCCGACCTCGACCAACCCGATCGCCAGCATCTTCGCCTGGACCCGAGGCTTTGCCCATAGGGCGAAGCTCGACGGAAACGATGATCTCCGGAAATTCGCATCGGATCTGGAGGATGTCTGCATCGAGACCGTGGAGTCGGGGCACATGACCAAGGATCTGGCGCTGCTGGTCGGGCCGGAAACTCCATTCATGACCACGCAAGAATTCTTGGCCAAACTCGACGAGAATTTGCAAGCGAAGCGAGTTCTCTGAGATACGAAGGAGAAGTGAAGAGATGGTCGATTCTTCCAGTGAAGGAATGACCCAGCAACGCTGGGAACGGACCCATCAGTACATCGATCAACTCTTCAGTGATGACACGGATCGATGGGATCGAGAGCATGAAGCTTCAATGGAAGCGGGACTTCCAGCGATTTCGGTCGGTGCCGGAGTCGGACGTTGGCTCTCCTTGCTTGCATCATTGTCGAGATCTGGTGGAGCGAAACTGATTGTGGAAGTGGGAACTCTCGGGGGTGCGAGTGCCATCGCCTTGGCGCAGGGCCTCGAAGCAGATGGTCGAATCGTGACCATCGAAGCCTCGGATGATCATGCCGATTTTGCCAGGAAATCGATCGAGCGCGCAGGCGAATCGAGGATCGATGTCCGTCTCGGTGAAGGATTGGAACTGCTGCCTCGACTGGTCGAAGAACTCGGTGTGGGGAGTTGTGACCTGTTATTTCTCGATGCGATCAAGACCGAGTACCCGGGATACCTGGAGGCGGGAATGCCTCTGATGAGAAGCGGTGGCCTGGTCGTTGCCGACAACGTATTGGGGGCTGGAGAAGGGTGGATTCCGGATGCCATCGATGGCGAGCCCAGCCGGGTCGCCATCGACCGGTTCAACCGGCTGGTGGCGACAGATCCCAGGCTCCAGGGGACCATCCTGCCGATGCGTCAGGGTCTACTGGTGGCACGGGTTCTCTAGCGATGGCAACTTCTCCGATTCACTACATCGACACTCACACTGCCGGGGAGCCGACCCGTGTGATCACAGGTGGTTTTCCAGATCTCGGATCGGGCAGTATGGTCGATCAGAGAGATGTGTTGCTTCGAGATCATGACTCGCTTCGAGCCGGAATCGTTCGCGAGCCACGAGGTCACGAGGCGATGGTCGCAGCACTTCTGCTCGAGAGTTCTCTGCCAGACTGCAAGGCGGGAGTGATCTTCTTCAACAACGTCGGTGCTCTGGCAATGTGTGGCCATGGAGCGATGGGAGTTGTCGAAGCTCTCCGGCACATGGGGCGCATCGAGCCGGGGGATTGCCAGCTGGAAACTCCTGCGGGAGTTGTCGGCTTGAATCTGGCAGAAACTGGCGAGATTTCACTGCAAAATGTCGCCAGTCATCGATCTTCGGCAGATTGCACGGTGACTCTCGCCGATGGCAACTCGGTGACCGGAGATATTGCCTGGGGCGGAAACTGGTTTTTCATCACAGAGACTCCTGGCATCGAAGTGGATTCCAAACATGTCTCTGCATTGGCTGAAGCCGCCAGTCGAATTCGAGACGCTCTGGATGGCGCAGGAATCCGTGGATCCAACGGTGAGCGAATCGATCATATCGAATTGCATCAGTCATTGCCGGCGGGTCAGGGCCAAGGAACCCGGTCGTTCGTTCTTTGCCCGGGTCGAGAATGGGATCGTTCACCCTGCGGGACCGGCACCAGTGCCACGATGGCGTGCGAGTATCAGAAAGGGACGCTGAAAGAGGGGGATCTGTGGCACCAGATCGGAGTGCTGGGGACTCGCTTCGTCGGGTCCTTCGTGGTGGCGGACCAGGGGATCGTGCCGACGATTCGCGGACAGGCCTCCTTGTGTGGAGAGGGAACACTTTACTTCCCTCCGGATGATCCCTTTCGGCATGGCATCGACCTGTAACAGATCCTGACCTATCCTTCTCTCGGAGGTCTCGTGCGCATCACCATAGACGCCACCGCTGCATGCACTCCCCGACCCACAGGGATCGGCAGATACACCGCCCAACTGGCGCGGGCGCTCGACCAGATTGGATCGACGATTTCACTCGGAACTCGTTGTTCTCATCTGCACCGCCATCGATATCGGTTGAAGATACCCACGATCCGAAACTTCTGGATCCAGGAGCCGTGGTGGCCAGCGTTGACTCGACCCGATGTGGTCCATGTGACCGATTCGAGAGTGCCACGATGGAGGTCACCAAGAGTGGCGACGCTGCATGACGTGGTGCATCTGCTTCCGCAGAAGAAGAAAGACTTCCGCATATCGACCAGGGAATTTCGGGACAGGAAGATCGCTGCCTACCAGTCGCTGGCGAGTGAATGTCATCGCATCATCGCAGTCAGTGAAACGACACGGCGCGATTTCCTGGAAGGTGTCGATTGTGACCCGAGCAAGGTTGTCGTGGTACATCATGGCATCGATCCGGTGTTCCAGCCGATCCCGTCCGATGAAGCGGCACGCATTCTCGCTGCCCGTAACATTCCATCTGGTGCTGTCATTTACGTTGGGGATCTTTCGAACCGCAAAAACATCCCCGGAATGATCGAGGGGTTCCTTGCGGCAGATCTGGGAGAGATTCCGCTGGTGATCGCCGGTGAGCCTTCATTTGGAGGCGATGAAATTCTCGGTTTGATCGAGCGAGAAGGACGGGGTCGAATCCAGCTGATCGGATGGCAGGGTGACGATGTTCTGCCCGCCCTCTACTCCTCGGCTCTGGCACTGCTGTACCCCACTCACTACGAGGGATTTGGAATGCCAGTTCTGGAAGCGATGGCCTGTGGTACGCCGGTGGTGGTTTCCAATAGCGGTGCCGCACCAGAGATCGCCGGGGAACTGGCTCAGATCTGTGATCCAGATGATCCCATATCGATCTCCGAGGCGCTCCAGAGGGCGCTAGGTCACGACCAAAGAAGACAGGATCTGGCCCGGAAGCATGCAACGACCTTTGATTGGCAAACCTGCGCCCGAGAAACGACCGATGTTTATCGGCATGCGATCGAAGCGGCTGGCGGTACCCGCTGATGGCAAATTTCCTGATGGCAAATTTCAAGGTGGTGATCGTCGGTGCAGGAGTGGTCGGCGCCTGCTGTGCTCGAACGCTGGCTCGCTGCGGGGCCGACGTGCTGGTGGTGGACCAGGGTGAGGCGGTCGGAGTTCGAGGGGGGACTGCTGCGGGAATGGGACACATCGTCATCAATGATGGGGATGAAGCTGGCTTGCAACTTTGCAAGCTGGGGAGATCGATCTGGCGAGAGGATTGCCCAGAACTCGCTGGGGCGGACGGTTTCAGTGAAACCGGAACCCTCTGGATGGCTGAAGACGATGACGCTTTCAACGAACTCGCCAATTCTGCAGCGAGGCTTGAGGCGGAAGGCATCCATGCGGAGTTACTGGTAGGAAAGTCGTTCCATGATGCAGAGCCAGCACTGGCGAGGGATCTGGTCGGCGGTCTTCGAGTGCCGGAGGATGGGGTGTTGTACGCGCCGGTGGTTGCCGCAGCGATGGTGGATCAGGCAAAGCAGCTGGGAGCGACCTTTCGTCCACGGGTGAGGGTTTCTTCGGTGGAGTCGGGAGTGGTTCGCCTCGATGATGGAAACAGCATCGGAGCCGATGCCATCTTGATCGCCTCCGGATTGAATGCGCTCGACCTACTCGATGAATCGGGGATCGAAGTGCCGATCGTCCCTCGTGAAGGACAACTTGCCATCACCGCACGAGGAACTCAGGTTCTCACCCACCATGTTGTCGAGGCGGGATACCAGAAGGGCGCTCACGGTGAAGAGGAAGAAGCAGTGGCCTGCGCCATCCTGCCCAGATCTACCGGCCAGCTGTGTATCGGGTCGAGTCGCCGGCCCCGTCATGGGGCAGTGGTCGATCGGCAGCTGATGGATCGAATTGTCGCCCGAAGTGATCGATTCCTGCCAGGGATCTGCAGGTTGCCCATCGTTCGTTACTGGAGTGGTACTCGGGCGGCGACCGCAGATTCGAGACCGCTGATCGGCAAGGTGCCCGCTCAGCCAGGGGTCTGGATCGCTGCAGGCTTCGAGGGGCTGGGGATCACCCAGGCCCCTGCGGCGGCCCAGTTGATCGCGCACTCGATGCACGGGACCACCGGTCCCATCGATCCCCGAGCCTGGGATCCGGCTCGAGCGATGACCACTTCTTGATCCTGGCAGAGCAACGGGCACGATGCAGCCGTTGAGCCGCGGATCCAGAGAATCAGGCAGCAGGTGAATCGACTTCATCTCAGGAAGGAACAGTCTTGCAGATCACGGTGACGGAGATCGAACTGGAACTGAAGGAGTGCCATACGCGCATCCCATTTCGTTTCGGTGTGCATACACTCACCGAGGCACCGATGGCGGTGGCTACTCTTCATGCCGAAACATCCGATGGCACTCCGATGGTCGGCTACACATCGGAGTTACTGGTACCGCGCTGGTTCGAGAAGAATCTCGATCGATCGGTCGAAGCGGATATCGAATCGCTGGTCGAGAGCATTCAGATCGCCGGACAGATCCTACTCGATGGTACCAAGGCCTCAGTTTTTGATCATTACTGGAGAACCCTCGAAGACCGGGTCCTGTCTGTTCCCGTCACGGCAGCCGATCGACTGACTCGAGGATTCGGCTGTGCGATCTGGGAACGAGCGATGATGGACGCGACCTGTCGAGGTGTCGGGATACCGTTCATCGACGCCCTCGACTGTGATCTGTTCAAGATCCAGCCCGATCGCTTTCACTCCTCCATTCCCGCAGGGTGGAAGTTTCATCCTGCACCTCTGCCTTCGACGATTGCGGTCCGTCACACGATCGGGTTGCTCGATGATCTGGAGGTGGCGTCTGAGGGATCTCCTGAAGATGGCCTACCGGTGACGCTGGTCGAGGATATCCGTCGTCACGGTCTGGCATGGTTCAAGGTGAAGGTCGGCGGAGATCCGCAGCAGGATCTGGAGCGACTGGGTCAAGTGGCTCGGATTCTCGAAGATGAAGCCTCTACCGGTTACCGGGTGACTCTCGATGGGAACGAGCAGTATGCCGATCCCTCGCAGCTGGCGCAGGTGCTGGAGCAGTTGTCAGCAAAGGGGCCCGGCTCCACCTTTGTCGATGCGATCGTCAGCATCGAACAACCGGTGCCACGATCCTTGACCTTTGACGAGAGTGCCAGCCCCAGCGAACTGGCAAGGTACGCTCCCGTCATCATCGACGAGGCGGACCATGGTCCGGAGGCTTTTCCTGAGGCGTTACGTATCGGCTATCGAGGGGTCTCAGCCAAGAACTGCAAGGGCGTATCGCGCTCCATCGCCCATCAGGGCCTGTGCGATCATCACCAAGGCGGTGCCTTCATCAGCGGCGAGGATCTGACCAATCTGCCACCGTGGGGGTTGCATCAGGATCTGCTGACGGTGGCGGCACTGGGGTTGCACCATGTCGAGCGAAACGGTCACCATTACTTCAGGGGTCTCGATCATCTTCCTTCAGCGGAAGCGGCTTCGCTGGTGAAGGATCATCCAGATCTCTATCGAACACTCGGAGATGGAGTCGAACTTCACATCGAATCGGGTAACCTCTCGATTCGATCTCTTGATTGCGAAGGCTATGGTTGCACCATCGAACCTGCGAGCCATCAGCGTCGATCGGTACTCTCCCGAAGAACGAAAGAACAGGGATGAAGATTCGATCTCCGAATAAGTTCAAGGATAAAGACTCCTTTCGCGCTCGATGGAAGGAGATCGATGGACAACTGGACCTCGATGATGAGGTGGAATCTCCCGGACCACTTGGATCTGCACTGGAGAAGGGGGGCTGGTCCCTTTCCAATCGATTCGCCGTGCAGCCGATGGAAGGTTGGGACGCCCATGCCGATGGATCTCCTTCCGAAGAGACATTCCGGCGCTGGCGTCGTTTTGGAGAGAGTGGCGCTGCCCTGATCTGGGGTGGTGAAGCATTTGCAGTGGTGGAGGATGGTCGGGCCAACCCGAATCAACTGTTCCATCGTGATTCAGATCGGAGTTGCCGAACACTGGAGTCGCTGCGACAGGCGATCACTGCCGGCCATGATTCGATCGGAAACGAAGCACCCACTGCTTCAGTGGTGGGATTGCAACTGACTCACTCCGGACGCTGGTCGCGCCCGACCGTGGCGGGCCCTTCACCAAGGATCGCCTTTCAGCATCCGATTCTCGATGAGCGAGTATCCGCCACTTCCGAACAGCTGCTCGACGATGGTGAACTGGAATCGATCGCTGAGAGGTATATCGAAGCTGCGGTCTGTGCACAGAAGGCGGGCTTCGACTTCGTCGACATCAAAGCGTGTCACGGATATCTGTTGCACGAGTTACTGTCGGCGAGAACCCGTCCGGGTCGATACGGTGGAGATCTGGAGGGTCGCAGTCGCCTGTTGAGGGAGATGATCTCTGCGGTTCGTAGCGCCGCACCGGGGCTGGGAGTTGCGGTGCGCCTGTCGGTGACCGATGTGATCCCCTTCAAGAAATCGCATCAGGGAGAGGGTGAACCCGACTGGCCCGAGGGCGAGCTTTACCCGCATGGCTTTGGTCTCGATCCGGCAGATCCGCAGAACCCGAGCTGGACCGAACCGATGCAGCTGATCCAGATGTTGCAAGATGTGGGCATCGAATGGCTCAATCTGACCATCGGTTCGCCCTACTGGTGTCCCCATCGTCAGAGACCGGCGCAGTATCCTCCCAGTGATGGATATCCACCTCCGGAGGATCCGCTGGTAGGAGTCGCAGCACATCTCCAGGCGGCGAGGGCGGTTCGACAGTCCTTTCCCCAGCTCGGGCTGGTCGGCACCGGCTGGACCTATCTGCAGGAGTGGTTGCCGGCGGTGGCACAGCATGAGATTCGCAACGGGTTCCAGGATGTGATCGGTCTCGGAAGATCGATGCTTTCCTACCCGGAGTTGCCGCGGGATATCATTCACGGTCGTTCGATGCCGAAGAAACTGGTGTGCAGGACCTTCAGTGACTGTACCACTGCACCGAGAAACGGATTGTTGAGCGGCTGTTTCCCGCTCGATGACCACTACAAGTCTCACCCCGCTGCTGCCGAGTTGAAATCGGCAAAGGCGAGGGCGAAGGAGAGGGAAATCCGTTGAGTGATATCGAAGGAGAAACTCCCCAGAAGATAGAACTACCGATGGTGGCCCCTCCGGATCCCGAGGTACTGGCCGAGGAGAAACGGTGGCTCACCACCCTCGAGGATGCACCGATCATTCGACGGTGGGGTGCCTTTCTCAGGCGTGGGGGACCGGGATACCTGCAGAGTTCGTTGACCCTCGGCGGCGGCACGGCGGCGGCCACGTTGCTGGCGGGAGGTGCCTTCGGATACCAGCTGTTGTGGGTGTTCCCCATCTCGATGCTGCTGGGGTTGGCCGTTCTGTCGGCGGTAGCGCATCAGACGCTGTCCACCGGCAAACGCCCGTTGCCGGCGATCCGTGAGCACGCCGGTCCGTTCTACGCTCATGCCTTCATCGCCGGTGCGGTTCTCTCCAGTGTCATCTGGCACTTCGCCCAGTACGCCCTCGCTTCTGCTGCCATCGAGGACATCGGTGCCGTCACCGGCAATCAGATTCCGCGCTGGGGTGGCGGACTGCTGGTGCTGGCCTGGGCGGTGACCTGGTCCTTCACCTATGGCCGTTCCCCTGCGTTACTGAAATTGTTCGAGCGAAGTATGCAGGTGATGGTGTGGTTGATCGTGCTCTGCTTCGCCGCCGTGGTGGTCAAGACAGGGATTGCCGATCCGGGCGGATTCCTCTCCGGTTTCATTCCTGGAGGAGTCGGAGAGGTTTACACCCCAGCGGCAGATGAATCGAAGTCGATGGATGCACTCAGCATCGTTGTTGCAGGCCTGGCGGCGGCGATCGGTGCCAACATGGTATTCCTCTATCCATACTCGCTGCTGGCGCGGGGCTGGGGGAAGGAGCATCGTTCTCTGGCGAGGTTCGATCTGTTTGTGGGGATGTTCCTGCCCTATCTACTGACCACCTCACTGATCGTCATTGCAGCGGCAAATACTTTCGGGCCCGATGGAATCCCGTTCCCGGGAAAGGGTTTCAAGCCGATCGATGCGGCGCAGATCCTCGGGACCACCTTCGGAGCCGACAGTTCGAGAATTCTCTTCGATCTGGGATTGCTCGGTATGGTCACCAGTAGCATCACGATGCACATGGTCTGCTGCGGGTTTGCTGCCTGTGAGACCTTCGGCTGGAAGGTCGGATCGACTCGCTTCCGCCTGGCATGCTTGCTCCCTGCTCCCGGTTTTCTGGGAGCGGTCTACTGGGGAGACATCGCCTTCTGGATCGCAGTGCCGACCACCATCTTGACCGGTTTCTTGCTTCCCGCGGTGTACATCGGAATCCTCAAGATGCAGCGTTCGAAGGAGTATCTCGGCGAGGATCGACCGCAGGGATTCCGCGCGACCCTGTGGCAGGGGTTGATCCTGCTGGCCACCGTGGTGCTGAGTGTGTTCCTGATCTGGAAGACGGTCACGGCCTTGCCTGGCTGGTTGGAAAAACTGACCGGATGAAGATCGAACTGCCAAATCCTGATGGAGAACCGATCTGGCTGGAAGATGGCTCGCTCTCCAGTGAGCCGGAACCCGCTGCCGCAGCGCCGGTCAGGGTCGCCTATGCTGCGGCTCACATCATCTTGAAGGATGACGCCACCCAACGATCGAACGGTGCGGCTGGATCGAGCAGTGCAGATGCCATCGAGATGGTCGACTGGGATCAGACGATGGCGTTTCGTCAGCACCTCGCCTCGCATGGATTTGGCATCGCAGAAGCGATGGATACCGCACAGCGATTCGAACTGGGTTGGCCCGCCGCAAGGCGGCTGATCGAGCAGTGCGGGGAACTGGATCTCGAAACAGGATTCATCGCAGGAGCCGGAGCGGACCAGTGCGATGAAGTGGTGAATACCACGATGCTGGTCGAGGCAGTGGTCGAGCAAGTTCGCATCATCCAGCAAGCAGGAGGGATCGCGATCATCTTGCCGATGCCGTGGCTCTGTCGCTGGAACTGTGACGAGCAGCAGTATCTTGAGATCTACCGCTCGATCATCGAGCAGAGTGAGGGGCCAGTGCTTCTTCATTGGCTCGGTCCGATGTTTCTGGCGGAACTGGCGGGGTACTTTCCCGGAGATTCACTGCAACGAATCCTCGACATCGACCCCGACAAGGTTCGAGGGGTCAAGATGTCGATGCTGGACCACGACCTCGAACTGGAGGTTCGCCGCCGCTGTAGCGAGCGGGATCAGATCGTCCTGACCGGTGACGACTTCCACTTCTGCTCGCTGATGGAAGGGGCGGGAACCACCCCCACCAGGTCGGTGCCCCTGGGGGATCGACAGATACCCACCGGCGACTTCAGTCACGCCCTGCTGGGAGTCCTCGATGCGGTGGCGGTACCGGCAGGTCGGGCGCTGCGACACCTGGCCGTGGGGGATGTCGAGGGGTACCGACGCTGGATGGAACCGTGCGAAAAATATGGTCAGAAAGTTTTCGAAGCTCCGACTCATCTCTACAAGGCGGGCCTTGCCTTCACCTCCTGGCTCAATGGCCACCAGCGGCAACCGCTGTTACTCGATCGAATCGACCTCGATCGCGATCTGGATCATCTGTTAGATGTGGCGCGGCTCGCCTCGAAGGCGGGAGCCATCGTCGATGCCGGAGTGGCGGCGGAACGGATCGAACTCATGATGGCGGGCGTGCATCGATGAGCGACGATCGAAAGGTCAAGATTCGCCTCGATGGTCTCTGGGTCGAGGTCACAGAAGATGCCCAGCTCGCTGCAGCCTTGCTCGATCTGGGAGTAGTGTCGCTGAGAAGATCTCCCACAGGGGAGCCACGGGGAGCCCTGTGTGCAATGGGAAGTTGCCACGAGTGTCGTGTGGTGGTCGACGGTCACCGGGGTGTGAGAAGTTGCCTGGTTCGGGTTCGTGATCAGATGCAGGTGGAGACGGAACGAGAGCTGCAACCGTCACCGCTACCGCCGCTGGAGATCTCCGCTGAACAGAAAGATACCGCAGACCTGGTGGTAGTCGGTTCCGGCCCGGCAGGGTTGGCTGCAGCGATCGCTGCGGCAGAACTGGGGCTCGATGTCCTGGTGGTCGACGAATCTCCCGGTCCGGGTGGGAGGATCTGGGCTCACCGCGATCGGATCCCGGCCGAGGTTCGCAGTTGGATCGAGCGAGCCGAGCGAGCCGGAGTGCGCAGGCTTCATGGCTACAGCGTCATCGACGGTGAGCCGGGGCGGTTACAGGCGAGTTCGGTTACCAGTGGAGAATCGATCGAGATCGAGTGCCACAAGATCGTCATCGCCACCGGAGCGAGGGAACGCTTCCTGCCATTTCCTGGCTGGACCCTTCCCGGAGTGGTTGGTGCCGGAGCATTGCAATCGCTCATCAAGGGCGGATTGGATGTGAAGGGGAAACGCCTGGTGGTGGCGGGAACCGGGCCATTGCTACTGGCGGTGGCCCAACTGGCTCGGCAGCAGCAAGCCAGGGTGCTGCTGGTCGAGCAAGCTTCCAACTTCAATCGGATTCCACTGCTTCTTGGAGTACTGCAATCGAGAACTCGCATTCGACAGTCGCTGGCGTTGTGGAAATCACTGCGGGATGTCGAGAAGTTATCTTGCTCCTGGCCAGTCCAGGCGGAAGGTGATCAGCGAGTGGAGCGGGTTCATCTGCAAACCGAGAAGGGGATTCGTATCGAAGAAGTGGATGGACTGGCGGTTGGATTTGGACTGGTGCCGGAGACGCGGGTCGCTGAAGGACTCGGGTGTCGCATCCTCGATGATGGTTGCGTGGCGGTGGATCACCAGCAGTGGACCGGAGTCGAGGGAGTGTATTGCGCAGGAGAGCCGACCGGAATCGCCGGTTGCGATGCGGCCATCGATAGCGGCCTGGCGGCGGGGATCAGTGCGGCAGGTCGGACTCCCCGGGCACACCTGCAGGCACGCGTGAGGCGGCACCGGGCGTGGGGGTCGGCACTTGAAGCGGCGCATTCCCTGCGACCGGAACTGTTTCATCAGGGGCGTGGTGAAGTGATGCTCTGTCGATGTGAGGATGTGACCGTCGCGACAGCGGATCGAATCGGCTCCATCCGGGAGGCGAGGTTATTGTGCCGCATCGGCATGGGACCCTGTCAGGGAAGGGTCTGCATGCCGATCCTCGAGGCCCAGGGGGAGGATCGAGCCGATTCTGTGCGACCGCCGTGGACGACCAGCCCGGGGAAAGGTGAGATCTCGCAGTGACCGTGGGATGTTGTCGTCTCCGGATCGGTTATCTTCTGCGGAATCACCCCAGTACGGAGCAAGACCTTGGACCGTGGATCCATCTTCATCATCATCGCCCTAGCCTCCCTGGCTGTCGCCATCTCCGGCCTCTTGTCTACCGATGGGTTCACAGGGAATGCTGTAGTGGAGTCTTCGGCTACCAACTCAGGGAGTGGGGTCGTCTCGCTGGCTCCTTGCATCACCGGTACCTTGCAGTCGATCGGTGCGGAATCAGCCATCTCGATGATCAGTGACTACTGTCCGCAAATCGCTGGAGTGGCGAGGGGTGGAACGGCACTGGCTCCTGATCTGGAAAGAATCGTTCGCAGCGGTTGTCGAATCTTGCTGGTCAGAAGTGCCGCAGGATTGCCAAGGGATGAACTGGCAAGAGTCGGGGAGACCATCGAGTTGCCCTGGTCATCGGTGGAGCAGGTGGTCGCCAGTATCCGTGCTATCGGTGTCGTGGTGCATCGTGAATCTTCAGCGAACCAACTTGCCGATCGATTCGAGAAACTACTGGCGGATCCGGTCGTGGCTGAGGATGCACCTCGAGTGCTACTGGTGATTGGAAGCGACCTCGATGCCTCAGGCGGCCCCTGGGTCATCAAGCCCAACTCGATTCACGGTGCGGTACTGAATGCCGCAGGATTTCGAAACGCCATCGATCAGGCGATGAGCGGCACGCCGCAGATCTCCTATGAGCGACTGCTGGCGATCGATCCTGACATCATCCTCCACCTGAATGGTGGACGAGGGGCCACCGCAGAGCAGTCACTGCTCGATCACTATCAAAAACTCTCCGGGTTGAAGGCTGTGATCGGCGGTGCGGTGGGGGAAGTCACCGGGCCGAGGATTCTCGATGAAGGACCGGAACTTCTCGACCTGGTGCGGGCGATTCGAGCCGAAGTGACTCGATTGGCGGCTGGGGGGGCCCAGTGGTAGCGCTGTTAGAACTGGATCAGGCCACGGTACTCGCGGGTGAAATCCCGATCCTCGATCACCTGTCACTGGAGGTGAGCGAAGGGGAACTGGTCGCCATCATCGGCCCCAACGGCTCGGGAAAGAGCACCCTGATCAGGGCACTGCTGGGACTGGCTCCACTCGATCAAGGCACGGCTCGGATCGAAGGGCGACCACTGACGACTCTCACGGCGAGACAGCGAGCCGCATCGATGGCGTGGCTCCCTCAGGACGGTCTTTCTGCGGAAAGGTTGCGAGTCGAGGATGTGGTAGCTGCGGCGCGCTTTCGCTTCAACGAATCGCGCCAAGACTGTCTCGCTGCTGCGTATCGTGCACTCGAGGACGCAGGTGCAGATTCGCTCGCGGATCGCTGGATCAATGAACTCTCCGGCGGTGAACGACAACGCATTGAACTGGCTTCGATGGTCGCACAGGAATCGAAGTGCTGGCTGCTCGATGAACCGGCCAATCATCTGGACCCGGTGTGGCGTGCGCGGACGTTGAAATTCTTGTCGAGGCGTCTTGAGCAGGGCAATACCGTGCTGGTGGTGCTCCATGATGTTCATCTGCTGGGACACATCGAGGCTGCCCAGACCAGGGTGGTTGGTCTTCGCCAGGGCAAGATCGCATGGCAGGGAAGACTGTCCGACCAAGATCTTGGTGAAGGATTGGAAACGGTTCATGGCATCCCCTTCGAGCGCGCCGTTGCAGGGGATCGGGAGTACTGGATCCCTGGTGAGGAGCCACTCGAATGATGGCTCTGATGCGCTGGCTTCCTTGGGTCGCGCTGGCGATCCCCATCGCGGTGGCGACCGCATGGATCGGTCCTCCTCTCGATGATCCGCACGGGCAGTGGATCCTGCAAGAATTGCGACTCCCTCGTGCTCTCGCGGGTGCGATGGTCGGAGCGGTTCTGTCTGCCGCTGGAGCGGTGGTGCAGATCCTGCTACGCAATCCGCTGGCGACGCCGAGTACCATCGGAACCACCGCAGGAGCGACCCTCGGAGTGCTGGCAGTACTGGTGCTCGGAAGTGGCAGTACCTGGATGGGACTGCCGATTCTCCCCGCTGCCGCCTTCGCCGGAGCGTTGCTGGTGACGTTGATCATCGCTTCGGTGGCGGCACGCGATCGTGCTCGCACCGAGGATGTCTTGCTGGCAGGCATCGCCTTGACGCTGGCGACAGGCGCGATCGCGTCGGGATTACGCCTGGGGGTCGATCAGGTCACCTCTCTCAGTGCCCTGCGCTGGTCACTCGGCAGCCTGACCATCATCGGACCCGACCGAATCTCGATGCTGGCTCCCTTCGTGGTGATCTCACTGGCGGGCATGTTGTGGTTGATCCGGCCCCTCGAGGTTCTGATCTCCGGCATCGAGAGAGCGCGGACTCGCGGGGTCGAGGTGACTCGGGTGAGGACCCTCGGACTCGGGCTCGCATCACTCGGAGTGGCGGCCTGCGTCGCGACCTGCGGTCCCATCGCATTTGTCGGGCTGATCTGTCCTCACCTGGTGAGACGAGTTGTGGGCTCTGCTCCGAGAACCTTGCTCCCGGCCTCGATCCTGCTCGGGGCGGTGTTCTTGCCGCTGTGCGATTCGATCGGCAGGGTCATCTGGGAACAACGCGAGATTCCTGTCGGGGTCATCACTGCGGCACTGGGCGCCCCGGTGCTGTTCATGATCGTGGTTCGTCGGGGTCGAACTCACTCGAAAAGGTGAATCCTCTCCGTTCCGTTGGCTGGCTGGGCAGCACCGATCTGAGGATGGAATGGTGCGCTGGCGAGAGAGGGGGGAGACAAGATGGTTTGTCTGCCCCGTATCTGCGTGAATATGATGGAACCAGATGTGTTGTAGATGTACAGATGTGTTGTAGATGGAACTGAACCGGCATTGGAGAGTACTCGATGAGTATGGAGTCAAAGCGATCGATGACATGGGCAGGAGTGATGCCTGCCATCACCACACCGTTCGATGAATCGGGGCAGGTGGATTTCGCATTCCTTTCGCAACACTGTCGCTGGATGATCGATCAAGGTGTGACTGGAATCGTCCCTTGCGGGTCCCTCGGAGAGGGTGCGACTCTCTCTTTTGAGGAGAAGGAGCGCGTCATCGATACCGTGGTACGTGCCGCCGATGAAAGGGTTCCGGTCGTACCAGGAATCGCTGCTGCTTCGACCCGGGAGGCGGGCCGCCTGGCTGCAAGTGCCAGCGTGATGGGTGCCAGCGGATTGATGGTCTTACCACCCTACATCCACAGGGGACCATTTTTTGAGGTCGAGGCTCATATCGAGGCGGTGATAGGAGCCACAGACTTGCCCTGCATGCTCTACAACAATCCCATCGCCTATGGAGTCGATTTTGCACCGGGTTGGATTGCCGGCCTCGCGGAGCGGGCTCCCAACCTCAAGGCGGTGAAGGATTCCAGTGGTGATTCGAGGCGGATCACCGCAGTCCATTCGCTGGTCGGAGATCGACTTGCGTTGTTTGCCGGGCTCGATGACATGGTGGTGGAAGCGGTCAGGCAGGGAGCCGTGGGCTGGATTGCCGGACTGGTCAATGCATTGCCGATGGAATCGGTGGAACTGTTCGACAAGGCGGTAGCGGGAATCGAGGATCCTGTCGCCGCTCGCGAAGCCGATCGCATATACCGGTGGTTCTTGCCACTCCTGCGACTCGACTGCATTCCGGAGTTTGTCCAGTTGATCAAGTTGGTGCAGCAGCAAGTGGGAATGGGAACTGACACGGTTCGTGCCCCCCGCTTTCCGGCGATGGGTGCTCTTCGTGAGGATGCCATGGAGGTGATCCAGTCATCTCTGGCGACCAACCCGTTTGCAGATGTGAAGGAGAAGTGATGGGCATCGATGGAGTACACCTGATTGCAGGGGAATCGGTCGCAGGGCAGGGTACCTTCGAGGCGACCAATCCAGCGAGTGGCCAGCAGCTCTCGCCGCAGTTTCCCGATGCGACCAGAGATCAGATCGATGCTGCGGTCAAGGCCGCTCTGCAGGTTCATGAATCGCGTGGAGCGGGAGACGCCGAGCAACGAGCTCGATTCCTCGACGCAGCCGCCGCCCGAATCGAGCAAGCAGGAGATGCGATCACCCTGCGGGGAGTCGAGGAGACCGGACTTCCTGCAGGTCGCTTCGAGGCGGAGCGGGGTCGTACTTGTAACCAGTTGCGAATGTTTGCCAGCATGCTGCGAGAAGGTCTTTTCACCGAGAGCATCATCGAGACTGCCCTTCCCGATCGACAGCCGATTCCCCGACCTGACCTTCGTCGCAGGATGAGAGCCCTGGGGCCGGTCGCTGTCTTCGGGGCCAGTAACTTCCCGCTCGCTTTCGGCATCGCCGGCGGAGACACCGCCAGTGCGCTGGCTGCGGGTTGCCCGGTGATCGCCAAGGGGCATCCGGCACACCCGGGAACCTGTGAACTGATCGGCAAGGCACTCCAGGAGGCGGCTCGAGATGCAGCAATGCCTGCGGGTATCTTCAGCCTCCTGCAGGGCCAGTCCTTCGATGTCGGGACTCAGCTGGTCGAGCATCCCTCCATCGCCGCGGTCGCATTCACCGGTTCTCGCTCCGGTGGGATGTCGCTGTGGAAATTGGCGGCTGCCCGCGAAGTTCCGGTGCCGGTCTTCGCAGAGATGGGAAGTGCGAACCCGGTCTTCATCCTGCCGGAGGCTCTCGCCAGTCGCGGCGAGGAGATCGCGACCTCGATCGCAGCCAGTGTCAGGTTGGGAGTCGGACAGTTTTGTACCTCTCCGGGGATCGTCGTCACCGTCGCTGGAGATCAGGGCGCATCATTCAAGGATGCGCTCTCCGCAGCGCTTTGCGATGAGCCACCGGGAACGATGCTTCATCCGGGAATCCGCAAGGGATACCAGGGGGCGCTGGAGCAACTGGCAGCCAGCCATGGTGTTGAGGTGGTGACTCGAGGTCCTGCGGGAACTGGGCCCTGCGATGCCGAGGCGGCGTTGTTGAAGACCGATGCCAGCAGTTTCATCGGGGACAAGAGTATACAGGGAGAGGTGTTTGGCCCCAGTACGATGCTGGTGGAGTGTTCCAGTATGGAACAGATGTTCCAGGTGGCTCGCTCTCTCGAGGGGCAGTTGACCGCCACCGTGCAAGGCACGACCGAAGAGTTGCAGCAGTGCACACCATTGCTCGACCTACTGGAGGATCGAGTGGGACGGATCCTGTTCAACGGGATGCCTACCGGAGTCGAAGTGGGGGAGGCGATGCACCACGGAGGTCCATGGCCAGCAACCACCGACTCGCGCTGGACATCTGTTGGTGCGGCATCGATACAGCGATTTGTTCGACCGGTTTGTTGGCAAGGTTTTCCAGATTCATTACTTCCTGTCGATCTACGGTCGACGGTCCAGGGTAGACGCCGGGTCGATGGAGTCTGGCACGATCCCGGTAACCGTTGAGCCAGTCATCGAATTCGCCATCGAATCCACCGTTGAACTCTTTGAAGCCTCAGGGAGCAACAGTCTGGTGGCTGCTGGCTCTCGGTATCTTCGGTGTCTCCACATCGACATTGTGGATCCGTCTTTCCGATAGCGATGAGATCAATCTGGCATTCCGCCGGCTGCTGCTGGCGGCTCCGGTGTTGTGGTGGTTTGCATGGAAGAGTGGTAAGCAGCCGTCGCTGCGGACGGCGAGCCGATCGGTTTTCATCGCCGGAGTCTGCCTGGCGATTCACTTTGGCGCATGGATGGCATCCCTGAAGTATCTCTCGGTGGCAACATCGGTAGTGCTGGTGTACGTGCATCCGGTGATCGTCTACTCCATCGAGGTGATGAGGAGGCAGGCGCGAGCCGATGGACTACGGCTGGTAGGAGTGGTCGTGACGCTGTACGGAACCTGGATCCTGACCGAGGCTGCGAGAGATCCTGGGGACGGTGATCAGTCGTTGCTGGGGATCGCGCTGGCGCTGATCGGATCGGTGGCCTTCGTCGGCTACATCTTTGCCGGACGGGCCGCCACTCTGAAACTATCCACCGCAGTCTATACCAGTCGAGCCTACTCGGTGGCGGCGCTGGTGCTGGCGGGCTACCTGATCATCTCCGGTATCCGCGGAGCATCTGGAGGATTGCTGCTTCCGGAAAATGGTGATGAATGGCTGCTGGCGGCGATGCTGGCACTGTTTCCAACCCTGTTGGGGCATACTCCGCTCAATGCTGCGCTTCGCCACTTGCCACCATCTGTGGTCTCGACGGCATTTCTCGGTGAGGTGGCGGTGGCTCCAATGATCGTGTGGATCTATCCGGGATTGAGGGAAACTCCGCCGGAGGCGTTCTGGTCTGGCGGGCCACTGGTGGTGCTGGGAATCCTGACGGTGGTGTGGCGGGGAACTCGGGTTCCAGCGACGGGCTTGAAGTGACGAGAGCGAAGATTGCCGTGGAGTGAATTCAGTCTGATTTCTGAATCAAACGCAGTAACAGGCCCAGTGCCAGCCAGACCAGGATCACTTCTCTTGTGGGGAGGTATAACGTGGAAATGAATCCCAAAATCAACAAGCCGATGGTCAGCAAGCCGATCCTTCTGAAGTGCTCTCTCTTGTTGGCTTGATCGGAATCAAAGCTAGAGGATGATTCGGGCAACTCGATCGATGAGTACTCGATCTCGGCGGGGTCCTGCCACCCCGTCTCGAAATCGCTGCCGCAAGACTTGCAGCAGATGCTACGAGGCAACAGCGGCGATCCGCAGTGGGGGCAATCCTCGTGTTCCATCACCGCAACTTCCTACTCGACTGACAACAGCCGATTCAGCGTAGCATGAGAAAGGCCCGGGATCCCCTCGGAAGAGGACCCTCGGGCCTGGCGGGCTC
This sequence comes from Planctomycetota bacterium, assembly GCA_014240375.1. Taxonomy (GTDB): domain Bacteria; phylum Planctomycetota; class UBA8108; order UBA1146; family UBA1146; genus QNYK01. The sequence continues at coordinate 271,796 of JAAZXB010000001.1, read as the reverse complement.
TGTCTCGGATTCCTGTGGCTCGCTTCAGTTGACCTTGTCTTTCTCCTCGATATCGACAGACAACTGTTGGTCTGAATTGAGGGTGACCTTGACCAGTCCTCCGCTGTTGAGTTTTCCATCGAGGATCAGGTCGGCGATTTGATCCTGGAGATGATCTTCCAGTACTCTGCGTAGGCCTCGGGCACCGGTTCCGGGGCCAGAACCTTCGCGTACCAGGTGCATCTTTGCTGATTCTTCGATGTGAATCTTCAGATCCAATCCTGCGATCCGGGCTTCCAGCTTGGAGACCTCAAGATCGAGGATCTGTACCAGTTCCTCCTCTGAAAACTCGTTGAAGACCACCACTTCATCCACACGGTTGAGGAACTCTGGGCGGAAGAAGGAAGTCACCGCTTCAAGCACGGCAGTTTTCGAAGCACTCTGTTCCTCTTGAGATTCACCGAATCCGAGGGATGAGCGGTTTTCAGCTTCTCTCACTCCGAGGTTCGAAGTGAACACCACGATGGTGTTGCGGAAATCGACCTTGCGACCGAAGGCGTCGGTCAGACGACCTTCTTCTAGCACTTGAAGAAGAGTATTCGAGATGTCGGTGTGGGCCTTTTCGATCTCGTCGAAGAGGACCACCATGTACGGCTTTCTCCTGACCTTCTCGGTCAACAGGCCTCCCTCATCGTATCCGACGTATCCAGGAGGGGATCCGATCAGGCGCGAGATGGAGTGTTTCTCTGCGTATTCCGACATGTCGATCGAGAGCAACGCGTCTTCAGTCCCGAACAAGAACTTGGCCAGGGATTTGGCGACGAGAGTTTTTCCAACACCTGTGGGGCCGACGAATATGAATGAACCCATCGGGCGCTGGGGATCTCTGAGACCTGCTCTGGCACGACGTGTGGCACGGCTGATCGAGCTGATCGCATGATCTTGGCTCACGACATCGAGGTGAATGGTTTCTTCCATCTTCTTCAGGCGGGTCGCTTCCTCCTCCTGGAGATTCTGGATCGGCACCCCAGTCATCTCGGCGACGGTGTAGGAGATACTTGAGCTATCCACCTTGCCGTCGACTTCCTTGGAACTGTCTTTCCAATCCTGAATCACTTGAGACTTGTAGTTCTTGCGATTCTCAAGTTGATCGCGAATCTCTGCAGCCAACTCGAAATCCTGAGCGAACACGGCCTCGTTCTTCTCGCGTTGCAGTTGCTCGATCTGAGACTCGACCTCTGTGAGGTCGGGTGGACGGGTGGTCCGCTGCAATCGCTCGCGGGAACAGGCTTCATCCAGAACATCGATCGCCTTGTCGGGAAGGAACCTGTTGGAGATGTAGCGGATCGACAGATCTACTGCCGATGCGAGGGCACAGTCAGTGATTTGAACGCGGTGATGCGCCTCGAAAGTGTCACGCAGTCCGGTCAAGATCTCCAGAGCATCGTCCCGGTTGGGCGGATCGACGATGATCGGTTGGAAGCGACGCTCCATGGCGCCGTCCTTTTCGATGTGCTTGCGGTATTCATCGAGGGTGGTGGCACCGATGCACTGGATCTCGCCCCTGGAGAGGGCGGGCTTCAGAATGTTGGAAGCATCGAGACTCGACTCGGATGCCCCAGCACCCATGATGGTATGCAGTTCATCGACGAACAGGATCACATTGCCAGACTCGGCAATCTCCTTGATGATCGCCTTGATGCGCTTCTCGAATTCTCCACGGTACTTGGTTCCCGCAAGGAGCGAGGCTAGATCGAGAGAGACAACCCGTTTCCTCGCGAGTACATCGGGAACGGCGTTGTCTGCGATGCGCTGGGCGAGTCCTTCCACGATGGCTGTTTTGCCGACACCGGGCTCCCCCAATACCACTGGGTTGTTCTTGGTCTTACGGGAGAGAATCTGAATGATTCGTTCGATCTCCTTGTTACGTCCGATTACCGGATCCAGGCGGTTCTGAGCTGCAACGGCAGTCAGATCCACACCGTTGGAATCCAGGGTCGGTGTCGCCACTCCACTTCTCTTGACGGTACTTCCTGGTGATTGGTCCACTTCGCCTCCCAGCATCCTCTGTATGACATTTTGAAGTCGGTCTTTTCCTAGATCCCTCTCCGACAGTATTCGAGAGGCTTCTCCTTCTTCTTCTTTTCCCAGGCCGATCAGCAGGTGTTCGGTGCCGATGTAGTACTGGTCAAGAATCACGGCTTGTTCGCGCGCCAGTTCAAGGCAGCGTTTTGCATGTGGTGTGTAAGTAGTTTCCAGAGGTGTAGTTGCTGTATTTCCAGGGATTCGGCTCAGGCTGTCTTGAAGTGCCGACAGCAAGTCATTGACGGTCTGGTCGCAGCGCAAGATCGCCTGGACTGCAACGGAGTCCGGTTGATGCAGAAGAGCCCATAGAATGTGCTCTGTTCCGACATACCCATGACCGAGACGCTTGGCCTCACTCTTGGCGATCTGCAAGACCTTCTCGGCTTTCTCAGTGAACTTCACGGCCACGATGGGCTCCCTCCTGCAAGACACTCCCAGGTGCGGCATTCGCCGACTAAGGAGTCTAGGATGCTGAGGTCGATGACGACAAATCAGGCCCATGGGGCGATTTAGGAAGTGTGGATATGGGCCGAATACTCCCCTTGGATGGTACCTGGTGTAAGATATCGCAAATTGGACCGACGGATTCCCATAGCCAGGAGTTGGATCACCGATGAAATTTCCATTTGCCCGTTCCTTGATCTGTTCGGCGGCGATCCTGCTGCTGGCCACCGTGCAACTGTTCAGTTTCGATCTCGATGAGCGAGCGGAACTCCTTCATCTGATCGAGACGGGCCAATACCAGGAAGCGGGCGATTGGGTTGAGGAAGAGCCAGGAATATTTCCGTTACTCGAGGCGCGTCTCTTCCGGGAAACAGGTCGCTCAGAGCAAGCGCTGAAATCCTTGACCTCGCATGCGTTGTTCGCTGGAGAAACTCCCGATCTTCTGGTGGCCGCTGCCGGACTGGAGATGGATCGAGGAAGAGATGGCGTTGCCGAGGCTTACTTACTCAAGGCGTTAGCAGCGGAACCAAAGCACATCGAAGCCGGCAGCAGATTTGGATTGTTGAAGATCAAGCAAGGAAAACGAACTGAAGGAGAAAAGAAACTTCGTGAAGTGCTCGACCTCTACAAGAAGATGTCGAGGGAAGAAGCACAACAATTGAGTCCCGAGCAGTTCGTGTGGTTCGGGAAAACTTGTGAAGGTCTCAATCGTTTCCGTGATGCCTACGAGGTGATGTATGACAGTGCATTATACATCGACAAGAACTCGGTAGCGGCCCATGCCGCCAGCGGCCTCGCTCTCAATAGCAAGTACAACTACCCCGACTCCAGAAGCCATTACCGTGATGCACTATCCACCAATCCACGACACGTCGAATCCTTGATCGGATTGGCTCGCTCGACCTGGTCGGACTATCGCTTTCCGGGAGAACGGGGCAAGGAGGTCCATGACTTGATCGCCAGGGCCAAGGCCGTTTCCTCGGCATACCCGGCGATGTTGATCCTGGAGGGTGACCAGGCCTTTGGCTCGGAGCGCTGGGAAGAGGCGGAACAACTGTACAGAGCGGTGCTGGAAATCGACCCCACGCACCAGGAAGCCCAGGGGCTGCTCGCTGCAGTACTGTGGGCCACCGCACGGCTCGATGAGTTCGAGCAGTTACAAACCAGTGTCGAGCAGGCACACCCAGCACCTGCAGTGTTCCATGTCACGCTGGCGGAGCGGCTGGTCGATCGTTTCTTCTACAGGGAATCTTCTGAACACGCCCAGAAGGCGATGAAACTGGATCCCGGATTGCCCAGGTCCTATGCGATCTTTTCCATCAATGCTCTGCGGAGCGGCCTCGAGAGCGAGGGCAGAGTCGCACTTGAAGAGGCGTGGCTGCTAGATAAGTACAATGTGTGGGTCAAAAATACTCGAACCTTGATGTCTCATATCGATGAGAAGTTCACCACCACGGAAGAAGACGGACTGGTCATCCGGATGCGCCGTGATGAAGAGCCATGGTTGATGCCTTACATCCTTCCCTTGCTTCTGAAAACTCGAGCGATGTTGGATCGTGATTACGAAACATCCATCGCCAGGCCCATGACCGTGGAGGATTTCTCGGATCATTCCTATTTCTCTGCGAGATCGATCGGATTACCAGGCCTGGCGGCCAGTGGAGTTTGCTTTGGTCGGCTCGTTACTCTTACCACACCGAATGCGATTCCGGGAAATTGGGGGGCGGTTGCTGTGCATGAGTTTGCCCACGTGGCGACCTTGCAAAAAGCAAAGCACCGGATCCCGAGATGGTTTGGCGAAGGATTGTCAGTCTACGAGGAGGGGCGTACCCAGCCGCGCTGGAAACGCCATGAGCCCCTGTTGATCGCCTCTGAATTCCATGGCGGAACATTGCGAGGCATCGACGATCTCCAGGGGGCTTTCATGAGCCCGAAATGGCGAAACGAGATCATGGTTGGATACGTCCAGAGTGGTCTGATCTGCGAGATGATCGGAGAATCACACGGCCTCGCGGCGATCCGCAAGATGCTGGAGGCCTATTCCCGTGGGGATACGACTTCTGAGGTGATTCGTGGAATACTCGGCCAATCGACCGAGCAGTTCGATGCACAGGTGAAGGCGTGGTTGGGCGCGTGGATCCTCGCCAATGGAGTGGGCCCGAGTTTCCAGCAACGGCATGTCGACCACCTGAAGGAACGTGCCGAAAATTCTCCCGACGATGCTTCGGCATGGGCCTGGTTAGCGGCGGCGTATCTCGGGTCGGGACGCAAGGCCGATGCGGAGTTGTCGATGGGAAGGGCCAGCAAGGTCGCTGAAGACAATGCAGATCTCGCCGCGGTTCAGGGCTGGATGCAACTGAGCGAAGGCAAGGTGGATAGTGCCATCAAATCACTGCGAAAAGCGATCGCGGGGGAATCGATCTGGACCTATCGATGTCAGATACTACTGGCGCAGCAATTGCGAAAGCGTGGTGATAGTCAGGAAGCGCTGGACCTCTACGCTGCGGCAACAATAAAAGCTCCGAAGTCCACTCGGTCACCGGTTGGAGGTCGTAGCCCATGGATTGAACTGGCGACGATTCAGGATGATCTCGGATGGACCGATGAGTCGATCGACTCGCTGCGAGCACAGGTAGCCAACAATAGAGACGATGCCCCTACGCGACTGGCATTGGCACAGAGATTGGCACAGAAGGAAGACTGGCCAGGGGTGGTCGATGCTGCGTGGGATCTGCCCTTCATCTCTCCTTACGCAGATGACGGTCATGAATTACTGGCCAGGGCTTTCATTCAAATCGAGGCGTGGGGGAAGGCGAGGAGAGAACTGGAACTGAGACTCGCCGCCGAGACTCCGGCGTTGAAGGAGATCTATCCCGATTATTGCTGGGTATTGTGGAAGTTGGATGAGAAGGAGAAGGCACTCAAGTTCTCCATCCGTGCTCTGCGTCTCGCCCCGGCATCGGTCAGAGCTCAGCAGGTCCGGGATGCACTGGAATCGGAAGACTGATCAGTTTCACAGGAACCGCTTCTCAGACGGCACAGGAGTACGAATTCAGTCGTTTTTAGGTTGTTCGATTTCCTTGACCTCTTTCTGGGCCGTTGCTACCTTCCCTCCTTGCTGTGAGGTCGATGAGCAGGATTCCTGATCATCTTCCAGAGGCCGATCAGGAGCGTCGAGCATGAGTCATTCCTCGAGTTCCAAACCTGAAGGAGATCCAGCGAAGGCGGCGGCGATAGTGCGCCTGTCGACTCTGGGATTTCAAGTTGTCCTGACCTTCATCGCCCTCGCATTGGGGGGGAACTGGTTGGATGACAAGTTCGAGATCGCTCCGTTCGGAACCCTTGCTGGAATCGGACTGGGACTGGTTGCCATGGTAAAGATCTTGTTGCAAGAAGGTCAGGGGCCGCGATCTGTTCGGGAGGATGAAGAGTCCCCCGGTGGTGAAGACGAGGCTCGATCTTCAGCAGCAGAGGAGAAGGAATGAGTCTCTTCCAGGTCTTTTTGGCGAGAAGTGCCGGGACCGTGCTGGTGGCCAGCGGAGTCGCCGCAATTTTCGTGAGCGAAGAGTGGGGCGACGATTCTCTCGACGGTGCGCTGATTTGTCTCAGTTGGAGTTGCTTCTGGGCGGTCGGGCTGGGAGTCCTTGGATTTCGCAGTTTGAAAAAAACGCTCACCTGCGAGTCGCACAAGATGGCTGGCGAGATGTTGAAGGGTGTGGTGCAAAGAGCGTTTGTGCTCTTTGCGAGCGTGGGCTTGGCCCACACGATCACCGAGAGTGTCAACGGCTCCGGAAGTCTCTGGAGCCCACGAGCGCTGCTGGCGACCACGGTCCTGTATCTGCTGGTGCTGGGCGTGGAGATCGCGACACTCGCCCAGGCGCTGAAGCGCGGAGAGCTGGAAATGTCCACCTCGGTGGGTGTTGGAAGACAGACGAACGAAAAGATCGATACCGAAGACGCTCCTGAAGGGGCCAAGGAAGAGGCTGGTAGATGAACGGGTTGATGCTGACCCTGGCAAGTAGTGATCCGCTGAGCCACGTGCTCGATCACGATTTGCACTGGCTCACCGACAACTTGCAGGTGACGAAGCATGTCCTGATGCTCGTCGTCTCGGCACTCGTCTGTGTCGCGATCTTCCCGATGATCGGCAAGAAGATTGCCGGCGGAGCTCCGGGAGGCCGGGCTGCGAGCCTGTTCGAGGTGGTCCTGATCTACATTCGCGATGAAATGGTCAAACCATTTCTCGGCGACGATACCCAGAGATTCCTGCCGCTGATCTGGACCTTCTTCTTCGTGATCCTGTTTTGCAACTTGCTTGGGCTGATCCCTGGGTCTGCGACTGCGACGGGGAACATCAGCGTCACCGCAGGATTCGCTGTGATTTCTCTGGTGACCTACCACTTCGTCGGAGTTCAGCGCAATGGACTGATCCCATATCTCAAGGCCAATCTTCTGGTCGGTCCGGCATACCTCTGGCCGTTGATGATTCCGATCGAAATCGGCGGACACATCATCAAGCCGTGTGCGCTGGCGATTCGACTTTTTGCGAACATGGTCGGGGGACACATCATGCTGGCCGTGATCCTCGGGTTTGCCGGGATCATTTCTGCAGAAAATATGCTGACCGGATCGGTGATCACCGTGGTGTCAGTATTGAGTAGTGTGATGTTGACATTTCTTGAATTACTGGTGGCCTTCATTCAGGCCTACATTTTTGCGTTCCTGACGACGGTATTCCTGTCGTTAGCTTTGCATCCGGAACATTAGTCACAAAAATCTTGACCCCTTCGGGGGCAATAAAGTGGGTTCATCTGAGAATCGGGTGAGCATCAGAAAGGGAATATGATGGAAATGCTCATGGGACTCCTGAGCCTCGCAGCAGCAGATGGAAGCATGCTTGCCAACGGCATCCTCGGTGCTGGAATCGGTGCTGGACTGGCTGCCGTAGGTGCTGGACTCGGTATCGGAAAACTTGCAGGTTCTGCCTGTGAGGCGATCGCACGTAATCCAGAAGCCTCGGGCGACGTTCGTGGTGCGATGTTGCTGACAGCGGCGCTGGTCGAGGGTGTAGCCCTCTTTGCAGTGGTGATCTGCTTCATGATCTACAACTCGATCATTGGTTTGGCGACCAGTGTGTAAGGCAGTCGGCGCTTCTCGTGTGATCCAGATCCTCTCGGTTCTGATCCTATCCCTGCTGCTTTCAACCAGTCAGTTACTGGCAGAGGATGCCGCTGGTGGTGCGAAGAAGGGATTGCTCGATCCTGATATGGAAACCTTCATCTACACGGTGGTGGTTTTCGTGTTGGCGTTCCTGGTGCTCAAGAAGAAGGCCTGGGGGCCGATTGCAACTGCACTGGATGAGCGTGACGCAAAGATTCGCGAGTCTCTTGAGGCTGCGGATCGGATGCGCGTGGAGCAGCAAGCCTTTCAGGCAGAACAGGAGAAGGTGCTCGCCGCGGCTCGCAAGGAAGCCAGCGCCATCGTTGCGGAGGGTAAACGAGATGCCGAGGTCGTTCGCGACCAGGTAGTCGCCGATGCTCGTAGTCAGGCTGAGGACATCAAGAACAAGGTGTTGTCAGAGATCGATCAGGCCAAGGAAAAGGCCGTCGACGAGATCAACACCCGTGCGATTGATCTTTCCATCTCGATTTCCGAGAAGCTGATCGGTCACTCGGTGACAGGCGATGATCACGAACGAATCGCCCGCGAAACCATTTCCGAGTACGAGAAGATCAATTAGGAGTTTGTGATGGCAGTCGGCATCAAACAACGGCACCCGGTCGCACAGGCGTATGCCCGTGCGCTGATGGAGGTGGGCTCCGCCAGCGGCGAGGCTGAACTCTATGGTGACCAGCTGGATGCTTTGGCAGAAGCGGTCGAATCCGAGGCCAGCTTCAAGGTTTTTCTGGAAAGCCCCAAGATTCGTCGTGGGGACAAGAAGGAAGCGTTGGAGCGGGCTCTGCAGGGAAAGGTCTCGGACCCGGTTTTGAACCTGGTACGGATTCTGATCGACCGCAATCGGCAGGCCCTGATCGAGGACATCGCACAGGCTTACAGGGAACAGATTGATGAAGTTGCTGGCAGGGTCAATGTGACCATCACTTCTGCAGTAGAACTCTCTGCAGAGGTAACGGACGCACTGAAAGCAGCGATCGAGAAGAAATTGAACAAGGAGGTGGTCTCTACCGAACTGGTGGATGCTGGCCTCTTGTCTGGAGTGACCATCCAGATCGGTGACTTGGTTGTCGACGGTAGCCTTCGCACCCAATTGCGGAAGGTCCGTCAAGAAGTTTCGTTAACTCGATTCGGGAAAGACCTGATCGATGAAAATTAATGCCGACGAAATCTCCTCTGTTCTCAAGAAGGAGATCGAAAATTACCAGTCTGACCTCGCAGTAGATGAGGTCGGAACCATTCTCGAGGTGGGAGACGGAATCGCCCGGATCTACGGTATTTCAAACTGCATGGCAGGTGAAATGCTGGCGTTCTCAAACGGCGCCAACGGTCTCGCGTTCAACCTCGAAGAAAACTCCATCGGAGCTGTAATCCTCGGTGAGTTCGCGACCCTCAAGGAGGGGGACGAAGTCAAGAGAACCGGAACCGTCATGCAGGTACCTTGTGGAGAGGCGATGCTCGGACGGGTCGTCGACCCGCTCGGGAATCCTCTCGATGGCAAGGGTCCGATCAAGACGGAACATTTCCGTGCAGTGGAATCCGCTGCGCCGGGAATCGCGGACCGGAAATCGGTTCACGAGCCGCTTCAGACCGGGATCAAGGCGATCGACTCGACGATCCCCATCGGAAGGGGTCAGCGAGAGTTGATCATCGGTGACCGGGGGATCGGCAAGACCGCCGTCGCCATCGATACCATCATCAACCAGCGAGACAGTGGCGTGATCTGCGTCTATGTCGCGGTGGGGCAGAAGGGGTCGACGATTGCGGGCGTGGTGGATCGTCTCGAGCGTGAGGGTGCTATGGCTTACACCATCGTGGTCAGCGCTCCGGCATCCAGTCCCGCACCGTTGCAGTACATCGCACCCTACTCCGGTGCTGCGATGGCCGAGTACTTCATGTACAAAGGTGGGCACACCCTCTGCGTGTACGATGACCTGTCGAAGCAAGCGGCTGCCTATCGTCAGCTGTCTCTGCTTCTGCGTCGTCCTCCGGGACGTGAGGCATACCCTGGAGACGTCTTCTACCTGCACTCTCGCCTGCTGGAACGATCCGCGAAACTCTCCGACGATCTCGGCGGAGGATCGATGACTGCTCTTCCGGTGATCGAGACGCAAGAAGGTGAAGTTTCTGCGTACATTCCGACCAACGTGATCTCGATCACCGATGGTCAGATCTACCTGGAGCCAAACCTGTTCTTTGCCGGCCAGCGGCCTGCGGTGAACGTTGGAATCTCGGTATCCAGGGTGGGTGGTAACGCACAGATCAAGGCGATGAAGAAGATTGCAGGTTCACTGCGACTCGACCTCTCTGCCTTCAGGGAACTGGAAGCCTTCGCTCAACTGGGAACCGACCTCGACAAGGCGACACAAGCCCAACTCGACCGAGGTTTCCGCATGGTGGAAATTCTCAAGCAGCCGCAGTACAAGCCGATGCCCATCTCCGAACAGGTGGTGGTGATCTGGTGCGGCGCCAATGGACACCTCGATAATCTGCCGGTCAGTTCGCTGGCAGATTTCGAGGACAAGTTGCTCAATCACATCCGCAGCGAATTCCCCGAGATTCTCGAGGGCATTGTCAATGCAGGAGAGATGAACAAAGAGGAAGAGGCGAATCTCACCAAGGTCGTCTCTGACTTCAACAAGGACTTCAGTGCCAAGTTGCCGCAAGGCTAGCGAGGCGAGGAGATAGCGTGGCCACCTCGAGAGAGCTGAAAAATAAGATCCGATCGGTGAATAACACCAAGAAGATCACGCGGACGATGGAGATGATCTCCACCGCCAAGGCCGTGGTGTGTCAGAGAAGGATCGAAGCGACCCAGCCCTACGGAGATAAACTGGCAGAGATTCTGCGAGATCTCGGTAGCAGCGGGGATTGCCTTTCAGGTAGTTTTCCGCTGCTCAGAGAGGTCGAGAAGCCGACCCGGGAGGTGCTGTTCATCGTTACGGCCAATCGTGGTCTTTGCGGTGGTTACAACACCAATACCCTGAAGTTAGCCGAGCAGTTCATCGACACTCAGGCGGCAAATGGGATCGCCGTCGATGTCTACATGCTGGGAAAGAAGGGGATCAGCCGCTTCAAGTACCTGGGTCGTGACACGGTCGAGTCGATGATTCACTTCGAGGATCGCCCCACCTTCGAGGAGGCTGAAGCGGTCCTGGAACCTGTGATGACAAGTTTTGAACAGGGTGAGATTGATGGAGTGTCAGTCGTGTTCACGCACTACATCAATGCGGCTCGTCAGGCGCCGGTAGTGCGCACCCTGCTGCCGATCACAGATGAGGATTCGAGTGACGAAAGCAGTGCAAAGGGCGGAGGCGGGGAGTTCATCCTCGAGCCGAGTCCGGAACTGATTCTGGGGCGGCTGTTGCCGCTCTCATTGAAAATGCAATTTTTCCAGGCGTTGGTGGAAGCCGCGGCCAGCGAGCAGATTGCTCGTCGGATGGCGATGAAGAATGCGACCGACAATGCCGAGGAAATGGCGACGAAATACACTCAGCTCTATAACCGTACGCGTCAGGCAGCCATCACCCAGGAGATCCTGGAAGTGATCGGTGGCGCCGAGGTGTTGAACTGATCTAACTGGATATTCCGGCGAGCAGATGCCGTCGGATGAGAGACTGGAGCCAAACCCGTGAGCGAAACCGCAGTCAACGGCAAGGTTGTGCAGGTGATCGGTGCAACCATCGATGCCGAGTACCCGGAGGGCCAACTTCCTCCGATTTACAACGCCCTCAAGATCGACCAGGGTGACATCAAGTTGACTCTAGAAGTGCAGCAGCATCTTGGAGGAAACAGAGTGCGAGCCATTGCCATGGCTTCCACCGATGGTGTTGTTCGAAACATGGAAATCAGCGATACCGGGGCGCCGATCATGGTGCCGGTAGGGGAAGAAGTCCTCGGTCGAGTATTCAATCTACTCGGCGAACCGGTCGACAAGCTTCCTCCCGCAGAGGTGAAGGAATACCGGGCGATTCATGCCGACGCCGTGGCTTTCGAAGATCTCGAAGCATCTACCCAGGTGTTCGAGACCGGAATCAAGGTGGTCGACCTTCTCACGCCATACTCCAAGGGTGGAAAGACCGGACTCTTCGGAGGTGCCGGATTGGGCAAGACGGTGTTGATTCAGGAATTGATCAACAACGTGGCGACCAAGCATGGTGGCTACTCCTGTTTCGCAGGAGTGGGAGAAAGAACCCGTGAAGGAAATGACCTCTGGAACGAGATGAAAGAGGCGGTGATCAAGGGAGATGATGGTCAAGAGTTCAGCGTGCTGGACCGTACCGTTCTGGTCTTTGGTCAGATGAACGAGCCTCCCGGAGCAAGATTGCGGGTCGCACTGTCAGCCTTGACCATGGCGGAGCACTTCCGTGACACCTCCGGTTCCGACGTGTTGGTGTTCGTGGACAACATCTTCCGATTCTCCCAGGCGGGATCTGAAGTTTCAGCTCTGCTGGGACGGATGCCCAGTGCGGTGGGATACCAGCCGACGCTGGCCACCGAGATGGGACAACTGCAGGAGCGAATCACCTCGACGAAAACCGGTTCCATTACATCGGTGCAGGCGATTTACGTGCCTGCGGATGACCTGACAGATCCAGCTCCTGCGACTGCGTTCGCTCACCTCGATGCCACCACGGTGCTGGACCGCGGAATCTCTGGTAAGGGGATCTATCCCGCGATCGATCCGCTGGCGTCGACCTCGAGAATCCTCGATCCCCAAATCATCGGGGAAGAGCATTACTCGGTCGCTCGTGAGGTGCAGCGAATTCTTCAGCGTTACCGTGACCTGCAAGACATCATTGCGATCCTCGGAATGGACGAACTCTCCGAGGCGGACAAGATCCTGGTCGGGCGTGCACGTAGAATCGAGCGGTTCTTCTCCCAGCCGTTCAGTGTTGCCGAGGTGTTCACCGGATTCCCCGGTAAGTACGTCGAGGTGGCTGAGACGGTCCGTTCCTGTAAGGAACTGGTCGAGGGTAAGTGGGACCACCTTCCTGAACAGGCATTCATGTATGTCGGGACCATCGAAGAAGCGGTGGAAAAGGCGGACAAGATGAAAGCAAAGGGGTAGGCCGATGGCCGGCACTCTACGCTGCACGGTGCTTTCGCCCGATGGCGAGGTTTTCGATGGCGAGGTTTCCTTCGTCGAGGCTCACGCTCTGGATGGCCGTCTCGGGATCTTGCCGGGGCACGCTCCGTTGATCACTGCACTGGGAAAGGGTCCTCTGAGAGTCACCCTTGAGAACTCGGAGGATCGGAACTGGAGCGTTTCGGGGGGATTCCTCGAGGTTCTGGCCAATCATGTTTCGGTGGTGGCGGAGGGCTTGCGCGAGAAGACTTAGCCTAAAGTCCTTTAGGAATAAGACTTGTGGCGGTATCCCGGTGCTGGGACCGCCACTTTTTTTTAGCCAGATAACTGTCGAGAAGTGTGAATTGGGGCTATCGGTACTCGACCTCATACGGGAAGATTGAAGAGATACTGAAATTCAGAGTGATCTATTTCGAACCAAATTATGAGGAGGTTTCATGAGGCGGCACACGTCTAGCGTTTTTACCACCATTGCAGTCATTCTTACCTTTCTGATCGGTGTAGAAGTTCAGGCGCAGAATTCCAGGCCTGGCTTTGTCGCCACCTCCGAGGTGGTCACTGGAGGAATTCTCGGTTCCAACCCGACCATCGCAGCGGGTTTGAACGAGCTGCTGGCAGAGCGTCTTCTGACCGCTCCTTTCCTTCTGGAAGTGGCGGATCTGGATGACCCGACCTACACCAATGACGACAACATCACACTCAACGCCTTCGGTGGATTCGACGTGGACGGCGATTCTTCGAATAACGGTTCCGGATCCAACGCCTTCGCGATTGATCCGACTTCTTTCGATGAGAACACCGGGATACCCGTTTCTAGTTTCCCTGATGGAACCATCGTCGATGGACACATGGTCGCCGGGCCTGGAACCATCATTGTCGGGGGCATCCCCCTCAACGGTTTGACCGTCGAGGCGGACTTCACTCCGGGAACCTTGACCGGGGTCTACGAGTTCCAGAGTACTCCGACCGACGCCTTCTTGACCCAGGACTTCCTTGCTACTCAGCCAGCTCCTGCTCCCTTTGCAGGCACCCTGGTCGATCTGCTCAACACCTTTAACATCTTCCCCGACACCGATGCAGACAGTGACGGAGTCAACGAGTCCTACTCAGCAGTCTTCGAGTTCGGCGGAATCTCCTGCGATCTCTACTATTCCTACCATCCGAGAGCCGAGGGTTTTGTGGCGACCTCTCAGGTGGTGACCGGCGGAATCCTCGGTTCCAACCCGACCATCGCGGCCGGACTCAACTCTCTACTGGCTTCTAATCTCGATAACTTCCCGTTCCTCCTCGAGGTTGCGGATCTCGACGATCCCACCTACCAGGATGATGGAGACATCACACTGAACGCCTTCGGTGGATTCGACCTGGATGGTGATTTCACGAATAACGGCGACGGGTTCAATGACTTCGTGATCGATCCGCTCGATTACGATCCGATGACAGGTGAGCCGATTTCAAGTTTCCCCGGCGGATCACTCACCGGTGGTCACCTGATTGCCGGCCCCGGAACCATCTACGTCTCGGGAATCCCACTCAACGGACTGACCGTCGAGGCAGACTTCTTCCCTGGCTCTCTTACCGGTGTTTATGAGTTCCAGAGTACTCCGACGAGTGCGTTCCTGACTCAGTCCTTCCTCATCACCCAGCCCGCTCCCGCACCCTTCGCAGGAACCCTGGTGGATCTGCTCAACACCTTCAATATCTTCCCCGATATCGATGCCGACAATGACGGAGTCAACGAGTCCTACTCTGCGGTCTTCGAGTTCGGCGGCATCTCCTGCGGTCTTTACCACACCGGGGCAGCTCCGAGCACGGGGCCGAGTGAGGACTGCAGCAATGGAGTCGATGACGATGGCGACACCCTGGCAGACTGCGATGACCCCGACTGCTTCAGCGATCCTGCTTGTAATGTCGGAGGGATTCAGTTCCGTCGTGGAGATGTCAACGCAGATGGGGCGATCAACATCGGTGACGCAGTGAGCCTGCTCGGGTTCCTCTTCTCTGGTGGTGTCGCTCCTGGCTGTGATGATTCTGCAGACGTCAACGATGACGGATCGATGAACATCGGAGATGCGGTCTACGAGCTTGGATTCCTCTTCTCGGGAGGGGCGGCACCTCCGGCACCAGGAGGAACCTGTGGAATCGACCCGACAGACACCGATCCTCTCGATTGTGCGACACCGACGGGTGGCTGCTAATTCTGTAGCGAATCTGTCGCTGCTTTCAGTGGCTTACAACTCCCCGCCAGGAACCATGGGTTCCTGGCGGGGAGTTTTCTCATCGGTACTGCGTCGGTGGGCTTGCCGAGTGGGTGATCTGGGTCGATGATTCCATCTACCCGGAGAGGAAACAATTTTGGGCCGTACCGAAGGAATCGACACTGCACAGTGGATGACTCCTGCTATTCGACAGCAGATCGCTTCCGAGATCGCTGACGCTGGCCAGAATGAGGTCTTCTTCCTCGGTCGAGTCGATGACCAGGGCCGACTCCATCAGGTCGAGGCGGTCGCACGAGGTCGCTCTTCAGAGGTGCCTGTCTTCCTTTCCCGCGCGGATGAGGGATTTCAGGTGTTGATCCACAATCATCCGGGGGGAGATCTCACTCCCAGTCCCGCCGACCTTTCGATCGCCTCGGAAGCGGGTGGCCGACGTCTCGGATTCTTCATCGTCAGTAATGATGGCAGCAAGATGAATCGAGTCGTCGAGCCGTTTCCCGAGCGCGAGGAAGTGGTAGTGGATCCCGTCGAGATCGAACAGATCTTTGCTGACGGAGGAGTCTTTTCCACATCCTTCCCCGGATATGAGCAACGCCCCGGGCAGGTGGAGATGGCGAAGTCTGTCGCGAGGGCTCTCAATCAAGGCGACATCGCTGCTCTGGAAGCAGGAACCGGGATCGGGAAGTCCTATGCATATCTGGTGCCCGCGATTCTATGGGCGGTCAAAAATCGCAGCAGGGTGGTGGTCTCCACCGCTACGATTCCGCTTGGCGAACAACTGGTTCACAAGGATCTGCCTGCTCTTCAAAGAGTGCTGGGAATCGATTTCCGATTCGCCTTGATCCAGGGGCGTGGCAATTATGCTTGCCGGAGAAAGACCAAGCAGGTGGCTACGGAACCCGAGATCTTCTCCGATGATGAAGAGCGAGCGAGCTGGGTAGCGGATGTGATCGACCGTCTCGGCGAGGCAAAGCATGGCACTCGCCAGGAGATGCTAGGCGAGGTTCCTGCTGAGATCTGGTCCGATTTCCAGTCCACTTCCGATCAATCATTGAAGGCGCGATGCCCGCATTACCGTGAGTGCTTCTATTACGAGGCAAGGCGAAAGTCGTTCGGTGCACATATCGTGGTGGTCAATCATCACCTGCTCTTTGCCGACCTGAAACTGCGGAGATCGACCGGAGATTTCGATAGTGACCTGGTGATTCCTGGATATCAGAAGCTCATCTTCGATGAGGGTCACCACCTGGAGGAGGTGGCCTGTCACCACCTGGGGGCGGAAGTATCTCGCCGAGGTGCTCTCCAGGTGCTGGGCCGACTGGTGTCCAGTCGTGGCAAGAGCAGTAGAAAAGAGAGTGGTCGTCTTCCCTGGCTACGCAGCCACCTCGCTCGCCATCACCAGGGTCACGCTCACGAATTGTTGTCGATGAATGTTCTCCCGCGGGTACGAGTCGCCCGACGGGAGATCGAGGCGGCACTCGATCGGCTGGAGGTCAGGGTTCTCTCTGCGGCTCATCTGGTGGGAGATTCCTCGGGGCAAAACGGGTCGTTGATGGCGCGAATCGGGGATCGTGAAGGTTTGCTTCCGATGACCGTGGTTTCTCCTCCACTGGCGGACGTGAGGGAGAGCCTCGATGGGTTGAGAGGTGAGTTGCAAAATTGCTTCGATGTTCTTGAAGAGGAGACCTTCGAACCGGAACTAGAATTTCAGGCAGGCCTGGTGGAGATGCGTTCGGCACTTCGTTCTGTGGTCGAGCAGATCTCATCGATCGATTTCGTTCTGGGAGCCGCAGGTGGAATCCAGCCATGGATCGAGATGGCATCGAAACCTGTCAAGCAACTGGTCCTTCGTGCAGCCCCTTTACGCGTCGATGAACTCCTCGCCGAGTACCTATACGGCCCGGTTTCTACAGTGATCCAGACCAGTGCCACGTTGAGGGTCGGGGAATCGTGGAACTTTCTCAGCGATCGGCTGGGCTGGGATCATGTCGAGCGGGAGCGAATTCGTCGCGAGGACTTCTCTTCTCCATTTGATTGGAAGCGTCAGGTCTTGCTTGGATTGCCGGGTGACATCCCCGATCCGGGTAGTTCTGGATATGACCAGAAGATTGTAGAGATGGTGCTCGACACCGCCCGTGCGGCAGACGGCCGAACCTTTGTCCTGTTCACGTCACATCAAGCGCTTCGGCGAACGGCAGAGATGGTTCGTTCTGGTCTGCAGGCGCTTGGCATGCCGCTTCTGGTACAGGGTGAAGCCCCCCGGAGTGAATTGCTGAGGAGATTCGTCGACTCCGGTCATGCAGTGCTTTTCGGAAATCAGTCGTACTGGGAAGGAATCGATGTTCCTGGAGCGGCATTGTCTTGTGTGATCATCGCCAGGTTGCCATTTAGAGTTCCTAATCACCCGCTCGAACAAGGTAGGGCGGAGGAACTGGAAGCGAGAGGAAAGAGCCCATTTGCTCACCTCGCATTGCCCCGAGCGGTGTTGGGGTTGCGTCAAGGATTCGGCCGGTTGATTCGCACCCTCGATGACCGGGGTGTCGTGGTCATCGGAGATGCACGGATCGTCAACAAGCCCTACGGAAAACGGTTTCTCGCGAGTTTGCCCGATTGCAGACGCATCGCTGGCACGTGGGATGAAGTTCGTACAGGACTGGAAGCTTTCTTCTCGGAATCGGATGTAGAGGAGCACACCGGGTGAAGATTCGAGGAGTCATCATCGCAGCAGGAGAGTCGAGTCGGCTCGGTTCACCCAAGGCTTTGCTGAATATTCACGGCCGATCGATTCTCGATCGTCTACATCAGACTCTGCACAGTGGTGGATGTGATGAAGTGATGGTGGTGGCTGGAGGCACTCATTGTGCGGCAGTGCAGGAAGAGGCGGATCGAATTGGAACTCCACTGGTGATCAATCATGATCCCAGTGATGGGCCGGTCAGCAGTATCAGGACTGCAATCTCTGTGGCAGGGCAGTGGGATGCAATGCTGATTCATCCGGTAGATGTCATCGGTGTCAGGCAATCGGATGTCGAACAACTGACCGAGACCGCCCGTCAAAGCCATTCGAGTATCGATGCCTGGATCATCTCTTATTCGATGCGCCGTGGTCATCCGGTGATCGTGACCAGGGATAAGATCGAAACTCTTCTGCAAGTCGATGGCCCGCAGCACCTCAGGGCTCTGTTAGCTCTTCCGGATCTGATGGTCGATCATGTCGTCACGAAGAACCCCTTGGTTCTCGAGGATGTGGACGATCTGGCCGACTGGAAAAGGGTCATAGCCTTGATCGAGGAGTGATCAGAAACCGGACACGTTATTCTTCGCCCACTGCAGATGCTGTAACCAGGTGTCTGGTCTGGTGCCTTTTTCCTCGGCGATGCGGAAGTTCTCCTGTGCGATGTCATTGAGACCTCGGTACATGCTGATCAGCCCCAGAGGGATTCGGTATTCGACGCTCGAATTTCCGTGTCGCTGGGAAACCAGGCCAAACAGGAAGGAGTCGGTGAGTTCGCTGATCTTCATCGGCATCACGGCGTTCTCGGAAGATAGTCGAAGCCAGACACTCTCGCTGTCTATTCGATCGACGACTCCTCGGTCCTTGCGACTCCTGTTTCGGCCTTCCAGTGGGACCCTTTCGAGGGTCACTTCCTTTCCGTCCTGTCCCATTTCCTTCAGTTCCTGAAGTGCGCTCTTGATGAATTGATCGAGCAAGCCGAAGGCGAGCAGGTCGGTTTCGAGCAGTGCCTTCACCTCGTCCACCATCAACTCGGCATCGAGGGAAACTGCACTGCTGACCATTCCCTTGATGTCTCGCTGGAGAGCTTTCTCCCGATATTCGGTCCAGAGGGCCAGGTACAGTCTGTTTTCCTCGACCAGTCTCTTCTTCGACTCTTCCTTCGCCAGTTTACTTCGAGCCATGACGATTTCTTCTCGCCACTTGACGGCACTGCTGGTGTTATCTGGATCTGCGTAGAGTTCGATCTCATCGATCAGTGCCAGCGCTTCGACGAACTCTCGGCGATCCCTGTGAAATGTGACCTTCTGACGGTCTGCTTCGAATCTGGAGTCGATTTCCTCCTCCCAGTTCGAGAGCAAGATCTCGATGTCACGGTTGAGATCCTCGTCTTTTCGCGCAGAAGAAGGGCGATCATCGAGGCGAGTGATGGCGGCCCACAACTTACCATCGCTGGCCAGTAGATTGGCTTCAGCCATGACCGTTCGACCATCCGCTTGCCTCGTTTGCACTATCGATACCCTGATATTATCCAGAGCGGTGCTCATCTTGGCCGAAGCTCGCGTTCCTCCATGAGTTGGGAGTGCGAGTTTGAGTGCTCGAACCTGTAAATCTTGGTCTTGTGACAAGATAGAACTCAGATGAGATTCAGCGAGCGCCTCGGATCTGTCGAAATCGATCTTGGCCGTTGCCATTCGCTCCACGATCTTCTTTGCTGCGATTTCGTTTTGATGTTGCTCCAACCGTTCATCAAACTGAGGTGTACCCTGATTCATCTTGGACGCGGCAGAGAGAACCATCAAGGCGGCGATGCCCATTCCGACGCCCATCCCGATCTTGGTCATCAGAGTGTTTTTGCTGTGGGTTGCAGCTTGGGAACTCCCTGACTTTTTCCGCTGGCGGGATGTACCGGAGGATCCAGAAGATCGTGCGGGTCGTTTCCGGGGCCTGGGAGAACTGATCGAGTTTTTCTCATTCGATGATTCGCTGGCGAGATGAAGATCAGCGAGCAATGCCTCTGCATCCTGATAGCGTTCCTCTGGAGCCTTAGCGAGCAGCTTTTCCACTACCTCATCGAGTAGAGAATCGACTCCGGTCAGGGTGGCAACCGGGATGATCTGTTCTTGCACATGCTTCTGAAGGATCTCACGATTGCTATTCCCCTGGAAGGGCGGCCTACCGGTCATGCAGTGGTAGAGGGTTGCTCCGAGCGAGTAAAGATCGCTCCTGGCGTCGATATCTTGACCCAGAGCCTGTTCTGGCGAGATGTAGAGAGGAGTTCCCTTACGCCGATCAGAACTGTTCAGTGAACCGGCTTCATCTTCGGCAAGGGCCAGACCGAGGTCTGTGATCTTGGGAACGCCTTCATCGGAGATCAGGATGTTGCCGGGCTTGAGATCGCGATGGAGCAAGCCTGCAGAATGAGCGTGGGACAGGCCTTGCGTGATGCACAGGGCTAGTTCTCCCAGCTCTCTTTCTGAAAGTGATCCTCTTCTGACCAACTTTTGCTGAAGAGTTTCCCCCTCCACCAGTTCCATGGCGAACCAGCACTTCCCCTCACTGATCCCCGCATCGAGGGCATGAACGATGTGAGGGTGGTTCAAGCGCGCAGCATTCCTCGCTTCTGTGATCAAATCTTCGGGTCTAGTAGTTTTGCTCACTGTCGAGGAGAACACCTTCAGCGCCACGACCTTGCCCAGAGATTCCTGTTTTGCTTTCCACACGGTGCTGGTTGCACCTCTGCCGATGGGGCCGAGGATTTCGAATCCAGGTATTCCCTCGGGGGGAATCTTGGCCTCGATACTGGAGATGAGTCGGTTGGATTGATCCTGAGTCAGTAGATCGAGAGCCACCGCGTGTCTACTGGCATCTCCATTGTCATTCTGGATCTCCGCAGCGATGGCCTTTACCCCAGCGTCGTCGAGCAGCCCACTCTTGAGCGCCGATTTCAGGAATAACTGATCCAACTTGTTCATCTGAGGCTCTCCTGTACAGGCTGCATGGTCCGCTGAAGGTACCCTGGATGAGAAGGTTTCCAGCCACCAGAGTCAACATGGACCGAACCGAGTTCAGCAGATAAGATCCTCTACCAACCCGAGAAAGAGGAGTGAATGTACCTCATCCTGATTTTCAGCAGCATCTTATCCATTCAGCCGGCGGTGAATTCCCCCGGGTGGGAGCCTCAACTCGATGCTGAGGTGCTTCTCCACCCCTCGACCGGAGCGATCGCCTGGCGCGTCACCCTGTCCACAGAAGGTATGGAGCAGAGCCACTTCGAGTTCCCTCTGCATGCCGGCTTGACGCCCCAACTCGAGTCGCCGGGTTCCTTGACGCAGATCCAGGAAGCGACAGAGGATGGATCTGGAGCCGCACTCGATCCCCAGCGACCGGTAGCGCGTCGCTGGTGGAGAGTGGAGTTCGAGCAGCAGCATCCAGAGAACTCTCCAGTGATACTCAGTGCTGCAGGTGTCATCCAGGAAAAGTTGAAGCAGGTCGGCTCAGGTGCGGGTAGATCCTTTTCCTCGACTCCGGGCACCATCGAAGATCAAGGAGTCTTTCTCGGCGGTGCGACATCCTGGTTACCTCGTCCAGAGGGAAGGAAGTTGTCCTTCTCGCTGGTGGTGGACCTACCCGAGGGCTGGACTGCGGTCAGCCAGGGGAAAAGAGAGTCGTTGCCGAGTAAAGAGGGCAGGAGCCGGGTTCGCTGGAGCAGTGAAGAAGGAATGCTGCAGGAAGAGGTCTTTCTCATCGCAGCTCAGTTTCACGAGTATTCCAGGGGGACACCGCAATTCGAGGCTCAGGTATTCTTGCGAGACGCTGAGCCAAACCTGGCATCGAAGTACCTCGAAGCGACTCTTCAATATGTCGAGATGTACTCGAAATTGATCGGACCCTATCCGTACTCCAAGTTTGCACTGGTGGAGAATTTCTGGGAGAGCGGATACGGGATGCCTTCGTTCACATTGCTCGGACCACAGGTGATCCGGCTCCCCTTCATCCTCAGGTCATCCTACCCGCACGAGGTCCTGCATAACTGGTGGGGCAACTCTGTGTATGTTGATTATCAGACAGGCAACTGGTGCGAGGGACTCACCGCTTACCTCGCCGATCACCTGATGAAGGAAGGTGAGGGCAGGGGAGCAGAGTACCGCCGAGATGTCCTGAAAAAGTTCGGATCCTATGTCCAGGATGGCCTCGATTTCCCCTTGAGTGAATTTCGTAGTCGTCATTCCGGGGCTACCGAAGCGGTGGGTTACGGAAAGTGTCTGATGCTGTGGCATATGATCCGCTTGAAGGTTGGTGAGGATGCATTCAAGCGAGGGCTTCAGGAGTTCTACTCGTCCTTTTCTTTTCAGAGTGCGTCCTTCGAGGATATTGCCGATTCCATCGGAGAAGTGGCTGGGATCGAACTGGTGAACTGGATGAAAACCTGGATTGAAACGACAGGAGCACCTGAGTTCCAGCTGAGTGTGGAATCCGGGGAAGGAAGCTCGCGAGTGAGCATCGACCAGGTTCAGCACCAGGAACCGTACCAGGTTGGGATTCCCGTTCATTATCAACTGACGACTTCATCTTGGTGGCAACAGCAGATGGTGGAGTTCACTCCCGGAGACGAGGGGGTCGTTCCCCGACAGCAGTCCTTCGAGGTGGTAGGAACTGTGGCTGCGGTGAGGGTCGACCCGTTTTTCGATGTGTTTCGGCGACTCGATCGTTCGGAGACTCCACCGACCATCGGCGATATCTTCGGCGCCTCATCACTGTTGATCATCCTGCCCTCGCGGAGTCCGAGGCTCGAGGCATGGCGAGCGCTGGCCGAATCCTGGGCTACCGATGGAGATGTTGACATCGTCCTCGACACCGAACTGGAAGAGATCTCGCACGATCGGGCGGTGTGGATCCTCGGCGAGTCGACGGTGGGTATGGCGAATGAAACCTTGCGGAATGCGGTCCTTCACAAGGGGCTGCAGGAGAAGTTCAGCCTGACCGATGGCATATGGAAACTCCCGGCGATGCAGTCGCCTGGGGTAGAGCCAGGTTTGATCTCGGAGGATCACTCCGGGATCCAGGTGGCACGGCATCCCGCCGACGAAGATCTCACCGTGGGCTTGATCCGTTGTTACAACAAAGCGGCGATTCCAGGACTGGCCAGAAAATTGCCTCACTACGGCAAGTATTCCTATCTGCTGTTCGAAGGGGAGGAACCGACCAACGTGGCCAAGGGTGAATGGGGGACTGACACTTCCCCCCTCTCCTGGACGGCGAAGGGAGTTTCGGTCGCAGGGCCGGAAGATGCGCGAGAGCCTCTCGCACGACCGGGTCCCGTCCTCGATGCGGATCGAATGATCTCGGATGTCGGTTGGCTGGCCGATCCACAACGGGAGGGGCGGGGAAATGGTTCAGCAGGACTGCATCAGTCGACCCAGTGGGTGGCGGATCGGTTTTCCGGGATCGGACTGCAGCCGGGGGCCCCGGACGGAAGTTACTTCGATTCCTGGAGCGTGGATGAGTTCGACGATCGATTGAAGAAGGGTGTGAGGCTTCGAAATGTCATCGGAGTCATCCCCGGAAACGATCCAGCGCTGTCGGGTCAATCGGTCGTGGTCCTCGCTCACGTCGATCACCTCGGCCGAGGGTGGCCCGATGTCAGGGCAGGAAATGAGGGCAAGATCCACCCCGGAGCCGACGACAACGCCTCCGGTGTGGCGGTGATGCTCGAGACAGCGCGGATGATGGCGGGAACCCATCGTCCCGCACGGACCGTCATCTTCGTCGCCACCAGTGCCGAGGAGTGGGGGTTGCGAGGGGCTCGTCGGTACATCGAATCGATGGAGCAGTGGCCAGCCAGGGATGCGATTTCGGTGATCAGCATCGATGCCGTCGGGCGTCTCTCGCAGGGGAGGTTGCTGGCACTGGGAACCGGCACCGCGACCGAATGGATTCACATCGCCCGTGGGATCGGCTTCACCACCGGTGTTGCAGCCACGGCGGTCAAGGATGATCCCGGTGGATCGGATCAGGTGCCTTTCCACGAGTTAGGTGTACCGGGGATTCAACTGACCACCGGTCCACACGATGACTACCACCGTCCAGGAGATACTGCCGACAAGGTCGACACTGCTGGAATGGTTGAGGTCGCGACATGGTTGCGGGAAGCGCTGTTGTATCTATCGGATCGTACCGATCCGCTGACCTCGACCCTCGATGGGGCGGCGGGAACCAAAACCACAACGCCTACCGCCGGGAGAAGGGTATTTCTGGGCACGATTCCAGATTTCGCTGACACGGGTCCGGGTGTCAGGATCGAAGGAGTGGTGAAAGATTCTCCTGCTCAGGAAGCAGGACTGCGAGAGGGAGATCGACTCCTTTCGCTGGACGGTACCGTCATCGATGACCTCCGGGGCTACTCGAACCTTCTGAAACAGTTGGAAGCGGGAGATACCGTGTTGCTGTTGATCGAACGGAAGGGTGACACCTTCGAGGTGAATGTGGTGCTGAGAAAACGTTGAATTCAATTGATCAGATTTCCCTGGGTGATTAGACTTTCACCCGAGGAAGCAATGCTTCGATCGATCTGGAGGATTTTTGGTCAGCGTCTATGACGTCAAACCGGTATTTCAAAATCTGCTCAGACCGATTGTGAAGATGTTGGCTCGCATCGGAGTGACCGCCAATCAGGTCACCGTTGCAGCGATGTTGCTGTCGATCGCCACGGGAATCTGGATTCTCGATGATCATCGCCCTTTACCATTTCTGTCGGCAGAGAATTCAGACTCGACTTCGAGCCCTTGTCTGCTGCTGGCAATCCCGGTGGTCCTGTTGCTCAGGATGGCGCTCAACGCCATCGATGGAATGCTGGCCAGAGAGCACGACATGAAGTCGAGTCTCGGAGCAGTGCTCAATGAGCTGGGAGACGTCATCTCGGATGCCGCTCTCTATCTGCCCCTGGCATACGTCGAAGGATTCAACGCTGTACTGGTCGTGGCAATGGTGATCGTCGGAATCATTGCAGAGATGGCCGGAGTCATTGCAGTCCAGATCGGGGTGAGCCGACGATACGATGGGCCAATGGGGAAAAGTGATCGAGCGCTCGTGGTGGGCCTCCTTTGCGGGGTCATCGGGCTCGGATACGATGTTTCCAACTGGCTCGATACGATTCTTGGGGTGCTGATCGGATTGGGTGTGCTGACCATCTGGAATCGGTCGAGAAAAGCGCTTCAGGAGTGCCAGTGAACTGGTTCAGTAACCTCTCATCAGCGGTAGAGTACTCCCTCGGGGCCATCTTTTCGGTGCTGATCCTTTCCACCTTCATCGTGAAACTGATCGGTTGGCTGAAGCCTGAAAAGGATCTTGGGGATCTTCCGCCGAGATTATTTTCGTGGTGGATCATCGTCTCCATGGTGACGGTCGCACTGGTTCTTCAAGAACCATATTCCATCATGTTCTTCGCACTGGTCAGCTTTCTGGGTCTCAAGGAGTTCTATTCGATGATACCCACGCGCCGTGCAGATCGGCGCGTACTCTTCTGGGCATACCTTGCGATACCCATCCAGTACTACTGGATTCATGATCGATGGTACGACATGTTTATCATCTTCATTCCAGTTTATCTGTTCCTACTCTTGCCGATGAGAATGGTGTTCATCGGAGCCAACCAAGGATTCTTGAGGGCTGCGAGTACCACCCAGTGGGGCCTGATGACATGTGTGTTTTGCATCGGCCACATCGCCTATCTCGGAACCCTGGATGTGGAGCATGTGGGAATTGCGGGTGGGCCGGGTCTGACGGTGATGCTGTTGATCCTCACCGAAGGAAATGACATCGCGCAGTATTTCTGGGGAAAGACTTTTGGTCGGACCAAGATCATTCCCAAGGTCAGCCCCAACAAGACCTGGGAGGGTTTCATCGGAGGGTTGGCGACCACGGTGGCACTGTCCTATTGGATTGGCCCGTACCTTTCACCATTCACCACCCAACAAGCACTGATCGCGGGGGGGTTGGTCGGTACGGCGGGCTTCATCGGGGATGTGGTGATGTCGGCCATCAAGAGAGACCTCAACATCAAGGACACAGGCGGCACTTTGCCGGGGCATGGCGGAGTTCTCGATCGTGTCGACAGTCTCATCTACACTGCACCGATCTTTTTCCACTTCAGTTTCTGGCTGTACTATTAAGATGATGAGTTCACTGCTGAAGGTGATGTTCCAGTGCTTGTTTGTCCGGCCACTGGTGTTGATCTTGATCGGTCTGAATGTTCGGTTTCGGGAGAGGATTCCCGATCGCGGTCCAGCCATCATTGCTGCCAATCACAACAGCCATCTCGATTCCTTCATCTTGCAGTCCCTCTTTCCACTGCAGCTGATGAACAAGGTTCGTCCTGTGGCAGCAGCGGACTACTTCCTCCGGAACAAGTGGATCGCTTGGTTCTCACTGAAGATCATCGGGATCATTCCTGTGCACCGAAAGGTGCGCCACAGCGAGGGAGATCCTCTATCCTCTTGTAGTGAGGCGCTTGAAGCGGGCGACATTCTCATCATTTTTCCTGAAGGCAGCCGGGGAGAGGCCGAAATGATGGATGAGTTCAAAACAGGAGTGGCTCACCTCGCACAGAGACATCCAGAGGTCCCGGTTTATCCACTCTTCTTGCATGGGTGTGGGAAAGCACTGCCGCGCGGGGAAGCTATCTTCGTGCCCTTCTTCGTCGATGCGGTGGTGGGGCAGCCGATGACATGGAGTGGAGACCGTACGGAATTCGTCGAAAAACTGAAGCGAGAGATTGAAAGCTTGGGAGATCATTGCAAGCGGCCGGCATGGGACTGATTCGGCCGGACTGAATCGACTGTGCTGAATCGACTGTGCTGAATCGACTGTGCTGAATCGACTGTGCTGAATCAACTGTGCTGAATCAACTGTGCTGAATCAACTGTGCTGAATCAACTGTGCTGAATCAACTGTGCTGAATCAACTGTGCTGAATCAACGAAGCGGCTACGCTTCTTCTCTGCCCCCGACGCCGAAGTATGTGGCGTCCGGGTGATGGAAGGCGAGCGCCGAGACACTTGCTTCAGGATCCATCATGAATCCTTCAGTCAACTCCACACCCAGGTGCTCCTGAGGTTGGAGCAATCTCCAGATCACTTCCTGGCAGGAGAGGTCGGGACAGGCGGGATACCCGAAAGAGAAGCGCTTTCCACGGTAGCGCGCCCTGTACAGATCGAGATTTGTAATTCCAGCGGGATCCGGGAAGCCCCAGCCGGCCCGGATCTCTCGGTGAACAAATTCTGCCAGACCTTCGGCCATTTCAACGGCAAGAGCCTGCACCGCGTGAGACTTCAAGTACTCTCCGGAGTTCATCCATGCACGGGATTGTTCCCGTACCTTTGAACCTGCAGTGGTCACCAGCATCGTGAGATGATCTTGCGGAGTTCCATCATCGGAAAGCGGCAAGATGTAATCACAGATCGACTGATGAGGAACTTTGACCTGGCGAGGGAAGGTGATCTTCTCGGCGGGCTCCAGTGAAATTGGATCGTGAATGGTGATATCCGTGGCCGTGGCACTCGCCGGGAAACACTTCCACATCGCCTTGGGCATCAGAAGTTCCCGTTGAATCGTCTCTTCCAGCAACTCTTCCATCAATCGCTGAAGACTCTGGGCCTTGTCGTCTCCGGCTTCGATCTTCTTGGTAAAGTTTCCCCGTAAGCCCATATGTCTGCCGTATAGCATCTGTGGATTGATCAACGGGAAAATCTCACGCGGATCGATCTGCGATCGGATGTGCAGTTCGTGGTCAAGGATCGCAGGGACTTCTTCGAGGATGGCGATCGCAGGGGATCGGTCGGGGAGAGTGATCTGGGCTACTGCCGTGCTCGTCGCGGGGGATCCTCCGCTGAGAATACGATTCTGGCTTCGTTTGACCTCGGCGAAGAAGGCATCTCGTTTGCTCTCATTGATGATCTCGCTGACGATGCGTAATCCATCCATGGCATCCCGAGCGTAGATCACGGGGGAGTCGATCTTCTTCTGTATCTTCAGCGCGGTGAACTTCTCGGAAAGTGCCGCTCCTCCGACCAGAATGGGCAAATCGATTCCGGAGGAGTGCAGATCTTCTGCGGTGACTACCATTTGATGAGCAGATTTGACCAGCAATCCAGAGAGTCCGATGATGTCAGGTTGATGTTCCTGAACGGCATCGATGAGCTGAGCCGGAGGAACCTTGATTCCGAGGTCGATGACATCGAAGCCATTGTTGGAAAGGATGATCTGTACCAGATTCTTTCCGATGTCATGAACGTCACCCTTGACGGTCGCCAGCATCACTTTTCCCCTGGAGATGGAATCCGATGATTCCATGTGTGGTTCGAGGAATGCGACGGCAGCCTTCATCGACTCAGCACTCTGCAAGACCTCAGCAACGATCAGTTCATTGTTGTTGAAGAGCCGGCCAACTTCTGCCATTCCGTTCATCAAGGGGCCGTTGATGATGGCCAGCGGAGCATCGTACATCTCCAGTGCGACCTGGAGTGCGTCATCGAGTCCTTCCTTGGTTCCTTCGATGATATTTCGTGCGAGTCGTTCTGGAATCGGCAGGTCGAGGAGAGGCGACTGCCCCTCAGTGGCGACTTTTCGGCCGCGAAAGTGTTCCGTGAACTCTGCGATGGGATCGGCGGAGCGTTGCCAGATGAGGTTTTCGCACAGAGTGCGTTCCTCCTCAGGGATACTGGCGTAGCGATCCATTCGTTCCGAGTTGACGATCGCCATCGATAGGCCGGCTTGAACGCAATGATACAAAAACACGGAGTTCAGGACTTCACGACCCGCAGGTGGTAATCCGAAGGAAACATTACTGATTCCAAGCACGGTACTGCACTGCGGGAAGCGCTCCTGGATTGCACGGACGCCGTCGATGGTAGAACTCGCCGATGAACTGTACTTCGCATCGCCCGTGCCCACTGGGAACACCAGGGGGTCAAAGATGATGTTGGACTCCGGTATTCCGTACTTCTTGGTCAATAAATCGTGAGATCGTTCAGCGATCTCCAATTTCCTTGCGACAGTGACGGCCATTCCATCTTCGGGGTCCTCATCGATGCAGCCGACCACGAGCGCCGTTCCATAACTTTTAGCCAGCGGAACCACTGCTTCGAAGCGGTCTTCTCCGTCTTCCAGGTTGATCGAGTTGATGATCGATTTCCCCTGGCATAATTTGAGGGATTCTTCGATGACATCGGCATCGGTGGAGTCGATCATCAGGGGAGCCTTGGTCATCCGATTCAGCATCGGTAAGAACTGCATCATGTCATCTAGTTCTTCTCTGTCAGGATCAGCCATGCAAACATCGATGATGTGTGCGCCCCCCTTGTCCTGACGTCTCCCGATTTCCGCTGCCTTCTCGAATTCTTCTCGACCGATCATCTTCTTGAATCGTCGGCTGCCGATGACATTGGTTCTTTCTCCGACCACCAGCGGAGTGGTGTCTTCATTGACCTCGACCACTTCAATGCCGGAAATCATCGCCTGGGAAGTTTTCTCCCATCGGCGAGGTGTGGCTGCGCAGGCGCTTTGCGCCATCGAGCGGATGTGGTCTGGAGTGGTTCCGCAACATCCGCCGAGAATGTTGATCCAACCCTGATCGAGGAACGGCTGGACATGGTCGGCCAGGATCTCGGGAGTTTCCTCGTACAGCCCGTCCGAATCGGGAAGTCCGGCATTGGGGTAAACCGACACCGGGAATGCGGAGATCGCTGCGAGAGTTCTCAGGTGGTCGGTCATGAAGCGAGGACCGGTGGCACAGTTCATTCCGATGAAGAGCGGCTCGAAGTGTTCGACGCTGGTGTAAAAGGCATCGATCGCCTGGCCGGCCAGCATCGTACCCATCGGTTCGATGGTGCAGGAGATCGCCACAGGTCTGGAGAATCCGACGTCATCCGATGCGGCTGCGATTCCGAACTGAGCGGCTTTCAGGTTGAGAGTGTCTTGCACTGTTTCCAGCAGCAATACATCACATCCGCCTCTCAATAATCCTCGAGCCTGAACGCGGAAATGTTCTTTCAATTCATCGAAGGTGATCCCGCCGGTAACGGAAAGGGTCTTGGTGGTCGGACCCATCGAACCGATGACCCAACGAGGTTTCTCCGGGGTGGCGAATCGTTGCGCTTCAGCACGAGCGATCTGGCTCCCAAGGATGTTGATTTCCTCAGTTTTTTCTCCGAGTTGGTACTCGTCGAGGACCAAGGGAGTGGCTCCGAAGGTGTTGGTCTCGATGCAATCGGCTCCCGCTTCCAGGTACCGCCGATGAATCGAGCCGATCACTTCCGGGCGAGTGAGGACCAGGTTTTCGTTACAGCCGAGGAGATCCTCACCACCGAAATCCTCTGCAGTGAGGTCCAGCTCCTGGAGTGCGGTGCCAGTGGCTCCATCCAGCACCAGAATCCTCTCCCGTAGGTGAGCGAGAAACTGATCTCTGACCTGTTCCTTACTGATCTTGGCTGGATCGAAAGACATCTTTTCAGGGCCTCCGGGAAGGGTAAGTGAGTGCCCGAGTATAGGGCTGTGAAGGGGCCGGGGATACCAATCGTGAAGGAAGAGGAGCAGTCATCTGGGATCGGGTGGTGTGCCGTCTTGCTCGATCAGGCGCAGCAGAATCTCCTGCATCTGGGTGGTTACATCTTGGAGTCTTTGTTCCGTCTCCTGCTGTCGTCGGACCAGTTCCAGTTGATTCTGGTGGGCGGAATCCAGCGATTGTTGGCTCTTTTGAAGTTCGGCAGAGAGTGTTGACTTGATCTCTTCCAGTTCGGCGGAGAGTGTTGACTTGATCTGTTCCAGATCGGAACTGGTGATTCCATCGAACCCGGAAAATGCACTGTCCAACTCTTCCAGCTTTGACTGGAGAGCATCGAAGCGGATCGAGTGAGCATCGAGTTTTCCGGTCCACTCGCTGGTGGTGCTGGTGATCCGTTCATCGAGCTTGTCCACCCCGGTCCGCACTCCCGCAAGATCGGTCTTGATGATGATGACTTCTTCATCGATCCGGTTCACTTCGCCAGAGAGTCGCTCGTCCTCCAGTTGGAAATTTGCCTGCTGCTTTTCGATGTTGTCGATCTGTTGCTGGTGCTTGGATCCAGCCCACAAGAATGAGATGACCAGAGCTATAATCATGATGACGAGGACATTGAGGAGTTTCATCGACATTTCCTTCCGGCATGAGGAACACGCATTGGCGGTGGGGGTGGGATTCGAACCCACGAGGGCTGTTACACCCTGCCGGTTTTCAAAACCGGTGCATTAGACCACTCTGCCACCCCACCCACGTTGCGAGATTGCTCCAGGCCGCTTCAGGTTACTCGTTTCCTTGGTTCGGGTCACCATCATCAGACGAGGTGTGAAATGCCCGTGTCTCCTTCAGTCTGGTGAGTCGCTTTTCGCGAAGCCCCTGGGCCAGATCTCTGAGATCTGCCACTCGATCGTGTTCGTCGACCACCTCGATACCGAGAATTGTCTCGAACAGGTCTTCGGTGGTGAGAAGGCCACAGGTTCCACCGTGTTCATCTGCGACCATGGCGATGGGGTCATGGCCACTGGTCAGGTCGCTCAGGGCCTGACGCAAGGTCGCCACTTCGGGAACGAAGCGGATGTCCCTCCTGAAGTGGGAGAGTGGCGTGGAATCCTCCAACCCACCGATGCTGGCGGTGAGGATCTCACGGAGCAAGACATAGCCGGTCACCTCGTCGCGAGTCTTGGCGTGAATCGGGATCCGACTTGGCAACTGAGTGCGCTTATTTTCTGCCAGAAGGTCACCGATGGTGGCTGCTTGCCACATGTCCCAGACCACGGTGCGCGGAGTCATCATGTCGCCGACCAGAATCTCATCGAGTCGCAGGATATTTCCGTAGAGCATCTCCTCATGGTGAGCGAGGGTTCCATCGGTCCTGGCCATGTCGATCATCGCCTCGACCTCGCCGCGGGAGACGTGCTCCGCCTTGCTCTGACCGACGATCCGCGTCAGGACTCCGGTCAGCACCAGCAGGGGCTTCATCAGGTAGGTGAGAAGATGGAGCTGGATGCCGACAAATCCGGACAACTTACGGCAGTGAACCGCCCCGAGAGTCTTCGGAATGATCTCTGAACCGGTCAAGACGAGGAAGGTGAAGAGTGCCGTGAAGAGGGCCACCCAGGCGGGATACTCCTGGTGAACCAGGTAACCGGTGAACGAGGCTCCCATCGTGTGGGAGATGGTATTGAGGATCAAGATGGCACTGATCGCTTCGTTCAGCCGATCTCTCTTCAATTCCAGCAGCCAGCGGATTCCCCGGCTCTGATTTCGCCGTTCCTCCAGACTCGGCACTGAAACGGAGAGGAGGGTGGCCTCCAGCAGGGAGCACAGAAACGAGATGGAGAGGGTCAGGGATACGACCAGGAGAAGAGTGGTCACTGGGTTCCGTCCACAAAAAGGTGTCGATTTCGGATTCCAGCATACCCGCTCGATTCCGCTCCGAAATAGCACCCTCGGCGACGGATCCGCACCTATGGGATTACCGGAACACTGGAGGGGTTTTGCACTTTACACTTTATAAAGTATGTGTCAGGCTTCCGTCGGTTGTGGGCCACCCCTCTGTTCGCATTCGAACGGGGATGCGTCATCGGGTTGCAGTGGATGCTTGATTTTGGCGGAAGAGCCAGCGGCATCGACACGAGAAGTGGGGCTCTTCGGGCCATCGGTGGGGATCCGAGGGTTCTGGCATGAACCCTGCACTGGGTAAGGGGTCGCACACTGTGGTTGAGACCACGGCAGGCGATCGTAAAGGAAGGGAAAGACATTGAGATCCAGTCGTCGATTCGAATCGATCTCTTTCGACACTCTTTTCCGATCTTGCCAGATTTTGGGGGACACCAGCGCTGGTCGGTGCGTTGAGTCGACTGCGGGCGCTACTGGGATCCCATCCATTCCACGAAAACGAACTGAAACAGAGGGAGGGGAACTGGCGCGACAGGCAGTTTCCGATCGCAAGTTCAGCCCCGCAGTCGCCTGCGGGTGGAACAACAAGGTTGTGGTCTGACCTGAGGGTCAGTACCGGAAAGAGGGAGTCATGGTGAATCAGGATGATAACCAGGGTGCCAACGATTCGAAGAGAATCGGTTCACCCTTCGATCTGGGCAACTTCTGGCAGGGACTCGGTCCGGGTGGGAGATTGGGGCTTGGCTTCGTTCTTCTGCTGGTATTCGCCTTCTTTTTTAACTCCCAGGGGAAGATGGAATGGGTCGACATTCCGTCGGGAGACGCGGCGCAGAATTACCAGATCAAGGAGACTCTCCAGAGCAGGAACATCGATTTCCGCTTCGCAGAAGATGGAGGACTTCAGGTTCAACAGTCCGACTTTGACCAGGTGCAGCGAGAACTGAGTGAAACTGCAGTAGAAGTCGGTTCTTCCGAGCCCTTCGCCGGCTCGTTGTTCGAGAGTTCTCGTCAGAGTCAGCAGCGCTGGGAGAAATCGGAAGTCGAGAAACTGGAGCAGGATCTTGCCCGATATGAAGGGGTGGATTCGGTCAGCGTAACTTCCAGTAAATCGACCGGTCGATCAGTTCTGGCTTCGAGCAGCAAGGTCAATTCGGTCAGTGTTCAGGCTGAACTGGATAAAGAATTCTGGTCGGACGGGCTCAGTCAGCAGATGGCAAGAGCGATCGCGTCGCATGTCTCTGGAGTATACGGGGTCAGTCTCGACAAGATCATCATGACCGATACCACGGGGCTATCGTATGACCTGTCCAGTTCGGCTGCTCCCTCGGGAGACATAGTGCAGAAGAAGCACGATGTGGAAGTATATGTGACGAGGTACCTCTCCAACTTGTTTTCCCCGGAGATGTTCAAGGTCCTCGTGGATGTGAGCCTTTTCGAGCCGCAACAGCAATCCCATCCTCGTGACGGGGCCACGTCGCTGGTTCCGGGTCTCCATGATCTGCAGAAGCAGGTGGCCAGTTACGCTCCGATCTCCTTTCAGTTTGCGGAGTCGGTGGTCTCCAGGGCGACCTCCCAGCAGATCCCTGATCGATCCGAGGTCGATCCCCAGCTGGCAGAGGTTCACCAGGTTGCAGTCACTGTGGTGCTCGACAGAAATGAGGCGATGAATCGGATAGTCGCCGGATCATCCATCGATTACTCGCTTCGAACCGGTGGCGTCACCCCGGTCGATCCTTCGGCTGCGCAGGCCCTTCGTGAGGACACGGCAACGATCGTGGCGGGGATCAAGTCTCACCTCAAGGTTCGTCTCGGGGGTGGGGCTGCGGTTGTCGCCAAGGTAGTTCATGGCAACTTTGGCGGGGCCCTGGTGGCCAATACAACTGCTGGAGTGGTGGGGCCCATCGCGACATCGACGACCGAATACCCGAATTCTTTGATCTGGATGCTTCTGATCGGAATCGTGTCCGTCTACTGGGTGATCCGATACGGACCTGTGGAGTCGTCGATGACTCCAGCAATCGTTGGTTTCGGAGAGGCTCGCTTCTCGACGCCAAAGGTAAGAGAAACGGTCAACTCCATATTCGAGGAGTGCGAAGCTTCCTTCACCGAGAAGGCGATTCAAGAGATCAGTAATCTCGGGTTCGAGTCATCGGTCGAGATCATCCGCTTCGTCAGTTCGGATGCAGGTCTCAGCGTGCCCGGACGACACATCTTGGCGTTACTGGTTCTCGAGCAGAGTTCCTTCCGGGCGCAGATTTTCGAGACATTGAATCCCGAAGAACTCACCACCCTGTCAGCGATGATTCGCGAGGTCAGGGAGATCGATCAGGAGTCGATCATCGATGCGCTGGCGGCGCTGGAACTGTTCCAGAATTCAACAGATGCGCCAGTGAATGGCCAGCAGTTCGAGGGCTTCGTTGGCGAGATTCCGACACAGGCCGACGTCGAGAGGTCCGTGATCGATGACATCCGATCGAGCGATCAAAAGCTGGCCAAATTGATCGAGAGCCATCGACATGATCTGGATAGCAGAGAGGTTCAATCGTCATGAATGATCCTGAGTTCGTTTCAGAAGATGCCAGTCTTTCACCGGTGCTGTGGTCAGTAGAGGAGGCTCAGTTGCGTCTCGATGTGCTGCAGCGCGCCTATCATGACCTGATGCAGAAGCTGGTCGAAGATGGTCAGAACAAGGCGATTGAACTCGAGCAACAAGAGGAGTCTGCGCGCAAGAAGATGAAGGGTCGCTTGGCCCCGCAACTTGAAGCTGAGATCAAAGGAAGAGAGCAGGAGGGGTTCAAGAATGGAGAAGAGGACGGTTTCAAGAAAGGCCATGAAGAAGGAATGCAGAGTGGTCTTGCAGAAAGCCGTCGCATTTTTGAACAGGAAGTAGAAGCAAAGGCTCAGGAACTGGTCGAGCAATCCTGCGGGACATTGCAAAAAACGCTCTCGAAAATCATCGAGGATTTCGACAGGAGCTGGACCTTCACGATCGAGGAGACGCGTCGAGATACGGTGAAGTTGGCTCGAGGAATCGCAGAGAAGGTGATTCGTCGGGAAATCGAATCGTTGCCAGTGATGGTGGTAGAGAACATCGAGCTGGCAGTTCAGCGAATCGGAGATAGAAGCCAGATCATCATCGAGGTCAATCCTTCCGATCTGTCTGCCGTGGTTCAGTTTCTTCCCGCTCTCCGGAAAAAGTTCGAAGGGTGCGAGGGTGCCGAAGTGATCGGCGTGGATTCAGTCTCCGCAGGAGGATGTCGAGTCAAGAGTCGTTCTTCAAGTGTGGATCTTACGGTGGGAACGCAGCTGGATCTGATCGAACTCGCTCTGATTCAGGACAAGCAGGAGAGTTGATGAGTTTCATAGATGCACTACAGATGATGGACCAGGATCACCTGGTCAGGGTCCGTGGCACGGTTGCCAGGGTCTCTGGAGTCATCGTGGAAGCGGTCGGGCTGGCGCTGCCAGTCGGTGCTGAATGCACCATCCAGACTCGCTCTGGCGAGCAAGTGGTGGCCGAGGTGATCGGATTTTCCGATGGTCGTAGTCAACTGCTTCCAGAATCGGGGAGCGAGGGGATCGCTCCCAGGGATGTCGTGGTTCACGACGGTGAGAAGCCGAGTATCGAGGTTTCTCAGCATCTCCTTGGTCGAGTCATCAACGCCAAGGGGGTCCCCCTCGATGGGCTGGGTCCACTTCCTTGTGGTGAGAAGCGAAACATCACTGCGGATCCGGTTCCTGCCCTGCAACGAAAAAAGATCGATCGAGTGGTTCAAACAGGAGTGAGAGCCATCGATTCCGTTTTGACGGTGGGGGTCGGTCAGCGACTCGGTATCTTCTCTGGCAGTGGTGTTGGGAAATCGACTCTGCTTGGAATGATCGCGAGGAATACAGATCTTCCGATACGGGTCATCGCTCTGATTGGTGAGCGGGGACGAGAAGTCCGTGATTTCATCGACAGGGATCTGGGACCTGAAGGCCTTGCTCGCAGTGTCGTGATCGTGGCCACCAGTGACGAAGCCGCTGTGATGAGATTGAGGGCTGCGAAGGTGGCCACCTCGATCGCCGAGTGGTTCAGGGACCAAGATCAAGATGTATTGTTGTTGCTCGACTCCATCACACGAGTGGCCCTCGCCCAGCGAGAAGTAGGTCTGTGCGCTGGAGAACCACCCACAACACGAGGTTACACCCCGAGCGTATTCGCGATGCTGCCCCGTCTTCTCGAGAGAGCCGGAACTGGCAAGGTGGGAAGTATCACTGCTTTCTATTCGGTTCTGGTTGAAGGAGATGACCAGCACGATCCGATCGGAGACACGGTTCGCGGAATTCTCGATGGTCAGATGTGGTTGTCGAGAGAACTCGCCTCCAAGGGCTGGTACCCACCGATTGATCCCTGCTCCAGCATCAGCCGATCGATGGCATCTGTGGTCGATGGTCCACATCTAGCCGCTGCTCAGGGGCTGGTGGAAAAGGTCGCAACCTACAGGGAAATCGAAGACATGGTTCGTCTCGGGGCCCATGTCAGGGGGCAGGATCTGCGCTCGGACGAGGCTCTCGATGCGATGCCGATGATTGAAGAACTGCTGCGCCAGTCCCCGCAAGAGAAGAGTGCGTTTCAGGATACACGGCAGCGTCTCCTCGAAATCGGCCAGGGGCCACATGGAGAGGGGGAGTGATGACAAGTAATCGATTCAGACTTGGATCACTTCTTCGAATCCGACAGAAGGATGCGGATCTTCACCTGAAGGAAATGGCCTGTTGCATCGAACGCCTTGAGAACCAGCGGCAACAGTTGAAAGCGACCGAGGGCGAGTATCGGGAGTTGGTTTCACAGCTGAGAAACAGTGACAGAAGAACTGGAAGTGAAGTCTCAGGAGTCACCGGTCAGGAGTTGTTGATTCATCGGAGATACCTGGAGCGTCTTCGTGAACAGGCGAAGGTTCAGACTCGCGTTGCACAGGAGATGTCTGATCGCCTGGCTACAGTGAGATCGGAAGTCGAGCAAGCTTTGAATCGCTGTCGGATCATCGAGCAGTTGAAGACTCGAAGTGAATCGATAGAACGAGATAGAAAATTCAGAAAAGTACAGAAGCAACTCGACGACCAGAATACGACTCGGTCGGCAGGAGAAATACAATCGGACTCGGCCTGATGAGGTTTCCTGAAAAGGGGATCGATGAGATCAGGAGATCGGAAAGGATCACCACAATGCAACTTCAGGTAAGCAGCAGGAAATTTGAGAGCAATTGGATCCGCACGGTCCTCCTGTTGGCGATCCTGGTCATCGCAGCCACGTCGGTGATCGATGCCCAGCAATTTCCAGTTCCCAATTCCTCCAGTTCTTCCGGGGTAGCCGGAACTCAGATGCCGGACGAGCGTTTTGCCAATGGCGGAATGCTATCCGCAGGGAGTTCCTCAGGCAGTGAGAATCTATGGAGAACGATGCAGGCGCTCGGAGCGATTTTCGTCATTGCGGGAATTGGAATCGGTGGTTTCTTCCTGCTCAGGAAATACGCACCAGGAGCGATTCCCGGGAAGGATGCTCGAATGAAAGTTCTGATGCGAATGCCGATGGGAACTCGTCAGAACATCACTGTCGTGAAGGTAGGAGAGCGAGTGCTGGTGGTAGGGGCTTCTTCAGGTCGGATGGATTGCCTGAGTGTGATCACGGATCCTCAAGAGGTTGAGGCTCTCAGTTATGGCGTCGAGTTCACCAGGGAGATCGATCGGGTCCATGGCGAGAGCCCGAGACCCAAATTGCAACTCCCCAGCGAATCGGCCCCAACTGAGGCGGGCACAGAAACAGTCCACAAGCAGACATTCGAATCAGAAACATTCGACAGAGAGACACTCGATACAGGGACATTCGACGACACAGAGTCATTCGAAGACACAGAGTCATTCGAAGACATAGAGTCATTCGACACCGTCTTGGACACGGGCACCATTGACACGACCGCTGAAGATTCGCAAACCGCGGAAACCGCTTCGAGAGATGTGAGACATGAGATCGAGTGGCTCAGGGAGCGGCTCGAGGGATTCGGCGAAAGTGTCGAAGGAGAGGTCAAGAAGTGATCAACTTCAGGCGTTCATTGATTCTGGGTGTCATCGGAGCTGTAGTGATCTTGCTGATCTCTGCACCCGTTGCACTGGCGAGCGCCGAAGATGGAGCGGATGCTGGCATCATCGATCGAATCTTGAGCGGATCTCCTGCGGATGTCGATGTCTCCATCAAGTTGATCTTGCTGACGACGGTTCTGGCCATCGCGCCTGCATTACTGATGCTGACCACCTGCTTTACCAGAATCATCGTGGTTCTTGGTTTCGTCCGGCGGGCGATTGGAACCCAAGATTCCCCACCCAACCAGGTGCTGATCGGACTGTCATTCCTGCTGACTCTTGCAGTGATGGGGCCGATCTGGGGTGACATCTACACCAATGCCATCCAGCCCTATGCCGAACAGACTCCATCTCCTTCGACTGGTGAGGTGCCCTCCGGGCAGCAAGCCTATGAATACGCAGATACACGCATGAGAGAGTTCATGTATCACTCCATCGACGAGGGAGACCTGTTGTTGATGGCTCGAGTGGGTGCGCCTGCCAAGGTGAAAGAACTCTACGAGGAAAATGGGGTCATCAGCCGAGGATTTGTCGATGCCTTGCCGACCACGGTGATCATTCCTTCCTTTGTCCTCAGCGAACTGCGCCGAGCTTTCGAGATGGGATTCATGATCTACATCCCATTCGTGGTGATCGACCTGGTGGTTTCAGCAATGCTGGTTTCGATGGGGATGTTGATGTTACCCCCCGTAATTGTTTCGCTCCCCTTCAAGGTGCTGGTCTTCGTTCTGGTGGACGGCTGGGGACTGGTGGTGGAACAGTTGCTGTTCTCCTCGATGGTGACGGTAAGCGGATGACACGGGCTGACCTGGCACTGGATATTCTCCAGCAAGCACTATTGGTTGCCTTGCAACTTTCATTGCCGATCTTGCTGGTGATGCTGCTGGTAGGAATCGCGGTAAGCCTGATCCAGGCATTGACCCATCTTCAGGATCCCACCCTGACCTTTGTTCCCAAGATCCTGGCAGTGGCGATGGCGATGCTCCTTCTCATGCCATTGCTACTCGGGTGGGCCACCAACTTCACCCGGGAGATGATCCAGGCTTCTGCCACAGCGTTGGGTGGGGGATAGCCGAGATGGTCGAACTATTCGAGTACACCACTGCGACCTGGACCTGCTGGCTGCTGGTTTTCACGAGAATCTCTGGAGCGATGATGGTGCTACCGATCTTTTCGTCGTCGGTCATTCCGATGCGGATCAAGACTGCCATCGCCGCGTTGATCGCACTCTGTGTGGCGCCCATCGCCCTTTCCTCCTCGACCGGGGGAGGTACCCTTGAAATGGGCCAGTTGATCGCAACACCGCTGGCTGGAGCCGTCTCCATCTGCGGAGAACTGGCGATCGGCTGGGTTCTCGGTGCCACTGCAGCGATCTTGATGTGGGGTGCCCACCTCGGTGGTCAGTTGATCGGACAGGATTCAGGCCTGGCATTCGGACAGGTGGTGGATCCGACGACCGGCCAGTCCAACACGCCGACATCGACCTTGATGACGATCTTTGCTGGACTGGTTTTTCTGGCACTGGAAGGGCATCGCCTGGTGATTCT
Organism: Planctomycetota bacterium; assembly: GCA_014240375.1. Lineage (GTDB taxonomy): Bacteria > Planctomycetota > UBA8108 > UBA1146 > UBA1146 > QNYK01. The sequence continues at coordinate 231,956 of JAAZXB010000001.1, read as the reverse complement.
TGCCCTCTGCGGCTCCTTTGATTCGGTACCGCCAGGATCGATCGGGAAAATCCTTCTGACCGGGATTCCGGTAGAAACGGCCACCGAGGTCACCCGAGAAATCGGAGGTCAGACCTGGTTGCTGGGTCTGCAAATCGCCTTCCCTGCGAGCGTCGCACTTCTGGTGACGACCATCGGCTTGGGAATCCTGGCGCGAATGATTCCCGAGATGAATGTGTTTGCAGTTGGATTTGCAGTGCGAACAGGAGTCGGAATGCTGGCTCTATTCATGACTCTTCCCTTCATCGCGGACCTCTTCGGAGTCGTGGTGAACACCGGACTGGAAGGATCGCAACTGATCCTCGACCGAATCGGGGGGAGCTGATCCGATGCTTCAGATGAATGACCACGACCAGAGAACTGAAGCTCCAACGCACAAGCGTCTGGAAGACGCCCGCTTGAATGGTCAGGCGGCACTCAGTCAGGATCTGGTCGGTACGGTGGTGTTGGGAGTGGCAGCTGGAAGCGTACTGCTCTTCTCCGGTAGCATCTTCTCGGCGCTTCTCACCATCACACGGACGAGTCTCGGAAGCCTTGCAACCTTTCGATTGAATACTCAGACCGCTTCCGGCCTGGTCCAACGGACGCTCGAGCAGATTCTCCAGATCATCTCGCCGCTGATGTTGCTGATGCTGGTCTCCGCAATCGTCATGACCTGGTTGCAGGTGGGATTTCGTATCCGGTTCGGCGAAGTACTTCCCGACCTGTCGAGAATCGACCCTGTTCGTGGAGCCAGCACACTCTTCGGCTTCAATGGAGTCGGCAGAATCATGATGGCACTCCTCAAACTGGTTGCGATCGGTGCCGTACTGGTGCCAGGGATCTGGGGGCTACTGGAACGGTCTGAAGAGGTCGGTTCAGCAATGACCACCGAGGGGTTTGTTGGATTGATCCCGGTAGGCCTGTTGGCGATGAAATTGATACTTCAGAGTTGCGGAGTGTTGTTGATCATTTCCACGATGGACTGGGCACACAGACGCTGGGTGTATCGTCGTTCTTTGATGATGAGTCGAAGAGAAGTTGAGGATGAAAGAAAAGAACTGCTCGGGAATCCACAGATTCGACGGAAACTCAGGGACACACACAAGAAGGTCCTGTCCGATCGAACCCTGGAGCCCGTCACCGAAGTATCTCTGCAAGAAGGACCCAGAAGGGACTCTCGATGAGTGAGCCGAACATCAAGACACTACGGGCGCCGTCCGACTGGAAAGGCTCCATCTCAAAAAATAGAGACCTTGCGCTGGTGTTGGCGTTAGCAGGGATGTTGATCGCAATCCTGGTTCCATTGCCAGGCCAGCTGATGGATGGCTTGCTCGGGGCGAACATCGGTTTATCAGTGCTGATACTGTTCACGGTCGTGTACCTGAAAAAGCCGCTCGAGTTCGCTTCATTCCCTTCCGTGCTACTGCTGGCCACGCTGTATCGCTTGGCCCTCAACATCGCCACCACTCGACTGGTGCTCAGCCGCGCCGGGGAAGAGGGTACCGGTGCTGCTGGGGATGTCGTTCTGTTCTTCGGCGAGTTCGTATCCGGATCCAGTGTGGTGGTGGGCTTCATCATCTTCATGATTTTGGTGGTGATCCAGTTCGTCGTGGTGACCAAGGGTGCATCTCGAATTGCCGAGGTTTCGGCTCGATTCACTCTGGATCGAATGCCCGGTGCTCAGATGGCCATCGACGCCGACCTGAATGCTGGAAATCTCACTGGAGAGCAAGCGAGTGCTGCTCGGGAGGAACTGGCAGAACAGGCCGATTTCTACGGCGCGATGGACGGAGCGAGCAAGTTTGTTCGTGGCGATGCGATCGCAGGTGTCGTCATCACGATGATCAACATCGTCGGCGGATTCGCCATCGGTATCTTGCAATACAATATGTCCTTTGCAGAGGCCGGACGCGTCTTTACTACCCTGACGATCGGAGATGGCCTGGTCACGCAGATCCCGGCACTGTTCGTCAGCATTGCAGCCGGATTGATGGTGACCAGAGCATCGTCTCGGGGGCAAATCGGAGATGCGGTGGTCGGGCAACTGTTTGGCAATCCGAAAGCGATGGGGGTCACCGCGTTGATCCTGCTGGGGCTGATGTTCACCGGGCTTCCGCCGTTGGTTCTCGGAGTGCTGGCCGTGACTCTGGGAGTGATCTCCTGGTCCAGTAGCCAGGATCGCGTCATCACAGAGGCTGCCAGTGATATCCAGCAACCCACAGCGGTGGGCAAGACCGAGGACGCTGCCAGGAAGAAGATCGATCAGCAGAAGCCAGATACCAGGGCCGATGAGTTCTCTCTGCAGCAACCGATCAGTATCGTGCTGGGATACGGCCTGCATGAGTTGATGGAGCCGCAAGGGGAAGGGTCTTCACTTCATGAGCGGGTCCAGCAATTGCGGCAAGATCTACAGAAGCAACTGGGGTTCTGGATTCCGTCGGTTCATGCCCGCGTTGAACTGCGAGCCATTCCGCGACAAGAGTTCCAGATTTTCCTGCGTGAGAACTCCTGCGCACGGGGAGAGTTGAAGGCGAACCGTTCGCTGGTGCTGGGAGATCATCAACATCCGATCGATCGGATCTCTGGAGATCCAGTGCCAGCGGAGAGTTACGGTGCGCCGGCCAAGTGGGTATCACCCGAAGATGCTGAATTGCTGCAGAAGGGGCGAGGATACAAGGTTCTGTCCGTTCAAGACGCTTTGCTCTTTCACCTGCGAGAGGTGGTGATCAGGAACATCGAGGAGCTGCTGACTCAGCGTGAGACCCGCAAGATCCTCGACCGACTCGGCGACCAGTTCAAGCCACTGATCGAAGAGGTGGTTCCTGGACGGTTGCGGGTCGGTGAACTTCAAAAAGTTCTCCAGTTATTGGTCGCTGAGCAGGTCTCGATTCGCGACATGGAAAAGATCCTGGAGACCCTGAGTGAAGTGGTTCAGCAACAGACAGGGGAGAAACCGTCCTCCGAAGAACTGGTAGAAGTGGTTCGGGTGGCACTGCGTCGGAACATCTGTTCGGCACTGGTCGATGCATCGGGAACCCTTCATGCGGTCACCGTGGACCCGGAAATCGAGACCCTGGTGCTGGAGGGGCTCGAGCACCAGCCGATCGGTGGCTCCCAGCCTTGCCTATCGCCAGAGGTCCATGATCAGGTGGTCGGGGCGCTGAAGAGGGCCCTCGAGGACCAGGTCGAGGCGGGCTATCCAGCGGTGCTGATCACCTCAGCCTGTTCGAGATTAGCCATCAAGAAGCTGCTGGAGAAGGAAGTGCCCATGGCGTCAGTCCTCTCCTACAATGAGGTCGCCCACGGTGTTACCGTGGAGTCATGGGGAATGGCGGGGACCGAAGCTCGAGGCTGGGGAGTCAGCGGGTGAGTTTCTCAGGGGGAAGGGGAATGTGCTCTTGAATGAGCCAATAGCATCCACGGATGCCGGACACACTCGTGTCGTGGCACCCGATTATGCAACCGCAGTTAGAATCCTTCAGGAAAGATTTGGCAGTGATTGGATCGTGGTCCAGTCTCGAAAGGTACGAAGGCCGGGATTCTTCGGTTGGTTCGGGGTTTCTGATGTAGTTGTGATCATACGCACCGAAGAATCGGTGTTCTTCCAGTCACAGGAAAACAAGGCAGTCAGTTCGACTGGGAAACTGGCGCCACTGGCCAGGGACACCCGTCGAGTTCCTGAGCCGATTCCTGATCTGGTCCCGCAGGTTTCGGGGAATTTCGAAACGAACCAGGAATCCGGTACGCTGGTTTATCGGCTAGAAGGAGCTCGTAACAAGATTGCCGAGGAATTGAAGGTTTACTCGAAATCGATCGCCACTCAGCACTCGCAATCGTCACCTTCTTCTCCACTGCAGGGGACTACCAGCAAAGATATTTCTCTAGAAGTGAATGAGGACTTCGATCCCGCACCCGTCATATCCTTCGAGGGGAACCGAGCGATCTTCGTCGAAGATCCGGTGTTCATCGGAGCGGTGAAATCGGTGTGCGAGGTGGCGGGATTCTCCTCGGTTGCGCAGAAGAGGATCCTCGAGATGGTCTGCTGCGATCCCATCGGGGATCAGGTGAAGAAGGAGCAGTACCAGAGCATCGCTCGTGAGCGAGTCGCAGCCTGCGTGGCTGCGCGAATCCCTGAGGCCTGTCCCATCTCAGTAGCGAGCAGCGGCGAGCCGAAGGTGGTGGCCCTGGTCGGACCTACCGGTGTCGGGAAAACCACAACCCTCGCAAAACTGGCGGCACATTTCCATCTGGTGGAGAAGAAGAGAGTTGGAATGGTCACTCTCGATTGCTACCGGATCGGAGCGGTGGAACAGTTGCGTCGATTTGCAGAGATCCTTGGACTACCTCTCAAGACCGTTTCCGAACCGGGTGCCGCTGCTGAAGCGATCCGAGGCTTCTCCGATTGCGATGTGATTCTGGTGGATACCGCTGGCCGAAGTCAGCGAGATCTCGATCGTCTCACCGAGGTCAAGGAGTCTCTCTCTAATATCGGCGAGGTGGAGGTGCATCTGTGCCTGTCACTGGCTGCCGCTCCCGAGGCGATCATGGCCACCGCTGAATCCTTTCGTGTGGTCGGCTACCAGCGTGTGATCTTCACCAAGAAGGACGAGTCGTACAGGAAAGGGTTCCTGTGGGATCTGTTCGGAGTCAGTCAGGTTCCTGTTTCGTACGTGACCTGTGGCCAGGAAGTGCCTGAAGACATCCATACAGCAACCCGGGATTCCATCCGTGAAATGGTGTTAGAAGGAAGATGAGAGATCAGGCCTGGCGCCTTCGAATGATGGTCGAAGAAAAGGTCGTTCCCGTCAGGGGAAGGGCCCGAGTCATCGCAGTGACCAGTGGCAAGGGGGGGGTCGGTAAGACCAATATCTCGGTCGGACTCGCCCTGGCCGCAGCCGCCTCGGGGCTACGCACAGTGCTACTGGATGGTGATCTGGGTCTGGCAAACATCGATGTTCTTCTCGACCTTCATCCGAAGAGAAACCTGGGCCACTTGATCGACGGAAGAGCCACCCTTGAAGAGGTCCTGATCAATGCTCCTGGAGGGGTCAAGGTACTTCCCGGTGCCAGCGGATTGACCAATGTCGCGGATCTAGGGCTACTGCAAAAGCAACGACTACTGGATGCCGTGGGCCGATTGGTCGAAGAGTTTGACCTGGTGCTGATCGATACCGGTGCGGGGATTTCTCGAGCGGTTCTCGATCTCTGCATCTGCGCTGGCGAAGTGCTGGTAGTGACTACTCCTGAACCCACGGCCATCGTCGACGCCTATGCGATGCTCAAGGTCTTCTCAAAGGAGGAAGATGCTCCGCGAAACTGGTTGGTGGTGAACCAGGTGCTTTCTCGTGGAGAGGCTCAGCAGGTCTCCAGTCGAATGATTGGCCTGGCCCATCAGTTCCTGGGACACGAGATTCGCGATTGCGGAGCCATTTTCCAGGACCCGAGAGTCAGTGCGTCGGTGCGAAAGAGACAGCACTTTTCCCTCTCCTATCCTTCCTGCCCTGCAGCGCGTGGCGTGAGAGATCTTGCCAGAAATCTGGGGCTATCCCGACGCCAGGGCAGCCAGGGATTCCTCCAGCGGATAAAAGTCCTGTGGTCCGGGGATCTTAGCAGTGCTCATGAGCGTTCTGTTTGAGGAGATGAACTGAATCTTGCGAATGAATTACATTTCCGGGCCTGGTGATTGCCACTGGTGGTAGGGGATTGGCTCCGTTGTGTTGCGCTGAGGAGAGTCGCCACATCCTCGAGATGGACTCTCGATGGGAGCCTACGGTGGCAGATCAGGAACAATAGTGCAGTTGAATAGGAAGAGGAGACTTCATTGACAACACTTGAGAGCGCTGAGAACAGGGAAGGAAACCCTGCAATTGATTCCTTGGTCGGCAAGCCCGGCATGCATGAGGAGCCGAAACTCGAATCCTTGGTCGGCAAGACCCGCATGCATGAGGACCCGGTACTCGAACGGGCGTGGATCGATTTCAAGAAAGCTCCCAGTTCAGAGCTGAAGAATGATCTGCTCGAGAGATACCTACCCATCGTCCGTTACACAGCCGATCGACTTCACATGAAATTGCCGCAGCAGGTCGAGGTTGACGACCTCTACAGTGCAGGCATCTTTGGACTGATGGATGCGATCGATCACTACGACCTGACTCGCGGAGTCAAGTTCGAGTCTTACTGCTCTACCAGGGTTCGAGGTTCGATTCTCGACTCACTTCGGGCACAGGACTGGGTTCCTCGTCTGGTCCGATCCACCGCCAACAAGATTGACGCTGCCTGGAAAGAACTCCAGACCCAGAACGGCAGAGAGCCCACCGATTTCGAGATGGCGATTCAACTGGGTGTCGACGATGAAGAATTTGAGAAGATGCAACGAGAAGCCTCCGCAGCCTCGATGGTCTCCATCTCGGAGCAGATATCAGATGATGGAGAGTCTCGTTCTCTGAGAAAGATCGATGTGCTTCACGATGTCAAGACCAAGGCGCCCGATCTCGACATGCAACGTCAGGCGATGATGGATTACATCTACGAGCATCTGGACCCACGTGAGCAGAGCATCATCGATTGCTACTACATCGAGGGCTGGACGATGAAGGCGATCGGAGATTATCTGCACCTTTCAGAATCTCGAGTCTGTCAACTGCACTCGAGGATCATGAGCCGCTTGCGCCAGGTATGCAGCAAGCATCGTTTAGACTTCATGCAGGATTGAACACTCTGGATTCCAGGTGCCAGAGGCCGTAACTTGTCGGCATGAGCCTGCCTGATCCAGAATCCCAGCGACCACAACCGTCGCATCGGGTCCCCTCGACCTCGATTTCACCGACTCGGAGTCATCCCCAGTGGATGCTCTACCTTGCGGTGTTGCTCGCCTCTCTCGCCGCATCCCAGTTCTTGATCCGCAGCGCGTCGCTGGTGGGATTTCCTCATGAGATCCGATACGGTGAAGCGATCGTACTCGACCAGGCGCGTCGAGTGACGGCTGAGCCAGGTCTCTACCCTGAGATCGGCAAGGAGCCATGGCTCCTCGATCAGTACGCGCCGGTCTATCTCCACCTGGCACGCTGGAGTGGCGAACTCTTCTCGAGTCCTTACGGTGGAGGGCGGGCACTCTCTCTCCTCTCCACGCTGGCCTCTGCGACGTTTCTGACGCTACTGGTCACCCGACGTTCGGGTCTCAGCGCTGGACTCCTGTGCGGTGCGACGATGTTGACGATGTTGGAGTTCCTGCGCTTCGGCTTCCTGATGAGGGTCGATCCGCTGTCGTTGGCATTCGCCATGGCGGGGGTCTGGTGCTCGACGCAGAAATCGAACCCGATGCGTTTCATCGGTGCCGCTGCATTCTTCCTGGCGGTCTACACCCGGCAAACGATGGTCGCTCTATTGCTGGTGACCTATCTCCAGATGTGGAGAGAGGAGGGGAAATCCGCTCTTCGATGGCCCGTTGGATTGCTGGGCGCAGGTTTGCTCTGCTATGCCATCTTGAATGCATCGACGGGGGGCTTGTTTCATCAGCACGCAGTGATGTCGAACCTGTTCCGCTTCGAGTGGGAGGAGGGTCTCAAGAAGGCCTTTGGCACCTTCATGCCCTGGAGAGTCCCCCTCTTCATCGCCGTCTTCCTGGCGTTGATCCCCTCCACGAGAGGGGGTACGAAGGAAGGCAAGGGCACAGGAGTTGTCGATCGTCGTATCGGGTTCGTGGCGATGGGCTTGGCACTGTGCTGCACCATTCCGGCGATCCAGCAGTCCCTGGGAAGTACGACACGACCGTTTCATGAGGTTCTGACCTGGGTTTTTCGTGGCCATCTCGTGCTCTTTGCCTATGGGATACTGGTGACGATTCGAACAGGGGGAGATGCCCAGCAAGGGGGAATGCGAATCCTCATGGCGCTCGCTTCGATTCCACTGATCGGTCGCCTCGGGTCCGATCTCAACTACCTGTTCGAAGCGGGGATCCTGATGCTGCTGATCTGCGGAGATGCCATCGGCCGAGCGGGTAAGATCCAGGGTCAGGTCATCGCACTGCTGCTGTCAGTTCAAGTGGTCGGAGGGTTCTTCCTGAGTGGACAGCAACTGGAGTTCCAACCCGATCGGCTCGACGAGATGCAGGAGCGACATCGGATCATCGATCGCCTCGAGGAGTTCCCTGATCCGATCCTCAGCGAGGAGCCGTGGGCGCTGGCGGAGACGGGTCGGCCGCTCGCATTAGGTCCCTATACTGCTCGTCAGATGTACGAAATCGGCATGTGGGATGGGGAGGATCTGATCGAAGCCCTCGACGCCCAGAAATTCACGGCCATCGTGCGGGCCCAACAGAGGGTGGCAGCGGGCTACGAACGTAAGGATGGCCAGATTCTCATCGATGAGGCCGATGGACTTCCGGTGCCTTACTTCGGACCATGGACCTTCAACGAGGTGAGGTCGCTACCGCCGAAGATACAGAAAGCGATCGATCGCAATTATCAGCGAGTACCTCGCTCGGTGATGGTCGAACGGGTGACCAAGTACTTCCTCGAAGGTCGGGAAATCTGGCAACCGATTCCTCGCTGAGTTCGCCGCTCCTGCATGGTGGGAGTAGAGGAAAAGTGGCGGGGGTGCATCGGAATCGAACCGACCTACGACGTTGTTCGCGCCGCACCATGGGTTTGAAGCCCAGGAGGCCCACCAGGTACCCATTCACCCCCGACGAACTGAAGAGTGTCCCAATTTGGGCCGTCGGGATCAAGTTGGTTGCGGATCTTTCCTGTACCTCAGCCGAGAATCCGGACGCGGAAAGAACCTTGAGGTGGCTTCACCTCGCCGATGATGGAGAAATGGAGGATCTGTTCGCGACCCATCGACTCCTCGATATCTGCGACTCGATCGGCGGAAATCGCCATCAACAGGCCCCCGGAGGTTTCGGAATCGAGCGCCAATCCAGCCAGGTGAGCTGGAACATTCCCTGCCAGATCGAGACGATCTGCCAGGTGATCCCTGTTTCGCTTTGCTCCCCCCGAGGTCAATCCCCTGCGGGCGAGATCCTCGGCGCCGGCGATGATGGGCAATTGTGAGGCGATGATCTCCAGCGTCATGTTGCTGGCGGTCGCCATCTCGGCCCCATGTCCACAAAGACCAAAACCGGTGACATCGGTCACCGCGTGAGCGTCGAGTGCGATCGCCACTCTTGCTGCAGCGGCATTGAGGGTCGTCATCGATGCGGTCGCCGCGGCCAGCACATCCGCATCCACCTGCTGCTTGTTGAGCGCGGTACTGACGCTTCCGGTTCCGAGGCCTTTGGTCAGTACCAGCACATCTCCTGCTTCAGCTGCACCATTGGTCATGATCCGGTCGGGGTCGATGGTTCCGGTCACTGCGAGCCCGTACTTCACCTCGGAATCCCTGACGCTGTGTCCGCCGAGCAGAGCACAGTTCGCTTCTACCATCTTCTCTGCGCCTCCGGCGAGGATCTCACTGAGGAGAGATGTCGGAAGTTCTGCCGGAAATCCGACGATGTTGAGCGCGCTCAAGGGTGTCCCACCCATCGCATAGATGTCAGAAAGACTATTGGCTGCAGCGATCCTGCCAAAGTCTGCCGGGTCATCGACGATCGGTGGGAAGAAATCGACGGTCTGGACGATGCAGTGAGCGGATCCGGGAATCCTGATCACTCCGGCATCGTCGAGGGTTCCGGGTCCGTGGAGGACTTCTTCACGAGTCGGGAGCTGCAAGTTGGAGAGGACCTCGACCAGGTCCCCAGGGGGTAACTTGGCCGCTCAGCCAGCGCAGGATGCATAATCTGTCAGGCGAATGGGCGTAGTGGACATCTGAAAAACTCCTTCCTGGATCGGGGAGGATCTAACAAGGGGGGAAGCCAGTCAAGTCAGGCGCTCGAGGCGATTTCTGCGATTCTTGCGGTGATCAGGTCCACCTCGTCGTCGGCGATGGTCCGAACATCCAGGAATACTGCGTCATTCTGGACGGTGGGCAGTACGGAGGGCTCTCCGGTTCGAAGATTTCGGGCCAGTTCCTGTGCAGAGCAATTGGAGATGGTCACCCGTGCCGCACGAGATTCGATGGGTCGAGCCGGTAGCGATCCACTGCCCGCAAATCCATCGTGCGAGAGTGCGCTGGCGTCGACTCCGGGAATCTGTGAGATGCCTGTGATCAGCTGTTCCAGTCGACCGTCCAGTTGTTCAGGAGGAGTCAGAACTCGGTTCAGTGCCGGAATCCTATCGATCGCCTGCTCCTCCCCCCGAAGATAGATTCGCAGGGTTTCCTCGAGTGCGATGTAGGTCATCCGCCCTGGCCGAAGTGCCCGGTAGAGCGGGTGCTTTCGACATTTCTCGATCAGTTCATGGCTGCCGACGATGATTCCCGCCTGAGGTCCACCCAGTAACTTGTCACCGCTGAAGCAGACCAGGTCACAGCCGTGAGTGATGCTCTCGCGGACGTACGATTCGCCCAACTGACCTCGCGCCGCCAGATCGACCATACAGCCAGAGCCGATGTCATGGACCACCGGGACCTGGTGCTTCTCTCCGATCTGGCATAGTTCCTCGACCTTGGTTTCTTCGGTGAAGCCGACGACGCGATAATTGGAGGTGTGTACCTTGAGAATCATCCCTGAATCGGGAGTGCATGCCTGATCATAATCCTTCGCACGAGTCCTGTTGGTGGTGCCCACCGCTCGCAGGCGAGCGCCCCCCTGCTCCATGATGTCGGGGATACGGAAGGAGCCGCCGATCTCGACCAGTTCGCCGTGGGAGACGAGCACTTCCTTGTCCTTCGCCAGCGCCGAAAGGAGCAACAGGGTCGCTCCTGCATTGTTGTTGACGACGGTGGCGTCCTCGGCTCCCGTCAGCTGCCTCAGCAGTTCTGCGACTCCCTCGTCACGCCCTCCACGATCTCCACTCTCGAGATCGATCTCGACCCTGACCGGGTGACGAAGGGTCTCGACCAGCGCATTGGCGACATCGGGTGGAATCGGGGCGCGCCCGAGACCCGTGTGGAGCACGATCCCGGTGGCATTGATCACTCGGCGGTAGAAGGGTTGATCTCGTTGTTCGAGACGAGTGGTCAGCGTCTCGACGACCTGATCTTCGACCACTTCCTCTGGCTGGAGTTCACCAATGAGAGCGCGAGCACGAAACCCGTCGAACAGGGATCGGCATTCTGAGAGGACCAGAGCGCGGGAGTAGCGAGCGGAGAGTTCGCAAACATCCTCTCGTTGGAGCAAGCGATCGACCTGGGGAAGTCGCCGAAGTAACTCGCCCGTGTCCGGCTGGTTCATCGAGGTCCTTTCTTGGAACTGGATGATTCTGGATCGATCTGCTGAGTATGTCTAGCCTTGACCACTGCAGCGTCACTGACGGAGATCAACTCGATACGCGCTTTGAGTTGCAAGTAAGCAAAGGGAAGGGTCCCCTCGATCAATACTGGGCGTCCGCTGATGGAATCGAACCAGACGCGGAGAGTCCCGTGAATCCCGAACAACCCCTCGAATCGCTTCTTGTTATTTCCGTCGGAAGCGATGGGATTGAGAGCCATCTCGATCGCCTCGTATTCACCTTCCTCGACCTGAATCGTCTCGGTTTTTTGCGGTGAGACTTCGACATACCACCTCGAGTCATCATTGACCACGGGGATGACGAGGGGCTGAACTCGGGAAGGGGTGGCTGCGGTTCTGGCGACGTATATGGCGGTAAGGAGGTCGACGTACGGCTCTTCCACCTGGTGGTCCTTGATGTGGATCCACACCTCGTGAGCGGAGTCCCCGCAGTGTCGGTCGTCGCAGTGCTTTTCCTTGGTGCCCCACGGTATCGGGCCTTTCCAGGCGACCTTTGCGACGAGATGACTGGCATCGGAGCAGTTCTTCTCAAGGCAGTGTTTTCTCCTGGAGAAACTGATCTTGCCATCTTCGAACGCCAACTTCTTGGTGTGCTGTTCGGATCCTCGCTGGGTGTTCATGAAGGAGACCGGCCGCTCTCCCTCAAGGTTCATCGTGCTGACGATTCGCTGATCGATCGAATAGCCAAATCGCTGTCCTCGGCCCCTTGCGTGGAGCACTTTTCTCGAATGGTCATCTTCCCAGGTGGCCAGCTCGAGGTATCCCACCAGCACACTGGCGCCCTTCCATTCGACGGTGGCCTTGAACATCAGTCGCTCTCCCAGCGGAAATGACGAGGGCACGATCCGGGCCAGATCGTCGATGGCAGTGGCGGTGATCGGATGGGGAACTGGAGATTTTTCCGGGTCGTCTTGCTCTATGGGGGGGGGCACAGGTGCTGGGGCAGGTTCTGGCACCTGGAGAGGGCCCAGCACAGAGCCCAACAACAGCAGGAAAAAGGCCCCAGATAGCATTTCCACCCCAATTTCTAGTGCAGCGGGACAGCAGTCCCCTCAAAATCACCAGTGATCCCTGGTTCCGATGGTATACCGAGGTCACGATTCTGCCAACGCTAGAAACCCATATCTGGGTTCCCGCCTGACTATCCTGAATCACCCGATTGGAATTCTGCCATTGATGGCTTCCAAGATCCTCCCTGAACTCCCATACTGATCCTCCCTCGGAGAACCGTTTTTCCGCAGGGTGGTGCAGGATCTAGAGGGTTCTGCACGAATTGTCTGGGGTTTTGAGATCCGATGTGGAGCGAGGGATGACTCCCTCCACGTCGGCAGGCTTTTTGCCCCTACCATTTCCGGTGCGCAGTCGAAGTACACTCGCAGAAAGGGGTACACATGAACAAGGCCGAACTCGTTGGAGCCGTTCAAAAGAGTCTCGATGATTCGAAAGCTGGAGCTGAGCGTGCGGTGAATGCCGTGATCGATGCCATCAAGAAGGGCGTCAAGAAGGACAAAGCGGTTCAAGTTGTCGGTTTCGGAACCTTCAGCGTGAGGAAGCGTGCGGCTCGCCAGGGCCGTAACCCTCAGACCGGTGAGACCATCAAGATCAAGGCCTCGCGCAGCGTTGCCTTCAAGCCCTCGAAGACTTTCAAGGATATGGTCTAGTCGGCACGAGTGAGATCTGAATGATTGCGGGTGCGTCTCGTCATGCGAGTCGCACCCGCATTTTCATAGGTGATCGCAGTCATCTCGTGGCGCAGATCAACGCACTCTCACAAGAGATTCTGGGGATCAATATCGAGCGTGATACGCGTCGACGCCCATCGGGGCTTGGTGTTCAGTGCAGTACTGGCCACTTCTCTGAGCGGTCCCCGGTGCAAACTCTTGAGCAGCACGTGTTGACGAAATCGCCCCCTCAGACGTTCGATCGGTGCCGGAGCGGGACCGAGTACTTGCACCGAATCGAGACCGCACTCCTTCATCGCTTCGACCAGAACCTTGGCACTTTCGTAAGCCTTCTGCTCCTCTTCATCTTCACATAGGATTCTGGCGAGATGACCGTGAGGAGGATATTTCAACAACTTGCGAATCGAGTTCTCCTCTTCGAGTAACTGGCCGAGATCCTGGCGAGTGGCGCAACTCAGGGCATAGTGTTCTGGCTGCCTCGTCTGAAGAATGACTCGTCCAGGTCGATCTCCTCTGCCCGCTCTTCCTGCGACCTGGCAAAGCAACTGGGCGGTTCTCTCTGCGGAGCGGAAATCGGGGAGCCCCAGGGCGATATCTGCGTCGAGAACGCCGACCAGGGTGACACCAGGAATATCATGCCCCTTCGCCACCATCTGGGTGCCTACGAGGATCTGGGTCTGTCCATCCTTGAAGCGCTGGAGGATCGAGGCCATCCGTTTTGCGCTGGTCACGGTATCGCGATCGAGCCGGTCGATCTCGACGCCTGGGAACAGCTTCATCAGAGAATCCTCGATCCTCTCGGTTCCAGGAGAGCGCTGATGCATGCCGTGGAACTGGCACTCGGGGCATCGATCAGGAATCGGCTTGTGCTCACCGCAGTAGTTGCACTGGGAACGAGCCTTGCTCTTGTGATAGGTGAGAGGGATGTCGCATTGATGGCATCGCAGGTCATGTCCGCAGCTGGGGCAATGCAGATTTCGAGCAAATCCTCTGCGGTTGAGAAAGAGCAGCACCTGTTCGTCTCGATCGAGGGTGGTTCGAATCCGTTCGATGAGCCTTTGCGACAGCAGCCCGCCACCTCCTACCGATTTCATTTCTACCCTGCGATCGACCACCTCGATGGTCGCCAACGGCCTACCGTTGGTACGATTCGATAGAAGGAGTTTCTGATAGCGACCTGTCCGCGCATTTTCGAGAGACTCCATCGAGGGAGTCGCGGATCCGAGGATACAAGGGACACCCAACTGGTGGGCACGCATCACTGCCACATCGCGGGCGTGGTAACGAGGGGAGTTCTCCTGCTTGTATGTCGATTCATGAGACTCATCGACGACGATGATTCCCAGGTCTGGAACAGGAGCAAACACTGCACTTCTTGCGCCCAGTGCGATGCGAACTTCGCCACGCCGTAGTCGTTCATAATGGACAGCCCGTTGCGAATCGGGAAGCATCGAGTGAAGGACTGCGACAGGACCGAGGCGTTCGGTGAATCGTTCGACTGCTTGCGGGGTGAGGGCGATTTCAGGCAGTAGAACCAGTGCGCCGCGCCCCTGATCGAGCGCCTGCTGAACGGTCCGTATATAGACTTCCGTCTTGCCACTACCGGTGACCCCGTGGAGCAGAAAGGTACGATACTCCTGCTTCTCTAGCGTGGCGGAGATGGCCGCGATCGCCTCGTCCTGTTGCGGGTTGGGCTCGAAGGATGGAGTGATCAAAGAGGATTCTAGCGGCTTCCCTGAACCATCTGGAATGCCAAACTCTGGTGGCAGAGCGTCGAAGATTTCGATCACACCCCGACGAGCCAGGGTTTTGACCGGGCTATCACTGATGTCGCAGCTCTCGAGAAGTCTTCTGAGAGGAACCGGGTGATCCTGCTGCCGTAGGTGGTCGAGTACTTTTTGTCGTGGCTCGCTGGTGGCTCCAGAAGGTTCCTTTGCGACCTCTTCCGAGGTGAGGCGAACCCACCGAACTGTTCGTGCCTTGCGGTTCCGAACCGATTTCGGTACCGCGCACTCGATCACCTCACCAATTCCACAGAGGTAGTAATCCGCGGTCCACTTCAACAGTTCCAGTAGATCGGGTTCGATCGCCGCCGAATCCGCAACGACGCTATCGAGGTCGCGCAACCTGGGATGGGGAGAGTGATCGGTGATTTCGACGACCCAGCCGATGCGTTTGGAAGGTCCGAAGGGCACCCTCACCTGGACTCCGGGGCGCACCTGGTCCACCAGCGCGGAAGGAATTCGGTAATCGAAGGGTTCCCGGCGGGGTATCGGGAGTGCTACACGGGCTATGCTGGTCACTGATTTCTCCCCCCTGAGTCACTTGAGACACGAATTCCGGCCAATTTCCAGTCGTATCGTTACCGTCGATGGCTACTTGCAGCAAGGGGGCAGGGTTTCCTTGTGAACAAAGTCATGACACGGGATGATCTAAGATGGAATCGAACCTCCCGATCGGGATCGGGGGAACAGTGGCAACAGAAGCCGGAGAGACACCAGATGAACCCTGGGAGTACCCAGAAGACGGAGTGGTTTCAGTCTGCCTTCGAGGCGGATTACCTCGAGGTCTATCCGTGGCGAGATCTCGCCTCCGCAGAAGTTGAGGCGGTCGCCGCACTCTCCTGGCTCGGGATCGGTCCGGGAGATCGAATTCTCGACCTGTGTTGCGGGGCAGGGCGCCACAGCCACTGGTTGAAGAAGAGTGAGGCTCAACTGGTTTCCGTCGATCTGTCGCACAGTCTGCTTGCTTCTGCGAGGAGCCACATCGGCTCCTCGGCGTCGCTGGTGCGGGCTGATATCAGGGCACTCCCCTTCGTCGAGAACTGTTTTGATCATGTCATGATGTTCTTCACCTCGTTCGGATATCTCGCCACGGATGCGCAGAATGGTGCGGTACTGGAACAGGTGGCGGGTGTGGTCCGCCCCGGCGGAGGGTTGTTGCTCGATCTTCCTGACCGGGACTCGACGATCCAGCAACTGGTCGCGACCTCTCGTCGAACAGAAGGGGAGCTCTCGATCGAAGAATTTCGTTCCCTCTCCGCGACCGGTGATCGTGTGGAAAAAAAAGTGGTGCTGAGTAGAAATGGCCAGCAGCGCAATTACACCGAATCGGTGCGCCTCTATTCTCGAGACGAGATCGAGTCGATGCTGAACTCGTCCGGATGGGACCTCACCGATGAGCGAGGAGATTGGCAAGGGACTCGTTACCAGTCGGGAAGCACTCCACGGATGATCCTGCTGGCGAAGCGCCGAGAAGTGCTTCGATGAAGGGATACGATTCGCACCCTCTGCTGTCTCTGCTGCGCAGTGGCGATTTCGATTCCCTGAGTTCCCTTGGAATGGTCGACACCAGTTCCACCGAACTGTTCGAGCAGCTGGCGCAACGGGATCCGGATCCACAACGACGCGCATCATTGTTAGAGTTGCTGGAGCCGCAGTGGCAGCAATTGGAATTGTCGCATTCCGCGCGCCAGGCCGCTCGCCGACTGCAGGACCCACGCACCCACATCGTGATGGCTGGTCAACAACCGGCACTCTGGGGTGGGCCTGTGATGATCCTGTCCAAGGTGCTGGCTCTGTTGACCCTGGCCAGTCAGATGGAGGCCGCTGGGATCCCGACCGTACCCATCTTCTGGGTCGCAGACGATGATCACGATCAATCCGAACTGGATTGCGGCCACTTTCACAGCGGCAAGGAAGCGGGGCAACGATTCCCCGCCGGGCGTCGGCCCATCTTTGATCTGAACCATCTTCAATCTCCCGAGGAGCGGCTGGCATCTCTTCAGCAGGCGATCGGGGCTGCTCCTCACGCAGCACCAGCGCTTCGTCTGGCAACCAACTCGCAGGAGAGTTCTCCGGCTGCGGAGTTCGTCTCCTTGCTCGGGCAGTTGCTGCCGGAAGCTCCATTGTTGCCGATCTTGCCGCGCTGGTTGCGGACCTTGCAGCAACCCCTGGTGGCGCAACTGCTGTCAGATGTCGATCGATATCGAGAGCAGATCCAGAACGCCATCGATCACCAGGTAAAACTGGGGATTCCCGCTCCGGTTCCTGCACCGCGTGGCATGCCGCTGTTTGTCATCGATGGAGATGGGCAACGGCGGCGACCGGAAGAACTGGATCTCTCGGTAGCGGACGTGCTCGCCCTCGATCCCCAGCGCATCTCACCGGATGCCTTGTTGAGAACCATCGTGCAGGATCAGTTTATGGACCCTGCCGCAGTGATCCTCGGCCCGACCGAGTTGTGCTACGCCATCGAGACGCGCGAGGTTCGCAGGTGTCGGGGATATTCGATGCCAGCGTGGCTGCCGAGGCCACGATTGAGACCGATCTCTTCGACAATCCTCGATCGATTGGTGGCGCAGGGAGTGAAACTGCAAGATGTCCATCCCGCTGCCGATGCGGTGGATCTGATTCCTTCACCTCTGGCCGCTCGCAAGGCTCAGGAGATCTCCCAGCAAGGTACCGAACTGATCGATGAGATCGAGAAGGTCGGCACCAGTTCAGATGCGACTCCGGCGTTGCGCCGCCGTTGCGCACGCCTGGTCAAGAAATGGCGCCAGCAACTGGTACAACTGGAATCGTCTGTTGAGGGTGGTCTGGAACTGGGTGTCGAGGCCCATCGTCAGCGGGTCCGGGCGCTACTCGAAGAAGCATTTCCAGCAGGGCAAGAGCCGGAGAGAAGCAGGAACATCCTCGATCTGGTGGCGCACCATGGGCTGGCGGTGGTCGACCGGATGAGGCATGCGATGGAATCTGCCGAGGAGCCATGGGATGGTGGCATCCTGGTGTTTGAAGAGAACCCCCAGATGGAGCAGGAGAATCAAGATGCCAGCGGTTGATCAGAAACTGGATCTACTGGTGATTGCAGCGCACCCCGATGATGCAGAGATTGCCATGGGAGGCACCATCCTGGCGACCATCGCCAGCGGTGCCCGGGTCGGGATCGTCGATCTGACTCGTGGTGAACTCTCGAGCCGAGGAACTCCGCAACTGCGAGCCGAAGAAACCGCCAGAGCGACCGAACGGATGGGTGTTCATTGGCGATCTTGTCTCGACATCGCCGATGGCTCGGTACGAGACGATGACGAAGCGAGGGCCGCACTGGTGGAGGTGATGCGTCAAACACGCCCGAAGGTGGTGCTGGCCCCATGGAAAGATGATCTTCATCCCGACCATGCCGGTGCCGGCCTACTGGCACATCGCAGTCTCTATCTGGGAGGTGTACGTCTCTACCCTGCGGGGTGTTCAGGAGATGTGCAGCATCGGGCGGCGGCTCTCGGGTACTACATGTGTCACACACCCTTCGAGCCCAGTGTCGTGGTCGATGTCACGGATTACTGGAATCGAAAGCTGGAAGTGGTGAATTGTTACCGCTCCCAGTTCCATGACCCCGAGCAATCGGGCGCTCCGACCAAGATCTCGCGTCCAGGGTTCATCGCTTCCGTCGAGGGGCGCGCCCGCTCCCTCGGATCGAGAGCCGGTGTCGAACTGGGAGAGGCCATCATCTGGCAAGATCCTCCTGCAGTGGCCAATCCTGTCGACATGGTGGTCGGCGCTGGGCTCACCTCGATCCCGGATGTTCAAAAGAGTGAGGACCTCAGTTGAAGATCGCCATCGCCTGTCATCCGACTCATGGTGGTAGTGGAGTGGTCGCTGCAGAACTGGGCATGAGGCTCGCTGCTCGAGGTAACGAGGTGCATTTCGTCTCCTACGAGAGACCCTTCCGACTCGATCCGCTGACGGAAGGGATCCACTTTCACGAGGTACAGGTCTCCTCCTATCCGCTGTTTCGCTACCCACCCTACGCTCTGGCACTGGCCAATGAGTTACTGCAAGTAGTTCAGCGCGAGGGGATCGAGATCATCCACGCACACTATGCCATCCCGCACTCACTGGCGGCGATCCTCGCGCGAAACATGAACGTCGGTGGGGATGTCAAGGTTTTCACGACCTTGCACGGAACCGATATCACTCTGGTGGGATCCGATCCCTCTTATGCGGGGATCACTCGCTATGCGATCGAGCAAAGTGATCGAGTGACCGTGGTCAGCGACTGGCTCGCCAAGGCCACCATCGATGAACTGGCACCGGCTGTGGAGATCGAGACGATCCACAATGCCGTCGATTCTGCGGTCTTCTCGCCGCAGCACTTCGATGAGCAACTGCGCAGTAGATTTGCGACTCCAGAAGAGTTGTTGGTGGCTCATGTCAGTAACTTTCGACCGGTCAAGAAGGTCTGTGATGTGATCTCAGCGTTTGCCATTGCAGCGAAGGACTTGCCCGCACGACTGTTGATGATCGGTCAGGGTCCTGAACTGGGGCTGGCCCAGGAACGGGCACGAGAGCTGGGTGTCTACGATCGAATCTCCTGGCTGGGTCTCATCGATGACATCACGGTACTGTTGGCGTCGTCAGATCTGTTCCTGTTGCCCAGTGAAAGCGAGTCCTTTGGCCTGGCTGCGCTGGAGGCGATGGCGTCGGGCTTGCCGGTGGTCTCGACCCGATCCGGCGGCATCCCCGAGGTGGTGATGGATGGGCAGACCGGTCTCCTCTCCGAGGTGGGGGATGTCGAGTCGCTGGCTGCCCACTGTCATCGATTGCTCACCGATGATGCGCTACGCCGCAAGATGTCGAGCGCTGCCAGGAAGGTGGCGACCGAGAGATTCGGCTGGGAATCGGTATTGCACTGCTATGAAACGGCCTACCGACGGTTGCTATCCTCGGATGAGTGAGGATCGGCTGCCGCGTCGATGGTTTCTCCGAGCGATCCCCCGATGATCTCGATGGCATGTGGAATGGCGGGCCAGATCGCATCCATGCACTCACCGATCGCTCGTGGATGACCTGGAAGATTGATGACCAGGCATCGATCGACCAATCCAGCGGTCGCCCGAGACAGGATGGCTGTCGGCACCGTCTGCCAGCTGCTGGCCCTCATCTTTTCACCGAACCCGGGAAGAAAAGCGTGGCAGGCCTCTTTCATCGCCTCGGGAGTGATGTCTCGCGGACCGATTCCGGTGCCGCCGGTGGTCACGACCAGCGCGCAGATTCTCGCCATCTGCTGGAGGTTCTCGGTGACCTGTTCGACCTCATCGGGGACCGATCGCAGTTCGAAGCGTCGTGGGCCCTGAAAACGGGACTGGAGCCACTGCTGCACCGCTGGCCCGCCTCGATCCTCATATTCCCCTCGAGAGACGCGATCCGAGATGGTCAGGACCCCGATGGGGGCAATTTTGTCACGGTTCATCATTCCTCCGGAAATTGATCGTAAATCAATGTGCTGTAACGAGAAAGGGGGTTCAGCGGAGGCGGCCCAAAGAGTCCAAATTGGGTCAGTTTTAAAAAAAGTAGACTTTTCCAGGGGAATTTCCCCCTTCGAGCCGTCATCCTAGTGACAACTTTGGGAAAGACCTCGTATATTCATTCCCTGGTGGGAATCTAGGTGCCTGGACCTTTTGGTCTGGACCCACGAGGTGATTTCGAGAGGGAGAATGGCATGCGCACTCTTGGCTTACTACTGGTTCTTTCCTTTATCGTGAGTACTACCGGCTGGATTGTCGGACAGTCCGATGAAGGAGCTCGCAGACCCCTGGACCTCCCTTCTGGTGGCGCCGGAGATGGCGATGATGAAGAAGATGCCCCCGAGACCATCAACTTCTGGGGTGGTGAGTATGAAGGGGATGCCTTCTTCTGGTGTCTCGACAAGTCCTGCTCGATGAGTTGGAACGGCGAGATCGAGGATCTCAAGCAGGAGTTCACCCAGACTCTGAACTCACTTTCTTCGCAGGCGGAGTTTGGCGTGGTGGCCTTCTCAGAGGGTCATGTCACCTGGAATCCCTCTCCTCAGCGAGCCAACCCTGCGAACAAGGGATCGGCCACGGCATGGGTGTTGGCTCTCAACGCTGCCGGCTGGACCTGTTTGGGTCCTGCAGGAGTCGAGACTCTCAACATTGCCAATCAGTGTTCGAAGCAGATGAAGCAGGTGCTCGTACTGTCGGATGGTGAGCCGTATTGCAACGGCGCCAACACTGCGACCCAGAGCCTGGCAGACATCACCGCTGCCAACTGGCAACAGATTCCCGTCAATACCATCTACATCTCCTCCGACAACGGTGGGATCACCTTCATGCAGCAGTTGGCGTCTCAGAATAACGGAACCTTCTTCCAGCCACAGTAGGTTCCTAGCCCAGTAGGGTCACTGGCCAGCGGTTCAGCGAGCGGCTGAGACGGTGTGGCCCAGGACGGTGGTTCTCGCCCTTGTGGCAAAGGCATGCAAGAATAGCGGGTCGGCTCTTCAAGGAGCCGACCCGCTGTTCAATTCAACTGGAGTGGATTTCATGGCGGGGCAGATCCTTCTACACTCAGATCATCGATAACTCAGATCATCAAAAACTCAGTGAAACTGTCGATCAGTGAACCGGTTGGGATGAGAAGGGAGTCGAGTTGAGCCCCAGAATCTTCTGCTTTGGAGCGGTGGTCGTCGATCTCATCGCCCATCCGGTGGAACGGCTTCCTGGCGCGGGAGATTCCGTACGATCTCCCTCCATCGAGCCCGCCATCGGCGGCTGTGCCGCCAATGCCGCCACCGCTCTGGCCAGACTGGAGTACCCGGTTCACCTCTGTGGAGCGGTCGGAGACGATCACCTGGGCCACTTCCTTCGCGCCGGACTGGAGCGAGAGGGAGTCGATCTGAAGCACCTATCGACGCATCCTGGAATGCCCACTGGAGTCACCTTTGTCATCAATGTCGAGGGTGAGGATCGACGATTCATCTCGGCCATGGGGGCCAATGATGCACCGTGGCCGGTGACGATCGAGGGCGAGTCACTGGTGGCAGCAGAAGTGGTTTCCCTGCACGCTTTTGGCCTGGCCAGGAGGCCCGATGTCGAGGACGCTTGTCGTATCCTTCAAGCCGGACGGGACGCGGGTGCTCTGACCTTGCTCGATGTGATCGTGATTCCGGGAGAGGACCTGCTGCCACAGTTGAAGCAATTGCTGCCGCTGGTCGATGGATTCTTCCCCAATCAAGATGAAGCGGAGCGATTGACCGGTCTGAAGGATCCAGCGGAGGCCGCAGCACAGCTGCGGAAATTGGGAGCTCGGTGGGTAGTGGTGACCTGTGGAGAGCGAGGCCTGGTGTGGGATTCGATCGAAGGTCGAGGATCGCTGGATGCCATGGCTGTGCCATCCATCGACGCTACAGGGTGTGGTGATGCATTCTCCGCCGGTTACATCGACGCCCATCTGAAGGGGTGTGACCCGCTCGAAAAACTGGTTCGCGGCTCGGTCATGGGTGCCGCTGCGGCGACTGCCGCGGGCGCCATCGCTGGTCTTCCTTCTCGGGCAGCCTTCGATGCACTCCATTCCACCTGGACTCCCACCTCGATCAGCTCCTGAGCGGCGATCCGGCAATTCCTACCGATCGTCATTCCTCTCAATTCTGCGATGGAGCACCTTACGGGGTGTCCGCAATTCGCGTGCCCGGAATCAGTCGATTCAGGCCCTCGGAGGGGAGACCGAATCTCCAGAATAAGGGATTCTTCTATCGCCGGAGTTGACACCCCGGCCAGTGTTCTCGGACTGGAAGTCCGTCGCCAGATGTATCGATCCTCCCGAAGAGATGGAAATCTCGTGGAGATGGGGAGATGGGTTGTCGACTTGAAATGTCGGCATGGCAGACGCAACAGCAGTTCGAGAGTACCCACTCTTCGCAGGAGCGAAGTCACCAGTGGATTCACCCGTGAATTCACCAGTGAATTCACAGTGGAAACTGAGAGGTGTCATTGAAGGAGAACGATCGTGTCCTTTGAAGAAGAGAAGCAGAAGCCCTTCGCGGATCCTTCCGCACCACTTTCCCCACAACTTCTGGGCGAGATCTCGAAGGAGCCGGGCAGTCCACAGGAACAGAGCCTGGGCGATCGACCAAGGCTGTTCCAGCTGTCGATGTTGCTGATTCCATTGTTATGGGTGAGTGGCATCTGGTTGGTGGCTGCAGACCACCAGGGCCCTCATCTACGGCCTCTGGACATGCCATCCGGGGGTGGTGGGGCCGGTGATGCAGAGGAAGACGCCCCGGAAACGATCGTCTTCTACGGCATGGCCTACGAGGGAGATGCCTTCTTCTGGTGTCTCGACAAGTCCGGTTCGATGGACTGGGATGGAGGCATCGATGATCTCAAGCAGGAGGTCAATTCGGCGATTCTTTCGTTGAGTCCTGCGGCAGAGTTCAGTCTCGTCGCCTTCAGTTCCAACACCCTGGTCTGGTCTCCTTCGCCGCAGTCCGCTCGTTTGGCAGAAAAGACTTCGGCCCTGTCGTGGGTCAACTCTCTGTACGCAGAGGGGTGGACCTGTCTTGCTCCTGCAGCGATTCAGACCCTCTTCATCTGTAATCAATCGAGCCACAGTTCGCGCCAGGTCATCATCCTCAGTGATGGAGCCCCCTTCTGTAATAGTGTCGATACCTCGACTGCGGCGCTGGCGGAGATCTCTCAGGCGAACTGGCAACAGGTTCCGATTCACACCATCTTCATCGGCTCGGATACTGCGGGGATCGCCTTCATGCAGACGCTGGCGACGATGAACCAGGGTAGTTTTCACATCTGCGACAACTGATCTGCAGTTCTACTGCAACCGGACTGAATTACCACTGCGGGCCGACAAGGGATCATCCCCTTCTCGGCCCGCATTTTTTTCCGTCATTTTTATTTCAGCAGTATTTCTTCAGCAGTATTTCTTCAGCAGTATTTCTTCCGCAGTCTTTTCCACAGGGTGATTTCCACGGATTCAATTCTACGGAGGTACGGCTAGCGGGTCGATTCATGGATCCACTGGCGCCCCTCTTCTCCAGTGAAATTGGCCCAGTGAAATTGGCCCGGTGAAATTGGCCCGGTGAAATTGGCCCGGTGGATCGATGACCGGGAGAGGTCACCAGGGAGAGGTCACCAGGCGCTGTGGGCCTCTGCCAGGGCGCTGTAGCGGTTCGCTTCCTCGACTCGACCCTGCTGCTGGCAGATCGACGCCAGGGCGTGGTAGGCGTGTGAGAGGCTCGGATGATCGGGATCTTCCACCCGCAGCAGCTGGATCCCTTGCTGCAACCAGCGTTCCGCTCCGTTCGAGAGCTCATCATGACGTCGGAGATTCGAGGAGGGGGTTTGCTGGAGTCGGAGCTGTGCAGCAGCGAGGTGTGAGTGGCCTCTTGCGAGGTGCGTCTCCCATTCCTCGCCGGGGCGAGACGAGAACTGTTGAGAGAGAAACACCCCCGTCATCAGGACGCAGAGGAGTCCGATCAGCAGCATCAGACGAGTGTGATGACGATCAAATGCTTTCTTGAACTGTGGATCCTGTTGATATCGTTTCACCACCTCGATCCTGTGATGAGGAGCGGGGTGTCTCCAACCACGGCGCTTGGGATTCATCGAGTGAATCTCGATCAGCCGGGTGAGTGTCTGACCGATTCCCCCGGGGTTCTCAGTCAACTGGTCGCTGAAGATGTCGGCCTGGTGCTCCAGGTGTCTGCTGATCCGACCAAAGAAGATCCAGAAGGTCATGGTGATCAGGATGAAAAAAGCGGCGGGCGCCAAGATGTTGCTGGTGTCCAGTGAGGAAACCAGCATGTAATAGAAGCTGCAGGTGACTCCAAGCAGGTACATGACGTGGTGGAGACGTGCATGGGCGAGTTCATGGGCAAAAGCAGAATCCGCCTCATCGTCTCCCAACCGCTCGAGGAAATAGTCGGTGATGAAGAATCTTCGGTGAAAGGAAAACAACCCGGCCACCATTGCCGTGGCGACCGGCTGCCAACCGGTCCTCCAGATGTAGGGTTGGCGAAGGACCACACCCGCCTTCTTGGCCAGGTTCTTCCATCGGTCTCGCATCGCTCCCTCGGGCATCGGATGAGCATTGAGGGTCCAGGTCACGAGTGCGGGTGCCAGCAGGAGGAAGATGATCACCAGCAGCACCTCGATCGATACAGGGATCTGCTGCTCTAGCCACAATCGATGATCGGGATTGACTCGCATCCAGTCACCTATCCCATGGACAAAAACCAGCGGAATCACCACGATCAGGTGGCTGCGGATCTCTCCGAGAAACGCAGCCAGCAACATCCTCGGCCTGCTGCCGACAAAGAACCAGAAACGCAGTGCGGCGCAGAGCCCGCAGGCCACCAGTAGCGGCAGAATGGTGCTGGCTGCCGCCACAGCGATCCCACTCACCGGCAGCAGCAATTCTGCTCGGTCATACCAGTGGGCCAGCCACAGCATGGTGGTCCATGTCAGCAGCAGAACTGGGGATTGGATGTGAAGGAAGTATCGATAGTGTGAACCGGTGAAGTCCTGCTGGCCGCGGACCGACTGCACCAGTTTCACCAGCAGCAGATAGGCCAGCAGCACCAGCACAGGAGCCAAGATCAGGATCAGCAGGGGGATGAGAAGGTGACCCGGTGGGAACCAGTCCGCTGCCCAATCGGGAGGAGCGGGAGTGAACACTTCTGCGGCGAGCCATAGCAGAAGTGCGATAATCATCGTCCGGGTCGACTGAATGGTGCGGCACCCTTTCTGGGATCGCCGCACCTCTCAGGTCAGCGGCGTACTTGTGAGCGGATCAGGTACTTCATCACCTGGTCTTGATCTTCCTTTTCGATGTCCGTGAACCGGAGGCCCAAGGTGCAGCGGTCACGGTTTTCCGGGATCTCTTCGATCCAGGCGACCTGGCACAATCCCTTGATCGCATGATCCAGCGAAGGCAGCAACAGATTTACCCCCAGGTGAATCTTGCCCATGAGAAGGGCGGGGATCCAGTTGTAACTGGGGATCTTGCCGTGAAGCATCAAACCTCCTCCGCCGATCTGCGAGGTCGATCCCTCGAAGACGGAATCTTCGGAGATTTCGACCTCCTTGGAGAGGAAC
Organism: Planctomycetota bacterium; assembly: GCA_014240375.1. Lineage (GTDB taxonomy): Bacteria > Planctomycetota > UBA8108 > UBA1146 > UBA1146 > QNYK01. The sequence goes on along the minus strand of JAAZXB010000001.1, from coordinate 206,020 downwards.
TTGTAACGGACCGGAATCTCGGTCGGGAGTTTCACGAACTCACGACGTTGGGAATAACTCTCGATAGATGTGGTCAATGTAGCCTCCTGGAACTTGATGGGGGAACGAGCGGAAATGGGTTCCGGTTCCCTTCCATCTTGAGGATAGGATGCGATTCCAGGATCGCCCACCCATGGGCCGTGGCCAGCCACCGTCACCGTTGGCCAGAAGCCTCATCTGTGGCTTCTGGAGGGCTCTCAGGCGACTTTTCGATCTCGGACTTCTGGCTCTGGGCAGCCGCCTTTCCGAGCCACTGGACGCGCCGCTCGATCTGCTCCTCGGTGGCTTCCGGATGGGGCTGTAGTTTCCAGCGATTCCGGGGTTCTTCACCGAACAGCACCTTCAGCGAGACCAACGCACCACGGCGAGACACGAGCAATGTCGCCTCGCTGGTGGGAGGATATTGGCGACGAATCTGTTCCCAGGTGGAGGCACTCAAACGAAACTGATCGAGCCCGATCAATTCGTCTCCGGGGTTGAGTCCGGCGAGATACGCGGGAGTTCCGCTGCGGACTCGGGTGACCGACCAGCGCCCACCGCTTCCTCCCGCTTCGATCCCGAGCCAACCCTTCGCCGGCTTCTTTTGCTCCTCTTCACTCTCAGGTTCGAAACGAAGCCCGAAGGTGATCAGTGCCTCTTCATACTCCAGTTCATCGGTGCCGTCGATGAAGCGGAGGAACCAGTCGGAGAGATCGGTGCCCGCCACCTCTTCAAAGACGCCCCTCAGTTGATCGTGGGTGTAACCCGTCTCGCCGGAGTATCGCTGGAAGGCGAGTCGCATGGCATCATCGAGGGTGCGCTGATGGTGGGTTGCAGTTCTGATCCGGGCATCGAGCAGCCAGGCGACCATCGCGCCCTTGGTGTAGTAGGAGATCTGGCTATTGACCGAGTTCTCATCGCGCTGGTAGTAACGGATCCAGGCATCGGTGCTGGCGCGTGACAGCGGGAGCACCAGCCTTCCGGGAGTCTTCTGGATATCCTTGATCTGCTTGCCGAGACCCTCGAGGTACTTCTTCTGATCGATCAACCCGGCCCGAGCGATGAGTAGGTCATCGTAGTAACTGGTGAAACCCTCGACAAACCACAGATCGGGTGTGAAAACTTCCTGCTCGTAATTGAACGGACCCAGAGCTTCAGGGCGGAGTCGTTTACCATTCCAGGCGTGGAATTGTTCGTGACTGATCAGGCCATACCATCCCTTGCGTCGATCCTCGTCACCCCAGCTCCAGCGACTCGAGAGCATCAAGGCGCAATCCTTGTGCTCGAGACCTCCACCGCCCTCGGCGATGACATTGAGGTAGTGATAGCTGGAATAGGGGATCTCCCCCCAGAAGCGAACCAGTTCCTCGCAGATCTTCTGCACCTCCTCGGCACATGCATCGGTGTCCCAGAGATCCCCGGCACCGAGATTGACCAGAGAGTGGGGCACCGATTCCACCTCGAAATCTCGAATTTCTGGGTTTCCCAGCAAGATGGGGGAATCGCACAGGTGATCGACATTCCGCGCGCGCCACCGTGCGGGAGCGGTTTCGGTCAGACAGGTCACGACCTGGCTCATCTCAGGAGGGAGTTCGATGGTGATGTCGAAGGGACCGTCCTGGCCTCGCGGAAGTAAAAATGTCGCCGCCCCATTGAGGAACCCGGATCCCGCTTCGATGAAGTTGGTTCGGACCGAGAGGATCTTGCAATAGAGACGGTAGCGAACCGTGACATCTCTGCGATCTCGGGTCTCCACGATCCAACTATTCTTGCCCGGCCGTTGGATCTTCAGCGGCTCACCGGTGGAATCGAAAGCCTGCAACTCTTCGATGTGTCGCGAGTAATCGCGGATCTTGTACGAACCCGGGGTCCAGACCGGCATCCACAACTCCAGTGAAGATGATTCTGGAGCGGGATAAACCGCTTCGACGGTGACCCGGTGTTGTGCGGCGGCGTCGAGCGAGATGGTGTAACTGGCAGCAGCGTCCTCTACAGTCAGAGGAACGAGCCAGACCAGTGCGAACAGGGGCCAGATCATCAATATGCCTTCGAGATGATCACTCGATGTGCACTGGGTTTTCCAGTCACCATGCACTGGCCAGGATCATCTGGAGCATCGAGGGGGAGATTGCGGATCGTCGCCTTCGTTTCTTGCTGGATCCGTTCCTCGGTTTCAGTGGTGCCGTCCCAGTGGCACAGGAAGAAACCGCCTTTATCGACCTGCTCCTTGAACTGGTCGTAGCTATCGATGGTGTGGGTGTTGGCTTCACGGGCGGCCAGCGCCTTTTCGAACAGCCCTTTCTGCGCCTCTTCCAGCACAGTCATCACCTCGGTGGCGACCGCTTCGATGGGCAGAGATTTCTTCTCGCCGCTGTGGCGGAAGGTCAGCATCACCTCGCCCTTCTCGAGATCGCGGGGACCGACCTCGATTCGCACCGGGACCCCCTTCAGTTCCCACTCGTGGAACTTGTAACCGGGGCGGTACTGGCTGCGATCGTCGAGGTGAGTTCTGGCTCCGGCGTCCTTGAGCGCTTTCTCCATCCGTGTACAAGCCTCCAGCACGGGAATCCGCTGATCATCCCCCTTGTAGATCGGAACGATGACGGTCTGGATCGGTGCCAGTCGCGGTGGAAGTACCAGCCCCCGATCATCGCCGTGGGCCATCACCAGTGCTCCGACCAGGCGAGTCGAGACCCCCCAGGAGGTGGCCCAGACATACTCTTCTTTTCCCTCGGAGGTCTGGAACTTGACATCGAACGCACGAGCAAAGTTCTGACCGAGATCATGGCTAGTGCCCGCCTGCAACGCCTTGCCATCTCCCATCATCGCTTCGATGGAATAGGTCTTCACCGCACCGGCAAACTTCTCGCGGTCGGTCTTGACTCCCTGGATCACCGGCATCGCCATGTATTCCTCGGCAAATTTGGCATAGATCCCGAGCATCCGGATCGTTTCCTCGTGAGACTCCTCAGCGGTGGCGTGAGCGGTGTGTCCCTCCTGCCAGAGAAACTCTGTCGTGCGCAGAAATAGTCTTGGCCGCATCTCCCAGCGCATCACATTGGCCCATTGATTGATCAGAAGAGGAAGATCCCTGTAGGACTGGATCCAGTTGCGATATGCGTCCCAGATGATCGTCTCCGAGGTGGGGCGGATCACGTAGGGTTCTTCCAGTTTTTTTCCACCGGCATGGGTGACCACCGCAAGTTCGGGAGCGAAGCCCTCGACATGCTCCGCTTCCTTCTTGAGGAAGGACTCAGGGATCAGCAATGGGAAGTAGGCGTTGACGTGTCCGGTTTCCTTGAACATACCGTCGAGAATCGACTGCATCCGTTCCCACAGTCCATAACCGTAGGGCTTGATGATCATCGAACCACGAACCGGGGCGTTCTCCGCAAGATCGGCTCGCTGCACCACTTCCTGATACCAGCGTGGGTAATCGTCACTCTGGCTCGTCAACTTTTCGGCCATCAGGTCCTCCAGTTTGGGAAGGGAACCAGCCCTTCGGGTTCGAGGGTAGCCGAACCTCTCGATGTCGGCAACTTGACCGCCTTCCCCGGACAGCCTGGATGGTCCAGAATCTACCATCGAATCTACCATCGAGGAGATCAGGACCGAGAAGATCAGGGTCGTTATGGAATCAGGAGGACCGATGGCCACCATCAAGGATCTGGATGTTCAAAAACTCACCGACAGCGTGATCGAGCAGGTGATCACGCTTCAGCGCAATATTCACGCTCACCCGGAAATCGGCTTCGATACCATCCGGACCGCTGCGCTCATCGCCGAACAGTTACGAGAGGCGGGAATCGAGACGCGGGAGCAGATCGGCAAGACAGGAGTGGTGGGTGACATCGTGGTCCCCGGATCCACTCGTTGTATTGCCTTTCGAGCCGACATGGATGCGCTTCCGATGGATGAGGATTCACAGTTGCCTCACCGCAGCACGATTCCCGGTGCGGCTCACATGTGTGGCCATGATGCTCATTCGGCGATGCTGGTAGGCGCGGCCCGGGCCCTCTCCGGAATTCGCGATCGCTTGCCCTGCTCGGTCCGATTCATCTTCCAGCCCAACGAAGAAGCACTTCCTGGAGGAGCCCCGGCGATGATCGCAGATGGCTGTCTCGAAGGGGTGGACCGGATCTTTGGCATGCATGTCTGGCCACTATTGGATACCGGCAAGATCGGCATCATCGATGGACCGACGATGGCTCAGCCCGATACATTTCGCATCCTGGTCAAGGGTGTGGGAGGGCATGCAGCAGCTCCTCATGCTTGTGCGGATCCAGTGGTATGTGGCAGTCAAATCGTCAACTCTGCCCAACAAATCGTGTCGCGAAACATCGATCCAATTCGTTCCTGTGTGCTGACCTTCACCCAGTTCCACGGCGGTAGCGCTGACAACGTCATTCCAGAGAGCATCGAATTGAGAGGCACCATCCGATCCTTCGAGAAGGAGGTGGGGGAGACCGCTCGGCGAAGACTGGTGGAGGTTGCCGAGGCGGTGGCCACAGCCCACCAGTGTTCTGCTCAGGTTGAAATCACCGAGGGATATCCAGTCACCTTCAATGACCCTGATGCTTGCGAAGAAGTGAGGCGGTCCGTTTCCGCGGAAGTTCCTCTTTCCGACGAGGGGGAGCCTTGCCTGGGTGGGGAGGACTTCGCTTACTACGGCGAAAAGATCCCGGCCGCTTTCATGTTCCTGGGCAATCGAAATGTGCAGAAGGGGATCGTCTACTTCTGCCATCATCCTCGATTCCAGGTCGATGATGAGGCGATGCCGGTCGGAGTGAGGAGTTGGATCGCGCTGGCTCTGGGGGCCGGATAACTCCATTTTCTCCCCGGAGGAGGAAGATCGGGAAGCTGGGTCCTGCGACAGCGGTCAAGGATTGGCGTGCTACCCGGTACCAAATGGGCGATCTGAAAAAGAACTTCACTCATCGGGGGGTTCATTCCGAAGAGAGTTATCTGAGCCTGGCATCTTCGACAAGCCGGGAACGGAAGCTCGAACTGGAAGGAACCTGACCGGTGCCGCTGCTCGCCCGCATCCTCGAATCTGCCCGCATCCAGGCATTGCTAGGGGGCCTGATCCGCATCACGTGTATCGAGATGCGGATCGGATCCGACAGTGCTATCGATCCGGAAGCGATCGCTTCGGCGATGGAAGAGCGCTTTCAAGGTGACTTGCTCGAGAAGTGCAAGGTCGAGATCGAGGTGGTCGAAGGCAACCAGGTCGAGTTGAAGAGTATCGAGGGGGTCCCCTTTCAGGCTCGGGATGCGATCTGAAGCACTGGACACGGGACCGAGTAGAACGCAGCATCGACCGCAGGCCGAGATGAGGCCGGGAGGATTCGATGCATCGCAATCTGGCTAGTTTTCTCGACCAACTTCGCCGATCGGGAGATCTGGTGGAAGTGGATGCCCCGGTCGATCCTCGGCTCGAGGTTGCGGAAATCCACCGGAGAGTGATTGCCGGTGGCGGTCCAGCCATCTTGTTCCGGAATCCGATCGGATCCCACTTCCCTGTGGTCACCAATCTGTTCGGAACCCAGCGTAGAGTCGAGATGGGCTTCGGAGATCACGGCCAGAAATTTCTTCGCCGTCTGGTACATCTGGCAGAGACGATGATGCCACCCACACTCGGCAAACTCTGGGGAGCCCGAGATGTCGCAAGCACCTTGCTCAAGGTCGGGATGAAGAGAAGAGCGGGCGGTGCGGTGCTGGAGCATCAGGATCCCCAGTTGGATCTGATGGACTTGCCCATCATCACCAGTTGGCCCGAGGATGGTGGTCCCTTCATCACCTTGCCTCTGGTCTACACCGAACATCCGGTCGATGGACGGCACAATCTCGGTATGTACAGGATGCAACGTCACGATTCGAGTCACCTGGGGCTCCACTTCCAGATTCACAAGGGTTCTGGATATCACCTGATGGAAGCGGAGCGACTGCAGAAGCCATTTCCGGTGACCTGTTTTCTCGGCGGACCGCCGGCATTGATCGCCAGTGCGGTGGCTCCATTGCCGGAAAATATTGGCGAACTGTTGCTGGCTTCGTTGCTTCAGGGGGCACCCATTCGCCTCTCGGAAGTCCCGGGGCAGCCACTTCCCTTCATCTCCGAGTGCGAGTTTGCCATCCATGGGACCTCAATACCTGAACAGCGATGGCCTGAAGGTCCCTTTGGAGATCATTACGGATACTACTCCTTGAAGCATGATTACCCGGTGATGAAGGTCAACGGGATCACCCATCGTCAGGGAGCCATCTACCCGGCAACGGTGGTGGGAAAGCCACGGCAGGAAGACTTCTTTCTGGGAGATTTTCTGCAAGATCTTCTCTCCCCATTGTTTCCGCTGGTGATGCCCACGGTGCGCGATCTCTGGTCCTATGGCGAGACCGGATATCACTCGCTGGGAGCCGCCATCGTGACCGACCGTTATCCGCGCGAAGCGATGGTTTCGGCATTCCGCATCCTCGGAGAAGGACAGCTCTCGCTGACAAAATTCTTGCTGTTGACCGATGGAGGAGTCGACCTGAAAGATTTCCGAGCAACGCTGGAGCACATCCTGGCGCGGGCCGATTTCAGAACCGATCTTCATGTCATTGCATGCACCAGCATGGATACGCTCGATTATGCAGGTCCGTCGGTGAATGAAGGTTCCAAGGGATTCCTGCTCGGTCTGGGTGATCCCATCCGAGACCTTCCCCGCGTGTTTGATGGACAGCTGCCACAAGGATTCACCCGGGCAGAAGTGTTCTGTCCCGGATGCCTGGTGGTGGAGGGCCCGTCTCATGCGCATCAACCTGACGCTGCGAGTCGCTGTCTCGCTGAGGAGTCTCTCGAAAAGTGGCCACTGGTCATCCTGGTCGATGATGCGGTGGCAGCAACCAGGTCGGAGGCACGATTCCTGTGGAATACCTTCACTCGTTTCGAGCCGGCGGCAGACATCTATTCACGACAGAGCGAGGTGGTGAGAAATCATGTTGCGCATCATCCGCCGATCGCCATCGATGCGAGGATGAAGTCGGGGTATCCCGACGAGTTATTCTGCGATCCTGAGACCGCCACGATGGTCGACCAACGCTGGAGCGAGTACTTCCCTGGCGCAACTGTCGAGATGGGCGATAGCGATGCAGGGCACCTCGATCAGTAATCGATCCACTGAATGCATGGCGTATGCCCCGGTTCAGGGGCGGTTTAAGTGGCTCCTCCTTCGGCGATGAGTTCTATTGGTGAAGTGCGCTCGCAGTACCATGAGAGAATAGGAATTGGATTTATCTCCTGTAAGATGGAGGGTGGTCCGGCGCCTCTCCAAGGATGGAGTAAAGATGTTCATTTCAAATTTCCGACCACTACTCTTCATGCCGTACATCCTGGCAATTATTGTGCTGATCAGCGTCGGTCCGGCCATCGACTCGGTCGAGGGGCAACCAGGGGCTCTCCCGGTCGAGAGCACCTGGCCAACGAATAACGCGTTGACGGCTCCGGTGGCCACCTCCATCTGGATCAATTTCCAGGAACCGATCGACCCCGCTTCGGTCACCAACGGTTCATGCTGGGCGATCGGTCGCTGGAGTGGTCCTGCGGAGGGGTTGCTGGAGGTAACCGGGGGGGGGGCCTCGATTCGACTCACTCCCGACAATCCATTTTCTGCCGGTGAGCAGGTGATGGTGATCCTCTCCGAACAGATCACCGCGGTCAGCGGAGCATCGATCCAGCAGGGGGGATACAGCTTTCTGTTCTGGACACAATCTGCGCCGGCGACATTGCAACTGACCCAGACAGCCAACTGGTCCACCCGGACCAATCCATCGCAGTCCACCCGTAGTTACGGAGGACTTGGATCGGACCTGAACAACGATGGGCATCTGGATATCTCCGTCATCAATGAAGATACCGCAGACGTCAGGTGCTACCTCAATCTGGGAAATGACAGCGGCCAGTTCGGTTCCATGGTCAACCCTCCGAGTTCAGTCAACCTGCAGGCGAGCCCCAACGAGCCCGCAGATTTTAATCGAGATGGGTTCGTCGACATCGTGGTTTGCAACATCGCTGCCGATACCGTCTCGGTACTGCTCGGCAATGGAGATGGAACCTTCGCTCCACAGCAGCAGATCAATGTAGGGATTGCTCCTCGGGGAGTCGCAGTGCTCGATGTCGATGGTGATGGCGACCAGGACGTGGTCAACACCAACTACGGCACCGGTAACTTATCGATTCTGCTCAACAATGGCACCGGGGTCTTTGGCGCACCCACTTACTTCGAGGGGGGTGGCTCGGGAGAAAGATCGCTGGCCACCGGGGACATGAATGGGGATGGCCTGCTCGATCTGGTGATCGGCATGATCAACAGTGGTGAGATCGTCGTGAACCTCAACAATGGGGACGGTACTTTCACCGAATCGGGGAGCCGACCTGCAGCGGGTGGCACCTGGATGCTGGCGCTGGGCGATCTCAATGGCGATGGGCACCTCGATGTGACCAGCGTCAACGCCAGCCAGGACAATGGCACCACCAACTTCGGCAACGGCGACGGGACCATCACTCCCGCCATCGCCTATCCGGCAGATAACTTCCCCCTCTCCACCGATGTGGGCGACCTCGATGGAGATGGCGACCTCGACTGGGTGATCTCCAGTTACCTGGGTGACTGGTTCATCTATCTCAATGACGGCGATGGGAACTTCACATTTTTCCAGGAGATACTGGCTCCGATTGCCGCCAGTTGTGCCGTCATGATGGATATAGACAACGATCAGGATCTCGATCTGACTCTCATCGACGAACTCGCGGATGTGGTCATCATCTACCAGCAGGAGGGATTGCCACCTCCGGAGTTCATCCGCGGTGATGCGAACTGGGATGGGACGGTCGACATCGGAGATGTGGTCATGCAGCTGGGGTTGCTGTTTGGTTGCACTGCCACCTGTTCATGTCCAGATGTCCTCGACTCCAATGATGATGGTGCCAACGACATCTCCGACCCGATCTACCTGTTGATGTACCTGTTCAGCAGTGGGTTCGAACCACCAGCGCCTTACCCCGGATGCGGAGCCGATTCGACGCTGGACACGCTGGAGTGCCTGTTCCAGCCACCGTGCCCTTGATGGTGCGGCTCTCATCAAAGCGCTCGCCTTCAAGTCGTGAACTCATCAGAGTGCGGTGCCCCGTGCTGGTTTCTTCTTGATCGATTCGGTCGGGCGTAAACCCGGATGATCGGCAGAGATCCAGGGAACCCGGAAGATCGCCCCGCCACGTGCACCCCCGCCACGAACACCTGCACCTTGTTCGCCAAAGCCACCCTGGTTGATGTGCTCCCAGACGATGGATCCATCACTGGTCACTTCGAAGATCCGACCGTTGGCTCCGCTGCAGATCAGCGTGTTTCCGCCAGGTAATCTTTCTGCGCCTGAGATGTTAGACGAGAAGAAATTTCCAGGGTCCTCATATTTCCAGATCGGCTTCGGCGCCAAGAAGGAGCCATCCGTCTCCCGCAGGTAGCGGCCTCCTTCGAAGGCAGGAGTGGCCAGTTCCAGCACTGTCGAATAATTTCCTCGCCGACCCTGGCCGTTATTGAAGACCATGATGTGACCTTCGCCTGGCAGGCCAGCTTCGATCCAATGTGCGTCATGTTGCTTGAAGAGTTCTTGGTCGGAGTCACTCCCTCTACCGTGAGTTTGTGGGTTTCCCCAGCGCCACAGTAGTCCTGGGTTTTCCGACCCGCTCGTCGAGTGATCGATGATCCACACCTCATCAAAACCGTGAACGCTGAGAATGATCTGATCGAGGTGCGGGTTGTAGTCGACCGAGTTGGTGTGCATCCAGTCCGGCTGCCCCAGTTCACGGCTCTGGAACGAAACATAATTGATGTCGATCTTTTCGGGGTGGTTTGTTGCGCTGCCGTGATTCGGTTTTTCCGGATCGATGTCCTGGATCAGATGATCCCAGGGGCTCCAGCGCCAGACCACTTCGCCTCCCGAGGTCCCGGTCGGGTGAATCTCGAGGATGGCATCGACCCACAACTCATCGCGCGGGAGCAATGCAGGATGCCGACCTGCGGCGAGGCACTCTTCCTTGTTCTTTTTTTCCCATGAGATCATGAGAAAGTTGCCGTTAGGAAGGGGTTCGATGTCATGGTGAGAGACGTGTTTTTCTGAAGCCCAGTCCAGACTCCAGGTGACTTCTCCAGACCATGAGACCTTTTCGACGACTCCTCCGAGACCACCACCCTGGAATCCGAATGCTCCTCGACGACCGAGAGAACCTGTTCGTAAAAGGGATCCATCATCGAGCAGGTAGACCGAGTGTCCCGGTCGATATTTCCCATTCCAGTGGTGGATTGAATCGCCGTCACGGTCGATCAGATGAACATCTGTGCTGCCCAGTGGCGCCATCAAAAGGTACCCGCCCTCATGTTTGTCCGAGGGAGTACTGGCGACTTGGTTGCCGCTCTCGACCTCTTGCGAGAAGAGTGAAGTTGAGATGAGGATGGTGTGGATAGTGATCGAGCCGATGAGCAGCCAGGAGAATTTAGTGATCATGATCTACCTTTCGTCGAATTCCAGGATACACCTTGCCAGGGGTTGGAGGGATGTTGGCATTGGATTACCATTCCGGGGATCCGAAATCGGCGAGTGATTTGCCGATAGGAGGGGACTGGTCCTGCACTGCCAATTTCGAACCCTGTGGTGGCTCTTGCTACTGATCTTGTTTGTGCCAGTGGGGCCGATGAACAGTCCCATCTTGGCCCACCCATACACTTTGATTCAGGCCTCATCCGCGGAAGATCTACCACTGCCCAGGTCGCAAAACCCACTCCACGCTGAGGTCTCCGAAGAAGATGAATTGGCAGAAGAACCTCTCCAGATGCCGAGGCGTCTCGAGGAGATGCATCGTGATTTCGGGGATAGGATTCTCGACCTGAGCGATCGTCTCGATGACTTTTTTGGTGACCCCAGGCTCGAATCAGAAGCGGGGCTCACACGCTACAGAGTTCGATCCGAATTGCGTCTCGAAGAAGGTGGAGACCTCAACTTCGGCGTCAAGGTACGAGGTCACGCTGTCTTTCCAAGGACTCGCCAGCGACTGGGTTTTTTCCTCGAGTCAGTCCGGGAGGATGTGCTCACTGACTTCGATGATTTGCTGGGAGACCCGGCTGAGGATACAGATGGATTGATAGCGGCCGAGGATGTCTCGGGTCTCCGTGCAGCTCTCTTCTCCAATCAACGAGGAAGACTATCGCTCGATGGTGGGTTGAAACTCTCGAAAGATCCGAAAACGCGAGTTCGGTTGCGCTGGCAAGAGGATCATGATCTGGAGAACCTGTGGAGCGTCCGCATCATCCAGAGTCTCGAGCACAGAGAAGAAAGTGGCTTTGGCGAGCGCTCTCAATTGCGATTTGAGCGCGCAGTCGGGGATCAGATGATTCGATTCGGACTGGAGGGCGTTTGGTTCGAGACACAGCCATTCGAAGCGATCTTGACCACCAGTTACTATATCCCCATCGATGAGAGAACCGTCCTGAGGATCAACGGGGATTTTAGCGGGATTCTCGGTGATGAACCGGCCAGGACAGGAGTGGGAATCGGCTTCGGAATCCGCCGGAGATTGTACAAGGACTGGTTTTTCGGGGAGTTGGCTCCGAGAGTGTTCTGGCCAGAGAAATCACTCGAGGGTAGCGATGTGACCCTGCTGCTGGTGACCGAGGTGATCTTTGGTCGGTGATCGAACGGACCGTACCAGTGGCCCACGTTGTCCGGCATCTTGCCACGATACTCTCGACTCCGTATTCTCTGACTCTTGAGAGAGAGGAACTGAATGTTAAGAACGGATCCGAAAGACGACCCCGGTGGAAGAAGTACCAGGATGGGAATCCTCGGACTGCTGCTGGTGGGACTCGGATGCGGAACCCTGGTCTATCTCGGGAATCCAGGAAACATGGGAATCTGTGGAGCTTGTTTCCTGCGGGATGGAGCGGGCGCCCTTCAACTCCTCGAAAAGTCCAATCCACTCAGCTATTGGAGGCCTGAACTACTGGGTGTGGTGTTCGGGGCCATGCTCTGGATGATGGCCCGCCGTCGCTGGCAAGCGAGATCGGGTAGCCATGCCGCGACTCGCTTCTTCTTCGGAATCTGGATGGGAATCGGCAGTCTGGTATTTCTCGGCTGTCCCTTTCGCATGCTCCAGCGGCTCGGAGGTCTCGACTTGACCGCATGGATTGCGGTTCCGGGTTTCATTGCTGGGGTCGGAGTCGGGTCATGGTTCGAGAAGCGTGGCTACAATGTCGGGAAGACCGAGCCGGCGCCGGCTCCGGTGGGCTTGTTGGGCCCCGGGTTGCTTCTGCTGGCAGGAGTGCTCTGGTTTCAGGGAGGGGTGCTACAGGGCCCCGGTCCCGAGAGCGCCACAGCAGCACCCGCTCATGCACCATGGATGTACTCACTGGGAATCGCCCTGCTTGCGGGAGTCATCCTCTCTGCGACTCGCTTCTGTGCGGTCACTGCAGGGCGTCAGGTCTTCCTCAAAGATCGTCGAATGCTGTGGGCTGCATTGGCGATGATCATTGGATATGGCGTGGTGGTACTCACGACCCAGAAGTCGGTTCCAGGACTCGAAGGGCAGCCCGCTGCTCATCCAGATCATCTCTGGTCGATCCTGGCTATGGCTCTTGTGGGGCTTTGCGGCTGCCTGGCTGGCGGGTGTCCTGTACGGCAACTGGTGCTGACTGGTGAGGGTAATGGAGATGCCGCGATGACCGTGGCAGGGATCCTCCTGGGTGGTGCTCTGAGTCATGGATTTGGACTTGCTTCGACGGGTGCCGGAACCACTTCAGCAGGTCAAACAGCCATCATCATCGGAATCGTGCTGGCCTTGATCTACGGAGCGTCACGATCGATTCTACTCACGGGAAAGAGCAGCGGATGACTCTCAAGTTGCATGCATTGTCATGGATCTTCACCATCGTTTCGGCTGGGTCTCTGTCGCTCTGCTTCGGGCAGGATTCTGTGGAGAAGCAGAAACCATTGCCTTCGGGTTATTCGATTCCCATCGTCGACCTGACCGATGACGAAGCAGGTTTGACCACAGTCGATCGTGAGTCAGGGCAGTATCTGGGGCACCCCACTGCAGTGTTACTCGAGGATGACAAGACCATCCTGTGCGTCTATCCGAAGGGGCATGGACGAGGTGCCATCGTATACAAGAAGAGTGTCGATGGTGGCAAAACCTGGAGCGAGCGTCTTCCTACACCAGAGAACTGGGCCACCTCCAAGGAAGTCCCGACGATTCATCGAGTCATCGATGGAGATGGAAAGAAGCGATTGATCCTGTGGTCAGGACTGTACCCGGCGCGCCTGGCAGTCAGCGAAGATGACGGCAGTTCCTGGAGCCCGCTGAAGGAAGCGGGACAGTGGGGTGGCATCGTGGTGATGGGAGCAGTTGCGAGGCTTGCGGATGGCCGTTACGCATCCTGGTTTCATGACGATGGGAGATTCTTCCGATCGAAGAAAGGGACAGCTCGTTTCGATGTATATCAGACCATCTCTGATGATGGTGGATTGAACTGGTCGGAGCCGACTTCCATCGCTCATCGTCCAGATGTTCACCTCTGTGAACCGGGCTTCATTCGATCACCCGATGGAAAGACCATTGCCCTGTTGATGCGAGAGAACAGTCGAACCCGCAATTCTTTTGTCATCTTCAGTGATGATGAAGGAAGCAGCTGGTCTGAGCCGAGAGAACTTCCCGCTGCTCTCACTGGCGATCGTCACACGGCCACACACACCAGCGATGGGCGTCTCTTCATCTCATTCCGGGATACTACGAGAGAGAGTGAAACCAAGGGGGATTGGGTCGGTTGGGTCGGCCAGTGGCAAGACATCGTGGATGGAAAAGAGGGCCAGTATCGGGTTCGATTGATGGATAACCATGTCAGAGGAGATTGTGCCTATCCCGCCGTGTTGCAGCAAAAGGATGGCACCATCATCGCCATCACATACGGTCACTGGACGCCGGGAGAATCGTCCTGGATCGCTTGTCGGCGCTTCACCATGGAGCAACTCGATGGCAGATTGGATGCGGCCAAGGAATGACGACTATCTGTTGAGGAGTTCCAGGATCTCCACGGCGCTCTGCAGGAACTCCTCGAACTGGCCCTGCTCCTTGGCGTAGTGTCCGGGCTGGTAGATCAGAACCTGCTGCTCCTTGATGTCGAGGTGGAATAGATCGTTGTTCTCGAAGTATTCTCTCACCTCCGGGCGAAACAGATCCCGGATGGAATTTTCATCGGTTCCCCTGAGACGGTACTTCTTGCTGAAGGCCGGATGCGCGCTGAAGTCTCCCCGGTGGAGACATCCGATTCCCCCTGAAATGACAGTCCGAGACGCGATGCCTCGAGGCCAATCTTAGCAGAGCGCAACTTCGTTGTATTATAATGTTTCCTGAGCAGTCCCCACACCAGCAAGCTGCTGCGATGAGACCTAGCGAGATGTAATAAATATTTTCAACTTCACCCATCGGAGATCATCTCTTGCAGTGGTAAGCAAACGCCGGAGGAAGGTTACGCCAGGCGAGCGGAGTTCGTTCGACTTGACCGAAGAAGGATTCGAGAAGATGTCGAAATGCGCGGGCCCTCGGCAACAGGTGCATGCCACCGTATGCAAAGGTCACGAATCGTCCATCCGGAGCCAGAATGTCATGAACCTCGGACAGGATGCTCTGCTGGACCGTTTCTGGAAAGGCAGCCCAGGGTAGCCCTGAGACGACGACATCGACAGTATCGATACCTCGCTGGTGCAGCAAGTGAACCAGGTTTCCAGCATCGCCCTCGATGATCTCCAGCTTTTCAAACCGTTGGCGCAATTCTACGAGAAATACCGGGTTCTTCTCGATCAAGATGAACTGCGTATCGGAGGAGATGCGCTGCAGGATCTCGGTGGTGAATGCGCCCGTGCCCGGACCCAGTTCGACCACAGTGGTGGCGCTCTCCAGCGAGATGCCGTCGAGCATCCTGGAAGCCAGAATTCGACCGCTGGGAGCCACCGCTCCTATCGCACCTGGATTGGAGATGTATTCCCTGAGGAAGTTGATCTTTGCACCCATCGAGTGGCGGCCTTATCCATCCGAGCACCGGAATATTTACGATCCACGTACAAGAAAGAGAGTCCAGAGGGTGCCATTGGCGGCCTCGAATTTCAAGAAATCTTCAGTAGATACCCGGGAAGAAAGGTCTCGTGTAGCATGCAGAAAGCAGCATGCTAGCGCATCAGGTAGGCAACAGGAGTTTGCGAAGGAGAGACGATGCCACCCACTGTTGGTTGGATAGGGTGCGGAGTGATGGGCAAGTCGATGGTGAAGAACCTACTCAGAGGTGGGTATTCAGTAGGACTTTACTCCAGGACCAGGTCGGCAGCTCAGTCGTTGATCGATCTCGGAGCCGGTTGGTATTCCAGTCCGATGGCACTTGCGATGGAGCATGAAATCATCATCTCGATGGTTGGTTATCCTGCAGATGTGGAGATGGTCTACCTGGGTGAGAAGGGCGTTTTCTCCACATCGCCAGATGAACTTCGGTGCCACACTGCGATCGATATGACCACCAGCACGCCTTCACTCGCTGTTCAACTGGCTGAGGCTGCAGCAGGGCTTGGAATTGAAGTCCTGGACGCTCCAGTGTCCGGCGGAGATGTTGGTGCTCGAGAAGGCACTCTCAGCATCATGGTCGGGGGTGATCCGATTGCATTGGATCGAGTGAGTCCCATTTTTCAGATCCTGGGGAAGCCAGCGATCCTTCAGGGAGGTCATGGAGCAGGTCAGCACACCAAGATGGTCAACCAGACCATCATCGCCAGCACCATGATCGGAATCTGTGAAGGACTGGTCTACGCTCGCCAATCTGGATTGGATCCTGGTCGAGTCCTCGAAAGTGTCTCTGGCGGTGCAGCGGGCTCATGGTCGCTGACCCACCTGGCACCAAGAATTCTCGCAGGTGATTTCGATCCCGGTTTTTATGTCGAGCACTTCGTCAAGGACCTGGAAATCGCTCTGGCTGAATGTGACCGGATGGGCATCGAACTTCGAGGTCTGGGACTCGCCCGTCAACTCTACGAGGAAGTGGTTCAAACTGGAGGAGCGAGACTGGGCACGCAGGCTCTGCATGGCGCCATTGAGAATCTTGCCAGGGATGGGAGGGCATCATGAGCGATCGTGAGATGGATCAGTTGAAGGATATGATTCCCGGTACTGGGGATATCATGGTGACGATCCTGCTGATCGTCGCCCTGGTGGTGGGCGTTCGAATCATTGCGGGAATCCTCGACAAGGTACGGATCGAGAAAACCGTTCAAGAGAAAGGCAATCAACTGGTTTCGATACGGTGGACCCCTTTTGCGATGGGTTGGTTGGGGTCAAAGAACGAGAGGCTATACCAGGTCGTCTGGGTCGAGCCATCTGGACGGCGAATCTCATCCACGGTCAAGACCGGGATGCTGGCAGGTACCTACTTCTCCCACTCAGAATTGGCCGCGGACTCCTCCTCAGATTCCGCGTCTGTGGCCAGTTCGGTGGATTCGGCTGAAATGACGAATAGAGAGGGAGATTCGAGGGCGCTCAAGGAAGAGAACCAGCGACTACGACAGGAAATCACCCACCTGCGGCGAGATCTGGATCAACTGAGGAGAGAATCAGGATGAGCGACTCTTCCACCAAGGAAAGCTGGTTACAGGAGCAATCCAATTTGATCCTGGGCGAGGTCAGGGAGAACTTTCCCCAGTTCAGTGGGGAACTCGAAGGGACCACCATCAATATCAGCCGGAGGCTGACCCGCAGTGCTGGGAATGCATGTCCGAAGACTCGTACGATTGGCATCAGTGAATCGATCTTCAGCCTCGATGAGAATGTCTCTCAGTTCCGCAATACCGTGCTCCATGAAATCGCTCATGTCATCGCAGGTCCCGATGCGCGCCCACACGGAAAGGTCTGGCGAGACATTTTCCTCGAACTAGGGGGTAACGGTGAGCGTTGTCATCAGTTACGAGCGAGAGGACAGCACCATTCTCATGTGGCGAGATGCCAGCGTTGTCAGCAGGATGTGATGGTGGGAACACGCATCTGGAATCGACTGAGCAAGGGTAGCAAGGACTACTATCATCCGGGTTGCCGAGGCACCATCGTTGTTCCGGGAGATGAGTTATCGAATGTTGATGAAGGATGGTGGAGGCAGTGGGGAAGAAAACTGTATCAGAAGGTATTGTTCAGCGATCGGGACCGTGCCTAGAAGGGTAAATCGTCCTCTTCAGGAGGATCCTCCCCCTTCTTCATTCGCAGTGGCGGCTTGCGAGACTGAAGATCGTGAGTCGAGGGGTACTTTTTCCAGCGTGAATCCAGTATCAGGATCTCGATCGCTTCGAGAGACCTCTTCTTGCGTTCGGAATCATCGAGGTACCCCGCGAGAAATACCTTCTGCCGCTTCTTCAGCACCTTGAATTTCTTCCGCTCAATTTGCAGTACATCGCTACCGAGTGCTGTCCCCAGTCGGTATTCGCCCACCTCTCGCTCTCGACCATTCTCGACCGACTTGAGGGTTCCGGAGATCCACACCAGACCCTGGGCGGCAAAATTGGCTGGCACCTTCGGAGGTTTGAAGGAGCCCGCGACGATGCACTGGATCTGGATCAACATCGGTGGATAGCGAGCGCCACCGGCTCCGAGTTGTTCAGCCTGCTTGCGAGAGAGAACATGGATCGTCGAGCCTCCATCGAGATCGCCGATGGTGGTGATCTTGTGAACCTCGATGATGGTACTCGGTAGCAGTTTGACCTGGATATTGCCCTTCCTGTCGCGAACGACCAGGGTCTTGTCCGGTGCTTCTTTTGATCCGAGGGACTTGATGGATCCGGAGACGACAAAGGGCTTGGCCACCACATCATCAGGAGTCGTTGGGGCTGCTATTGCCATCCATGTGATGAGTGTAATGAGCATCATCATCTCTTCAATTCACACTTCTAGAAGAGTCCCATCGGCATGCCCTCTTCATCGAGATCAATATTGAGCAGGGCAGGCTTTGATCCGAGTCCCGGCATTGTCATGATGTCTCCGGTGAGGGCATAAAGATACCCAGCACCAGCAGAGAGCCGTATATCTCGCACCGTCATCCGGAAATTCTCGGGCGCGCCGATCTTCTTGGGGTCATCCGAGAAGGAGTACTGGGTCTTTGCCATGCAAATCGGTAAGTGACCCAACCCCATCTTCTCGAAGCGCTTGATCGCTTTTCGAGCAGGAGGCTTGAAGTCGACTCCGTCAGCTCGATAGATTTCCTGACAGATGGTTCCGATCTTGTTCTTGATAGACATCTCATCTGGATAAAGAGTTTTGAACTCTGCGGTGACCTCAGAGCATGCTCGGACCACGGCATCTGCAAGTGCAGCGCCTCCGGCACCTCCATTGGAATGGACATCCGAAATCACGGCATCGAAGGCGCCCGCCGATTTTGCGAGATCCAGAACTGCTTCAACTTCGCCATCCGTGTCGGTCGGGAATCGGTTGAGGGCGACCACTACCGGCACTCCGAACTTCCCAACATTTTCGATGTGCCGCCGGAGGTTACCTATCCCATCTTCG
This sequence comes from Planctomycetota bacterium, assembly GCA_014240375.1. GTDB lineage: Bacteria > Planctomycetota > UBA8108 > UBA1146 > UBA1146 > QNYK01. The sequence continues at coordinate 187,392 of JAAZXB010000001.1, read as the reverse complement.
ATGGCAGAAATGTCTTCTTGCAAGATTTCTTCGGGGAGAGGTTTGCCAGGAGTGACCTTGTATCGACCGCTGTGAACCTTCAACGCTCGAATGGTTGCCACAACCACCGCTGCATCTGGTTTCAACCCGCTGACCCGACATTTGATGTTGAAGAACTTCTCGGCTCCCATGTCTGCGCCAAATCCGCTCTCGGTGACCACGTAGTCGCACAGTTTCAGGGCGATTCGGTCAGCCACGATGGAGGAATTTCCGTGAGCGATGTTGGCAAATGGACCGGTGTGAACGAAGCAGCCGGTGCCCTCCAGAGTTTGCATGAAGGTCGGATGGATCGCTTCCTTCAGTACCACAGCCATAGCACCTGCGGCGCCGATCTGCTCCGCCGTGACAGGGCCACCATCTTGGTCGAGACCGATCACAATGCGACCCAGGCGTTCTCGCATGTCCTTTGCGTCTGAACTGAGGCCGAGGATCGCCATCACCTCACTGGCACTGGTGATATCAAAACCGGTCTCTCTGGGGATACCGTTCTTGGCTCCCCCCAGCCCAACGATCATCTGTCGAAGCGTCCGATCGTTGACATCGAGGCACCTTCTCCAACTGACACTATTAGGATCAATTCGATGGGGGTTCCCCATCAGTGTCGAGGTGTCGACCCATGCAGCCAGCAGGTTGTTAGCCAGGCCAACGGCATGGGTATCCCCGGTTAGATGAAGGTTGAAGTCCTCCATCGGGATCACCTGGCTCTGGCCGCCGCCCGCTGCTCCACCCTTGATGCCAAACACTGGGCCCATCGAGGGCTGGCGAATCGTCGAAACTGCTTTCTTCCCGATGTGATTGAGACCCTGGCCCAGTCCGATGGTGGTGACGGTTTTTCCTTCTCCCAGTGGTGTGGGATTGATGGCGGTCACGTCGATGTACTTGCCTTGTGGGCGGTCGCTGATCTGGTCGAGAATTGACAGGTTGACCTTTGCCATGTGATTCCCATGGAGAATCAAGTGGTCTTCATCGAGGTCGTATCGGGCGGCAACTTTTCGAATATCGAGCATTGTTGCTGCTCTTGCGATGGCGAGGTCTGAAGTTGGTTTCGGCTGGGCCAAGAGAAACTCCTTCGAGGATGTCGCCTGGAATTCGCGAGGAGCGAGAACGAGGCGTGCTGGGACGGATGAAACGGTAGCCTAGAGCCACACAATTGGCAACGAAACCGCTCCAGTAGAGTTCATTCGGCGCCTATCGACTTCTCACCAGCAATGACGATTCGATCCCCAGATCCTTGCGTGCTGCTTCCACCTCACCGATGAATCGACCCGCATCCTGGGGATAGCCAGCCGTGGGCTTCAGATTCGTGACGTGGGTCGACCACCAGCGGTTGAGCAGCACCATGTGGAGTTCCCTGAGATACTTGGCGGTCATGGATGCCAGTGCAGTACAGAAACTGAACTGTTCACAATCCTTGCGAAAGTGAACCCTGAGGACACGGTCTCCATCCGAGGATGTGGCTCGATAAGATTGCCGATCACGGTTCTGTTCGAGAATCTTGAAATGGGAATCATCAAACAGGGGAATCAGCAGAGGTCCATACCTCTCGGTTCCTCCCAGACGGTCGGCCCATGCTTCGATCTGCTGCCGATCCTTCTGAAGCCATAGCCACTTCAAGAATCGTCCCATCGCCCAGGCATCTACTTTTCCCTTGCTGCCATGTGCGATGACTTCCGAATTGAATTCCCTGACCTCGAGTGGAATCGCTCTTACTTCTCCGGCTTGAATCGAGGCACGATCCAGTTGCCGTTCCAGTCTTCGGATCTTGCCATTGAGGTTCATGGCAGCGCAGGAATGGGGTAATTCAAGATCGGATCCGCGGTACCAGGGATACTGATCGAGATAGCCGGACCTGCCCTGGGTGCAATGATCGATCAGTTCTCGAAAGGTGCGAGGCAATGAGCCCCTCTCTACAGCGACGAATGAGAGGACGCCTTCTTCGAGTCGTGAGAGATCTCCGGTGCCAGAGCGGTGTAATTTTTTTGAATCGGCAATCGAGATGACGTCCGATTTTTTTCGTCCGGCCTCACCGATCAAGGGAGCCAGCTGCTTCCATGGATCGAGTGCTGTGACTTCCTCTTCACATTTCAAGGTCGCCATGGCGACGACCATCGGACCGAGCCGAGGTCCATATCCCGCTTCATCGATTCCTGCGAGCCACTGAGTCATCGGGTGTCCTTTTCGGTATGAGGACTTATAGAATTGTCGTCACCATGGAGTTCCCATGGTGTGGGATTTTCCATCGACAGCCAATTTCTTCGAACCTCGGATAGGATCACGCCCGTTGCGGTGGCGACATTGTGGGAATGCTTGGATCCAAACATCGGAATCTCGATGGACCCGTCACACAGGTGAAGAACCTGTTCATCGACTCCAACCACCTCGTGGCCTACCACGATCGCCAGCGGATGAGGTAGCACGGCATCGTAGAGGGGAGTTGAAGAATCTGTTTGCTCCAGCGCGAGAACAGTGACTCCTTGATTTTGTAGCACCCTCACCGCCTTGGCAGGGTCTTCCATTTGCTCCCATGCGGTGGTTTCTTCGGCTCCGAGTGAGATCTTGGCAATTTCCGGTCGAGGTGGTGTGGGGGTGATGCCGCACAAGAAGATCTTGCGCGTGCCGAATCCGTCGGCGGCTCGAAAGATGGAGCCAACATTGGACAGGCTTCGGATGTTGTCGAGAATCAAGTACAACTCGGGCCGCGTCCTGTGATCCCGTTGGTCGGCGTCTGCCCTGTGCTGATCGATTCTTCGCTTACGAGACATCTTTTCCCTCTGGTCTGGAGTTGGATCAGGGAAGGTTAGCCCGTTACTGCGGTGGAAGCGAATCAGAACCGCTGGAGAATCAAGCGATGAAGTGGTGGAGGTGAGGATGAAGTGAATGCACCCTCGATCCGCCTCGTTTCTCGCCGTACCCTGTCTTACTTAGCAGAATCCGGTCAATTCCAGATCAGCGGACAATCGCAGTGGAGAAAAATCTCATGTCAGATCCAATCATCTTTGATGAGCGTCAGCAAAGAGTCCTGGGGGTCCTCATCGAGAAATCGCTGACGACTCCACATTCCTATCCGTTGACCCTCAACCAGGTCGTCGTCGGTTGTAATCAGAAATCGAGTCGTGATCCGGTGGTCTCCTGGATGGAAGATGAAGTCGATGAGGTTCTCACGGGACTGGGTCGAGCAGGATTTGCCACGCAGGTTCATGGCGCGGGATCCCGTGTCGGAAAATGGCGCCAGGAACTGACGGGGCGACTGGCTCTGACCGGTCAGGCGATGGCGGTTCTGGCCGAGATGCTTCTGCGTGGTCCTCAAACCCTCGGAGAGTTGAGAACCCGTGCTTCTCGGATGAAAGATGTACCGGACCTTTCAACCCTGGAGGATGTACTGCGGGATCTGGCGGAGCATTCTCCTCCTCTGGCCAGTCGATTCAGTCCCGAAGGAGTCAGGCGCGGAGTGCGCTGGGGTCACCTGCTCCAACCAGAGTCCGCCATCCAACGTCAGCGAGTCGCTGAAGAGACGGGGATCACCACTTCCGAGGCTCGACCCCACAATGAAACCAGCCCGCAGTCAACGGATACACAGCCACTGAACACACAGTCTGCGGGACCGGGCAGGCTCGATCGTCTCGAGAAACTGGTACAGGAGTTGCAATACAGAGTGGAGCGGCTGGAACAAATTGAACAGTGATGAGTTCCAGCGAGTGAAGGGAGTCGTCCTTCGACTCCCGGATGAGTAGAGTGATGTCGAATCGTCACCAGAAAGGTGGAGAAATGGTCCCTTGTCCTTCTACCCGAGACTGCCAACGACCATGGCTGGTCATCCTCCTGACCATCTGCGCAGGAATTCCCACCCTGCTGCATGCCGCGAACGGGGTGGAGGACACCACAAATGGGGTGGCGGGTGAAGTGACCGCCGTGATCATCTACTCGGGTCATGCAAGAGTCGAGAGAACGATTGGTGTCACCGAGGGAGAGATCGGATTGAGGGCGATTCGAATTGGCCCACTTCCCGCATCGATCATCGACGCGTCGATCGAGGTCAGTGGTTCCCCTGATCTCTCGGCGGCTTCGGTTCAGGTTCAACGCCATCGCGGTGAGCCTGTGGAATCGGAGAAGACCCAGGCGAAGAGAATCCTGCTCAAGGAGCGAAAGGAGCAGTTGCTCGCCTTGCAACGTGAAGACGCCGCCCTGAAGAGGATGCGTTCCCGTTTCGCCGAACTACTTCCAGAACTCGATGAAGACCATGACGGAGCGAATCTGCTGGACTTGACCCACTGGGCAGGGTTGTTGGATCTGGTGCAACAAGGAATGGCAGATGCAGCCAGCTCCAGAGCAACGTTGGCACCTCGCATCCGAGAAGCCAAGAATCTTCATCAGCAGGCCCGTGAGGAACTGGCGTATCTGGAGCAGATCGGAAACCGTGAGAGAGCGGTGATTCATGTCGGGCTCCAGGATCTGACCGGCAAAGGTGGAGCGATTCGAGTGCGCTACTTGATACCACAGGCGACCTGGCGACCTCACTACGAGATCGATGTGAATTCAGGTACAGGGTCGCTGCAGATTCGAGCCTTTGCAGTGGTTGCACAGGCTACCGGAGAGGATTGGCCAGAAGTCCAGGTACGATTTTCGACTTCCACTCCGGAGCAAGGATCGGGGATCCCGGAGTTGGCGTCGTTGGTGATCGGTCGAGAGCGTTTTCTGGATCAAGATGATCTGGGTCAAGATGCCTACAAGAAGGATTTCGCTGGGTACGGCTTTGGGGATATCCCTGGCCGAGAAATGGACCTGGGAATCAGGCTGACGCTCGCCCCACAGGAGACAGCAGGCAAACTCGGCGAAGTGTATGAGTTCAAAAGAAACCAACTGGCATGGTACTCGGATCCAGAATCCGAAACCTTGACCATCGCAGAGGGTCTTTCCCTGGGATCGGAAGAGAAGTCCTTGCGGTACGGTCGGTTGGAGTCAAACGGGAACCAGTACAAATCTCAAAGATATCGCGGGCAATTGCCCTCCAATTCCAACCGTGGATTCTTGAGGATTTTTTCGTCGGTCAAGCCAGAGGCGATTCCATCCGATGGCCAGCAGCACAGGCTGCTCTACTCGGTCAAGAATCTCGAGTTTGATGAGGAAAGGACGTGTGTTCCTGAACTGAGCACAGCCGTGTTCAGGCGCGTCATTGCATCCTTGTCCGGATCCGATCCGTTGCTGAGTGGTTCGGTGTCAGTGTTCCTCGATGAGGATTACCTGGGACAGGCCTGGATAGAAACCACCGCACCAGGTGAGGATCTGGAACTGAATCTGGGTGTCGACGGGCAGGTAGTGGTCGAAAGAATCCAGAGAGAGTCAGAAGATGAAGTGGGCCTCTTCTCGAAGGCCAAGATTTACCAGACGGACCTGCGCTTGAAGATCACTAATTTCCACGATGGAATGGTTCAGGTGTTGATCCGAGAGCGGATCCCCTTCACAGAATCGGAATCTCTGAAGATCAGAGTGGATCGGACCAAGTCTGCGCCACTTCCAGAGGGACTGGATTCAAAATCAGGGCTACTCTCCTGGGAGGTTGACCTGGCCGCTGGAATCACTGAATCGATCGAGTTCATATGGTCGATCGAGGCGCCGCTAGATGTTGAACTGATGAGGCGAGAAGCACCTGAACGTGGAGAGGAGGAGGGACGATGAGAAAGTCCATCCTGCTCACTACATTGACCGTGCTCTTGCATCTTCCAGTGATGACCGATGGAGCCACGATTTCCGATGGCGTGGTAGTGGCCCCATCTGCCGTGACAGTTTTTGAGGATCGCGCACGAGTCCATCGCAGCATTCCAGTGGAGATGCCGATCGGATCGAAGGAAGTGATCCTCAAGGGACTTCCTCATCGCCTCGACCCTTCCAGTGTCAGGGCTCGACTGCTGGATCTCCCTGGACTGGTACTTGGCGTTCGCATGGAGCGGGAGGTGCACCTGGAAGATTTCCAGAAAGAGGTCAAGGACCTGAGTCACCAACTGGCCCTGGTGGAGGACCAACTGCAAGGAGTGGAAGCCAGGATTGAGGAAATTGAGCGGCTCAAGCTTCTCACCCAGCGCCTCGCAAAGATCCTCGCAGGTGCTGTTTCAAAGGTCGGGAAAGGTGGAATCCTCGGGCATACCAGCGCCGCTCAAATCGTAGAAGCGCAGCAGTGGATTGCAGATCGGCAACTCGAGCATTCGCTCCAACGAGATCAACTGGAGATCCAGATGTCAGAATTCCTGGTCAGACGGGATGACATCCAAGGGGACTTGATTCCTCTGATGCAAGGTAGCACTCGAACCACATGGACAGCGATCGTCTTGATTCAAGCTCAGGAAGAGGGGACCGGTACGGTTGAGTTGGCACACGATGTTCCCGGTGCACGTTGGGTTCCTGTTCACGAGGCCAGACTCGACGAGGAGACCTCGAAGGTCAACTGGATCGCTCGAGGCCAGGTGATTCAGCAGAGTGGAGAAGACTGGAATGATGTGAAGCTGACCCTTTCGACTGCTCGATCTTCACTGGGGTTGGCTCCGCCGTCATTGATACCCGTACGTGTAGATGCGGTGGTTCGCAGAGCAGAGCCCGTGGCCGATGTGTCATCAGTCAGGAGAGAAAGCGATTCCTACAGGGGGAGGGCGATGGCTAAAGCGGCAATCCCAGCAAAAAAACCTGCCAGCAGCCTGGTCGGAGCAGAGGTCGTTTCTGGATCGGGGCCGATTCGATTTGATGTGAGGGCCATAGCAAGCATTCCATCCGACGGAAGTGTCCATTCGGTGACGATTTCTGAGCAGCAGATGGATGCGCAACTCGATTACCAGTCGATTCCATTGCTGAGTCCTCATGTGTTTCGTCGTGCGAGATTGACCAACGGAAGCGGCGCACCCCTCTTGGCTGGTCAGGTCAGCTGCTTTCGCGAAGGATCCTATGTTGGAGATGGGCGGGTGGAACGAGTCGCAGCGGGGCAGGAATTCTCGCGCCATTTCGGATCAGAGGGCCGCATCCGGGTTCGAAAGGTAGAGATCGAGGATCACTCTGGCTCTGCTGGTTCCTTCAGCAACAAGCTCGAACTGAAAAAAGCATTCAGGATCACGGTGGATTCGGTGTTTCCTACGGGTGTTCCCTTCGAACTGGTGGATCGGATTCCTCACAGCACCTTGAATGAAATCGATGTCGAACTGGGATCGGATACCACACCGGAGCCGGTTCTGGATGAGGATGGAATCGTGCGCTGGGTCGTTTCGCTTGAACCCGGTGCAACCAACCAGTTCATCTTGCAATGGATTGCCACTGCAAAGAAGGATCAGGCACAACTTCTGGAGCGATTGAGATGATCCCCGAAGATTTGTTGGAGAAATATCTCGAATCGCGGGGGCGGGAGCGAAAGGCGCTGTTGAAGGAGGTCCTCGCTCTCGGTCCGGGAGTGGATGAGGCCAGAGTCATGGCTCCCACGCTGAGGGATCCGAGTCCGAGAGTTGCTGCGAGGGTTACAGCTTTGCTGGCTCGTCATCGACTTCGTGAGTTATTCGAGGAACAACTGGTGAATCTCAAACCAGGGAAGATTCAGATCCTACGTGGACACTTCAACAAGATTATTGGAGTGGAACCAGCATCCAAGGGGGAAGCGGATGGTGATGGAGCGACGGAGTGACGGAGCGACGGAGCGACGGAGTGACGGAGTGACGGTGTGACGGTGTGACGGTGTGACAGTGTGACGGTGTGACGGTGTGACGGTGTGACGAGGTCATCGGCCCGGGCATGATCCCTCGACGGGAGTGGTCGAGGAGATGTACTGCAGTGATGTACTGCAGTGATGTGCTGCAGAAAAGACGATCAGTTCTGTTCCTCTTGCGGGCCCTCATTTTGCGGGCCCTCATTCAACTCTTCTTCATGACTGCTGAGTTCCATCAATACCGCTTCCACGTCGGCGGTACCGATCACATCGGTTCCGTTGAAGACCACTTCCCAGGTGTAGCGTCCCGGTTCTGGGAATTCCATCGGTGGCAGTTCAAAGATGCACTCGTGGTGTTCTCTGCGATCTGAATGTTCGAGGGGGAAATCGGGACTCTCTTCGAGAATGGAGTCATCTGCGAGACGTTTGAAACGGAATGAAACGGTGTGGTGACCGGAGAAATCACTCAGATTGAGGTACAGTGATGCGGGCTGATATTCACAAGGGAACTCCGCCAAGGGGATCTGGTTGAAAGTGCCAGCCAGCACGCATTTGCGTGTCTCGTCATCCTTGTAAACTCTGTCGCAAAGGATGATGGCCTGCACCAATGGCAGAAGAGGTCGAGCCATGAAACAAATACGCCCTTCAAATGGATCCAAAGTAATTTGCTCTGCAGAGATCAGGCCTCGATGGGGATCGTGAGGGATTGCCCATCAATTCCTGAGTCTATTCATATTATTACAGGGTAAATGCAACTTGTCATCTGATCTGAGTCGCTGGACTTGACCCCATCCAGCAGGAGACACAGAATGCCGGACGCTGGGGCCTCACTGCGGGCTCTTCGAGCATGGAGTGGGTCCGACCTGGCCCAGGGAGGGGTTCCGGAAACCTTGCGTATACTCTCGGTTCGTGAAACCACCTGGTTCAACATCGAGCCCAAGGAGACTTGGGAGTCGATTTCCAAGCTGGAGGAATGGCCTCGGTGGTGCCAGGGCCTGGAATCTGCTCGGTGGATCCAGGGAGAGGCGTGGAAACCGGGATCACGATTTGAACTGATCTGGCAACCCTGGGGGGGGGCACCCCTCTCTGGCGGTGTGATCATGCAAGACGAAGTTATCTCCATTGCAGGTTCTCAGGACTCGAACGCACTCCCGCTGAGGGGCATCTCCTGGGATGCTGGGAGAGGGCCTTTCAGAAGTCAGGTGCGCTTGATGATCATGGCGGACGGCGGCGGCTCTCTGGTCGAATTCGTGTCATCATGGAAGGGTTGGGCTTCTCTCATCATCGGACGGCGTGCTGTGCGCTGTGCCGATCTGCAGAGGGATTGGCTCGCCAGTCTTCGCGAAATTCTCGAACGGGTGGGTAGTCACGGATGAGCAGAGATCTGGCAGAATTACGAACCCTTTGGTACATGGGAGCCAAGACGAGACTGTGCGAAGAATTCCTCGACGGTGCAGTACGTGATCTGTTGGATCCAGGTCAAACTCTTCTCGACGCGTGTGCTGGAACCGCTGCCGTATCTCGCTGGTTCGCCCCGACCTATCGGATCCTGAGCAACGATGTTCAACACTTCTCCTCCATCGTGGCGAGCGCTCACCTCGAGGGGGATGAGTCGTGGCGAAACTACCTCGACCAGTTGGACCATCTCCAGGATCTGGGTAGTGCGACAGAGGAGAATGCTCAGTGGCTCACCAACCTGGCGCCGAGAGCCCTGGACCTGGAAGATTCATTGCTCGACCAGGTGCTGAAAGAGGGTTCGGGAAATGCGAGCGATAGCGGTGCCATGGAGCGTTATCGCTCCTTTGTGGCCCAGGCTCCGATTCCCCATGACGCCAGCGGAATCTCATCCGATGAAGATGATGGAGGAGTTCATCAGCCTCTTGCGAGTCGTCTGGAACACTTGCTCGACCAGAGACGGAAATCCTCAGGGGGCTCTCCGGCGATGCTCTGCACGGCGTACTGGTCTCATGTCTACTTTGGACTGAGGCAGTCGATTCGGATCGATTCGATCCGCCATGCCATCGAGGCGATCCCCTCCTCGGATCCTTTTCGGGAGAGGAAGCGGGCAATATACCTCGCAGCTCTGCTGCATGCGGTTTCGGTAAGTACGTCTGGGACCAGTCACTTTGCTCAGCCTCGATCGATCGCCCGAGATCCTGAACTTGTAGCGGTGGCCAAGCGCCGGATAATCGACATCGATCAGCAATTCGAACTGGCGCTCGAAGCGATCCTGAGAGAGTGGTCCCACCATCCAAGGCTCGCAGGGAACCGGGTCTTCTGTAGCGATGTTCAGCGATTGCTCGCTCCAGGAAGTCCACTCGATGACGAGGAAGTGGATCTGGTCTATCTGGATCCGCCCTATACCGCAGACAACTACTCGCGCTTTTACCATGTTCTGGAAACCCTGGTTGCCTACGACTATCCAGAACTGGAGAGCCGGGGAGGTTCTCTGACCAAGGGTCGATATCCAAAGCAGGAGATCAGGTACCGCTCCGATTTCTGCAGCAGCGTTCGGGTTGAGGAGGCGTTTCGAGGAGTGGCTCAAGCGTGCAAGGATCGGAGTTCTAGGCTGCTGATCTCGTACTCCACCGATACTGGACTTCTGACCGGTCGCTGGGCCAAGCAGGGGGAACAGAACCCGGCACGGAAGTTTCGAGAGTTACTGCTGGAGTACTTCGGGCAGGTTGAGATCCGCGAGAAACTATTGATGCACTCGGGGCAGGGGGATTCCAACCGATCGGTTCGAGAATTACTCCTGCTTTGCGAGGAGTAGATTGCGCTGGCTTGGAAACAAGACTCCATTGCTCGATGAGATCCTGCTCGCAGCCAAGCGGGCCGGTTTTCGAGGTGGCACCGTCTGCGATCTGTTTGCAGGTAGCGGGTCTGTCGGCCGTTTTTTCCGGGCTCGTGGCTACCGTGTGATTTCCACCGATCTGATGCACTGTTCTTTGGCGTTCCAGAAGGTCTATCTGGAATGCCCGGGCCCGCCGTCATTCAGTGGAGTTCAGGATCATTGGGAATCGATGGAACCGATGGAAGCCAAGAGGGTCCACGATGCGAGTCCCGCTGATCCCGATGCATGGATGCCCTTTCTGAAATTGATTCGGTATCTGGAGCAGGAATTGCCTGCCAGAGAGGGAATTCTGGTACGGCAGTTTTCTCCAGCAGGGACGGCGGAGAGGGGATATCTGACTCCGGTCAATGCCGCTCGTCTGGATGCCATCATCGATCAGATCCGACAGTGGCGAATCGATGATCGTTTGCAGGAGAATGAGATGTGGCTGTTGATTGTCAGTGTCATCGATGCCGCAGATCGAGTGGCCAACATCTCTGGAACCTACGGTGCCTATCTCAAGAGTTGGCAACAGAACTCACTGAATGATCTGAAACTTCGAATTCCTGCCACCGTCGAGGGGCCGATCGGACAGGCCAATCGTTGTGAGGCCGGGGAGTGGATCGAGCAGGTGGAGTGCGATCTTCTGTATCTCGATCCGCCTTATAATCACCGACAATATGGAGCCAACTACCATCTTCCAGAAGTGATTTCACGGTTGCCGATGGAGGAATCTGACGATTCCCTTGAACTCCAACTGTATGGAAAAACCGGATTGTTACCGTGGAAAGATGTGTCTTCTCCACTATGTAGCCGTCGAGGAACGGACTGTAGAGATGCGATGCAAAGCATCATTCAACGAGCACAGGCGAGGGGAATCGTTCTTTCTTACAGTGAAGAAGGGATCCTCTCGAGAACGGAAATTCTTCAGATGCTCCAGTCCTGGTCACCCGCAGGTGACAGGGATCAGATGTTGCACGAGATTCCATATCGGAGATTCAGGAGTGACCGAGGAGGAGCCAGCAGGCAGTTTCGGCCAGCCGAAGGGCGAACAGAAGATGAAGTGCATGAATGGCTCTTTGCCATCGAACGAGAGCAGGGGGGGCTGTGCTGAGTTCATCTGGATTGATCAGAGTTGCATATTTTCTGGCGGCGATTGCTGTTGGGTGTAGTGCTTGGGGAACTCATCGTCTGCAGGAGACTGCGGATCCTGCTGCGCTGGGACAGTGGGAGATCGGGTGCAGATTCCTGTTCTGGCACGCCATTGGAATCTGGATCTGTGGTGCCATCGGAAGAGTCGGACAGGGACGATTGATGCTATTGGCGACTGTGCTTTTTTGTGGTTCCCTGCTGCTCCTTGCAGGAGGAGGCCCTTCCCTGTTTCGGTGGGTGACACCGCTGGGTGGATCGGGGCTATTGCTCTCCTGGGGCTGGTTAGGGGTGGATCGGGGGGCGATGGTGTCGATTAACAAGGGAGTTGTGCTGCCGAAAATAGTGGAATAAAATAACGTAATGAATAGTTTGACATGTTCGGGGGTGTCCCTTACTCTCCTCATTACAAGGAGGTTAGATTTAGGAGTCGAGTGGTTCTGCATATAGATAAGGAAGCCCGGCTATTTTGGGCTTTGCGATTGCAGGACGCTAGATTTTATTGTTATCGGTCAGCGAACGGCCATGTTCGTTATAGGACCTTGCTTGCATTACCAATCGGTAAGGCTCTATCTGTTTAGTTAGTCTGGATTACTTCAGTGGATATGTCTCTGAAATTGATTCTCAGTCGAGGATTTAGTCCATCTGGATCCCATCGATCCATCCATGTGTGGGGGACCTTTAACTTCACAATGACGTGGATCGTGTTGTCGGCGGTACTTCTCAACCCCGAATCGATGCTGGGGGCAGAATTGAGGGACGGTACCCGTCTGGGCCCCGCCTCCACGGATGTGCATGCTGCTCTGACGATGGATCTCGAGAGAACACTGGGACCCGACACCTCCTCCACCATGAACCTGTCCTGGATTCGGCAAAAATCTGAGGACCAGGTGTTTGCCGGCTGGACTCAGCAGATGAACGGGTATTCAGTTCGAGGGGCGTTGGGACGGAGCCTCGCGATACGCGATCGGCTCACGGGACTCTGGACCGTTACCTATCGAGCATTTCGCTACTCGACTCCTGAGGAGATTCCAGCACCAGTTCTCAACAAAGACTCAGCGTTGCAAGTCGCCAGGTTGGGGCACCCTTCTCGTGACTGGTTGCAGCCGACGCTGCAACTGGCACCGGGTAAAGATGGAGAACCGACCCTCTGCTGGGTCAACTCGGGAGTTTCTACCATACCGGGGCATCACAGTAATCTTCGTGTCGATGTCGATGCTCAGTCGGGTCAAGTCCTCGCAGTCGAGGAACAGATCTGTCAGATCGATGTACCAGGAACCGCCAGCGTCTTCAGAACTGAAGGTACCGCTCCGCAATCACCGGGAACCACCATCAGCTTTCCTCTGTCAGGAGCGCAGGTCTCTGGCGGAGGTGTTAGCACCTTCACCGCTGCTGACGGATCCTTCTTGCTGTCGAATGCCACGGGCTCCAATTTCACGGTGCTGGCCGGCCTACAGGGCCAGTGGGGTTCAATCTCCAGTGACAGTTCTGCCGATGCGACCGCCTCTGCCACTGCAGATCCAGCAGGAGTGGATCTGGTCATCAACAGTGGGCAAGTCATTGCCGAGACGGCACAGGGCAACGCCTTCCATTACATGGAAGAGGCGTTCCGATTCTATGTCGATGCTCCCGGGGGATTCCCAGCGATGGTGACCCCGGTGACAGCGACCACTGGAATGGCAGGGAGCTGCAACGCTTATTATGATCCCGCATTGACGATGCTACGCTTCCTCCAATCCGGAGCCGGATGCGTAGATAGTGCTTATTCTTCGGTCGTACTTCACGAGTTCGGCCATCACATCGTCAATTCCCTTGGGCTGGCACAGCAGTCATTCGGGGAAGGCTATGGTGATTCACTGGCGGTGGTCTATCTGGGTGAGGGGATCATCGGCAGGGATTTTTCCGGCCCGGGGACCTTTGTCCGAGACGTCGTCGCTGCAAATGTACAGATTCCCTGTTCTTCAGGGATTCATTACTGCGGCCAGGCGTTGGCTGGATTCTGGTTTGACCTGCGGCAGACGATGGTCACGCAACTGGGGGAAGCGGCAGGAACTGCCCTCATCAGGGAGCTGTTTGTCGACTGGAGTAGCCTGACGATCGGTGCTAGCGCATCTCAACCTTTTCACTATGACATGCTGATCGAGGTCCTCACGGTCAACGATGATGATACCAATGTGGAGAATGGCACCCCCCAATTTGACGAGATCTGTGCGGCAGCTGCGGCTCACGGCGTCGTCTGTCCAGAACTACTCACTCTCCTCCTGGGGTTGGATCTGGGCCCAGGAGCGACGGTGCCCCCTGCGGCTTCGACTCCGATTCGGGTGCTGGTTGAGGAGATCCTTGCGACTCCACTTCCAAATGGCTCGATGGTCATCTATCGATTCGAGGGGGCTCCATTCCAGGCCTTCTTGCTCACCGAAACATCTCCGGGGGTCTATGAGGGAACCTTTCCTCCGCTGAACTGCCTCGATTCCATCGAGTGGTTTGTCAGCATTCAGGATGATGCCAGCCAAACCACCACCCTTCCACCCGATGCTGATCTGGGAGTCTACTACTCCACGACTGTGGCCACGGATCTGATCACCGTTGTGGAGGAGCAATTCAGCACCGATCCAGGTTGGAGTACTGCCGAGGCTTCGGATACCGCGACCGCAGGAAGATGGGAGTGGGGAGACCCGTATGCTTCTGCAGCGCAGGCTAGCGGTGGAGTTCCTTCCTCCAGTGGGGATTTGACCTGTTACGTTACGGGCCTTGGAGGCGTTGGACAAACTCAGGGAGCGCATGATGTCGATGGTGGGGATACCACCCTGACCAGCGTGGCATACCCACTCAGCGATACGGGCCTTCACCGAGTTTCCTACTGGCGGTGGTTTTCCAATGCGACATCCATCACCACTCCCGATGACTCCCTGTTCGTCTACAAGAGCCTGGATGAGGGACTCACCTGGGTGGAGGTCGAGGAGGTGGGTAGGGGTAATCCTGAAGCACTGGGAGGGTGGTATCAGAATGGGTTCTGGATCCAGGAAGGCGCCTCTCCATCCGGGACAGTGATGTTGCGGTTCCACGTCGGCGATACCGGATTCGGCAATGTGGTCGAGGCGGGCGTGGATCTGATCGAGATTCATAATCTCTCCTGCAGTACAACTCCACCCCCGCCAGTCGAGAACGACTTCATCCGGGGTGATTGCAATATCGATGGAAACAGGGATTTGAGCGACGCGATTCAGATGCTCGAACTCCTGTTTGGCAACGCCGGCTCGTTTCAGTGTGAGGACGCCTGCGATGTGGATGACGGAGGGCAGGTAAATCTGAGTGACGTGATTCAGATTCTCAATGAGCTCTTTCTTGGATTTCCTGGTGCTTCCCTCGACTGCGGTGCCGACGTCACGTCCGATTCCATCGGTTGCCTGAATGGTCTGATCTGCCCCTGAGTCGAGAGTGGGGCCTTTCCGATCGACAGCCCAGGAGGGGTGTCTGTTCCCTCCTCCAGACCCTCAGCCTCTTCGGTCCCAGCCACTCGCTGAGTGTGGTGGCTTGGATTAGAATGACCTCGGTTCTGACCCTGGTGAGTCCAGCATCCAGAACAGTGAGTCCCCGCTTCTGAATCGATGAAACTTCATTCAGATGCTCTTCGAGGAGATTTCCATGCAGCGATTGCCAGGCCAGGTGGTATTCGGGATGACGTGCCTGCTGTGGGTGGCCACCAATATCTCACTGGCCCAGGAGTGGACAGAACGTCCATTTGAGGAGGAGATCGAGGTTTCCATCGAAGCCTTGATCACCGGTGATCCCTCGATCCGGGTGGATCGCGATGGTCTGGGAAGAACTCATATCTACGGTGGCGTCATCAGCCGGGGAACCAGTGATGACGACGCGGTTCTGAATTTTCTTGAGCAACATGTAGCGCTCTTTGGAGTCTTCAAGGAAGACCTTGAGATGATCTACCAGACCGATTTACCGACCCGAGAGGCCTCGGTGTACGCCTACCGGCAAGTCATCGATGGCGTGCCCGTGGAGTCTTCCGCATTGCGAATCTTGGTTCGACCAGATCTGCAAACAGGAGACCCTGCAGTGGTGTATGCAGCGGGCCACCTCGCTCAACAACCTCTGTCAGGCTACGCGCCGGTCTTGTTGACCCCGCAACAGGCGACTCGAATCGCGACCCGCGAACTTCCTGGAATCGAAATCGAGCGCTGGTCCGAGGGAGAGCTGCTGATTCAGGCCAGCGCATCTTTGCGCAGTGAATCCCGTCTCCTTTACCGGGTCAAGGCGACCACCCCCAGTTCACATGGAATCGAGGACTGGAGCATTCTCATCGATCCGGAAACCGGCGAAGTTCTTGGCGTGCGCAACGATCTGGTTCATGAAGATGTGGTTGGAGAAGTCCGGGGTCGGGTCAATCAGAATAATCGCCCCGACAGTGCCACGAATCCGGCAGTGGAGCAGGCGGTTGGAGCCGTTCCCGTATCGATTTCTGGCAGCGGATCGACCACCTCTGCGCTGGATGGATCCTTCACCTGTCCCCATGGAGGTACGGCCCCGGTCAGCCTGGTTTCGCAACTGATCGGAGACTGGGTCAGGGTAGAAAATAATGTCGCTGCGAATCTACTGGTCAGCACTCCTGCGATTCCACCGGGACCTGCCACGGTTTCATTGAACCCTGTGGCCGATGCGCTGGTGCAATCCGAGGTCAATGCATTCCACTACACCAATATCACCCACGACTTTTTCAGAGATCGGACGGTCGCGGGTAATCCCGGCATCGATATCTCGATCCTCTGCAATGTCAACATCCTCGATACCTGTAATGCTTTTTTCAGCCCGGGGGAGCAGAGCATCAACTTCTACCAGGCGGGCGGAGGCTGTGTGAACACCGCCTACGCAAGTGTGATCTCTCACGAGTATGGGCACTTCGTGGTCAACCGTCTGGGTCTTTCTCAGGGTGGTTTTGGCGAAGGGTACGGCGATCTGATGAGTATGTTGATCTACGACGACCCCATCATCGGACATGACTTTCAAGGGCCAGGAACACAGGTCAGAAATCCTCTGGCGGCGAATATCCAGTACCCTTGCCAGTCCACTTCTGTCCACAACTGTGGCCAGATCCTGGGGGCGGCATTCTGGAGAGTGCGGGAGAATTTTGGAGCGGTGTACGGATCCGCCGAGGGGCTCTCCCAGGTGCAACAGTTGTTTGTGGATTGGAGTCTGATCACCACCGGTGGCTCTGGACCTTCGAGTGCCCATCCACAGACCGCCATCGAACTACTCACCCTCGATGATGACGATTCTTCGCTGGATAACGGAACTCCCAATTACTCAGAGATCTGCGATGCTTTCGCACAACAGTCGATCAACTGTCCATCAG
The DNA here is from genome assembly GCA_014240375.1 of Planctomycetota bacterium. Taxonomy (GTDB): domain Bacteria; phylum Planctomycetota; class UBA8108; order UBA1146; family UBA1146; genus QNYK01. The sequence goes on along the minus strand of JAAZXB010000001.1, from coordinate 170,334 downwards.
TGGCAGATATCTTGATCTCCTACCCCCTGGGGTTGCCAGAGTCTCTGTTGCCACAGGAAGAGCGTCAGATTCGACTGGAGGTCACGGCGGCGGCTGCCACTCCCGATCCCGATTCAGGGTTGCTCCATGTGCGACAGGGACCGGGTGCTTTCAGCACATTTTCTGTCGTGCAGGAGGTTGGAGGAGGTTTCATGGCGACGATTCCAGGCTATTCGTGCGGGGATCCCGTCGAGTACTACTTCAGTTTCGGGGACCTCACTGGAGGAACTCACGCCTCACCGGACTCCGGAGCGGCTGATCCCTTCTCGGTTCCTGTTTATCTACTTCAGGAAGCGTTCATTGAGAATCCAATGGAGCAGGATCTCGGCTGGACGGTGGGAGCCCCATCGGATGGCGCGACCACCGGAGCCTGGACCCGAGTGACACCGATAGGAACGGTGGCGGCTCCCGGTGCCGACCACAGTGAGATCGGCTCGCAGTGCTGGGTGACCGGCCAGGGGAGTGCGGGAGGCGGTCAGGGTGAAAATGATGTCGATGGTGGCGCCACCACACTCTTTTCCTCGGTGATGGACCTCGAGCCTTATTCAGCAGATGTCGTCCTCATCGAGTACTGGCGCTGGTATGTCAACGGTACCGGAGCAGCGCCCTACACCGATACCTGGCAGATTGAAATTACAAACGATCTGGTGAACTGGGTCACTGTTGAGCAAGTGGGACCACAGAATGGTCCAGACACTAACGGTGGTTGGATCTTGCACTCCTTCGATCCGTCACAGTTGATTTCACTGACCAACACCGTGCGAATGCGATTCGTCGCATCGGATCTGGATGCGGGGTCGATCGTGGAAGCAGGCATCGATGATTTTCGTGTGATCACGCGGATCTGTCAGACTGGCCCATCCTTTCGACGGGGAGATTCCAACGGAGATGGGGCCACAGATATTTCCGATGCGGTGGCGATTCTTGGATACCTGTTCAATGGAAGCACTCTTCAGTGTATTGACGCAGCGGATGTCCATGACACCGGCGAGGTGAATATCTCTGATACGGTGGCACTGGTCATCTATCTGTTTGGAGGAGGCACTCCGCCAGCTGCCCCCTTCCCTTCCTGCGGATGGGATTCCACCCCCGATCCATTAGAGGAGTGCCTCGATGGCGGAAGCTGCCCCTGAGCAGTTTTACGAGCGAGTTTCGCTACTCCCTTGAACCGAGTTGCGAGCGGTTTTCAAGCAGCGATTGGGCACTGCAGGAACCGGCAATCGAGCCGGTGGCCCATGCCCACTGGAAGTTGAATCCACCAATACGCCCCTCGCAGTCGAGGATTTCCCCGGCGAGATAGAGTCCATCGCATCTCCTCGATTGCATCGTCTGATAGGCGACTTCATCGAGGGGGATTCCGCCAGCGGTGACCTCTGCCAGCTTCCAGCCTCGATCTCCAGTCACCACCAGCAGATGGCAGGTCAGTTCTCGTGAGAGGCGTCGTCTGGATTCACGAGGGAATTGCGCCAGCGGTGCAGAGAGGTCCACTGAAGCGTGCGAGCCGATGAACTCTGCGACCCGTCGTGGTACACGGGAACTGAGGACGTGAAGAACCGAACGCTGTGGAGATCGTTGGCCCTGATCGATCAACCAGCGATCGACCGAAGCGGTGTCTTCATCGGGAAGGAAGGAGAGAACCAGTTGCGGGGAATGGCCCAGTTGGGCCTGACGGATCCAGGTTCGACTGATATCCATCGGAGCCGGCCCACTGATCCCAAGATGGGTCCACAGCATCTCTCCAGTGGTGGATTTGATCTTCTTTCCATCGCTGTTGACGGTGAGCTGGGCAGGATGAGAGATCCCCGACAAGTTCTCGTGTCCATGACCATCTTGAAGTAGCAAGGGAACCAGGGCTGGCCAGGTGTCGGTCACCGAGTGCCCGAGCGTTTTCATCATCTTCCAGCCGTGACCATCGCTACCACTCTTCGGCAGGGATTTGCCTCCGGTCGATACGATCAGTCTCCGAGCCTGAATCTCACCACTCGGTCCGGTCAGGCTCCAACCCGATTCTGAAGGGGTGATCGACTCCACTCTCCATTGAGAATACAACTCGACACCCAACTGATCGCAGCGTCGAAGCAGCGCATCCAGAACTGTTCTGGCCTTATCGGTGACGGGAAACATCTTGCCGGTTTCTTCTCGCTTGAGTTCGACCCCGAGGGATCGAAACCACTCGATGGCTTGTTTCTCATCAAAAGCTTTCAAGATGTTCCGGACCACATTTTTTTTGCCGTGGAAGTCCGCAGGTTCGACGCGATGGTGGGTGACATTACAGCGACCACCTCCAGAGATGAGGATCTTCGCACCTGGTTTACGGGCACCCTCCAGCAAGACGATTTTCAGATCAGTTTCGAGAGCCGTTTCCGCTGCGAAAATAGCCGCAGCGAGACCGGCAGCGCCGGCGCCGACGATGGCGATGTCGAAATCGGAACTGCTGGTGGTGTTCACTCCTGTGCCTGTTGAATTCTTGAGGCCAGTTCCTCGAGTGGGGGTGCTTTGAGGTCGCAGGGTCCAGGAAACTGAAAGTCGGAGATGTCAGAAGTGGGGATCAGATGGACATGGACGTGGGGAACCTCCCAGCCAATCACCGACACCACGACTCGTGAACATCCGGTGGCGTTACGGATCTTCTTCTCTACCACTCGAACTGCTGCCCATAGCGCAGCATATTCATGCGGAGCCATGTCGAAGATGTAACTGACTTCTCGCTTGGGAATGACCAGGCAATGGCCTGGCTGAACCGGTCGGATGTCGAGGAACGCAAGGTGATCGTCGTCTTCCCATACCCGGTGGCAGGGAATTTTTCCGGCGATGATCGAACTGAAGATGCTACTCATCCGGAGATGTCCTTCCAACCTTCGTAACGGGAGATCGTCTCTCGGAAACTCTCCGGGACGCCGATCGATTGGAACTCACCATCGATGGCACAGTGAGTGGTGGAACCCAGAGCAACCACTCGGTTTTCCTGCTTGTGGCGAATTTTGAAACCAAATGTAAATGAACTGCGACCGATTTCTCTGGTGCAGACATCGATGCGTAACAGGTCGTGGAGTCGAGCGGGAGACTTGAAGTCCAATTGAGCGGAGACCACTACATTTTCAAAATCTCGAATCGGTCTGTGTCCCTCGGCAAGGTCCAGGTTGTGCAGATAGTCGACCCTGCCGACTTCTAGAAAAGTGAAGTAATTCCCGTGAAAAACGATTCCCATCGCATCCGTTTCGGGGAGGCGTACCTTGACCTCGGTGGTGAAGTGAAAGGTGTCATCGCGCGAAGATCTGCCGTTGTCTTGGTGGTCAGATGAGTTCAATTGTCCTCCAGGGTCGAGACAGGAAGTGGTTCCCACAGGTTGCTGTTCGGGACCGAGGAACCGGAAGGTTCGTTGTCCAGGTCGGTTGTCGCCGCTTCTTTGCCAGCCGTCAACCCCGACCGCTGTGGATGGTGTAGGATCGTAGCAGGATCAATACCGACCATGGGAGGTGTCTTGCCGAGCGAATCGGAGGAGAACTACCTGAGAGCACTCTGGAAACTCTCAGGAGAACCGGAGCAGTGGGTTCCCACCGGCAAACTGGCGGATCGGGTCGGGGTCTCGCACCCATCCGCGACCCGCATGGCCGGTCGCCTCGGGGAGCGAGGCTGGGTGGAGCACGAACCTTATCGAGGGGTGCGCTTGACAACTGGAGGTAGGGAACTGGCACTGCAGATGGTCCGCCGCCATCGCATCCTCGAAACCTATATCTCGAAGATCCTCGGGGTTCCCTGGGATCAGGTGGATGCTGAAGTGGAGCGTCTCGAGCATGCCGTCAGCGATGATCTGATCTGCAGGATGGAGGAAGCGCTGGGTTTTCCGGCGCGGGATCCTCATGGGTCGCCGATACCCGATCGTGACGGCTGTTTGCCGACCACTGCGGAAGAGATCCTTCTCACTGAAGCACCCATCACAGAAGAACTGGAGGTCGTGAGGGTCATCGACTCTGGCCCTGAAGTACTTCAGTGGCTGGGTGAGCGGGGAGTCACGCCAGGCTCCATCATCAGCATCGAGGCGAAGGAACCAGGGGGGGGGCCGTTGTTATTGAACTCGAAAGAGATCGATCGACCGATCGCCCTCGGCGGCACACTGGCCAGTAGCATCCTGGTGCGATCGATCGCCCTTTAGTCCTCTTCGGAGTCGAAACCCGATTCGAGCCGCCTTGTCAGGTCTTCATCGAGATGATGTTCTATTCTGTGTGCGGGTTCATCGAGATGATCCGAGGCCAACCCCATACGTTCTGCAGCGAACCGTTTCCACAGAGTTCGCTTCTTCAGCAGTGCGCGAGCCATCCGTTCTCCACGGCCGACCGGGATTCCGTTCCGGATGTAGCCCAGCGTCCACAGTAGCCATGTGGCGAGGGTGCGGAAGAACCTCGAGGAATGTGCACCAGCGGAATCGTTGTGGTCTGGTGGAGAATCCATCGATTGTAGGTGGGCTTCAGCAAGGATGTCTTCCATCTCGACTCTCATCGTCCAGGAGAAGTTACGGGTCGCTGCTGGAATCAATCCTCTACCAGGGGCCAGCAGCACCGCTCCTACCAGCAATCCGCCAGCAGATACTGCCATCATTCCAGGTACTCCGGTTTCAAGTTGAATCGCTCCCACGGTTCCAAGGACTGCAGAGACTACTCCCGCCAATGTCGAGACGATGACCATCGAGCTCATCCGATCGCAGAGGACGTGACCGATGGTTGCGGGAACTGCGATCATCGCAATCACCAGCACCGACCCGACCGCTTCGAAGCATGCTACCGATGTGATCGCAACGAGGACCAGTAGTCCCTGTTCCAGGGTTCGGAAAGGTAATCGTGAGGCGCGTGCCAGTTGGGGATCAAAGGCGCACAACTTCCATTCCTTCCAGAACAATACGGTCGCACCGAGGTTGAGTAGAAGTGCGCCGAGAACCGGAGTCAAAGATCGCGGCACGGAGTATCCGAACCACTCGACTTGATGGACCGGTGCATACTCGACCATTCCGTACAGCACACATCCCGGATCCAGATCCACATCACGAGCAAATATTTCGACCAGGATGATTCCCAGTGCAAATAAGCTGGTAAAGACAACACCCAGAGCCGCTCCTCCGTCGACACCAGCATGTTCGCGCAGCCATTCCGCAAGGATCGAGACGAAGATCGCAGCGATGAGTGCTCCGACCAGCATCGGAAATAGATCCCTGGATCCACTCACGATGAATCCGATCACCAGTCCTGGAAGGACGCCGTGAGCGATCGCATCGCCGAGCATGGCTCTTCTTCGGAGTACCAGCTGGACTCCGAGCAATCCGCAAGCTGCAGAAGCGCAAGCAGCCACCATCATGATCTGCAAGGCCACCGGTGTGAGTAGTGGATCGATCATGAAGTCCCCCGATGGTCGATCGACCGTTGCAAGGTATCGATCAGGTCTGGCGGCAAGATCTTCTCGATATCTTGTTCATCGAGATCGATCAGGTCGCGATCGATGGAGGCTTCAGAAGTGAGCCATTCGCGCCAGATCTGCAGCGCCTTCCGTGCTCGAACGGCTCTTTTGCGCCCTTCCTGGGTCAGTCGGATCCGCTGTGAATCGGTCTCGATCCAACCGTTGCGGCTCGAGACGACCCGATTCCTGCGATCGATGGCGGCGGTGATCCCAGGCTGTCGTTTCCCAGCGATCCCCGATGATCCCTCCAGTTCCGAACTCAGGATCCCATCGAGGAACTGACGGATCTGTCGGTCTTGAAGACGGGATCGTTGCTGCAGATGGCGAGAGATCCAGCCGCGCCTCGGGGCCAACATCAAGGAGATGATGAACAAGGTGGTGGCCGATAGCACGATGACCGGACCGGCTGGGAGATCCGCGTGGAGGGAAGAGATGAGAGTGCCGACCAGACCAGAAGCCGCGCCGATCAGCGCCGAGATCGCGAGAAGTAGATCGAAGCGGTCAGTCCAGAATCGGCCAGCGGCTGCCGGGATGACCACCAGTGCAGCGGTCAATACCACTCCTACTGCCGGCAGTGCGATCACGATGGTTGCTGCTAACAGCGAAGTCTGGAGAAAATCGATCGATCTTGCAGGTATCTTTGCGGAGAGGCCGAATCGAGGATCAAAGCAACTGACCAGCAATTCCTTGCGTAGTGCGAGGATGATCAGGCTCATCATCAATGCTGAGATACCGAAGAGCAGCGCCTCTGACCTGAGCATGCCTGCGGTTCGACCGAGCAATAGTCCGTCGAGACCTGCCGCCGAACCCCCCAGCCCCGATCGCTGGATGATTCCGATCAGAGCGATTCCGGCACCAAACATGATCCCCAGAACGCAGGCGGTCGCCGCATCCTTACGAATACGGGTGATTCTCGGAAGCCACGACACCAGTGTTGCCGATAGAAGGGCACTGAGAACAGCTCCGACTCCGAGTACAGCAAGAGATCGGCTACCCCCGAGGAGGAAAGCGATGCAGATTCCAGGCAACGTCGAGTGGGCGATCGCATCGGCGAGCAGCGCCCGTCGTTTGAGTAGCATCAGCGCCCCGACAAGCCCACAACAGGTTCCCAGAGCAGTGGATCCGAGCAAGATGACCAGGGTGTTGGGAGAGATCATCATCGATCCCTGCCGGTTCGAGACCTTCCGGTTCGGATGCGTCGGACCGCTTCCGCTGCCTCATCGAGAAGAGTGAGGCGACCACCATAGGTTCGCAGCAGGTTCTCTCGGGTAAAGGTCTCTGCTGTGGGGCCGGCTGCGACCAGCCGTAGGTTGAGCAGCAACACATGGTCGAAGAAGTTTTCAATCGTCTGCAGATCATGATGTACGAGAACTACGGTTCGGCCCTTTTTCTTGAGATCCAACAAGACCAGTCGAATCGCCTCTTCGGTGGCCGCATCGACTCCTGCAAAGGGCTCATCCATGAGGATCAATCGAGCATCCTGTGCCAGTGATCTTGCAATGAACACGCGTTGCTGTTGGCCTCCAGACAGTTCGCCCACCTGGCGCTTATTGAGGTCGGCCATTCCCACCTGTTCCAGGCACTCCATCGCCCGGTCGCGTTGTGCTTTTCCAGGTCTTCGAAACCAACCCAACTTGGAATAAGTGCCCATCAGCACCACATCGAGCACGTCGACCGGGAAATCCCAGTCGACACTCTCGCGTTGTGGAACGAATCCGATCAGTTCCTGTGACTTCCCCACCTCGTGATCGAAGATTTTCAGCCAACCGCTGGCGGGGTGAATGGTGCCGAGGATGGCGGAGAGAAGGGTGCTCTTCCCGGCTCCATTGGGGCCCACGATGGCACAGAGCGATCCTTCGGGGATGGTTGCGTCGATGTCCCAGAGTACCGGCTTCTCACGGTACGAGACGGTCAAGTCGTGAATTTCGATGGCGGGGGATTTCACCGGAGGGCCTCCGAGATCACCCGAGCATTCTGTAGAACCATGTCTCTCCACCGTTCGGCACCTGAACCGGACGGCCCCGGAGCATCGCTGAATAGAACTCCACCGATCCGCAGGCGATGACCCAGAGAAGCGCAGCCCTCGATCAGCGCCCGAACATTGCGTTCAGATACCGTCGATTCGACGAAGATCGCCGGGATCTTGCGATTGCTGAGGATTTCGACCAGTCGGTTGACCCGGTCGATGGAAGCTTCAGATTCGGTACTGATCCCCTGGATGCCCATCACCTCCATCTGGTACCTCCTTCCGAAGTAACCAAATGCATCATGGGCGGTCACCAGGATCCTCAGCGCCTCTGGAATTTCTGCAATCAGATCAAAGACCTGAGCATCCAGCAGGGTCAGTTCTTCGACCAGTTGCTCCAGAGATTGCTCATAGTCGATCTGATGATCGGAATCGATGGAGGTGAGCACCTCTTTCATTTTTCGGATCACTTCGATCCACAGCGAGATATCCATCCACAGGTGAGGATCGACCGTATCCGCAGACGAGTGGATCAGTCGTTCTCGCGGAATCCTTTCCGAGATGGCGATGAAACGGTGGAGGTTTGGATCGACACCTGACGAATTCCTGCTGTGGAGAATGTCGCCCATCCGTCCCTCCAGATGATGACCATGGAAGAGAACGAGATCGGCATCGAGGAGACGCTGAACATCGGTGGGGGAAGGCTTGTAGAGATGAGGATCGACACCCGCACCCATCAGTGAGGAGACCTCAGCATGGGACCCGACCAGGGTTCGCATCGGCCCCGCGATCATCTCCGTGGTGCATAGAATTTGAAGTGATGGGGGGCTGGGTGCCGACCGAGGGGAGTCGGTGCACCCTGCGACCACCAGCGGCAACCATGACCAGAGTATCCATGACCTGAGCAACAATGACTTCATACATCAATTCTGGAGCGGCCCCGCTCCCTGCGCCATCCAAAACTTTACAGTGTGCAAAATAATGTTTAGCCTACGCTAAACGCAGTGTGCCGGAGCACCACCTGCCTCTTTATCCGGGCATCTCTTACCTGTATCATGAGTCTATCGAGATTATCAGAACCATTGATCGAGCCCAATTATTCGACCAATACCCGTGGAAGGCAGTCTGGAGTGATCTGCATCGATTCGGAGAGGCGAACTCTCCTCTCCACCATCATCCCAAACCCCATCATCATCCCAAACCCCATCATCATCCCAAACCCCACCATCATCCCAAAATTGTGGCTGATCTTCATCGTCTGGATCCTTCCGGTGTGGAGCGATTCACTGGGTCTCTACAGCCAGACGCAGGGTGGCTCGTGGTTACAGGGGGCGGAGATCCAGGTGCCCCTCGATGCGTCCACCATCAATGCGGCCATCGCCCTGGCGGTCGATGGAGATGAGATCGTGGTCTCTCCCGGCAGCTGGAACGAGGCGATCGATTTTGCAGGGAAGCAGATCTTGATCCGGTCAGCAGCGGGCCCCGAGGTCACCATCATCTCCGGTACTCTCGATAATCCAGTGGTTCGATTTACTTCAGGGGAGAGCGCACTGGCACATCTCGATGGGTTCACGATTCGCGGTGGTGGCGGAGTGCTGATCAACGGAGTGAGGAAGGGTGGTGGGATTTACATCATCGATTCGTCACCCAGGATCTCCAATTGCATCGTGATGGAGAACCAGGCGACCATCGGAGCAGGAATCGCCATCGACGGCGGGAATGTCACTACCATCGAACTGGATCAGGTCGAGGTATCTCAGAATCAAGCGATCGATGCTGGCGGTGGGATTGCCGTCACCGGGTCCTCCGTAGGAATTTCCCTGGTCGATTGCTTGATCCTGCAAAACCACGCGGACATCGTTGCGGGAGCGATCTACTGCGAGAGTAGTAACTTGCAGCTTCAATCGTGTCTATTGAACGAGAACAACACTGATCTTCTTGCCGGAGGAGTCTGGTTGTATCAGGACTCCGATGCCACCTTCCTCGATTGTGAAATCGCCCAGAATGTCACCGCAGTCACAGGTGGTGGATTGGTGGTGTCCGATTTTTCTCGAGTCACTCTCGATCATTGCCGGATCCATGACAATGTGGGAGGGGCCAATGGCGGCGGAGTGTTGATCGATTCCGGAGACGGAACCGAAACTCAAGAATTGTTCTTCTGCGTCTTCTACGGCAATTCCGCCACGGCCAGTGGAGCCAATTTAGGTGTCAGTCTCAACGTTGCATCGGTCCTTCTCGAGCGCTGCACTTTTGGCCCCCCTGCCGCTGGATTGGTCGCCAACATCACGGTCAACAACAGCATTCCCAACATCCTGACCATCGATTCCTGCATCATCGTTGGAGGGGGTCCTCAGCCGGTTCAGGTCTTGCCGGGATCCACCAACGCCTTTTTCAGCTGCATTGAAGGTCTCGCCACCTCCTCTCTCTACTCCTTTGATTGCATCGATGAAGATCCGTTATTCGTCGATGTGAGTGCAGGGAACCTGGCGCTTGAGCCTGGTTCTCCATGTATCAACGGAGGAAATCCAGCTCTTCCCGTCGATCCCGATGGTTCCGCGCCGGACATGGGAGCCCTTGGGCCCGAAGGATCTGGAAGTTTCCGTAGAGGCGATGTCGATGCCAGTTCCAGTACGAACCTGGCGGATGCGATTCAGCTGCTGGCGCTGCTCTTCATACCTGGGAGTGCTCAGATCGACTGCATGGATGCGGCGGATGCCAACGATGATGGATCCGTCAACATCACCGATGGGATCAAGATCCTCGACTATCTTTTCGTTTCTGGCATTCCACTTCCTGCTCCGTCGGCTGCCTGCGGCGAGGATCCGACCGACGATGCCATCACCTGTGGTCTCATTTGCCCCTAGCAGCCCGATTCCCGCCGAGTTTTTTGAACCCTTCTGGCACCGATCCCAGTTGCTGAGAGACCTCTGAAACGCTCACCAGTGAAGAAGGAAATCTCCACTTCGATGCGATGGTGGAGGAAGGTATCGCTGCGTGATGTAGCGTGGATAGCGCCGGGTCGATGGGCCACTCCAAGATCATCTCGAGGGAGTCGTCTGCGCCGGCCAGGATGTCGATATCGATCGTTCGGGGAGCATTGGAATCGGTGCTTTTGATTCGTCCCAGCGCCGTTTCGATCCGTTTCAATTGAGATCTGAGTTGCTCGAAGGTGAGCGGATCTCGAAGGATCACCGCCTGATTATGGTAATCCGCAGTCCCCGGAGCAGAGACTGCCGGGGTCTGGTAGATCGGGGAGAGGGACATCAGGTCGGTACAGGCTCGCAACTGCACTTTGGCTGCTTCGATGTTTCGCTCCGGATCGATGTTGGACCCCAGCAGCAATAGTGCATATGCAGGTCGGACATCGCTCACGGGCGTTCTCTCAAGATCTCGATCCCGACCGAACGTGAATGACGTAATGCTCCCGGCTTTTCTATCTTGACCCTGGCCGCCTTGATCTGGCTCTCCTCAAGGATCAGCTCGGATACTTCCTGAACCAGTCTTTCCAGCAGCAGGCATTGGGATTTTGAAACATGGTGGATGATCTTCTTGGTCAACTCGCGGTAGTTCACGGCGTCCTCGATGGAATCAGTGGCGGCTGCCCGGGCAATATCTGTCCAGATGGTGATGTTGATCAGGACATCCTGACATCGATCCCGCTCGTGATCGAAGATACCGATGACGGTCCTGACCACCAGATCCTCGATGTGGATGGTGTCAAGACTGGAGAGGTGTTGTGGGGATGTACTCATGACATGGTTCTCCATCCATCTACGGCAACGACTTGACCCGTGGAACCATCATCTTGACGGACCAGTTCGATCAACACATCGGTCAAGCGGTCCAAGGACGGGTTTTCTGCCGATTCCGCCTTTGGGTTCATCGTCGGCACTGACGCCAGTTCGTTACTCGGTGGCAGGATGGATCCGGGAGAGATTCCATTGACCGTGATTTCGGGAGGGAGTTCAGCGGCGAGCATCTTCATCAGGTGTAGTAATCCAGCCTTGGCCAGGCCATAACTGAGGTAGCGGGGATCCGCATCGGAAGCGCGCCAGTCTAGCATATGGATGATTCGACCCTGCAAGCCTTCGGGTAATCGCTTCACCAATTCGCGAGCCAGAATCGTCGGCGAGACGACATGGATGCGATGGTCTATCTCCAACTGGGTTGCGTCGATTTCCATCAGTCGGTTCGGCACGAATCGAGAAGCGTTGTTCACCAGGACCTGAACCGGACCGAGGGTACAGGCCTCGGCGATGATCTCGGGGGCGATCGAGGGGTCAGACAGATCTCCCTGGACCGTCAGCGCTTCGACTCCTCGTGCCCGGCAAGCAGCCACCGTCTCCAACGCCTGCTCCCGAGAGCGATTCCAGTGGATGGCTACATGCATCCCTTCATCGGCGAGCCGGTACGCCATGGCACGGCCGATTCTGTGAGCCGAGCCGGTCACCAGGGCGACTTTTCCCGTCATTTCCATCTCGGTTCCTCCAGGATCTTCTGAGGGAGCATTCTGAGCACCACAGCAGGGCGAGTCCACTTGGACTCCGAGACCTTGACCCGGCGAAGCCGCGCGAGGAGACTCTCCGGGTCTGGATTACGCAGTAAATTCCCGAGCAGGAGGATTGAATTGGCCAAGGTCCTGGAACCGAATGCCACAATAATAGGCAAAATTGACCTTTCAGAGGAGTTGTCGATCTTCAAGGTGGCCCTCGATGAGGAGTTACCAGAGGGAGATTGGTTCGTCCCCGGGCAGTACATGGTGATCGGGGTCAATAATCTCGTGGAGCCCGATCTGGCTGGAGTTCAGCGTCCGATGTCGATCGCCTCGGAGCCTGCTGAGCGAGGACACGTCGAGTTCTACATCCGTAGAGTGGCCCGGCCAGAATCGAAGAACCCCCTCACTCACAGCCTGTTCCGTCTCTCGGAAGGGGATAGAGTCTTTCTCAGACCCAAGCCCAAGGGGCATTTCACCATCCCGGGGACGGTCGGGCTGGAGGACGATCGGTGTCGGATTTACGTCAGCGCTGGGACTGGTCTGGCTCCCTTTGTCTCCATCGTTCGAGATGATCTTCGTCATGGCAGATCGGTCACCAAGACCTGCATCATTCATGGTGTTTCTCGCTCGGGAGATCTCGGATATCGAGAAGAGTTGGAGCAGTTGTCGCAGGAGCACGGGCTGGTTTACATCCCGACCGTCAGTCGACCCACAGAGTGTCCCGACTGGAGCGGTCGGACGGGCAGAGCTGAGGATTGTTTCAAGCCCGATGGCTTGGAGTTGCTAGAATCCAGCTTGTCGCTGTCCGCCGGAACTTTCGGACCGGATCAGGCAGTGGTTCTGGTTTGCGGCCTGCAAGGCACCATTGGTCAATCGATCTTGAGATTGGCGGGGAGAGGATTCGTTCCCGCTGAAAAGAAGATACGGAAGGCACTCGATATTCCCGAAACTCGACCGGCTTCGCTGTTCTTCGAGCAATATGACTCCGATCCGGTCATCGATCTGGAAGATCAGCAAGTTGTCGCTCGCCTTCGCGCAGATCTAGGACTCGAATAACCCAAGGGGAGGTACTTCAACGGGAGATTACCTCTCTGTCCCCTCTACTGAGTAATCCATGGCACGGAGTTGATCGATGGCGAGTACTCCCAATCCGAAACTGCAAATCTTTTTGATCCTCGACGGGGTCGAAAAAGAGATCTCCACAGAGGGAAAGAAACGCATCAATTTCGGAAGATCAGATGAGTGCGATGTAGTGATCGATGTTCCCAAGGCGAGCAGGATTCACGCAGAAATTCTATTCGAGAAGGGCCAGCTCCGGATCATCGACAAGCGCTCAGCGAATGGCACCCAGCTCAATGGAGAGTCGATCGATTCGGCACTGCTTCGTGCGGGTGATCGGATCCAGATCGGAGCCGCTGCCATCGAGATTCGGACTGAAGAGCACCGACCAAGGGTGCAGGCTCCTGGCAAGGGTTCTAGAGGCGGGGCACGACCGAGGAACCCGGCAAGTCCGTCGGGCGGAACCGGGGATCCGAGTCCTTCTACAGATCCTCGACCAGCCCTCCCCAGAAGGGGGCGCCCGGTCATTGCCCGTATTACAGATGGAGCGCTGGTGGTCCTGCTGCTGCTGCTGCTGGTATTGATCAGCCGCGAGTATGTCAACGGGCCGGGGACCATTCGCAAGGAAGCGGTTCAGAACCAGGGAACCGGTGGGGATTCAGAACTCACGCTTCTCGATCCGCTGGGGATCGCCACTCCGCCAGACGATGGAGAGGTGGAACGGGCACTGATCGAACAGGAACTTGCGGCGGCCGAGATCACCTGGGATTCCATCGATGCGCTTCGTGCCATCGGCAGGAGATTCCCCTCGAGCAAGGCGGCAAGGAGTTCGGCGGATCTCGCAGCGGCGCTCGAAGGATTGCGCTTGGCCAGTGATCTGGAGAGGAGACAGTCTCTCGATCAGGTCCTGGGTAGCATCATCCTCGATGATCGTCTCGGTGAAGCTCATTCGATCACCAGGTTCCTGGCAGTGGTCGATGGCTCCGACGCCGATCATGGCTACTGGCGGGCGCGTGCCGATGGCGTTACAGCCCTGGCTCGAAGCAAACTGAAAGTGATTCAGCAGCAGATCACCGTCTTGCTCGATCAGAACCAACCTGGAGAGGCGTTGAGGATCATCGCGATGGCCCGCTCCCGCCTCGGTGGGGTTCCGGAGTACGAGTTGGCTCTGGGAGAACTGGTCGAGGGGGTCGCAGATGTTCGTTGGCGGCAGAGAGCGAAACGAGATCAGCCGCCACAGGAGTGGGCATATCTACTCTCGATGGCGAGGCGACTTCAAGAGGAGTGCCGGTATCTCGAATTGCCGCCAGTCTTGCATCGAGCCATCGCAATGGATCTACCTCCGGATGATCACATCGAGGCGCTGGAGATGCTGGTCAAGGCGGCAGCCCTGTCGACGATGTTCGACGAGTTTCTCGAAGGTGCATCGGGCGGGGAGTTACAGGTGGAACTGGCCAGCGGATCCACCCGTGTTTATCAGGCCACTCGAGATCGATTGACCCTGGAACGAGAGATCGCCGGGGGAAAGATGGTCGACCAGCGGCAGTGGGTACAGGTCAATTCCTCGGAGCGAGCGATCCTGTTCAGGGGGGTACCTCATTCCCTGGAAGGGGTGATGGGGATGGTCTACCTGGCGGAGGCATCCGGAGATGTCGATGGTTTCCACAGAGCTCTGGTCAATCTTCATCGTCGTAGCAGGGGGACTGAATTGGCTGAAGCGATCCTCCAGCGCAGCCGCGGGGGTGTTCCAATCATCGGTGGCTACGAAGAATATGAGGGTCGTCTGGTCACTACGATGGAAAAGGAACAGATCATCGAGAGTCGTCGCCTTCGCAAGGAGCGTGAGCGAGAGGCGATCGCCCAGGCCAAGAGGCTCAAGAAGTCGAACAAGATCGAGGTGATCATCGAGTACGTGCAACTTCTCAGGGAGGAAGGATCCTTCTCCCTGGCGGATCGCATGTTGAGAGAAGTGGTTGCAGAAGCGGATGATGCGGAACAATCGTCAGTAGCCCGGGAATTGCTCGAAAATCCGTACCTCGCCGAGGTTCCGCTGAGAGAAAGTGGCGAGACCGCCAACCGCATCGACCTCTTCATCCTTGGCGATGGATACCTGGTCGAGGATTCACATCAGGAGTCGTTCCTGAACCACGCCCGTACCTGTGAAAAACTGCTCTTTTCAGTCGACCCATACCGAGAGTACGAGCAGTACTTCAATGTCACTGCGGTTCACCTCCAGTCGAAGGACCAGGGAGTGTCTCGCGAACCCGGTGAAATCGTCAAGGACACCGCTCTCGGATGTATGGTTCGCTACGACGTTCTTACATCCAATGGCAGCAAGGTATTCGAGATCCTGTCTCACCTCGGGGATGCTGGCAAGGACCGGCAGTCGGTGGTGATCGCCAATGACACGGCAGGAGTCGCGACCGGCGGGGGAGGAGTGACCAGTCTTCCCAAGGGAGCCCTCGGCCTGGTCAACCATGAAGTGGGGCATTCACTGGGTGGCCTCCATGATGAGTACGACTCCGAACCGGGGTCGAATCCAGACAAACCGCCTCCTCCTGGCAGAGATGATGTGGTGGCGACCCGGGAAGCCCCTCCCAACCTGATGCATGGAAGTAACAAATCCGAGGTGGAATCCCGAGTGATCTGGCGTGAGTGGATCGAAGCGGAGGATCGTTGGTGGAATGGCAGCAAGGTCGGACTCTTCGAGGGCGGAGACCGCAAGCCATTTCATGTGTGGCGGCCTCAGGTTTCCTGCATGATGCGAGACAATAGCGGATTCTGTGTCGTCTGCATGGAACACATGGTCAAGGTGATCTACCGCAGGGTTCGACCGATCGATCGAGCAGAGCCAGAGCCCGGGGACCTGGTGCTACAGAAGTCTGAAGACGAGGAGGTGATCCTCAAGGTCTGGACGCTTCAGCCGAGGACTCATGATCTGGAGGTCGAGTGGCTGGTTCTCTCCTACGGATTGCAGAGACCGGCAGCAGCGGGGGAAGCCTCGAGGGGGGACACCGCTGTGGTCGACAAGAGGCCAGGAGAGCGATGGAGGAGAGCTCAGAGTGGCTTGGATCCCACCGGGAAATTGGTACAGGCCGCGCAGATTCGATCGAAGGATCTGGAACCGGGATGGCACCGGGTGCGTTGCCATGTGAAGGACCCAACCCGCTGGGTACTTCGGGATGACCAAGGTCTTCTCCAACAGCAACTTGAATGGTGGGTAGAAGTGCGCCCTTGAGCGGTGCATGATGAGTCCCGCGCCCTATCGATGAAAGAGAGCGAGATCGATGTCTCGACCACAAATTATTGCGAGTACCGGGGGAAAAGGGGGTGCGGGAAAGACCGTGTTCTCGATTCTGTTTTGCCGAGAACTGGCGAGAATGGGCAAAAAAGTTGCCCTGATTGATGCCGATCTGGGTACGCCAAATGTCCACACCAAACTGGGCCTGAAGAGCAAGGGCCAGAAGCGTACCCTTCAACGAGCGCTGGCTCAGCCAGAAAAGCTCAAGTCCGCCTTGATCGAGGTGGAGTCGATCGGCACCCGAAGTGTTGAAGGCGGTAGATTCTCGGTTCTCAGCAGTTTGGGTGATTCCAATTTGAGGAGTTTCGGCAACTGGGACGATCAGGGTCAGCAACAATTCTACAATCAATTCAAGGCGATACTGGACCAGTTCAGTCAGTTGGACCGATCCTCATCCTATGATGTGGTGGTGCTCGATACCCGTGCAGGGATCGATGGAAATGTCTGCGATTTCTGCATGATGGCAGATGATCGAGTGGTCATCACCGGCGAAGAGGACACCCTTCGGGCTGACGCGGTCAGTTTGTTGAAGATGCTCCACTTCTACGATCTGGACGAGGATAAGCACAACCCTGACCGGGTCACTGCCAACTGGATCGTCGCCAACAAGGCCGAGGATGAAGGTATGGCGCAGAGTGTCTGCAAGAGCCTGGTGAATGATCTGGAACGATGGGCTTCCATCCGGAAAGACATCTCAGAGATCGTGACCAGCAGATTGCCACGCTATCTCGGGTGGATTCCTGAGATCGAAATCCCCGGTGACCAGGGGACCCTGCTGGAGGCGAGAGATGCCATCGCCGAAGCGTCGATCCGCCAACTGGTCAAGGATCTCTGTTGCATGAATGGGGACGACCCTCGTCAGCAGTTTTTGAGCGATCTGACCCGCTGATGGCTCCGCCAGCACGCAGCGTCCTCAGGCAGCGTCCTCAGGCTGCTTCCTGATGCTGCCGCTTTGAGGCGATGAGATGCGGGCGAGCCATCCACGAGCAGGGGCAACTCAACGGTCACCCGTGATGATTCCCGGTCGCCTCCGCAATTGAAACTCGTCCTCGAAGTGTGGATCTACACCGCTGATTTCACGGCTGGCATTTGGTCACGGGAGGTGGGGTGTGCGAGATGTGCGAACTGTCGCATCGAGAGATCGACTTCGCAGATCGACACGGCAGCAGATGGATGCAGTAGCAGATGGATGCAGCTGGGATGGGGATCGGTTAAAATCTGCGCCAAACGCAGCAGTCACTTGCCATTGATCGGTCGGTGATCGGTGGGTGAACTAGTGCTATGAAGAACTTGCTGGCAGTTAGCTCCAGGCGGTCATGCGGGAGCTTCCCCGACGACGGCGAGCATTGATCTGCTTGCGACCAGCCTTGGTGCGCATCCGGGCACGGAAGCCCTGCTTCTTGCGCTTGATGCCGCTCTTGCGAATCTTGACCTTCATCTCGACCTCCGTGGGGTTTGTCCGAAGCCCGAAGTCTACCGGGGAGGAGTTTTCGGTGCAACGCCTTCCGGGGTCTTCTGTTGCGGCTTTTCGGCACAAATTCTGGGGATCAGCACTTCGATCCGCTGAATCCTGCTACGCCTCTTGCTCAGGCGGATCTGACCGCCACCTGCCGGGCCGGGGATCTCCAGCAGCAGTCGATCCCTGCCGTCGCTGACCACCAGGGAACTCCTCTCGGGGGACCCGCTGAAGACCTGGAAGCGACCGCGGAATCCGATCTGACCCGTTCCGAAGGGGCCATGGAGGGTGTCTCCTGCCGGATCCACCCCATCCTTTCCCCGGTAGGAGTAATCGATGGATTTGTCGGAGAAGTGGAAACTGACCGAACGGGTCTCCCCATCCCCCCAATGGATTCCCAGCGGCTCGGCATCCTTCTCCGCCGTCACCTCGAGACGGAATGTGGAGCAGCCCTGCGGCAGGGTGATCGTTTCCACCCAGTCGGAATCGGTCGGTGGTTTCAGGACGCTCCAGTGGTGGGAGCCGAGATCTCTCACCCGTAAACCACGCCAGCGGATCTCCAGCGGCTCCTGGCGGTTTCCCACCCCGTGAACCTGGAGTCCGATGAATCCACTGAGCCGTCGGGTGTCGAACACCTCCGCCGCGGCAACCCCGTTGAGCCAGGTCTGCAGGTGCGCTCCCACCGCCACGACGCGGACACGATTCCAGTCGTCAGGTTTGTGAACGGCCCGCGCCTGTGGGTTGTCCTCGAGGCTGTCGATCCAGCCCCGGTCCCCCTCCTCGTAGAGTCCGGCACTCCAGTAACGCTGGCGCCGATCATCGACATCGATCTCCACCTGAAATCCGCGGGCCATCCCGCCGCTGGCTTCACTGCGAATCTGCACGCCGGAATTGAGGGACGGATCGCAGAGGAACTCGTACTCCAGTTCGAAGTCACCGAAGTGTCGTTCGGTGACGAGCCAGGTGTTGGGACTTCCGGCAGTACTTTGACCGATCAGCTGCGAATCTTCGATGCGGTAGGAAGCGGTGCCGCCGACGATCTTCCAGCCACTGAGGTCTTGCGGCGGCATGAGCGATTCCCAGGGCACTGCCGCGGGATCTTCCTGGCCGGTAGGGGCGGGAGAATCGGCGCAGGGAAAGGATCCCACGATCAGCAGCATGGGGAGCCAGAGAAACTTCATCGAGGATCCTCCTTCAGCGTCTCGACCGTCCATGGCAGCGTGCGTCCGGAGGTCAGGAGGCGCAGTTCGGAAACGCTCTTGGGATCGATGGGGGAGGCACCATGGCCCCACTGTCGTCTCGCCCAGGTCAATAGTGCGGCGATCCCCTCGTCGTCGAGCAGTGGGTTCTCTCGGTGGCCAGGCATCGTGATGTCCCACACTTCTCCAGCGACCTCGACGGGACCGGAGAGCCCATCCAGCACCAGTCGGATGGGGATGCTCTCCTCTCCCAGTAACCACTGACTGTCGATCAGCGACGGGCCGAGAGCGGGCTGGCCCCTTCCCGCGGGTCCGTGACAGAGGGCACAGGAGGAGGCAAAGGCTGCCGCTCCGTGGCTGGCGAGGCGCCGTTGTTGTTCGGTCCACGGGGTCACCTTCGGCAGTGACGACGGATCGAAGGTGAGCCGGGTGACGATCGCCGCGGCATCGGTCGCGGCAGATCCCGCCAGATCCTTCCGTTGCAGAAGCGGTGGGATGGTGGCGAGTACGGGAGCCTTCCAGCGCTGGTCGTCGGTGGTGACACGGATCGCCCCGAGCATCGCGGTCAGCCGCGGATCTGCGCTCTCGAGATCATCGAGGGAATCGAGCAGCAAGCCGAGGGAGGAGGGGTGGGATCTCAGAGCCGATCGAGTGGTTTCCCTCAGCAGCGCTTCGCGCCCGGGAAATGAATCGATGTGGTCGCCCAGCAGGCGTCCGATCCGCTCGATCTGGTAATCGTTCCAGCCACTGAGCGCCGCCATGCGGATGTTGGCGTTGGTTCCATCTCGCCGCAGGATGTCGAGCAACGCAGCGAGCGCCATGGGGTGGTCGGGAAAGGCGCCCAGTGCCAGCACCCGGTGGATCTTCTCGATCTCGGAGAGTTGTGCCGTGTTGGCAGCGAGTGCTGCGACCAGTGGGGCTACATCGGGTTCAGCGATCGGCGTCGGTTCGGCGATGATCCGACAGGCGGCGCGCCTCACCGCCTCGTCGGGATCCTCCAGGGCACGACTCAGCAGTGCGCCATCGAGGGCATTCAGTCCACTCAGGGTCCACAGGGCATGGAGTCGGCCGGTCGCCAGTGAGTCGATGGAACTGGCGAGTTGCTTCAACTCTTTCACAGGTGCTGAACTTCCCGCCTCGACCAGTAGTCGTTGGGCTTGATCTCGCACCCAGCCGACTGGATGGCTGAGGGCTCGGATGCGCCCGGCTTCTCCTGCGAGCAATGCCAGCGGTTCGACTTGCGCCGGCGGATCGTCTGCGACGATTCGCCAGATTCGTCCGAGGCCGACGGGTTGTTCCAGTTTCCGTTCCTCGACCTGCTTGCGTAGATACGAGGTGACGAACTGGCGGTGCTGGACGACACCGCGATAGATGTCGACGACATACAGGTTGCCATCGGGGCCGACCTCGACATCCACGGGTCGGAACCGTTCATCGGTGGAACCGAGAAAAGCCTGCTGAACATACTGGTCGTGGGGGAAGGTCAACTGTTCTCCGGTGATGCGTGAGCCTTGCTCTCGTAAGCGGAATGCTGCGACCAGGTTGCCGGTGGTCTCGGCGACGAACGCGACACCATTCCATTCGTCTCCCCAGCTGTGGCTACGGAAGATGGTCAAACCGGCTGCCGATGTGTTGCGGCGAAGTCGTCCATCTTCTCTCAGCATCCCTGGCTGGTAGCCGCGATTGATGCCTGGGTTGATGCGCACCGGCCAGGTCGACTGGTCACTGATCACTCGGTGCCCCGATCGACCCGGCTGGCCCACTGGTTTGCCGCAGTTGGGGTTGCGAAGTAGCAACTCGGTGGGGAGCGGGTCGGCGAGAAGCCAGGTCGAGTTGTGGTTGAAATAGAGGCGCCCCTGGTCGTCCTGGGCGAGACCCCATTGACCCCGGAAGGCACTCTTACCCGTGACGATCTGCGGTTTTCCGTCGATCACGTCGAAGCGAAATCGGCGGCTGCTCTTGGAGTTGTAGAACCAGTTATCGACGGTGCGTAGCAAGGCACTTTCGGTGTGCTCCACCACATTTGGATTGGCATCACCATAGCGAGCGACTTCGGTCTGGATGTCTGATCGGAGATCTCCATCGAGGTCTCGACAGTACCAGAGGTGCGGTGGTTCAGCGATCAGCACACCACCCTCGACGATGGAGATGGCTCGAGGACTGACCAGTTCATCGAGGAACACGGTACTGCGCTCGAAAAATCCATCCTGGTCGCGATCCTCCAGCACCACCACCTGTCCCAGAGGATCGGTCTCGCCGTCTCCATCGACGGTGCGCATGTAGGCTCTCAACTCCACCGCCCACAATCGCCCCTTTTCGTCCCAGGCGATGGCGATGGGGTCTACCACCTGTGGCTCGGATGCGGCCAGTTCGACGTGGAAACCAGCGGCGACCTCGAATGAATCCAGCGCCTGATCCGGTGTCAGGACAGGAGCGGCTGGAATATCCCATTGGCGCCAGTTTTCTGCCTGTGTTTCTCCCTTGCGATCTCCATTCTGCGCTGGCAGTAAGGTGCACAGCAGGATCATCGATAGCGCCGGGATCATCGGATTCATCAGGGGTGATCGCATCGGGTTCATTTCTTTGCTGGTGGTGACTGTCTTCGGCTCAATTTACGAAAGCCTTCCTGCAGGATGAACAGGGGGCCGATCAGCAGAAATCGAGGATCTTTCATGAAGGATGGACGATTACCCTCGATTCCATGGCCGATGAACTGGAGGATCCAACCGCCGACGAAGAGTCCCACACCCCACTGCCAGTCGAAGAAGACCACCACCAGGGAGACGACGATGGCCGGGATCCCGATGAAATGAGTGAGGTGGTTGAGCGGGTGATTGTGATCGGCGCGATAACGATCGATCCAGCGCTGGATCCCGCTGCCTCCATCGTCCGGGCGGTTCTGTTGTGGATCAGGCGTACCAGGCATCTGTGACCTCCGTTGAGATTGTCCATCGAATCGGACTCCGGTTCCATCTTTCGCTGGGCTCGACAAGGCGGGCTCGACAAGGCCGGCTTGCTTCGCCGCTTCGGGCAAGCGATGCTGGGCTCAGCCGGCCCACCGTACCGGCCTGGAGGACCATGTCTGTTTCATTTTTTGTCGGCCTCGATCTCGGGGGTACCGAGGTCAAGGTCGGCCTGTGTAACCAGCGTGGCGAGGTGGTGTGGTCCGATCGGCGACCCAGCCAGGCCCATCTGGGTCAAAAAGCGATCCTCGAGGCCCTCGCAGCGGCCGTCGATGAGGCCTTGCTCGAGGCCTCCGCCCATCCCGGTGAAGTGGCGGCCATCGGCCTGGGAACACCCGGGGTGGTCGATCCAGTCAGCGGCATCATCCGCTTTCCAGTGGCCAACCTGGGGGGGTGGCACGGTACCGACATCGTCGGTTTCTTGCGCGATCGATTCGATGTTCCGGCGGTGGTCGAAAATGATGCCAACTCCGCGGCGTGGGGGGAGTACTGCACCGGAGCTGGAATCGGAGCTCGAACTCTGCTGCTGGCTACGGTCGGAACCGGGATCGGGGGAGGAGCCGTCATCGATGGGGAACTGTTGCGCGGTCCCTCCGGTGGGGCGATGGAACTGGGCCACATCATCCTGGAGCGATCGGGACGTTCCTGTAATTGCGGTCTGGTCGGATGCGTCGAGGCGTATGCCGGGGGTTGGGGCATGGCGGCGGAGTGGGGTCGAAGAAGAGACCTCGATGAATCCCCGGGAGTCTCGCAACTGGTGCAGGCGGGGATCGCCGGAGACGCCCTTGCCAATCAGATTCTCGATGAAGGTGCACACGCACTGGGAGCGGGGATGATGAGTGCGTTGCATCTGCTCAATCCCGATGTGGTGGTGATCGGAGGAGGAATCATCGATGCACGTCCGAGGCAACTGGAACTGATTGAATCGGAGCTTCGGTCGCGAGTACTGCCAAAAGCAAGCGCAGACCTGAAGGTGGTCCGTGCGCAACACGGCAATCGAGCCGGCTGGATCGGTGCCGCGATGTGTGCCGAGAAGTATGTGAGGGGAGGTAGCGAAGGATGAGTAATCCAGAGGATTCTCTGCAGCGCATCGTTCTTCGAGATGCCGAGGCGGTCTTGCCGGACAGGATCATCCGTGCAGACCTGGTCATCGAGGGAACGGTGATCGCCAACCTGGCCCCGCCAGGCAGCGCCACAGGAGATGAAATCTGGGATCTGGGTGGCCGCAGGGTCACCCCTGGATGGATCGATGCTCACATCCACGGTGTCAATGGCACCGATTTTTCGAGAACCGATGCCGAAGCGATCGCGGCGAGTGCAGAAGATCTTGCGGCGATGGGAATCACCACCATCTACCCGACCATCGTCCCCGGTACCGAGCAGGAGATGGTCGCTGCGCTGCGAGAGTGTTCGCGCGCCATGGAACTGAGCAGGTCGATCCTGGGCATCCACCTCGAGGGTCCATTTGTCTCCTCGGGTCGGATGGGAGCCTTGCCAGAAGCTGGAATCCACTCGTGGGACGAGGGGCTGTTCGATCGGCTGCTCGATGGCGCTGGAGGTCAGTTGAGGATCATGACCTTTGCTCCAGAAGAGGTTCCGATGGACGTTCAGCGTAAGTTTGCAACGGTCGGAGTCCGTGGATCGATCGGCCATACCTGTGCCACCGCACAGCAGACCGCTGCGGCCATCGATGCCGGAGCACGGAGGTGTACACATCTGTGCAACGCCATGCCTTCGATCCATCACCGGGACCCCGGGCCAGTGACCGCCTTGCTCCTCGATGAGAGAGTTCGCTGCGAGGTGATCCTCGATGGGCATCATCTCGATGATGAGATGGTGAGGATGGCACTGCGAATGAAGGGGACAGCGGGTCTGATGGCTGTCAGTGATGCGATGCCACTGACGGGAATGGGCAGCGCATCGGGGAGTTTTTGTGGGCAAGAGGTTTGTTCCGATGGCTCGAGAGCGACTCTGGAAAATGGAACTCTGGCAGGAAGCGTGACCCTGTTACCCGAAGCACTCGCAAAAACATCGAAGCGGCTCGGGTGGGACCCATCCGTGACTGCAGCGCTGGGCGCAGCCAATGCGGCTGCCGATCTAGGGCTCCCGAGGCGCGGTGCGATCCGCTCGGATCATCGAGCGGACCTGGTGATCCACGGTCTCGCAGCGCAGCAGGGCGTGGAGGTGACCGTATTGCGTGGCGGAATCCCGGTGCGGGATCCCGAAGGCCCCAGATTGCCCGATGAGATGGAGAGAATTCGATGAGCGAGGAACAGATCAGCGATCCGGTACAACTCCTCGGCAACATCTCCCCGCGAGGGACATGGTGTAGCCTCAGGATGGTGCGGAGCGTAACAGAGTCTTTCACGGTTCGTGATGATGTGCTGCTCCCCCCGTCAATCTCCGAGGATCACGGTGCCATGGTCACCGTGATCGAAGGAGAAGGAATGGGGGTAGCGGCGACCAGCGATCTGTCACTCGGAGGACTGTATCAGGCGGCGAGGGTCGCACAGCGCTGGGCTCGCGCCTGTGGATCGAGAGGAGTGATCGACTTCTCCACCGCTCCGAAGCCAGAAGTGTCCGGCGAATGGAGCCACTCCATCGACCAGCCCTGGTCAGGGGTCTCGAAGAGTCAGATCATCGATCGGGTGCGATCTGCATGCCAGGGTCTGCGTACCGATGACCGAATCGTGCAGCGTACCGCTTCGGTGAGGAGAGTACGGACCGAGACCACCATCGTCACCACTGACGCTGTTCGGATCGATCAAATTCATGACCGGGTGATTCCCTGGCTCCAGGCGGTCGCTTCCGATGGCCAGGATGTCCAGTCGCGAACCAATGGGGGTCGCAGCGATGCCCAGCTGGGGGGAATCGAAGTTCTCGATCGGTGCGGCTTCGATGATCTACCGCAGACCATCGGCAGCAACGCCATCGAGACCCTGCTGGCACCGATCTGCCCCACAGGCGTGATGGATGCGGTGATCGGCCCGGAGCAGATGGTTCTCCAGGTGCACGAGTCGATCGGCCATGCGCTGGAACTGGATCGAATCCTCGGTGACGAACGAAATTATGCAGGAACCAGTTTCGTCAAGATCGAGGATCTGGGATCGCTTCGGTGGGGACCAGAAATCCTCAACGTGGTCATCGATCCGACCGTCGAGGGGGAAGTTTGTAGTGCAGGCTTTGATGACGAGGGATTGCCGGCCCGGAAAACGCCGTTGATCAAGGATGGATTGCTGGTCAGGGGGATCGGCGGAGCCCTCAGTGCTCAGAGGCTCGATCGGAAAGATGATGCCATCGCGGTCTCTCGAGCGTGCTCGTGGAACCGCCCTCCGATCGACCGGATGGCGAACCTCAACGTCGAACCGGGAGACTCCACCCTGCAACAACTGATCGGCGCGGTTGAGAAAGGAATCTGGCTCGATGTGAATTCCTCATGGTCGATCGACGACCATCGCTGGAAGTTTCAGTTTGGCGTGGAAGATGCACGCTTGATCGAAAATGGTGAACTGAAGGGGCGGGTGAAGGATGCGGGTTATCGCAGTACCACCATCCCCTTCTGGAACTCTCTCGATGCCGTCGGCGATGCGGCGACCTGGAAGGTCCGGGGGACTCCCAACTGTGGTAAGGGTGAACCGAACCAGATGGTCTTTGTTGGACACGCGATGCCTGCCTGTCGTTTTCGGGGGCTCGAAGTTTTTGGTCGGGAGGGTTAGATGCAGTCGTGGTTTCATGATCTCGCAGACTATGCCGATTCGCTGCGAGGTGAGGGAGAAGAGTTGACCCTCGGCCTCTCTGCAGAGGAGACAGGATTCTCGAGGATCTCCTCGGGACGAGTTCGGCAGTGTGGGTCGATCGAACAGCGGGATCTTTCCATCTCACTGAGAAAGGGAGGCAAGGAAGTTTGCTCCCATTTGATGCTTACGGGTTCATTGCAGAATGATCGTGCGCCACTGAGAAGTTCGATCACCGCGCTTTCGATCGCAGTGGATGATCTGCCCGAGGATCCGCATCTGCCGGATTTGCCGTCACCGGTTCGGGACGAGTATCGTGGCGATGGAGTGATCCCTGAACCGGATGAGTTGACCGATGCCCTGGCAGGGCAGCTGGAGGGTCTGGAAACCTGTGGCATCGCCATCACGGGGACGATGTACCGTGCTGCTGCGACCAGTGGAGGATTGAGACGCTGGTTCGAAGCTCCTCGAACGGTGATCGATGGATCGATGCATCTGCTGGGTGGAGGAGCGACTCGTTGGGTCTGGGCAGCCGAGAGCTGGGAGCCCAACTCTGCTCTGAGGCGCAGAGAACAGGCTCACGCGATGGCTGAAATCCTCTCTCGCCCGATCGAGACCGTCCCGGTGGGAAGTTATCGTGCATGGCTTGAACCGGCAGCGGTGGGGAATCTGATCCAGCCGGTGTTGTGGGGTGGCGGTTTTTCCGCACGAGCGGTGAAAACAGGCTCCAGTCCACTGGCATGCTTGTACGACGGGACCAAACTCGATCCGCGGGTGGTACTGCGCGATCATCCGTCAGCGGTGGGTGCGCCTCTGTTCAATGATGCAGGTCATGGCATACCCGCTCCGGTGGAACTGGTCTCGGCTGGAGTCGGTAACGAGAAACTGACCAGCCCGAGGACTGCCAAGGAGTTTGGCTACGAGCACAATGGTGCGTCGGGGGGAGAGATGCCTGTCGGTCTCGAGATGGGCCCCGGTTCCATCGATCCCGATCGGTCTTTCGAGCAACTGGGAGACGGGATCTGGTTGTCACATGTTCATTACACCAACCTCTCCGCTCGCGAGGGGGCTCGAATCACGGGAGTTACGCGTTGGGTTGCGTTGAGGGTCAAAGATGGGAAGCCGGTGGCTCCGATCGGTACCGTACGGATCGATGATTCGCTGATTCGATTGCTCGGAGATGGCCTGGTGGACCTGGGGTCGAGAACCGAGGTCTTGCCCGAACTGCATAGTTATTCGAAGCGACATCTTGGTGGTGTAAAACTGCCGGGGATGATGGTCACCGATCTCCGCGTGGTGGGCTGATCTACCCGTAGGCAGTGCGATCTCCGGAGGAATCCTCCAGCCGAACGCTCAGATCTTGAATCCCTCGTTGATCCGGTCGAGCACGCCCGCCGCGGGTCGAAGATCCCCCTGCATCAGGGTCGCCAGAGGCTCTCGGGTCATCTTTGCATTGGCCGCCAGTGATTCCGCTTCCATGTCGATGTGAATCAGGCCGGTCAGGACTTCCCCCTTGTTGCGGGTCTCCTGGAGAGCGGCAAAGGAAGCATTTCGATCGGTCGGGTCGAAATCGTTCTCCAGTTTTCTCAGTAGCAGACGAGAACCGTCGTGGAGAGTGACCTCTTGCAGTTCTCCCTCGGCGTACTCGATGTCGATCTGCTCCTGCGGACTTACATAGTGGGGATCGTGGAAGGTGACACCCATCTCCTTTTGATGCGTATAGGACTTGGTCGAACTCTCGTGGTTATTGAAGGTCACGCAAGGTGAGATCACATCGAGAAAGGCGAGTCCGTCGAAGGAGAGAGCCGCCTTCAACAAGGGGACCAGTTGTTTCTTGTCACCACTGAAGGAGCGCGCGATGAAGGTGGCACCCAGTTCCAGCGCCAGGCCGCACAGGTCGATGGAGGATTCGCGTGGAAACGCTCCACGCTTCGACGGGCTCCTGCGATCTGCGGTGGCAGAGAACTGTCCCTTGGTCAGGCCATATACCCCATTGTTTTCGATGATGTAGACCATCCTGGGGTTGCGACGGATGATGTGCACGAATTGACCCATCCCGATGCTGGCCGAGTCTCCATCGCCACTGACTCCGAGGGGAGACATGGTGGTGTTGGCCACGTGGGCACCGGTGGAGAAACTGGGCATCCGGCCGTGGGTCGAGTTGAGCCCCATCGCATTGCCGAGGAAATACGCCGGCGTCTTGGAACTGCAGCCGATGCCACTCATCTTGAGGATATTCCTGGCATCGATATCCAGATCGTAAGAGGCCTGGATCACCGCCTCCGAGATCCTGTCGTGACCACAACCCTTGCACATCGTCGACGGCCCGCCCTTGTACTCTGATTTGGCGAGACCGAGTGCATTGGTGGCTGGTTTCTTCTGTTCTTCGCTCATCAGGCCTCCACTCTGCGCGACTGTTCGATCGAATCCTTGACGAAACCTGCCGAGAGCGGCAAGCCGCCATAGTAGGTTGCGGATCGAATTCGAGCGGCAAGTTGAGGAAAGTGCATTCGTAGAAGTTGAGCCATCTGCCCCTGCTGATTCTGTTCGATCACGAGAATTTGCTCGTGATCATCCATAAATGCCCGCACCTCGTCATGGAACGGGAAGGAGCGAAGGCGCAGGTACGAGGGCTTTTGTTCCAGCGATTCGAGAACTTCTCTCATCGCCATGTCAGTGGTTCCGAATGCGATGACACCGAGGGTGGAATCTCCGTCCTGACGGATGGGAGCGGGAAGATCGACCACCATGCCATCGATCTTTCTCGCCAGTCGGTCGAGGTTTTGTTCATAGACCTCGGGGGACTCGCTGTACTCGGCGTTCTCGTCATGACCTGACCCTCGAGTCAGGTGAGCGGCGTCAGGGTGAAGGGTGATTCCAGGAATGGTTCGATAAGGGATTCCATCGCCATCCACGTCTTTGTAGCGACCCCAGTCATCCAGTCGAGCGATCACTTCATCGGTGGCGATCTTGCCTCGATGGATGTCATTCTCTGGCTCGGGAAGTGGATCTGACATCCAGCTGTTCATTCCAAGGTCCAGATCAGACAGGAAGATCACCGGAATCTGATACTTCTCCGCGAGATCATAGGCCTGGCAGGAGAACTGAAACGACTCGATGGGAGAGGCCGGAATCAGGAATGGGAAGCGAGTATCGCCGTGAGAGTGAAAAGCCACCTGCAGCACATCGCTCTGCTGGGTTCTGGTCGGAAGTCCAGTGGAAGGGCCGACACGCTGGATATCGTAGACCACTGTCGGGATCTCGGCGAAGTAGCCCAGCCCCAGGTTTTCCGCCATCAAGGAGATTCCGGGTCCACTGGTCGAGGTCATCGATCGAGCTCCAGCCCAGCCGGCTCCCAGGGCCATCCCGATGGCCGCCAGTTCATCTTCGGCTTGAATCACCACGAACCTGTTGCCCCCATCCGGGTCCGAATCGCGACAGCGACCGATGTGTTTCTCGATCGCTTCCGCCAGCGATGAAGCGGGGGTGATGGGGTACCAGGCGACCACCGAGACACCGCCCCAGATCGCTCCCAGTGCGGCCGCCTCATTTCCGTCGAGAAGAATTTGATCCCCGACCTGGTCGGCAGGAGCGTACTTCCACGGATCCTGCTTGGTCAGACTCTCAGCAGCGAAATCAAAGCCGATCTGCGCTGCTTCGACATTCAGGTCGACCACTGCTTCCTTGCCGGGGAAGACGGTTTGTAAGGCGCCTCGAATCTGCTCCATCGGGATGTCGAACAACTGGGCGACGACTCCGACATAGATCAAGTTCTTGAGGCGAGGCCGCAACTTCGCATTGCTGATCTTGCGGGCCAGCTGATCGAAGGGGACCGAGTAGCGGCAGAGTCCCTCGAACTCGCTGTCGGCGGTTTTCCAGTCACTGTTTTCGATGACCACGGTGTTTGGCACACTCTCTCGAAGATCGCGACCGATGGTGGCTTGATTGAGGGGCAGCAATACCTGCCACTGAGGGTTCATCGTCTGCCAACCACCTGGACTGACACGAATCTGAAACCATGTCGGGAGTCCTGCGATGTTGGACGGGAACAGATTCTTGGCGCTGGCGATCAGCCCCATCTGGATCAGCGCTCGCTGAATCACGATGTTAGAAGTCTGGCTCCCGGTACCGTTCGGGGTAGCAATGCGGATCGAGAAATCGTTCACTCGCGGATTCATCCGGTTCCTCCCGTCGGGTGGAGTCGCTGCTGGTGGCTCCTGACAGGATGAGAGGATCGTGGGATCGGGTTCGGGAATCAAGCCAACCCTGCTGTATTGATCGCAACTCTCGTGCGAAAGTGGCTCCAGAAGGGGGGTCGCAAGTTGGAATTGGACTGGGCGATACTGGACTGGGCCTCATTGAACTGGGCGATCATCGCAGTGGTCGGAGTCGTGGCTGGAACCCTCAATACCCTGGTGGGTGGGGGGACGCTGCTGGTACTACCGCTACTGGTGTCGCTGGGGATCGACCCGCTGGTGGCCAATGGCACCAACAGGATCTGCGTGGCCTTTCAGGCGCTGGTCGCCGGGTGGACGATGAATCGTGGGTTGGAACGCTCCAGCGGCTCGAAATCGCAGGAATCGCCCACCATCGGCTGGCGTCCTCTGATGCTGGTGGGAGGGGCTGCGATCCTCGGGGCGCTGGCAGCCGTCGAGATCGAGCACCTCGACAAGAGTCTGTTTCGCCAGGTGATGGGTGGGTTGATGTTGGTGGCGGTCGGGGCATTCCTGTTGCCGCGGCCAGATCCACCACTGACCGATCCACTGACCGATCCACTGGCCGATCCACTGGCCGCCACTCCCGGAATCAAATTCTACATCGGCTGCCTGATCTGTGGCTTTTACGGTGGGTTCATCGGAGCCGGAGTCGGAGCTTTGATCGTCTTGTTGTTGACCACTTCGATGCGACTTTCGGTGGTCGAAGCAGTGCGCTGGAAGGTGTGGTGGGTGGTGGCGATGTCCGCCGCATCGGGCCTCTTGTACCTGAGCCACGGCAAGTTTCAACTTGCCGTGGCGATTGTGCTGATCCCTTCCTACGGACTCGGGGCGTATCTGGGAGGGAAATTTGCCCTGAAAGGAGGAGAGCGACTGCTGCGACCGATCGTCGCAGTACTCAGCGCTATTCTGGCCCTTACCTTCATCCTGCAGGGGAATCCTGTCGATTAGCGGCAATTTTGCTCCGCGGTCCGTGAAGCCGTGAGAAGAACTTCTGGGCGATTCCAGCAGGAGCGGAGTCACCGACGAATCGACCCTGTTTCAGTCCTATTGGATCGATTCGACGACATTTGATTCAGATCCACGGTGTTGAAAGGGTGTATTGAAGGGTAGAATCGAGATCCCCGATTGTTCGTATTGCCGTATCGAGTTGGGGGCCAGAGTGAGCGTTCTCGCCATCGACGAGACGCTCAGGCGATACACGGTCAGTATTCAGCGGTGCATGACACTCTGAATACCGGCAATCTACTCGAACAGTCTGTTTGTTCCATTGCAGCCTGTCTCTTGGAAATCGAAAACAAGAGGAGGATCTACCGTGAAAGTGATTGTTCCCCTGTTTCTGCTGCTGACACTTCTCGGCGTGGGGCAACTCCATGCTGCAGACTTCAAGCGTGGAGATGTGAATGAGGACGGTACCTTTGATCTCGCCGATGGCATCACGATGCTGCAGTACATGTTTTCAGGTGGAGTCGGCTACTGTGAAGATGCCTATGACTACGACGATGACGGTGTGGTCAACCTTGCGGACGCCATCAGTGGATTCACTTACCTGTTCTTGAACGGCTCCGCTCCTGCAGAGCCATTCAACGAGTGCGGACCGGATCCGATCGCCGATAATCTCGGATGCGAGTCTTACGCGGAGTGCTCCCTTGGAGGTGCTCTTCAGGGCCTCGATCAGGCGACCTTCGATTCATTCCTTCGTGGC
The DNA here is from genome assembly GCA_014240375.1 of Planctomycetota bacterium. Taxonomy (GTDB): domain Bacteria; phylum Planctomycetota; class UBA8108; order UBA1146; family UBA1146; genus QNYK01. The sequence goes on along the minus strand of JAAZXB010000001.1, from coordinate 138,758 downwards.
CGAGATCTGATGCACAAGAAGTTCACTCCCGAAGAGGGACTCGGGCCATACTACAATGCGGTCAGTTGCGTCGCCTGTCACAGCACCCCGGAAGTCGGTGGTTCTTCTCCGATCTACCGGAATTTTTTCTTCGCGGCAGTCGGTGCACCTGGAAGTCAGGGACCCATCTGGGATCCGGATGATCTTCCCAGCATCGTGATGCCCTCCTACACCGTTCCCGGTGCGGGCAGTGGCGGCAGACCGTCGATTCCTGAGTCTTCCCAGGTGGGCGGACTTCAGGTCACGGTGGCGCAGAGAAATGCTCCTCCGCAGTTCGGTGTGGGTCTCTTCGAGTTGATCTCAAATGCTGAAATTTACTCCAACACCGATCCAGATGATCTGGATGGAGATGGCATCAGTGGCCGCTATAACTCCGACGCTCTGGGCAACATTGGCAGATTCGGATTCAAATCACAGGCCAACTTCCTCGAGGCGTTCCTGCGTGGCGCCCTGAACAATCAGATGGGAATCACCACCGATCCATTCCAGGGGAGTGGTGGAATCGTCAGTGCCTCGATGATGCAGGTCGGTGCAGGACCCGATGATTCGACCGTCGACTTCGATGCCGTCGCGGACCCCGAGATGCCAACCTCGGATCTGGGTGACATCGTGACCTTCAGCAAGTTCCTCGCTCCCGTACCTCGCAAGCCGATGGGCAGCGAGGAGATTCTGGGAGAGAACTTGTTCTTCCAGATGAGTTGTGTGAGTTGCCATATTCCCAATCTTGAATCTTCAGTGGGTCCGGTCAACGCCTACACCGATCTGTTGCTTCATGATATGGGACCAGATTTGGCCGATGGGATTTCACAGGGGTTTCCTCAGTTCAGCGTGATAGCCCCGCTCATTACTACCGATGAGTTTCGAACTCAACCACTGTGGGGAGTTCGACTCCATGGGCCCTGGCTACATGACGGCAGGGCAGACACGATGCGAGATGCCATATTGATGCATGGAGGAGAAGGGCAGCAGTCGCGAGACGCCTACGATGCTCTGACTCCTTCCGAACAGGATGCTGTGATCCGATTCCTGGAGGCCATCTGATGAATAACACAACATTTTTGAATACCGGTTTGCTGCTCTTGATCTCGACCTTGCTGGTGATCAGTGGTGTCAATGCCGAGATCATCGATGACGACACTCCCGTTCCACCGGTAGGTGCGATGGGCGGTCCCGATCGGGTACTCGATGCCAATGAACTGGAGCAATGGATTCGCGGCCGCAAGGTGTTCGATCGCGATTGGACCCAGGCGCAAGGCCTGGGGACTCCCGATCTCAACGCGGATTCCTGTCGGTCCTGTCACCAGACTCCCATCATCGGGGGTGCCGGCGGACTCGATGTGAATGTGATGCGTTTCGGCATGGACAATGGCGGTGCCGGTCCTTTCCAGGATCTTCCAGGAGGCCAGGTGGCCAGCAAGTTGCGGCGCCCCGATACGCCGGGTCGAGAAGATGCGGATCCTCAGGCGGATGTTTTCGAACAGCGCCAGACTCCCAATACGCTCGGGCTGGGCCTGATCGACACGATTTCAGATGCTGAGGTCCTCTCTCACGAGGACCCCAACGACAACGATGGCGACGGATGCAGAGGTGTGGCCCGGATGATCGACATCGCCGGAGTCCCCGAGGTGGGTAAGTTGGGCTGGAAGGCTCAGGTGCCTACCGTTTCCGATTTCCTCAGGGATGCTCTCGGTGGCGAGACTGGAATCACTGTGCCCGACGATGGTCGTGGATTCGGAATGCTGTCCGATGCAGATTCCATTGCGGATCCCGAGATCTCGACGGATGACTTCTCGGATATGTTGTTCTTCGCAGTTCATCTGGCGTACCCACCTCGAGGCGGCAATACCGACCCCCAGGTGCTGGTGGGAGAGGCGCTTTTCAATACTGTGGGGTGTGCGGTGTGCCATGTTCCTGTCCTGCAGGGGTCTGGTGGTCCGGTGCCGTTGTATTCCGACCTACTTCTGCACGACATCTATCCGGATGATTTTCGAGGTACCGCTGATCTGGGCACTCCCGCTGGCGTCGGCTTCTACAAGACTCCGCCACTGTGGGGAGTTCGGGTCACGGCTCCCTATCTTCACGATGGAAGAGCCACCACCCTCGAGGATGCGATCTTGCTCCACCAGGATGAGGCCCAACAGGTCACAGCAGCCTATCAGGCCCTCAGTGAGGAAGAACAGGATGCTTTACTCCTGTTCCTCTCGGACCTGTAGAACTCGATTCTTTTGCAGAAGTTGGACCGCCCGCTGACCCGCGTCTTGCGCCGGGGCAGCGGGCGGTTTTCCATCTGACACGGGGGGCGTGCATCGCGGACGCTTCGGGAACGAATCGAAGGTGCAGGCTGCGTCGCAGCGAGAGGGGAGATGTGAACTTGGTGCACTCGTGGATACGACAGCGATGGTCACAGCTGTTGGCGAACACTCGGTGGAACTCCCCGTGGAACTCCCCGTGGAACTCCCCTTCGGTTCGCGGACTGCGCTCTTCTCTACTACTGCTACCTCTGTTGCTGTGCGCCTGTCACCTTGTGCAGCCATCACAGCAGGAAGAGTACCGATACAGTGGCGGTGCGTTCCAGTTTCGATTCACCATCCTGCACCGGATGGTCGGTTCCGATGGAATCCTCTGGCGCATGGACCCGACGAATTGCCCCTTCGATCTTCACAAGGCTGAACAGGTGATCGAGTCGGCACTGGCAAGATGGAACGTTCCAGGAGCCTGTTCCTTTCGCAGAGCCCAGCAAGGGGAGACGGCCACCCTGACGATCGGCTGGAGGGGTAAAAACCATGGTCGATCCTGTGTTTCCTTCGGGATCTCGGCGGAGATGCTCGCCCACATCGCGGCAGCTCCGGAGTCCGGAGATGACACTCCGTGGTCGATTCATCTCAACACCAATCTCGACTGGACACTCGGGAAACCCACCTCGAAACCCACCTCGGAACCCACTCCAGCAGCGCGAGGATTGAGGGCGATCCGTCGCATCGAGCCGCAGCTGGAAAAAGTGATCGTGCATGAAGCCGGTCACATCCTCGGGCTCGGTCACGTACCACTGAAGAGTTCGGTGATGCACCCGGTTCATCCTGAAGCGCGTGCAACCCCTGGAGATCTCGATCTCGACGGGATCCACAGCCTGTATGGGTCTGCTGCAGCAGCGGCCTCGGATGATCTGGAGATCTGTTGCGTCGATCCACAAGGGAAGGCTCACCGGGCTGCTCCGACCATCCGTGGGGTGGCTCCGGCGGGACGGGTGCGGGTGCACCTGTTCGATATCGATGACGATGGCAAGGATGAGATGCTGTTGCTCGGAGTGGGTCGCCCCACCGATGGGTCAGGGCTGCTGGTACTGGATTTTGGATCGGGAGCCGTACTGGAAAGAACGACGGGACCGTTCCCCGGTCTGCTCGGGGGAAATCTCCCGCTGGCGGTGGGGTGCGTGAGCAATGGCGATCGAGTCCTGGCTCAACAGCCGAACCGGCCGCAGGGGGGCTACCATGCGGTGGTTTTTCTTGGCCAGACGCGGCAATTGAGGGCACTTTCTGCGGGGGAGAAGTGGTTCCCACTGGTCGGTGGTGGTGGCGATGAAGATGGAGACGGAGAACTGGATCAGGAGATCGTGGGTGTCGTTGAGGAGGGACTGGCGGATCTCGACGGAGACGGAATAGACGAACTGGTGAGAAGGGGTCCAGCGGATCCGCAGCCCTAGTCGAAGAGCGCCTCGATGAAACGATCGGGATCAAAGGACTGCAAGTCTTCGATTCCTTCTCCAACTCCGATGTACTTCACCGGAAGTCCCATCTCTTTCATGATCGGAAAGATCACTCCTCCACGTGCCGTGCCATCGAGTTTGGTCAATACCAGTCCAGTGACCGGCATCACCTCGTGGAATGCTTTGGCTTGCAGGATGGCATTCTGCCCGGTGGTCGCATCGAGCACCTGGAGAACCTCGTGTGGGGCTCCCTCCAGTTGCTTGCCGATCACCCGGCCAATCTTGCCCAGTTGATCCATCAGGGGCTTCTCGGTATGGAGGCGGCCCGCAGTATCGATCAACAGAACATCTACCTGCTTCTCCTTGGCAGCACGAACCGCATCGAAGACCACTGCAGCGGGATCGCCACCAGCTTTCCCACGAATCATCTCGACTCCGAGTCGTTCACTCCAGATACCGAGTTGATCGATGGCGGCGGCACGGAATGTATCTCCCGCTGCCAGGATCACGCTCTTGCCCTCTGACCTCCACTGGTGAGCCAGCTTGGCGATGGAGGTGGTTTTTCCGACCCCATTGACCCCTGCCACCACGATCACCGTGGTCCCCTGTTCGGCCCAGGAGATGGAATGACCGTCTCCCAGTCGATCGCGCAGTTTGTTCTTGAGGAAAGGAACCACTTCATCGGGAGAAAATTCACGGTCGGAATACGCAGCCTCAAGATCATCGCAAAGTTCCATCGCCACCGCGGGGCCGAAGTCTGATTGGATCAAGATGGTTTCGACCTCCTCGAGCAAGTCTGCATCGAGTTTGCGGCCGAGTGAGAAAACGGAAGCGAGAGCTGCTCTGGTTTTTCCCAGTCCTCGGCGAAGCCGGGCGAAGGCCCCCAGCTGCTCTTCCTCGGGTGTGTCGTTCGGTTCTTTTTTCCCGAACAACTTACCTAGGATCATCTGCTTTCTCCGATTCCTTCAGCAATTTGTCCAGGATGCCATTGACGAAGGAAGTCGAACTCTCGGTAGAAAATCTTCGAACGATTTCAATCGCTTCATCGATGGCAACGCGTGCCGGAACATCTTCAATCCAGCGAAGTTCTGTTGCTGCGATCCGCAGTACATTGCGATCGATCACTGCCATGCGGCTCATTCGCCAGTTTTCACTGGCCGAATCGATCCACTCGTCGATTTCGGCCGGTCGCTCCCAGTATGCCGCCAGGATGACACGAGCATGAGGACGAATTTCTTCCTCGGCACCGAGGCTGTCCATCACTTCCTCGACGATCTCGAGAGAAGCCTCATGGCCCTGCTGGTCCCACTGGTGAAGGCACTGGAGTGCCAGCTCTCTGGCTTTACGTCTTGGGCCGGTACTACTGGTCATTACCTTGAACTCCGGATCTTTTTGAGCAACTGAGCCATTTCGATGGCGGATTCAGCACATTCTCTGCCCTTGTGTCCCCGATCGCCACCACTGCGAGCCAGTGCCTGCGCCCGATCATCGGTGGTCAAGACTCCAAAGATGATGGGAGGTTGCTGGAGAGCAATCGAGGGACTTTCACAACTCTGTAGTTTCATCAGCGCATCTGCGCAGGGACCAGCAACGAAATCGAAGTGAGGGGTTTCGCCTCGGATGACGCAACCCAGAGTGATGATCGCATCGTATTTCCTGGGGCGGCCTCTGCTCAGTTCCGTTGCGACGATGGGAATCTCGAACGCACCGGGAACCGAGGTCACATCGATGTCTTGCTGGGAGGTGCCGAGTTCCATCAACCGCTCGAGAGCTCCATCGAGCAACCGTTGACATGGTTCTCCACTGAATCGTGAAACGACTATGGCGATCTTTAAACCAGTTCCCTCAAGAGAACCCTGAGAAAGTGCGGTCACAGAATCAATCCAATCCGTCACGATCATTACCTCCGCCGGATAGGATCAAGATGATCCCGATCACGAAAATAATGACGAGGAGCGCTATGAGTATTCCAAATATTGACAATGAAATATTTCACTCCCATTCGATGGTCGATGGAGGCTTGCTGGAGATGTCGAGAACCACTCTATTGATTCCTTGCACCTCGTTGCAGATGCGGTTTGAAATTCGTGCGAGCACCTCCTGCGGGGGAAGCATCCAGTTGGCGGTCATGCCATCGGTGGATTCGACAATTCTCAGGGCAGCAGTGCAATCGTAGGTGCGCTGATCCCCTTGCACTCCCACCGAACGGACCGGCAAGAGCACTGCGAATCCCTGCCAGATGTCACGGAATCGACTCCAGCCTCTTAACTCCTCCTGGACGATGGCATCTGCAGCTCGAAGAATCTCCAGGCGATCCCGGGTGACCTCCCCGACGATGCGGATCCCCAGTCCTGGTCCGGGAAATGGTTGGCGCTGGATGATCTCATCGGGCAGGCCCACTTCCTTACCGATTACCCTGGCCTCATCCTTGAACAGGAATCGTAGTGGTTCAATCAACTCGAAGTCGAGATCGTCCGGCAATCCGCCGACATTGTGGTGGCTCTTGATGGTGGCGGATGGACCTTCGAAGGGGCTGACGCTTTCGATCACGTCAGGGTAGAGAGTCCCCTGGGCGAGGAATCGGGCGCCCTTGAACTTCTTGGCCGCCTCACGGAATTCTTCGATGAACTGGTGACCAATTTTCTTTCGTTTCTCCTCCGGATCGGTAACTCCTGAGAGTCGCTCGAGAAATCGATCGCTCGCATCGATGAAGCGGAAGTCGAGTCCGAACTGATTTCCGAATACCTCACAAACCTGTTCCGCTTCACCCTGGCGGAGAACGCCATTGTCGATGAAGAAGCAAGTCAACTGATCGCCGATCGCCTTGTGAATCAACATGGCAACCACCGAGGAGTCGACTCCTCCCGAGAGTGCGCAGATCACCTTGTCGGTGCCGACTTTCTCGCGGATCTCCTCGATCGCTCGGGAGACATAGTTCTGGATTTCCCAGTCACCAGAAAAGCGGCAAATGCGGTAGAGGAAGTTGTTGAGGATTTTTCCTTCATCACGGGTGTGGGTCACTTCGGGATGGAATTGTAGTCCCCAGAATTGATGATTTGGGTCGTAAACTGCTGCCAGAGGAGTGTTCTCGGTGTGGGCGATGGGGACCATTTCGGAAGAGATCTCGTTGACTCGATCTCCATGGCTCATCCACACCTGCATTCGCCCGTCACAGCCGTGAAAAATCGGATTGTCAGGCTCGTTGAGGAAGATGGTGGTGTCACCGTACTCTCGCTCCTGGGAGGGAGTGACCTGCCCACCGGATGCCTGGCATGCCACCTGCATGCCGTAGCAGATTCCCAGCACCGGGCAATCCAGTTCGAGGATGGCAGCGTCAAAGGTCGGCGCATCATCATCGTAGACCCCACAAGGGCCGCCACTGAGGATGACTCCCTGAACCCCGAGAGCCTTCAGGTCCTCTGCAGTAGTGGTGCAAGGAAGGATCTCGCAGTAGACGCGATTTTCGCGAACGCGCCGGGCGATCAGTTGGCTGTACTGCGATCCAAAATCGAGTATCGCACAGAATTGGTTGCTGATTTCCGAGGCCACCAGGCCTCCTCTCGGATCTCGTGGTTACTCGACACGCTCTCGGGTGCCGAGTGCAGGCTTCTCGTAGGAATACATGTCATGAACTCCACCCTCTTGCTGAGCGGATTGAGTTCTGGTTTCAAAGCACAGATCGCCGCTGTTGAGGATCGTGTGCAGTGTCTCGAGGTTCTTGACCCCGATATCCTGGAACGCGTGCTTCAAGCCCTGACACAGGTAAGGCACCAGGTTTCGGATCGAGCCCTTGTCCATCACCATGCCGGAGACGCCTTGAGCCACTCGAACCGGTTCATCTTCGGCGAAGTATCTCTTTCCACCACCTGCATCCATCGCCTCGATCGAGGCCATTCCACGGTATCGTTTCAGCCGTACGCCATTCTGGTAGAAGTACTCACCGGGAGTTTCCGAGGATCCTGAAAACATCAATCCCATCATCACTGCAGAGGCGCCCATCGATAACGCCTTGACGATATGTCCGATATCGCGCACTCCGCCGTCGGCGATCACCGGAACACCCTGTTCCCTGCAGTGTTGTGAGCAGTGATAGACCGCAGCTGCCTGACCGCGACCGACCGCCATCGTTTCCTGGGTGGTGCAGATGGAGCCTGGTCCCATTCCTACGCGGATTCCGTCGGCTCCTGCCTGGATCAGTGCTGCACACTGGTTCTGAGTGACCACGTTGCCGGCGATCACCTGGAGGTCGGGGTAGGTCTCCTTGATATACCTCAGCATCTCGACCTGATAGACCGAGTGGCCCTGGGCGCTATCGATCACAACGACATCGACTCCGGCCTCGACCAGCGCCTCCAGTCGCTCACGATCCTCGGGGCGAGTGGACAGAGCGGCTCCGACCATCAGTTGCTTATCGACACTCTTCGAGGCATCGGGAAACTCTCGGTTCTTCATGATGTCGGTGCGGGAAACGAGAGCGGCGAGGCGCCCATTTTCGTCGATGATCGGTAATTTTCCTCGTTTCGAATCGCGTAACATCTGGTTGGCATCTCTGAGAGTTACTCCCTTGGGGGCGGTGATCAGGTTGGTGGTCATCACGTCGCGCAGCAAGGTCGACCGATCCTGCTCGAAATCGACATCCCGATTGGTGACGATGCCCACCAACTTGGTACTCAGTGTTCCATCTTCGGTGATGGGAATCCCTGAGAAACCATTCTTGGAGCGAATCTCGTCCACATCGTGGATGCTGTGGGCGGGGCTGAGAACGACCGGTTCGGTGATGAATCCGTTCTCGAATCTCTTCACCCGGCGGACCATGCGAGATTGTTGCTCGATGGTGTTGTTGTAGTGAATGAAACCAATGCCCCCGAGCAAGGCCAAGTTCACGGCCATCTCGGTCTCCGTGACGGTGTCCATCGGTGAAGAGCAGAGCGGGGCCGCGAGCTCAATTTCACGGGTGATCTTGGTCTGAAGTTGCACATCCTGAGCGCCGAAATCGATGTATCCGGGCAAGATGATGATGTCGTCATAGGTGAGGCTGCTGTGGGACTGGAACAGTTCCCGAGCGTTCATTCCGTCGGTCATGAGACCCCCTCGTCTTTCCCTGCTTTTGGCAGGAACTCTTTCGAGGTCGCTCTTCCGGCAGGAAACAGGCCGATCGGGAGGTTCCCGGTCGGACAATCCGACGGAACCACCCCGTGGCGACATTTCGTTGGAAGGGGCAGTGGACAGAGTTTAGGGGTGGCAGGATCCAAGTCAACGAGACCCGGGCAGGAGAGTCGAGAGGGGGCGAGAGCAGTAGATGGGAGCCAATTCAGTCATCACGGTAGGTTTCCTCGGGAATCGGTACCCTTTATCTTTCACGGACCAGAGGACCCATCCACCTGGGGTGTCATTAATTGTCCCCAGGAACCATCTTGCAGGTATTGCCCCGGCAAGAAGAGCCGCCGTTTGGCCAGACCCAGGAACGAGGAAACTACATGACCAGCGCAGATGATCGTCCAGATGAGGGCAGCGAGCCGGGAGAAGATTCTGGCGAGTTGGCCTTTCCCAGCGACCCGTCGTCCTCGGATGAAGCCGCAGAGGCGGATGAAGACGCGGAGGTGAGTGAAGACGCGGAGGTGAGTGAAGACACCATCGCTCAGATTCAGCAGGCAGTCGATGAATTGCGTCGACAACTGGGAAAGGTCATCGTCGGCCAGGAAGAGGTCATCGATCAGTTGCTGCTGTCATTACTCTCTGGCGGCCACTGTTTGCTGGTCGGGGTTCCGGGTCTCGCAAAGACACTTCTCATCAGCACACTGGCTCGGGCACTCTCTCTCACCTTCAACAGGATCCAGTTCACTCCGGATCTGATGCCGAGTGATATCACTGGCACCGAGGTGATCCAGTCCGATTCTGAAACGGGAGACCGGGTGTTCCGTTTCGTGCCAGGACCGATTTTTGCCAACGTTGTACTGGCAGACGAAATCAACCGGACACCACCCAAGACTCAGGCTGCACTTCTCGAGGCGATGCAGGAGAAGCAAGTCACGGTGGGCGGTAACCGCCATCCACTCACTCCACCCTTTTTCGTACTTGCGACCCAGAACCCCATCGAGCAGGAAGGGACCTACCCCCTTCCCGAAGCGCAACTGGACCGATTCATGTTCAACATCAGCGTCGATTATCCCAATTCGGATGAGGAACTGGAAATCATGCAGCGCACCACAGGAGGAAATGAGGCCGAGGTGGAGTCGGTGCTGGACGGAAAACGAATCCTCGAGTTGCAGGCGTTGGTTCGAGGCGTCCCGATTGCGGATGATCTGATTCGCTACGCCTTGAGATTGACTCGGGCGACCCGTGTTCGAACGGAAGAAACTCCCGATTTCGTCCGCCGTCATGTCGAGTGGGGAGCGGGACCTCGCGCAGGCCAGTACCTGGTTCTGGGCGCGAAGGCGAATGCGGTCCTCAATGGCCGTCCCCATGTGACCGGTGATGACATCCGCAGGGTCGCCTTGCCTGTTCTTCGTCACCGGATCGTGACCAACTTCGCAGCAGAAGCAGAGGGAGTCAGTTCCGACGACATCATTCGCAAATTACTCGAAGAAACGGCGGCGCATGTCGTCAGATGAGTCGCAGAGGCTTCTCGATCCGGCTTCCCTGGCCAAGGTCTCGGGCTTGATCGTCCGTGCTCGGATGATCGTCGAGGGCTCCATCACCGGACTGCACCGAAGCCCCTTCCATGGATCTTCGGTGGAGTTTGCAGAACACCGGGAGTACGTCCCTGGGGATGATATCCGGCATATCGACTGGAAGGTCTTTGGCCGTTCCGATCGCTTCTACATCAAACAATTTGAGGAGGAGACCAATCTCAGGGTCCAACTGGTGCTCGATGCCAGCGAGTCGATGACCTACGGTTCGGGAGCGATGACGAAACTTGATTATGCCAGGACGCTCGCTGTTTCACTCGCCTACCTCATTCTGGGGCAACAAGATGCAGTCGGGGCGCTGGTCTTCGATGACAAGATTCGGGCGGAAGCAGCGATCTCTCAGAGTCGTAGCCATCTTCAGGATTTGGTCAGCGTGCTGGCGCAACAATCGGGTCAAGATGCTACGGATATCGGGGAAGTTCTCGGTCGAGTCTCTGACCGGTTGAAGCGTCGTTGTCTGATCGTTTTGTTGTCTGATCTCTTCGATGATCAAGATCGTCTGGTCCATGGCCTACGAAGACTTCGGCATGCTGGCCATGATGTTCTGGTGCTTCACATCATGGACCCGGACGAGTTGAACTTTCCATTCAACAGGATGACTTTGTTCGAGGGACTGGAGGATATGCCCGCACAACTGGCAGATCCGGATGCGGTTCGAGAAGCCTACCTGGTCGAGATTCGTGAATTCATGAGGCGATTACGGAAGGATTTCAGAAACAGTGGAATCCAGTACCAGTTGGCAGATTGTTCCAAAGGATTTGACCAGGTTCTGAGAGAAGCATTGGTTCGCAGGGTGGGTGGCAAGCGATGAATTTCATCCACCCCGCCATGCTCGGCTTCCTTGCACTGGGCATGATACCGATCGTGATTTACCTGATCAATCGTCAGCGATATCGCCGTCGTCGGTGGGCTGCGATGGAGTTCCTGCTCAAGGCGATGAAGCGTCATCAACGTCGTCTCCGCCTCGAGAACTGGTTGCTGATGCTGCTGAGAACTCTGGCATTACTTCTGTTCGTGATGGCGATGGCTCGTCCCTCGCTGACCACAGATGCTCTTCCCCTCCTCGGGAAGCAGGTTCGCCAGGAAGCTGTCATCATCGATGCCTCAGGGAGTACAGCGGCTCGAAAGACCAGCAGGACGACGATGGAAACCGCGCGTGATCAGGCGCGACAATTACTGCTCGGGCTGGCAGCCGGGGATCGTACTTCGATGCTGGTAGGAGGATTGCCACCGGCGGAAACACCGATTCCATTACCAGAACTGGTCGGGGAAGCGGGGCCGGCAGGGATACTGGGGGATCTCGAAAAACTCGACCCCGGTTGGCTGACACTTGCACCTGAAGTCCTGATCTCGGAAGCCGCAAACTTTTCCAAGGAGCAGGGCGGCAAGTGGTCCTTTCACATCTATTCCGATTTCCAGCGAGCCGACTGGCTCTCCGAGGATGGTACTGAACTACCGGCATTACGAGAGGCGCTGGAGAGACTCGATGCCTCTGGTGCCGATTTGATCTTGCATCCGGTGGGTCCTGATCGACCTCGAAATGTCTCGCTGGTGTCTCTGCGTCCATCCTCTGGGTTGATCAGTTCCGATGTTCCAGTGGCATTTCAGGCGGTGATCGAGAATCGTGGAATCGAGATGGTGCCTGGAATCGAGGTCGAGTTCCTGGTCGACGGAGAGGTTCAGGGCAGCCGGATGATCGATGTCGAGGGTGGTGACGGTCGCACCATTTCATTTCCGCACATCTTCAGGCTGCCGGGTGTGGCGAGGGTCGAGGTACGACTGAGAAGTGATGATCTGGATCGTGATGACGTCCGATTCTTTGCTGCCGAGGTGCTGGAAGCGGTCGATGTACTGGTGGTGGACGGCGGCTGGGACTCCGTCAGTGAATCATCCGAGTCGGACTGGCTGGTCGCCGCGCTGGGAAATGATGAGGTCGGGCCCACCGGAGTGCGCCTTTCTCCATACAGGGTCGAGGTGATCCCCGAAGATCGGTTCCATTCGGCAGATCTCGCCAAGGCCCGGGTACTGGTGCTCGCTGATTTTTCGCGGATGAGCGAAGAAATTTCGGAGAAGGTCGAGGGCTTTCTCAAGCGTGGTGGTGGGGTGCTGATCTTCAACGGACCCCGAATGAATCCAGAGAACTGGTCGACTCACGCATGGCGAGATGGTTCGGGGTGGTTCCCCTACGAGCCTGGGCCTGCAATCGAGGACCGCCGACGCCAGAACTTTTTCCACTGGCAGATTGAGAGTCCCGATCATCCGGTGCTGGAGTATCTCTCCGGTTTCCCGGAAGCGGGCCTCGGTGATGTGGCGATTCACGGTCACCGGAAACCACTCTCTCCGGTTGCTGAATCGGATGTTCTGATGTCACTGGACGACTTCGATTCGACTCCAATTCTGGTCCAGAAGGGATATGAGAGTGGAGTGCTGCTGGTGTTTGGTACCGGAGCGGATCGAGACTGGAGTAATTTCCCCATCACCCCGGCCTATGTTTGTTTTCTTCACGAAGCGTTTCCCTGGCTGATCCTCAGAGATGGCGGTGGCCGAAATCTGGCTCTAGGTCAACCTTGGTTGCAGCAGGTCTCGTCGGAGCAATATGCTCCTCGGGTCACGATGCTGACCCCTGAAGGAGGAGCGGTGCCGCTGGCATTGAAGGAGACGGAAGATCGCAGGTCATTCCGATTGGAAGTGCCGGGTCGCTGGGTTCCGGGTGTCTACGAGATCCGATTCGAGGCGGATACCGGCGAAGTACGAAGTGATGCTTTTGCAGTCAATACAAGATCTGAAGAGGGGGCGCTGGTGCTGGCTGCTCCTGAAGAGATTGCTGCCCTGTATCCCTCGGTGGTCCATGATCGGTCCCAGCTATCGGACCTGGAGGAGAACTCGATGGGAGTAGGGCTGGGAGACATCTGGTATCCGCTCTTCTGGACGGTGCTGCTCCTACTCATCACAGAGACGGGACTGGCTTACTTCTTTGGCCGTGCCAGAAGGGGGTCAGAATGATCCTGTCCCCACTCTTGTGTCTGTTGGAAACCCGTCTTGAAACCAGGGTCGAATGGCTCGCGGCTCCCGAGCCGTGGGTCATTGCCGTGGTCATCATTCCGCTGTTGCTGGGGATTTCAGCCTGGGGCTATCGCGGCGAGGTGGGAAAGTTGGGGCGCAACGCAAGGGTCCTGTTGGGATCACTTCGCTTCCTCGCACTCCTGGTATTGGTGCTGATCCTGTTCCAGCCGACGCTGACTCGTGAGCGAGTACAGACTGAATCTTCCACGGTTCTGGTGGTGGTCGATGATTCCTTCTCGATGGGAATCCAGGATCGTTGGTCCGATCCATCGATACCTGCATCGATCGCCTCGGTCGCAGGGATCCAGGTGAGCGAGGAGACGACGCGGATTGAAATCGCGCGTGGACTCTTGACCGGCGGAGTTTGCGATCTTGTCGAACGGCTTCGCCAGGATGCAGATGTGCGAATCGTCACCGGCTCCGACGGAGTCAGAGGAATCACTGATCTCCCGAAGATTCAGAAGGGCTCCAGTCTCCTGACGGAGGAGCCGCAATTCGATGCCAGCAAGATCGAATTGCGCGGACGTGTGAGCCGCATCGGCGATGCGATGGGAGATACTCTCGATGACGCCAGAGGAAAAACAGTCGCAGCGATGGTGTTGCTGAGCGACGGTAGAGATAGTGGTGGCATCGTGACTCCCGAGGAGGTGGCTCGCCGATTCGGAGCCCGCGAGATTCCGATTCATGTGATAGGAATCGGCAATGCAGAGGAACCTCGTGACATCCGGCTGATCGATCTCGACATCGCAGATGTAGTGCTGGAGGGAGATCGTGTTCCGGTCGACTTCCGCATCGCAGCGGAGGGATTCGAGGACGCGGACGTTCGGGCAGAACTTCAGCTGTTGCGCGAAGATGGTGGAATCGAACAGCGGGTGCCCTACTACCCAAGAATCGGCAAAGATGGGCAGGTGATGCCGCACAGGCTCGAGTTCTCCCCCCGTTCGCCGGGTAAATACCTCTGCCGTGTCGAGATCGAGTATCAGCCAGGAGAACTCTTCAGTGAGAATAACATCCTCGAAAAACCGGTCACCGTGGTGGCCAGGAAGATCAAGGTCCTCTACGTCGAGGGTCCTCCGCGGTACGACTACAGGTATCTGAAGAATTCACTGATTCGCGATCCGACGATGGAAACCCAGTGCTTGCTGCTGGAAGCAGACCCGGAATACCCGCAGGAATCTTCCGCTGGAATTCCATCTCTGAAGGAGTTTCCGCGGACTCGCGAAGAGTTGTTTCAGTACGACGTGGTGCTGCTCGGAGATATCCGACCGGATGCACTCTCTCTCAACCAGAAGGAGTGGATTGTCGAGTTCGTCGATGGCCATGGTGGGGGGCTCGTGTTTATCTCGGGACAGTGGTTCATGCCGAGAAGATTTCGCGGTGATCCACTCGAACGGGTTCTTCCGGTCGAACTGGAAGAAGCGGACGAACGCGGAGCGATGTCCCGCGATCTGGTCGATCCATTCCATGTCCAATTGACCCCCGAGGGACTCGAGCATCCGGTGATGCAACTGGTCTCCGACAGCGAGAAGAATCAGGAATTATGGCAGTGGCAGGGTCGATCAGACCTGACGATGCCAGGATTCTACTGGTACCAACAAGTCAAAAAATTGCGCAAGGGTGCGGTGGCACTCGCTGTTCATGAAACGGATGAGCACTTCACCTACGGGCCGAGACCGATTTTTGCGTTTCAGTACTTCGGTCGTGGGCGGACCTTCATCTCTCTCACCGACGACACCTGGAGGCTCAGAAGATTGGTGGGGAATCGCTGGTTCTATCGGTTCTGGGGCCAGGTCACTCGATTCGTCGGAGCGGCGCGGCTGCTTGGACCTTCGAAGAGATTCTCGGTCAGTGTCGATCCCCGGGAAGTGGTGCTCGGCAATGAAGTCAAGTTGCTGGCACGGATGCTGGGCCCTGACTTCAAGCCGACATCCGAGGAAGAAGCTCAACTGAGGCTGGAGCGGATGGATGCAGAGGAACAGGGATCACTCGAGATCCAGGCGATCCGCAATCCGGCTCGACCCGAATATTACGAGGCCACCATCGAGGCTCGTGAACTGGGGGAGCATCGGATCTCGCTGATCGATCGGGAGGAAGAGGTGGCGAGTGCCGTTTATCGGGTAGTTGTACCCCAGTTGGAGTATGCGGATCCGAGAATGGACCGGGAGAGATTGCAGCAGATTGCACACCTCTCCGGAGGTAAATACTATGAAGCGAAGGACGCCGCAGATGTCGCAGGGGGGGTGGAAGCCCTGGAGCGAGAAGTGCCAATTTCTGCTGAGCGAGAACCTTTGTGGGATCATCGCTGGGTTCTGGCACTGTTCACGCTCCTGCTGACTGTAGAATGGATTCTGCGAAAGGTTTTCCGGCTGCCCTGATGAATACTTCAATCCCGACCCACGAATTTCATTCTCCGCTGCACGCCCGCTGGCTACGGGTGCTGATTTGCTGGGCGCTGTTTGGGTGGCCTGCTGGATCGGTCGTTCATGCAGATGTGGGTTCGGCCCTGATTCCACTGCTGGTCGGTGCCGACGGAGTCATCCAGGAATATCGTGATGCACTCTCGCATCTCGATTCCGGGGAGACCCTTGACGGGATTCGCAAACTCCAAATTCTCCATGAAAAGATCTGGGGAAAAGATCCCCTGATGACGGAAGGATCTTCGGACAGTTGGCGAGTGGCTCGCCCTCTTTCCGAGAAGATTGTTGAAGTGTTGCGATCGCTGCCTCCGGAACACCAGCAGGTCTACCGCACTGAATTTGATTCGCGCGCTCGGTCGGTGTTCCAGCGTGCGATGGAGCAACTGGATCCCGCTGAACTGTTGCGTGTGGCGGATCTGTACCCTCTCACAGAGGTCAGGAATCAGGCACTGGTGGCCGCCGGGGATCTATTCCTCGAGCGCGATCAACCGGGGCTCGCCATCCGGGCCTGGGATGATGTTGTGGCAGAATTGGGTGATGATTCGGAGAGTTTCACGATCCAGTCGGAACTCAGCCGATCCCTGTTGACCAGAAGATGGATTGCACTGCAACGGACTGGACAGAGCCAGCGAGCTCTTCAACTGACTGAACAGGCCGAGGATTTTGGAGTGACGCTGCCGGAGGTGGCTCCCGTTCCTCGTCGTGAGGAGCAGTTGACGCTCCCCGAGAACCCGATCAAGGAGGGGGTGATCGCCTGGAAGACTCATAACTTCTCGCAACACATCGCTTATGGCGGTGGACGAGGGCGAAGTTATTTCCCGTCGCTCCCCGGGTCGATGCTGACTCCCTGTTTTGGCAAGGATTGGGTGGCGATAGCCACGTCCCGACGATTGCTGAGATATGATCTCCGTACCGGCAAGTTGATCGCCAATGACAATCTCCACTCCGGAGCCCCCTATTTCGAGGAACAGGATCCAGATTCGCGCCTCTGGGTGTCGACCGATGGATCGCTGCTGATCTGCTCCTATGTGGCCCGGGCCAGTAGTAGAGAGGACTACCTCGGTTTCGATATCCAGGTTTCATTGCCTTCGAGAGGAATGAAGTGCTGGGATCTGGCCGGTGACGGAGGATTACTCTGGGACACCGCTGATCGGGCCGGCCGAAACGAGATATTGCGCAACAGCTCCTTCAACTCGATGCCGGTGATTCAGGATGGAAAAGTTTGGGTGCTCGGCTGGAGAAAGAGCGGCTATATCGATGCAACTCTCTGGTGTCTGGATGCAAGGACTGGCGAGGAGATCTGGTCGCGCCCGATCGTCGGGAATCAGGTCGAACTGACGATGTTCGGCGAGCCTGCAAGGGAACCATTTCTCGGCGGAGTGCTGGTCCGGGATGGAACCGTATACTGCTGTTCCAATCTTGGAGCGGTTGCTGCACTGCGAGCATGGGACGGTCAGGTCGAGTGGATCTCGGAGTACGATCGAAGTTCGTTGAATTCCCAGCGTAATCGATTCCGACGGGGAGGGAGAAGGAGTGGTGGACACTGGTCTCCCAATCCGCTGGTGCTTCATCAGGGAACCCTGTTCGTGACTCCTCTGGATTCCTCTCAACTTCATGCCATCGATGCTACCACCGGTGCGATTCGATCCCAGGTCGAGGGAAAGGGTATCGGCCCGCACATGCTCGGGGTGGCCGATGGAAGGCTGGTGCTGTTTGGAGATCTGCTCACCACGATGCTGGTGAATGACATCGGTCGAACCGAGAAGTGGGACCAGGCTTTGACCAGAAACGCCTCGAGGGCGAGACCTGCCCTCGTCGATGGTGGGGTCATCTACTCCGACCTGGAGAACTTGGTGATCCTGCTTCAGCCGCTCGATTCGAGCCGCGATCCCCGGGAGATCGGTGCTCTCTCACAGAATAAGCGCAGGAATCCGCAAATCGGTGCCTATAGACCAGAATTGAGTGGAGGGGACAGGATCGATGTCGTTGGTGATAGGATCATCTTGACGAATCTGTCCCAGGCCACCTGCATTACCCAGAAACTGAAGATCTGGGAGGGGGGGAAGTGATGCAAACTGGAACCCGTCCAGTACTACTGCTGATGATTCTACTGTGGATGATTCCTTCAACAGCAATTCCATCAGGATCACTGGGCGATGACGATTCTGCTCGGGTGATCGACTTGAAATTGCAGGAGCGAGCACGCCTCGCCTCCGAGCGCGGACTGGAGTTCCTCAAGCAGACCCAGGATGCCGATGGATCCTGGACCGACAAGATCGGTCGAAAGGTTCATTACGAATATCGAGGCCGTCTGGGCAAGCATGTCGGAGTGACTTCGCTGGCGTGCCTGGCATTTCTGGCCCAGGGGAGCCTGCCAGGTCGGGGCAAGTACGGCGAGCAGGTGGAGAAGGGTCTCGACTTCATCCTCAGGACGGTCCAGACCAACGGCTTCATCTCGACCGATGAATCGCGGATGTACAGCCACGCATTTGCGACACTTTTTCTCGCCGAGGTATATGGCATGACCGGCATGGAAAAGGTCAAGGAGAAGCTCAAGAGTTCGGTGAGCTTGATCGTTCAGGCGCAGAATGAAACAGGTGGGTGGCGCTATCAACCCGGGGCAGACGATGCGGACATGAGCATCACGGTGTGCCAGGTGATGGCCCTTCGTGCGGCCCGAAATGCCGGGATTCATGTCCCGAAGGATGTGGTCGATTCGGCGATCTCCTATGTTCGAGAGTCCTCGAATATTGAGAGTGGCGGCTTCATGTATCAACACGAGGTCGGACCCACTGGTCGGGTTCAGCGATCGAGGACCACCTTCCCCCTCACCGCAGCAGGCGTTACCGCTCTCTATGGTGCCGGGATCTACGAGGATCGGGTCATCGATCGTGGCCTGGCCTATCTCACCCGCCATCGCCCACGCAAGTATGAGGCTCTCAAAACATTTGATTACTACTACGGGATGTACTACGCCACACAGGCGGCATTTCAGCGAGGCGGGGAGTACTGGACCTTGTGGCACAAGAACACATGGTCTGACATCCTGTCGTTGCAAAACCCCGATGGATCCTGGCAGGATCTGGTGGGGCCGAACTATGCGACGGCGATGGCCTGCATCATCCTGGAGATTCCATTCCAGTACTTGCCCATCTTCGAGAGGTGAGCGTGATCGAATCGAATCAACCCACTCCCCTTCAGAGGCCACAACTGGCGCTGCAAAGAATTCGGGAATTGCGGACACGCAGGCGCTGGATGCGTGCCATGACCGGGGGCTTCCGCTGGTTGGTGGTGGTGATCTCGGCAGTGATTGCGATGTTCCTGCTCGACTGGGTTGCCGATCTTCCGTGGGCTCTCCGGGTGGCACAAATCATTGCGGTGGTGATCCTGTTGCTGATCACCTTCCGGGCCATCCTGCTGGCTGCTCGTACACCCGCGACCGAGGATCAGTTGGCCTCGATGGTCGAGACGGCCTCTGGTGAGCTGGAGGACGCTCTCATCACTGCTGTCCAACTGACCGACCCCAACAATCCCAGGAGCCATCTTTACAATCCGGCACTGATCGAACAGACGGTCACACTGGCAGAGCAGCGAATGCACGAGTTGCGGCCGGGGAGGCTTCTCTCATGGAGTCGAATGTGGGCGGCCATGGGATTACTCCTGATCCTGGCGGTGCCCGCAGTTTCTGGCAGTTTATTGCGTCCCGAACTGGCACGGACCTTCTTCGCTCGCAACATCCTGCTGCAAGGGGATCTGTGGCCGAGGTCTTACGAACTGGAAGTCTTGAGCCCCGTCAATACGGATCTGGTGGTCGCCAAGGGCACCTCGCTGGTGGTCGACATCCAGAAGAACCGAGGGGGGAACGCCCGGGCGTATCTCGCGGTGCGATTTCCGGCCCAGGATGGGCGGAGAGAGTTGCGCGAAGAACTCACGCTGGATCGAAAGGGAGAAGCTGGATTCCGCCATGTCTTCCAGAATCTCCAGCGAGACATCGAGTTTCGAGTCGAGTGCGGCGATTACACTGGCCGATTGTACTCGATCCGGGTCCGCGCCAGGCCACGTGTCGAGGAGATTGAACTCCGCTACGAATTTCCTGAGTACACGGGACTCTCATCGAACAGTGAAGCCGCTTCGGTCAGGAGCGGCCATGTCAAGGCTCCGACCGGTACTCGCGTGGAGTTCCTTGCACATACCAGCATCGATGTGACTCGAGCCGTTCGTGTCGAAGGTCGTCCCAGCGGAGATGAGGAGCTGTTCATCGAATCAGAGGTCGCCATCGAGGGTGGTCGGACTCTTCGGGGATCGTTCGTCGCAGAGGAGAATGGACGATGGTGGATTTCGCTCGATTCAGAGCAAGGTTTTGCCAACGACAATCCAATCGTCTGGCGCATCGCGGTGATCCCCGATCGTTCTCCGGAGGTGACCATCGAGGAGCCGGGCCAGAACATCGAGATCACCCCGAGAGCGCTGCTGGATCTGTCGATTCGAGTCCTCGACGACTACGGCGTCAATTCAGGAAAACTGATCTTCTCTCCAGAACTGGAGGGAGAGTGGGAGCCGAAGGAGATTGCACTCGATCAGATCGGTAGAGTGGAAGGAACTTCGACGGAGGAATCCCAAGCACTTCAGATCGATCTTTCCACGTGGGGATTGAGTGCCGGTCAGCGGGTTCAGTACCACGCCACCGCCCTCGATGCCCTCGAGCAGATCGGGTCCAGTCGGACCTGGATCCTCAGTGTTCTCAGCGAGGAGGAACTGGAGAGGGTCACCCAGGATGAACTGACTCTGCTCAAGGAGAGGCTCGAGGAGACCTTTACGGTTCAGCGCGAGGTACGGAGGGAACTGGAAGACGTGCGAGATGCGTTGAATTCTGGTGAAGAAGCCAGTACCCAGGCGCCGATCGTCCGTCATGCCCGTAATGGCCAGGACAGAGTCTCGACCCGCGTGGAAGATGCCGCCGAGAGGCTGGCGACCATCTCCGAGAGACTGATCCGGAATCGCATGAGTGATGCTCAGGAACTGGCATGGATCCAGGAGTTGAAGGAGCGAATCGATGCGTTGGGGACGGATAAGATCACCCCGGCTCGGCAAGCGTTGGATCAATTGGCGAATCAGGCCGCCTCAGGGGAAGCCACGATCGAGGATGCCGATCAAGCACTGGATGCGGTTCGGAGTGTGGAGCGAGGACTCTCGGATGTGGTGTCTGATTTGCAAGAGTGGGGAGATCTACGCACTGTGATTCGCAAACTTGAGGAGTTGCTCCGAGCGGAAAAAGACCTCGAGAATCGAATCGAGGACAAGGTCAGGGAGTCCCTCGGCGGGGACAAGTCAGAAGGAGATCAGCGATGATGATGCGAAAGAAGCGAGACAGCCGGTGGCTCTTGCTCCTCCTCCTCTTGACGGTCTTGATCCCGATAGATCTATCAGCACAGACTGGAAATCGTCTGGCCAGGCTGCAGGAAGAGTCTCGAGAATATCTCCGATCCTTGCAGGTTCAGATGGAATCGTTGGCGCAGCGACTGGAGGGGGAGCAACCAGAAGACTCGAGCCGCTTGAGAACTGCGCGAGAACGAATCGTCAGGGCTCTGCTCGAGGATGACATGAAGTCTGTCACGGAAGCGCTCGAATCGGAAGATTACATCGTGGCCCTCGAAACAGTCCGAAAGGTCAGAGAAAATCTGGAACTGGTACTCGCAATCCTGGAGAAGCGTGAGGTCAATCGGGAAGAGGTCGATCAACGCCTCGAGGATGTGGCCCAACGATTGCAGCAGATTGGCGAGATTGCGGCTGCTCAGCGGTCATTGCGGGATCGTACTGCGGCGGCCGAAACCGCCCAGCAAGATGCTCAGGACCTCGAGGATGTTCGCAGTGCCATCGACGAGATCGCCGCAGAACAAGGGCAACTCGATGGAGCCGAGGACTCTACCCGTGACCAGGACTCTACCAGTGATGCGATGGAGTTCTCAAAAGAGGCCCATGACATCGCAGATGACATCTCCCGTGAAGCTCGCCGCCAGCAAGGCATCGAGGCGGTGGCCCTCAGGGTCGCCCGGATCGAGCAGGATGCGCGGCAGGATGCCGTGGAGACCGCAGCGCTGGGTACCGATGGCAATCGAGAAGAGACCGCCGCACGCCAGCGCTTGGCGGCGCGTGCTCGAGAGCAGGCGAAGGCCACTGCACGGGTTCAACAGAGTGTCGATGCTCTCCGCCGAGAAACTGCAGATGATGCCCAGCGTGGCGATGAAAATGCCGCCGCTGCATTGGAGGGGCTGAGTCTTGCCAGTGAAGCGCTGGCAAGATCTGCTGAGGCGGCGAATGAGGCTGCCGCTGCGACGACTGGCGAGCCGCAGTCGGTCTCTGCGGCGGCCGGCTCACGAGAGGAACAGGAGCAGGCGCTCTCACAGGCCAGTGAAGCTCTTCGGGATGCCGCGGATCGCGACGGCCAGCGGATCGCATCTCTCGCCCAGCGTCTCGCCCAGTTGCGCGCTGAACTCGATCGCTGGAGGCAACAAGAAGCCTCGAATGGTGGTGCCGAAGATGGGGATGCGCAGGCGGGCTCCGCTGCCGGGGATCTGCAAGACGCATCCCGTGCGCTGGGTCGAGCCCAACAACTGGCCGGTTCCTCCGGCCAGCAATCCGGTCAGCAGTCGGGACAGCAGTCGGGACAGCAATCGGGACAGCAGTCGGGACAGCAGTCGGGACAGCAGTCGGGACAGCAGTCGGGACAGCAGTCGGGAC
>JAAZXB010000001.1:58676-116009 GCA_014240375.1 Planctomycetota bacterium | reverse complement strand
AGCAGTCGGGCCAGCAGTCGGATCAGCAGTCGACGGCTCGGGAGCGGATTGAACAGGTCCAGGAAGCGGCGGACAGTGCCCGTGAAGCGGCAGAAAAACTCACTTCGCTGGCCGAAGACTCCGAGCTCGATCGACCTTCCCGGCGCCAGCAGGATCTCGCGGATCAGACTCGTCAGCTGGAAGAGACCCTCGATCGGCTGGAGAAGAAGCTGGCGCGCGAGCCGAGCCTGTCTTCGGAGGAAGATGCCCAGTTGAGGAAGAAGGTGGGCGAGGCGCGCCAGGCACTGCGAAGTGCAAGATCAGCAATGGAGAGCGCCGCCGGTCAGATGAGTGGAGGTGATTCGGCAGATTCCGCCCAGCAGGCGGCCCGGGAATCGCTGGAGCGAGCTCAGGATGCCCTCGAAGGCTCGGATAAGGATGCACTGGAGCGATTGCGCAGGCAGCAGCAGGCGACTCCAGAACTGGCTCCTGAACAGGACGAGTTGGAACGCCTGACCCGGAAGCGTGCCGAGGATGCGGAGTCCCAAGATTCTCCCTCGGCTCAGGGACTGCAGGAAGCCGCAGGGAAGATGGACGAGGCCTCTGACAGTCTCGAGCAGGGCGATTCCGCTGAAGCTCGTGAGGCGCAGGACGAAGCTCTTGAGCAGTTGCAGCAGGAGATGGACACCCTTCAGCAAGAGGAGCGCGAACTGGTCGACTTGAAGGTGGAGCAGGAACTGATCGACTTGATCGGGACCATCACCGAGATGTCGGAACAGGTCGATTCGATCCTGTCCGAGACGCGGACTGTTGCAGAAACCGTCGGGGACGGCCGTGCGGGCCGCGCCCAGAGAGCGCGAATGAAACGTCTCGCTGGACAGGTGACGGATGTCGAAGACTCCGGGGCTGAGGTGCTGAAAGCTCTCGAAGAGGAGGGTGTCCGGGTCTTTTCATACATCCTACGGGACATGCTCTCGGACCTGGCAGAGGCACGAGTGAATTTGAGTCCTCGTAGCGATCCCGGGGAGGACACCCAATTACTCCTGATGGAATCGCTCGATGCCTTGCGAAGGTTGCGCGATTCCCTGGAAGAAGAGCTTCGTCGTCGTAATCAGCAGCAGCAGCAACAACAGCAACAACAGCAGCAGCAACAGCAGCAACAGCAGCAACGACAGAAATTGGTTCCTCCTGCGGCAGAACTTCTGGCGCTGAAAAGGATGCAAGAAGAGGTGTTACGCCGAACTCGTCGCCTCGATGGAATCCGTGAGGAAAATGGTGATCTCGGTCCCCTCGAGGAGCGTGTGCTGGAGCGACTGGTGCAGCGTCAGGGCAGTATCATTGAACTTACCACCCAGATCGCCGAGGATCTGCGGAGCCAGATGCAGCAACCCAGTGTCCAGGAAATGGCCCCAGAGCCGGTTTCGCCCGATGAGAAGGAGACCGAAGGGGACCAGGGTGGCGGCTGATGGCCAATTCATCTGCCTCGAATTCAGGGTATACTTGGGAAGAGCCCAACTGTGGCGACTGAACCGCAGGTCCTGAATACCAGACCTTCCGGTGAAGTCTCCCTGAGGGACGGAAAGAGAGTTTGATGCAGTCGTCCACATTGCCAGCACTGATCCTGGGACTTGTATTCTTCTGGAGCGGTCTTTCTGCGCCAGGATTCGCTCAGGATCCACTGGAGAAACCAGAAAGTTCATCCGAGAAGCCGCAGCCGATCGTGCAACCGGATGGGTCGGAGTCCTCCGATGAAGTGACCCAAGAGGACCCGCTTGATATTGATCCGCTCGATATTGATCCGTTCGATATTGATCCGCTCGATATTCTCGACTCTGCCGATCCTCTCGGAAAGGTCGGCACTCTGGTCGATGAGATTTCCCGCAACATGAAGGAGATCGAGGACCTGCTCGAAGAGCAAGACACCAGTGATAAGAACCAATCGGTGCAGCAGCAGACCCTGTCGGTCATCGATGAATTGATCACCGAGGTGCAGCGCCTCACCGGTTCGTGACAGAATGGTGGAGGTTCCCCGTCGGGGAGCCCTCAGCAGCAGTCCGGATCTCAGGCGGGTCAGCAGGACCAGCAGCAGTCCGGTCGTCAACGTAAGGTGGCTTCGAAACAAGATCGTGGACAGCAGAAGTCAGGTGAACAGCAATCGGAGCAGAAGGAGCCGGGCTCAAACCCGCAGCAGAGTGAAGAGCAACTTCGAAATGACCGCACCACCCTGGGAGATCTGCCTCCGGATGCGCAGGGGGATCTACGCGACCAGCGTGGTGCTGGGCGTTGGGGTCGTCTACCCAAGACCGTGATTCAGAGGATGTACGATAATGGCAGGCGACAGTTGCCAGAGAAGTACAGGATTCTGCTGGAGGACTACTTCAGAAAACTACCGGAGCAATCTCCGCGTTGAACCAATCCCTCGCCACTATATCGCTGGAAAGCACCACCGGGACGGTTCCTGAGGAACCTTCCTCTTGCAGCGGGTCGCTGACCCGCTGGCTCCTATTGTTGTGGTGGATCCTGCTTCCTGCACCCGCTGTATTCTCGGTCGAGTTGGGAATCCTCTACACCGCCATCGACGACTCCGACAGCAGTGAGAAGTCTGCCGTGGTGTCACTGGGTGCTCCCCATGACTCTCGGAGTGAACTCTCGATTCAACGAGGCATCGCTTACCTGGTCAAGCACCAGAATGGTGTCGGTGCATTTTCCAGCTCCTACCCACTGGCGGTCACTTCACTCGGTGGCATGGCGTTGCTGGGAGGTGGAGTGGAATACGGCATCGGCAAGCAAGGGAAGGCTCTCGAACGAGCGGTGGATTACCTCACCGCAGCGGTTCGATCCGATGGACGGGGATATCTGCAAGACCGTGGAGCCACCCGATCGCGGATGCATGGTCATTCCTACGCCATCACTTTCCTGTCGCAGGTGGCCGGGCAATTACCGACGCCGATGAGGGAGAAGAGACTCCGCGAAGTCATTCGGTCGGGTGTGAAACTGATGCTTTCTTGCCAAACTCTTCGCGGTGGCTGGGGGTATGAGCCAGACGATCCACTCGACGAGGCTTCGCTGACGGTGTGTTGTCTTCAAGCGTTGAGATCGGCCAAGGATTCTGGCATCACAGTCCCGGCAGAGTCGATCGCTCGCGCAGTGAAATACCTCAAGGAGTGCTGCTCTGAAGATGGATCATTTCGCTACTCCCTCACCCGTGGAACCACCAAGACTTCCTTCGAGATGACCGCAGCAGCGTTATCGACTCTCGATGCCGCAGGGGAGTTTGACATCGAGGAGCGCAAGCGAGGAATGGGATTCCTCCGACGTTCAATCCTTGCCGCCGAGCGCAGCAAGAAGGGCGCATTTCATTCTTCGAGACATTTCCCATTCTACGGCAACTTCTACACCGGGCAGGTGCTTCAGCAGGCTCGAGGGGAACTGTGGGATCGGTGGACCCGATCCGTCTGGCCCAAGGTGCTTCAACTGCAGAAGGTGGATGGCTCCTGGGAGAGCCGTTTTGGAGATGAGTATGGTACTGCGATGAGCTTGTTGATTCTGGAACTCCCTCTGGGATATCTCCCACTTTACGACCGTTGAATTTGGAGGACGAGATGGTCACCCGCCTACCGGGAGCCGCAATAATGTCTATGGATTGCCCCATCCGATCGCATCGTTCGATTGGAGTGGGTGAAGGGTTCGACCATGCCTGAACCGGAGATACTGATTCCGATCGCATGGGGAGCACTCGTTCTTGCAATGCTGGCCTCGGTGGTGAGGCGCTGCTACCGCACCACTTCTTCAGGCTTCTACCATGATTTTTTTGTCGAGCATGGTGAGTCCGATGAGGCGGAGCGGATCCACCGCATCGATGTCTTTCTCGTGGTGGTTCTGATGCTCTTTCGAGGAACCTATGTCGCTTCTCTGGCGATGGCTCGCAGTCAGGGGGCCGCCTGGTACCTGACCGGAGAAAAGGGTTCCTGGTCGATGGACCTGTGGGTGCTGTGGTTGATCATCGAGTTCCTGTTCGTCGGTCTGATCTGCCTCGAGTTGATTCCCGAAGCGATCTCACTCTGGATCGGAAATCGGATCGCGGTCCGGTTGCTGCCGGCGCTGGATACTCTGGAGAAACTCGCCACTCCTGTGACCGCCACCTTTCGCAAGACGCGCCGTGCGATCCTGCGGGTGATCGGCGGATCGGCGGATCGCACCGATCAGGACCTCGCGGAGGCAGGAATCCGAGCCGCCGTGGAACTGGGGGAGCGCGAGGGATTACTCGAACTGGACGAGAAGACGATGATCGAGTCGGTGCTGGAATTTCGCGACTCCGATGTGATCGAGGTGATGACCCCGAGGACCGACATGGTTTGTTTCGAGGCGTCAGAAACGGTCGAAGAGGCGATTCCCAGGGCGATCGCCTGCGGGCACTCGAGAATCCCCATCTATCGCAAGGATGTGGACGACATCATCGGCGTTCTGTATGTCAAGGATCTCCTGCGGCATGGGGTAGAAGAAGATCTGCGATCACAGCTGCTCGAGAAGGTGGTGCGGAAGATCCACTTCGTTCCCGAGACCAAGAAATTGCAGGAGCTGCTCGATGAGTTCAGGACCGAGAGGTTTCACATCGCTGTGGTTCTGGATGAATACGGGGGTACCTCGGGACTGGTCACGATCGAGGACATCATCGAGGAGATCATCGGTGAGATCGAAGACGAGTATGATGCCGCCGGTCGTGATCAGATTCGCAAGATCGATGAATTGACCTGGGAACTGGATGGCCGTACCAGCATACTCGATGTCAATCGAAGACTGGGTTCAGAGATTCCGGAGAGCGATGATTACGAGACCGTTGCCGGATACCTCTTCTCTGCCCTGGGGCACGTTCCACATGAGGGGGAAGAGTTACCCACCGATCGTATTCTGTTCAGGGTCACTCGAGCCGACGATAGAAAGATCAAGCGCATCCGTGCACATCTTCAGGGGTCTCACAGGAACGGATTCTAGATGAAGGGGGTTTTCCGTACGCGGGGCCTCGTTCTCCGATGTACTGACTATTCCGAGACCTCTCAAATCGTCAGAGTCTTTACCCGGGATCATGGTGTCATCGATCTGCTGGCAAAGGGATCCCGTCGTCCTGTTCGAGCATCTTCTTCCTTTCCTGCTCCATTCGATCTGGCCGGTTGGTATGACCTGAATTTTCGCAGCCGTAGTACAGAATTACACCTGGCCACCGAGTCTCGCCTGGTCGAGGGATTTGACCACTTGCGTCAAGATATTTCGGTCTGGCTTGATGCCACATTTGCCCTCGATCTGATGCGAAACCTGTTCAGTCCTGGAGACCCTCATCCGGGTCTGCTGAAGGAGGCTCTCCAGTACCTGAAACTTCTCGAACATGGTGTCGGCAGGAGGCGTTTGAGAAATCGTTTGATGCAGGCCTTGCTGTCTGCCAGCGGAGTTCTTCCCGACTGGACCCGCTGTATCGAGTGCGAGGGGCAAGTTACCGGACGCTCCGGGCTCCACGTGCCTGCGGGTCTGATTTGCGCAGAGTGCTCGATCCTGGGCTCCTGTGAGAGTCTGGAGCTCAGTACCAGCCGCTATCTCGCCTCCGATTCGACGCGCGATTGGGGCCTGGTGCCTTCCTGGGAGGTCCCAGCGGAGCAGGTGCAGGCCGGTTGGAATCTCCTCAGGTCCCTTCTCTTGCATCACTTGGAGCGACCGCCCAGGTCGCTAAGATACCTGCGTGTCTGATGGATCCCCCGACCGGGTGGATTCGAGGGGAAAGGGGAGAAACCAGTGACCACAACGATTGCACTGTTCTTGTTGGTGGCTGCCATCCAGGAGGGCGACCCCCTACCTGAGATGCTGATCCAGGCAAGGGATGCTCTGGAACAGGGCCAGTATGCGGAAGCCGTGACCCTCTATGAGGATGCCATCGAGTTGGCGATGTATGGCGAAGACGATGGGCCGGTCTCGGGTCCTCTACTGGCGAGAATACGTCTGGGACTGGCAGAAGCGTTTCGAGCTTCACGCCAGAATGACGATGCGTTACGGGCGACCGAAGACATCTTCGATTCGGACCCCGGACCAGAAACCCTCGATCGAGCCCTCGAGATCCGATACGAGATCGGCCTGTCCTATCTCAATGGTACTACTCGAAGGTTGCTGGGGCTGGAAATCAGTGCCGAACGAAAGGGACTGCAAGTCCTCGGCGATCTGATCCAGAGATATCCATTTCAGCCCTTCAGCGACGATGCGGTCTTTCACTCTGCCAATTGGTATCTCAAGAATAAACTTCCCGAAGATGCGGAGAGATTCTTCGAGCGATTGTTGCGTGAATATCCCGAGAGCCCGTGGACGGCTCCGGCACAGATTCTCGCAGGGGATGCAGTACTCGCCCAGATCAAGGGGGTCGAGTACGACATGGGCCCGTTGACCGTGGCGGAAAGACACTATCGCAGATACTTACGGTTGTTCCCCAATCAGGGGGAGTCCCAGAGAGCACGGATGGAACTGGGAAGAATCGCCAAGATGAGAGCACAGAGGCATCTGCTGGTGGCCCAGTTCTATCTCGGCATCGACAAGCCTGAATCTGCCAGAGTTTACCTGGAGAAAGTGCTTCTCGATTTACCCGCTAGCGAAGAAGCGGCAGAAGCGCGCAGGGTCATCGCGACTCTCGTTCCCCAGCCAGTGCAGGCGGACCGATGAAATTCACCGGCTGGATCCTGATACTGCTGGTCCTGTCACAACTGCTCGGGTGTGGTTACACCCCAGGCTATCGCCTCCCCAGGGGAGTTCAGCGCATCTCGGTTCCGATCTTCCGCAACGAGACGATTCCTTTTCGGAGGGATATTGAGTTTTCTCTCACCAGAGCGGTGAAACGAGAGTTCCAGTTGCGAACATCGGCAGATCTGGTGGTGCAAGAGGAGGCGGATGCGGTGCTCCATGGCACCATTTTACAATTTCGTGAAGGAGTCCTGGTGGAGAGTGCCAACGGCATCATCCAGGAGCAGGGGATCGGTGTCCGGGTCGGATTGCGACTCGAAAGGATGCGAGATCAACGGGTTCTGATCGAACGGGTGGTCGAAGATCTGGTGTCCTATTCGGTTCCTGCCGGGGAATCGATCGAATCGGCGATGGAGGAAGCGGTGCAGGAAATCGCTCGGAGAATCATCGCAGAACTGGAACCGTGGTACGAGCAGAGCCGCTGACTGGATCGAGATCTGATCCTGGCGAGAGGAACATTTCCGTGAACCCGAAAGTACTCGGCATCTTGAATGTCACTCCGGATTCCTTCAGTGATGGAGGTCAGTTCACGGGTGTCGATGCTGCCAGGAGCAGGGCTCTCGAGATGGTTCAGCAGGGCGCCGATGCCCTCGATGTCGGAGGTGAATCGACGCGCCCCGGATCCCTCGCCATCTCGGTCGAGGAGGAACTTCAGAGGGTTCTCCCTCTTCTCGAAGCGATTCAGGGAGAGGTCGATGTCCCCATCAGTATCGACACCCGTCGAGCCGAGGTGGCTCGGGAGGCGATGGTTCGGGGAGTCCGAATCGTCAACGACACCTCAGCCCTGCAGGACGATCCCGCACTCTCATCGGTGATTGCAGAGCACCAGTTGACGGTGATTCTGATGCACAGAAATGGAACTCCTGAAACGATGCAGCGGGATCCTCGATATCTAGATGTGCTGGAGCAGATCCGGACATTTCTCGAGGAGCGGATCGAATTCGCCGTTGCAGCGGGAATTCCTCGCGAGCAGATCGTGATCGATCCCGGACTTGGTTTTGGCAAGAGCATCGCCGACAACTACCAGATCACCGGAAACCTCGACTACTTTCGAGCGCTGGGAGTCCCTCTGTTGCTGGGCGCATCGAGGAAGTCCTTCACCGGTATCTTTGATGGATCTGCTCCGGAAGAAAGACTTCCGGCTTCCTTGGCGTTCGTCGCACGAGCGCAGAGATCTGCGGTCGAATGGGTCAGGGTCCACGATGTCGAGGAAACGGTGACCTTCCTCAAAGCGTTGGCAGCCATCGAGGAGCCACAACTCATCGAGGAGGGAATCAGTTGAACGAGTTCGAGACGATCTGGACCGCCATCGAGGCGATCGGTCCGCTTCGAGTACTGATCGAGGTGAGTGTCATCTACCTGCTGATCTATGGATTCATCGTCTTCTGTGAGGGGACTCGAGGAGCAGGAGTCCTGAAGGGGTTGGCGATGACGGTGATCATCACCGTGGCGGCCACCCGGCTGGCGGTCGGAGTCCTCGATCTGGAGCGGATCGGATTCCTGCTGGCGGTGGTGACTCCTGCGGCATTCACTGCCATCATCGTGATCTTGCAGCCGGAGCTTCGTCGAGGGCTGGTCAGGCTCAGTCAGGCACCCATCTTTGGCGAACTGATCCGAGACGAACAGGAACTGGTCGTGGTGGTCGTTCGCGCTTGCGTAACGTTATCGAAGACTCGCGTCGGGGCCCTCTTCGCCATCGAGAGGGACCAGTCACTGAATCCCTGGGTGGACCGAGGCACCAGACTGGATGCGGAGGTCTCGTCGGAGATCCTTACCACCATCTTTTATCCAGGTACTGCCCTCCACGATGGTGCAGTGGTGATCCAGAGTGGGCGGATTGCCGCGGCAGGTTGTTTGCTGCCGCTCTCAGAAAATGAGCAACTGGGCTCCTGGGCGGGAACCAGACATAGAGCGGCTGTTGGCCTGACCGAGGAGTCCGATGCGGTGACCGTGGTCGTCAGTGAGGAGACGGGAATGATCTCCCTGTGCGTGAAGGGTGAGGTTTTTCGAGATCTCGATCGTGATGAACTGGCTGATAAACTACGAAGTTACTACACCAAGACCGATGCTGCGACAGAGGCCACCCAGGTCGAGAAAACTGCTCCAGGTGGGGGGGTAGCATGAAGGGATCATGGAGGGTCCGGGTCGTCGAGTTCCTGGTCGGAAACAAGCGCAACAAGTTAACCAGTCTGCTGCTGGCGGTGGTGGTGTGGGCATACGCCTTCGGAAATACCGGTCATGAGGAGAGTATCGATGCTTTCCTGATTGTAGAACCGGCAGCCGAGGATCAGGTGGTGATCTCCAAGACCATTTCCCAGGCGAAGATGGGACAAAAGGGCGATCCCTTCGTCGGGCGCTGCAAGATCACTCTTTCGGGGCCTCGAAAGGTAGTGGCTCGATTTATCGAGTCGGAGCTTTCGCCGCAGGGGATTCTGAAGGTGGATCGATCTGGCAGGATCGACCTGCGAACCGTAGATCTATTCCAGTTGCCGCAAGGCCTCTCGGTGCAGGGCATCGATCCGTTTACTCTGGATGTGGTCCTCGACCAGGTGGTGAGGGTCGAGAAGGAGGTCCGAGCATCGGTCCGTGGAACTCCAGGTCCAGGATTTGTGAGGTTCCCCGGAGGGATCTCCACCGATCCGGAAAAGGTCACCCTGGAGGGTCCAAGTCAGTTGCTCGAGCAAGACGTGGTGGCAGTTCTGACCCAGCAGATCGATATCGATGGCGTGGTCCTTCCTCTCGTCGAAGCCATCGTTCCACTGGTGATTACTGGCGATGACAGCAACCTGATCCAGATCGCAGAAGGGTTCCCGAGGGAAGCGACGGTGAAGATCCACCTGCAGGAAAATTTGACCCAGGAACAGGCTCTGGTTTCGGTTCGTTACATCGTCGACGAAGATGTGGATCTTGAAATTCGCGGAGACCAAAGCATCAAGGTGACCGTCTCCGGAGTGGAGGAGGCGGTGAGAGAGTGGAAGAAGAGAGTCGAGGAAGGCCGCTTCTATCTGCTGGTGAGGGTTACCGATACCGCAGGAGAAGGTCGCAATGTTCCAAGAGAAGAAGTGCGATGGATCGATGGCAGTCTGCCGGCTGGAATCTCAAATGATCAGGTGAAACTGGAGCGGATCATCCTCTACAGCGCCAAGCCATTCGAAGTACCTGGAGAGGATCCGCAGAAGTGATCTTCGGAACCGATGGTGTTCGAGACATCGGCGGTGAGGGTCTGCTCTCCCCCGATTCCGTCGACAGACTGGGGCAGGCGATCGCCGGCCACATGAGTCGCAATGGAAGCGCCGGTGGGCGAGTTCTGATCGCGCGAGATACCCGTACTTCCGGGCCAGGGATCGAGAAAATACTCACGAATGCCCTGCGACGGGAAGGTTGCAGCACCATCCACGCCGGGGTGCTTCCGACTCCTGCTGTCTCACTCCTGGTTCCGGATGGAGTGGCAGATCTAGGGCTGGTCATCTCGGCTTCTCACAACCCACCCGAGTTCAACGGAATCAAGATCCTCGATGGCTCTGGCTCCAAACTCGATATCTCACAAGAGGAGGCGATCTCCCGCGACCATGAAAGGCATGCGGGCCAACCGAATGCCTCCCTCGAGATCGAGATGGAGGAGGGTCTGGGCGATCGATACCTGGAGAAGTTGATGGACTCCTTTCCTGCGGGAGAGTTTCTTCAGGGCTTGTCGGTGGTGCTCGACTGTGCCCGCGGGGCTGCCTGTCACTGGGGCCCGGAAGCGTTCCAGCGTGCCGGTGCAGAGGTGACCGTGGTTCATGGTGAGCCGGATGGGGAACGGATCAATGTCGGTTGTGGTTCACTCCATCCCGAGGTGCTGGGAGAAGAAGTGAAACGGATCGGTGCTGCGGTGGGAATCGCATTGGATGGTGATGCGGATCGAGCACTCTTCTGTGACGAATCGGGCACTCATGTCGACGGCGATGACGTGATCGTGATCTGGGCAAGGGCGATGCTCGAGGAGGGATTACTCGATCCACCCATCGTGGCCTTGACCGTGATGTCGAATGTTGGAGTAGAGGAGTATCTGAATCGCCACGGAGTTTCAGTGGTGCGAACCGCGGTGGGCGATCGAGCGGTCGCGGCGGCGCTAAAAGAGAGTGGCGGAATGCTGGGCGGAGAACCTTCGGGGCACATCATCTGCCCCGCGGAAGCGGCCACCGGAGATGGCATCCGTACGGCGCTAGCTGTGGCTCGCCGGGTGGTCCAGTCGGGTCGACCCCTTTCGAACTTGTATTCTGGAATCGAGCGTTTCCCTCAGGAACAGAAAACCTTGAAGATCCAGGAGCGGCCACCACTGGTGCAGTTGTCACTCCTCTCGGCGACGATGGATCAAGCCCAACAGGCGCTCGGCAGTGAAGGACGGATCCTTGTGCGCTATTCCGGAACCGAACCGCTGCTGAGGATCCTCGTGGAAGCTCGCAGTCAGTCTGATGCAGAACTGTGGATCGAACGCCTCGAGAGATCCGCCCAGGCGGAAGAAGCACTGGGGGTCATCCCTGCCAGCGCTTGATCGAGCGGCAGTCACTGCGAAAGAACCTGGAGATCACCCGCTAGAAGGGTAAATCTCCCGAGGAACTCGACTCTCCGTCCACAACTCGATCGCTCTGTTTCTGTTGTGATGGAGTTGTAGAACTGGCCGGGGGTGAGCCCTGGAAATCGCCCACGAAATCGAGATTCCTCGGAAAGAAGGGCCTCACGTCGAGCATGTAGGAGTGCGCCCCGAAGCGAGAATCTAGCGGCCCGGGTTTGGCACTCCGGTACAGTTCGAGGAAGCCCATCAGTTTCGCATCGAGATTGTCGATGTAATGCATTGCAAGTGCCTCGGCGGTCATCGGCTTCTTTGGCGATCCGTATTCCAACTGGCCATGGTGACTGGCCACGATGTGCTGGATCTGCAGGAGTAGTTCGCTATCGATGTCTTCGACTTCACGACCCGCCTCATCGATCCAGTTGCAACAGAGAACGATGTGACCCAGAAGCTGCCCCTCATCGGTGTAACTGAAGCCATTCTCGATGCCGAGTTCGGCAGTCTTGGCGATATCATGCAGGATCACCCCTGAGATCAAAACATCGCGGTCGAGCCAGCGGTAATGGTCACAGACCATGTCCGCCATGTTCATCAATGAAACCATGTGTTCGAGCAACCCACCGATGTAGGCATGATGCATCG
This sequence comes from Planctomycetota bacterium, assembly GCA_014240375.1. Lineage (GTDB taxonomy): Bacteria > Planctomycetota > UBA8108 > UBA1146 > UBA1146 > QNYK01. The sequence continues at coordinate 104,065 of JAAZXB010000001.1, read as the reverse complement.
ATTTTCCCGCAGGTGAGATTCTCAACTGATCTCTCAGTCCCGGACGAGCCAGGACCGTGACCACCAGTTTTCGAATCGACTCATTCTTGATGCTGACAACTCGCTCTTCGAGTTCTCTCTCGAGTGCTTCGATGTCACAGGGAGTGCGCGGAAGAAATTCAGCAGCCTTGAGCCCCGCCGCACTGGCTGAAACCGGCTCAAGGGAGTCGATGATGGACTGGAGATTTCCCTGGTACTCTTCGACTCGACCCTGAACCCGTACGAACGGATTCCGATCGAGTTCTCTAAATTCTTCCTGGCTGCTCTCCCAACGCACTGCTTTCATTCCTGCAGTGTGATCCCTGAGGGTCAACTGGATGAAAAACTTGCCATTACGAGCGGTCTTGAGATTGGCTCCCTCGACCAGAAAGATGCCTTCGAGGCGGTCTCCACGATTGACCGAGTCCAGGGTTCGTTGGTCCAAGAGGCCCCCCCATCAGTTTTCTAGATTTTATTTCCCAAGAAGTTGGCTACAGGAATGACCAGGACTAACTTTCCCGGTCGATTCCAGCCAGTTTGGTGAGTCTCCCTTGTTCCCGGGGAAGCCGCAACCCCTGACGGGACTTGCAGCAACTCCAGGATACGGCAAGATGTTGGGCTGGACCGTTGACAACCCCCGATCGGAGGCACCCTTGGCCCGAAGTGGCACCATCCAACGATTGAGCGCACTGGCCTTCCTCGGCTCGGCTCTGCTGATCCTTCTGCCCTGCCTCGAGGTCGCGGCGGATGTACGACTTCGGATGAAGGCTGGAGAAGTTCTTGAAGGTCGGATCTATGACCTGGGACATGAGTACCTGGAACTGAGTGGGCGTCTCGGATCGAACCTGATCCTCAAGAGAGATGTGAAGCACTGGAGCCTCAAGACCACCACCAAGCCCGAGCCCAAGGGAATCCTACTGATCCTGAGTGAGGGACTCGAGGTCGGAGGAAAAGTCCACTTTGATGCAGGATCCAATGAGTGGGTCGTGGATCTCGGCAACGGTACCGCAAGATATCTGGATTCGATGGTCGCGCGAACCATCGACCCCAATGGGGTCTGCAGCGATGACCGATTTACGGTGCGAGCAGGCTTCGAAGATCGGACGGCTCGTGCCATCCAGGGGGTGATCGCAGGTGAATCCATCGAACGAGAGGACGGGATCCAGTACCTCCGATCCTCCGGTTTCTTTGGCCTGAGACCCATCGAAGAAGAACTCGAGAAGAGCGATCACCCGATCCTGCGGAGATTACATCTGGAAGAGCGTTTCCGCATGTCGCTGCCGGTGGGGATCACAGAGGCCAGGCCCAACTTCCTCGAGCAGATCATGAAAGGCTCGTCGAGAGAGCAGGTCGGGATTCTGAGGGAGACGCTGCTGGATCACGGATCGGATCTCTACCCGCTGCTCGGGCTGTTGCTACTCGACGATGCGCAGAGCGCAGAAGTCCGGACCTTTGCCATCGATGTCTTGCAGCGAACGCACAGCATCCGGGAACTGGTGATCGCATGGGAAGCCTCGGATGGTCAGGGTCAGTTGGCACTGGCCATCGCACTCGGAGAAAATGGAGTGCACGTTGGAATTTCAACCTTGATCGAGGCGTTGGAACTGGAAGAGCGTGCCGCTCGGGTCATTGCGGCCAAGAAATTATACGATTACACCGGGGAACGATTCGATTTTGATCCCGATGGGGAACTCACCGCTCGTGGCGATTCGATCCGCAAGTGGCGAGCTTGGTGGGACAAAAACCGCGACCGGATCGAGGGACTCGCAGTGGCGGTCCTCGATGGTAAGGACACGAGTGAAGAGCGCCGAAAGGCATCGGATCTGTGGCGCAGAGGACTTTCGGCGGAAGCGGACCAGCGATTTGAACTGGCCGAGCGGTTGTACAAGCAAGCGATCGAGATCGATCCGACCGCCATGGGGCCCTTTGTCAGCCTGGGAATTCTGCAGTACCAGCACTTCACTGATTACGATGCGGCACTCGAGTCTCTCCACAAGGCCATCGGTCGTGAGCCTGGTATGGGGGACGGAGTCAACGAACGGGTTTGCTACTACCACATCGGCCGGATCTATCAATTTGGTCTCGATTTCGACCGTGCTCGCGGGGCACTGCTGAAATCGGTGAGTCTCGACCAGAACTACTCTGCCGCCTGGTACGAGTTGGGCCGGATCCAGTATGAAGAGGCTCTTCTGGAGGGTGGGGCGGTCGAGGTCCGCAGGGAACGGCTGGAGGCCGCCCGAGAGACCTTCATGAGCGGCATTCTGGCGCTGACTCGGTATCGAACGGGACTGATCGTGGTCGATCGCACCAATCTCCCCTTTGACAATGCCTTGCCCTTCTCGACCCGGGATCACAACCGAACGCTGAGAGAATTGCGGATCAGGATCCTCGAGGAACTGGGCCGATTCCGTGGTCGTATCGGAGCCATCTCGCTGATCCTGGACGAGCCCAAGAGAGTGCTCCAGGAGTATCGAGAAGCCACCACCGAGGGCTCGGTGACCGAGGAACTGGAGAAACTGGTCAGCGTCGCTCGAGTCATTCTTCAGTCCAGACCGGGAGATTCCGGAGAGCCGGTTCCCACCGGAGGCACCGAGGATGACCGCGAAATCGACGCAGGAGAGGGAAGATAGAGCACCCAAGGATGATGGCATCCGACTCGGGTCTCGTTGCACCCCTATCTTTCGGCGGCTAACCTGCCCCATCGTACCCAGGCGTCACGGATTCCCATCCTGTTCGCCAAGATCCAGCGGCATTGCACTCCTTCCAGGTCGAGATCGTGGTTCCATACGATCGATGTGAATGGCAAGGGCAGGCGGCGGCGGAAGAAGGAGCTGATTTGAAGATCCACGAGTACCAGGCGAAGCAACTGCTCGCTCGGCATCAGATTCCGGTGCCCGCCGGTCGAATGGCGAGAGACGTCGATGAGGCGCTCGCCGCTGCCGAGGAGCTGGGCAGTGGCCCCTGGGTGGTCAAGGCGCAGATTCATGCGGGCGGGCGAGGAAAGGGCGGCGGAGTTCGTGTCACTTCCACCATGGAGGAGTGCGAGGCTGCCATCCGATCGATCCTGGGAATGCAACTGGTGACTCACCAGACCGGGCCGGAAGGTCAGGAGGTTCGTACGCTCCTCATCGAGGAGGGGTGCGACATCGCTCGTGAAATCTACTGTGGAATGGTGATCGACCGGGCTCGAGAGAAGCCGGTCCTGATGGCCAGTGCTGAGGGTGGGATGGACATCGAGGAAGTCGCTGCCAAGCGGCCGGAAGCGATCTTCTTCGAGGAGATCGATCTCGATACGGGGCTCTCCGAGGAAGCGGCACGGTCGGTGGCACAGCGGCTCGACTTCGAGGGGAAAACCGCCGATCAATTTGTCGATATCGTCTGCAAGCTGGCCCGAGCCTTTGTTGAGGAAGATTGCTCCCTTGCCGAGATCAACCCGATGGTGGTGACTGGCAGCGGAGATGTGATCGCCCTCGATGCCAAGATCGACTTCGATGACAACGCGGATTTTCGGCATCCAGAACATGCCCAACTGCGTGACCTGGACGAGGAGGATCCTCGAGAGACCCGAGCTGCCGAGTGGGACCTCTCCTACGTTGGAATGGATGGAACCATCGGGTGCATGGTCAATGGAGCGGGACTCGCCATGGCAACGATGGACATCATCAAGCTCCATGGTGGTGAACCCGCCAACTTCCTCGATGTGGGTGGAACGGCCACCGCAGAGAGAGTCACCGAGGCATTCAAGATCATCCTCGAGGACCCCAACGTGAAGGCGATTCTGGTCAACATTTTTGGCGGCATCATCCGCTGCGATCTGATCGCAGAGGGGATCGTGCAGGCCGCACGAGAGACCAATCTTCAGGTTCCACTGGTGGTTCGACTGGAGGGGAACTCGATGGCGGAGGGCCATGCGCTTCTGGAGAGTTCGGGAGTCGATGTCATCTCCGCTGCGGATCTGGCAGATGCTGCCAGGAAAGCGGTAGCTGCTGCGGAAGGAGTGAGCCGATGAGTATTCTAGTGAACTCCGAGACGCGCATGCTGGTTCAGGGTTTCACCGGACGAAATGGAACCCTCCACAGCGAACAGATGATGGAATACGGCACTAACATCGTTGGGGGAGTGACACCCGGAAAGGGTGGAACCCGTCACCTCGATCGACCGGTATTTGACGATGTGGCCAGTGCCAGAGAAGAGACTCGTGCCAACGCCAGCATCATCTATGTCCCTGCACGATTCGCAGGAGCGGCGGTGATCGAAGCCGCGGAGGCTGGAATTCCGTTCATCGTATGTATCACCGAAGGAACTCCGACACTCGACATGATTCGCGCCAAGGATGCAGTCCGAGCCAATGGTGCCCGACTGCTGGGTGCGAACTGTCCAGGGATCATCACCCCGGGAGAATGCAAGGCGGGGATCATGCCCGGCTTCATCCATCGACCTGGTTCGGTGGGCGTCGTCAGTCGAAGCGGCACCCTCACCTATGAGGCGGTTCATCAGACCACTCAGATCGGACTGGGGCAAAGCACCTGTATCGGCATCGGCGGGGATCCGATCATCGGGACGACATTTCTCGATGTCTTGAAACTGTTCAATGAAGATCCAGCCACCGAATCGATCGTCATGGTCGGTGAAATCGGTGGTACCGCTGAAGAAGAAGCGGCAGATTACATCGCATCCGAAGTGAACAAACCAGTGGTTGGTTTCATCGCAGGTACAACCGCACCTCCCGGAAGGCGGATGGGGCATGCCGGAGCCATCGTCAGTGGTGGTAAGGGTACTGCAAAGGACAAGATCGCAGCGCTGGAAAGAGCAGGTGCAAGGGTTGCGGATTCCCCGGCGGGGATCGGCTCGACTCTTTCCGAATTGATCTCAGCAAAGAACTAGATCGGGATTGCGCCACGAAGGTGGTGTTGAATCCGGGTCCCAGAGAGGAAAACAGTGATGGCAAGACGCAAGATCGGAGTGATCGGCGGCGGCTTCGTGGGGTCGACCACGGCGCAGAGACTGGCCGAGAAGGAACTCGGAGATGTGGTGCTGGTGGATATCGTCGAGGGGATGCCACAGGGCAAGGCACTCGACCTGTCACAGGCTGGTCCCGTCTGCGGGTATGACTCCTGCGTCACTGGTGCCAATGATTACGCCTCACTGGCGGGGGCAGATCTGGTGATCATCACGGCAGGGATGCCGCGCAAGCCGGGTATGGACCGTTCCGACCTACTCAAGATCAACGGAGAGATCCAGCAGAAGGTGGTCTCGGGAATCATGGAGTACGCACCGGAAGCGACCCTGGTGATCGTATCCAATCCTCTCGATGTGATGTGCTTCGTGGCGCATCAGGTTTCGGGTCTTCCCAAGAACAAGGTGGTGGGAATGGCGGGAGTGCTCGATACCGCTCGCTACCGCACTTTCATCGCGATGGAACTGGGGTGTTCGCACAAGGATATCCAGGCGATGGTTCTGGGAGGCCACGGTGACAGCATGGTGCCCCTCACATCGACCGCATCCGTCAGCGGCATTCCGGTTCAACAATTGATCTCACCCGAGCGACTGGAGGAACTGGTCCACAGGACTCGTCACGGCGGTGCCGAGATCGTCAATCTACTGAAAACGGGCTCGGCCTACTTCGCACCCAGCGCATCGGCGGTGGCGATGGCGGAGTCGATCTTGCTCGATCAGAAGCGAGTCTTACCTTGCTGTTCCCTGCTCGATGGTCAGTACGGAATCGATGACACCTGGGTTGGCGTGCCGGCGGTGCTCGGAGCCAATGGAGTGGAAAAGATTCTGGAAGTCGAACTGAACAAGACCGAACTCGATGCGCTGCAAAGTTCAGCCTCGAGCGTTCATGAAGGACAGGGTGAGGTGGCTCAGATGTTGAGCCTGGCATGATCCGGCTCGGGAGCTCCGCTACAACTTGTTGAAGATCTTCTTGAACAGTTTCTTCTCGTCGCCATCGTGCTGCTCGAGTTGATCCGATCGCCCCAGGGCAAAGAGAGCCAATCGAACCTCGCGGGTGGTTGCGGACAAGGTGGCTTCGAGTAGTTGTTGTTCTTCATCGGAGAGGGACCGCAACGCTTCGATCAGGCGTTTCTCTCTCGAACTGACCTTGACCGATCGGCTCCGGGCCTCCTGCCTGTTCGAGGAGTCGATGTTCTCCAGCAAGGCGATCCGGGGCGGTGGATAGGGTGCATCGTCATCGAGAATGTAGTCGGCGGTGACTCCCAGTTCTCGTGCGATTCGGAGAGCTACGGCACCTCTGGGCTGATGAATCCCCGCCTCAATTCGAGACAGAGCACTGGGCGTCACCGAGGTCATGGCTGCGAGAGAGCTCTGGGCGACCCCTCGATCCTTGCGTAGATTCATGATCTTACGTCCGGTTTCCAAGGTGCATCCTCCCGATTCTCAAGCGTCTGTGGTTCTTGGGCGTCTGTGGTTCTCAAGCGTCTGTGGTTCTCAAGCGTCTGTGGTTCTCAAGCGTCTGTGGTTCTCAAGCGTCTGTGGTTCTCAAGCGTCTGTGGTTCTCAAGTGGCTGTGGTTCTCAAGTGGCTGTGGTTTGATTTCAGTTCAAGTCGAATTCAATGGAAGCGTGGCTTCCTGGATGACCGGAATCGCCTGCTCCTCGGGGAGTTCCCTCAACGGATCGACTGGTCCCCACTTCGTCGTCGATGTAAAAGACAGGCTCTCGAAAACGATGGTCGAGGAACCGAATCGGACACTGATTCAAGGCGACATGGTATTGCGTAAACGCAATGTCTGCAAGTAAGGAATCCATGACGATAGGAACTCCACTCTGGCACCCTGGAGAGATCCCGGCAGCGCTGCTCGATGCGCTGAAGGGTGCCAAGCGCCCGCTGATCTTGACTCACATCTATCCCGATGGAGATGCCCTGGGATCGGCGGTTGCCATCCATCGACTCCTCGAAGAGCTGGGTGCCACTCCACAAACCATCTTGACCCATCCGGTCCCGCAAAAACTGAGTTTCATCGATCATGACCAGGTGGCTGAAGTACTCGACGGAGAGCCCACACCCCAACAGATCGAAATGGCTCAGAGCTGCGATCTGGTCGTGGTGGTCGACACTTCCGCACCGGATCGACTCGGTCACATGCGCAAGGTGGTGGAGGATTGTGGCGCTCCGCGAGTCTGTATCGATCATCATCTCGATGGGTCGGTCGATTTCTTCGATCAGATCTGGTGTGAATCTGGATCTCCATCGACGGGCAATCTGGTGCTGGAAGTGATCCAGTCCCTCGGTTGCGAGTTGAGCCAGAAAAGTGCCGAATCGATATTCGTGGCGATTGCGACCGACACCGGTTGGTTTCGCTACTCGAACTCCGGTTCGGTGGCGTACCGATATGCGGCCTCGCTGGTCGAATCGGGGGTCGATCCCGAGCCGATCTTCCAGCGTATTTTTCAGTCATTCAGCCTCGAGCGAACCCAGTTACTGGGGGATCTGCTCGCGTCGATCGAGGCTCCCGAGCAGAACAGGATCGTCTATTCGGTGCTGACGGAGCCGATGAGACGCAAGCGAGGGGTCGATCTGGAAGATCTCGATGGATTCGTCGACTCGCTCGGGCAGATCGCCGGGTGTGAGATCGTATTCCTCGTCGTTGAAGTTGGTCCCGGGCGTTATAAGGTATCCCTTCGGTCTCGTGGAGATTTTTCGGTCCATCCGATCGCGACTCGTTTTGACGGCGGTGGCCACGCCAAGGCTGCAGGATGTCGGCTGGAAGGCTCTGAAGAGCAGGTGATCGAGAATTTGCTGGGTCAATGTAGGCTGACACTGGACGCAGGTCCTGTGGAGTGAGGATGGTCACTTTCAACACGAAAGATATAATCCACCTTGGACAAATCGTTCTTGGGTTGAATCAGAAGAAGGTCGTAATAGTGTGCTCAGTCAAATGTTATACTGTAAAAAATGTGATTTATATGAGCCACCAGATGTTAAATAATATAAAGGTATTAATCACTCATTTTAGCAATCAAAGTCTGTGCGCTTTGCAATCTAACCAATACATGAAGTGGATAGCTTTTCCGCTGCGCTTCAAATCTACAACTTATGCAGGGCGTTAGAAGGAAAAATATTCCATGAAATTGAAATTGAAGAGGCGGAAACAATTACTTTCTGATAGGGCTCGAGATTATCAAATTTTTATAGATGGGGAACACGCAGGAAGCATTAGCTATGATGGAAAGACAGAATTCGACTTACCTGCGGGGAAGCACGAGATATTGTTAAAAGTAGATTGGTGCAGCAGTAATACTTTGATTATAAATGATGATCAGACTGAGATAAATCTTTCATGCTATAACACCTTTGGCGACACCTTTGGCGGCTGGATAATGTTCATTCCATTTATTCCATTATATTATATAACATTTGGGAGAAAAAAATATTTAACACTAACAATAATGTAAACATCTAACAAATCGATCCACCGGACCAGATTTGCCGCCTAAAAGTGGCGTCAAACCTGACCGGTGATTTCCGCGTTAGGAGTAAAAAATGAACAAACACGATTTCCTCAAAACCACCGGCATCAGTCTGGCTTTACTATGCGCAGTAGGAAGTTGTTCGGCACCTCAAGAAGTTCTAGAAATACCTCAGCAGATACCGGATATTATGCCGGAAGGCGAAGAAACGGCCAACAGACCAAACATAGTCTGGCTGTTCTCGGACGACCATGCGTATAGGGTGGCGAGAACGAGAGTTCGCTGAAGGGAAGCGGTGCACAAATGAAAGTCGATCTCGGCGATCGTTCGAAGATCCTGATCCTGATGCTGCTGGTCGGCACCGCCGGGATCATTGTTCCTGGTTGCGGTGATCCCGTGGCACCGGTGGAGGTCGAGCCCACCACTCCGCGCAAAACTGCCGAGCAACTCGCCCAGGAGCAGGAGCAGCGCGACAAGGAGAGATTGGAAACACGCTACAAGGGTCTTTCCAAGGCGGTGAAGACCGATCCCGAACGCTTCGATGACTGGATCTCTCATCTGGAAGATTTGATCTATGCCTCCGAGGGAACCTCGATCCAGGTCAAGGCCAAGAAACTGCTCGAAGCACAGCTCCAGTTACGCGAGGACGAGGGGCAAAAGAGTCTCGATCAGATGACCGCACGGGTCGAGGCGTTGGTCGAGGAGGGAGACCCCCTCGCCGCAGAAAACATTCTCGAAGGGTTTGATCCCGATGGCATGTTCGAGAAAACCGCTGCTTTCAAGGGGTGGCAAGCGCTGAAGAAAAAGGTCGCGATGCGTCAGGCGGCAGAGGTCGATTTCGACCGGATCACCCGACGAGCGCGGGCCTATCGCCGCCAGGAGGAGTTGGCCCAGGCCATCGGCCTGCTCGAGTCCTTTTCGGACGACTACAAGGGGACCGAGGAGTATGCAGAAGTGGTGGAAACGATCGAGCAGTACCTCGCAGAGTACGTGGTCGCTCGTGAGGCGATCGCCGAGCAGTTAGCCATCGAATGGATCGATCTCGAAGTGGATCAGTACCTCTCTTCCTTCCGTGCATCTGCAGCCGATTCCGATGCGACCGTCTGGACTGCTGAGGGTGGAGAAGTTGTGGGAAACAACGACACATCCGGTCTTGCACAGCTGGAGATCGGCGATGATCTCTGGGAAGAATACTCGGTCGAGATGGAGATTCAGCTGGTCTCAGGAGATCAGATCAATCTGGGAATCACCGCCGGGATGCGTCCTGGAGCGGGGGTCAAGAATTACGATGTCCACGGCTTCGAGTCGGAGGAGGAGGAGTGGCTGAGGATCCGCATCGAACTGAAGGAAGGGCTGATCCGGTTGACTGACCTCGACAGCCTCGAGCGCCTGGATGATGACATGCGTCCCTATTTTCCGGCGGGAGGGATCGCAGTGCTGCTCAGGCCTGATGAGTCGGTCCGTCTACGCAACGTTCGTTACAAGGTCTTTCGACCCGTTCCCGGAGAAGAACCGGATCCGGACGGAGCGGAAGAAGAATCGGAAGGGTAGCCGCACCTCGGTGACCGCCTTCGACACCAGCCAACTAGGTCACTGGGAGCAGGATGTCGCCAGTCTCGCGGGCATGCTAGTCCACGAGGTCAAGAATCCACTCTCGACCCTGAACATTTCTTCTCAGTTACTCCTCGAGGAACTGGGAGATACGGGATCTGCACGCGATCAGCGAACCCGCCGCAGGCTCGAGATGATGAAGTCTGAAATCCAGCGCATCGAACACATCATCTCCTCGTTTCTTCAACTGACTCGACCACAGCAGATGCAAAGAGACGCCATCGAAGTTTCACGGCTGGTCGAGGACGTCATCTCGAGGAATCGGGAAGCGATCGAATTGGATGGAATCAATATCCTGTTCCAGCCGCAGGAGACCCCGAAAGTCGCTGGAGATGCAGCATTGTTGCACCAGGCGCTCCTCAACTTGATCCTCAACGGTTGTTCTGCCATGCCGGATGGAGGAGAACTGTTCATCCGGGTGCTCGCATCGACCTACCGTGGGGGAGATGCGGTGGTGATCGAGGTCACGGACACCGGTGTCGGGATCACCGAGGACGCAATCCCGAGGATTTTCCGACCCTATGTGTCGACCCGTGACGAGGGCACGGGGCTTGGCCTTCCTACCACCTTGAGGATCATCCGCCTTCATGGGGGTACGATCCTGGTGGAGAGTGAGCCCGGTCAGGGAAGTCGATTTTCCGTGGTGTTGCCGACCGAGAGCCCGTCGAAATGAAGGAGCATGAGATGCAGGGTGAGGCTTCCAGTTCAGCGGGAACTCCTGCACGGATTCTGGTCGTCGATGACCAGTCCGCTCACGCTGAATTGCTGGCCGAGGCGCTGGTCGCGGTGGGGCATGAATGCAGGGTTGCGACCAGTGTCGATGAGGCGAAGGAACTGCTGCGCAAGGATGGGGCTGATATCGTCATCACCGACCTGGTGCTGGGTGATCGCGACGGCCTCGACCTGATCCGCGAGGCACAATCGATCGACCCCTTCATCGCAGTGGTGGTGGTGACCGGTCACGGAACCGTCGAAACTGCAGTCGAGGCGATGCAACTGGGAGCGGTGGATTACCTGCGGAAGCCGGTCGACCTGACCGGTCTGCGGATTCGAGTCGGAAGAGCTCTGGAGGGGGCAGCTCTCAAGCGACGTGCCGACGAACTGGAACGAACCATCGATGATCGCTTTGGTTTCGAGGGCATCATCGGTTCCAGCCATTCGATGCACCTGATCGTCCAGAAGATGCAACAGGTGGCCCCGACCAACGCATCGATACTGATCCTCGGCGAGAGCGGCACAGGCAAGGAACTGTTCGCCAAGGCGATTCATGCCAATAGCCGCCGCAAGGGTAATGTATTCGTGCCTTTGAACTGTGCGGCACTCGGTGAAGGGGTGCTGGAGAGTGAACTGTTCGGTCACGAAAAGGGTGCGTTTACCGGGGCGTCCTCATTGAGGAAGGGGCGCTTCGAGCATGCCGATTCTGGAACTCTTTTTCTGGACGAAGTGGGTGACATCCCGAATACAGTCCAGGTCAAACTGCTGAGGGTGCTGGAGGAGGGGGAAGTGGTTCGCATGGGATCGAATGATCCCGTCAAGATCGATGTCCGGTTGATCTGCGCCACTCACCGTGATCTTCGTCAACGCATCGAGGAGGAGAAGTTCCGCGAGGATCTTTTCTACCGGATCAATGTGGTCACCATCGAGATTCCTCCGCTGCGTGAGCGTGTCGTCGACATTCCGCTGCTGGTGAGCCATTTCCTCGAGGAGTACTCCAGGGTGCACGATAAGACCATCGATGGAATCTCTCGCGAGGCGCTGAGAGTGTTGATCGCTTATCGCTGGCCGGGGAATGTTCGGGAGTTGAAGAATGCCATCGAGAACATGGTCGTGACCTCTCCCAACTCGGTACTCGATATCGATGATCTGCCGGGGCACATCCATCCGAGGCAACCGCTGCCCAGTAGCGGTTCGGCGGTGGTCGGGACGACCATCCAGGAGATGGAGCGGGATCTGATCTGTTCGACTCTCGAGTTTGTCGAGGGCAATCGTCGCAAGGCGGCTCAGTCGCTCGGGATCGGCGAAAGAACCCTCTATCGCAAGATCCAGGAGTATGGCCTGCGCACCGTCGAAGAGGAGGAGGAATCTGCCAAATAGGCAGTCCTTCCAGTTTCCCCACCCCTTGAGTGCCATCCTGGCAGGCCCAGTCTTCCCCCCGCCCCTTCGCCTGCTTCCGTGATTACGTTTTCCTGCCATAATAGCGATAAATTGTGGCCATCTAGCCTCATCTTGGGCTCGATTGGAACGAGGTTTGCGATTTCATTGGTGGAGCCGAAGCGGCTTCCTCGGGCCAAGATCGGTCCGGGCTTGCGAAGGGAGAAGCACAATGAGCAAGATCATCGGAATTGACCTCGGTACCACCAACTCAGTGGTTGCGGTCATGGAGGGCGGAGAGCCCACAGTCATCCCGAACCGCGATGGAAATCGAGTGACGCCGTCCGTCGTCGCTTTCACCGATACGGGAGATCGCCTGGTCGGCCAGACCGCCAAGCGCCAAGCGGTCACCAACCCGGAGAACACCGTGTTTTCGGTGAAGAGGTTCATGGGGCGTCGTCATGGAGAACTGGGCACGAGCGAACTGCTGATTCCATACGAGATCACTGGAGGAGCAGAGGACCTGATCAAGGTCAAACTGCAAGGCAAGGAATACACACCGCCAGAACTGTCGGCGTTGATTCTCCAGGAGTTGAAGAGTACCGCCGAGGACTACCTCGGAGTGGAAGTGACCGAGGCCGTGATCACGGTTCCGGCGTACTTCAACGATAGCCAGCGTCAGGCGACCAAGGACGCCGGGCGAATTGCCGGGCTGGATGTGAAACGAATCATCAATGAGCCGACTGCGGCGTCCCTCGGCTACGGTCTGGAGAAGAAGGGATCGGAGAAGATCGTGATCTACGACCTCGGAGGCGGAACCTTTGATGTTTCGATCCTCGAGGTTGACGATGGGATTTTCAAGGTTCTGTCGACCAATGGAGATACACAACTCGGTGGAGATGACTTCGACGAGGTCTTGATCAACTACATCGCCGACGAGTTTCAGAAAGAGCAGGGGATTGATCTGCGAAGTGATCTGATGGCACTCCAGCGCCTCAAAGAAAGCTCAGAGAAGGCCAAATGTGAGCTCTCGAGCCGTGCAGAGACCGAGCTGAACCTGCCGTTCATCACTGCGGACGCCAGCGGTCCCAAGCACCTGCAGATGTCGATCACCCGGGCCACCTTCGAGGAGAAGGCCAGAGCGCTCATCGAGCGTACACGCCGTCCATGCGAACAGGCGCTCTCCGACGCGGATATGAACCCGAGTCAGATCGATACGGTGATCCTGGTCGGTGGATCGACGCGGATCCCCGCCATCCAGGAGATCGTCCAGTCCATCTTCGGCAAGGAACCCAATCGCTCGGTCAATCCGGATGAGGTCGTGGCCATCGGAGCTGCAATCCAGGGAGGAATCCTCGCCGGCGACGAGAAACTCAGCGATGTTCTGCTGCTCGATGTGACTCCGCTGTCGCTGGGGATTGAAACCCTCGGAGGAGTGACCACCAAACTGATCGAGCGCAACACGACGATCCCTCACAACAAGAAGCAAGTCTTCTCGACTGCAGCGGACAATCAACCTGCAGTGGACATCCACGTGCTTCAAGGGGAGAGGGAGATGGCCTCGGACAACCGAACCCTGGGTAAATTCCAGCTCGACGGAATCCCTGCGGCGCCCCGCGGAGTGCCACAGATCGAGGTCTCATTCGATATCGATGCCAACGGAATCCTCGAGGTGTCTGCCAAGGACATGGGTACCGGCAAGGAGCACAGTATCAAGATCCAGTCCTCCTCCGGGCTGAGTGAGGAAGAGGTCGAATCGATGCGGCAGGATGCCGAACGATTCGCCGACGAGGACAAGGCGACCCGTGAACTGGTCGAAATTCGCAATGAAGCGGATCAGGCCTGCTATGCCACCGAATCGAGCCTCAAGGATCACTCTGACAAGATGGAGGGGGACGAGGTGGAGAAGATCGAGAAGGCACTGGAGGCGCTCAAGGAGGCCAAGTCCGATGCGGCTGCGACCCGAGAGTCGATCCGGGTTGCCCTCGACGGGCTCAATGAAGCCTCTCACGATCTGGCCCGGCGGATCTACGAGCAGGCCTCGCCGGAAGCTGCCGCAGAGGGGGCTACGGCTGCTCCAGGCGGTGCTGCTCCTGGAGGAGCGTCCGCAGAGGGCCAAACGGAGGAAGAGCCGATCGTCGACGCCGATTTCACCGTGAAGGACTAGCGAGTCCACAGTATCGGAACATGAGCAGGAGGCGGCACGGATTCTCAAGAGTCCGTGCCGCCCTTCTCATCCACCTGCTGAGGGCCGGCGTGGAAGAGTTTTTCCCCCAGATATTGCAGAATCGCTCCCTTCCGACCATCCTCATCCCACCGCCTTGGGGGGCGGCAATCGTCCGGGTGACTCACTGACGGGTGTCCCGGCCCTGTTACAGGCCGCTGGACCTGTCAGCGAGTCTTTCCTAAAGAACTGGGGCCAGCAAGCCGAAATAGACTGTTGGAGGAACGCATGAATCAGCACATCAATTTGTTCGAGTTGATCTCGAAGAATCTCGAAACCGATCGTTATCGCGAGTTGAACTGGAACGGTAGTTTTCACGACTATCTCCAGATCGCATACGAGAACCCGGATGTTCTACGCAGTGCCTTTCAACGCATCTACGACATGATCTGCACCGAAGGCAGCGAGCCATCGAACCAACTCGATGCTCGCGATGTCTCGCACTGGAATTTCTTCGATGATCCGGTTGAGAAGGGTAACAACGCTGTCTTTGGCCTCGATCAACCGCTCCATCAGCTGGTCAGTTTCTTCAAATCAGCGGCCCATGGTTATGGCACCGAGAAGCGGGTGCTGTTACTGCACGGTCCAGTGGGATCGGCAAAGAGCACCATCGTTCATCTTCTGAAGAGGGGACTCGAGAGATATTCGCGGACCCCTGAAGGAGCCCTTTACACCTTCCAGTGGCAAGATGAAAAGGGTGATTGGGTAGATTCTCCAATGAATGAGGACCCGATCTATCTGGTTCCCGATGAAGCTCGCCCGGAACTGATCGAGAGCATCCAGGCGACCGGCAAGGGCAAGTACCCGATCCAGTTGCGGGGCAGCCTCTGCCCCTTCAGTCGCTGGTACTACAACCATTACATGCAGAAGTACGATGGCGATTGGCATCAGGTGATCAACCACGTGCGCGTCCGTCGGGTCATCATGAGTGAAGAAGACCGGATTGGTATCGGTACCTTCCAGCCCAAGGATGAGAAGAACCAGGACTCGACAGAGTTGACGGGTGATATCAACTACCGAAAAATCGCCGAGTACGGTTCGGAATCGGATCCTAGAGCCTTTAACTTCGACGGTGAGTTCAATGTCGCCAACCGCGGACTCATCGAGTTCATCGAGGTTCTGAAACTGGATGTGGCATTCCTCTACGACCTGCTCGGCGCCAGCCAGGAGCAGAGCATCAAGCCGAAGCGCTTTGCCCAGACATCCATCGATGAAGTGATCATCGGACACACCAACGAACCGGAATACAAAAAGCTTCAGAACAACGAACTGATGGAAGCATTCCGGGATCGAACCGTGAAAATTGATATCCCCTACAACACGACTCTCCAGGATGAGGTCAGGATTTACCGCAAGGATTACGCTCGCGAGAAGATGACCAAGCACATTGCACCACACACCTTGGAGGTTTGCGCGATGTGGGCCGTGTTGACTCGCCTGGAGGAGCCGAAGAACGCCCAGATCACTCTGGCGCAGAAGATGGGTCTGTACGACGGCAAGAGCGTTTCAGGATTCACCGAGGAGAATGTCAAGGAACTGCGAGACGAATCGATTCGTGAGGGTCTCGAAGGAATTTCACCTCGTTACATCCAGGACAAGATCTCCAATGCTCTGGTCTCCGATTATGACTACGTGAATCCGTTCATGGTGCTCAACGAGATCGATGAAGGATTGAAGAACCACAGCTTGATCTCGAATGACGAGGTTCGTTCTCGATACCGAGAGATCCTGTCAGTGGTGAAAGCGGAGTACGAGGACATCGTCAAGAACGAGGTCCAGAGAGCCATCAGCGCCGACGAGGAAGCGATCCAGAAACTGGCCGCGAACTACATCGACAACGTGAAGGCGTATACGCAGCGAGAAAAGGTCCGCAATCCCTACACCGGCCAGTCGGAAGATCCGGACGAGCGATTGCTCCGATCGATCGAGGAAAAGATCGACATCCCGGAGAGCCGTAAGGACGATTTTCGGCGTGAGATCATGAACTACATCGGGGCACTGGCGGTGGATCACAAGCAGTTCGATTACACGACCAATGCTCGCCTGCAGAAGGCGCTCGAGATGAAGCTCTTTGAGGACAAGAAAGACACCATCAAGTTGACCACCTTGATCTCTGATGTGGTGGATAAGGATTCGCAAGCCAAGATCGATGTGGTCAAGACACGGTTGATCGAACAGTTCGGGTACAACGAGGACAGCGCGACCGATGTCCTCAACTACGTGGCGAGTATCTTCGCCCGTGGCGATACCAAAGGTGTCGAGTAGTCACGGAAGGTGCCACTGTGCGAAAGATCGATCCAGACACCAATCGTTTCCGAAACATCGTACGCGGTAAGATCCGCGAGAATCTCAAGCAATACGTCTCTCAGGGAGAGTTACTGGCTCGCCAGGGAAAAAAAGTCGTTAGCGTCCCTTTGCCCCAGATCGATATCCCTAACTTCAGGTTCGGTGATTCCCAGCAGGGTGGTGTCGGGATGGGCGATGGCGAGGTGGGCGAGCCGATCGGTGAAGAGCAAGGCCCTCCAGGCGCTGAAGCTGGAGATCAGCCGGGAGAGCATGTCATCGAGGTAGATGTTTCCCTCGAGGAACTCGCCGAGATCCTCGGTGAGGAGTTGGAACTGCCACGGATCGAGCCTCGGGGAACCGAATCGATCAAGGTCGAAAAGGATCGCTACACCGGCATCAATCGCAATGGCCCCGAATCACTGCGCCACTTTCGTCGCACCTTCAAGGCCGCGTTGAGACGTCAGATTGCCAGCGGCTCCTACGATCCAAAGAATCCAAAAGTGATTCCGGTTCGAGAGGATCGAAGGTACCGATCGTGGAACACGAAGCAGGTTCCGCAGTCCAATGCTGTGATTATCTACATGATGGATGTTTCCGGATCGATGGGGAATGAGCAGAAGGACATCGTCAGGATTGAATCCTTCTGGCTCGATACCTGGTTGCAGAGCCAGTACGAGAATATCGAAACCAGATACATCATTCACGATGCCCAGGCGAAACTGGTCGACGCTCACACCTTTTTCCATGTCAGGGAATCGGGCGGAACCAAGATCTCAAGTGCCTACAACCTGGCCAAGGAACTGATTCAGAAGGAGTTCTCTCCGAACGAATGGAACATCTACCCGTTCCACTTCTCCGATGGTGACAACTGGGGTGGAGATGATACCGCCCAGTGTATCCGCTTGCTTCAAGAGGACCTGATCCCGGCCAGTAACGTGTTCTGTTACGGCCAGGTCAAGAGTGCTTACGGCAGTGGTCAGTTCATCAAGGATCTTCGTGAGGGAGTGGGCGATGACGAAAAGGTACTGGTTTCAGAGATCAATTCCCGCGATGAGATCCTGCCATCGATCAAGACCTTCCTCGGGAAGGGGTGTTGAAGATGTTGAGGAACAGAGAACTCACGCCTGAAATCGAGGAATGGCGCCAGACCATCCGCCAGTATGCGGTGGATTGTGGGCTCGACTTCTTCGAGGTTCTCTATGAGCTGGTGGATTACGATGAGATGAACATGATTGCGTCGTATGGCGGATTTCCTGTTCGCTATCCGCACTGGCGCTGGGGAATGCAGTTCGAGGAGTTACAGAAGCAGTACTCCTATGGCCTGGCAAAGATCTACGAACTGGTGATCAACAATGATCCTTGCTACGCATATTTGATGCGGTGCAATCCACTGGTGGATCAAAAACTGGTCATGGCTCACGTGTATGGGCACAGCGACTTCTTCAAGAACAACTGCTGGTTTGCACATACAAACCGCAAGATGGTCGACACCATTTCCAACCACGCCGTCAGAATTCGCAGACACATCGACGATCATGGGCAGGATGCGGTCGAGGAGTTCATCGATGTTTGCCTGTCTCTTGAAAATTTGATCGATCCGCACCTGCCGTACTTCGCTGCCGGAGAGAAGCAGAGTGAAGAGACCCTGGATCTGGCGCGGATTGAGGCGCAGGGGGTTCGATTCGCGACCAAGCCATACATGGAAGAGTTCGTCAATCCTGCCGATGTACTGGCAAGAGAGAAAGAACAGATCCTCAACAAGATCGATGAATCGGAAAGGTTCCCTGAAGAACCAGAAAAGGACGTACTGAACTTCCTGCTCCATCATGGACAGTTGCGAAGGTGGCAGCGAGACGTACTGTCGATCATCCGGGAAGAAGCGTACTACTTCGCTCCCCAGGGGATGACCAAGATCATGAATGAGGGCTGGGCTTCTTACTGGCATTCCAACATGATGACCAGGAACATCCTCGATGCATCTGAACTGATCGATTACGCCGACCATCACTCGGGAACCCTTGGGAGTAGCCCCGGTGTGTTGAATCCTTATAAGGTTGGCATCGAGTTGTTCCGGGATATCAAGATGCGGTGGGACATGGGTCGCCACGGAAAAGAATGGGAATCCTGCGAAGATGTTCATGGCAAGAAGGATTGGGATCAGGGCAAAGATCTGGGCCTGAAGAAGATCTACGAGGTGCGCAGCACTCACAATGACATCACATTCATCGACGAGTTCCTTACCGAAGAATTTTGCGACCAGCACAAGATGTTCACCTACAAGTTCGATCGACAGACAGGGAAGTACATCCTCGACGGGAGGGACTTCTCCTCGATTAAGTTGGCATTTCTCGATCAGTTGTCAAACTGTGGTAGACCGCGGATCCAGGTGCAGGATGGTAACTATGGCAACAGGGGCGAACTGTTGTTGAAGCACATCTGGTCCGGTACCCCGCTGAAACTCGATTACGCGACTCGCACGCTGGAAAATCTCTACAAACTGTGGGGGCGTCCGGTATTCCTCGAGACCATCATCGAGGGAAAGACCAAGGTGCTGGGATTCAACGGCAGTGCTCACGACGAGAAATCGAGTACCTGAGCGGCTCTGGGCGGCCGGATGAGTTGTCGATAATCGCTCCATTCCCATATATCTGTGACTTCTGGCTCGCTCGACTTGAAAAATCGTGCCATCTCTTCGATGATGCACGGTGTCGGAGGGTGCCAGAGGGGATCTCCTTCGACCTCGGTGATCTTCCCCTGGCCAGGAGTCCTGATGCGTCCGGTCCGATTTGTTACCGCGGCCAGTCTCTTTGATGGCCACGACGCTTCCATCAACATCATGCGACGGGTCCTTCAGGACCAGGGCGCTGAGGTAATTCATCTGGGGCACAACCGGAGTGCCGAGGAGATCGTCGATACAGCAATTCAGGAAGATGCAGATGCTATCGCAGTGTCTTCCTATCAGGGTGGTCATAACGAGTTCTTTCGGTTCATGAGAGATCTTCTGGTCGAGAAGGGATGCCCCTGGATTCGTATCTTTGGAGGTGGCGGAGGCGTCATTGTTTCCGAAGAGATCGCCGCATTGCACGAGTATGGGATCGAGCGGATCTATTCCCCGGAGGATGGTCGAGACATGGGCCTCGAGGGGATGATTCTTGACATGCTCAAGCGTGTCGGCTCCATCGAAGGAGCGACGGACCGTGGAGCGGCACTTCCGCAACGAATCACCAGGGTCGAACTGGGAGAAGAGATCGAGACCAAGCCACAGGTAGTTCCGGTGGTGGGGTTAACTGGTACCGGTGGTGCAGGGAAATCATCTTTGACCGATGAGATCTTGAGAAGGTTGCTGCAAGATTTTCCGGATCGAAGATTTGCAGCGATCACCGTCGATCCGACCAAGAGGAGAACCGGCGGCGCATTACTGGGAGATCGGATTCGGATCAACAGTGCCGACAATCCCAGTGTATATATTCGATCGCTGGCGACCCGGTCGAGTGGCGTCGAGGTTCCCGAGGCGATCCGAGGAGCGGTGGATCAACTCCGTTCAGAAGGCTTTGATCTGGTGTTGCTGGAGACATCCGGAATCGGCCAGGGGGACAGCCGGATCACCGATATCTCCGATCTGTCCGTCTATGTGATGACCCCTGAGTACGGAGCCGCAACTCAGCTCGAAAAGATCGACATGATCGATTTTGCCGACATCGTCGTCCTCAACAAGTTCGATCGTCCCGGAGCTCGAGATGCCATTCGAGATGTTCGCAAACAATACCGGAGAAGCCGCGGAATTTTTGATCCAGACATTCGTGACGAGGATCTACCGGTATTCGGAACTACCGCCAGTCATTTCAACGATGAGGGGGTGGAAAAATTCTACACTCATCTTCTCTCCAATCTCAATTCTCCAGAATCGGACCGCTGGAAGATCTCTCATGATCGCATCTCGGTAGACGGTGCCAGCAGGCCTTCGCCGATCCCACAGGAACGAGTGGGATACTTGCTTGAAATCGCCAACTCGATTCGCGACTACCATCAATGCGTCGAAAGCTCAGCACAGTTATCTGACGATGCCGAAGCTCTGGGAAGAAGTTCGGAATTGATCGAGGCGGAAAATCCGGAGGCGAGCGCACGATTGAGCGAGATGGCGATGACATTGCAGGGGTCCATCGATCCTCGAGTCTTCCAGATGATCGCACAGTGGCCAGCGCTGGCGGAGTCCTACCGGCAAGAGGAGCTGGTTTACCAGGTTCGCGATCGGGAAGTCCGGGAGCCACTTCAGTTCGAGTCTCTCTCGGGAAGTCACATCTCGAGGGTCTCCCTCCCCACCTTCAAGGGGCAGGGAGATCTGACCCGCTGGTTGATGAAAGAAAATCTGCCCGGGCACTTCCCCTTCACTGCAGGTGTCTTCCCATTTCGTCGAAGAGATGAGCACCCCAAGAGGATGTTCGCGGGTGAGGGACCTCCCGAGAAGACCAACCAGAGGTTTCACTATCTGTGCGAAGGAGAAGACGTTCATCGGCTCTCCACTGCATTCGATTCAGTCACGCTGTATGGCGAGGATCCAGATCCACGTCCCGACATCTACGGAAAGGTCGGTGAGAGCGGCGTCAGCATCTGCAATCTGGAAGACATGAAGAAGTTGTACGCAGGTTTCGACCTGTGTGCTGCGAGTACCTCGGTCTCGATGACCATCAATGGTCCGGCGCCGATGATCCTGGCGATGTTCTTCAATGCGGCCTTTGACCAGCAGATCGAACTCCACCGTCAGAAAACGGCATCTGATCCGTCTCCTGCTCAGCTGGAGGAGATCAGATCTCATGTTCTTCGCAGCGTTCGGGGAACGGTGCAGGCGGACATCCTCAAGGAGGACCAGGCGCAGAACACATGTATCTTCAGCACCGATTTTGCGCTGCGGATGATGGGGGATATCCAGCAGTTCTTCATCGAAGAAAAGGTCCGGAACTATTACTCGGTATCTATCAGCGGATATCACATCGCCGAAGCGGGTGCCAATCCCATCACGCAATTGGCTTTCACCCTGGCAAACGGATTCACCTACGTTGAGAACTACCTCTCACGAGGGATGTCGGTCGATGACTTCGCCCGCAATCTTTCCTTCTTCTTTTCCAACGGTCTCGACGCGGAATATTCAGTTCTGGGGAGAGTCGCCCGGAGGATCTGGGCCATCGCCATGCGTGATGTGTACGGTGCAAATGAGCGCAGTCAGAAGTTGAAGTACCACATCCAGACTTCAGGGCGATCGCTCCATGCGATGGAGATTGATTTCAACGATATTCGTACAACGCTTCAAGCGTTGATGGCCTACTACGACCAGTGCAATTCACTTCATACCAATGCCTTTGATGAGGCGATTACCACTCCGACCCAGGATTCAGTTCGCAGGGCGATGGCCATCCAGTTGATCGTTGCCGAGGAACTGGGGCTGGCCCGAAACGACAATCCGATTCAGGGTGCCTTCATCACCGACGAACTGACCGAACTGGTAGAAGATGCTGTGCTTGAAGAATTCCGACGCTTGCATGAACGTGGTGGCGTGTTAGGAGCGATGGAAAGACAGTACCAGCGTTCGAAGATTCAGGAGGAATCACTCCTCTACGAGCACAGAAAGCACACTGGCGAACTTCCCATCGTCGGCATCAACACCTTCTTGCGTCCCGGTGGCAGCCCGCAACCGAGCCATATCGAACTGCGCCGTGCGACTGCGGATGAGAAGAAGCAACGGTTGGTGGATCTGGGGCAGTTCCATGATGATCATCGAGGTGAAGTGGAGACTGCACTGCAGAGATTGCAGCAGGTGGCCTTTTCTGGTGAAAATATCTTCCGTGAGTTGATTGAAACGGTGCGAGTCGCAAGTCTCGGACAGATCACTCATGCTCTCTACCAGGTCGGTGGAAGATACCGTCGCAACATGTGATCAGGTAGATTTCCTTCTCATTGACCAGCCGAGAAGCGCCACTGCAATGAGCGAAAGCCAGCCGTGTCCCTCGATCCACACCATCGAGTTTTGCGATGAGGTCCATCCGAGCATCGGGATCAGTACCAGTCCCATGGCGATCGCCATCAGCCACCAGGAAAGTTGCCCGAGAATCGTCGTATCGACGGCTGGCCACCAGCACCGAATTACCAGCAGTGCAGCCAGGGGGCTCGCGACCAGTAGGTGCAACTGGAGCCAGTACCCTCTTAACTCCTCCCCGACCGGCACGCCGGCAATCGAGGAGATGGTGCAGAGAAATGCCAGAAGCACCGTCCAGCGGGAGAGTCTCTGGATCACCGGGATTCCTCCTGAGTCATCTTCCACAGCCCGAGCAATCCGCCGGAGATCGCCAGCAAAGCACAGATACTGAAGTAGATCTTGCCCGCTTCTCTTCCGAGGAAGAGCCATGACCAGATCTTCCAGCGACTGGAATCGATGATTCCACTCTCCATCGGAGAGGAACTTCGTTCGCTTTCGCCAGGGTCAGGCAGGGGAAGCAACGACGTTGGACCGACCCTATCCTGCAACCAGCTGCTGGTGGAGGAGTGGCAATCGTTACAGCCACCGGCTCCCAGTGCGGATCGTGCAGGTCGCACCGGATGGGAGAGGGCCCAGGACACTGCTTCAGCGGCGGGGGAAGCCGCTACTTCCAGTTCATCGGAGTCATTGACTTTCCACAGACGACCGCCGGTGATGAGGATCGCTTCCCTGCCATCCTCCAGCGGTTCCTGTAACTTGTTCAACGCTTTCACCACGATCGCCTCGGCACTCTTCCCCTCGATCTGGTCAGACAACTCCTCGACCAGATCCGACCGTACCCTCAGAGCGCGGCGCAGAAGCGGGCGAAGTTGTGTTGGGGTCAGTAGTGTGACGGTGCCGTTGGCCTCCAGAATCCCCCAGCCATCGGGCCAGGTGAGATGGACCGGAGCGATCCTCTGCTGGTCATCTCGCTGCAGGAATCCGCCGATGATGCGAGGTGGGATTCCGTCCAGACGCTCCTGACTCGCTTCTCCGAGTCGGTGGGCACGGGAGGTCCACTGGGCAACATGGGATCGCCCCTCACCTGGCCCCTCACCTGGCCCTGCGTGACAGGCGGTACAACTGATCTCTTCGAGGTGGAAGGGGGGGAGTCCCCGGTGTTCCGCCAGCGGCGCGCCGAACAAACCCCCATCCTCGTCGAGGTGGCATCCGCGACAGCTGAGGGTGGTCACATCGGTCCCCGATGGATGAACTTCACCCTCGTAGCCCCGGACCATGTGGTGATCGATTCCCGATCGGTGGCAATCGACACAAGAGAGTCCGGCGGCGAGGTGGACATCATCCTGGTGATGCCATCGACGATCGTTCTGTTCATCCAGATCTCGAACCGTGTGGCAGCGAAGGCACGCCTGACTGCCCGCATCCCCGAGTAAGTTCAATTCCACTTGAGCCGTGGAATCGAAGCGACGGGGATCGAGTTGACCGGAAGTGTCGACCAGCCCGGCAGCGACAAAAGGAGCCAGAGCTGTATTGCCCGAGTCGATCTGTTCGATGCGTTTGGCGAAGTCGTAGCCACTGGCCAGGTGACAGACAAGGCAATCGGAGTCGTCGCCGGCTCCAGTTTCATGGCGGCCAAACTCCTGACTCCACTTTTTCTGGTCAAGGTCCATCGATTGGGGAGAGAGTAATCCAGGCCACTTCCTTCGGTGAAGTGGCATGCGAGTGGCACTGCGAGGATCCACCAGTATCCATGGCTCGCCGGCACGACCGTCCGGTCCTTGTCCTGCATGAAGCCCACCGCTGGCAGATTCGACATCATGACAGGGGGCACAACTCTTGCCGAGATGAGGAAGACTACCACTGTTGGCACTGGGATCGATGACCTCACCGCGGGAGTCTCTCAAGGGGATCCGGTGCAGGTAAGGATCATCGGAGTCGGTGCGCTTCCAGACCGAGTCCTGTGCGGTGCCGATCGATCCGATCAGCAAGATGGTCATCAGAAACAGAATCGCTGGAAGATTATTCATCGGTGCTGGGTGTGGCTTTCACGACCGGGGTTCTCAACTCCTTGTAACCCTGTTGGATCTGCCGCTGGATCGACTCCACCTGCGAATCCCACCATCGATCCCACTGCTCGGGAGGGGGTGGGTTTGTCGGGCGAACCAATCGAAAACCGACATGAAACGCATCGGTACACCACCAGATGCTTTTCGGTATCTGGGGGTCTCGTTTTTGCCATTTGCGGGTCGAGGGATAGCGAGCAGCGGAACGACAGCGCTCCGGATCATCCTGCCAGGAGCCTCCTCGAACCACGGCTGGCCAGATCTTTTCGGGCCAGCGCACTGCAGCGGTAGCGGAGACCACCTTGTCGCCGTGGGCTGCATAGCCTTCGGCGAGGTAGCCATCGAGGGTCCACTCGGCGACATTCCCGTAGAGATCGTGGACTCCCCAGCGATTCGCCTTCAGGGTTCCCACCTTGCGATAGCCCGAGCCGAGGCCTGGGTAACCAGCATCGGGATCGTCATACTCGCTGTTGTCGAAGAACCAGGCGTATTCCGCCAGTCGGGTCGCATCTTCACCGAACGAAAATGCCGTTTGTTGGCCGCATCGAGCGGCGTATTCCCATTCGGCTTCGGTGGGCAGACGCAGAAACTGGCCCGTCTTCTTCGACAGCCACTTGGAGAATTGCATCGCTGCGAACTGGGTCACATCGGCGACCGGATAGCCCCCAGCAGTTCCCAGTCCTTCGAGGATGGGTCGGGAATCCTGTTCCCACAGAGGAGTGGGAATGCTCACCGCATCGGCCCACTCCGGTTGATCCGCCTGGTCACCCGAAATCCTGGTGTCCTGAAGGATGCCGTACTCCTGGCGGAACAGATCGTAGACATCCCAGGTCAACTCGTGCTTCATGATGGAGAAGGGACTCACCTTGACGGTCCAGGTCGGCCCTTCGTCGGGAGACCTGCCCTTCTCGGTGGCGGGTGAACCGATGGTGATGGTCTCTGGGTAGCCTTCACTGCCGACCGGTATCGAGACCCAGTGGATCGGATGCTTCGATCCCGGAATCTGCTGGCTCTGGATCTCCGGTTCATCCGCGTTCGAAGTCATTCCGGCGAACAGGAGGATGACACCGAGCCCGATGGATGTTGGTGGTCTTTGCAGCAGAGGTCTCTTCAAGGGTGTCCTTCCAGGCTCTGCCCTGCCGGCTCCCAGCAGTTTTCGGCAGGGTGGTGCCCCCGGTGGCCGCGGGCGGGTACAAGGCAGTCATGATGTCGTACTTCCTCCCTCCCGTCCAGATGTCCCAGATGGCTGCTCAGGGCTTCTCGGCTGCTCCGGCCATCTCGGCTCCTCAGGTCATCTCGGTGGATTCTCTGAGGAATCGGGCTCGGTGGGCTCCGTTGCTGCTGTCGGCATTTCTCCTGCTGATGTGTGGCTGTCAATCGCCCCTTCACAGGGTTCACCTCGATCATCCCTCGATGGGAACTCGGTTTCAGATCACCGTGTTTCACTCCGATCGAGATCATGCCCAGGAGTGGGTCCGGACCGCGTGGAACCGCATCGATCAGATCGATCAGGCCTGTTCTGACTGGAAGGAATCGAGCGAGTTGCGTCAACTGTGTCGCGCTGCGCCGCATCTGAAGCCTGTGGTGGTGAGTACGGACCTCCTTCAGGTGATGCAAAAGGCACTGGCGATCGCGCGGGTCAGCGAAGGAGCGTTTGATCCGACAGTCGGTGGATTGGTACGGTTGTGGCGACGATGTCATCGTGCCGGTCGATTGCCTCGAGATCATGAGGTGGAAAAAGCTCGCAAGGGAATGGGAATCGATGGAATCATCATCGATGAGGCCGCCAGTACCATTCAACTCCTGCGGGAAGGTGTGGCCATCGACCTCGGTGGGATTGCCAAGGGGCACGCAGTGCAGGAAGTATTTCAATTACTGGAGCGGCAGGGAATCCGCCATCTGATCATCGATGGAGGAGGCGACCTGGTGCTGGGGGACCCTCCGCCAGGACGTCGAGGATGGCAGATAGCCATCGGGGCATCGAACCCGCAGGACCCGTCAAACGGCACTCCTCTGAAACTACTGATCCCCGGGCGGGCAGCGGTGGCGACCAGCGGAGATGCCACTCGATTCACCGAGATCGAAGGGCGCAGATACAGTCATATTGTCGATCCGAGCAGCGGGTTGGGAATCGAAGGACCCCATCAGGTCACCGTCATCTCGACCGACGGTGCCATCGCTGACGCCCTCGCCACCGCAATCTCGCTACTGGAGCCGCAGGCTGCGTCCGATCTTCTACAACGATTTCCCGGCAGTGCTGCATTGCTGGTCGATCCCCGCGATGGATCTCATCAGGTACTCGGGGAGCTGCCTCTGGCCACCGAACAGTGATGGATCGGTTCTGGAGAAGGGCGCTTCTGCTCTGTATTATAAGAAGTGCCTGCCGGGCTCGGTCGGCCAATGAAGATGAAATGAGGATTCGATGGATCAGCACGATGTAGGTCAGCACGATGTAGATCAGCAGCATGAACTTCAAACCAACTCAACATCCAGTCGAATCGATCGTCGTGTCTTTCTCAGCGCATCTGGCGGAGCACTGGCGGCTGCGGCACTGAGTTCGACCGCTCTCCAGGGGTTGCCCTCGATGATTCACAACTCAGTCGATGAGACGATTCGTGTCGGACTGGTCGGTTGTGGGGGACGCGGTACCGGAGCGGTGATCAATGCGCTCAACGTGGAACCGAGAGCGAAACTGGTTGCGATGGGAGACATATTCAAGGATCGCCTCGATAGTTCACTGAAAAACTTGCTCGACGAGGAGCACGCCGATCGAATCGATGTTTCGGAAGAGATGCAATTCTCTGGTTGGGACAGTTTCGAGAAGGTGATCGAAAACTGTGATCTGGTCATCCTGGCGACCACTCCGCACTTCCGACCGGAGCAGATCGAGAAGGCAGTGGCTGCAGGGAAGCACATCTTTGCCGAAAAACCGGTAGCCACCGATGCTCCAGGAGTGGCGAGGGTCAGGGCAGCGGCACGGATCGCCGACCAGAAGGGACTCACCCTGGTCAGTGGCCTCTGCTATCGCTACCAGGATGCGAAGCAACAGACCATCGATCGGGTCCACGACGGATCGATCGGAGACATCATCACCCTTCAATGTACCTACAACACTGGCGGTCTATGGCACAGGGGTCGCAAGGATGAGTGGAGCGAGATGGAGTACCAGGTGCGAAACTGGTACTACTTCAACTGGCTCAGCGGCGATCACATCACCGAGCAAAGTATCCATAGCATCGACAAGATGATGTGGGCGATGAAGGATGCTCCGCCGGCCAAGTGTAGCGCCAGTGGAGGCAGAACGTGCCGGACCGAAGAGAAGTGGGGAGACATCTACGACCACTTCAATTGCGTGTTCGAATGGGAGAATGGCACCAAGTTGTTCCACTCTTGCCGCCAGTGGAGTGGCGCAGATGGTGACGTGAGTGATTATGTTCATGGAACCCGAGGAACCGCCGCAATCCAGCGTCATCGCATCGATGGAGAGGTCAACTGGAAATTCTCCGGTTCCCCCAACGACATGTACGACGCCGAATGGGTCGAGTTGTTTCGATCAGTCAAGGGTGAACGCGATCGGATCAACAATGGCGAGTACATGTGCAACAGTACACTGGCGTCGATCCTCGGAAGGACGGCAGCCTATACCGGAAAGACCATCACCTGGGATGAGATGTCCAGTAGTGAACTGGATCTGAGCCCGGTGGCCTATGAATTTGGTCCAGCTCCGGCGGTTGAAATCGCCAGGCCTGGCACCACCAAGTTCAGTTAACTAATTCTGGCATCAGGCGGTGTGCCTCCGGGCGCACCGTGACCCGCGTAGCCCTCGTGACCTTGGTTGCGAGGGCTATTTTCATCCGAATCAGAATTGTATCGTGGTTCTTGTGAGTGGAATTGGCCTCGATTGGGTTTGATCTGAGTCAGGAGTACCAAATGAGACTGTTATCGATCTTGATCTTGCTTTGCTGGGGCGCTGCTTCTTCTCTGCAAGCGGACTCGAAAACCCCGCAGGATCCGGGCGAGAACGCACCGCTCCCCAGGGTGTTGATCATCGGAGACTCCATCTCCATCGGATATACACCCTTCGTGCAAAAGGCCCTGCGCGACCGAGCGACGGTGATTCACAATCCCGGTAATGCTCAACACACCGGTACCGGTTTGAAGAAGATCGATCAGTGGCTGGGTGACGAAAACTGGGATGTGATCCACTTCAACTGGGGATTGTGGGATCTCTGCTATCGAGATCCTCCCGGGAGTCGCAAGCAGGGGAAAGAGAAGGGGCAGGTCACCCTGTCGCTACAGCAGTACGGGATCAATCTCGAGAAGTTGATCTTGCGCCTCCAGAAGACCAAGGCTCGACTGATCTGGGCCAGCATCACGCGGGTTCCAGAGGGGGAGAAGGGGCGATTCGTCGGTGACGACATCCGCTATAACCGGGTCGCTCAGAAATTGATGAAGAAGTACAAGATTCCCATCAACGATCTTCATGCAGTCAGTAGCAAATTGGATCCGAAATTATTCCGAGCCCCGGGTGATGTTCATTTCAAACCTGAGGGACGTGAAGAACTGGCAAAGAAGGTCATCGAAGCGATCGACCAGGCACTGACGATGAACTCCAGCTCGGGCGACTAGGAAGATGCGCTCGAGTAGTGGCGCATCGCCAGGTTCCAGAAGGCCCGCATTCCCAGGAATGAGCAGGCGGTCACGCCGAGAACCCAGGAGATCAATAGTGGGTCGGGTCCTTCGAATAGTATTCTCGATGGCAAGGCGATGACCAGCAGTGCAGGAAAGATCGTCATCAAGATTCTGCGAGTCCAGATGGAATAGATCATATCGGGACGTTCCATCAATTTTGTGGCAGAGAAGAATGCGGTCACCAGTCCACGGTTGGTGTGAGTCCAGAAGACTGGAATCTGGAAGAACATCTGCAAGATGTAATGAAGGAATGCTCCATTGAGGAGCAGGAACAGGAACCAGATCAGGTTCGTAGTTTCCAGTTCGCCGGGATAGCGAAGGATCGACCAGCAGAGGATTCCCGAGGCGATGATCAGATTCAGGAAAGAGTTGGCGGCAAAGTCTCGCAAACTGAGGAAGAAGAGGGAGGAGACCGGCCTCACCACGTAATAGTCGAGATCTCCCTTGTTCACCAGGATCGGCATCCACCACATATTGTTACTGAATACGGTCATGTGAATCGCGTCGATGACCAGGAATCCAGAGACGAAGATGAGGATCTGATCGTAATTCCAGCCGCCGAGCATATCTGTATGCTGGTAGAGGATCGTGAAGAAGATCAACTCCACCACGTAGAACATGCAATCCATGACGATGCGAAACCAGAAATCCATCCTGTACTCGAGCGAGCGGCTGAAGGAGAACTTGAGGAACTGGAGATAGAGACGCAAGTATCGACTCATCAGATACCCACCCCTGTGTATCGAAGATCACCTCTGCGCCACACGGGTATCGACAGCAAACCGATCAGCAAACTCCAGAGCAAGCAGTAACAGATTCCCTCGAGCCACGTGAGGAGGTCGATCTTTCCCAGGGCTACCAGGGTCGGAAATTCAAACAGATATGAAAATGGCAACCAGTGGAGAACGACCTGGATCGATTCCGGAAAGAGAGTCAGTGGCAGCATTGCTCCACCCAGAAGCATCGTCACGAAACGCAACATCACTGACAGGCTCCAGACATTGTCGGCCCAAAAAGCGATGTACTGGGGAGTGAGGCTCATCAGGAAGAACAGCAGGTGAGCCACAAGGATCGAGGGGATCGCCATCAGCAGGCTCAGCGGTGTGACATCTGCGGTGGTGGAGATTCCCAGCAGTGGAATGGCCACCAGTCCCATCATCAATGACTGAAACAGATCTGGCAGGATGTTGCCGACCTGCTGGGCGTACTTGATGAAGGGATAGTGTCGAGGGTAGAGCAGGTAACGGCTCAACGCCCCGTCATAGATGTCGGTCGCAACGGTCATCTGCAGGTCGCCACCGCGTACGATGCGCCCGGTCAAGAAAACCATCACTCCGTAGGCGAGGATCCCATTCAGATCCCAGCCACCGATCAGTTCCTTGCCCGATTCGGCAAAGATGGCTTCCCACAGTGCCCAGAGAATCACCAGATTCACCACCAGGGCTACCACCATGGTGATCCAGAAATCGACTCGATAACTCATCAACTTCTTGGTTTCTACGAGAACCAGGTGGAAGAAGAGCGAGGGACTCATCGAGTTTCATCCGCCTTGCCAGCCATGATTCTCTCGATGGTGTCGCCGATCTCTGGATCCTCGATGGAAAGATCGATGACCGAGAATTTCCGAAGTAACTCGGCAGCGACTTCTGGGACCTTATCTCGGGCTACACGCAAGCATAACGAGCCGGGGTCACATTCGACTACCTTGCCCATCTCTTGCAGTGAAGCGGCGTTCAGAGGATTCGTCGAGTTGCGATGTACATTCAATCGGAGCTGTTTGTAGGGGGCGTACTCTCGCATCACCCGGTCCAGGCTTCCGTCATAGACGATCTCTCCCTCGCGAATGATGATGATTCGCTCGCAGAGTCGCTCGATGTCCTCCATGTAATGGCTCGTCAAGATCATTGCCGGTGCATTTTTTTGCCGGTAGTCGAGCAGGAAATCTCGCACAGACCTCTGCGTGGTGATGTCGAGGCCGATCGTCGGTTCATCGAGATACACCACCCTCGGGGAGTGGAGCAGTGCTGCGATCAACTCCATCTTCATCCGTTCGCCAAGCGATAGCCGGCGGAGTTGGATGTTCATCTCGTCGCCGATCTGGAGCATTTCTGACAGTTTATCGAGTGTCTTGCGGTACTGCTCTGGCGGAATCTGGTAGATCTCCCTTAGCAACTCGAAGCAATCCGCACCGGGCAGATCCCACCACAACTGGGCTTTTTGACCCATGATCAGCGCGATCTGGCGCCGGAAAGCGTCTTCACGCTTCCACGGAACATGACCGAGTACTTCGGCTTTCCCGGAAGTGGGATGGATGATGCCAGATAGCATCTTCACCAGGGTGGTCTTGCCCGCTCCGTTGGCGCCTATGAGCCCGACGATTTCGCCCTCATTGACCTCGAAGGTCGATCCTGTGACCGCCACCTTGTCGATCCAGTCACGTCGGATCAAGGACTTCACCGACGCGGCGAACCCGGGCTGCTTACGGTGAACTTTGAAGATTTTTCTGAGATCCTGAACCTTGATCACTGTTTCCTCCTCGGTTCTGGCACTGTTTTACAGCACATCCACTCGAACCGGATTTTTTTTTAAAAACAGTGGTCCGACTTTCCATCCGTTCCGGATCTATGGGTAAGTGAACGCTTGGTTGCCGTCTGGAACCCGTGTCCAGATGGGGCGTTCTGTTGCTCTTGAGGGATGGGATGGCAGGATCACGGATCCGGTCCGAGTTCTGCGAATTGGTCATGAGGATACGATATATCATCAATGAGGCATGGTGCTGGAACCCTGTTCCGCAATGGATCGGGCAGATGGCATCTGGCTCGACACCGTCTCTTTCTCCACTGATTCCTCGTTCACTTCCAGTTCTCATCCCACTGGGTCCCCGCTTTAGCGTGAGCGGGTGCGATATCCCAGAGCCAGAAGTTTCTCGCCAGTCACCCTCAAATTATCAAAATCTCGTACCCGATAGGTTTGGGTACTGTGCCACATCCCGTTGGATCAGAAATAAGTCTGGTCGTTTCGGGAATTCAGAAAGGGGACGTCATGTCCTTGCCCAGGTTCCTGGCGGCTGTCGCCGCATGTTTCCTCCTGGGAGCATCCTCGCTGGCTCAGGTCTTCGAGGATCGCCAACCAGGAGTCACTGAACTCCAGATCGAGAGCTCCCGGATCACCGGGCTCGCTAGCCTCATCACGGGGCCAGATGGAGCGCCGATTCCAGGGATTGAAGATCGGCTCGACCCGATCTCAATTTTCTCCATTCACGGGCGACTTTTTGGGATTACCGATGCATCTTCTGAACTTCGTCGCATTAGCACCTCGCTGTGCGATCTGGGTAATGTTCATCATCGGTATCAGCAGATCTATCGCGGCATCGAGGTACTCACCGGTCAGTTGATCGTGCACCAGGATCCTCAAGGTCGCTTTCTTGCGGTCAACGGAGACTTTTACCCGATCCGCAGTCAGGTCCCGACCAAGCCCGATTTCTCGCTCGAAGATGCGATCTTTCTCGCCGCGGGAGAGATGAAGATTGAAAATCCACAAACTCTCGAAGAGAAGCTGGTGATCGTCGATCCCCGCTGGTACGGAGATCCTTCCGATGGCCAGGTGCACCTGGTATGGCACATGGTGATCGGCTCGGAGCGTGTTCTGCCGCAGCATGTTTTGATCGATGCCATCGATGGAGAACTGGTCGATTCCTGGCCTGCAGTGCATTCGGCGATCAATCGCCAGGTCTACGATGGCTCTGGTGGTGGACTGCCGGGGATCCTCGCCAGGACTGAAGGTGGCGCCGCGACAGGTGACGCCAATGTCGATGCCATTTATGACTTCACCGGAGATTTTTACCAGTTGCTGAGTGCTGGACTGAATCGAGACAGCCTCAATGGTTCGGGTAATGCTCTGGTGGCCACGGCCAACTGGAACGATGGGATCTGTCCCAATGCGATCTGGAATGGATCGGGTACTGCGTTCTGTAACGGACTGGGAACCGACGATATCGTCGGGCATGAATTCGGCCATGGATTGACCGATTACACCGCAGACCTGATCTATCAGAATCAATCGGGGCAGCTCAACGAGTCCTTCTCCGACGTGTTCGGTGAACTGATCGATCTGTGGAATGGTAATGCTTCCGAAGCGGGAACTCCCGGTGGCACCCCATGGCCCCCCAGCCCGACCGGAGGTGGCACCGATACACCCAACACCGGACGCACCGGATGCGGTGATTCTTCCGTGCGCTGGTTGATGGGCGAGGACAGTTCTCTCGGAGCGATCCGCGACATGTGGTCCCCTCAATGCAAGGGGGATCCACCCAGTGCTCTCGATCCGATCTACGAGTCCACCAGTTGTGATCCTGGATTCGATGGTGGTGGAGTGCACTTCGGTTCGGGTGTTCCCAATCATGCATTTGCCATGGTTACCGACGGTAAGAGTTTCAACGGACAAACCGTCACGGGAATCGGAGCCATTAAATCGGCCGCAGTGTGGTTCAGAACTTTGACCGTGTACCTGACACCAGGATCCGATTTCAACCAGGCGTACACGCTGTTCAATCAAGCGGCCAGTGATCTGGTCGGGACCACGCCCAATGATCCACGAACTGGTGGGCCATCCGCATCCGCCTTCACCTCTGATGATGCATTGCAGATTCAAAATGCATTGATCGCGGTAGAGATGAATGCCGCAGGTATTTGCTCACCGCCTCCTCCGCCCGACAATGACGATTGTGTCACTGCAACGGTGGTCGCAGCGGGGATCATTCCCATCAACAACAGCGGTGGAACCAATAGTGGAGTATTGGCCGATGAGAGCCAGTGCTCCGGCACATTCCTGGGACAGGTGGCCAAGGATATCTGGTTCAGTTACACCCCTGCACAGGATGGAACGGTGACTCTGTCGACCTGCAATATCGCCAGCTGGGATACGGATGCCGTGGTCTACACCGGCAGTTGCGCCTCATTGACCCAGGTCGCCTGTAACGGCGACGCCACAGGATGTAGTAACTGGACCTCCATCATCGAGAACATGCCGGTGACCGGTGGAACCAATTACAAGATTCGGATCGGCAGTTACGGTTCCAGTGGTGGATCTGGTGAGATGGATCTCACATTCACACCCGGCGGTGGAACTCCGGTAGAGGTCTGCAACAACGGGGTGGATGACGATGGGGACGGTCTCATCGACTGTTCCGACTCCGATTGTGCTCTCGACCCTGCATGTAGCACCACTCCTCCAGAAGATTGCACCAACGGTGTCGATGACGATGGCGATGGAGCGGTCGATTGCGCAGATCCCGATTGTGTCGGCGATCCTGCCTGTGTCGCCACCGCGGATGGAGATGAGTGCGTCGATGCGATTCTCGCCATCACCGGAAGT
The DNA here is from genome assembly GCA_014240375.1 of Planctomycetota bacterium. GTDB lineage: Bacteria > Planctomycetota > UBA8108 > UBA1146 > UBA1146 > QNYK01. The sequence goes on along the minus strand of JAAZXB010000001.1, from coordinate 69,308 downwards.
AACGGTGTCAATACGGTGGGAGCGACCGATTCGATCGATCTTTCCGATCCCACGCAATGCTCCGGCACATTCCTCGGGGGCTTCTTCCAGGACATCTGGTACAGCTACAGTCCCGCTTCGGATGGTTTACTGACGGTAAACCTGTGCGGCACGATCAACTTTGACTCCGATGCGGCGATCTACGTCGGTGCCTGTGGTGCCCTCGATCAAATTGCCTGTAACGGAGATGGGGCCGGTTGTCCCGGTTTCTCCTCGTTGATCTCCGATGTCCCGGTCACTGCTGGCGTCGAGTACAGGATCAGGGTCGGTGGCTGGAATGATGGCGCCAATGGTACTGGAACGATGGACCTCACTCTGGTGGGCGGTGTCACCGAAAATTGCACCAACGGAATCGACGACGACCTGGATGGATTGATCGATTGTGAGGATCCAGATTGCTCTGGCGATCCCTCCTGCATCCCATTCCCTGCGGATGAGTGTGCGACTTCAATCACTGCAATCATCGGTTCGAACCCGGTGGATACTTCCGGAGCTACCGATAGTGGAGATCTGGTCGCTCCCTGTGGTGGTTCATTCATCGGAACGATGAGCCAGGACATCTGGTACAACTTCCAGCCGCCCTCCAACGGCAATCTGATCATCTCTACCTGTGGAACAGTTGGGTTTGATTCGAGTCTGATCGTTTACCAGGGGAACTGCGGAGCCCTGGTTCAGGTCGCTTGCGACGGAGATTTCTGTGGACTGGCGTCCGAGGTGATGCTGCCAGTCACCGGAGGTGAGCAGCTCAAGATACGCTTCGGTTCTGCAGTCGCAGGAGTGGGCGGTATCGGTTCGTTACAGATCGACATGGTGGTACCTCAACCCGAAGATTGCAGCAACGGTATCGATGACGATCTCGATAGCCTGGTCGATTGCCTCGATCCGGACTGTGCCGCCGATCCGGTTTGTACCTGCGATCCGATCTCTGCGATCTCCTGCAATCAGGGTGCTGGACTCGAGGTACTCCTCGGTTGGATCAATGGCGAGAGCTATGACCAGATCCAGCTGGTCCGGGATGGCTCCTTGCTGGCGAATCTGCCCGGTACAGCGACCGAATACACCGACGTCTCTGCGCCGATCGGGGCGCGTACTTATCTGGTGACCGGCTTCTGTGGGGGATCTCAGGCGACTGCCATCTGCACAGTTCAGGTCGAGACCCCGGCGGGTTATCGCTTCGTGGCACCGACGGTGTCTGGAGAATTCGATGAGATCAGTGGCGCGGGCGCGGTGACGGCTGCGGTCTCCATCGGGGAAGAAACTGACAATCCAGGCTTCCCCAATGACACCCAAGGGTTTTCGATGTCGCTGGCCCACGATCCGGGCGTGATGACGGCGGTCGCCATGCAGCCGGCTCCGACATTGGCGATGATGAACGGTTCCAATGGTCCCGACTTCATGTCAGAAGCACTCCTTCCTGGCGGTATCACCGTCGGTGTAGTGTTCAGTTTCCCCGGCACCGAAACGCTTTCACTCACCAGTGACACCGAGGTGTTGATCGTCCATTACGACACCAACGCGGCGGCTCTCGCCGGAACCTCGGTGCCAGTTTCTTCCTCACTCCAATGGGCCAGTACCATCGGAACCAGCACTGTCGAAAATCTGGTGGTCGTGAATGGGGGCGGCTACGCACCTGATCCGATCCACGGCTCGGTGTTGTTCACGCCTGTGGCTCCCGGTGGATTCAATCGAGGGGACTGCAACGTCGACGCGGGATTCGATATCGCGGACATCATCCATTTGCTCGATGGCCTGTTTGTCGGGGGGAGTTTCTCCTGCGTTTCCGCCTGTGATTACAATGACGACGGTCTGGTCAATGTCGCGGATCCGATTTTCGGCCTGTCCACTCTGTTCAGCGGTGGCATTCCTCCGGCAGCGCCGCACGGTTTCTGTGGTCCGGACCCGACGGCAGACGCCCTCGATTGCGTCCTCTACGACGCCTGTAACTGATTCCCAGCAGCGGGAGAGTACGGTTTTATTGGGCCCCGGGGCAAACTGCCCCGGGGCTTCTCTTTTGATCCGATTCTGCTCGATGGTGGTCCGATATTGATCGGGGTGCTCCGCTGGACCATCAGCGGTCCGCTTGCCCACCGCTGCGCTGGCTCCTACGATCTACCTGCTGACTTTCTCTCGCTTCGAGATCGATGTCACTCTCAGTCTTCAAGATTCGGAAGGTGGAACCAGTCTCATGTCCTCACAAGTCTCTGAAGCCGCTCAACAACTGGTCAACTCGGTCGAACGGGTAGCGGTGGTCGGTGCCGGAACGATGGGCAATGGTATCGCCCAGGTGTTCGCACAGGCGGGTTACGCGGTCTTGATCATCGATCCCTTCGAGGGAGCTCTGGATCGAGCCCGTGGAACCATCGAAAACAGTCTCGGCAGGATGGTCAAGAAGGAAAAGATCACCGCGGATGCGGCGCAGACGATCCTTGCCCGGATCACCTTCGAAGCGGGAATCGAAGCCGCTGCCGGTGCCAGTTGGGGGATCGAAGCGGTGCCCGAAAGTGAAGCACTGAAGGAGAAGGTGATTTCTGCTCTCGATGCGCAGATCGTAGCGGGTGGAGTGATCGCATCGAATACATCTTCCATCTCCATCACTCGCCTGGCCAATTACACCGAGAGACCGGAGTCCTTTGTCGGCATGCACTTCATGAATCCGGTGCCGATGATGAAGTTGGTCGAGGTGATTCGAGGGCACAAGAGTTCCGATACGGTGGTGGAAGCGACACTGGAACTCTCCCGTCGTCTCGGCAAGGAGCCGTGGGAGGCGCAGGATTACCCAGGATTCGTCGCCAATCGTATCCTCGCACCGATGCTCAACGAGGCGGTCTACGCCTTGATGGAAGGTGTCGCGACCCGGGAGGCGATCGACGAGGTGATGAAACTGGGGATGGGGCATCCGATGGGACCACTGGCCCTGGCCGATTTCATCGGACTCGATGTTTGTCTCAATATTCTGGAGTTGCTGCAGGATGAGTTGGGAGATCCGAAGTACCGTCCCTGCCCATTGCTCCGGAGAATGGTTGCCGCTGGTGATCTGGGGCGAAAGAGCGGACGCGGATTTTACGATTATTCGTGAGCGAAAGGTGTGATCGATGCGCGATGACGAGACCTCTGCTGGGATCGATGGAAGCCTGGGTGCCATGCTCGGCACTACCCTCTCTCCTGAGCATTCGAAACTGCAGCAAACATGCCGGGAGTTTGCCGATGAGGTGCTGATTCCCGCGGCTGATCTGCACGATCGGGAGGAATCCTATCCGGCCAGGAACGTCGATCGGCTGGCGAAGTTGGGAATGATGGGAATCCTCGCACCGGTCCAATTCGGTGGGCTCGGCATGGACAATCTCGGACTATGTCTGGCACTCGAGGAGATCAACCGTGGATGCGCATCCACCGGGGTCACTCTTTCGGTTCATAACTCACTCCTCTCCAGTCCATTGCTCCACTTCGGAACAGAAGCACAGCAGGAGAAATTCTTTCCACGTCTCGCCAGTGGTGAATCGCTGGGTGCCTATGCCATCACAGAACCGGATCATGGATCAGACGCGGTGGGTATTCAGACCACCTGTCGTCGCGAGGGAGATGAATGGGTCCTCAACGGAACCAAGGCCTGGATCACCAATGGTTCCCATGCCTCGATCATCATCACCTTTGCCACCATCGATCCCTCGATGCGTTCGCGCGGCATCCATGCCTTCGTGATCGAGAACACCATGCCTGGCTTCTCGGTGGGGAAAAAGGAGAAGAAACTGGGAATCCGCGGTTCGGATACGGTGCAGCTGGTATTTGACCAGATGAGAGTTCCGGCAGAAAACCTCCTCGGAAAAGAGGGGGAGGGTTTCAAGATTGCCATGCATACCCTCGACGGAGGGCGGATCGGAATTGCTACACAGGGGGTTGGAATCGCTCAGGCGTGTCTCGATTCCACCGTTTCATTTGCCGAGAGCCATCAGATGTTTGGTCGAAAACTGGCGGACAATCAACTCGCCTCACACAAGATTGCCGACATGGCGACCCGCATCGAAGCGGCTCGGTTGTTGACGGTTCGTGCCGCACTGCTCAAGGACGCAGGTCTACCTCATTCTAGACAGGCTTCGATGGCGAAATTGAGTGCTTCCGAAATCGCCAACGATGCCGCTCGCATGGCTCTTGAAATTCACGGTGGAGCGGGGCTGGGACGACAGAATCCAGTCGAACGGCTCTTTCGCGATGCCAAGATTACCGAAATTTACGAGGGAACCAGCCAGATTCAGCGCCTGGTCATCGCTCGTCATGTTCGACCGGGTCGGGGGTGAGAGTTGGACGACTCTGAAATCAACGATCTGATCGTGGGCATCTCTAGAGGCTCGCGCCGCGAACTTGCTCGTGCGATCACCGTGGTCGAAGAAGATGAATCGGTTGCGGATGCACTGCTGGCCCGATTACCCGAAACGACATGCGCGTTCCGGCTCGGCTTGACCGGTGCTCCAGGAGTGGGGAAATCGTCACTGATCGCGAAACTGGTGCCACGATTGATCGAGAACGGCGAACGAGTGGCGGTTCTCGCCATCGATCCGAGTAGCCCCATCACCGGAGGGGCGTTGCTGGGAGATCGGACGCGGATCGACACCGACCTGGGCGAGGAGAGCTGGTTTCGAAGCATCGCTTCCCGGGGAGCGACCAGTGGAGTGGCGGGTTGCACCGATCTCGCCGCTGAAATACTCGCACGTGCCGGATTTGGACTGATCCTCATCGAAACAGTCGGAGTCGGGCAACTCGAGGTCGAGATCACCGATGAAACCGATCAAGCATGGCTGCTATTGTCACCAGAATCTGGTGATGGTGTACAACTCCTCAAGGCGGGTGTGTTGGAGGTGGTTGACCGGGTGTTGGTGAACAAATGCGATCGGCCAGGTGCGGATGATTTACTTCGCAGGGCTGAAGAGATGGCCCATGACCAGAATGGTCTCGAGCCGCTGGCGGTCAGCACCCTTCAGGGAGATGGAATCGACGAGATCGTTGCAGTGATCCTCGAGTCCGCCAGGAAACATCGAGAATCGCCCGACCTCGGTGCCGTTCGGTCACGTCTGGTACGTCGGATTCGTCGCAGAGCTGAGCAGGAATGGATCCGCAAAGGTCTCGGTATGGCCGGAGGTACCAAGGCGATCGAACGACTCGCAGATAGAGTTTCTCGCCAGGAGATCTCGATCCAGCAGGCCATCGAGTCGATCGTGTCCGCTGGTTAAGAAAAATATCGATTAGTGGTCCAGGTCCACCTGGATAAACGGAAGGTTCATGTCGTGATCCGCTTCGAAGAACATCATCAAGAAATTCGACAGATGGTTGCCGATTTCGCCGACAACGAGATTGCTCCCAAAGCTCAGCACATCGATGAATCCCAGGAGGCTCCCACCGATGCCATCGCACAGCTGGCAGAACTGGGAATGCTGGGACTCACCATCGAGGAGCAGTTTGGTGGAGCCGAACTCGACCTCCTCAGCGCCTGTCTGGTAGTGGAAGAGATTTCACGCTGTTGCGGTTCGACTGGAGTGGTGGTGGCATCGCACCTGTTCGAGGGAACCGCAGCGATCAAGATCCTGGCGGATGATGCTGGCCGTGAACGCTGGTTGCCCGAAATGGCCAGCGGCAAGACGATGGCGACCTTTGCCCTGGCGGAAGTCGAGGCGGAGTCGGATGCATCGGGAATCACCTGCTCGGTCGGGCAGGAACCTGACGGATTCTCCCTTCATGGCCGGAAGAGCTGGGTGATCGGCGGATTGATGGCGAATCTGGTGACCGTGGTGGCCAGAAATGGTGAGGATCAATTGCAGGATCTCGGAGCTTATGTGGTCGATCCCACCTCCGAGGGATGCACGAGGAAACCGCTGCGAGATGTTCTGGGGCTGCGTGGATCGGGTTTCTGCGATCTTCACCTCGATGGTGTTCGAATCGAATCCAATTCTGCGCTCTCGGGATCGACACCCGGCTGGCCCGCCATCTCGCGTGTGGTGGAGATGTCTCGCCTCGGCGCGGCTTCGGTGATTCTCGGGGTCGCCCGGGGAGCGATCAGCCACGCGCTCCAGTATGCTTCACAACGAAAAGCGTTCGGCAGGAGTATCGATCGATTCGGCTCGATCCGAGCGATGCTGGCAGAAGCGGCGACTGGCGTCGAGGGTGCCAGGTTATTGCTGTGGCGAGCGGCAGGCCTCTACGACCGGGGAAAATCGGCGACTCGAGAGGGTTCGATGGCAAACTTGGCAGCGAAGCAGGCCTCCTATCGAGCGACCCGTGATGCCGTTCAAGTGCTGGGGGGGAACGGATACAGTCGTGAGTATCCGGTCGAGCGAGCGTACAGGGATGTTCAGACTGCGGTTCCCTTTGGCGGCGGCGAGGATCTGCAAAAGATCATCGTATCCCGATCGTTGATAGGAGCTCGTTCATGAAAAGTGCCGTGATCTGTTCTGCGGTCAGAACCCCCATCGGAAAGTTTCTCGGCGGTTTGTCATCTCTTTCGCCGGCAGACCTCGGGGTGGCGGCAGTAGTTCCTGCACTTGAACGTGCCGGGATCTCCCCGGACAGGGTCGATGAATTACGATTTGGTTGCGGTCGCCAAGCGGGTGGCGGCCCCAATGTGGCGCGCCAGATCGCCGTCAGATCGGGGATTCCCGTCTCCTCCACCGCCGTCACCATCAACATGGCCTGTGGATCTGGATTGCTCTCCATCATCGAGGCTCGCGATGCCATTGAGCGTTCGGATGCTCAGGTGATGGTGGCTGGAGGGACCGAGAGCATGTCGCAGTTGCCCTTCTACCTGCTCGGTGCCCGTAAGGGCTATCGACTCGGTCAGGGTGAAATGGTCGATGGGATGTACCGCGACGGTTTTCACTGTCCGATGGCGGATCAACTGATGGGTGCGACTGCGGAAAACCTCGCAGATGAGTTTTCCATCGATCGACAAGAACAGGACGCTTACGCAGTCGAGAGTCAGCAGCGTTGCCAGAGGGCCAGACAAGAGGGTCGTTTCTGCGAGGAGATCGCCGCGGTGGAAATCCCTGGACGAAAGGGTGTGACGGTGGTGGACACCGATGAGCATCCAAGGGACGGCGCAACCATCGAGGGGTTGGCGCGGTTGAAGCCGGTGTTCAAGAAGGACGGCTCGATCCATGCCGGAAATTCATCGGGGATCACCGATGGAGCTTGTGCACTGGTGATCGCAGATGAAGAAGTGGCCCGCAGCGAGGGGTGGCCGATCCTGGCGACCCTCGGAGCATCGGCACGTGCTGGAGTCGAGCCGCAGAGGATGGGCATCGGCCCTGTGCCGGCGATTCGCAAGTTACTGGAAAAGACCGGACAAAAGATCGAGGACTTTGACCTGGTCGAGTTGAACGAGGCGTTTGCCGCCCAGGTGATCGCTTGCCTCAGGGAACTCCCGATCGATTCTGAACGACTCAATGTCAACGGTGGGTCGATTGCGCTCGGTCATCCCATCGGGGCGACAGGGGCCAGGATCACCACCACCTTGTTGCATGAGTTGAGGCGAAGAGGAGGGGGCAAGGGACTCGCGACACTGTGTATCAGTGGAGGCATGGGCCTGGCACTGGAGATTGATGTTCAAGGCATTTAGATTCTGGTGTGCTCTGTTTCTGAAAGGTGGAAACGATGCTGGTAGTGGATGGAAAACTTCTGATGGGGTTCTTCCTGCTCTTTGCGGGACTGTTGATCTTCAATTTCCCCGACATCTTGCAGTACGCCCTGGCCGCTGTGTTGGTGGTTTCAGGAGTCGCAGCGATCATCTCTTCGATGAAGAAAGGTACTTCAAGTACCGAGGGACCAGGAGCACAATTTCGTAGAGTTGAGGAGGAAGACAAATAAGGTGATCCGGATGCACTTCTAGTTGCGTTGATGGTCGATGAGGATCAATCGGCGAACCGCCTCGTCGCCTGGAATTTGATACGCTTCATCGAGGGCAACGAACAGGCGCCGTTTCCACATCAACCCCTCGACCGCCTTCAACTCACCATCGGCAGCAGGGCCTTTCCATAGCAGCATCGGGCCGAAGTAACTGTTGGTACACCAGCCCAGCAGTCGTTCGACAGGCCCCACCGCTCGGGCGGTGACCAGGTCTACCTCCTTGCGGTGATCGCGGATCCACTCCTCGAATCTACCCCAGACACAGGTGACGCGATCTTGCAGTCCCAGTTCATTCACCACCGTCTGGAGGAAATCGATCTTTTTCCGTGTCGAATCGAGCAGCGTCACCTTCAGGTGGGGGCAGGCGATGGCGATGGAGAGGCCGGGCCAGCCGGCGCCGGTTCCCAGATCGACAACATGCTTGAACAGTTGCTCACCACCCTCGGCCAGTAATGGCAGAGCGGCCAGCGAATCGGCAGTGTGACGGATCGCCATCGATTCCGGATCGGTGACCCGGGTCAGATTCATCACCTGGTTCTTTTCTCGGACCAGCCAGGCATGGCGGGCCAGGGTTTCCCTGGCGAACCCGGGAGCAAAGGGACCGAGGGCGGGGATGAAACGATCTCGAAACATCTCCCACGTCAGCGGATCTGGCGGAGAGGCATCCGGCTGTGGAGTCTCGGGCGTCGATGCCTCGGGAGGTGGAGTTTCGGATCCTTGAATCTCTTCCAATGTGCACCTCCCAGGAGCGTGTCGCCGGGTGCACCGCGGATCGGTACAATTCTTTGGTTGGGAACTCCTGGCTGCGAGGGTACCATCGTTGGAGCCCTTCGTTGAGGGGATCGGTAGCAGGACCAATGCAAGTTTCTGAATGCAGGTTTTTGTAAGCAGGCTGCGTATGCGGTCCGTGGAGAGGAACATCATCATGAGCGATTCCCCAGCCGAGATCTCTGGCAGCGGATTTCCCCTCACTGCCCCCAGTTCTTCCCAGAGGCAACAACTGGTCGAAAAGCTGACCCCAGAACAACACCATGTCACACAGAAGTCCGGTACCGAGGCGCCCTTTTGTGGTGGTGATCTGGCGCAGAAGAGTGCCGGAGTCTATGGCTGTGTGGTGTGTCGATTACCGTTGTTTCGATCGAGCGACAAGTTCGAATCGGGCAGCGGTTGGCCCTCCTTCTTCGATACCTATGATGACCAGCATGTGACCAGGAAAAGTGACGCCAGCGGCGGCATGGTTCGTACCGAGATCACCTGTGGACGATGTGATGCCCATCTGGGTCATGAATTTCCAGACGGCCCGCCTCCCACCGGGATCCGCCACTGCCTCAATTCTCTCGCTCTCCACTTCTGGGCCGAAGGGGAGGCGATTCCCCGAGCGATTCCCCGAGAGATTTCCGATGCATCGGCGACCCCCGATCCCGATCTGGCCATCGCATGGTTTGGTGGCGGCTGATTCTGGGGGATGGAGGACCGCTTTGCGGCTCTCGACGGCGTCGTGGACGTCGTATCCGGTTACATGGGAGGGCATCTGGACCACCCCTCCTACGAGCAGGTTTGCAGTGGCCAGACCGCTCATGCCGAGACGGTGGAGATCCACTATCATCCGCAGCAGCTGACTTACACTGATCTGGTGAATCTGTTCTTCGAACTACACGATCCCACCACCCAGGATCGGCAAGGCCCCAATGTCGGGAGTCAGTATCGTTCGGTGGTCTTTTGCAACGATCCGGATGAACAGCAACAGGTGCAGCAACAGATCGATCGACGGGTAGAAGAAGGTGTGTGGCGAGGTCGAAGCTGCTGCACTCAGGTCATCTCGCCGGCGCCAACCTTCTGGCAGGCGGAGGAGCATCACCAGCACTACTACAAGAAGCATCGAGGCTTCTGCTCCCACTGAGATCAATTCATCGTTGCATCCGTTGCCGAATTCCAAACTCCTGCATCTCACCAGTAGTCACTCCTACTATAGCGCACTGATATGGAAACAAGTCTGATGGGGCACCCCGCTACCGAGACCCGCTAAATCGCGTCTTTAATTTAAATCCGACCCACCAGTCTAAGGTGACCCACCAGTCTAAGGTGACTCACCAGTCTAAGGTGGCTCGCCGTGCCCAGAGGTTGCTACTTCGGTTCTGGGCACCGGCCCTGGAAGATGTAGAATACCTACATATATTAGTTGTTCTCGAGCGCGTTATTTTTCCGAGAGGTGCACTCTTGCCTTCCTTCCTTGCCTTTGCCGATCCCCTGTCTCGACGCGTGCGATGCCAACGATGATGGGCAGTTCGATCTGGCCGATCCGATTTACCTGCTCAACACCATCTTCCTCGGTGGTGCATCACCGGTCGACCCAGGCCCCCAGCAGTGCGGCCCCGACCCCACAGACGACACACTCGACTGCGAAACCCCGAATTGCCCATGAGGAGCATTGTGATGAAAATTTTACCTCTGACTTCGTACCGGACCCGCTGCTGCCTGCTCTTTGCAGCGTTGCTGATGCCCCACACCATCGATGCGCAACCGGTGACGCCGACGACCCTCTACACCTTCTACGGTGATTTTATAGATGACTTCTTCGGTGGTTCCGTCAGTGGCGCTGGTGACGTCAATGGCGATGGTTTTGCCGATCTGATAGTCGGGGCACCGTTGGCGCTTGACAACGATGGCTTTGCTACAGGCAGTGCTCGGGTATTTTCGGGGATCGAC
>JAAZXB010000001.1:0-58579 GCA_014240375.1 Planctomycetota bacterium | reverse complement strand
GGCGCTTGACAACGATGGCTTTGCTACAGGCAGTGCTCGGGTATTTTCGGGGATCGACGGCTCGATCCTCTATACCTTCAACGGTGATTTTTATCGTTTCGGTGGTTCGGTCAGTGGCGCCGGCGATGTCGATGGTGATGGTTTTGCCGATCTGATTGTCGGGGCGATTAATGTCATCCAAGCAGGCGTTTCATTCGCAGGCAGTGCTCGAGTCTTTTCGGGGATCGACGGCTCGCCCCTTTACACCTTCAACGGCGATTCTGCAGGTGACTATTTCGGTAATTCAGTCAGTGGCGCCGGTGATGTTGATGGTGATGGCATTGCCGATCTGATCGTCGGGGCACCGTGGGCGCTTGACAACGATGGTTTTGCTTCAGGCAGTGCTCAGGTCTTCTCCGTCGCTCCGGCGGTATTTCGTCGCGGCGAGTTCAACGGCGATGGGTCCTTCAACCTGGCTGATCCGATCCAGGGTTTGGCCTACCTCATTGGTGCTTTGTCGATCCCTTGTCTGGACGCTTGCGATGCCAACGATGATGGGCAGTTCGATCTGGCCGATCCGATTTACGTGCTCAACACCCTCTTCCTCGGCGGTGCATCACCGGTCGACCCCGGTCCCCAGCAGTGTGGCCCCGACCCGACCGACGACACCCTCGACTGCGAAACCCCGAATTGCCCCTGAGTTCAGGGGGCCAGGATGCCGGATGAATCTCGTCGCTCGGGCTAGATTCATCCGGCTCAACCTTGTCGCACCACCCCAAGGGCATCGATGCGATCATCTTCTTGTCTTCTATCGGTGCCGGTGAGACAGAGCACTCCTTCTGTCAGCATCCACAGTTGCAACATCATGCCGAACCCGAGCACGATCACCTGTGGCCACTGGATCGCCTCGGCGCCGAGCAGCCCCTGCATTTGACTGATGGCGGCCCAGCCGACGGTGAAGGTGAGGAAACACAGCGGAATCAGCGTCGGCAAGATCGGTCGTCTGCGACGCGCTTGCCAGGTGGTAAGGACCACCAGCGTCAGGCTGGCCAGCAGTTGGTTGGTGACACCGAAGATGGGCCACAGTACCAGCCCACCCCTTCCGTCTTTGCCCGCCAGCAGTGCCAGCGCCGCAGCAGAGAGCACTGCGATGGCGGTGGCGACATGCCGCCGGGCAATGAATTTCCAGCCGATCGATTCAGCCAGTTCCTGGATGACATAGCGCTGGATTCGGGTGGCGCTGTCCATCGTGGTGGCGGCAAAGGAGATGATGACCACCGTGATCACGGTGGCGAGGAACTCCGGCGAGAAGAAGGGTAGTGCCGCTCCGATGAAGGCCGCTCCTCCATCGATGAAGCCAGACAGTCTGGCCAGGAGGGAACCTTTGCCCACCCATTCAGCAGAGTATTGAGCGGCCCACTCCTCTCCATTGGCGAAACCTGCCGCAGAGATGCAGCACAAGATGACGATCACCGCCAGGCCGCCCTCCAGAACCATCGCTCCGAATCCGATGCTCCTTGCATCTTGTTCACTGGCCAGTTGTTTGGATGTGGTACCGCTGGCGACCATACAATGGAAACCACTGACGGCACCGCAAGCGATGGTGATGAAGAGAAATGGAAACAGCAGTGGTGCATCCGCGGGGGGATTGGGATTGATGGCAGGGGCCACCACTTCCAGTTGCCAGCCACCGGTTACCGACAGCACCAGTAGTCCGGCAAGAAGCGCACCCAGTGCGAGGAATAATTGATGGGAGTTGATGGCATCTCGAGGCTGTAAGAGTTTTTGTACCGGCAGGCTGGATGCGATCCACGCGTAACCAAAGAGCATCAGCAACCAGAACATCCCGGCATTTTCAGAGAGCCACACTCCAACCGAGTTCCCTCCCCAGTCAAAGGCGGCAAGAGAGCGCACGCTTTCGGTCGATCCGATGCCGATGCAGCCGTACATCACCACCAGAGCCAGCGCTCCCCACAGTGCCATCGACTTCCCGCGCATCCATTGCCAGCCGACCAGTAGTGCCAGTGGGATCTCGATCCATACCGCCAGGAGGCTCTCGGGTCGGGCCACGAACAGCGAGGCGATGACGAACGCAAACACCGCCAGTACCACCCACAGCGCCAGCAGGATGAAGATCAAGAAGAGCCAGCGAACCCTGGGGGAGAGGATCTCCGCGCACAGGTCGCCGATGCTGCGACCCTGGTTCCTGGTCGAGAGCACCAGGGCACCCAGATCGTGTACTGCACCGATCAGGATCGAGCCGAACACCACCCACAACAGTGCCGGAAGCCAGCCCCAGGTGACCGCAACTGCAGGACCGACGATGGGCCCGGCGCCAGCGATCGTCACGTAGTGGTGGCCAAACAGGATGGAGCGACGGGTCGGAACGAAATCGACCCCATTTTCTCGCGAGTGACTGGGCAGTTGCGGATCATCGACTTCCCCGATTCCATATACCCGGGTGGCGATCCAAGCACCGTAGTAACGGTATCCGAGCCACAGCACCACGGCACTGGCGAGGGCGAGGGTGGTGACATTCATCGATCCTCCTTGGATGGGTGTCAGGGTAGTCTCGAGTGCCGAGCAGCCCAAGAGGCACCTTGCGGGTTTCCCATCCCTTGGGGATACTCCGACCATCTCATTGGACCAGTTCAACAGTGGTATACCCAGCATCAGAGGCGCAGAGGAGTAAGATGAGCGAGGATTCAGAGGTGGCGCGGCAGTACTGGCGGAAGAACCTGAAGATCATTTCGTTGCTGCTGACGATCTGGGCAGTGGTCTCACTCGGATTCGGCATCGCACTGGCTCCATGGCTCAATCAGTACCAGTTGCCGGGTACCGAATTTCCGCTCGGGTTCTGGTTTGCCCAGCAGGGATCGATCTACGTCTTCGTCATCCTCATCTTTGTCTACGCCTGGAGAATGAATCGCCTCGATGATGAGTTTTCCGCAGATCAGGACGGTCAATGATGGGTGTCACCGCCTGGACCTATCTGCTGGTCGGGTCTTCGTTCCTGCTCTATATCATCATCGCCATCCGTTCCAGGGCGACCAGCACCGGAGAGTTCTACATCGCGGGCCAGCATGTTCCGCCGGTGGCCAATGGAATGGCCACTGCTGCCGATTGGATGAGTGCAGCATCGTTCATCTCGATGGCGGGGATCATCTCCTTCAGCGGCTATGACGGATCGGTCTACCTGATGGGCTGGACCGGTGGTTACGTGCTTCTGGCCCTGTTGCTGGCGCCGTATCTGCGAAAATTCGGCAAGTTCACCGTGCCCGATTTCATCGGAGAGCGGTATTACTCACAGACGGCTCGCCTGGTCGCGGTGATCTGCGCCATCTTTGTCTCCTTCACCTATGTTGCCGGTCAGATGCGTGGAGTTGGGGTGGTGTTTAGCCGCTTTCTCGAGATCGATGTCACTAACGGGGTCATCATCGGAATGGCCATCGTCTTCATCTACGCAGTTCTCGGCGGGATGAAGGGCATCACCTATACCCAGGTGGCCCAGTACTGCGTGCTGATCTTTGCCTTCATGGTTCCTGCTATCTTCATCTCGTTGATGGTGGCGGATACTGCGATTCCTCAGATTGGTTTCGGGTCGATCCCGGATGGTGAAGAGTTGAGCCTGTTGGCTCGGCTCGATGGGTTGCATGAGCAGCTCGGTTTCACCAAGTACACGCTCGGATCGGGCAATACCATCAACTTGCTGGCCATCACCTTTGCCCTGATGGCCGGAACTGCCGGTCTTCCTCATGTGATCATTCGCTTTTACACGGTACCCAGTGTCCGCGCCGCTCGAAAGTCGGCAGGCTGGGCGCTGCTCTTCATCGCCATCCTCTACACGACAGCCCCGGCGGTGGCAGTCTTTGCTCGCACCAATCTGATCGACACGGTAGAGGACAAGAGTTATGCGGAAATTCCCGACTGGTTCCACAAGTGGGAGGACACCGATCTGATCGCCTGGGTCGACAAGGATGGTGATGGTCGGGTGAAGTATCGGGCAGGAAACGCCCTCGACCCGGCCAAGCCCAGTTTTCTTGAGGAACGAGGAGTCAGCGGTGAGCGCCTGCTCTCGAACACGCCGACTGGCAATGCCAATGAACTGTACGTCGATCGCGACATCATGGTGCTGGCCAATCCCGAGATCGCAGGACTTCCCAACTGGGTGATCGCGCTGGTCGCAGCGGGAGGCTTGGCGGCGGCGCTGTCGACGGCGGCGGGCTTGCTGCTGGTGGTTTCCACCTCCATCTCCCATGACCTGTTGCGCAAGTGGTTACGCCCCGACCTGAGTGAGAAGCAAGAACTGCTGGCCGCACGCATCTCAGCAGGAGTGGCGGTCTGTATCGCCGGTTACCTGGGCATCCACCCACCCGGATTTGTCGCAGAGGTGGTGGCGTTTGCCTTCGGCCTGGCAGCGGCCAGTTTCTTCCCGGCGATCCTCATGGGGATCTTCATGAAACGGATGAACCGGGAGGGTGCCATCTCCGGCATGCTGGTCGGGCTGATCTTTACCGCCAGTTACATCATCTATTTCCGGTTTCTCCATCCCGAACTCGACACGGTGGAGAACTGGTGGTGGGGCATTTCGCCGAAGGGGATCGGCACCGTTGGCCTCTGTTTCAACTTCATGGTCGCAGGAATCGTTCGATCCTTCACTGCGGATCCACCAGAAGAGGTGATTCGAATGGTCGAGGAGATCCGGCTACCGGAGGTCAAGTAGCAGCAGAGTTACCGCTTCTGGCCATCGCCGATCTCGTTTTCGCCAATCTCGTTTTCGCCAATCTCGGTGCGCAAGATGCCCGCGAGGATGAGCATTCCACCGAGCACGGCCCAGCCGGAGAGCACTTCTCCCACCAGCAGCCAGGAGAAGGTCGCTGCGGTGACCGGTTCGAAGGCAAAGATCACCGCGGTTCGTACCGCCGTGGTGGTGCTCTGCGCCCAGCTCTGGGCGAGGAATGCCAGTGCTGTGGCGAACAATCCGGTCAGTATCACTGCACCCCACACCTGACCGGAGAGCTGCCGAGGATCAGGAATATCTTCCAGTACCACTGCTGCGACCAGCGACAGCAGGAACACCGTGAACAGTTCGACCAGGGTCAAAGATAGTGCAGAGAGCTGCGCTGCCCAGCGCGCCTTGACGATGATCTGGAAGGCGAATGCGACGGCACAAACGAGGGTCAGAAGATCACCGAAACCGACATCGGGCTCGGGCGGAGGACGATCGATGGTGGAGGATCCTCCAAGGGTCATCAGGGCCAGTCCGAGCGCCGCCAACGAGACCCCCACAATCACTCTCTTCTGCAGCTTCTGGCGCAGCAGCCACCACCCCAGCAGAGGGACGAAAATCACCGCCATGCCGGTCAGGAAACCGGAGTGAGAAGGGGTGGTGTGAAGCAGGCCGGTGGTCTGAAAGGAGTAGCCCAGCCACAGGGAGAGCCCCGCGAGGAAGCCCGCCTTCCACAGCACTGCGGTGGAGCCGAGCGATTTCTTGCGGGGGCGACGCCACAGCAGCAGCGGCAGCAGTGCGAGGGTGGCGATTCCGAACCGCAACAGATGAAAACTGTGGACCGGGATCTCGTCGATGGCGTTCTGCACCGAGACGAAGGTCGCACCCCAGATGATGACCACCGCGACCAGCGTTAGATCCGCCCTTACTGCCCTGAAACGCACTTTTACGACCTTTCCGGCCCGCGGATCCGCTTCAATGGAAGGGGTCTACATGCTATCTTGCACGCAATCCTGAAATCCCCAAGGGAATGTTGTTGGATTCGAGTGCCCCGATGGGTCGCAGCGATCCAAGATCGATCCCAGGGTCCAGACAAGTAAGCAGGCACCGGAAGAACCCGTGATCACGGCGCCAGTGGAGGAACAGAAGATGAGTTTTGAATTTTCAGTCGGTAATCGAAAGCAAGGATGGTTCCGGTGGATCCGCAATATTCTGGGGGTTGCGCTGCTGATCTATGCATCCTGTTCCGTCGCGGAAGCCCAGGAGCAGAGACATCTTCAGCACATCCTGGTCGCTACTGAAAAGGTCGCCGATCGCCTCATCGAGGTGATCGATGAAGGGCGTGATTTCAAGGCTCTGGCCCGCAAATATTCCCTCGATGTAGGGACCAAGATCCTCGGCGGCGACCTCGGCTGGGTGCACTACGGTGCGATGGAGCCGGAATTCAGCGCCGCTGGCTTCGCCATCGAGAAACCGATGGGGCTGGGCAAGTGCAAGACTCGCTACGGGTGGCACGTGATCCAGTTCATCGAGACTCGTGGAGAGCCGATCGAAAACCCGCCCAAGCCTCAGCAACGAGATCAGTCTCAGCCAACGAATAACCCGGTAACACCGGTGCCGGTGGCCGGCGATCGAAATGAAGACCTGGAATGGACCATCGCTTTTTCCAAGAGATCGGTCTTACCAGGAGAGGATGTTGAACTGGTGATCGGAGTCCGCAACAAGAGTGGAGAAGCACTGGAGGTGCTGGATCCAGTGCTGTGGCCTCTGGGCTTGATCGTTCGCTATCAGTTCGGAAAATTGAATGTCCCGCTGGGCCTGCCCAAGGGATTTGATTCGAAAAAGATGGAGATGCGTAAGATCGGGGGCAAGGAGTACCTCGAGAGTAGCTTCCGGCTCAACGATTACGCCGATGTGTCGATCCCATGGCCGATCGTGAGAGTGATCTGGCGTGGCGACTCGCTCTTCGGGCGGATTGAAAAACATGCTCCGGAAATCATGGGCAAGCCTGACTATGCGACCTGGAAATCTCGTTGGCGCTTTTACCGTTCCGAAGAGGCGCAGTTCAATCTGCTCCCCGAGGTGAAGCCGGAGGATCGCTGGTTCTTGTGTCTCTTCTCCAGCGGCAGGATCTGGGTCGAAGTCAAGGATGTTGGAATCCCGGGTCTTCGCCAGGAGATCATCCAGCAGGTGCGAGAGGGGAATCTCAACAATGTTCCGATTTCACTGACCCAGGGACAGTCGATCCAGTTCGGAGTCTCCCCCGGCATGAGTGGTGGAGTATCCAGCCCGTTGATCGAGCCGTCGAAAAAGTTCCCGATGGAACTGGGTACATTTTCGGTGATGCCCACCGGAAGCGCAGATGGTTTGAAACTGGGTCGCAAGTTTTCGATTGGACTGGGTCGATCTCCGGCACTGGCTGCAAAGGTGATCTCCTGTGGCAAGGTGGTGCTGGAGGAGGGGGAGCCGATCTCTCGAATACAGGAGCGAATCGCCAAGGGACTCGCCGCCGAGTTGACCCTTTCCCTGGCATATCCCTTCGATCTGTTGCCAGACAAGATCAAGGGTGCCTGTGACGACGCTTTTGTCGAGAAGTCTACTGCGGGTTCGGTTGTACCTTCGACGACCAATCAGAAGCCTCAGTTCTCCGACAATCAGGGGAAGACTCCGCCACGGCCTGTCGGTGCTCCGCTTCCACGGATCTTGCTCGACACCACAGCAGGTCCACTGCTGGTGGAACTGTTCGAGGACGATTGTCCCAACACGGTGTCCAACTTCATCTCGCTGGTCGGAAGTGGCTATTACGATGGGCTCAAATTCCATCGGAAGGTCAGCACCAACAAGAGTCGCGGCTTCATCCAGGGTGGAAGCCCCGATGGGACCAGTGCTGGAGGACCGGGCTATTGCATCTCCGATGAGATCAACAAGAAAAACAAGGCGCTCAGGGGAACCCTCATCATGGCGCGCAAGCACACTGAACCCGATACGGCGGGCTCACAGTTCATCATCGGTCTCGATAATCTGGCTTATCTCGATGGGACATACACGGTTTTCGGCAAGGTGGTGGAAGGGAACGAGGTTCTCGATCGACTACAGGAGGGAACCGTCATCCGACGTGCGATCATCAAGCGCAAGCGAGACCATGAGTACACACCCGCAAAGATCCTCACGGTCGGTGAGAAGTAACGGGGTCGTGGATGGAAGAACTGGCACTTAAAAACCTACAGATCGACAATCCTACCGAGGGCGTGCTGAAGGTCACGGTCCATCGGCCGGAGCAATTGAATGCTCTCGATGATGAGACCGTGGCGGAGATTCATCGCACCTTCAAAGCGATTTCCCGCGATTCTTCGATCCGCGTGGTGATCGTCACGGGGGCTGGCCACAAGGCATTCGTTGCGGGTGCTGACATCCAGCAACTGGCCGGGCAGGATCATGATCAGGCGTTGAAGCGAGCACTTGCCGGACAGGCTGCGTTCGATTCGATCGAGTGCTGTGGCAAGGTGGTGATCGCACAGGTCAACGGATTTGCACTCGGCGGCGGCTGCGAGTTGGCTCTCGCATGTCACCTTCGATACGCCTCCAGTCGAGCCAAGTTGGGTCTGCCAGAAGTGACGCTGGGGATCATCCCTGGGTACGGTGGAACCCAGCGATTGCAGCGCATCGTCGGTCGAGGAAGAGCGCTACAGATGATCCTCACCGGTGACTTTGTCAGTGCAGATGCGGCGTTCGAGATGGGACTCATCAATGGAGTCGTGCAACCGGATCAGCTGGAAGCGAAGGTGATGGAAGTTGCAGCCACACTTTGCAAGCGTGGTCCCGTCGCTTTGAAACTCGCCATCGATGCAGTACTTCGCGGAGGTGACGAATCACAACAACAAGGAATGACGATAGAAGCCGAACTTTTTGCTCGGATCAGTGAAACTGAAGATATGCGAGAAGGGATGAGTGCCTTTCTCGAGAAAAGACCCCCGGAGTTTCGGGGCCAGTAGCCGGCGCTCACGATCGATTCGATCGAAGTGCCCGATTCCAGACAGGGAAGAGACCATGAACAAGAAGATACAGATTCTCGGTGGAGCCAGAACCGCCATGGCCGAATATGTCGGCACTCCTGGCTTCGGATTATTCAAGGACATCAGCGCCATCGAACTGGGAGCCTTGGCCACCCGAGAAGCATTGCGGAGAGCCGAAGTGGATCCCGCTGCGGTCGATCACGTGGTGATGGGGAATGTGATGCAGACCAGTGCGGATGCACTTTACGGTGCCAGGCATGTGGCATTGCGTGCAGATCTTCCGGTCGAAACACCCGCTCTGACCGTCAATCGCCTGTGCGGTTCCGGTCTGCAAGCAGTGGTGACCGGCGCCCAGCAAATCTTGCTCGATGAGGCCCAGGTGGTGGTTTCAGGAGGCATGGAAAATATGTCTCAGTGTCCCCATGTGATCCGTGGCGCCCGTGAGGGGTTCCACCTCGGTGGCGGCAAGCTGGAAGATCTTCTGATGGCGTCGCTGATGGATCCCTACTGCGGACTCTTCATGGCTCAGACCGCAGAAAAGTTGGCCGTGCAGTACGAGATTTCTCGTGAAGAGCAGGACGAGTTTGCCATCGTCTCCATCCAGCGTGCCATGGCAGCTCAGGAAAATGGACTCTTCGCCGACGAGATGTTTTCTGTCGAGGTCAAGCGCCGAAAGGACTCGATCCAGGTCGACACCGATGATCACATCAAGCCGGGGACAACTCACGAAAAACTGGCGAGGCTGAGACCCGCCTTTGGCAAGGATGGAACGGTTACCGCAGGGAATGCCAGTGGTATCGTCGATGGCGCCGCTGCGGTGGTGTTGGCGGCAGAAGGTGCCAGTGCGGCTGAGGGCCGCTCGGTGCTGGGAACCGTCAAGGGATGGCACACCGTGGGTGTGGATCCTTCGGTCATGGGGATCGGTCCTGCTCCAGCGATCAACGGACTGCTCGAAGCGCAGGGATTGTCGATCGCAGACATCGCACTGTTCGAGATCAACGAAGCCTTTGCGGCGCAGTACATCGCTGTCGAGAAGGAACTGGGACTGGATCGAGACAAGGTCAATGTGAACGGTGGAGCCATCGCTCTGGGGCATCCGCTGGCGATGACCGGAACCCGATTGATCCTCACGATCTGTCATGAGTTGCGCCGTCGTGGCGGAGGACTTGGCGTGGCGAGCGCCTGTATCGGAGGAGGCCAGGGCATCGCTGTCCTGGTTGAGGTTTAGAATCAACACATCAGAAACAGGATTCAAGGGAGAGAGAACGTGACGAAGAAGTACAAAGTTGCAGTTTTCGGTGGAGATGGTATCGGACCCGAGGTGACACGCGAAGCCTTCAAGGTTCTCGATGTGGTCAGCGAGATGGGCGGATTCGAGATTGAACGAACCGACTATCCCCACGGCAGCGAGCATTACCTGGCGACGGGAGAATTGCTGCCCGATGAAATTCTCGATCAGGTTCGGGGCATGGACGCCGCATATCTGGGAGCCATCGGAGATCCTCGAGTCGAGGTGGGACTGGTCGAGCGAGCCATCATCGCAGGGCTTCGATTCAATCTCGATCTCTTCGTCAACCTGCGACCGATCCGATTGCTCTCCGAGAAGTTCTGCCCACTCAAGGGCAAGGGGCCAGACGACATAGATTTTGTCGTGGTCCGGGAGAATACCGAGGATGCCTATGCAGGCATCGGAGGAATTCTCAAGAAGGGTACCGCCCAAGAAGTGGCCATGCAGCAGATGGTATACACAAGGCATGGTGTCGAGCGCGTGATCCGCTTTGCATTTGAACTGGCAAGGAAGCGTAACCGGCAGAAGAAATTGATGCTGGTCGACAAGGCCAATGCCATCCGGGCTCAGGATATCTGGACCCGTACCTTTGCCGAAGTGGGGGAGGAATTCCCTGACATCGAACAGGATCATGCCTACGTTGATGCTGCTTGCATGTGGATGATCAAGAATCCGGAATCTTTCGATACCGTCGTCACGACAAATCTGTTTGGTGACATCATCACTGACCTGGGAGCCGTACTGCAGGGAGGGATGGGAGTCGCTGCCAGCGGAAACATCCATCCGGGACAGGTCTCGATGTTCGAGTCGATCCACGGATCGGCACCGAAGTACAAGGGCAAGAATGTCTCGTGTCCCATCGCCGCAATCGCTGCGATTCAGATGATGCTCGATCATCTCGGAGAAGCGGGTGCGTCCGCTCGAGTCGAGGGAGCGGTGGAGAGTGTCTTACAGGGTAAAGATGTGACATCGGTGAGTGCTGCCAGTGGCATCTCCACCGATGAATGGGGAGACCGTGTGGTCGAGAAGATCCGTTCCCTCTGATCGGAATCCAACATGAGTGAATCGACCATTTTCGATCAGTGCGCCCGGCTCGATGGAGAGCATCGTCTTGAAGTGGTGACCGTTTCGGGTTCGGACTCGGAGCCGTTCCTGCAACGTCTCATCTCCTGTGACCTGAAGAAGGTCACCGATGAGATCGGTTGTCGGGGCACCTTGCTCGACCGTAAGGGACGGATCCTGGCGTTCTTCGATGTCCATCGCAGGGCCCAGAGTTTTCAGCTGATCGTCGATAGCGCCCTGACAGGGGTTCTTCGTGCCCGTCTCGACCGGCTGGTGATCCTCGAAGATGTGTCGATCGAGTCTGGCGAGTTTGCGGTGATCTCCCTTCAAGGCCCCACTTCTGGTGCGGTGATCGAGCAACTGGATGGCGAATTGCCGGGCTCTTTTCTGCACTGCAGACCGTGGAGAGATGGTTGGATTGCATCGCGTCGTCGATCGCAGGTGGCGGGTTTCGAGCTGGTGATTCCACAGCAACAACTGGCCTCGGTGGAACAGCAGCTGGAGCCACTGGGAGTCACCCGGTGTAGCGCCGAAGATGCGGAACGAGCGCGGATCGAAGGAGGTTTTCCTCGCTTCGGCCAGGAGATCACCGATCGCTCCATGCCCCCCGAAGTCGGACTGGAAGATTCCATCTCCTACGACAAGGGGTGTTATTCGGGGCAAGAGGTGCTGGCGCGAATCCGTACCTATGGCCATGTAAATCGTCAGTTGCGGAGCATCCATCTGGAACTTCCCGAGGGGATCGATTCGGCAAGCGTGGCGCCAGGGGATCCACTCGAGCGTGTCGATGATGAGGGGAAGTCCCCGGGAATCATCACATCGGTAGCGCAGTGTCCTGATGGATTTGTGCTACTGGCTTCGGTCAAGAAGACTCACATCGAAGTCGGGACGTCTCTACGGTGGCAGGGCACCTCCGGAGATGGATCTTCACTGACGATGATCGGTAAGGTGCAACTTCCGTTTCACCCCTGATCTGCATGTGGGTCGCACTCGGAGACCAGCGAGAGCAACTCCTTGTCGGAGAGGATCCGGTCTGACTTCTTTGCATGGACAAAGATCTTGCTCACAAGATCTTCAGTCGGTTCGATGCCACGCTGTTCAAGCCAGAAGATCACATTCGACTTTCCACTCATCGGTCCGACGCTGATCTTTTGAGATAGCCCGAATTCATCGGCGGGAACCCCCGAGTAGACGCGATTTGCGAGCCACCGATCACCCTTTCGAAACGCCTTGATCACCGCAGCAGCATGAACTCCGGTTGCGGTCTCGAAGGCGTCTGTCCCGAAGATGGGATAGTTTCTCGGAATCGGTACATGGCACGATTCACTGACCTTCTGGACATATTCGGGGAGCAGGGTCAGGTCGTTGTCGATGTAGCCCAACAGTTTCAGATTGGCCAGCAGTAAGTCCATCGATGTGTTGCCACAGCGTTCACCGACCCCAAGGGCTGCGCCGTGAATCCTGTGTACACCCGATTCCACAGCGGCGATGGAGTTTGCGATGTCGAGATCTCGATCTCGATGGCCGTGCCAGTCGATCTTGATCCCCTCGACACCGGTATCGTTGATCACCTCCTGGATGAAAGTGATCAGGGAACGGACGCCACTTGGCGTGGCGTGTCCAACGGTATCGCAGACGCAGGCGCGAGTCGCACCATGCTCGATGGCAGTGCTGTAGAGGGCGCGTAGTGTCTCAGGGGCAGCGCGAGTGGTGTCCTCGGTGACATACATCTGTGGGAGACCTTCACGACTGCAGCGTTTGGATGCATAGGTGGTATGTTCGAGCATCCTCTCAAGAGTCCAGTCCTCGGTGTATTGACGGATGGGACTCGACCCGATGAAGGTACAGCATTCGATGGGAATCCCGACCTTCTGACTGATCCGTGCGACAGCATCGATGTCTTTTTCATGTGTCCTGGCTGCGCAGTTGGGGGTGATCGATAGATTTTCGTCGACGATCAATTGACAGAGGCGTGTTACATCCTCGATCGCACGTGGCCCCGCTCCAGGAAGTCCGACATTGGCGGTGTGTATTCCCAGGCGATCCATCAGACGGAGAATCTCGAATTTTTGCTCGATGGGAGGATCGACCACCGAGGGGGATTGAAGTCCATCTCTGAGCGTCTCGTCGTCAAACTCGACCGGCTCGGTGCGGGCTTGCGACTTCTCCACGACATTCCAGTCGTGGATCAGATCCCTGGCTCGATCGTCTCCTTTGTCCGAGGATTCTTCTTCAAACGGGTTCATCGAAGCCTTCCGTGATGGGGTTCTCCCGAGGGGAGCAATCAATCACCCCTGATGATAGGAGTGGAGCGGGCCCGGTCAAGTTCTGCACGGTCTTCAATGCTCGGAACTCTGGCCGTGGAAGCGGCTCAGAGGCCCAGATACTTCGGTCCTCCGGCATCCGAGGGAACCGTCCAGGTGATCACCTGGTATGGATCCAGAATATCACAAGTCTTGCAATGGACGCAGTTGGAGTGATTGATCTGCAATTTTTCCTGTCCCTTGTCATCGTCGACGATCTCGTAGACGTTTGCCGGACAGAAGTGCTGACAGGGATTTCCATACTCCTCCTTGCAGCGTGAGATGCAAAGATCGGTGTCTGCCACCTTGAGGTGACTGGGTTGCTGCTCGGAGTGAACCGATCCCGAGTGGTACACCTGGGTCACCTTGTCGATCAGTTTTTTACCGTCATATTCAAGTGGTTCTGGCTTCGGCTCGGCATCATGGATCTTCAGCATCTCATCGTGATCCGCCTTCAGTGGGATGAATTTCTTGCCTATTCCGCCGAGTACATACTTGATACCAGCGCGGATCGCACCGCTCCAGAACCCTCTGCCCTGAAATTCAGCGCGATAGTTGCGGACCCGCCACAGCTCCTGCTTGAGCCATGAGTTGTTGAATCGCTCGTCATAGGAGCAAAGAGTTTCCGCGCTGAAGTCGTCCTTGCGAATCGCTTCGAGAAGTGTTTCTGCAGCGAGAAGCCCCGTCTTCATCGAGGTGTGCACTCCCTTGAGCCGACTCACGTTCAGATTGGATCCGGCATCGCCGATGATGAGAAAGCCGTTTCCCCATGGTCGGGGCCGCGACCAGTATCCCCCTTCTGGAAGGCACTTCGCGCCCGCTTTGAGGATCTCTCCGCCCTCCAAAATGTCTGCAATGAAGGGGTGTTGCTTCCAGCGCTGGAAATTTTCCCACGGATCGGTCCACGGTTGTTGAGCATCCAGAGCGGTGACAAATCCGATCGACACTCGATCACCGGAGAGACCGTAGATCCATGAGCCGCCATACTGGGTCGAGGAGAGGGGCCAACCGGATGTGTGCAACACCTTGCCGGCGGGGAAGCGTCCCTCGGGTAACTTCCACAGTTCCTTGCCGCCGGTCCCGAAGATCTGAGGATTTCGTCCCTGCAACTCCTGCTCGTCGATCAACTGTCGTGTGAGGGATCCCCGGACCCCTTCGCCGAGCACGGTGCATTTGGCACTGATCTCTGCACCGGGTTCAAAGCCTGGCCCAGGATTCCCACTGGCATCCAGACCCTTGTCCATCGTCTGGACCCCAGCGATGTGACCGTTGGCATCATGGAGGAATTGATGACCGGGGAATCCTTCGAAGACCATCACCTCTGCTTCTTCACAACGGTCCTTCAGCCAGGTCACCATCTCCGAGAGACTGATGACGGGAAATCCGTGATTTTTTAGCATCGGTGGCACCGGAATGCGCAGTGTGCCAGTGGCAGAGAGGTGACGTACTTCTTCCTGGTCGACCCAGGCTTCGACGGGAAGCCCACAGTCTCGCCAGTCCTCACCGAGCAGTTCCACGAGCGGGCGAGGATCGACCACTGCCCCGGAGAGGATGTGGGATCCCACCGTCTGGGCCTTTTCAATGACCGCAATCTCCACATCATCGCGACCCATGGCGGCCAGTTGCTTCTTGAGATGGAGAGCCGATGTCAGGCATGCCGGGCCTGCTCCGACGAACAGGATGTCTACCGGCAACTCTTCTCGCTCGATGGGCATGATCGCTCCGATCCGGGGTTTGCGGCATCTTATCCAGCCCGGCCAGGGATTCCACCTGACCGAGTGTTCCTTGCGGTGAACAGCGGGTCGTCGTAGTTTCCTGCGGATGAGACTGATCAGCCGGAAGGGAGTCCGAGGTGGCTCGTTTGAGCAGCAACAAGGAATCTGCGGGGAAACAGGCTCCCTCCGGAAAGAAGCGAAGGATGGTCCGTCTCGACGGCTGTTCCTTCACATTGAAGGATCTGGCAGCGATTGCCGCAGGAGAGGCCACCCTTCGATTGACCCGCCTGGCTCGCCAGCGCATCAAAGCGGCCTCCCGATCGGTGATCCGGGCTGCAGCGTCCGCCGAGCCGAGTTATGGCATCAACACCGGTTTCGGTCGTTTTTGTCGGGTCCAGATCGAGCCGGCAGAGGTCGAGAAACTGCAATTGAATCTGATTCGATCTCATGCCACGGGAATCGGGGCCCCGCTCGAGGCGGCCCAGGTTCGCCTGGCGCTGGCGTTGCGAGCCAATGCCCTGGCGCGAGGAAATAGCGGCATCCATCTCGAGGTGATCGAATTGCTGATGGCGATGCTCGAGAAGGATGTGCTGCCCAAGATCCCCAGGATGGGCTCGGTCGGTGCCAGTGGTGATCTCGCTCCTCTCTCACACCTGGCCCTGGTGCTGGTCGGGGAAGGTGAGGCGCGGGTCGGAGGTCGGTGGCTCGCTGGCAAGACCGCTTTGCGCCGAAGCGGCCTCGAGCCGATTGTTCTCAAGGCCAAGGAAGGTCTGTCACTGATCAACGGAGTGCAGGTCTCGGTGGCGATGCTGACGGGAGCCCTGCTGGAGGCTCGAGCAGTGGTGGATGCGGCGGATCTCTCCGCCGCCATCAGCATCGAGGGGCTGCTGGGATCGATGCAGCCCTTCGATGAGAGGATCCACCAGGTCCGACCCCATCCGGGCCAGGCGGTGGTGGCAGCCAGTATCCGATCCCTCTTGAAGGGGAGCCAGATTGCCGCCTCCCACATCGACTGTGATCGGGTCCAGGATCCCTATTCCTTGCGCTGTGTTCCTCAGGTTCATGGGGCCGTTCGAGATGCGCTCGATTGGATCGGCCAGACCGTCGAGAGGGAAGCCAACTCTTCGACCGATAACCCGCTGGTTTTCGCCGAGCAAGATGAAGTCCTCTCTGGCGGCAACTTTCACGGTGCGCCAGTGGCCTACGCCGCAGATCTTCTGTCGATCGTGCTCGCCGATCTCTCTTCCATCTCGGAGCGTCGTACAGAGAAACTGATCAACCCCGATACCAATCAGGGATTGCCTGCGTTTCTCGCCCGAAACGAGGGCCTCGAATCGGGGTGGATGATGGCACAGGTGACTTCCGCCGCGCTGGTGTCACGGATGAAAGTTCTCTCCCACCCTGCTTCAGTCGACTCGATCGTGACGTCGGCGGGATCGGAGGACCATGTCAGCATGTCGACGCATGCTTCGGAGAAGGCGGCCGAATGTGCGGGGCTGGCTGCTCACGTGATCGGGATCGAATTACTGGTGGCGCTCGACGCCATCGAGTTGAGGAGACCGTTGCGAAGTGGTCGACGACTGGAGCAGAGAATCGCAGCGATCCGCCAGCGAATTCCTGCACGGTCGGGAGATCGGATCCTCGCAAATGAGCTGGAAGATGCCGCCCAGCTGGTACGAGAAGGACAGATTGCGGTTCTCTAGTTCTCTGGCAGCGTTCCCTCGAAGACGGCCAGCCGTTCATGATGGACACCATCTCGAACCGAATAGGATCCCGGGACTTTGGCCATTTCCAGCATGAAATCGGGATCGTCAGAGTAGTAGTCGCGGAACGGGAAGTCCTTCTCCGCAAGTATCTTCACCGACATGCCACAATCTTCCATCAACGAGATGGTCTTGGGCATATTTCCCATCGTTGAATGGATGAAGATGATACGACCGCCCGGTCGGACCAACTTGTGAGCCTCCAGGATGAGTGTATCAATGAAATATCGGCGGTATCGTTTGCCCGAAACACAATAGGGAGGATTGGCGACCAGGGTGTCGTAGCCACTGACGTCGACCTGGATCCAGTCCGCCACCAGTAGGCGCGCCGGAGTCTCGACCTGATGGGAATCCAGGTTCTTGCGCGCGTGGATCAGGATCTGATCGTCAATTTCTGTGAGGAGCAACTCACGAGCTCCACGCTTTGCCAGGATGATCGCATGCAAGCCGCAGCCCGTTCCCAGTTCCAACACACTCTCTCCGGAGAAGCTCAGCGATTCGAGGGTTTCTGCCAGCAAGACCCCGTTGTGTGTCGGCTTCCAGACGCCTTCCGGTACCTCGAGGTTCAATTGCAGGTCTCCCACAGAGAAGGCCATCCAGTGGGCAGATTGGTTGTTGCCAGTAGGCTCTAAAGGGACCATCGGAATCGGCTCTCTCTCATCGTCGGCATTAATTTTCCAGTTACCTGGTTTGGGAGTCTTCGCCAAACTACCAGAGGGTGGGTGAAGCATCCACGAACTGGGTCGGGTATGTTGCAGGAGGTGAAGCCAACCTCGGTATCGTCCATCGATCGGGAGGGGTGCCGATCCAGAAGGGCAGAGATCGAGATGACGACTCATGAGGATCGTTGGAGCCAGCACCGAGAAATCTCGGGTGGGATTCTCGCTCTCGATGCGGAAGATCTGGTCCGTCTGCTACCGTTGTCGAAGAAGCGGATCCTGATCGACCGAGTGCTGTCGCTTCACCCGGGGAGCCACGCAGTGGCTCAAAAGGCGGTCACCGCAGGAGATGTGGCGACTCCGGGCCGAAAATCTGGCTTTGTTTTTCCATCCACGAGTGCCCTCAACGCACTGGAGCAGGTGGCGATGGTGATCTTGCTCTCTGCATCCGAACCGAAAAGTACTCTCGCAGCAGCCTGGTGCCATCAGCCCACGTCGGTCTATCCGTCACTGGTGGAGGTGGAGACGCTGGATGTGGTGAGCGAGATGACGATACCCGGTCTTCTGCATCTGCGTGCGAGCAAGGTCTCAGAATCGAGCGAAACGGTGAAATTTGAGGGTGGAGTGAGCGTTGGCGGCGAAGAGTTCATCACCGCTCACTGGTGGATGGGGATCATCGAAAGTTAACACGCTACTCAATTGAAAAAAGAGGTGGAACCTGACTCCCGCCAGTCTGGCGGGGGGGCGCGCGTCAGGTTCCGGTCCTCTTCGTGGGAGTGTCTTGATTCAGATCTAGTCGTCGAGGAATCCCTCGAGGTTTCGCGAGCGAACCGGGTGGCGCAGCTTTTTCAGTGCACGGATCTCGATCTGGCGAATCCGTTCTCGGGTTACCTTGAACTTCTTGCCCAGTTCTTCGAGGGTGAAGGTGCTATCGCGACCGATACCGAAGCGCATCTTGATCACCTCTCGCTCGCGCAGGCTCAGGGTTTCGAGGATGTTACCCATCCGACCCTTGAGTGCTGAGATGGAGAGTGCCTCGGCGGGAGATTCAATTCGATGGTCCTCGAGGAAGTCACCGAAGGTGGAATCGTCTTCGGTTCCGATCGGTGTCGAGAGGGACACCGGAGAACGACTGAGTCTGAGCATCGCTTCCAGTTCTTCCGCGGGGATATCCAGTTCCTCTGCAATCTCGTGGATGTCGGGGCGACGTCCCTTCTTCTGCAGGTGCTCCCGGCTGACTCCACCCAACTTGCTCATCGTCTCTGACATGTAGACTGGCAGGCGGACCATGCGAGACTTCTCAGCGATGGCACGACTGATCGCTTGACGAATCCACCAGGTGGCGTAGGTCGAGAACTTGTAACCTTTGCGGTACTCGTACTTCTCACAGGCGCGCATCAGTCCGGTGTTCCCTTCCTGGATCAGGTCCAGGAATGAGAGACCGCGTCCTCGATACTTCTTGGCGACGCTGACCACCAACCGGAGATTTCCAGAGGACAATCCACCCTTGGCACTCTCGTAACGATTGAACTGAACGGTGATCTCGCGAGCTCGCTCGATGAAGGCCGGGTACGCCTCAAGGATCGCCTCGTTGATCTCGTCGAACTCGGGACTGATCGCACGCTTGTTACGAATCCTCAGTCCGACGATTTCTTTCTCCAGCCTCTTACCAATGGTCGAAACATCGGACTGCCAGCGGGTCATGTACTTCATCTTCACCTGGTACGATTCGAGCATCCGGGCCAGTCGCAGGATTCGACTGTGAAGTCTCTTTTCGAGAGCGGGTCGCACCTCGGTGTCTCCGAGGGGAACATCTTCCAGGTCATTGGATTCCGCCACGTTGAGGGCAAAGAGCGAGCGCATTCGTGGCAGTTCCTTCTCCAGACGGTCGTAGAACGCCTGGCGATCTCCTTTGCGAGACAGAGTCAGGTCAAGGCTCTTTTCGACCAGGCGAGTCTGGTTCGAGATCTGCTCGAGCAGTTGAAGAGATTCATCCTGGCCGATGGCGGTCTGGTAGACATGGCGAGACAATGTCGCCTGACTCTTCTCGATCTCCTTGGCGTAATGAATCTCTTCATCACGGGTCAGCAGTGGAATCGCCGCCATCTGTGAGAAGTACATGCGGATCGGATCGTCGAGAGCTTTGACCGCAGACTGCTCTGCCTCGGCGCTGGCCTTCAGTTCCTTCTCGATCTCCTTCTCGGCTTTCTTCGCCTCCTCGACATTGAATTCCGTCGAGTCCAGATCACCGTCATCTCCTTCTTCGGAGGGAATGATCTGACATTGGATCTTGATCAGCAGCGCATGAACTTTTTCCAGCTTCTTCTTGTTATTCTTGACCTCAGGGAGGTGACTGAGGATCTCGTCGATGCCGACTTCGTTTCGACCCGAGATCTTCTTGAGTAACGATTCCAAACGCTGCTGGAATGGTTTCATGGTGCGCCTCCTGATCCGCTGCTGTATTGAGTGGGGGGCCATCGCTCCCTCGACCCCTGAACAATGGCAAGAATCGGGCCAGGATCCGCAGGTCGAGGAGTGGGCTTGAGGGCTGTGTATTTGCGGATTGAAGCGTTCAGGGGTTCGACTTCGGGAGGGACTGTCCAGCAATGGAACGAATTTGAATACGATCGACGGGCACCCTCGCGGATCACTCCCCGGTCAAGCCGTAGCGGCGCATCTTGGCGTAGAGGGTGGTCTTGGGGATTCCCAGCAATTCACACACCTGGCCTCGGCGACCGTTGCAGCGATCGAGAGCCTCCGAGATCCACTCCGCTTCCAGTTGCTCGATGGCGTCCTTGAGGGAGCCGCAACTGCGCACCCGGTCGAGCCCGAGGTTGTTGGTGCTGTTCGGGTGGCTGGTGTGATCCTTCTCGATCACCCGGGGAGACAGGTCGGCGGAGGAGAGTTGATCTCCTCCTAGGGCATGAACCCTTCGGATCTCGTTTTGCAGTTCACGGATGTTGCCGGGCCAATCATGCTGTAACAGCGCCTCGGTGAGCTCGGCGCTCATCTGCTTGTCGGTGTCGGATTCCTGATTGAGATCTGCGAGGAAGTGATTTGCGATCAGTGAAATATCATTGCCGCGCTCCCGCAATGGTGGCAGGTGAACATTGATCACATTGAGCCGGTAGTAGAGGTCCTCACGGAAGCGGCCCCCCTTGACCTCTGCCGAGAGGTCTCGATTGGTCGCAGAAAGAACCCGAACATCGATCTGGATCGATTCCTGGCCACCCACACGGCGGATCACACCTTCCTGAATCACTCGCAGTAACTTCTTCTGCAAGCCAGCAGAGGTATCTCCGATCTCATCGAGGAAGATGGTGCCTCCATGAGCCAGTTCGAACAATCCGGGACGATCGGTCGTGGCCCCGGTGAAGGCACCTTTCATGCACCCGAACAATTCAGTCTCGAGCAAGTTTTCCGCGATGGCGCCGCAATTCTCGCTGATGAAGGGTCCATCGGGGCGAAGGCTGTGTTGATGGATCGAGCGAGCTGCGAGTTCTTTACCGGTGCCGCTTTCTCCGGTGACCAGGATCGGTGCTTGACTGGGAGCGACACGCTGGACCAGATGATGCATCGCAAGGATGTCTGGATGCTCACCGATGATCGAGACTGGTTTGAAGGTTGCCTTTGACGTTGCAGCGGGTCGGTTCGTCGTCCGCCGAGGAGTCGTGTGATCGGTAGGGGCGGTGCTGCTGTCGGCGACCGCAGTGCGAAGCAAGGTCGACTGGATTCCTACCATCGCAAGTGCCAGCCACGCATCTTCATGGGTGGGATCATTCAGCGATTGAAAGCGGTGATCGAGGTAGAGCCAGTGCTCCGCGTCGATGGGTAGGATGTGGACGGCTGTGGTTCGCGGAAGTCTTTCTCGATCCCAGCGGTCACGATCGGGTAGTGCCGGGACATCGTTGCAGGACCATGGGGAGTTCTGTTCCATCGCACGGTGGACCAGCGGCTCGAGGATCTTGTCGAGTGGGTTTCGCAATTCTTCTCGATCGAGGTCCCGAGCCAGCAGGCATTGCCAGGGATGATCCTGGGAGGGACGTAGCAGGAATCCTCGTTCGGCACCGACACTCTCGATGGCCAGATCGAGCAGCGCTCGCAGCGACTTCTGGGGGTCCGATTGTGCCAGCATCGCAGCCAGAGCCGTGGCCGAACCGGTCCCATCCTGCGCGAGGATCTCGTGCAGGAGCGCTGGATTCTGGGCTTCGCGAGCGGACTCCATCGCTGGACCTCCCTCTGCCCCCGCTCGATCTACTGGCAATCGAGCACTCAGGGGTGAGAATCACCTTCCCCTGCACACGAGGAGCATCCTCGTGCCGGGGAGTCATTTCCGGGCAGTATTCCCGGAACCACCCCAGGTCCGTACATCGGGTACGATTCCTGCGGCGAAGAAGCATACCATCCGGGGTGAATTCACCCTGTGGAAGGATCAGATCGATGGAGCGTACTCTCATCCTGCTGAAGCCAGATGCCGTTCAGAGGCGCCTGGTAGGCCCGATTATCGAACGATTCGAGCGCAAGGGGCTCAAGGTGATCGGCATGAGACTGATGAAGATCAGTGACCAACTGGCCGCAACCCACTACGAGGCACACCAGGGGAAACCGTTCTACGCCGGGCTGGTCCAGTTCATGACGTCTGGACCGGTCGTGGCGCTCGCTCTCGAGGGGAATCAGGCGATCACCGTCTGTCGCAAGCTGATGGGGGAGACCTTTGGCTGCGACGCCACCGCCGGAACCATCCGCGGGGATTTTGGAATTTCAAACGGATTCAACCTGGTCCACGGATCGGACAGTCCCGAGGCGGCCCAACGTGAGCTGGAGCTGTTCTTCGGAGCAGACGATCTTCACTCCTACCCGCTCGTCGACGACTGCTGGAACGCAGCAGAGTGATGGCGAGTCGACGCAGTGAGAGATCTCACTGCGTCGGCAAGGAGTGGACCGGTGAATAAAGACGCCCCACGAGGATTGAGACGAGAAGAGGTGACGCGCCTCATCGATGAGTTGTCTGATCTGGTGGTGGGACAGCATGTGGGTAAGGTGTTTGACGCTCCCGATGGGAATCTCAGGATCGTGATCGGATCGGGGTCCACCCGAAGGCACCTGTTGATCTCACTTCATCCAGAAACAGCGAGGATGATTCTGTGGGACGATCCTCCCGCGGCCACACCATCACCTGGTGAACTGGCCACGGCACTGCGGGAACTGCTGTCTGCTTCACGCGTAGAACGAGTCGACCAACCCGGGGGGGATCGGGTGATGCGACTGGTCCTTTCACGAGGAGGGAAAGCAGGACCCACCAGGGAACTGATCGTCGAACTGTTTGGCCGTATGGGGCGCCTGGTGGTGATCGAGGGCGGCTCACGTCGGGTGTTGCTGGTCAGCGGTCGCACCGGTGTCGGCCGTGGAGATCCGTACGTATTGCCCGATGGAGCGCGGGATCTGGATCCATCGGGACCCACTGCCACCATGCCTTTCGATCCGATCCAGGCGATTCCCAGCGATCAGCGAGGGGGCGAGGCCCCGCTCCATCAGTGGCTCTTTCCACGATTGCAGCAGCGAGAACAGCAGAATCATCTGCGGGCACTGTTGAGAGTTGAACAGCAGTCACTGAAACGGGCATTGAGACTACTCCGGAGGCGAACTCGCAAGTTGGATCAGGATCTGGAAGCGGGTGCGTTGTGGCAGCAGTGGCAGAGATACGGTGAACTGTTGAAGGGGAACATCCCGCGCATATCGAGAGGGATGAACTCGATCGAGGTTCAAGACTGGTATCAGGAGGGCGCGCCGCTGGTCGAGATTCCACTCGAGAAGGATCGAACTCCGATGCAGAACATCGAGCGCTGTTTTCGGCGATCGAGAAAAGGAAAGCGATCGCTGGTGGTGCTCGGAGAGAGAAGGGACCAGGCGTTGGCCGCCATCTCCCAGCTCGAGCAAGGAGTGGAATCGATCGAGCAGCAACAACAGCTGGAACTGTTGGACCACCAGTCGGTCGAGCAGTGTTGCTCCGAGGCGAGAAGCCTGGGAAGTCGATATGGAAAGAAGAGGCAGCAACGGAGGGTTACCCCGCGAGGATCTTCACAAGTCGCTGAAGCGCCTCGTTTTCGAAAGTATCGCAGTCGGGAAGGGCTCGAGATCCTGGCCGGTCGCAGTGCTCGAGAAAATGACGAACTGAGTATTCGGACCGCCCGCGGCAATGACCTGTTCTTCCATGTCGCCCACCGGCCAGGAGCCCACGTGATCCTGCGGGTCGACCGCGGTCGGGTGGCGGCGCCGGAGAGTATCGAGGATGCCGCTTACGTGGCGGCCTACCTCTCCGGGTGGAGGGGACCCGGTACGGCGATCGTCCACTGGACCGAGGCCAAGAATGTCAGGAAACCGAAGGGGCTTCCGCCGGGAAAGGTGCGAATCCACCGCGAGAGAGAATACCTGGTTACCCCTCGTGAGGACGGTTTATCGTCGGTCAGCGTCCCCGATCTGGAGAGTTGATCCGCACAATTTACGACTCCGATAGGATCATCACACTTCCCATCCAGCACTATGGCACTAGACTGGACGGTCGATCTCAGAGACCCGTCTCGCTGTCATGCAGAGGACCCAGTCATGCAGAGGACCCAGTCATGCAGAGGACCCAATCATGCAGAGGACCCAATCATGCAGAGGACCCAATCATGCAGAGGACCCAATAGATGCTTGAATTCCAGATGTCAGATTCTCCGCGTTTCTACCGGAGGAAGTCGATCTTTCCTCTCTTCATCCAGGTGATGGGGCTGGCAGTGCTGGTCGCACTGGTCGGATGCAATCCGTCCACAGATGTTCGCGAGGAAGAAGATGCGGTCGAATCGGCCCAAACCATCACGAAGAACCGAGCCAAGGTCAACAAGATCGTTCGGTCGGTGATGGAGGATGTCAATCTCGATGATGCCGACAGCATCCTGGTGGGTGTCGGTCGTTACGAGGAGGCGATCGTACTCCTCGATGAAGCGGTCCAACTGGCGGGAGAGTCGATTCAGCCGCGGATGGAGCGATTCATCCTGAGACAGCGGATCGCAGCGGGATACCAGGCGCTGTATGCCAAGGCCGATGAACAGTGCACACCCTATGAAAAGTCCGGTGCCACTCCTCCGCAAGATCAACTCCAGCGCCGCGCAGAAGCGGAAATCGGGGCGAACAAGTGGCTCAAACTGGCCAGAAGGGACATGGATTTCCATCTCCGATCGACCACCCCCGCCTACCAGGATCCCAAGCAGTACTGGGATCTTCAGCAGATCGATGTCGCGCTGGGGGATTACTCCGGAGCGCGAACCACGCTGATCAATTTGCTCGAGGTGTTTGGTACCAAACTCTCCTCAGCAGATCGCCGAGAGATCCAGTCTCGAATCCGTCTATATGCTCAAAGGCTCAATGACGCAGAGATCTAAAAGAGCCTTCTGACGCCCCTGACACGCCACTGGGGATATTCTCCCGATGCAGGCCGCGGCCCGCGGTTTGCCTGCTTTTGATACCCGATGTTAGTCTTCTTGGCCTCAAGTCAGGGGCCTTCGTGGTCGGGTTGATCTTGCGATCGACCCCAGCGCATTGCGGTGGAGATCTTCGGGATCTCCGCAGTTGCGCCCGAGCAGGACGGTTGACCGATGAGTCAGACCTTTGATGTACCAGACGCCCTCCAGAAGAGTGCCAACACCGTATCTGTCGAAGAGTTGGCCCGCCGTGGGCTGCGAACTGTCAAGGTTCTCGATCGATCCACGATTCTCCGGATGATCGATGAAGCGGTGGAAAAGGTCGTTGAAGAACGCCTCACCGAGATCAGCGATGTCGATCAACAGCAGATCCGCAACGAGGCTCGAAGCGAATTCACTCGTCTGGTGAAGGAGCGTAAGTCCGAGCAACTGGAACAGCAGAAGAACTACGAGGAGCGGATCGAGTCCCTCAGGGAGCAGGCGGTGACGCTCGAAGGACAGCTACAAGATGCTCGTTCCTGCCCTGCTCCTGCGACTCCCGGCATCGATGCGGATCAACTTCGATCGGTGGTCAAGGCTGCGGTCGAAGATGCCGGCGTCGGTTCAAAGGAGAGCTCTGGCGAAGAGATCGAAGGTATCCGCCAGAGCATCGATAACCTGGCCCAGCGCGTTGGAAATTCGCCGCAGGGTGGAGGATTCAAAAAGGTAAGTGAAGCCCCGTCGGAGGAAGCGCTTGTTGCTCTTTTCTCCAAGGAGACGGGGGGAAAACTCGAAAACAACCTCGATCAGGTCGAGGTCAAGAACGCGAAAGCGGGAGGTGTCGCGGCCAGTCTGGCCAAATTGCGAGGCCTCCAGAATGAAAGTGAGTGATGGGGAATGGGTGATTACGAAGATTACGCCCGCAAGAACTTTGAGGATCACGGTCCCAAGGTGAATGCCGGCAAGAAAAAAGAAGTCGCGTTTGGTATCGAAGAGGCTGATGCGCTCAACGCAGTGAACTATCCGGCCAAAGACACGACGACCAAAGCCGCCGCGAAGGCCGCTCCAGTGGCTGCAGTACCTGCTGCTGCGACCACTGAAAGTGCCTCGACTCCTGTTGCCGCAGGTGCCGGTGTCGCCCTCGGTCGTGGTCTCGATGTTGGTACCGCGAATCTGGTCTCGTCCTGTCAGGACAGCACCGGAAACGTCAACCTCAAGATCCAGCGCAATGCATTCATCGACATCGATTGCGATGATTACACTCGTAACATGCTGACTCGCCTTGGTGTTCAGTATGTCGTGGTCAACAACCGCATGGTTGTGGTCGGTGATCCGGCGTTTGAACTCGCCAACATCTTCAATCGCAACACACGTCGCCCGATGAAGGACGGCATGATCAGTCCCGACGAGTCGGACGCACTGCCGATCGAGAAGATGCTTCTCGAGACTCTTCTGGGACAGCCGCAGCAGCAGGGTGAAGTTTGTTACTACTCCGTTCCTGCCGAGCCGATCGATGCCGACCTGAATGTGGTTTACCACCAGGGTGTCTTCGGTGGATTGCTCAAGGGCCTCGGATACGAGCCGAAGCCGCTGATCGAGGGACACGCTGTGGTCTTCTCGGAACTCGCCGAAGATGACTTCACCGGAATCGGAATCTCCTGCGGTGGCGGAATGTTCAATGTCTGCGTCGCCTACAAATCGATTCCCGCTCTTTCCTTCTCGACCACCCGTGGTGGTGACTGGATCGACCATAACGTCGCCAGCGTCCTTGGAATCAGTTCCAGTCGCGCTTGTGGCATGAAGGAGAAGGGTATCGACCTGACCAATCCTCAGGGACGTGAAGAAGAAGCGGTCGAGATCTACTACCGCAACCTGATCGCCTACACCCTGAAGAACATCAAGGAGCGATTTGAGTCCTCCGCCACGATGCCGAAGTTCCCCGATCCGGTGAGCATCGTTTGCGCGGGTGGAACCAGCATGGTGGGTGGCTTTGTCGAGGTCTTCCAGGAGGAGTTCGACAAGATCCAGTTCCCGCTCGAGGTGAAGGAGATCCGTCTCGCCGAGGATCCACTGTACAGCGTCTCGAAGGGCTGCCTGGTCGCTTCTCTCTCCGAGAGTGCCTAGCGTCGGTCACTGATTCTGACGATCATGAGGGGGTGCGAAGCGACAGGCTTCGCACCCCCTCTTTTTCATCGGAGAGTTGTTTTGATCCGATTTCTTTGCCGAACATCGTGGTGGCTGCTGTTGTTGCTGTGGGTCAGTTCGTGGGCCATCGCCAGCGACACTCCTTCACCGCCGGATGGCTTTCTCACGGTCGAGGGCGTCAGTGTCGACTGGGCCCATTCTTCTGCTGTGGGGCCCCCTTCGGAGAAGCTCGCCTCGCTGGTGGAATCGACACTGAAGGACCTGAGGCAGTGGCTTGGTTCTCGCTCCACCCGCCGACCACTGGTGCTGCTGGTCAGTACCTCGGCAGGGCTCAACAATGCGCTGGAACACTATCAAGGCGAGGGAGTTCCCGAGTGGGTGCCTGCGGTGGCGTTGACCCGTAAATCCATCATCATCATCGACTCTCATTATCTGGTGCGCCATCCCATCGGGGGCGGAGCCACCGTCACCCATGAACTGGCGCACCTGGTGCTGGAAGAAGCGGGAGGGCCGTTACCTCGCTGGGTTCATGAGGGGCTCGCACAGTCCGCAGCCCATCAACGACCCGACCCATCGACGAGCCGGGCCTTGACCATGCTGGCGCGGGGAGACTCACTGGTTCCCATCACTGAACTGGATCAATACCTTCCGCGGACCCACGGCCGAGCATCGCTGCTCTATGCCGAGGCTCTATCCTTCATCGATTGGACTCGGCGAAAT
The DNA here is from genome assembly GCA_014240375.1 of Planctomycetota bacterium. Taxonomy (GTDB): domain Bacteria; phylum Planctomycetota; class UBA8108; order UBA1146; family UBA1146; genus QNYK01. The sequence goes on along the minus strand of JAAZXB010000001.1, from coordinate 30,764 downwards.
TTTGAACCCGGACTTCATGCGCGGATCCTGGCTCGTTGCAAGGAGGGAAGCCACTGGCACCAAGGATTCGAACTGGAAACAGGGTTGACGATCGAGGAGGCGACCCGAGACTGGATCACGGAGCTGGCGGATCGCGATGTGTTCCTGGGGCTGATCCTCGACCTGATTCTGTCGTGGAATGGTCTCGCACTACTGGTCATTATCGCCTTCGTGGTTCAAATCATGAGACGCAGATCCAGGTTGAGACAGATGGAGGAGGAAGAACGGTGGCACTCTCAGAGGTACCCTACATCCGATGGGCAAAATCGGACGGACAGCGGGGAAGACATCGTCTGACGATGAGTGCGGTGCCTCCTGTCGGTTGGCATGAGATCGGACTCGATCCATCTTCCTTGCAACTGTTCGAGTTCACACCCTATGGTCCGACCGAAGTGATGGACGACATCTCCGATCTCTGGGGGGTCGATCCCGCCGGGGTCTTGCTCGCATCCAGTGCCTCCCATGCCCACTTCTGCTTCGCAGCGGCGTTGGCGGGTCCAGGAAAAACGGTGGTGCACGAGGTTCCTGGATATCTGCCGATCGTCGATGCCTTGTCGGTGGTGGGGGTGAATACGGTTCCCTTCCCGCGGAGGTTTGATCAGCACTATCGAATCGATCTCGATCTGCTGGCCCGCACGGTAGCGGACAATTCCGCTGCGGTGGTACTCCTGACCAACTTGCACAATCCCAGTGGAGTTCGCCTGTCGGTCGAAGAGGAGCAGGGGATTGCTGTCATCGCAGAGGAGGAGGGGTGCCATGTCATCGTCGATGAGATGTATCGACCGTTCCTCGATCCGGATCCCGGCCCCCTCTGTCGAAGGCATCCATCCATCATCAGCATCGGTGGGCTGAACAAGGTTCATGGAGTCTCACAGATTCGATTTGGTTGGGGAATGGCGACCGAGCCGTTGGTCGATCTGGCCCGCCGGGTCTTCGATTCCACGACACTGCACAACTCCTGTCTCACCGATCAGGTGGCTCGAGCGGCGATGAAGCGCTACCAGCCATTGCGCCAGCGGGGTCGGAAATTCGCCACCGAAGGGTGGCAGGTATTCTCTCGCTGGTTAGAGCAACACTCGATCGAACTGGTCGCACCCGCGGGGGGCCTGGTGTGCTTTCCCCGGGTTCCGATCGCAGGACTCGACGGCGATCAGTTCCAGCAGCGCTGTCTCGAGCACGGAGTCAACCTGACTCCGGGGCGTTTCTTCGGGGCCCCCGATCATGTGCGCATCGCTTTCGGGCTGGCGCAGGAGCCGTTACAGGAGGCGCTCGAGGCGCTTGGTGAGGTGATCGAGAAGAGTTGAAGTTCTGCGGCCAAGAGGGGAAGCGGCGGCCGGTTCCACGTTGCAGGGCGGTGTCGTTGGGCGGGTCGCCATCAACATCGGAAGTTGTGACATGGCAAATCTACCGACTCGGGTTCAATTGCCGCTCCACCGCTGACAAACGCGACAGACCCGATGTGTGTAACCTGACTAGTCCATGGCGCTTACGGAATATTGCCTGGAACTCGGATGGTGGCACGGCGATTGCTTAGGTTCAGGTGAGGATGAAACTCCTCGCAAACTTGCACTCCCCCCCTTTCCCGCGGAGTCCGTTGATTCTCAACGGGCTCCCTATTTTTTTGCCCATCGAGGAAGTGGTCGTCGGTCGCCGAAAGGTGCTCGATCCGCTAGGATATCCGACCCACCAGAGCGAGAAGAGGGTTGAATCTTGGATGCTGTACGCCAGTGGATACATGCCGGTCTCGACATGATCGAACGGACCCGATCGGGTCTTCGACATGCCGTCGATGATCTGGTCGAGGAAGGCACCATCAACCGAGATCAGGCGCAGGCTGTGCTCGATGCCTGGCAACGAAAAGCCGACTCCTCATTCGAATCGGAGGAACCTGCACCGACCGCTTCTCCTCCTTCCAGCACCACTTCCGAGGAGTGGGTCCGGGTGGTTCAAAAGATGGTACCGGTGAGTCAGGAAGAGCATCAAGCGTTGAAGGCTCGTGTCGAGGAGCTGGAAAAACAGCTCCGCTCTCGCTAGGAGATCATGGTGGTGACACCTCTGCGAACTCTCCGCAACATTCCACGACTCAAGGACATCACCCTGATCCTGGCACGCCATGGCCTGGTCGATCTGGCATCCCGATTGGGTGCGGGTCTTCGGGTGAGGTTACTGGGTGGGTCCGCACGCTCCGAGAATTCGTTCCCGCGCAGACTTCGATCGGCGCTACAAGACCTCGGCCCGCTCTACATCAAACTGGGACAGTTGATCGCCAGTCGCCCCGACATCTTTCCAGCCCCGTTGGTCTCCGAGATGGAGCGATTGCGCGATGACGTCGATCCGATTCCCTTCAGCGAGATGCGTCAGGTCATCGAGAGTTCTCTGGGCCGTGATCTGGCCGACTGCTTTCGCCAGATCGATGAACAACCGGTGGCCAGTGCATCCATCGCCCAGGTCTACAAGGGGATGACTCTCGACGGTCATAGGGTTGCCATAAAGGTCCGAAAGCCTGGTATCGAGCGGATGCTCGAGCAGGACATCGGTTTGCTGGACCTGTTTGCCGAGGCTCTGGCCAAGGAGCCCGAGTCGGGTGGATTTGATCCTTCCGGGATTGTTCATGAGTTGAAACAGGCTCTCGAAACCGAGGTCAATTTCAACTTCGAGAAGAACGCCATCGATCGAATTCGCACTTCATTTGAAGGCGATGCCGATGTGCTGATTCCTGGCACTCATCCCGAAGTTTCCAGTCGAGAAGTACTGGTGATGGACTGGGTCGAAGGGCTTTCCATCGGACGTCTTGAGGTGAGTGGAGAGATGGGGCATCGCATCGCACAGATCTGTGCCAAATCTCTGTTCACGATGATCTTCGTCCATGGCCAGTTTCATGGTGATCCTCATCCGTCCAATCTCATCTGGACCTCCGAGGGAAGAGTGGCCTGGATCGACTTCGGACTGACCGGGCTCCTCACAAAAGAACTGAGGATGCGTCTCTCCAGGATGCTGAAGGCCCTGGTCAGCAGGGATTACGAGGACCTCGCTCAGCAAGTTCTCCATGTCGGGTACTGTCACGGTGATGCGGACTCCTTTGCCCTGACCCAGTCGATCGCCAATCGACTCGATCCCTATGTGGGTTTGAAACTGTCAGAGGTCGATCTCCCGGCGCTACTTCGTTGCATCATCGAGATCGCCACCGAGCATCGGATCGAAATCGCTTCCGGTTTCGTGCGCATGACACGCTCACTGGTACTGCTGGAGGGGTTGACCGAAATCCTCGATCCTGGTTTTGATACCGCCAGTGAACTGGAACCACTGCTGGTCGATCTGATGCAGCAGAAGACATCGCAGGACCAACTGCTGAGGAGAACGGCGGACCAGACCCTTGACAACATCGAGATGCTGGCAGACTTGCCAGAACTGGTTTCCGAGGCGCTTCGAAAGGCGACCCGAGGACGCCTCCGGGTGGAATCGGAGATCGTCGGGATGGATCGACTGGCGCGCCGGATCGACGCCACAGGTCGGCGGGTGGTGGATTCGGTGCTCGCTGCAGCCGGGTTGCTCTGTGCAACGATGCTCTTTACCACCGATCACCTGTGGATGGCGCTGATCGCCCTGGTGGTGGCCGGAGGGCTGGTCGCCAGGATCCTGGTAGGGTATTACTCCCCCTGGCAGGGGCGATAGGTTCGATTCAGGCTACTGGTTCGGAGCAGGTACTGTTGACCCGTGCCCGCTCAGTTCCTACCATCCGGATGAACCTTCAGGCCCTGCACCTTGCACTGGAGCCATCGACTACCTGTTCAGGAGAAGACCGTGAAACTGACCTACCCGATGAAGACTACCCCGATCGCAGCCGATGTACCTCGATCTCATCGGGTCTACTTCGAGGTGTTCGGCTGCCAGATGAACAAACTCGATGCAGAACTGATGCTTGAGGGACTGACCAACCGTGGTTATCACCTGGTCCACGATCCAGAGGATGCCGGGGTCATCCTGTACAACACCTGTTCCGTGCGAGAGCACGCTGAGGAACGGGCGGTGATGCGGATGACCAGTTTCAAGCGCAGAAAGAAGCGCGAACCCGACTTGATTCTCGGCTTGACCGGCTGTGTGGCACAGCACAAGCAAGACGAACTGACCGAAAGAGCCCCGTGGATCGACCTGATCATCGGCACTCGTGAATTCGATCGTCTACCAGAGTTGATCGAAGAGGCGAGAGGTCAGCGCAATACCGTGCTGGCGACCGAGATGGATTCACCGCTGGAGTTCGTGCGTCAGCGCAACCTTGGACCGCAGCCGTGGCACGCTTTCGTGTCGGTGATGCGAGGGTGTGACATGGTTTGTACCTATTGCATAGTGCCGACCACCCGAGGGAAAGAAGTCTCCCGCCCACCCGAGATGATTCTCGACGAGGTCCGGCGTCTCGCAGACACAGGAGTCAAGGAGATCACCTTTCTGGGTCAGACGGTCAACTCCTACGGCAAGCGACTTGGCGCAGGGGTGGGGCTCGATACGCTCTTGCGAGGTGTCGAGGAGATCGACGGCATCGAGCGCTGCCACTTCATCACCTCGCATCCTAGATTTCTCAGGCCGAAGTTGATCCAGGCGATGGCCGAATGCACCAAGGTGATGGATTACCTGCACCTGCCGGTGCAGTCTGGAAGTGACTCGATGCTGGCACGCATGAAGCGGACCTATGATCGATCCTTCTATCTCCATGTCATCGATCGATTGCGCGAGCAGATTCCCGACATCACCCTGGCCACCGATTTCATCGTCGGTTTTCCTGGTGAGACGGAGGACGAGTTCGAAGAGAGCCTGTCGTTGATCGATGAGGTTGGATTCGACCATGGGTATGTATTCCAGTACTCTCCGCGGCCCGGGACCGTCAGCGACCACCAGATGGATGATGACATTCCCCTCGAGATCAAGAAGCAGCGTAATCATCAATTGCTCGAACGGATCTCCTCATCGGGCGAGGAGCGCAATCAGCGATTCCTCGGTCGCCAGGTCGAGGTGATTGCCGAGGGGACGTCGCGCTCCAATGACACTCGCTGGGCGGGCAAGGCACGAGATCATCGCACCGTCATCTGGGATGCCCAGGATGATGAAGTCGCGGGTTCATTCGTCGTGGTCGAGGTCGACCGTGCATCCGCAGCGACCCTGTATGGCCAGAGGGTCGCAGGACCGTCGCCACGACCGATCCTTCCGAATTCGTCAGTTTTGTGAGAGGCCGGCCCGATCCACTGCGAATGGAGCGTGCCATCGAACTGGCGCGCAACGGTCTGGGACGGGTGGCTCCCAATCCTCCCGTCGGTGCGTTGCTGGTCGCTGGAACCGATGTTGCCGAGGGATGGCATACGCACCACGGAGGGCATCATGCCGAGATCAACTGTCTCGCAGCCGCTCGATCCGCTGGAATCGATGTCACCGGTGCAGATCTGTACATCTCCCTCGAACCGTGCGGCCACCACGGCAAGACCCCGCCCTGCGTCGAGGCGATCATCGAGGCTCGCATCGGGCGAGTGATCGTTTCCGTCGATGACCCCAACCCGGTGACCGCAGGGGTCAGTTATCGATTACTGGAGGATGCGGGAATCGAGGTGGTGCGAGAACTGCTCGCCGAGCAGGGACGCTGGCTGGCGGCGCCGTACCTCTGTCGAACTCGATACGGTCGACCTCTGGTGACCGCCAAGTGGGCGATGACCGCCGATGGCAAGATCGCCTGCGAGAGCGGCGATTCACAATGGATCACCTCGGAGTTGACCCGGGCCAGAACACGGCAAGCCCGGAGTGAGATCGATGCCATCCTGGTCGGGGTTCAGACGGTGATCGCGGACGATCCTCGCCTGACCAGCGACCCGCCAGATGCGGTGGACCCGCTGCGGGTGGTGATCGATCCCAACTGTCGAACTCCGGTCGAGGCGGCAATCCTCAAGGCCCCTGCAGCAGCTCTCATCTTCTGTCACGCTCAGCAACTCGACAGCGACGCTGCGCATCGGTTGCAGGATGCGGGCGCGCAACTGATCGGTCTCGATGGGTCCGGGGATCGGATCGCACTGGAACTGCTGCTGGAGCAACTGGCGCAGCGGGGAGTGCAAGATCTGCTGGTCGAGGGGGGAGCGGAAACTCATGGAGGCTTCCTCACTGCAGGCCTGATCGATCGGGTACAGATCCTGATCGCGCCGAAACTGGTCGGCGGAGCCGCGGCACCGGGGCCGATCGGGGGGTCCGGGATCGAGGCGATGAACCGTGCGGTGCCGCTGATTCACCACCGATGGAGCCAGATCGACGATGATCTGCTGCTGGAGGGGGCCGTGACTCCCGAGGGCCTCGGAGAAGAGGCTCGATAGAGGCGTTTCTGCGCCTCTCATGAGACCGATCGGCCTTCTGGATGGTACCCTTCTGGGGTCCGGTATCGCCGGATCCTGTAGGTCACCGAAGCCTCGGAGTCGTTCCGGGGCGACCAGATGGGGTTCCGACTTGCGATTCCAGAGAGCCATCCTGATCACCGCAGGTCTCACCGCTGTCATCGGTCTGAGTCCCACTTTCAGCCATCCCTTCATCGCCGATGCAGATCTCCCTGAAGTGCGAGGGTCCGATCTCAAAAAAGTCGATGAGATCAGCACAGCGGTCGAAGAGGCTCGGTGGGAAGATGCCTTGCTCGGAATACTGGAGATCCCCGCATCGCTGCGTAGATTTGTTTCTCTCGTCGATCCTACCCGGCCCGAAAAGGCCGTGATCGACCAGGTGCGTGATCGCGCCTGGCGACACCTGCGTGATCGCTTGGCATGTGCCGATCGGCCTCGAGGGGCGGTCGAGATGAGAGGGCTCTATCCACGATTACAGAGGATTCCCATCGTCTGTATCGCTTCCGGGGTTGCCACTCCTGCACGACACGAATCGGTGATGAAGCACTGGACTCGTCGAATCGAGTTGCGTGTCGAGTCGGATGAAGCCATCCAACTGGCTGAACAGAAACTGAGTCAGGGAGATCGGGTCGAGGCGGTCACGCTGCTGGAGCCGTTTCTTCATCGAGCACCCGCGGATCCATTGCTCGAGGAGTACATCCAACAGTTGCACGACCAGGTGGTCGACAACATCCGGGCACAGTTGCAGCAGGGCCGTCAGTTGGAGGATCCCGTGGCAGTACTCGCCGCAGAGAATCAACTGCTGGCACTCGAGTCCGACGACCGGGAGGGAATCCTCCAGGGAAACTGGGCTCGTCAGCAGTTACTCGCTGGTGCCGAGGAATTGCTTCAATCGCAGCAGCCTTGTGGCGCGCTGTTGATGGTCGCAACGTTGCTCGAATCAGGAGTCGAGGTCGGGGATCGTCTCGACCGATTGAGATCCCGCATCGAATTGCCGTTGCGACCGATCATCTATCGCGGTTGGATTCCACCCGCAGCGGAGCAAGGGTCGACTTATCTGATCCGATCGGGAGTGGCCACCGTCCGTAGGCAACGGGCCTCCGGCACTGGCGATAGGATCGGCCGCTGGGGAGAGAGTGGTCGACGCTGGAGTCGCTCTCCCGCTCATTCGGCGGATGTGAGGCGATGGGCTCAACTGATCGACCAGATCCTTCAGTTGACCCAGCGCTGGACCGAGGCGACGCCGGTGGATGCAGCACTGCTCAGTTCACGGCGTTCCTTTTGTCTCGAAGAAGCGTGGCGACTCGCCCGACGTATCGCTGGGAGTCCGGCGAGGCGCTGGCGAACCACCTGGGACCAGAGGGACTCGGTTCCGGTCGGGGAAGAGTGGCGATTGATCGGCAGGCTGCCGTTTCTGGTGATCGATCTCAGGGGGCAGCAGACCGTTGAGGTGATCGAGGTGGAAGTGGTTCTGAGCCCTGAGGACTCCCAGAGAAAAGGAATGACGGTCATCGGCACGGATCTCGATCGGGCGAGCCACCAGCTACGAGCCACCCTCGACCACCAGCTGGAAATCCGGGCCGATGAGATTGCCCGGCAGCGCCTGAGGACCCGGCTGCAGGAGGCTCGATCGCTGGCAGCCACGGGAGATCTGGCTGCAGCACGGGAATTATTGCTCCCAGCACTGATCGGGGCAGACCCTCAGGACCTCGACCTGTTGGAGCAGGGGGCGGCGGAAATCGCCCGGTGGTGCCAGATCGGGGTCGATACGGTGCGGGCCGCAGCGGGGAGATCTTCGACTCCCTGACCTGCCTCGATTGAAGCGAGGCGAATCGCAGTCTATCCTCGCCCGGCGGGAGTCTCGAATCCGGGGTCGGGTATCGAGCACATCCTCCGGAGGCACTTCGATGCTCGACATCAAATTCATCCGTTCTGACCTGGAGCGAATTCGCCAGGGTGCCCGTGATAAGGGCTTCGAGGTGGATCTCGATCGACTGGTCCAACTCGATGACGAGCGCAAGCAATTGCTCACCGAGCAGGAGCAAATGCGACATGAGCAGAAAAACGCGGGCAAGGAGATCGCCACTCTCGATGGATCTGCCAAGCAGGAGGCCATCGGGCGGATGGGTGAGGTCTCGGATCGGGTCAAGACTCTCGGTGATCAACTCCGATCGGTGGTCGACAAACTCCACGACATCCAATCGAGAGTACCGATGCCCGCCGATCCCAAGGTTCCTGTCGGAAAAGATGATGGCGAAAATGTCGAACTGAAAGTGGTGGGAACTCCCACTGAATTTGACTTCGAACCGAAGGATCATGTCGAGTTAGGGCTAGCCCTCGGAATCGTCGACTTCGCTCGCGCTTCCAAACTGGCAGGTTCTCAGACTTACATACTCAAAGGGGCCGGGGCATTACTCGAGCTGGCAGTGCTTCGATTTGCTCTCGACCAGGTGGTCGGGCGTGGCTTCACGCCGATGATCGTTCCCACGATGGTCAAGTATGAGCCACTCTTTGGAACCGCCTACTTTCCCGGCGGTGAGGATCAGACCTATGAGATCCCGCAAGACAACCTGTACCTGACCGGTACCAGCGAGGTCCCGGTCACTGCATTTCACTCCGGCGAATTGCTGGAGGAATCGCAGTTGCCGATCCGCTATGCCGGCTGGTCGACCTGCTACCGCCGTGAGGCGGGAGCGGCAGGGAGAGATACCAAGGGGCTCTACCGGATTCACCAGTTCAACAAGGTGGAACAGGTGATCATCTGTAAGAACGATGTCGAGGAGTCGATCGAGCACCACGAGTTCATCCGGAACAACGCAGAGGATATTCTGCAGGCGATGGAGATCCCCTATCGAGTCGTCGATGTCTGTACCGGAGATCTCGGGGTGGGTCAGGTGCGAAAGTTCGACATCGAGGCCTGGATGCCCTCCAGAGGGTGGGGGGAGACTCACTCGGCCTCTCGGTTCCATGATTATCAGTCGCGACGGATGGACCTGCGTTACCGGGGAGAAGATGGCAAGGTTCACTTCTGCCACACCCTCAACAACACGGCGATCGCGACACCGAGGGTACTGATTGCGATTCTTGAAAATAACCAGCGTGCCGATGGATCGGTAAAGATCCCCGAGGTGCTGGTACCGTACATGGGTGGACTCACTGAAATTATTCCGACCGACAATGATGGCGGTTCATGATGGAACTGGAGAAGTCGATGCAGCATGTCTGCGTTGTGGGATTGAACTGGGGAGATGAAGGTAAGGGCAAGATCGTCGATGTTCTGGCGACGGATGTCGATGCGGTGGTCCGGTACCAGGGTGGAGCGAACGCCGGGCACACCGTCTACATCGGAGATGTACGTCATGTACTGCATCACCTGCCGATGGGCGTGCTACACGAGGGGATCCTCGCAGTCCTCGGCAATGGAATGGTCCTCGAACCGCTCAAACTTCTGGATGAAGTCAACTCGATCCCCGAGGAAGCGGTGCAGCGGATCCGCATCTCTGATCGCGCCCATGTGGTGCTTCCCTACCATTGTGCGGTGGAGAAGTTGCACGAGGAGCGAGCCGAACGACCGATCGGGACCACGCTGCGCGGGATCGGACCCGCGTACCAGGCCAAGTACGGTCGAATCGGTATCCGTATGGGTGACATCATGGAGCCCGGATTCATCGAAGAGGTGCTCCCCAAACGACTGGCTGATCATTCCGCGGCGCTGGGAGTCGCTGGAGACGGAATCGATGAAGCGGTTCGAATTTGCACACAACTGAGGGATCGATTGTCCCATCAAGTGACCGACACCCGTCGACTGCTGCAACGGCTCGACTCGGAGGGTAAGAAACTGCTCTTCGAGGGTGCCCAGGGCTGCATGCTCGACATCGATTTTGGCACCTACCCCTTCGTCACCTCTTCCAGCCCTTCGTTTCTGGGAGTGGGCCCGGGCACCGGTTTCTCTCCGAGAAAGATCGAACACGTGGTCGGAGTGACCAAGGCCTACTGCACGCGGGTCGGAGAAGGACCATTTCCCTCGGAGATCCATGGTGAAGAGGCCGATGCTTTGCGCAAGGCGGGTGGCGAATTCGGCACCACCACAGGGCGTCCCCGAAGAGTCGGGTGGCTCGATATTCCGGCACTATGTTTTGCCGCAGAACTCAATGATCTCGACTCCTTTGCACTGACCAAGGCGGACGTCCTCGATGGCTGGGAAACGATCCCTGTCGTGACCGGATATCGTCTCGATGGCGAACTGCTCGACAAGTTCCCCGATTCCTTGACCGATGTGCAAGGCCTGGAACCGGTGATCGAGCAGTGGCCCGGATGGGGAAAGGTCGACGCACAGTCGATGCAACCATTCATCGAACGCTTACATCAGGCGACCGGGATCCCCGTCTCGATCCTCTCGACGGGCAAGCGGCGCGATGAAGTCTGTATCTTCGAACCTTTCAAGGCCGAAGGGGAACTGGCTTGAGTCGAACGGGAGACTCGCAGCGATCGGTGGAAGCGCGGAAGCCCGCGGGAGATCGACCCGGTCATCTGGGTTTCATCATGGATGGCAATGGCCGCTGGGCTCAACAGCGTCAGTTGCCGAGAACCGATGGCCACGCCGAGGGGGCCGAGGCGCTGCGTCGAGTTCTTCGTCTGTCTCGAGAACAAGAGATCGCAGAGGTGACCTGCTTCGCCCTTTCGACCGAGAACTCCGAGCAACGCCCCGCGGAAGAACTCCAGTTTCTGTACGAATTGCTGGCCGATCACCTGGAGCAGGAACGCGAGGAGATGGAACGGCTGCAGATCTGTTTCAGAGCCATCGGCCGCCTGCAGGAGTTACCCCGGAGATTGATCGACGCCATCGAGAAAGCTCAGAGTGAAACCAGCGAGCATCAGGGATTGGTGTTTCGACTGGCGGTCAACTACGGAGGTCGGGCCGAGATGGCCGATGCCTTTTGCTCTGCTGGAGCGGGTGATCGGTCGCTGATCGGTGCTCAGAAGGAGTCTGCTCTGGCTGCTCAGTTGTATGACCCTGCGATGCCTGATCTCGATCTGCTGGTTCGCACCGGTGGCGAGATGCGTCTGTCAAATTTCCTGCTGTGGCACTCTTCTTACGCAGAATTGTACTTCACCCCGGTGTTGTGGCCAGATTTCGCGACTGCTGATTTCACCGCCGCACTCGAGGAGTACTCTCGTAGGTCTCGTCGATTTGGCTCGGTCTCATCGACCACCTCAGGAGGGGATGCATGAAGGGACTGGCCAATCGAATGAAGTGGGGAGTTCCGATCCTGATCATCTCGGTTGGATTGCTCTCTGCAGACTTGTACGGCTGGCTCGATGGTCATGGCCTGTGGATCTTGTCCCTGACCTTTGGTGCTGCGGCGATCTTCGAGGCGATCTCCTTCCCTACCATGCCGCGAGGATCCCTGCGATTACGCCAACTGAGCTGGATTCTGGTCTACGCGATGGTGGTCACTTACCTGGTGCAGTCGTGTACACCAGCATCCGGTGGTGCGGTCACTACATTCGGGAGGTCTACTGCGGTCGAAATTTCCTCTTCGCTGCTCGGGGCGGTGCTGCTGTTGAGCACGCTGGTGTCGACTACGCTGGGTTTCGTATCGAACCGCTCGAAGGGAATACTCTGGGCTCGCGTCTATTCGCTACTCACTGTGCTGTGGTTGTCGATCCCCATCAGTTGCACACTACTGCTGGCTTCCCTCGAGGGAATGGAATCGAGCGGGATCCATCTGGTGCTGTGCACCGTTCTGATGGTCAAGGGCAGCGATACCGGGGCTTACTTTGTCGGCCGTAACTTTGGCCGGCGCCCGCTCCATCCGATCAGTCCGAAGAAGACGATCGAGGGGCTGCTGGCAGGCATCGCCAGCGCATCGGCGATCGGCTACCTTTACGCCGAACTGCTGGCCGATCCGGGTTTCACACCGGGGATGGCACTGTTCATCGGTGTTCTGGTCGCAGTGGTCGGGCAGATCTCCGACCTGCAGGAATCGGCATTGAAGAGAAGAGTCGGCAGGAAGGACTCCGGAGCGACGATTCCGGGGCTCGGAGGTGCCCTCGACATGATCGATAGTTTGATCCTGGTGATGCCGTTGGTGTTCTGGTTGAGGATCGTGCTGGACCAGTGATCGAGAGAGGAAGTCACGTGGAAATCACCATCGAGTTTGTCGATTACGATGAGGCACAGGCGATCCTTGGGGTCCGCGATCTGAATCTCCGGATGATCCGGGACGGATTCGATATCGAGGCCTCTTCCCGCGGACTGGCGCTCGATTTCCAGGGAATGGAAGCTGGCGTCTGCGCCGCCCGCGATGCCGTCGAGCGGATGCGGGCAGCCCATCAAAATCCCGCTGCATCTTCGCCAGAAGATGAACTGGAAGGGGCGATCCGAAACTTTCGCGAGGGCTCCAGCGGTGGCGGTGCCACCGCTGCCAAAGATGCCACCCAGGACCTGTTTGGGGAGGAAGATGGCGAGGGCTGGAGAGATCTGGCCAAGATTGCCCGAACCGAGGGGCAGGCTCGCTACCTCCGGGCGATGGCGGAGCACGAGATCGTGCTCGCGCTGGGACCTGCAGGAACGGGCAAGACCTACCTGGCGGTTCGCGCAGCGGTCGAGGCGTTGAAGGCGGGAGAGGTGCGCAAACTGATCCTGTGCCGCCCGGCGGTCGAGGCGGGGGAGAAACTGGGGTTTCTTCCCGGAGATTTCCAGCAGAAGGTCAATCCCTACCTGCGGCCGCTCTACGATGCCTTGCACGAGATGCTCGACTATGACCAGGTGCGCAGGTACAGCGATCGAGAGATCATCGAGATCGTGCCGCTGGCCTACATGCGGGGCCGTACCCTCAATCACGCCTTTATCATCCTCGACGAGGCACAGAACACCACTCCAGCACAGATGAAGATGTTTCTGACGCGGATGGGGGCGAGGTCTCGCATCGTGGTGACCGGCGATCCGACCCAACTGGACCTGCCGAAGGGGCAACCGTCGGGGCTGCTCCACGCGCGACGGGTGCTCGGCTCGGTGAAGGGAATCGGCTGGATCGAGTTGAACTCGGCCGATATTGTCAGACATCATCTCGTGACGAAGATCGTCAACGCCTACGAACGCCATGAAGGCAGTTCGAAAAGAACTTCTTAAGTCTTTATATTTAAATAGTTTACGATTTATTTGCCGAGCACTCCTGGCTTCCCTTGGACAGAATGGTGGTTTGATCGGACAATGGCACCCTGGCTGGATCCATGGGGATCCACCAGTAGCCCAGGCGCTGCCCGGGCGAAAGGAATGCCATGGCGACCGTACGCGGTCGAGCCGGTCGCAAGACCTGGCAAAGACTCTCATTTGGCCGGAGGACCACGCGATCGGGACAGATCGCGGCGGATCAGCTGTCGGCCCGGAGACTGCGAGTATTTCTGGTGCTGTCGCTCCAGGTGGTCGCGGCGACCCTTCTGGTCGGCTGGACACGGTTCGATATCGAGCTCTTCGCTGTGATCGACCCGTGGCACTGGGGAGATCTGTTCGCCGCAGTACTGCTGATCCACGCCGGCGCACTTCTGATGTCCCGCGCCCAGCGGGTGCAGCGCCACAAGACTCCTCTTCAGATCGGACGCTGCTTCCTGCTGATCCACGGCTTCCTGCTGGCGAACTGGGTCATCCTGCAGCAGCCGGAAGTTTCGGTGATGCTGTTACCGGTGCCGCTGCTGGGAATGGTACTGGGATTCTTGCTGCCCATCCGCCGAGCGGTACTGGTCTCGATGGTGGCGATCGCCCTGACTACGCTGATGGTCTCGGAGCGGCTCGATCTCAATCTCGAGGCTCATCCGGTGGCGATGTCGGTGGCGATGTTCCTCGGCAGTCTGGTGGCGATACAAGGAGTCCAGCGGGTCAGATCTCGGACTCGAATCCTCACCGTCGGATTTCTTTCAGGATTGACGATGGCGGTGGCGACGCTGTTGCTGCATACGGCGGAATTTCAACAACTGACTCTGGCCAATTTTTCATCGAACATCTGGCTGAAAGATGCGACGTGGGGGCTGATCAACGGAATCGCCGCCGGAGTCCTCATCACCAGCGCTCTCCCGTTCCTCGAGAAGTGGTTCGATGTGCTGACGGAGATCCGTCTGATGGAACTCTCCGACACTCACCGACCGCTGCTCAACGAATTCTCGCTGCTGGCTCCAGGTTCCTTTCAACACTCACTGATGGTGGGTCAGTTGGCGGAAGAGGCCGCTTCCTCGATCGGAGCCAATGGCTTGCTCTGCCGCGTCGGAGCGCTGTATCACGATATCGGCAAGATGATGAAACCGGGCTACTTCGTCGAGAACATGCAAGGGGGAGATAACATACACGATCGGCTGTCCCCCGAGATGTCGAGATTGATCATCATCGCTCACGTCAAGGACGGCATGAGGATCGCCGAAGAGGAACACCTTCCGTCGCCGATCGTCGACATGATTCCGATGCATCATGGGACATCGGTGGTGGAGTTTTTCTTTCAGAAGAGGGCGCAGCAGGTCGACGAGCAGGAAGCGGATCGAACCCGCGAGGCGTTCCGCTATCCCGGACCCAAGCCCACCTTCCGTGAGGCGGGAATCCTGATGCTGGCGGATGGTGTCGAGGCCTCTTCGAGGACCCTCTCCGATCCGACTCCGACGCGGGTGCGTCAGCACGTAAAAAACATCATCCAGGCCCGCTCCCTCGAGGAGCAACTGGATGAATGTGAGTTGACGATGAGCGACTTGCATCGCATCGAAGATGCGTTCGTGAGGGTTCTGTCGGCGATTCACCACGGTCGGGTCAAGTACCCCGGGGAGGAAGAAATCAGTTCCCCAGCAGTAGGAACTACCGATCCCACCTCCCCTGATTCGCCGGTCGCGACACGGCGTTCATGAGTTCTTCAGAGCCTTGCGGCATCGAGGTGGAGATCGAGGATCTCCAGACTGCGGTTGAGTTGGATCAGGATCGGATCATCGATCTGGTCCATTTTGTTCTCAAGGATCAGCAGCACCAGGGGCGAGTCGGTCTCTGCTTCGTTGAGGACGAGGAGATCTCCCGCCTTCATCTGCAATTCATGGATGATCCCACGGTCACCGATGTCATCACTTTCCCACTCGAGGAGAGGCGCTCGGGCCACCTCGATGGGGAAATCGTGATTTCGACCGAAACTGCCGTCCGCCAGGCGCCAGAGCATCATCTCGGCCCTCTGGAGGAGACCCATCTCTACGTCATCCACGGATTGCTGCACCTGCTGGGGCATGACGATCTGCATCCAGCACAAGCGGAGGCGATGGGGAGGCTCCAGGAGGAGCTTCTGGAGCGCTGGAATCGAGCCAATCAGGGGTTCCACGATTGACATCTCGCCGGGGGTCTCGTAGACCATGAAGAGAGTTTCCGGCTGCAAATGATCTGTAAGCCGATGACCAGAGGAGATACGACGATTCGACAGCGGATCCGCAACCGCAGGAGCAACAGTTTGGAGAATCCACCGGCCACTCGGGCCGTCCTTTGGAAGTTCCATCCTCTTGCAGATCTGGACCGATTCGAATCATCCGAAAGAATGCTAATCAAATCAGGAGGATCTTCATGAGCCGTATTGCGATGGTTACCTTTGCTCTGATGCTGGTCGTCAGTGCTGCAGGTTGTAACAACAGCAAGTTCACCCCTACGCCGACCGAGGCGGAGTTCTCGACCGGTGCCTTCTCGGTACCGTTTCCTTCTGACCTGTTCATCACCTATGCGGGGCTCAACGAGGGCGCATTGATGGCCGGGGGTGCTCCGGGCGCCTCCATCACCAACACGCCGATCATCCCGAGCGCCACCGACGCATCCGATACCGGTGATGTGCTGGTGGCCCAGGGATTCCTCGATGGATTCTCCAACACGATGCCGATGCAAATCGATTTCACTCACAACATCGATCCTACCAGTGTCGTGGCAGGGGAGACGGTGCGGGTATTCGAGATCTCGATCTTGCCGCCGACCGATGCAATGGCTGCCATCGGTCTGCCGATTTCACTTCCGGTCGGTCCCACTTCCGGTGCGCCGGGAATCATCCGGGAGTTGCAAGCGGACGTCGACTACAGCGTGACGCTGGCAAAGAGTGTTCAGTACCAGGTGATGGTCAAGCCAAAGGTGCCATGGCCCGCTTCAGACAATGTCACTCTCGGCGGGCTTTCGCGGGGGATCCTCGTGATGGTGACCAACGGCGTCAGAGATTTCCGCGGCAATGCGGTGATTCGATCGGATCAGTACGCGCGGATGGCCGCAGGAATTCCTGACAA
Organism: Planctomycetota bacterium; assembly: GCA_014240375.1. Taxonomy (GTDB): domain Bacteria; phylum Planctomycetota; class UBA8108; order UBA1146; family UBA1146; genus QNYK01. The sequence continues at coordinate 14,091 of JAAZXB010000001.1, read as the reverse complement.
CACCGGGAACGCCGCGACCGATGGATTTGCCAATGCGATCGGAGCTGCGGTTCAGAGTAGCCTCGGCCTGCTCGCCGCTCAGGCGGGAGTGAATCCCGATAGCGTGGTGGTGACCAATTACTTCACCTGCCAGAGTGTCACCGACGTACTGGATGCGGGAGTGGCCGCCACCCTCGCCCAGGCGCCGGCTGCGACGACGCCGGGAGTCGCGATTTCGGGCGTCGATACTGTAGGAGATTTCCTCACCCTGGTGGGTGCCATAAACAGCCCTGCTGATTTGCCCTACAACGCCAATCTGGCCCAGGGTACCATCACCTTGCCGACCTTTTATCCGGGAGACTCATCGGGTCCGGCCGGGTGGGAAGATGCAGTGACCGGATACTGGACCGATGGAAACAAGGTGTACCAGTCCGCCAGTGCAGCACCCAACGACTCCTTTCCCACGCGCTATTCACCGATCGCAGTTCCCCAGGGTCCTCCTCATGAAGTCCCGGTGCTGGTGATGACTCCGAATCATGTGGCTGGCCCATATCCAGTGGTGATCTTCCAGCATGGAATCACCCGCAGTCGTTTTGATGGGGCCGCCTTCTCCGTATTGCTCTGCACTGCTGGATTTGCTGTGGTGTCGATGGATGCACCGCTTCATGGCACCACCGAGGGGAATCCGTACTGGGCGGGTCATGGCTCCTCGGCTCCCGGACAGGCCGGTGAAGAGAGAACCCTTGGAATCGACCGCGTCGGAAATAATTCCGGCAGTTTCATCGATGCCAACATGGATGGAATCGCCGACCTCGATGAAAACGGATATCCGGTGGGGGACATGGTCCCCGATCCCAGCGGGGCGTACTTCCTGAATTTTCCCAGCCTGATCAGTTCCCGATCGGTGTGGATGCAGGCGGTCTGTGACCTGGCGATGCTGACCGAGACCCTGCCAACCTGGGATTTCGATGGTGACCCACTGACCGGCATCAATGGAGCAGATTTCACGGACGAGGTTCACTACGTCGGAATGTCGCTCGGAGGGCTGATCGGAACCACCTTCATCAGTGCCATGGCGCCGGGCCGCGTCACCACCGCCGAACTGAATGTCACCGGTGGAGGAGTGGCGAAGATGCTCGAGAACTCGCCGGTCTACAATCCACGATTGATGGACTTCTTTGCAGGCGAAGGGCTGGTGCAAGGATCGACCCGTGCAGAACAGGCGCTCAATGTGATCTCCGCCATCGCAGATGGGATCGATCCGGTGGTGCACATTCGCCGGGCCGCAGCGAACTCAGCGGTTCACATGGGAGTGATCAAGGGGGGCAGGCCTTCTGGGGGGATGTTTGGATTCGAACTCCCGGACACCGTGGTCAGCACCAACAGTCTGGGGAATGGACTCTACGGCCTCATGGTCGGAACAGATGCCTCGCTGCTTCCCAATGGTGATCCCACCTGCGTGGATGGACGCATCGACAACATCGCCGATGGAATCATTCAGGACGCTGAGTGCGTGACCAAGTATTACACCGGTGTTGTCGAATCCAGTCACCTTGGCGGTTCCTTTCCGATGATCCGGATCGGTTCGCTGCCGGTGCACAACAGGGTTGAAATCAAGAACTTCCCTCCCGATTTTCACACTGGGGGGGCGAGTAATTACAACGCAGGGAATCACGGATCGTTTGCAGATCCTACTGCGACCGTCGGAGCTCTGATGCAATCGGAAGGGGTCGGGTGGGCGATGTTCGAAGGAAAACTTCGAAACATCCAGAGCGCCAGTGTTCTGGTCGATCCGACCGACTTCTCCCTGGATTCATCCGATCCAGAGATCGCCGTGATGTCGGGCGAAACCAGGCTTGGGAGGATCACCCTGATCGAGACCGGTGACCCCGATAGCCCCATCGAAGCATCCTTCGAGACGGTCGGAGATGCAGGAACTCTCGGGGCAGCGGCTGCGGCTCTGGGTGGCCATCACTTCAACTGGTACCAGTTGATCACCACCGACGATGATCCGGAGAGGGCCGTCAGCGGCGATCTCGCTTCGACTGGATCCTTGCTGACGGTGCCGAGAATCGATCCACCCAGTGGTGGAACCGGTCAGTCGGCGAATTTTGCCAACAACGGAATCTACGCCGATGACAAGCCGTGGCTGTGGAACGAAGTACAGGCACCTCCGGGCGACTTTGCTGCGGATCAAAACGAGTCCGCGGTCGATTATTACTGTGTCCGGGAGTTCACCAACAACTCAGGTGCGCCCACCCCCGCCGGAATCGATCCCTGCGTCGGAGATCCAGCGGTGCAGTCCTCCCTGGTCTACAATGTCGGACCGTGGATTGGCAACGTGTCGACCATCGGTGATCGATTCCAGATTCGTGCCTGGCTGGTGCTGGTCGATGAAAATGGCGACCAGGTGAGATTGCTCAATGGATTTACCTTTTCTCAGCAGGTGACTGCGGGATCCGGGGGTAATGGCATCTCCGTTACCACCACTGGAGTTGCCCAGATGCCAGGATCCCCTGGTGTGACCGGTGACGATACGATCTTGTCAGGCTTCTAGCGGCCAATGAACTCGAATCGAGGGAGCCGACGGAAGTGATTCTGTCGGCTCCCGTTCTATTGAAATGAATCGGCGATGGATCTTCAGTTCGGCACCGACACCGCGGACCTCGATCATCTGATCGAAGAACTGCAGGAGATGGCGATCTGGACCACCGATGAGAAGATCGTCACCATTCGCAAAATCCAGATATCGCACTGGTCGGTGGGGGAGCAACTCGATCACCTGTTGACGGCAGCGCTGTTGAACCTGAAGGCGATCCGGATACTCGTTCTGGGACGGGGTCAGGCTCCCTCCGAGGGACTCACCGCGGGCGGCAAGGCATGTCTCGATGTCGGGATGATTCCGCTGGGATCGGCTGAGGCTCCAGAATACGTACAGCCGACCGCTGGGCGTGGGGTCGCTGAACTGGAATCGTTACGGCTCAAGGTCTTTCAGATGTGTGGGGATCTGGTCGGGGATGCTTCACGGCTCGACGATCGTGGCCAGGTACTCAGCCACTTCGCAGTGGGCGAGATGGGGGCCAGGCAGTGGCTGCGATTTGCCCTGGTGCACAGTCGCCATCATGTAGCCATCGTGAAGAGAATTCTCGAACCAACAGGGGAGAGTTCACCATGATGCGTTTACCGGTCACGAGTCATGTTCTTTTTCCCTCGGTAGGAGATGTCCGTGCTTGAGTTCTTGTTACTCCTACCATTACTGGGAGCCGGGCAAGATTCGACTTCATCCGATGATCCGCAGAAACTACGCCTCGAGCCGATCGTCATCCGCGCCCCTTGGGCAGATGCCCGCCAGGAATCCCGAGATCGCCTTCGACTGTTCGATCGGCACGACCGATCGACCGTGGCGCCTGGAACCCTCGGAGATCTGCTCGATCAGGTGCCCGGTATTCACCTCCAGAAAACAGCCCGCGGTCAGTTTTCTCCTTACCTCCGGGGGATGACCGGATTTCGTACGCTGGTTCTGGTCGACGGGATTCGTCTCAACAATGCCATCTATCGATCGGGTCCCAATCAATACCTGGGCCTGGTCGATCCACTGGCCCTGACCCGCACCGAGGTGGTCTTTGGCCCCGGTTCAGTGCTGTACGGAAGCGATGCCGCCGGAGGCACGATCTTGCTGGAAGGACACGGTGTCGAACCATCATCCCACCCGCAGGATCAGACCATCGTGTCCCACAGCTTTGTCAGTGCTGAGGACTCATCGATCAGCCGGGTCGATCAGATCATGATCCGAGAAAAGACTGCGATTCGCTTCGGAGCCAGTTTCAAGGACCACGGTGATTACACGGCGGGACGAGGGGAAGGTCTTCAGCCACGAACCGGATACCGGGAGTGGAGTGGGGATCTCTCACTCACCCACGAGATCCATGATGACCTCGACCTGGTGATCGGGATCCAGTCCCATCGGCAACTCGATGTCCCTCGTACACACTCGACCATCTACGGTAGTCAGTGGAATGGCCTGGTTCATGGCAGTGACCTGAAGCGTGACATCGATGGGGAACGAGAACTGATCTACAGCCGCTTCATCTGGCGTCACGATGACGGAGCTCAGTCGCAGTGGACCCTCTCCAGCCACCGGATCTCGGAGGAGGAGGATCGAATCCGAGCCAGCGGTTTGCGCAAGGTTCAGGGGCTCTCCGACGAGACCCTGGGGATCACCTACCGATGGACTGGTGAATCTCCCTGGGGTGAGATCAGCAGTGGATTGGAATTTTATCGCGATCGAGTCGATTCATATCGCAGCGAATACGCACTCGATGGATCGCTGTCATTGGTGGCGCCGCGAGGAGCGGTGGCGGATGATTCTCGATACGATCGCTTTGGAATCTACCTGCAGGACACCATTGCCCTCGATCCTGTGACGAGCCTGGTCATCGGAGGAAGATGGGCCAGTGCCGAAGTGGATGCAACTGTGGTCGATCCCGACCTGTCCGATTCAGAGGTGATCGGTCCGATCGAGGATCGCTGGTCCGCCGTCGTGGGAACTGCTCACGCAGTCCATCAGTACTCGGATGAGATGCAACTGCACGGCGGGCTGTCCCAGGCGTTCAGGGCGCCCAATCTCTCCGATCTGACACGGTTCGATCTCGCAGCCAGTGGTGAAAGTGAGATCCCGACGCCTGGGCTCGATCCGGAACACTTCCTCACGGCAGAGTTCGGGTTGGATTACTCGCTGGATGACTGGGGCATCGAGGGGGTGTTGTGGCACAGTTGGCTCGATTCGCTGGTGGTCAGGTATCCCACTGGTGATCTCGATTCCGAGGGAAATGACATCGTGACCAAGGAAAATGCCGGGGCCGGGAGAGCCAGTGGATTTGACCTGAGAATGAAGCGCGATTTCTCGAGGCACTGGAGGGGCCAATTTTCCTGTTCCTGGATCACCGGAGAGGTGGAGACGCCGGTGGCCCCCGCAGTCGAGCAGGTTCAGCCGCTGTCTCGGCTGGCTCCAGCGATGGCGAGGATTGCACTGCGTTACCTTCCGTCCGATGATGTCACGCTGGAGGCCGCCATCACGATGGCCAGAAAGCAGACTCATCTGTCCAGCAGAGATCTGGCCGATGTCCAGAGGATCCCTCCGGGAGGGACTCCAGGGTATGCGGTGGTCGACCTGCAGGGACGTTGGCAAGCCACTTCCACAACTCATCTGTATCTGGGGCTGACCAATCTAGCGGACGTCGATTATCGACTTCACGGATCTGGAAGTAATGAGGCCGGAATGAGCCTGGTGACCGGGATGGAAACTCGATTCTGATGCCCCGTACCATCTCCCGAAGTTGGCCACTACTCGCCTCGGTCACCCTGCATGGCGTGATGGCTGCGGTGTTATCGGGGGTGGTGATCTCGATTCCACAGCAGCAGCCCCGGCCAAGGAAGGAAGCCCAGGTTCCCATCATTCGCTGGGAGCCGCGTCCTCCCATCCGGACTCTACAGCGGGTCGAGGATCCACTTCTCGAGGAGATCACCGAAACCCCTGGAGAACCAGCAGCGGAGCCTCTACCGCTGGAACGGATCCCCGATCCTCTGCCCGCCCCACGCCCCGATGATCCGGTGGCGCCATCCCCGGTGCTGGTTGCCGATGCGACACCTCCTCAGGAAGTCGACGAGATGGAAGTTCCAGAGCCAGCGAAGCCGTTAGTGGAGATCGCTCCTCAAATTCGGGTCGAGGTGTTCGAACCCGCCACGGTGGCGCTGGAGTGGCAACCGATCTATCCACGCGAGTGCATCCGAAAAGGACAGCAGGGAGAAGTAATACTGATGGTGCAGGTGTCTGCCGATGGAGATGTGTTGTCGGTAGAGGTCCTGCAAAGCAGCGGCCATCGCCTGCTCGATCGTGCCGCGGTCAGGAGTGTCGAGAGGTTACGCTTCGTCCCGGCGACCAGAGACGGTGTTCCAGTCTCCTCGACCCTCGAACTACCACTGCTCTACCAGCTGGAAACTTGATCGAGTACCAATACAGCGGATCAGTGGCGAGAAGACTCGATTCTACTCGGCCTTCTTTGGATACCGGGGAGCACCACCGAGGTAGGGGAACCGATCAAAGTCCGGTCCCGTTCCCGTCACACGAGGATCAGCGGTCCTCTTCAATTCGGCGAACAACTTCTTCTTCAAGCGCCGTAGCGGATCCGTGTATTCGGGGTCCGCTGCGACATTGACCAGTTGGTGTGGATCGATGGAGAGGTCGTACAACTCCTCGGCGGGGCGCTTGCCAAAACTGAGCTGATAGAAGCGTCGGTGTTCGTCATCTCGATCCTGGTGCTCGACGATGTAACTCTTGGTCGGGCCGTTATCACAGTCGGCGAGCCAGGCACCTGGAATCGACGATTTCTGATGGCGAGGAGTGCCGGCGGGCCAACGATCCGGAAGGAAGTTGTGCAGATATAGAAACCGATGAGTACGCAGTGCTCGGGTTGGATAGCCTCCAAGATCGGCAGCTTCCTGGCCAGGAACATGTCTTTCCTTGCCGTGCAGGACGAATTCTCGATCACCGTGGTCCTCGCCCCCGAGCAGCGGGAGCAAGCTACGACCAGAAACCTCGTTCGGGATCGCAACACCTGCGGCTTCGAAATATGTGGGAGCGAGATCGACCAAACTGACGAAATCGTTCACCACAGTTCCTCCCTTGATCCTCTCTGGCCAGCGAATGGCCAGCGGCACTCGAGCTCCGCTGTCGTAGTTGTTGCTCTTGCAGCGAGGAAAGGGCATGCCGTGATCCCCGGTCATCACGATGATGGTATTGTCGAGCTGACCATTGGCCTCAAGAGTGGCGATTGCCGCTGCGACCACTCGATCGAAGCGCTGCACCTCCAGGTAATAATCCGCAACATCGCCGCGCACCTCTGCACTGTCTGGAAAGTGGCCGAACAACTCGATCTTCGACAGATCCATGCCGCTGCGCTCGCCGGAACCTTTGATGAAGCCTCGGTGTGGATCGTGGCTCCCGAGCCAGAAACACCAAGATTTCCCATCCGGGACCGTTTCGATGAAATCTGCCAGAGCCTGGGAGTCGGGAGATGCGATGGGAGTACCTGCAGGGTGGCGGCCAGCGGTCTCGGTTTTTCCGGGACCCCAGCCCTTGCTCTTTGAACCGGTCACGTATCCTGCATCCTCGAGAATCTCTGGATAAGTTCTGAACTTGTCGGGCAGAACACTCCATAAGTTGGCCGCACCCTCGAGCCTCCAGTGCCACTGCCCGGTCAAGATGGCGCTCCTCGACGGTGTGCAGGAGGGGGAGGAGACATAGGCGTGATGAAAGAGCGCTCCTTCTCTAGCGAGGCGATCAAAGGTAGGAGTTTTCACCACTGGATCGAGATAGGCACCGGCATGAGGCCAACCCCAGTCATCGGCGATGGCGAAGAGGATGTTGGGTGGGGACTTGTCGGCGGGGATCTGCGCCGCGCAGAAACTTCCGAGTGAGCCAGCCAGTACGAGCAATGCACTCAGAACAGTTTTCATGACCGGGCCGGGGTTGCTGGAGGTTGCCACAGTTCCACACGATTCCCCTCGGGATCGGTCACCCAGCAGAAGTGGCCGAATTCGTTATCCCCGATCTTCTCATCGACATTGCAGCCGGCGTTCTTCAACTGGTTCAGGATGGCGTCACGATTGGCGACCCGGAAGTTGACCATGAATTGATTCTCCCGTGCTCCGAAGTAATCGGTTTCCTCCTCGAATGCACTCCACAAGCCTCCTCCCACATCAGGTTGACCCTCGGAGATGCCGGGGAGGATTGCCCCGAACCATGCATCATCGATGTCGAGTCCTAGATGATCCTTGTACCAACCTGCCAGCGCCTTGCGGTCTTTCGCTCGAACGAAGACACCGCCGATACCCACTACTTTTTCCAAGAGACCTCCTCCCGATTCTCGATCAGTTGTGCAGATCTGTATCGAGTAAGTTCATGCAGCACTTCTTGTACTTCTTGCCACTACCGCAGGGGCAAGGCTCATTGCGCCCGATCTTCGAGGCAACCCTCTCGATGGACTTCACCTCGGAGCGGGTCGTGCGCAGATATTCATCTCGCAGCACATCGATGACTCGCTGATGAGATTCTCCATCCGCGAGCCGACCCCGCCTCGTGAGGTCGGCAAGAAATTCACCGATGAGAGCCGGGACCTGTTCCTGAACCGGATTCGAAATCGATATCGACTTCAAGCCGTCGAGGAGACCCGCCCTTACATCACTTTCTTCGATGCCCTCCGGAGAGATCCCCCGGATGGAACAGGCGTGTCGCAGGAAGGTGGTGAGGATCGCCTGGGCATGGGGTACAACCTCACTGCTGACTCGATCTCCCGCATCGTCGATGAGAAAGTCCGAGACCCAGTTGTCGATCTGCTCATCGATCCATCGGTCGTCCATCTTCTGCTGCCCTTCTGTAGCGGGCAGCATCCTCCAAAAAGCAGGTTCATTCCAGTACTCTCTGTCACTGCGGGCCTGGAAGGGGCGATGTCGACGAGGAACCCCTCCCGCCGCTGATAATCCTGTATCCACAACGGTCGGGGGAGTACATTGCAGACGATCGTGGCAGATGAGAAGTAACTGCAGGGTGATCGGGTGGGACCGTGATCGGGTGGAACAGGGACCGGATCACAGGGAAAGGATCGGAGACCGATGAATATTCGAAGACAACTACTGGTCATCATGGGGCTGATACTCTCGCTCAACTCGGGATCCCTCTCGCTGGCGCAAGAGTCTGAGAAGGCGCAGAAGAAGGCACCTCCCGTCTACGATACCGAGGCCGATGCCGCCGCTGACATCGCCGCTGCAGTGGAGCGGGCGAAGAAGGAACACAAGCGGGTACTGGTCGTCTACGGTGGCAACTGGTGTGGCTGGTGCGTGAAACTCGATGAGTTCTTCAAGAAGGATCGAACCGTCTCTCGAACCATCCGCTACGAATACGAGGTGGTGAAGGTCGATATCGGGAAATTCGACAAGAACATCGGACTCGTCGACGGGTACGGTGCCATGATCAAGAAGAAGGGTGTTCCCTACATCACGGTGCTCGATGGAGATGGCAAGGTCGTCGCCCATCAGAATACCGGGGATCTGGAAGAGGGGGATCACCATGATAGCGTCAAGGTGGAAAAGTTCCTGCAGGCACAGAAGTCTCCTCCTGTGGATGCGGAACAGGTCCTGGCAACGGCCTTGAAGCAGGCGAGCAAGGATGGAAGAAAGATTCTCCTTCACCTCGGTGCGCCATGGTGAGGATGGTGTGGCAAGCTCGAGGAGTTCCTCGGCACCCCCGAAGTGGCTGCGTTGATGAAGCACGACTACATCGACCTCAAGATCGATACCGACCGGATGATCCACGGTAAAGAAGTGGCAGCGAGAATCCGCGAAACGGAGCGTGGCGGAATCCCCTGGATGGCGATCCTCGATGGATCAGGAAAAAAACTGATCACGGGAGATGGACCGGAGGGGAACATCGGTTGTCCCGTCTCCGAAGGGGAACGCGCTCATTTCATCGAGATGATCGGGAAGACACGTAGCAAACTCGATGATGCTCAGGTCGCTCGAATCGCTTCGCATCTGCAGGCTTTTGCCGACAAGATCATGGCGGCACGGCGCCGCTGAAGCGAATCCCAGATGGTGGGCGAGTCGCTCCTGCAGGGGGTGGTGAGTGGCACTGTCCATCCCATCCTGACCATCCTGACCATCCTGACCATCCCATCCTGACCATTCCGTGAGCGATCCGAAGTCATTCATCGATGATCGGGTCCAGCGAACCGTGAACTCCTTGGGTCCTCCCAGGAGTACTGGATGGTGACTCCAGCGTCATGTCGACCATTCCTGCCATGCAAGATAAGTATCCAATCTGGATCTACCATGTAGCCGATCATGAATATATATAGACAAGATGTGGCGTGAGGCTACTTATTGATAGTAAGCGAGTAGTGGCCGAGTTCTATCGCCCACTGGTTCGAGGAAGTGTAGGCAGACGACAGATGAATCACGGGCAAGTTGGGATTTACCTCCTGACTATATCCGGGTGGGAATACGTCTGTGACGGGGGTATTTAGATGGACATGAAATCCAAACGGTCGGATGGAGTCAGAGTTATGTTGCAAGTATTTTCAGCAATCATGAAGTCGAGATCAAAGGTTGTCTTGAGCGTGATCTGCATCGTTTCGATGCTCGCTTCAGGGTGTGGTGGAGGTGGTGGGTCCTCCAGTGCGATCATCGCTCCGGAGGCGGCATTCACTGCCACTCCGAACAGCGGAACCTACGACCTGGAAGTGACCTTCACCGAGAACACCATCGGGGAGATCGAAAGCAGGCAATGGGACTTCGGAGATGGAGGTACTTCTACCGAGCAGGATCCAACTCATACCTATACGACTCCTGGAACATTCTCCGTTTCCTTGACCGTGACAGGCCCAGGAGGAGAGGATACCTTCACCTGCGATTCATGCATCCAGGTGCAGGAGTTGCCTCCCACCGCAGGTTTCGATGTCACCCCAACCAGTGGTACCTACGATCTTCTGGTCTCCTTCACCGATGCCTCCACCGGAGTCATCAGTTCGAGACTGTGGGATTTTGGCGACGGAACTACCTCTGACGAGGCGAGTCCGACTCATCTGTACACCGCGGCTGGAAGTTACAGTGTGTCCCTGACGGTGACCGGTCCAGGTGGTGGCGACTTGATGGTGTGTGATTCTTGCATCACCGTGCTCGACCCACCTCCGGTGGCAGGTTTCCTTGCCACTCCGACCAGCGGTGCTGGACCCCTTGAAGTCGAGTTCACCGATCAATCGAGCGGTTTGATCAGTTCCAGGTTGTGGGACTTTGGAGATCCAGATAGTGGATCCGAGAACAGTTCTGATCTGGCCAGTCCGTTCCATCTCTATCAGCAACCCGGAACCTATCAGGTGACACTGGTCGTGACCGGGCCAGGTGGAGAAGACACTTCAATTTGTAGTTCCTGTGTCGTCGTGACGGATGAGGGAGCTCCAGAGATTCTTGACATGCCGCTGGACATGCTCCTCGGTACAGATCCAGGAGAATGCCAGGCGATTGCCAGTTGGATCGAGCCGACAGCCACTGACAACTTTGGCCTCTCGACTCTGGTGAGTGACCATCTTTCTGGAGATGCATTTCCGGTGGGGGAAACCCTCGTGACTTACATCGCGACCGATCTCGCAGGAAATGAAACATCCAGTTCCTTCTCGGTAACCGTGGAAGATCAAGAACCTCCCCAACTGATCGGCATGCCGTCTGACATCGACCTGGACAGCAGTCCTGCCCTTTGTTCTACAATCCATGTCTGGGACGCACCGACTGCCATCGACAACTGTGGAGTGGCGACATTGACCTCGGATCATCAATCTGGCGATACCTTTGCACTGGGTGCTACCACGGTGAGCTACAGCGCCACCGATATTCACGGCAATACCATCTCCAGTTCCTTCACCGTGTCGGTCCATGATCTGGAATCTCCATCGATCAGTGGATTGCCAGCAGAGATGTCACTTCAGAGTGAACCAGGATCCTGCAGTGCGATGGCCAACTGGGCCTCGCCCTTGATCACCGACAATTGTGGAGTGGCCAGCAGCGGATCTGATTTTTCATCCGGGGATACCTTTGGGATCGGTACTACAACGGTGACCTACACCGCGACCGACAACAGCGGCAACAGCAGTACCTTTGCATTCATGATCACGGTCGAGGATGGAGAAGATCCGACGATTTCTGCAATGCCAGCCGACTTGACCGTCGAGAACGACCTCGGGTCGTGCGGAGCGATGGTGACCTGGAGTGAGCCACTGGTGGAGGACAATTGCCCCGGTTCAGAGATCAGTAGTGATCAGATGTCCGGGTCGATCTTTGCTCAGGGCATCAGCACCGTGACCTATACCGCCATGGATCAGGCGGGAAATACCTCGACCAGTTCATTCACCGTGTCTGTGCTCGATGGCGAGAGCCCGATGGTCTCGGGGATGCCCAACGATATGGATGTCGAAAATGATCCCGGATCTTGTGGTGCTGTGGTGACCTGGACGGAACCGACTGCCAGTGATAACTGCGGAGCACCGAGCCTCACGAGTGACTTCTTCAGCGGAACGATGTTCCCCATTGGTGACACGGTGGTGAGTTATCTCGCCACGGATGACAGCGGAAATACTAGCCCTGCTTCCTTCATGATCACTGTAAGGGATACCGAGAACCCGACGTTGATCGCCATTCCAACGGCCATCGAGATCTCCACCGATCCTGGTCTTTGCAGTGGAATCGCCACCTGGAGTGAACCCGTCGCAATCGACAACTGTGGTATTGCGAGTCTGTCTGGAGACCATTCATCTGGTGAGAGTTTCCCCCGGGGAATGACAACCGTTACTTACACCGCCATCGATGACAATGGGAACACGATGGTCGTCTCGTTCACGATCACCGTGACCGATGAAGAGGCACCGATCATCTCGGGGATGCCGACGGATATGACGGTTGAGAATACTAAAGGAACCTGTAGTGCAATGGTCAGTTGGGTCGATCCCCTGATCTCTGAAAACTGTGGTTCTGCCACACTGGAAGCCGATCAACGCCCCGGGTCTCGTTTCCCGATTGGATCGACAAATGTGAACTATACGGCCACTGATAGTTCCGGAAATTCGTCGACCAGTTTCTTCACAGTGACTGTTCTCGATACCGAGATGCCGACGATTTCTGGACTATCTCTTGACCAGGTTCTTGATAATACTCCGGGATCTTGTGATGCAGTGGCGATATGGGCCGAGCCGACAGCCAGCGACAATTGTGCTGTGCTGAGTATGACGAGTGACCATGTCAGCGGATCCGTCTTTTCGGAGGGACTGACGGTAGTGAGTTACCTCGCCACCGATGAGAGCGGGAACACCACAACAAATTCCTTCACGATTACCGTCCTCGACAGCGAGAGCCCGACCATCACTGGGCTTTCCGGGGATCTGATCATCGATAACGATCCTGGAACTTGTGGCGCCGTGGCGACCTGGACGGAGCCTGTTGCCAGCGACAACTGTTCGGTGCAAAGTCTCGCAGGTGATCATCTCAGCGGCTCAACTTTTGCCATGGGAGATACGGTTGTGAGTTACCTCGTCACCGATGAGAGCGGGAACACGACCAGCGGATCCTTCATCATCACGGTGAGTGATGTAGAAGAGCCGACCGTTTCTGGCGTTCCTGCGGACATGCAGATTTCAACTTCTCCAGGAACTTGTAGTGCCAATGCCAGTTGGATTGAGCCGGTGGCCACGGACAATTGCGGCATCCAGGGCTGGGTCAGTGATCATGCCTCGGGTGGTAGTTTCGCTCTCGGGCTCACAACCGTGACGTATGTGGCTTCTGACGCCAGTTCCAACAGTACGTCGGTGTCCTTCACCATCACCGTGATCGATGATGAAGACCCGATCATCGCCGCAATGCCTGGGGACCTGACTCTGGAGAACACCAGTGGAACCTGTAGTGCCCCGGCGACCTGGATCGAACCCACCGCCAGTGACAACTGCGCATCAGTAACATTGAGTTCTGACCACTTACTGGGTAGTGAATTCACGGTTGGATCGACAGTGGTGACCTACACCGCACTGGATGGGAATGGAAATTCTTCGTCGAGTTTCTTCACGGTCACGGTGCAGGATGTCGAGGAGCCAACGATCTCCGGGGGGTCCTCGGATCTACTCGTCAGCACAGACGCAGGCGATTGCGGAGCCGTGGTGAACTGGCCCCTGCCCACAGCGATCGATAACTGCGGATTGTTCTACTTCAGTGGCACTCACATCAGTGGATCAACTTTCCCACAGGGGGAGACGGTGGTGTCCTACACTGCGATTGACGAGAGTGGTAATAGCAGTAGTTTGTCATTCAGTATCACCGTGACGGATGAAGAAAACCCGATCATCCTGGGGACTCCCAGTTCGATCAACATCACGACTGAACCTGGAGTTTGCAGCAGCATCGCTCTCTGGAACGAGCCGATGGCCACCGACAACTGTGGAATGGCTTCGCTGACCAGCGATTTCCTATCGGGCAGCCAATTCCAATCGGGGGTTTCGACGGTCACCTACACAGCCACCGACA
>JAAZXB010000019.1 GCA_014240375.1 Planctomycetota bacterium | reverse complement strand
CCAGTACCCCGAGAGCCCGATCCCGGTGTCCTCGACACGAGCCTTCGGTTCGAAGACCTGAAAGACCGCCGCCTGCTCGCCACCCGGAACCGGAAGTATCATGCAACCCGGCAGTCCTAGGATGGCGATCAGCAGGAAATACGCCCAGCAGGGGACCAATGGTGTCGATTTCCTCGCTGCCATGACGGCTCTCCTTCGGGAACTTGCCCAGTTCGAATGAACTCTTGGCCAGGATCGTGCCTCGACTGACGCAGGGTCGCAAGAGCCGTATCCCGGTTCCTCTTGCCCATTCGACCTGGGAAGGTCCCGTGGTCGTCGGTCTCCCGTTCCAACCTCCATTTCCTCGGGTATCCTCTTGCGCTGGAGGGGTGAGATGTCGATTCTCGATACCGATGTCGGACAGCGCTGGAATCGAGGGCGACAACGACTCGGCCTTCCCGAGAGCGCCACTCCATTACTCGATCAACTCCACCTCCCCTTCGTCGAATCGCTACAGCAGTGGCACCAGCACAAATCCGCTCCAGTGGTGGTCGGCCTGCAGGGGTGTCAGGGAGCAGGCAAGAGCACCTTGTGCGAGCTGGTGGTGCCGCTGGCTCGGGATCTGTTCGATCTGAAGGTCGCCATCGTTGCGCTCGATGATGTTTATCTTCCGCTCCACCAAAGACAGCAGTTGGCGCAGCAGAGTCACCCGCTGTGGATCACCCGAGGCGTCCCGGGCACCCACGACACCGAACTCGCCTGCGAGATCATCGGCGCACTGGCCGATCCGGCCGGTGCATCGGCGACCATCCCCCACTTCGACAAGGGGATCGATGACCGACTGCCGACGACCCGGTCGAGCCGGGTCACCGGCCCCTACGATGTGGTGATCTTCGAGGGATGGTGTACCGGGCTCGGTGCCTGCACCGAGTTTGACTGGGAGACCCCCATCAATGATCTCGAAAGAGCTGAAGATCCCGACATGGTGTGGCGGAAGCGGATCCGCGATCAGCTGGCAGGCCCCTACCAGCAATTGTTTGGTCGCTTCGACCAGCTGGCGATCCTCAAGGTCCCCTCGTGGGAAACAGTTTCCCTCTGGCGCGGCCAGCAAGAGGCTCGCCTGAGAGCCGACCGCGGCCACGACGCCAGCCGCTCGATGGATGCTGCTGCACTGCGAAGATTCCTCGATCACTACGAAAGATTGACCCGTTGGACCATCGAGACCCTCCCTGCGGTGGCAGATTTCGTGGCCGACATCGCCGAGGATCGATCGATCCTATCGATCCAGACCAATCCGCAAACTCCTGGATGGAACCTTTGATTCCATCGCTGAAAAGAGCAGAGCCGATGAATGAGAAGCGCACCCGTGATCCGATCGTTGTCGTGAGTTCGTTGGCCATCTCGTTGCGTGGCCTGCTGTGGCTGGCGATTTCGTGGTCGATCACGACCGGAGCAGCGGCCCAGGAGCTGGCATGGACCGAGTTGTTTGATGGCCACAGCCTGGCGGGCTGGAGTGGCGACTCGAAGTTGTGGCAGGTCGAAGATGGAGTGATCGTCGGCGAGGGACCGGCAGGGGGTCCGGTGCCCCGGAGCGACTACTTGTGGCACGAGTCGACCTGGAATGACTTCGTACTGGAGGCTCACTTCCGCCTCCAGGGCGGCAACAGCGGCATCCAGTATCGCAGTCGTCGCGCCTCCGATGGCGAGGCGATCGGCTACCAGGCAGACCTCGACGCGGCCAATCAATACTCGGGGATGCTCTACGAATCGCGCGGACGAGGAATTGCGGTGCCGCGCGGAGAGGTGGCCACCTTGGCGGCGGATGGAACCCGCGATGTGGTCGGTTTCCACCCCGATGCCGAGAGTGCCGTCGAGCGCCTCTCCGATGGAAACTGGCACCAGTTGCGGATCATCGCCCACGGCTCATCGATCCGACATGAGATCGATAGTACCCCCGTCTGCGCCTTCACCGATGGGGCACCCGATGCGGTGACCAGCGGTCGCATCGGATTGCAGATTCATGGCGGTGGACCGATGAAGATCGAGTGGAAATCGATCCGGGCGCGGCCATGGCAGCCGCTCGACGGCGACCCGGTGCTCGATTGTGCGCGAAACTCCACCCCGCCCGAGGCACAACCCGTGCACTGGATCTGGGCGCAGGGCAACAGCCAGGAGCAGGTCGAGCTGGTTCGCAGCTTCGAGGTCGATCAACCGGTCGAGGCGTCGCTGACGATGAGTGGCGACAATCACTTCGTGGCATTCCTCGATGGTAAACAGATCCTCAAGGGAGATGACTGGTCAAAGCCGGCACGAGCGATCCTCTCCCAGTTGACCGCCGGACCTCATCAGCTGCGTGTTCGCTGCATCAATGACGGAGGTCCTGCAGCACTGGCGGGAATTCTCGGCTGGACCGAAGACGATGGAACCGTCGTCTCCATCGTCACCGACTCGCAGTGGCGTCACCTCGAGGATGGAACCGAGAAGCCGGTGCGGGTCATCGGAGATGTGGGTGCCGGCACCGCTCCCTGGGGAGATATCGGCCTCACTTTTCTTCATCTGGTTGGGATCAGGAGCCAATGGGCCGGCACCGCTCCCTGGGGAGATATCGGCCTCACCCCCGGCGGATCGGTCACTCGCTGGAGCCTTCCCCAGGGGTTTCAAGCGGAGATCCTCCACCATGTCGACAAGGCCGATGGCTCCTGGGTGTGTATCGCCAGCGAAGGTCCCGGGAAGTTCATCACGTCCCCGCAACGGGGAGTGCTGAAGCGAGTGGTCATCGATGAGGAGGGGGTGACCGTCACCGACTGTGCCTCCTTCGGCGATGCCCAGGGACTACTGCTGGTCGATGGAGATCTGTGGGTCCATGTTGCCGGACACCGCAAGGATCGGGGGGGTCTGTGGATCCTCTCCGATCCGGATGGAGACGGCTTCTTCGATCAGGAGAAGCGCCTGTCGGCGATGGGCCCCGGTGGCGAACATGGCGTTCACGCGCTGGTGCGTGGTCCCGATGGAGATGTCTGGACCGTGGTCGGCAATCACATCGATGTACCGGAGTCGCTGTTGACTCGCGATCGCTATCGTCACTGGCAAGAGGATCTGATCCTGCCACGACTGTGGGATCCCAATGGTCATGCCGTCGGACATCTCGCTCCTGCCGGACAGGTGCTTCGCATCGATCCAAAGACCCTCGAGTGGGAGCGCGTCGCAGGTGGCTTTCGCAACTCCTATGACCTGGCGTTCCACCACGATGGGTCGCTCTTCACCTACGATGCCGACATGGAATGGGATATAGGCACTCCCTGGTACCGTTCACCGAGAGTGGTCGAGGTGGTCTCCGGTGGCGAGGCGGGCTGGCGCGGCGGCGACGGCAAGTGGCCCGATGGGATTCCCGACGCGGTGATGCCATCGGTCGAGACCGACCTCTCCTCCCCGACGGGAGTCTCCTCCGGACTCGAGGGGAACTTTCCGGGCCGCTGGCGCCATGCCATCTACATCGCAGACTGGGCCTACGGTCGCATCCTGGCCTACTTCCCGCAGGAGCACGGCGCCGGCTGGCGAGGCCGCGCGGAACCATTCGCCGCTGCTGCCGCATTCAATGTCGCCGACATGGTGTTCGGTGACGACGGCGCCCTCTACGGAGTCACCGGTGGACGCGGAACCGCCAGCACCCTCTTTCGCATCCGAGCGGAGGGTGACGATCGTGATCCGATGGCAGCCCCCACCACCGATCGGGGTCGCCAGGCCAGGGCACTCAAGAAACAGCTGGAAACGGGACATCTACAACCGGCCGAGGATCTGTTGACCCTCAGCTGGAGTCACCTGTCGCATCGAGACCAGGCGATCGGCTATGCCGCACGGGTGGCCATCGAACAGTTCCCCCCCGCTCGCTGGAGAGAGTGGGCGCTCGACCCCGCATCCAGTGCCGGATCGATCGGTCTGTTGACGCTGGCTCGAGTCGGAGAAAAGATCGACCGAGACGCGCTGCTCGAACGATTGTGCGACCTCCCTCCGGCGAGTGACCGACGCCAACTACTCGAGCAACTGCGCGTCGCCACCGTCGCCATCGCCCGTCTGGGTGACCCCGCAGGAGCGACCCGTCAGCGACTGCTGGCGCGCTTTGACAACAACTTCCCCGGTCCAGATCTGGCCGAAAATCGCCTCCGAGGAGATCTGCTGGTGCGCCTCTCCGCGCCCGATTTGACCGCCCGCATCCTCGACTGGATGGACGCCAAAGCCGATGCGGCGGAGGGACTGGCAGCACTGCGGCTGCTGCGATTCATGAAGCCGGACGAAACCCAGCAACAACGCATCGCCGCGGCGCTGAAGGTGATCCGCGGCCGCAGTGGAGGCAACAGTTTGCGTGGCTTTGCCGATCAGATGGTGCGGCAACTCGATGATGGCTCGGGAGTGCTGACCACCCCCGAACTGGCCCCCCCGGTGCTTCCCGATCCGGTGACCCGCTGGACCGAGAGCACGCTGCTCACAGCAGTGCGCCAACCCGGTGGCGATGCCGGGCGCGGTCAGGCCGCCTACCACAAGGCGCTCTGTAGCCGCTGCCATCGTTTTCAACAGATCGGTGGTGGTGCCGGCCCCGACCTGACCGGGGTCCGAGCACGCTTCTCCAACATCGACCTGGTCCGGGCGATCCTCACCCCATCGCGCGATGTCTCCGATCAGTACCACTGGAGTATCGTCACCACCGAGGACGACCTGGCAGTCGGACGCATCCTGCGTAAAGACGCGGATTCAGTGGTTCTCAACACCGATCCATTCGGGTACCAGCCGCTGACCCTGAGCGGGAAGGTGATCTCCATCGAGGCGTCTCCCGACTCGCCGATGCCCAACGGATTGATCGACACCCTCGATGAAGGTCAGGTACGAGATCTTTGGGCGTATCTCGGCAACTCCTCCCGGCCGGGTTCAGAGAATAGCCACTTGCGGAAAAATGGTCAGCAAGGACAATAGAAGCGGCTTAATAATCCAGTAATTACAGATAGCACACCTCTTGAACCCCGCCGATCGAATCGAAATCCGCAAGGATGATCCGGAGTTGAAGAGGTGTGTTGTCGTCCAATTTGATCTCCCTCGATCGGATAGATCCGCGGGAGATGGTCGTTCGGGTCATGATCACCATGGCCGGTTCGACCCCAAAACATGTCCTGAGGAGGACCATGATGTTAGTTCGATCGCTGACCACTATTGCTTTGGTTCTGTCCCTTCTTTTCCTCGGCTCGACCTTGGCCAGCGCTGACATCTCCTTGAAGGATGTGCCCGTTGTCGAGATCCCCGCCCTGGATATCGAGTCTCTGGCGCTGGAGGACATCGATCGCGACCGAGCCGGGATGGCTCCTCGCTATGCCGTTCCTCAGTCGGTCGACATCCGTCCTTCGACCCACGGGCAGTGGAGCAAGTTGGATGACCAGACCGCAGTGTGGCGTCTACGAGCCCATTGCAAGAATGCCATCAGCATGAACTTCGGCTTCAGCAACTGGCTGGTACCGGTCGAGGGTCAGATGAAACTCTACAACATCGATCGAACCCACCGAGTTCGCCCCTTCACCGTCGACGACATCCAGGACTCCGGCGTACTCTGGACTCCCGCCGTCGCCGGCAATGACGTGGTCATCGAGATCACCTGCGCTCTCGAGGATCGCTGGATGATCAACCAAGAGGTGGTACTGGCTTCCATCAACCCCGGCTATCGCGGATTTCATCAGAACTTTGGCGTACCCGCCTCGACCAACACGGGCCCGTCGATGTCCGGATCCTGCAATGTCGATGTGGTGTGCCCACAATCGGCGAGCTGGGAGAACGAGATCGACTGTGTCGGAGTCATCTCCAGCGGAGGTTTCCTCTTCTGCACCGGATTCATGGTCAATAACACCGCCCAGGACGGAACTCCTTTCTTCATGACTGCCGATCACTGCGGAGTCACCAGCGGTAATGCTGGATCGCTGGTGGTGTACTGGAACTACGAGAACTCGACCTGTCGTCCTCCCGGATCCGCCTCCAGTGGAGGACCCGGCAATGGCACCTTGAACCAGTTCAGTAGCGGCGCCATCTTCCGGTCCGGCTCCAGCACCTCCGACTACACGCTGGTCGAGTTGACCAGCCCACCCAATCCCGCCTACGGGGTCTCGTTCTGCGGCTGGAATGCCTCGACCTCGCAACCCACCAATGCCACTGGCATTCACCACCCCAATGTCGAGGAAAAGAGAATCTCTTTCGAAAATCAGGCGCCGACCCTGACGACCAACTTCGTCACTGTCAACGACTGGGATCTGGGAACCACCGAGCCGGGATCGTCCGGCTCACCGCTGTTCGATCAAAATCACCGCGTCATCGGTCAGTTGTGCTGCGGCACCGCGGCTTGCGGCAACAACTTCTCTGACGACTACGGGCGATTCTCTCGCTCCTGGGGTCTGGGTCTGGGCGCCTGGCTCGACTCCGCCGGCACCGGTCAGTTGACCATCGATACTCTTCCCGCTGGTGGTGGCGGCAACGTGGAACTCTGTTCCAACGGAGTCGACGACGACGGCGACGGCATGATCGACTGCCTCGACCCCGACTGTTTCACCAGTCCCGCCTGCCTTCCGGCAGGTGCCGGAGATGAGTGCAGCACCGCCATCGCCGTGGTCGAAGGGGCCAATGCGGTCGACAACACGACGATGACCACCGGAACAGACCCGATCAGTGATGCCCAGTGCACCGGTACCGCTCTCGGCATCTTCGGGCAAGATGCCTGGTATTCCTTCACCCCCACTTCCAGTGGATCGATGGATGTGAGTACCTGTGACACCATCGACTTCGATTCCGACCTTGCGGTCTACGTCGGTGCTTGTGGCACCCTCGACCAGATCGCCTGCAACGGCGATGGAACCGGCTGCGGCGGATTCACCTCGATGATCAGCGGGGTTCCCGTCACTGCGGGGGTCGAGTACTTGATCCGAATGGGCACCTGGGATGGAACCCCGGGTAGCGGCACCATGACCATCACCGTCGGTGGCGGCGGTCCTGCGACCGAGAACTGCTCCAACGGCACCGACGATGACGGCGACGGACTGATCGATTGCGTCGACCCCGATTGCATTGCCAATCCGCTCTGCGGCGGCGGTGGCGGATCCGGCGACGAATGTGCGGATCCACTGGTTGCAGTGGAAGGGGCCAACCCGGTCAACACGACCGCGATGACCACCAGTGCAGATCCCTACAATGACGCTCAGTGTGTCGGTACATCCCTCGGCGACATGGGCTCGGATGCCTGGTACTTGTTCACCGCGAACACATCTGGAACCACCACCGTATCCACCTGTGACACCATCGATTTCGACAGTGACATCGTCATCTACGAGGGCGGGTGCGGTGCTCTGACCCAGATCGCCTGCAACGGCGATGGTGCTGGATGTACCGGATTCACCTCGACTCTCACGGTCAGTATGACGGCGGGTAACAGTTACTACATCCGAGTTGGAAGTTGGCTCAGTGGCGACTCCGGGACCGGGACTCTCAACATCACCGTTGGTGGTGGTGGTGGTGGCGGTAGCGCCGGAGATGAATGCGCCGACCCGCTGACCGTGGTCGAGGGTGCCAACCCGATCAACACCACGACGATGACCACCAGTGCCGATCCCTATGACGATGCCCAGTGCCCCGGTACCTTCCTCGGCGACATGGCTTCCGATGGTTGGTATCAGTTCACTGCCATCACCAGCGGCATCACCACCGTCTCGACCTGCGACCAGATAGATTTCGACAGCGACCTCGTCATCTACGAGGGCACCTGCGGCGCGCTGACCCAGATCGCATGCAACGGCGATGGACCCACCTGTACCGCATACACCTCCTCCCTCGATGTCAGCATGACCGCTGGTATCACCTACATGATCCGAGTGGGTAGCTGGTTGAACGGTACTTCCGGAACCGGAACCCTCACCATCAGTGTCGGAGGCGGCGGACCGGTGACTGAAAACTGTACCAACGGAACCGACGATGACGGCGATGGGTTGATCGATTGCGCAGATCCCGATTGTACGTCCAACCCCGCCTGTGGCGGTAGCGGCGGAAATGGTGACGAGTGTGCCGATCCGCTGGTGGCAGTGGTCGGGTTGAATGCAGTCAACACCACGGCGATGACCGCCAGTGCTGATCCATACAACGATGCTCAGTGTGTCGGTACCGCCCTCGGCGACATGGGATCGGATGCCTGGTACCAGTTCACCGCTCCCACCTCGGGGACCGCAACCATCTCGACCTGCGACCTCATCGATTTCGATAGCGACGTCGTCGTCTACCAGGGCACTTGCGGTGCGCTGACTCAGATCGCCTGCAACGGAGATGGTGTCGGCTGCGGCGGATTCACCTCGATCCTCGATGTCAGCATGACCGCGGGGTCGACCTACATGATTCGACTCGGCAGTTGGGCCAGTGGAGACTTCGGAACCGGAACCCTGGAGATCACCCTCGGTGGAGCCCCGACTGCGGAGAACTGCACCAATGGCGTGGATGACGACGGTGACGGACTGATCGATTGCGAAGATACCGATTGCGACCTCGACCCGGCCTGTGCCGGTCCTCAGCCGGAAAACTGCACCAATGGAACCGATGACGACGGCGATGGCCTGGCCGACTGCGACGATCCGGACTGCGCGGGCGCACCGTCGTGTCAGGTGCCGCTCGATGGGTTCACCTTCATCGCTTCCGATGTGCTGGCCAGTTACTCCCCGGCCAGCGGAAATGGCAGTTTCTCGGCGACCCTGTCGATCGAGGAAGATGCCACCGCCCCCGGGTACCCCAACCAGACCCAGGGCTTCTCTTTTGGCCTCGCCAACAACCCGAGTTTGATCACCGCCACCACCTGGAATGCTGCTGCGTCCCTCGATGGTCTCAACGGCAATAGCGGGCCCGACTTCATCGATATCAACTTCTACGTCGATGGTCTCACTGTCGGCTGTGTCTACAGCTTCTCCAACACGGTCTTCTTGCTCTTCTCCAGCAGCACTTCGGTGGGAAGCGTCGCTTACGATACCGTCCCCTCCGGCCTCATCGGCAACAGCTCCGGAACCACCACTCCACTGAACTGGAGCAGTTCGCTCGGCTCTCCCTCGGTGGTCAACATCGTCGTCGTCGATGGGCAGGCCAATCCCGCTGCTCTGACCAACGGCACCGTCACCCTTCAGCCTTCGACCGGTGGCTTCATGCGCGGTGACACCAACTCCGACGGTGCAATCAACATCGCCGATGTCGTTACGCTGCTGGCGGCCCTCTTCACCGGTGGCTCCATCAGCTGCGATGATGCGGCAGACTGTAATGATGACGGCATGGGCAACATCGCAGATGCGGTGTACGAATTGTCGAATCTGTTCTCGGGTGGGCCCAACATGCCGGCCCCGACCGCTCCCGTGTGCGGTGCAGATCCGACCACCGATGCTCTCGACTGTGCCACCTACGACGCCTGCCCCTGATCTTTCATCGGGCGAGCAGCGCAGTTCCAGGGGCCGAGAAGGAATCTCCTTCTCGGCCCCTCGTTCTTTCCACCCTCGTTCTTTCCACCCTCGTTCTTTCCACCCTCGTTCTTTCCGCCCTCGTTCTTTCCGCCCCTCTTCCTGCCGGGGCATCCGGTCGATCAGATTTCTCTCTGCAATAGCCTCTTGGCTAGCGAACAGATGTTCGCTACCCTGCGATCGCTCCGCTTCCACCGATCCGAGGTTTTTCGTGTCTGCTGACTCTCCACTGCTTCTCTCACTGCTTCTCTCTCTGCGCTCCTGGGGCTCCCTGCTCAGGGGGCTGGAGCCGATCTCCACTCTCATCGAGGAAGCGGCCCGGCTCGGATGGCGCAGCGTCGTGGTCGCCGAAGATGGCGATCTCGGGACCATCGTCGAGGCGACCCGGACGGCTCGAACGGTCGGTCTGAAACTGCTGGCCGCCGCCGAAGTCGATGGGAGTTGCGGTCGATCGGTGGTCGCCATCGCCCGGGACCCGGCAAGCCGCACGCAACTGCACTCACTGGTCAGCGGTCGGCGCCTCTCCGAAGCCACCGGGGCCGATCGGAGAGACACGCCCTTTGACCTGATCGATGAAGTTGGCAATGCCCCTTCCCTGATGATCCTGGTACGCGACCTGTCGCTGGCACGGCAACTGGTCGACCAACTCGGTCCGCAGGTACGAGAGCGGGTGCTGATCGAGATCGACCGCCTACGCGATCCCATCGCACGGGAACATCGTGCCCTCGATGCAGCAGATCAACTGGGACTCGGGGTGATCGCCTCATCGCGAATCGGTATGCAACAACCGGTGACACAACCGAGGCTGGATCTGCTCGAAGCGGTACGCCGTGTCTCGACCATCGAACGGGTCGCTCGTGATCGGAGAGATCAGCGCGATCCAGAGATCTCTCCCCTACTCGCTCCGATTCCCACTCCAGCCCGATGGCAACAGTTGTACCGTGATCTGCCCACCGCCCTCGAATCCGCCGCACGCATCGAGGAGCAGTCCGCCGAAACCGATCCAGCTGCGACCCCGACCATCTTCCCACCCTTTCCGGTCGCTCCGGGGCAGACCCCTTTCGGGCTCCTGTACGAACAGTGCCATCGAGGTCTGGTGAAACGCTACGGTAGTATCACCCGAGCCGCCCTCGAACGCCTCGCCACCGAACTACATGTCATCGACTCGATGGGATTCGTTCCCTACTTCCTGGTGGTCGGCGACATCGTTTCAGAGGCCCACCGGCTCGGGATTGAATGCGCAGGGCGCGGGTCGGGAGCCGCTTCCATCGTCTCCTATGCCCTCGGCATCACCCAGGTCGACCCCCTCTCCCACGGTCTTCGCTTCGAACGGTTCCTCCATCCGGACCGCAAGGACCTCCCCGACATCGATATCGACCTGTGCTGGCAGGGAAGAGATCGCATCATCGATCATGTCTACCAGCGTTACGGCAAGGACCGAACGGCGATGATCTGTACCCGGACCACGCTACAGCCTCGCTCTGCCATGCGAGAAGCAGCACGGGCTCACGGGCTCTCTCCAACCGATGTCGATGGTATCTCTCGGCGACTGCCCCATCGCCTCGATCAATCCAGTGGCGAATCCAGTGGCGGATCCAGTGCCCCTCCAACGATCCCGAAATTTCTGCGCAACGATCCCGTCGTCGCAGCGCTCGGAATCTCTGCAACGACTCGCCGAGAACTGCTCGAAGATGCCCAGTGGTTACTGGGGCGACCGCATCATCGGTCGGTACACCCGGGTGGAATCTGCATCGCCGATCGCCCCATCCAGCAGATCGCTTCGGTCGAAAGAGCGGCTCGGGGAATCATCATCACCCAGCTCGACATGTACTCCATCGAGGAGACCGGGTTGATCAAGATCGATCTGCTCGGCAACCGTTGTATCTCGGAGATCGGAACGGTTCGCGATCTGATCGAACAGCGCAGCGGCAAACGCCTCGACATCGCGGCCATCCCCGAACGATGCGAACAAACCGCACGACTGCTGCAGCGCGGCGACACCCTCGGCTGCTTCCAGTTGGAGAGCCCGGCGATGCGATCGCTGTTGATCCAGATGAAGGCGAGCAATGCGCAGGAGACGATCCAGGCGGTCGCCCTCATCCGCCCGGGCCCCTCCGCCGGCGGTTTGAAGGATGCGTTCTGCCGCCGGGCGAGAGGACTGGAAGCCCCTGATCCACCGCATCCGGCGCTCACTTCACTACTGGAACAGCAACGTGGTCTGCTCCTCTACGAGGAGAATCTGATGGAACTGGTCGCCCTCATCACCGGCCAGAGCCTCGCCGCCGGTGACCTGCTGCGAAGAGCGCTGGCCCGTGCATCACGCAGCGATTCCCCGGCACAATTGCAACGACTCGAAGACCAGTTCATCGCCGACGCCATCGGCAACGATTTCGGCGCCGGAGAAGCACGCCAGTTGTGGCAACAATTGCTGCACTTCGGTCGCTACTCCTTCAACAAGGCGCACGCCGCCTCCTACGGCTTACTCGCCTGGCGCAGTGCCTGGCTCAAGACCCACCATCCGGCCGAGTTTCTGTGTGCGCTGTTTCGCCACCACGCCGGCATGTATCCCTTCGCCGCCTTCGTCGCCGAGGCGAGGCGACTCGGTGTGCCGTTGCGGCTGCCCTGCGTCGAACATTCCGCCGACACCTTCATACTGGAGCCGGATGGAGCGATACGCATGCCGTTGACGATGATCCTCGGCTCACGCCAGTCCAGTATCGAATCGGTTTTCGCCGGTCGCCCCTTCGATTCTCCCGAGGATCTGATGCGCCGGACCCGGATCGGAATGGCAGAACTGGAAGAGTGGATCCTGGTCGGCGCACTCGACCACTTCGAGATCCCCCGTACCCGCTTGCTGTGGCGTACACGGACCCGATATCGACACCTCGGTGCGACCCGGAACCAACTGACCACCGGCGACCTGGCAGGCATCGTCGATGAGGGGCCCGCCCTCGTTGAACTTTCACCGCAAAAGCTTCTCGAACACGAGATCCGGTTACTGGGAGCAGGAGTCAGTGCTCATCCGATGCAGTTTCACAGAGACATCCGACGGCGTCTCGGTTGCATCTCGTTGAGCGAAGTCCCGAGAAAGGCCGGCGACAGGGTCAGGATCAGCGGGATCCGCATCGCCTCTCGACATCACCCCGGTGCCCGCGGTGCGATGGGTTTCATCACCCTCGAAGATGAACATGGCACCTGTGAGGTGACTTGCTTCCGTTCGATATGGCCCTCGGTACGGCGCACCCTGCTCGATGGAAGTGGTCCTCTACTGGTCGAGGGAAAGGTCGAAGAACGGCTGGGAGCCGTTTCGGTGATCGCCCACAGGGTCACGCGACTGGTGCCACAACAACAAACATCCTGAGGTGACCACGGGTCAGTAGAGCAAACTCTGCTGGCGCAGGCCCAGGAACTGAAGACGCTCCCCCTCTCGCGCCTCGATCAGATCGCGCGGCGAGAGCCCATCTTCCAGCCCGAGACGCAGATCAGAACCACCCCACAGCAAGTCGATGGCGATCGGATCATCGATGAACTCGTAGGTCTCGGTGCGCCAGCGAAACCGCTCGGGATTCTGAGCGCGCGCCTGCTCCAGCACGATCACTCCCAGCAGCAATGCCTCGACTGCCACCGGATCGATCACCTCGATCTCGATTCCGTGACACTGTTGAGCGGCAAACTTCTGAAAGTGTGGAACGAAGTGTACCGGCGAGAAACTCACTCCTTGCAGTTCCATCTGCCTCGACCGAACTTCGATGGCATCGGCGAGACGATCGGCATCGAGCCATGGGGCTCCCACTCTGTGGAAGGGACGCCGGGTACCGCGTCCCTCGGACAGGTCGGTGCCCTCGATCAGGCACAGGCCAGGATAGATGAGGGCGGTCTCCGGTGTCGGCATGTTCGGTGAAGGGGCCACCCAGGGAAGCGCGCCATCTTGCTGCAACATCTCGCGCGACCATCCCTGGCAGGGAATCACCGTCAGGTCCGCAGCGATTCCCAGCGGCCCGACCAGCAACCGAGCGATCTCCCCCATCGTCAGACCGTGGCGAATACTGATGGGCGAGGCTCCGACAAAACTCTCGAATCCGGGATGGATGGTGCCCCCCTCGACGGCAACCCCGCCGATCGGATTGGGGCGATCGAGCACCATCACCCGGGTGCCGGTGATCGCAGCCACCTCCAGAATGTATCTCAGGGTCGCGGCGAAGGTGTAGTAGCGACTGCCGATGTCCTGGATGTCAAAGAGCAGTAGATCGAGATCCTCCAGGGCATTTGGATCGGGTCGCAGGGAAGCCTCGTCATCGCCGTAGAGGCTGATCACCTCGGGTCGATTCGAGACCACCGTCTCCATATCCTGGGCGGTCGTCTCGATACCGTGCTCCGGTTCAAACCAACGCACCACATCGATGGCCGCCTCCTGGAACAGGTCTTCGAGGTGAGTTCCGTGACCATCGATGGCGGATCGATTGCAGCAGACTCCGATCCGGCTGCCACGAAGCGCGAGAAAACTCTCATCCCGCAATCGATCGAGGCCACATTGAAGCGCTGAAGTCAGCATCAGCAGAGCCTATCGTCGAGCCCCTGATCCGGCTCCTTGAGGATCGTCCTCAATCCCGCACCTACGAGGATCAGGGCCAACACGCCGCCAGCGAAACTGAGGTTCAACAGCAAGTTCCAGTCGTAATTTTTGCTCCACGATCGATCGGTGGGCTCAGCGGAGACCTGGAAGATCACGCGGGTCGGCAGCGAGAGCGTGCTCGGATGCGGCTGAGGAGAAAAGAACAGGAGAAAGTTGTTCGATGCATCCCGCCCGATCAGAAACACGACCATCCCCATACCGATGGCGAACAAGAGCAGTGCAACACCTGTGATCTTGACCAACTTTCACCTCTCCCACTGCTGGCGTGTGATGGCATCCTCCATCGACTCATCTTGATAGACGCTCAGAACAATCCTCGTCGAGATCGAAAGAGTATCCCGGGGGACTTTAGCCGCTGTCCCCACCGCTCGACTGATATCGACATTGAACATAATGATCGAGCCGAAGATCAGTGCGGCAAGAAGCAGGAACAGTACGCCAATTCTTCTGGTCCACTCATCCACCGTTCGTTGAAGGCCTGACCCGACCGGATGAACATCAAGAGAGCCAGCACCAGCAACCCTGCGCCGACGACCCGGGTCCCCATCTACATCTCCTCCGCAGTCTCGAACCGATCCTCCAGTTGCTGGACGATCTCTCTCGTACACGCCTCGATCCCCTCCTTCGCGGTGAGCAAGGCTCCTCCCATCAACATCATCGTGTCGCAGCCAAAGTCCTCGATCATCTCCGGCAGTCGCTCGGGACTCATTCCGCCGGCGGGTACTGCCCACGCTGGCTTCAGTTTCGCCAGCGGCTGACGCAGGGCTGCGGCGATGCCCCTTCCATCGGACCGGGTCACGGGAAAACGGCCGCCGCTATTGACGAACACCGAACCATCGAGTCCCGCCAGCCGAGCCAGTGTGCCGTGAACGATCGGCGCTGCGATTCCGGAGCCTCCGGTGAGTACACCACTCATCGAAGGATGTCCGAGATAGACCCCGGGCCAACGGCGCGTCAACTCCCTCACCCGGTCGATCCCCAGCACCCAGGGTGCCAGCAATGCTCCATCGGCTCCCGCCTCGAGGGCGATCTCCATCCGTGCATCCAGTTGTTCGGAAGGTGCCAGCAGATTGACCAGATAGATACGGTGTCGATCTCCCTGCTGCTGACGGATGGCTGCGGTGCAACGCTCGACCCGATCGCGAAACTGCTCCAGATCATCATCGATCAGATTGTGATCATCCTTGATCAGATCCCCACCACCGGTGATGAACTTCTTACAGATATCCACCAGGTCTGAAACCGGTGCGCCTCTAGGCTTCAGAGCGGTCGCTACCAGTGGCCTACCCGTCACCCCGACCAGTTTTCGAACTCCCTCGATGCCGTAACTCGGTCCCTGAAATCGAGCGAGGACTTCATCCGGTAGGACCAGCCGGGTGAGCTGGATAGATGGCAGCATCGAACAGTTTCCCAGCACCAGGTTGAGCAGTTGATTCAAGTTGGATCGAGCGAGATCTCCGTTCAACCCGAGGGTCACCTGCTGAACCCCTGCTTCCAGCTCCTCGACCTGCCGCACCTCTGCGACGATATCCGAAACGATTCGCGGATATCGATCGATCAACGACTGAGGAACCTCGACCGTCAATTCAACCGCCATCGCCCGGGCCAGTTCAGCGGAGTGTGCTCGATCCCCCTCGACCCTGTAGGTCGCCAAGATGCTGTTCAAAGAGACCTCACTGCTGTTCAAGGAGACCTCACTGTTCAATGAGACATCACTGTTCAATGAGACCTCGAGTCCTATTTTGAGTCCTATTTTCCGGGTGAATGGCCAGAGGATTGCCCCATCGGATGCTGGCGGATCCCTCGACCTTTTTCTTGTTGACGCTATTCTGTCTGGGGATCGTAACTACCGCTACCCGGAACCCGCAGGTGCCTGCGCCCAGCAGGAACAACTGGGATTCCGGATGTCCGGACAGGAGTTTCGCGATGAGCGTTCGAATTGGATTGATGGGATTCGGTCGAATCGGTCGAAATGTGTTCAGGGCGGTCTATGGCCGTGAGGACATCGAGATCGTGGCGATCAACGAACTGGCAGAAACCCATGCGATGGAGTACCTGCTCCGATTCGACTCCTTGCGAGGCCCCTTCGCAGAGCCGATCCGCATCCTCGATGACTCGATCTACGCCGGAGGCAAACAGATCCAGGTCTTGCACCACCGAGAGCCCGGAGAGATCCCCTGGTATGACCATGGCGTCGATGTGGTGATAGAAGCCACCGGTAAGTTTCGAGCACGCCACGAACTCCAGAAACATCTGGATCAAGGGGCGGATCGAGTGATCCTTTCGACCCCACCGACCGACGATATCGACCACCTTCACATCCAGGGGGTGACGCCCTCGGATGTCGACCGATCGAATCGGATCATCTCGTGCGGATCATCGACGGCCAATGCCACCGCACTGCTGGTCAAGGTTCTCGACGATGCGTTCGGAGTCGAGGAGGGATCCTTCACCTCGGTCCATGCGTACACCTCCGAACAGAGCCTTACCGATGTTCCTGCTCGGGGGGATCTACGAAGTTCCCGCGCAGCGATGCAGAATATCGTCCCTCAGACCACCTGGACCGACGAGGCCATCGAACAGTTATTCCCTCACCTGCGGGGGAAGTTCAAGGGGATCAAGTTGAACGTGCCGGTTCCCGGCGTCTCCTGCACCGACCTGACCTTGCAGATGAAAAAGTCCGTGGTAGCAGCAGAGGTGAACGAGGTGTTCCGCAGCGCTGCCGCCAGTATTCACAAGGGGTATCTCTCCTACACCGACCAACCGATCGTCTCCAGCGACATCGGCGGCAACTCTGCATCCTGCGTCTTTGATAGCCTCGCAACTCTGGTCACGGATGGAGTTCTTCTCAAGGTCCTTGGCTGGTACGAGCAGGGCGGCGGAATCTCTCACAGGATCGTCGAACTTGCCGCTCACATCGGATCCAGGACCCCGAACGAAGGAGAGAGGAGAGATTCATGAAGATCGCCATCAATGGATTCGGGCGCATCGGGAGAAGTGTCTTCAGAATCGCATCCGATCGCACTGACATCGATATCGTCGCCATCAACGACATCTCTGATCCCGACTCCCTCGCTTACCTGCTGCGCTACGACTCGGTGATGGGACCCTTTCCTGAACCGGTGTCCCTCGATTCCGGGGTCATCTCTGCCGGACGCCAGCGCTGCCAGATGCTGGCCGAGAAGGACCCTGCTCAACTGCCCTGGAAAGACCTCGGGGTCGATGTGGTCGTCGAATCCACCGGACGCTTTCGCACCCGTGAAGAGTGCCAGATGCACATCACTGCAGGTGCAAAAAAGGTCATCCTCACCGTCCCTCCCAAGGACGACATCGATGCATTACTGGTACTCGGAGTCAACGACGAGATTCTCAAACCTGAACATCAAATCATCTCGAATGCTTCCTGTACCACCAACTGCCTGGCTCCGGTGGCCAAGGTGCTGGATGACAAATTCGCTCTGATCCGTGGAGTGATGACCACGGTGCACGCCTATACCAATGACCAGAGTCTGGCGGACTGGTATCACCAGGATCTCCGTCGAAGTCGTGCCGCCGGTGAGAACACCATTCCCACCTCGACAGGTGCGGCCCGGGCCGTCGGAAAGGTACTGCCCCAGTTGGAGGGAAAACTCGATGGTATGGCGATGCGAGTCCCGGTGATCAATGGTTCCGTGGTGGATCTCGTGGCCACCTTCAAGAACCCGGTCTCGGTCGAGGAGATCAATGCGGCGGTGAAAGAAGCTGCCGAGGGTCCGATGCGAGGAGTTCTCCAGTACTGCACCGACGCGGTGGTCTCCTCTGACATCATCGGAAACCCTCATTCTTCCATCTTCGATTCAAGGCTGACGACCACCATTGGAACTCACTCCGCCAAGATCCTCTCCTGGTACGACAATGAATGGGGATACTCGAGCCGCGTGGTCGACCTGATCGACCGCGTGCGTCCCTGATACTCTCCTACAGATCAGCCCAACATGAGAGCAGCCCCGCAGGTCTTGACCTGAGGGGCTGCTTTCAATGTTGAACTCTGAAGAAGGTGCTAGAGGTACTTCTTGATCTCCTGAAGGCGAATTTCCGCTTCCTTCTGGGCTTCCGATCCTGCGTATTTCTTGCTCTTTACCAGAGTCGCGTAAATCTTGGCTGCTTTTTCGTACTGGCCTCGTTTGACCAGGTCCTTGGCTTCATCGAGCATCGCACCTCCGGCCATCTCCGCCTGGATCGACTTGTCCTTCTTCCACGCCTTCAGTTCCTTTTCGAACTCCTTGGCAATCGTCATCCCCTTGAAGGAGACGGTGCCGCGCTGTAGCGCCTGCAAGCCCGCCGAATACTTGTGCTCCTTCTTGAACTGAGCGACCCGGGAGAGTTCAACCGATGCGAACTCGGCAATCTTTTGCATCGCCTCACGAGCGGCCTTTTCCACTGCTGGATCCTTGGCACGGCCCGCTTGCTTCTCCAGATCTTTGTAGGCCTTACCAAACTGGCCCACCTTGAGATACTTCTCACTCTTCACCAGTTGCGGGGGCAGACTGATCTTCGGTCCCATGCGGGCACCTTCGATGTGTTTCTCGATGATGGACGCATTGAGACCTCCGGGATGACCCTTCCAGACGATCTTTCCGCCCGGACCGACTAACCAGGAGTGGGGAATCCCACGGGTCTTGTACTCTTTCGCGCCACCACCAAAAGCAACCGGGTACTGCATCTTGTTGCGCTCGATGTAGGGCTTCGCCTTGGATTCAGATTCATCGGTGACCCCGATGACAACCAGTCCGCGATCCTTGAACTCCTTATGGAATTGATTCAAGTGCGGAATCTGGCCCTTGCAAGGTCCTCACCAGGTGGCCCATTTTTCGATCAGGATCAATTTCCCCTGGAGCGAATCCCAGGAGGTGTTGGTATCGATATTGATCCAACCTCCTGCGTTCAGAGCAGGAGCGACATCCCCCACCTCGGAACCGGCATCCGCAGGAATACTCGAGAGCAACAGGATGGCGATCGCCAGCGCGCTGCTTCGAGTCATGATTCTCTTTAACATTGGTCTCCTTTCGAGCCCATCAGTGCTCTGCCTGCCAAAATAGCGTCAAATGGACTTCAAAGCAACTTCCTCCGCAACGGTCCTCGGCTCCCATTCGTTCCAGAATCCATGAATTCGAAGTGGGGTTGCCAATTCAACATTGCACTCCTAGCATCGAAGTCACTCGTAGTGGCCCGCACTTCGCGTTGAATCAGGAGTATTCAAGACCATGACTTTCAGAGCCGCCGATTCTCGTCAAGTCCCGCAGATCCGTGCTTCCTCGAACTCGAATCCAGACCTGATCCTCCAGAAATCGAGTCCTCCATCGGGGTGGTGGAACGCTGCCCCGCTACTGCTGCTTCTTCTGCTTCTTCTGCGGCTGCCGGTCACCCTGATTGCGGCTCAAGATCCACCACCGCCAGTTCCGTTCCCGATCGGCCCTGCGCCGGTGATCCACCTCGGCGAGACGGAGCATGACTGGGGCACCGTGCTCCAGGGGAGCCTGGTCAAGCACTCCTTCGAGGTCGAGAACCATGGCAAGGCACCGCTGAGAATCCTCAAGGTGACTTCCACCTGTGGCTGCACCTCGACTCGCTTCGATCAGTGGATCGAGGTCGGTGCGGTCGGCATCATCGAACTACAGGTCGACACCACCGATTTCAGTGGGGGTCGTCCACGAAAAAATGCTCTCGTCCAGACCAGTGATCCGGAGTCTCCACAGATTCAACTGTGGATGACAGGACTGGTCGATCCATTGCTCCACTTCGAGAAAAAGGTCCTGAAACTCGAGGGGCTCTCCTTCGAATCGAAGCGACTGACCACCACGATCCTGCCCGCCACCGAACTTCCACTGGAGGTGACCGGTGCGCGCTCCAAGAACGGCTCCTTTTCGGTGGTCTCGATCGACCCCCTCGAGGATGGCCAGAAGGGCTGGAGTCTGACCCTGGAAGCGGGACCTTCCGAGACGATGGGAAGCCTCAGAGACGATCTGGAACTGTCACTGCTGCTGGAGGACCAGAAAGAGCTGAAGATTCCATTGCCGGTGGTGGTCGTTCACCTGGATCGGGTCCAGATGATCCCCAATGGCAATGTCGTGTTCTATCGCAGACATACCGCACCGCTCGATGGACCGGTACGG
Organism: Planctomycetota bacterium; assembly: GCA_014240375.1. Classification (GTDB taxonomy): domain Bacteria; phylum Planctomycetota; class UBA8108; order UBA1146; family UBA1146; genus QNYK01. The sequence continues at coordinate 36,396 of JAAZXB010000019.1, read as the reverse complement.
CGTGAGGTGAAGCAAGAGGTGCAGGTCCGCTCGGTGCGCGACGACCTCCCCTTCGAGACCTTCTCGGCAGAGATCATCGATGCCCCCGAGGGGCTCTTTGGCCTGATCATCACCGAAGTCTTGCCCGGACATCACTACAAGTTGCGCATCGATGTGCTGAAGGTCCACCCCCTCTCCCAGGCCAAGGGCACACTTCGGATTCGCATCGGGGAGGGAGAAGATCAGGTGAGGGAAAAGCCGATCATCGCTCAGTTTCGGCTCAGAAAGCCCGATTCGCCCTGATCCGGACTCCCAGACCACTTGACCCCAAGCGCCTTCTCCCGTTATCTTTAAGGGTGATCGTCCACTGTTCCCTGACGTCTGGACCCGAGTCGACCTCGGTCTTCCAGCGCAGGAAATCGGAGCCCGTTGGCGATCCACCACATGAGAGGCAGATTTTCGGTGAAAAAAACAATCCTGGGAGTTCTCCTGACCATCGCAGCGGGCTTACCCCTTTCTGCCTTCCAACTGAGCGATGATGACCTCGGTCCTCCACCTCCCCCGGCGGAGGTCGGTCCACGCATCTCCTTCGACCAACTGACCCATGACTGGGGCACCGTGCTTCAAGGCACCAAGGTGGAACACACCTACCGCTTCACCAACACCGGCTCCTCGGTACTCCGAATTACCAATGTAAAGCCTGGCTGAGGCTGCAGTCGCGGGACTTTCACCCGCGAAGTTCTCCCCGGTGGGGAGGGCGAAATCACCCTCAGCGTCGACACCTCCAAATTGCGCACCGAAACGGTACGGAAGTACGCTACCGTCAGTTGTAACGATCCTCGGCAACCCAGTATCCGCCTCAACATCCATGGCATCCTGCGCCAGGTGATCAAGTCCACTCCCAATGCACTGATCCTCAGGGGTCCGGTGGGAGAGCCGCTCTCCGGTATGTTCGAGGTGTCGAGGGGAACCGAACTGGGAATCACAGTCACCGAGGTGACCGTCAACAAGAACCAGGCCGATCTCGATCAGATCGTCGAAGTCGTGGAAGGTGAGAAGTACCAGATCCACCTCACCGCACCTGCGGCGCTGATCGCCGGAATGACCCGGGATATTGTCAATGTCGAGGTGGTTTGCAGTGACGGAGAATTGCGCACCACCACCGTTCCGCTGACCCTGGATCACCAGTCCCCCATCACCATCGTTCCTCGCGGCAACATCGTGTTCCAGCGCAAGGAGACCGAGCGCCTCTCGGTACCCGGTGCTGCCGTGGTCAAGAAAGACATCCAGGTCTTCGCCACCAGCCCCGGAACCCGCTTCAATATCAAGAGTATCTCCATCGATGATGTGCCCGAGGGCGTGTTCGGTGTCACTCAACGGGTGATTCGCGAATCCGAACGTTTCGTGATCTCGGTCGAAGTGTTGCAGAGCCGCCCCGAGCGATCGATTCGAGGCACCTTGAGAATTCAGACCGATCTCGAGGGGATGCCAGAGCTCACCGCACGTCTATATGCACAGTTTGCGCCCCCTCCGACTCGTGGTGGCGGCGCTTCCCTGCCACCGCTACCGAGGCGCAAGGTGACTCCGACGGCCAAGCCGGCCCCTCCGGGGCAGAAGCCTGCGCCCACGGCCAAGCCGTCTCCCTCGGCCAAGCCGTGGCCAGGGTTGAAGACGGGCCAGCCGCAAGCGGGAGTCAAGAAACCTGTGCCGCAGAAACCTGTGCCGCAGAAACCTGTGCCGCAGAAACCTGTGCCGCAGAAACCTGTGCCGCAGAAACCCTGAAATCAGGAATTTTCTGATTTTTTCGGGCCAAACCCCTTGTTCAGAAGGCTATGAGTATACGGCACAGTTCCCCAGGGGGCTGTGCCTTTTTCGTATCCCTCTTGCTTCACTACACTTAGGGCAAATCCAGAGGGTTTCCAGGGGACCGACGAAACCGGGATTCGGCCTCCGGACGACTTCTGCCGTCGATCCGGCTCCTGGGACGAGATCGCGAACGCACCGCCGTCGCTGAAGCGGCCGCTGACGGACCACCGGCTCCTCGGATAGTGAACAAAACCGCCAAAAACGGGGGGATGAGAGCTCCAACCGAGGTATTTTGGCTATTTTCAGAATAAATCCTCGGGAAACCTTGTTCCGAGGGCATGAGATGTACGGCATCGCTTTTGGGCGGTGCTTTTTTTTGTGCCCGAACTGCCCGAACTGCCCGAACTGCCCGAACTGCCCGATCTGCCCGATCTGCCCGATCTGCCCGAACAGCCAGGCCGACCGGCTCGTTCGTCCAATCCCGACGGAAGAAGCGGCGCCCTGGCTTCACCGGCCTCCTGGCTTCACCGGCCTCCTGGCTTCACCTGCCTCCTGGCTTCACCTGCCTCCTGGCTTCACCTGCCTCCTGGCTTCACCTGCCTCCTGGCTCGAGCATTTCAAGCCCCGGCTTGCCACTCGGTTTCACGCTTCCGGCACCTCACGCTCCCTCTATACGTCGCTCGTCCCTCACTACTCTTTCTGATCGTTTCGGGGGAACTCTCCCGCCTTCAACTTGCGGTCGTACTCTCGCAGTGAAGCCACCGCCAGGCCGCCGAGCAGGATCACGATGGGGATGTTGACCACCAACATCGTGCCGGTTCCAAGATCTGCCAGCAATAGCATCTGCGTGGTGTCATCGATGCTGGTGGCTCCGACGATGGCGAGGATCAAGAATGCGATCTTGTAGGGAAGTACACCGGCATTTCCGAACAGGTAAGTGACTCCCTTCTCGCCGTAGTAGGACCAGGAAATCATCGTCGAGATGGCAAAGAGCCACGCCGCCAGGGTCACCAGGTATTTGCCGAGCCCATCGAAGACACGGTCAAAGGCGATCGCCGTCAACTGCGCTCCCTCATGCTCCTTGAAGACCCCCGCACCGCCACCTTCGACCTGCTGGATATGGATCTCTCCGGGAACTCCATCCCAGATACTCTTGGTCAGTTCCACGGCCTTCCACTCGATGGCCAGGATTTCTGCAGCATCCGGTTTGGCCTCATTCGCAACGATCTTGCCCTGGATCTTGAGCGTCGATCCTCCGGTATTTTTACTCGTGAGCCCGGTCACATCGGCGAGCAGGAAGACCTTGTCTCCCTTCGACCAGGGACCATGCAACGGATTGGGGAGATCACTGATCGATGCGTTGGTGTCCACATCGTAGTGAAATGCGTCATCACTCTCGGCCGCCACGACGAGTTGCACTTCGGCGCCGAGCGGTCCGATCGCCTCTCGATTCCAGGTTCCGGTGGTGAGGATCACCAGTGCGGTGAGGGTGCAGATACAGATGGTGTCGATGAAGGGGCCGATGCCGCCGACGATCCCCTCCCGGGCGGGCTCCGCCGTCTTGGCTGCTGCGTGGGCGATGGGGGCTGATCCCTGCCCCGCCTCGTTGGAGAAGAGCGCCCGCTTCATGCCAACCATGAAGGCAAAGCCCAGCGTCCCCCCGACAAAGGCTCCCTGCGATTCGAGCGGCGCAAAGGCACTCTGGAAGATCAGCGCAAAGGTCGCCGGAATCTCGCCCGCCTTCACCACCAGCACCGCAAGGCCAGCCAACAGATACAGCAAGCACATCAGCGGCACCAGCTTCCCGGCCACCGTACCGATGCGTCGAATGCCTCCGATGATCACCATCCCCACGACCAGTGCCAGGATGATGCCGGTGGCGATCTTCGGCACTCCGAAGTAACTCTGGGTCAGAAGGGCGACATTCCACGACTGGAACATGTTGCCGCCGGTAATGGTGGAGATGATCAGGGTGACACAGAAGATGCCTCCGATGACGCTTCCCATCGTCGCCCACATACCACCCTTCTTACCCATCACATGGCGTACGACATGCATCGCTCCACCACTCGGGTTGTCAGGATCGGAGGTGTCGCGAAACATCATCGCCAGGGTGATCTCGATGGTCTTGAGCGCCATGCCGAAGAAACCGACCACCCACATCCAGAAGAGTGCTCCCGGCCCACCGAGCGAGATCGCCAGCGCCACGCCACCGATGTTACCGAGACCGACCGTCGCCGACAGAGCCGCCGACAGCGCCTGGAAGTGGCTGATCGCTCCCGGATCATCGGGATCGTCGTAGATCCCTCGAATCACATCGATGCCGTGAGTCATCACCCGATACTGGGTAAATCGACTCCACACGGTGAAGAGCACTCCTGCCCCCAGCAACCCGATGAAGGTCGGAGGACTCCAGATCAACGCGCCAATCTCTTCGATGAATTTCCAGAACTGGTCCAAGGTGCTGTTCCTTCCCGGGAAATGATCAACGGCTGGATCGAGCTCCCGCCGAAGTCGAACCCTAGGCAATCCACGGCTTCGATACAAGGGTCGAGAAGATGAAGATCTCGCCGCGGCAGGTCACCTCGAAAGCAGCCTCTTGAGCCGCTCGGGCGAGACATTACCACCACTCACGACAGCCGCGTGGGTCCCCCCGGCCAGCAGCGTGCCCGGTGGACTGGCCAATAACGGCGCCGACGAGCAAGCGCCACTCGGCTCCGCCCCGATCCCGCAGTCCTGCTGCAAGATCCTCAAGGTGGAGATCAGTTGCTCCTCACGGATCTGGTGCGGCTCCACTGCTGCGGCTCGTAACAGCTGCCAGTTGAGATCCCCCACCGTCAACGGCAATAAACCGTCCGCCTCCGATCGAGTTTCTTCCAGATGGAGTCTTTGATCGCAAGCGAGCGATCTCGCCAGCGCCGCCGATCCCTCCGGTTCGACGGTGTGAACCGTGCATTCCGGAATCTCGATCGCTGCCGTGGCGGCACATCCCGCCGACAATCCGCCCCCCCCCACCGGAACCCACAGGTGATCGGGAGCGCTTCCCAGCTGCTCGATCAGTTCCAGCACCAGCGTGCCCTGCCCCGAGATGATCCATTCGTGATCAAAGGGAGGCACGATCACCCAGCCGCGCTCCGCTGCGATCTGCTCGGCGCGTAGCTTGCGCTCGTCGGTGGTCGGGCCGACCTGCACCAGTTCCGCCCCCGCCTCGATGATGGCACCCGCCTTGACCGGATCGATGCTGTCGGGAGCCACCACCAGAGCCGCGATCCCCATCGCAGCCGCCACCTCGGAAACCGCCCGACCATGATTGCCGCTGGAATAGGTCAACACCCCTGCCGGATCGTGCTCAGCGACCAGACGGGCGATGAAGTGAGCCGCCCCCCTCGCCTTGAAGGAACCGGTGACCTGCTGATTCTCCAGTTTCAACAGCAGTCGATCGGGGCCCGCAGCCACCAGTTCCCGGGGCACTGGCTGCAGCGGGGTGGGAACCACGCGAGGTTCGATCCACTTCCTCGCCTCGCCAGCCAGCTGGGCGATCGACTTCAATCGGGGGTCCGTCTTCATCGGTCGATTCCTTCCAGGTCACAAGATCGCTCCACAGCAAGAACCGCCACGATTTCAAAGAGGCAGATCCAATGATCCGGACCGGCAACCTTGATGGTGCCCGATTCGCTGCCTATCTTACGCAGCGTTGTGCAGCAGAATCACCCATCCATCTGCACACCCTTGTCCGTGAAACCCTTGAGCCACCATAGCCCGGAAGGAACCGTCATGGTCCGCAGTTCTCTCGATGCCCCGTCCCTTTCCGCCGAACATCTTCAATGGCATCAGGAAGCAGTTCAACGCTGCCGCAGGGCCATCATCCAGATGACCAGTCTGGCCGCTTCCGGTCATCCCGGGGGATCTCTTTCATCCCTCGACCTGTACCTGGTGCTGTGGTCCTGCGCAAAAGTGGAAGCCGAAAACCCCTGGATGGATGGTCGGGATCGAATCGTGGTCAGTCACGGTCATACATCGCCCGGAGTCTATTCGGTGCTGGCGGAGATGGGCTTCATCGATAATGACGAGGCGGTCTCATCGTTCCGTAGCACCCAGAATTTGTTTGAGGGTCATATCGAGCGCGAAATTCCTGGCGTCGAATGGACCACCGGCAATCTCGGCCAGGGACTCTCCGCCGCCTGTGGAATGGTCCTGGGAGATCGAATCCACGGCCGCCGCTGCAACGCCTTTGTCCCGATGGGAGATGGCGAGCAGCAGAAGGGCCAGATCGCCGAGGCACGTCGATTTGCAGTCAAGTTTGGCCTCCACGAGATCACCGCCATCGTCGATCGCAACCAGTTACAGATCGGCGGCGAAACCGATGAGATCATGCCGCAAGAGATCGCTGCCGGCTGGGAAGCGGACGGTTGGCGGGTGGTCGAGGTCGATGGACACAACCCCCAACAGATCTTCTCGGCACTGCAGCAAGCCCGCAAGGATGAGCAACGCCCCTGGTGCATCATCGCTCACACCGTGATGGGCAAGGGGATCTCCTTCATGGAGAACAAGTCCGATTTCCACGGCCGTGCCCTGAACACGGAGGAACTCGCCGCAGCGGTCACCGAACTGGGTGAAGATGCCGCCCTGTGGGATCTGCAGCCACTCCAGCAGCGTCGAGCCCGGCGCCCGGACAGCACCGTCCCGACCCTGCCAGATCCACTGCCCTCCCTCCACTCCGGCGAACCGATCACCTACGCGGTCGACCAGAAGACTGACTGCCGGAGTGCCTTTGGTCAGGCGATCTTCGATGTCGCATGCGCTTCTGCAGATGGTCAGGGATCTCCCCCCATCGCCGCATTCGACTGTGACCTGGAAGGTTCGGTCAAACTGGGAGCCTTTCACAAGCAGTATCCCGATCGCTTCTTTCAAGCGGGAATCCAGGAGCATCACACTGCCACCTGTGCCGGAGCACTCTCGACCTGCGGCGTCACCACCGTCTTTGCAGATTTCGGTGTCTTTGGAGTGTGCGAGACTTACAACCAGCACCGACTGAGCGACATCAATCATGCCCACCTGAAGATCGCCTGTACCCACCTGGGACTCGATGTTGGCGAGGATGGCAAGACTCACCAGTGCATCGATTTCGTCGGGGTTCTACGAAACATCTTCGGCATCAGCATCTACGTCCCGGCAGATCCAAACCAGACCGACCGAATCGTTCGCCATGCACTGACCAGTTCAGGGATGGCTTTCATCGGTATGGGACGCTCGAAGTTGAAGACCATCACCGACGAGGCGGGGGAACCCTTCTTCGGAGGAGACTACCAGTTCACACCGGGTCACCTCGATATCATCCGCAACGGTACCGCCGGTATGGTGGTCGCGATGGGAACCCCGACCGGACAGGCGCTGGAAGCGGTCGATGCGCTCCGCGGCGAGGGGCTCGATATCGGTCTCGCTCATGCAGCGACCCCGACCGATCTCAACGATGCTTCGATCCAGCAGCTGGCCACCCAGCCGTTTGTTGTCACCGTCGAGGATCACTCGGTTCGCACCGGCCTCGGCAACTGCGTGGCTGAGCAACTGTTCGGAGCCGGCACTGCAATTCCTCAGTTGAGGATCGGGGTCGACAATTACTCGCCCAGCGGCCCTTCGACAGAGGTCTACCGCCTGGCGGGACTCGATGCGGATTCGATCCGTGAGCGAGTCCAGGCATTTGCCCTCGAGAGACAGTAGCAGCGGTGCGAAATCGTGGCTGGTGGCCGCTGCCAAGGGATGCGCACCGGCCGTGGCGCTGGCGGATCCTCTTCACGCTGCTGTGCGGCGGCCTGTGCAGTGGCTGTCAGGGGATCGGCCAGCCGCTCGGCGACTCGGCCAAGCGGCCCCCTTCGATGGTGATCCTGCTCACCGACGATGCCGGCTACAGCGACTTCGGATTCACCGGATTGCGCTCGATCCAGACCCCGAATATCGATCAGATCGCCGCCGAGGGGGTGATCTGTGAGCAGGGCTACGTCTGCGCCTCGGTCTGTAGCCCATCGAGGGCAGGATTGCTGACCGGAAGGTATCCGCAGCGATTCGGCCATGAGATGAATCTGCCCGCGGGATCGGGCCTGGGACTTCCACTCGATCAGCAGACCATCGCCGACCGACTGAAGGCACTGGGATACGCCACGGGTGCCGTCGGAAAGTGGCACCTGGGAGAGGATCCCCCCTACCGACCGCTGCAACGCGGCTTCGACCAGTTCGATGGATTTCTCGGCGGCTCCCGTAGTTACCACGATCGCCCTGCGCTGCCGCGCCGGACCGTCTGGCTCGACGGGGAAGATCCCGCACCGCTTCCGAAGCCCTATGTCACCGATGCCATCGGGCACAGTGCATCGAACTTCATTCGCCAGCACCGAAATCAACCCTTCTTCCTCTATGTCGCCTTCAATGCGGTTCACACTCCGATGCATCTGCTCGAGCCCGATCTGCTGGATGTGCCCCCACAACTGGATCCGAAGCGACGGAAGCTGCTCGCGATGACGGTCGCGCTCGACCGATCCGTCGGTGAGATCCTTCAGACCCTCGAACAGGAGGGGCTGAGCGATGACACCATCGTCATGTTCCTCAACGACAATGGCGGCGCGACCAATAACGCCAGCGACAACGGTCCGTACCGCGGGATGAAGGGATCCAAGTTCGAGGGTGGGATCCGCGTCCCCTGGGCCGTTCGATGGCCCTCGAGAATTGCTGCGGGAAGCCGCCACCGACATCCGATCAGCACCCTCGACATCTCCACCACCTTGCTCGCTGCCGCCGGAGTCGACCTCGGATCGGTCGAGGATCTGGACGGGATCGATCTGACCGCTGCCCTGACCGGGGTCACCGATGGCTCCGATCACCCCGATCTATTCTGGCGCAGAGCGGTCGCTGCAGCGGTACGCAGTGGCCCGTGGAAACTGATCCGAGTCGAGGGCTTGCCCACTCAACTGTTCCAGCTGGTCGACGACCCCGGCGAACGCTACGACCTCGCCGCCGGGCAACCGCAGGTGGTCGCCGATCTGTCGAAACGGTTGGCAGACTGGGAGCGGCAACTGGTCGATCCGCTGTGGGAAACCGGCAAAGTTTGGAGAAAAAACCAGTTGGAGAAGCATCGGCCCGGTTTTTTTGGGCGAAAACTGGAGCGCAGCCGCCCCTGATGGGGAGGGCAACTCAACCTGTATATCATTACTAACCTGTGACCAGAAACTCTTAGTCCTTGTGAGCCCAGAACTTATTGCCGGATTTGCTGTCATGGCCTCTGCTATTTGGACTATTCATCCAGCGAATATGGAACCTCCCAAGACTCTCTTTAATGACCCGGTTGCGGATGTGGCCATCGTCCAATAAAGTTGTAGATACGGTCTGGGAAACTCTACTCCTGGATCAGCTTGGGCTGAGCGAGGTGTTGTTCAAGAAAACTACCCTGGACCTCCAGTTTATCGGGGGGCTTCGGGCCAGTCTTTTCGGCGGCGCTCGCGCATTAAAATTTCGCGCATTAATTTTTGTTACAAATTTTGTTCACCAGAATTCTTGGTTATCGGCCTCCATTTGGCGGCCGAGATACTGCTAAGCGTAAGAAGGAAGGCCTTCCCATGAGTGTTTCTCGTTTCTGTATGACCGTCGCCGCAATCGCTGCGCTCGTCATCGCAAGTCCTGTAGTGTATGCGGATGACGAATGTGCGACCGCAAGTCCAGTCGCCGATGGCGCCAATGCGATCGACACCACCGGCTACACCTCCAGTGCCGAGCCGAATCCGACCGGTTGTACCAACTCTTATGGCGCTAACGCAGCCGACGGCTGGTACTCCTGGACCGCTGGCCCGAATACATGCAGCGTGACCGTCGAGACCTGCGATGGAGCCAGTTTCGATACCGACCTCGCCATGTACGATGGTGGCTGCGGTGCTCTCAACCTGCTCGCCTGTGACGGCGACAGTGGTGACGCTACTGGTTGTCAGGGTTTCGACTCCAAACTCACCGATGTACCGGTCACCGCTGGAACGACTTACCTGATGCGAGTCGGTGGCTGGGGTGCAGGCGAAGAGGGTCCTGGTACTTTGACCATTACTCCCACCGCCTGTCCTACTCCTGATGATTGCGCTGGTGCGGCTATGGTCGTCGATGGCGCCAACGCTATTGACACCACCGGCTACACCGCCAGTGCCGAGCCGAATCCGACCGGTTGTACCAACTCTTATGGCGCTAACGCAGCCGACGGCTGGTACTCCTGGACCGCTGGCCCGAATACATGCAGCGTGACCGTCGAGACCTGCGATGGAGCCAGTTTCGATACCGACCTCGCCATGTACGATGGTGGCTGCGGTGCTCTCAACCTGCTCGCCTGTGACGGCGACAGTGGTGACGCTACTGGTTGTCAGGGTTTCGACTCCAAACTCACCGATGTACCGGTCACCGCTGGAACGACTTACCTGATCCGAGTCGGTGGCTGGGGTGCAGGCGAAGAGGGTCCTGGTACTTTGACCATTACCCCCGGCGGCTGTCCTCCAAATGCATGCGCAAATGCCGTGGCGATGGTCGAAGGTGCCAACGCCTTCGATACCACCGGATTCCCCGGAACCGGCACCGCTCCGACTGGTTGCTCCAACTTCTACGGTGGAAATGCCGCCGACGGTTGGTACACCTACACTCCCGCAGCGGATGGCCTGGTCGACATCAATACCTGTGATCCAAACAGTCACGACACCGATCTTGCGGTCTACGAGGGCGATTGTAGCGCCCCGATCCTGGTCGCCTGTGACGGTGACGGTGGTGCCGCTGGTTGCCAGACGTATAGTTCTGCCCTGACCGGGATTCTCGTCACCGGAGGAGTCACCTACTACATCAACATCGGTGGCTATAGCGCTGGCGAGAATGGCCCCGGTACCTGCAACATCACCTTCACCCCGCTTGCTGCAGAAGATTGCAACACCCCGGGTGACGAGGACGGCGACGGAGATGCAGACTGTGCAGATTCCGATTGCGTCGCGGCACCGGCTTGTCTTGAAGCAGGAAACTGCACCGACAGCATCGATAACGACGGAGACGGCCTGTTCGACTGCGACGATCCCGATTGCGACACCGATGCCTCTTGCATTGGCTGTCCAACGGCTCTCTCGCAAACCCCACAGACTGTCCCCGAAGCGGGTGGCTCCGTCTGGTGCCCCAACCTCGAGAACTACTGGGCGCGCAGTTACGACTCCACCAGTCTCAACTGCCCCAACGGCATGCGCGTGACCAGCGTCTCCTTCGGAATCCAGACCGCTGTGGCTGCGGATCCCGCTGCAGGTCAGTCGATTGATCTTGAGATTTACCTCGACTCCAGCGGTGGCGTTGCGAACTTCGCAGACTGCACCCTGCTGAGCAGTGAGAGTTTCACCGTGATGGATGCCATGGCGGGTACCTACCAGACCCATACCCTGGCGACACCGGTGGCACTGCAAGGCTGCCAGACCGTGGTCGTGGCGATTCACTACGCCGGAGGTGCGGATGTGTTCCGCCCAGGCGTCGCTCTCGCCGAGACCGCTGACTGCTATCTGGCTTCTGCTCCCTGTGGATTGCCGGACTTCACTCCGCCTTATGCCATCGGTTTCCCGCAGTCGATGTTCATCATCGATCTTGGAATCGATGACCAGGGCACCGGTCCATGTCCGATCGCTGGCGACGAGTGTTCGTCTGCCATCGCCGTGACTGAAGGTTCCAACGCCTTCGACACCACCGGCTTCACCGATAGTGCCGAGGCCGATCCCGCAAGTAGCGGCATCTGCACCAGTTCCTTTGGCGCCAACGCCAGTGACGGATGGTTCAGTTACACCGCCTCCGTCTCCGGTGACGTTGTGATTGATACCTGTGACACCACTGGCAACAATTTCGACACCGACCTTTCCGGCTACGCCGGCGGGTGCGGTAGTTTGAACCTGATTGCCTGTGACGGTGACGGCAACACCGACGCCACCAGCGGTTGTCAGGCATACGACTCGCGCATCGAGATCGGCACAGTGCTCGCCGGTGAGACGATCCTCATCCGAGTCGGTGGCTGGGGTGCTGCGGATCAAGGTGCGGGAACCCTCACCATCACCAGTACTCCTCCGCCTCCGGCGCTGAGTGAAATTCGTATCGACCAACCCGGCGGTGACGTCGATGAGTACTTCGAGTTGTCTGGATTTGCCCAGTCCCTCGATGGACTCAGTTACATCGTCATCGGTGACGGCGCCGGTGGCAGTGGAACCATCGAATCGGTCACTGACCTGACTGGTCAAGCGATGGGTGGAAGTGGATTCTGGGTCGCCGGTGAGGCTTCAATGACGCTCGCTGCCCCGGATATGGTCACTTCTCTCGGCTTCGAAAACAGTGATAACGTCACTCACCTGCTGGTCCGGGACTTCAGCGGAGCCAGTGGCGATGACCTCGACACCGATGACGACGGCACTCTTGACGTCGAACCGTGGTCCGAAGTGGTCGACAGTGTCGCCCTGCTGGAGAACGAAATCGATCCAGGCACTGGCAACACCAGCGGCGGCGAACTGGTCTACAGTGCCACCACGGTTGGACCCGACGGAAACTTCGTCCCGGGCCACGTGGAGATCTGCAACGCCGAATGGAGCGTCGCGGACTTCGACCCGGCCGCAGGAACCGATACCCCGGGTGCCGCCAACAGTTGTCTTGCACCGCCTGACAATGACGAGTGCGACACAGCCTTCGCTGCAGCGCTCGGCTCCAACTCGGTCTACAACGTCAGTGCCACGGATAGTGCAGACCCCTGGGACGCAGCAGCTTGCGCCGGTGGTGCCATGGCCGCGGATGTCTGGCACACCTGGACTGCGACAGCGGACGGAACCTTGACGGTGAGCACCTGCGACACCGGAGGTTTCGACACCGACAGCAGCCTCAGTGTGGGTGCCTGTGGAGCTCTGACCCAGATCGCCTGTAGTGGTGACGCTGGCACCGGAGACGGTAACGGTGGAGCCTGTCAGCCTTGGTACTCCGAGTACTCGGCTGCGGTGACCAGCGGGACCACCTACTACTTCCGTAATGGAGGCTGGAGTGCCGGTGATCAGGGTGAGACCAACATGGAATTGAGTTTCTCCCCGGTTGGCGACAACCCATGTGACGCCATCGTCGTGACCGATGGAGTCACCGTGGTGGACAACACCCTCGCTACCAACAGTGGTACGGTAATCGACGATCTCATGTGCGACGGTACCTTCATGACGCAAGGTGGTCATGACATGTGGTTCAGCTACACGGCGACTGTCGATGGCACGGTCAATGTTCACACCTGTGACATTGATGGTTTCGACACCGACGCTTCGGTCCACCTGGGAGACTGTGCTGCCCTCACGGTTGCAGAGCAGATCGCCTGTAACGGTGATGCCACAACTGGCCTGATCGATTGCCAGGCCTACTACTCCGACCTCGAGTTTGCCGCCACTAACGGTACCGAGTACCTGATTCGTATCGATGGATACAACGGCGCCCAAGGTGTCACCAACATGACCATCACGAATACTCCAGATGCCATCGACCCGACGGCGAGCTTCGTACTCAGCGGCTACTCCGAGTTCAGCATCAACTTCCGTCCGGTGACCCTGACCGACTCCTCCGATGACGGTGGAGATGCCACGGCGACCATCACGGTCGACTGGGGTGACGGTTCACCGACCGAAACTGCTGCCCTCGGCAGTTCGCTTCCGCACGTCTACCAGATCGCTCTGGTACCGGGTGCGGCTGGCTTCCTGGCCACGCCTTCAGTGACGGTCAACAACATTGTCGGCAGCAACACGCTTTCCGGCGACACGTTGACGATCCTGCTGATCGGTGACGCCAACAATGACCTCAACTCCGATGCGGCGGATGTGGTCACCGTTCTCACCTACCTCTACGGTGGCGGCAGTTACAACTGCTACCAGGTGGCGGATCTGAACGGCGACGAATACGTCGACCTCGGAGACGTGGTCTATGCTCTTTACTACTTCTTCGTTACGGGATCGGACATTCCAGTACTGCCGTCCAACCCGAACTGCGATCTGTAGTCGAGGGGATCCATACAAGGGGCGGCCTCCGAAGGGGGCCGGACCATGGTGACCCGCGGTACCCGGGAGAGTTCAAACTCTCCCGGGTACTTTTTTTTTGGTGATTCGGTGACCCGTTGGACCCGGCAAGGGGACCGGCGATCCTCTGCAGCCAAGCAATTCTCCCCATGTAGATCGATTTCCACTATAGTTGGGCCGAAGGAGTGGTGTCCCCCCACCCCGCGGACAGGATCATCGGATGAGGCATATCCTCGGAAAAACTCTGACTGGTACCTGGCTTCCCGGGGTTCTACTTCTGGTCCTGCTGTGGCTCTGTGGCTGCGGCCCCTCATTGACCTTTCCAGCGGCACTACCCACCGGAGATGTCGATGTACTGGTGGAAGAACTGATCACTCCACAGATCCAGTTGATCGAATCTGACCCTGGCAATGCAGAGCATCACGGCTCTCTTGGCCTGATGTACGAGGCCAATCAGATGTGGGAACCGGCAGCGCGTGCCTTCGAGGCGGCAGTGGCTCTCGATCCGGCCAGTGCGCTGTGGACCCTGCACCTTTACAGGGCCCGAAACTCGGTGGGAAACTCTGCTGGAGAGTTGGCTCGGCTCGAGTCGCTGGCCTCACGCTTTTCCGATGAGCCATCGTTTCTGCACATCCTAGGTCTGGCTCGATTCGATGCGGGGGATCTCGATGGTGCCCGCAGTGCATTCGCCGAATCGTTAGTACTGGCGCCTGCGGTCCCCGCGACCTTGATTGCACTTTCCGAACTGGAGTTGATTTCGGGCCACCCGCAGAAAGCTCTCGATCTCGCCAGCAAGGCTCTACAGCAAGCGCCTGGCCACCCTGCCGTGTTCAACGCGAGGGGGCAGGCCTACCGCGCTCTCGGTCAGGATGAACGGGCTGCAAGAGACCTGAAGGCAGGGCTCAACGCCAGCAGGCTCAGTTACCCCGACGAGGGACGCCGCCGCTTCAGCGGCTATTACGCAGCTCCACAGATGTTGATCAATCATGCCGCAGATCTGATCGAAGCTGGATTCGCACCCCAGGCAGAGATCACGTTGCACAAGGTGCTCACAGTGAGTCCAGACGACAAGGACGCCCTCAACAATCTGGCCCTGGCTCTACGAACGATGAACAGGATTCAAGAGGCGAGGACTCGGCTGGATGCCGCGTTAAAGATCGACTCCGATTACTTCCCCACCCGCATCAATCTATCCGAACTTCATCTGGCACTCGAAGAGCCTATCATCGCAGAACTCCATGCCACCAGAGCAGTCGAGATCGACTCCGAAAATCCAATCGCCTACAAGCTGCTGGGATTGAGTTTGATTCGGCAGCGAAAGTTTCCCCAGGCGATCGTAGCCTTCGAGAAGAGCCTGAGTTTTCAGCCTGACGATTTTCAGTGCCATGCCGCTGCAGGAGAAGCGGCTCTCGCCAGCCGGGTCCTGGATACTGCAAGCAAGCACCTTCGAGCCGCGGAACTGCTGAATCCGAATCACCTCCCCGTGCAGGTCAATCTCATCTTCACGCTGATTCGATCGAACCAATTCGATGAGGCGGATCAACGTCTCAAGGGACTTTTCAAGCAGGTCGGGCAACACCCACAACTGATCAAGGCTCATGACGCACTGCGCAAAGCTCGCAGGAGTGGCGGAGGAGATCGGTGAGGACTCGGTCGATTCTGCTGGCCTCGATTCTGCTGGCCTCGATTCTGCTGGCCTCGATGCTGATGATCACTGCTGGCTGCACCGATCGGTCCAGTTCGGTGAGCCAGCCAGCGACGGCACCTGCGAGTTCTCCATGGTTTCGACTCCTCACTGCCGAATCGGGTTTCGACTTCGTGCATTCTCTCGGGCCAACGCGCCGATACTGGCTTCCAGAAAGTGTCGCAGGCGGCGTCGCCCTGTTCGATTTTGACGGCGACGGGGATCTCGACATCTACTGCGTCCAGGCGGGAGGGATACTCGCAGGAGACCGCAGCAACGCCCCGGGTAATCAACTCTACAGAAATGATGGCGATCTTCACTTCACCGAAGTGACGGCTCAGGCTGGAGTCGGCGACCGAGGTTACGGCATGGGAGCCAGCTGTTGTGACTTCGACCGAGATGGCGATCTCGATCTGTTCGTCAGCAATCTCGGCCAGGATGTTCTCTACATCAACGCCGGTGACGGGACCTTCGAGGATGGCACGGCGATCTCCGGCCTCGGCAACGCAGGCTTCTGCGCATCCGCTGCTTTTGGCGATCTCGATGGAGACCAGTTTCCGGAACTGTTTGTCAGTCGCTACATCTCCTGGAGCCCGAACAAGGAACTGAAGTGCGGTTCCGGCATCGGAGAGGATTACTGCTCCCCTAACAATTACCAGGCTCCTGCTCACGACCTGCTCTACCGCAACAACCGGGACGGGACCTTCACTGACATCTCCGCCGAGTGTGGGATTCAATCGGTCTACGGCAACGGGCTTGGAGTCGTCCTGGCAGACCTCGATCAGGATGGACGGCGAGACGCCTACATCGCCAACGATGGCTCTCCCAATCAGCTGTGGCGTAACCTCGGTGATCTGAAATTCGAAGATGTTGCGGTACCGCTCGGCTGTGCGGTGAACCTCAACGGCTCCGCCGAGGCGGGAATGGGGGTTCAGGCCGCAGATGTCGATGAAGACGGCGACCTCGACCTGTTCATGACACACATCCGCAACGAATCGAACACCTGGTACCGCAATGATGGTGGGGTCTTCTCCGACGTCACGATCCTGACCGGACTTTCTGCGGTGAGTCGAGACATGACCGGATTCGGTATGGGATACCAGGATTTTGATCATGACAGCATCCTCGATCTGTTCGTGACCAATGGGCGAGTACTTCGCACCCGCGACTCCGATGGAAACAACGACCCCTACGCCGAACTGGATCAATTATTCCAGGGGCAAGGTGGCGGACGATTCCACGAGTTGATGCCGAAGGGTGCGGTGGCCAACGCCATCGCACACACCGGAAGAGGTTGCGCCTTTGGTGACCTCGATAACGATGGAGATGTAGACATCGTGGTGATCAATAATGATGGTCCCGCACAAATTCTGGTCAATGAAACCACCAAGGCTGGCGGCTCGGTAACATTGACCCTCCACGATAAAGATGGCATCACCGCACTCGGTGCTCGCCTCGAGATTCACTGCGGTGACCGTGTACTCCATCGCCACGTGGCCCGCAGTTACTCCTACTGTTCATCCAACGATCCGAGGATCCACGTCGGCCTGGCGACGGCCGTGCAGATCGATCGAGTCGTCGTGAAATGGCTCGACGGAACCCGCAGTGAGCATGGCCCCTACCCGGCCGGCACATTCACTTCGATCCGCCAATCTCGCTGAACTAGAAGTACTCCACGCTCATCTCGTCAGCTGCTGGGCTACGAAACGGGTGGGGATGGTGAAGTGGACAGCAGGTTCGGCAGAGACCGCGGGCCTCACGGCACAGATCTTGAAACTGATCTTGGAACTGATCTCGAAACTGATCTTGAAACTGAACATCGTCTCGTAGTGGGCGGCAAGATTCCCCCACACTGGCCCCAATCACGCTGGAGAGAATCCGCCCGCGTGGCCTTCAGCGTGGCTCCAGGATCAGCCAGCCAAGATCGACATCGAGATCGATGCGAAATCGGCCGAGGAAATCCAGTCCCAGCAAACCGGTGTCGGGTTGCCCTGGCAGATCGAGCACCGTCGCTTGCATCCCCTCGACCAACGCCCCTGCGAGATCGAGCGGCGGTAGCGAGACCACCGGAGCCTCGAATTCATCGCTGGCGGTTCGCACCCTTCTTCGGGGAGTATTCTGATCGACGACGATTCCCAATGCAGCGAGAGCCGATGATGGAATCGAGGTCGCGGAAGCACCGGTATCGATGATGAAGACCACGGGAATCCCACCGACCAGGGCGGTCGCCTCAATCACCGGCGAACCGGGGGGGAACTCGATCAGCACCCTCCCCTCGACCCGACGTTCTCGTTCCAAACGAGATCGCAATCCCTGACGCACGAGTTTGAGATCACTACGCACCACCTCGAGTTGCAGTAATTCCTCACACAGATCGAGTTGTTGGGCATCGAGCAGTCGTTCCGCATCGAGTAATCGCAGCGCATCATCGGCGGGAAACCGGGCCCTTCCCGAGACGATCCAGGCGATCGCTTCGCTGTCGAGTCCGCTGCTTCGACTCGACTCGGCTCCGGTCACGAACAGATCGGGCAACAATGAGAATACTCGCTGCCAGGCGGGGTCATCGGCTCTGCTGCGGTACAGTTGATCGCCCGCATCTACCGCTCGTGAAAGGCGACGGACAGCACCGTCACGGATCGCCAGGGAGAGCCAGATGGCGACCAGATCGGGTCCCTCGAGCCACAGCAAGGCATCGAGTCCGATCGCATCGAAGTAAGATCCGCAATCTTCCGCCTCGAGCCCGCGCAACAGTCGAACACTGGTCGCCTCGAACATCGCATTTCTTCGATAGGGAACGGGGATCTCCTCCGCTGGCAGAAGTTCCTCTCTCCCCATCGCCTGATCGAGCCGCAGCAGTGCGGTCAGATCATCGATCTGCCCATCGAATAGCAGCCGGGTGGCGGCGATCCGCCCGCCGTCGAATTCTGCGGCCTGAAAATCATCGAGTGTGGCCACTGGGGTGAGTTGATCCTCATCGGAACCGACCCAGAGCCATGCACCCTCGAGAATCTCTCCTGGAATCCACCCGACGATGGCTCCCTGCTGCATCAGCACTGCCGCTGTCGGGTGGTCGATGGGCCCGCGCAAGAAGTCGCCGTTACGGATCAGTCCCGGATCCGGTTCCCACTCGCTCTGACGACCGGCCGAGTCGAGCAGTTGCAAGGGCAGTTGCGAATCCCAGCGAGCCAACGGAGCCGATGACGACGCCGCTGAAATCGGGTCGAGCTGCCACAACGAGAGATCATCGGAGCGGCGAAAGCGTCCGGAGGAGACCGTACCCTGCCCAGGCTTCCCCTCACGAAAACTCACCTCAGCCGCACCCAGCAAGGCGACTCGAGGCAGCGCCAACCAACCGCCAGAGGTCACCGCCGCCGGCAGTTGCGAGAGGGTGCGGCCGCTCGGGTCGGTGACCTGAACCCAGCCCCAGAGCAATCCGGTAGCGCCTCCGGTGCGGCTTCCCGGAAGATCTTGATCGTTGAGCAGGAAATCATCGCCGGGGCCAGGGGTGGCATCGGTCCCAGCGGAACCGGCTCCGGAATCGGCAGATCTCGCAGTTCCCGGGCGATCTTCGTCACCGCTCGAGACATCGGTAGGAGCCTGCTGGATCCCCCACCAGACAAGTCCCATCAGGATGGCCAACACCATCATCTGTGCGATCTGTATCGAGCGGTCACCAGGAAGCCCCATAGTCGCCGGGGAAGGTCCATCGAGAGAGTTGCCGCACTGGTCGCAGTGCAGGGCATCGTCATCGTTGAAACTCTCACACTCCAGACACTGACGGCTCATGGGACCTCTTTCTCGCAACTGCCAGCCTATCCGCTGGTCGATCGGGGAACAGCCCGGATGGTTGGAGAGGACTCCTGAAACCGGGCCCCTTGCCGATCCCGGTCCAGTTCCCTATTCTTCGACCAGGAAAGAGGATGCTGCATGACCACCACGATCGGTTCGCCTCTCCCCACCGCTGACCGCTGCGCGACCGACCAGCGCCAGGCGATGGAGGAACTGCTGGGACGATTGCGCTCGGATCTCCAATCGGTTCGATCCGGGGGGAGCCAGGGTGCCATCGAGCGCCACCAGGCACGCGGCAAGATGCTAGTCAGGGATCGGATCGCTGCGCTGATCGACGAGGATTCGCCCTTCCTCGAGGTCGCGAGTCTGTGTGCCCATCAGGTCTACGATTCCCCTCTTCCCTGCGCCGGCATCGTCACTGGAATCGGCCAGGTCGAGGATCGACTGGCGGTGATCATCGCCAACGATGCGACGGTCAAGGGCGGTAGTTATCACCCGCTGACGGTCAAGAAACATCTTCGGGCGCAGGAGATCGCCGAGCAAAACCAACTCCCCTGCATCTACCTGGTCGACTCCGGCGGCGCCTACTTGCCGTTGCAAGATCAGGTTTTCCCCGACCGCGACCACTTCGGCAGAATCTTCTACAACCAGGCCAGGATGAGTGCTCAGGGAATTCCGCAGATCTCCGTGGTGATGGGGTCCTGCACTGCTGGAGGTGCCTATGTTCCATCGATGAGCGACGAGTCGATCATCGTCAAGAACCAGGGAACCATCTTTCTTGGAGGCCCACCACTGGTCAAGGCAGCGACCGGCGAGGAGGTGAGCGCCGAGCAACTCGGCGGCGGAGATGTCCATTGCCGGATCAGCGGCGTCACCGACCATCTGGCAGAGGACGACACGGACGCGCTGCTCAGGGCTCGAACCATCTTCCGCTCGTTGCCGCCGCAAACGCGCCCCGGCTTCGACCTCCAGCCTACCGAACCGCCCCTCTACGATCCGGCCGAACTCTCCTCCATCATCCCTTCCGATCCACGACAGCCGTTCGAGGTGCGCGAGGTGATTGCCCGGATCGTCGACGCCAGTGAGTTCGATGAATTCAAGCAACTGTATGGCACCACCCTGGTGTGTGGATTTGCCAGGATTCATGGTCATCGGGTCGGCATCGTCGCCAATAACGGTGTTCTCTTCAGTGAATCGGCCCTCAAGGGCACCCACTTCGTCGAACTGTGCTCGACCCGCGGCTTTCCCATCATCTTCCTCCAGAACATCACTGGCTTCATGGTGGGTCAGGAGTATGAAAGAGGCGGAATCGCCAAGGATGGGGCGAAACTGGTTCATGCCGTCGCCAACTCTCCATCGCCGCGCTTCACCGTGGTCATCGGAGGATCGCACGGCGCCGGAAATTACGGGATGTGTGGACGTGCATTCCAACCGCGTCAGATGTGGATGTGGCCCAATGCTCGCATCTCGGTGATGGGTGCGGAGCAAGCCGCCGAGGTGCTGCTCCACATCAAGATGGACCAATTGGCTGAATCGGGCCAGAAACTGACCCAGAAGCAGCAGCAGGAGATCACCGACCCGATCCTCCAGCGCTACGAGCACGAGGGAAGTGCCTGGTACTCCACTGCCCGCCTCTGGGATGATGGAATCATCGACCCCGCAGCAACCCGCGATGTACTGGGGCTGGGAATCGAAGCGGCTTCCTGTGCCCCGCTGGAGCCACGCAAGATCGGTATCTACCGGATGTAGAGGAGTGACGGATGAGCGAACTCTCAGACCACCTGAAGGTGACCCGAAACGGCGCGCGAGCCGATGTGGTGCTCGCCAGACCCGATGTACGCAATGCCTTCGATGGGCGATTGATTGCGGCACTGCGCGACAACTTCAGTTCCCTCAATTCCGATCCGACGGTGCGAGTGATCGTACTCTCCGGCGAGGGAAAGGTCTTCTGTGCCGGTGCCGATGTAAACTGGATGCGAGCGTCGATCGAACTGTCGACCGAGGAGAATCGCAACGAGGCACTGGGCATGGCGCGAATGTTGTCTTCCATCTCCAGCGCTCGCTGCCCGGTGATCGTGCGAGCTCACGGTGCCGCACTTGGCGGTGGTGCCGGCCTGGTCTGTGCCAGTGACATCACGGTCGCCTCCGACGACTGCGTTTTTGCCTTCAGCGAGGTCAAACTGGGCATCTTGCCCTCCGTCATCTCGCCCCATGCGGTGGCGCGCATCGGCGCAGCTCAGGCGCGTCGCTACTTCCTCACCGGCGAACGATTTGGAGCCGAGGATGCCCTGCGGATCGGCATGGTTCACGAGGTCTGCCAGATCGATCAACTGGACTCACGCATCGATCAACTGGTCGAGGAGATCCTCGGCGGTGCTCCGGAAGCGGTACAGGAAGCCAAGATCCTGATCCGCGAAGTCTCCGGTCTTCCATCTCCCGATTCGCTGGCAGAATACACCGCCGATCGAATCGCCGCTCGCAGAGCCAGTCAAGAGGGCCAGTCTGGCCTGAGTGCGTTCCTCGAACGCAAGTCTGCGCCATGGATCGAGAAACCTGCGGCAGAAAACAGTTCCGATGAGGATTCCGCATGACACCGAGCCGGGTTCTGGTGGCCAATCGAGGCGAGTGTGCTTGCCGGATCATCCGCACACTTTCGGCGCTGGGTCTGGAGACGGTTGCAATCCACTCCGAAGCGGATCGAAACGCACGATTCGTCGAAGCGGCCGATCACAGCAGGGAGATTGGCCCAGCCTCGCCATCTCACTCCTACCTCGACATCGATCGCATCATCGAAGCGGGTCGCGAGGTCGAAGTGGACGCCGTGCATCCGGGCTGGGGATTCCTGTCGGAGAGCCCCGAACTGGCGCGAAGGGTCGAGCAAGAGGGTTGGACCTACATCGGCCCGACCGCCGAGCAGGCGCTACAACTGGGCGACAAGACGCAGGCCAGGGCGCTCGCTCTCGCCTCAAAGGTACCCTGCGCACCGAGCCTCGTCCCGCCGGGCCCGGAGAGCACAGAGGACCCTTCCTGGACCCGTGAGTTGAAAGGCTGGAACTCTCCTCTGCTGATCAAAGCGACTCGCGGAGGGGGTGGTAAAGGAATGCGTATCGTCCGCCATCTCGACCAACTCGAGGAGTCGATCGAATCGGCGCAGCGAGAGGCGCTGGCGGCGTTCGGGGACGATTCGGTCTTCATCGAGAAACTGATCGAACCGGCGCGTCACATCGAGGTCCAGTTGATCGGCGATGGTCTCGGCGAGGTGGCGATCCTCGGGGATCGGGAATGCACGCTGCAACGACGCCACCAGAAGTTGATCGAGGAATCTCCCGCGCCTTCCCTACCACCGCGCCTGCGTAGCGACATGCACGAGGCCGCCCGGAGACTGGCACAGTCGGTACGCTATCGCGGAGCCGGCACGGTCGAGTTCCTGTTCGATGGAGAGCAGTTTTATTTCCTCGAGATGAATACTCGACTTCAGGTCGAGCATCCGGTGACCGAACAGGTGCACGGTGTCGATATCGTGAAATTGCAGTGGCAAGTCGCCACCGGCCAGGCACAACTGGCCCAACTCGATGCGAACTCGACCAACGGCCACGCCATCGAGGTGCGCATCAACGCCGAGGACCCGGCGGCGGATTTCCTGCCATCGGTAGGCACATTAAATCGATGTCTGTGGCCTCAGATGGACGGAGTACGCATCGATAGTGGCGTCCGTCAGGGGGATCGGATCACCCCCCACTACGATCCGATGCTGGCCAAGATCATCGCCCATGGAGAGACTCGAGAGGACGCCACCCGGCGGTTGGTGGCAGCCATCGAAGCGACCCTCATCGCCGGGGTCGAGACCACCCTTCCCTTCTGTCGAGACCTGCTCTGTTCTTCCGATTTTGCTGCCGGAACCGCTCACACCACCTTGGTCGAAGAGAAGTGGGGAGATTGGCAGGCGCCACAACTGGAACCGATCTGGCTCCAGGCGATCGAACGGGCGGCGCGTCAACTGCTGCGAAAGAGCGCCGGGGATGGCGCTGAAGTGGCGGGCTGCTGGCAACGGCTTCCGGGAAGGATCTGGCCATGAGTCGGTCGCAACTCGATGGCATCGAACCCTCTCAACCTCCCCTTCAGTGGAAGGTGATCGAATGGATTCCACCACTGTTGACCCTCGAGGTGGAGGGTGTGGTCCGCAGCGTTGTGCTGTCGGGGTCGACCCACAAGGCTCAGGTCGGTTGGCGCGGCCAATCGTTCTCCATCGGAACCAGCCGCATCGAGTCGAAGCGATCGGAACCCAGCGCCAGCGGAGATCTTTCCGCTCCGATGCCAGGGACCGTGATCGAGGTCAAGGTCAGCGTCGGCGAACAGGTCAGTGCCGGACAGGTGCTGATGGTGCTGGAAGCGATGAAGATGGAGATGGCGATCCGATCGCCCAGAGATGGAAGCATCCGCAGCATCTCCGTGACCCGCGGGGATCCGGTGGTGGCGGGTTCGATGCTGGTCGAACTGGATCCACCACAGGAGCCTGAATGAACCACGCTGCACCGGAGAAACGCACTGTCCGTGTGGTCGAGGTCGGTCCCAGAGATGGCCTGCAAAGCCGCGGGATCCAGCTCTCCATCGAGCAACGGCGCGAATGGATCGAGAAACTGATCGCCGCTGGAGTCCGCGAGATCGAAGCGGGATCCTTTGTCCGGCCCGATCGGGTTCCGGCGATGGCCGACAGCGATGCGCTCTTTCTTCTGCTGGGAGATGTGACTCCAGTCCGGTTGTGGGCACTGGTCCCGAACCGGATCGGCGGACAACGAGCCGTCGCCGCAGGAGCCAAACACCTTGCCTTCTTCACCGCCGCCAGCGAGACCTTTTCACAACAGAATAGCGGCTGTTCCATCGATCAATCGCTGCAACACCTCCAGCAATTGAGGTCGCCCCCCCTCGATGTCCCCTTGCGCGGCTATCTCAGTTGCTGCTTCGGTTGCCCCTACGAGGGAGTGATCGATCCCGAGCAGGTGCTGCAAAGATCGATCGACCTGCTCGGTGGCGGAGCCGAGGAGATCGTCATCTCCGACACCACCGGAATCGCCACTGCGCAGGCGGTCACGACCCTGATCGATCGGCTGACCCCCGAGATCCCCATCGACAAGATCTCACTACACCTCCACGACACTCATGGATCGGCACTGGAGTGTGCACGGGCAGGTCTCGACGCAGGGGTTCGTTCTTTTGATGCATCCGCGGGAGGATTGGGCGGCTGCCCCTTCGCACCCGGCGCTCGCGGCAATGTGGCCACCGAAGATCTGCTCGAAGTGCTGCAACAGCAAGGCTTCGACAGTGGTATCGATCGTGAAGCCTTGATCGAGTCGAGCCTGTGGCTGGAGCGTTGTCTCGGTGAGGAACTACCGGCTCAATCGCTGGTAAATCGGCGTTAGATCCGCTGCGTTAGATCCGCTGCGTTCGATCATCGACCGATGGACCTGCTCATTTGCCCGGACCTGCTCATTTGCCCGGATGCGATTTGACACGACCGCAGCCGCTCGGACGGTGACGTTCGAGGCGATCACGAAGGAAGGGGAGAAGGTGCATTTGCACCCGTTGAAATCGAGCCCACTAACACACAAGTAATTGACAGAACCAACGATAAACAAGGGAGCAAACACGATGACGAACCAGGCCCTCACCATTGTATTCAGCATCTCGCTGGTCTTTTCGGGAGTGATGATCACCGATACCGACGAACCCGCAGCGTTCCGTGACCTTTTCAATGGCAAGGACCTGACCGGCTGGGTCGATGTCAACACCTCCAAGGAGACCTGGTCTGTTCGCGACGGACTGCTGGTCTGCACCGGCCACCCGATCGGCGTGATGCGGTCGACCGAGCAGTTTGAGAATTTCATCCTGCACATCGAATGGCGGCACATGGAAGCTGGAGGAAATTCCGGCGTCTTTGCCTGGAGCGAGGGGACCGTTCCCGAGGGGCGGCGCCTGCCCAAGGGGATGGAAGTCCAGATGCTTGAACTGGACTGGGTGAACCAGCACAAGAACAAGGAAGGGGTTGCGGCGCCGATCGCCTATGTCCACGGGGAACTGTTTGGCGCCAATGGCCTCGAGACGATTCCCGATAACCCCCGCGGCCGCCGCAGCAAATCGATTGAAAACCGCTGCAACGGCAAGGGCGAGTGGAACGTCTACGATGTGGTCTGCGTCGACGGGGTGGTCAAGCTGTCGGTCAACGGCAAGTTCGTCAACGGCGTGCGCAAGTCCTCGGTCAAGAGAGGATACCTGTGCCTGGAATCCGAGGGCGCGGAGATCCACTTCCGCAATATTCGCATCCTGGAACTGCCGCCGGGAATTACCACTCCCCAGGAGCGAGCCCCGCTGCTGGGTGGCGGTAAATGACCGGGCGCTCGGGGGAATGTGGCCACCGAAGAACTGCTCGAGGTACTGGAACAGCACGGCTACGGCAGTGGCATCGACCGCCAGATGTCGATCGAGTCGAGTCTGTGGCTGGAACGGACTCTCGGTGAGGAACTGGCGGCTCGATCGCTGATGAATCGGCGCGAGATCAGCCATTCATAGCAGCGCCTCACACTCTCATCGAGAGGGTGAGGCGCAGATCAAGGTCGATGGGAAGCTGCGGA
The DNA here is from genome assembly GCA_014240375.1 of Planctomycetota bacterium. Classification (GTDB taxonomy): domain Bacteria; phylum Planctomycetota; class UBA8108; order UBA1146; family UBA1146; genus QNYK01. The sequence goes on along the minus strand of JAAZXB010000019.1, from coordinate 10,456 downwards.
TCAACAGCCGTTGAAACTCACGCAACTGACGCTATCGGAGGTCGGATCGGGGCCACAAACTCCATTGGGAGAGGGTACCACTGGAACGGATCCTCCCACCGGAATGCCAAAGATGGCATTGAGACTGTAGACGACGTCGGAGAGGTCGACCGCACCATCGTCATTGACATCTGCGGCATCCAGGCAAGCCATCGTACCCCCGCCGAACAGGTAGTTGAGTGCCCCTACAGGGTCACCGATGTTCTCGGATCCATCCTGGTTCATGTCGTTGCGTATGAAGAAGTTGTCACGCACTGCAGTGCAGCAACCATCGGCACTGAAATCACCACAGACGTTCGATCCGCTGACGCAGATATTGTAGCTACCGGGTCCTCCGATGGTCACCGTGGTGGAGGTCGCACCTGCTCCGAGGGTTCCCACCACCACTCCATCCAGCGTCACTTCGACGGAGGAGACCGGATCAGGATTGGTCCAGCTGACGGAAGTGTTGCCGGTCACCTGATCGACCACACAAGTGACTCCTGTTGGAGCCGCGGGTGGCGGAGTGACCTGGTAGGTCAAGTTGCAGTTATTGCTCTCTGCACTGGTGCTGAGGTTGCGAACTCCTCGCACCGAATATCCAACGGTTCCAGCACTCCCCGAGGTGGTGGTGGTGGTGGTGGCGGTTCCCGCCAGTGTCTGGATCACGGCTCCTCCGGTGAGGACCTCGACGCTGTCGTAACTTCCTCCGTTGTTCCAGTTGAGGGTTCCGACGCCCAATCCGCCCCCTCCACAGGGGTCGGTGATGGAACAGGAGAGGTTACTCGGTGCAGGTGTGCCGATGCTGACCGATCCCGAGACCTGGATCGGAACGCGACTGATCGAGGTGGTTCCTGAAACGACACTGATCACGGTGATCACCGCGGGTGCGCCCAGGACATCGGAGAAATCGAGTGCCTCACTACTGCCAGGTGCTGCCGCTGCGGAACAGGTGTAACTGAAGAGAGCGATCTGATTGCCCGTGCCGATGGCGATCTCATCGAGAGGAGGGGCGAAACTGAGGATCACCGCGTAGGTGCCGCCAGGTCCTCCGGCTGCTGTCAGATCGATGAACTCGAAGTCCGGGCCCGCTCCACCGTTGGAGTCTGCCACCTCGGCACCACTACTGATTGCAGTGAGAGTCAAGATCGTCCCCGCATGGGCCAATCCTAAACTGAATCCTCGCGCTGCTTCCTCATTATCGAGGGTGACCTCGACGGTAGCGCTGGCCCCCGGCAGTGCCACTTCATTGGAAGCGGTAACTGTATGGACCTGGGCAATCGACATGGATGTAGAAAACAGAATCATCGCAAAAACGACCACCAGATTACAATTTGGCATCTTGGCACCTCTCCCGGGATCTCCCGGATTATATCGGCCGACTCCAAGCCCCTTGAATCGGGAAAATGGAATAGGTAGCGGACTGTATAGTTTACAAAACTCACACCTGAATACTAGTATCCCGATCGTACTGAATAGATGGTCGGGATGATAGGGGTCATTTTAGACAATCAGGTCTCTTTAGAATCACCTCAGGTCGTTTCCGTGCGATCTCACCGGCGAACTTATTGGGGGAATAGCAGGAATTCGACCGGTTTGAATACCGGGTCGACACTGACGGTACCGTCGACCACCACCAGATTATCGAGCGGAGGAGTGGTCCCTGGATTGCCCCAGGGAAGCACTCCTGAGGTTCCGGTTGGATTTCCCTGCATCGTCTGGGGATTGGTGGCGAACTCGATCACGGCGATTTCACTGTCGATGTCGCAGACCAGCACGTCGCCGAAGGTGAACGAGATCAAGGCGCCGACCAGGACCGCTCCATCGACGGTGTTCACTCCCCAGAAATCGGGGCCTCCACCATTGTTCAAGTTCGCCATCGCCTGTCCTTGCTCGACGGCGACATAGTTCAGCAGGGATGGATCGTGCTGAATCGCCATCGAGATCCCTGCCAGCGGCATCGGGTAGCCCGGATTGGAACTCCCCTCCTCACACATCAAGGCGACCTGGCCGCTTCCGATTCCGGTCACCGGCGAGTAGCCGATCTGGAACGGCTCGGCATGGAACAAGAAGACATCCCGGATGATGACATCGAGGGTCGTCTCGACGCTGCCGAAGCCATTCTCACCACGAATCAAGTGGGTGCTTTCCCCCTCCGCCAGAGCCTGACCAGCAATCGCACCGGTGGCTTCATCGAAGGTCAGGCCACTCGGTAGAGGCGGAGTCACACTCCAGATCTCGACATTTCCGCAGCCCACCTGAGGAATCTGTGGAGCCATCGTGACGGCCACAGGATGCGCGAGCGGAGTCTGGGGATACTGGAGATCACAAGGGGCCATGCCGATCACCTCGGTGGTCAGAAACACGCTGGTGGCTCCAATTCCATTCGATGCGGTGACCAGATGCTGGGTGGTCGCCGTCAGTTGCGACGCGGTCCCTCCGATGGATCCGGTCAGGGCGTCGAAGGTGAGGCCCGCCGGCAGCGCAGGGTCGATGGAGAAGAGATCGGCAGTTCCACAGCCCACCGTGGGTTGCTGGAGATCGAGCGCCACACCGAGCAATAGCACCAGGGTGGAATCGGGATACAGCAGCTGGCAGGGCGCCGTCCCCACCACCTCGATGGTGAGAGTGAAGGTGGACGAGCCACTGCTATTGGCCGCTTCGATCAGGTAATCGGTCGGGCCCTGGATGGTCGTCGCCACCCCTGAGATCACACCGTTGGTGCCATCGAAAAGGAGCCCGTCCGGCAATGCCGGGGCGATGCTCCACTGGCTGACCGATCCACAACCGACCGTTGGGACCAGGAACACGACATCTTCTGCCGCGACCACCGTCAACGATGGGTCCGGATAGATCAGGGTGCAGGGAGCCTCAGGTGCGATGGTGATCGTCACCAGGGTCGTTGTGGATCCACTGACATTTCCGCCGATGACCACATGAGAGGTGGGCCCACCTTGAAATTGTGGAGTTCCACTGATCTCTCCGGTGGTGCCATCCAGTTGCAATCCCAGCGGCAAGTTAGGAACCACAGAGTAGTGATCGATGGCGCCGCAGTCCGAGGTTGGGATCTCCGACAAGAAATCTTGTCCGATCAGCAGCAACCAGTTGGAGGTGGAGTACTGCAGTCCACAAGGAACCTGCGGCAACACCTCGATGAGTAAATCAAAGGTGGACTGACCGATGGCATTCTCGGCACTGATCTGATGAGAGGTGAGGGCCGAATTGCTCGAGGGGGTCCCCTCGATCACTCCAGACAGTACGTCGATGGTCAGCCCCGCCGGCAACGGTGGTGAGACGGTGAAGGATGTCACCACTCCACAACCGACCAGCGGAAGCAGGGTCGGCATCGCGACACTCTCTACCAGAGAAAGCTGTGCGAGCGAGTATGTGAGATCACAGGGAGCCAGTGCCAGCACCTCGATCAGCAGATCGAAACTGGTCTGCCCCGAGATGTTGCTGGCGCTGATCTGATAACTGGTCGCCGTCGAACTGGTCAAGGGCGTTCCACTGATCTCGCCGGTCGAGCCATCGAGGACCAGACCCGAAGGAAGTGGCGGAAGCACCGAGTAACTGTCGACCGCTCCGCAATCCGAGGTGGGAGTGATGGCAGCCAGCGCCGTGGCCACTGGCACCGACAGCAGCGCTGTAGGGTACTGGAGATCGCAGGGCGCCTGCGGAAGCACTTCGATCACCACCTCGACGATGGCCACACCGGTGACATTGATGGCACTGATCTGGTAACTGGTCGATTCTGCGGCGATCAGCGGCGTTCCCTCGATCACTCCCGTCACTCCATCCAGCACCAGGCCGGAGGGTAGGGTCGGTGTCACGCTGAAGGAAGAAGGCTCTCCACAACTGACGGTCGGAGACTGGGGCAGCAGTGCGGTTGCCACCTGCAAGGAGAGCACTGGGAGCGGATAACCGAGATCGCAGGGTGCCTGCGGGAGCACCTCGATGGTCAAATCGAAGATGGTCTGCCCGCTGCTATTGTTGGCACTGATCTGGTATCCAGTGGCATCGGAAAGCGCTGCTGCAGTTCCTGACAACACTCCGGTCAGTGGATCGAGCAACAAGCCGGTCGGTAACGTCGGCACCACGCTGTAACTTTCGACACTTCCGCAGGAGACTGCAGGAGTCAGTGCCGATTGAACCTCCCCCACCTCCAGTGAGATGAGAGCGACCGGATACTGAAGATCACAGGGCGCCGGCTCCACCACCTCGATGCCGATCGAGAAGATCGATGATCCACTGACGTTTGACGCTTCGATGCTGTACTGGAGAGACCCCTGAAGTTGCGTTGTGATGCCAGAGATCACTCCGGTGAGCGCATCGAGGGACAATCCTGCCGGCAAGGCCGGATTGACGCTCCACAGGGAGGCCGCTCCACAGCCGACCGTGGCCTCGAGGAATACCGCTTCCTCATCGACGATCAAGGTGAGCGAGTTGTGCGGATACTGCAGGGAACAGGGAGCGGCGGGATTCACCGTGATACTGATCTGAGTCGCGGTTGAACCACTACCATTCTCTCCCTCGATCGAATGGAGGGTGGGTCCCCCTTGCAGTTGAGGAGTCCCCGAGATCAAGCCGCTGATCGGATCGAGAGTGAGTCCCTGCGGAAGCGGTGGACTCACCGAGTAGAACTGGATGGGACCACAGGAAGATGTGGGCCCGACGGCGGCGATCGGCTCTCCGACCATTGCTTCGATGGGTGGGTACTGGAGATTGCACGGCGCTTGCGGCATCACCACTACGACCAGATCGAAACTGGTCTGCCCCACCGCGTTACTGGCGGTGATCTGGTAACTGGCGCTCTCTGAAATCGCCATCGCAGCACCCAGGATCACCCCGGTCGAGACATCGAGAAAGAGCCCGGCGGGGAGCAGCGGTGACACACTGAAGCTACTCACGGATCCACAACCGACCGTCGGATCGAATGGGCCGACCCCCTCTCCCACCTCGATCGACAGCAGCGAGATCGGATACTGAAGATCACAAGGAGGCTGGGACAGCACCTCGATGACGATGTTGAAACTACTCTGGCCACTGGCATTGCTGGCGCTGACCTGATGAGAAGTGGCGTCAGAAGTGGTCGTAGCCACTCCCTCGATCACCCCGGTCAACGAGTCGATGGTCAGACCCTGAGGCAGGGTTGGTGTCACTGTAAACGCTGTCACCGATCCACATTCAACCGTCGGAACCAGTGGTGCCACGGCCTCTCCCACCTGCAATGAAAGCAGAGCCACGGGATAGGTCAGAAGACAAGGGGGTTGGATCTCCACCTCGAGGGTCAGTGAAAAGGTCGACTCCCCACTGCCATTGGCAGCACGGATCAGATGCGTCGTCTGTCCACTGAGCTCCAGTGCGGTGCCGGAGATGATCCCTGAAATCGAATCGAGTTCGAGCCCCACAGGGAACGCAGGCTGCACCGAATAGTTCTCCACCACTCCACAGGAAACCTGGGGAAGTTGCGGGGGCAACACTTCACCCTGTAGCAGTGACAGTGAAGATTGCGGGTAAGTCAGGTCGCACGGTGGCACCGCCATCACCTCGATGGCGAGAGTGATCGCTCCTTGACCGGCGGAGTTTTGAGCGACGATCAGGTAGATCGCCAGCGCACTCGATTCGTTCGCAATACCGCTGATGGCACCGGTCATGGGGTCGAGGAACAGACCCTGTGGCAAGGCAGGAGCGATGCTCCAGCTGCTGGCCACTCCACATGAGGAAACGGGAACGATCGGCGAGAGTGGCTGATTCTCGATCCACTGGAAACTGAAGGCTCCGTAATCGAGATCACATGGCGCTTCTTGCGACACCTCGATGGAGATGACGAACGTCACCTGTCCACCCTCGTTCTGAGCGACCACGATATGGTGAGTCAGCGGATGAAGTTCCAACGGGGCACCGGTGATGACACCGTTATTCGGGTCGATGGATATCCCCAGCGGTAGATCGGGTTCGACCGTCCAGAAATCGGGAAGGCCCCCGTTCACTTCCGGCGCGACGGGTTCGATGGTCGATCCGACCATCCAACCATCGATGTCGGGATAGGAGATCGACTGGGGAGGGAAAGTCTCTACTGCGGGTGAATTTCCCACTCCTCCACCACATCCTGCAAGCCAGCAGGCCGTCATCCACAGGAGCAACATCTTCAGGCGTGACATCGGGGGGGCCCTCACTTCTGATCCACTGCAACGACCGATGCGATTACTCGCTCGGTACGAGATCCAATCTGGCACCAGCAGTGATCGGCAAGATTCCCGTCACTCCATCCAGCACCACGGTGTTTCCAACAGAAGGTATGCCCGGAGCACCAGCAGAAGGATTCCCCCAGTCCAGATCGGACTGATCGCCGGCGCTGTTGCCGGAGAAAGCAGCTGGAATCGTACTGTAGGTGACCACTGCCACTTCTCGCGGGAGATCCGCCGTCAGCCCACCTGCGTCGGCAGAGAAGGAGAAAACGATTCCCAGGGTGAACCCATCCGGGGTCTCGAAGGGAGCGAAGAACTCGGGACCATTACCGTCGTTGAATCCGGTCAGATCCTGTCCCGGGACCACCGAGGTCAGATCGAGGCGCTCGACATCGTGAGCCAGAGCCAGCGAGAGCATCAAGATCTGGGTCGGGAAGGTCACGTTATCCCCTCCTTCGGTCAAGATGATGCGAACCTCGGCTCCACCCTCTCCGGTGGTCTGGTCGTACTCACCGCTGATCTGTTCCAGCTGGTAGGTGAAGACTGGTGAGATGCGCAGGGCAATCTCTGTCTCGTCACTGCCATGCTCATTGGAGGCGATGACGGTGTAGACGATCCTGGAAGTTTCCAGGGTGGGAGTTCCGGAGATGATCCCGGTCGTCGGATCGATGGAGACCCCCTCCGGCAAGGCCGGATCGATCAGCCACAGCTCCGCCTCGCCACACCCGGTGGTGGGGGAGATCGGGTCCATCGGTGCAAACGGTGCGACCACCTTGTCGTCTTCGAGGTAGGCGAGATCACAGGGCCCCGCAGGAATGATTTCGATGAGAATCGAGAAGGTGGCGGTGCCACTTTCGTTGGCCGCGGTCAGTTGATGCAGGGTCGCATCCTGGCTGACGATTGGCGTTCCGCTGAGGACTCCACTGTGGGGATCGAGCACAACCCCCTCGGGCAGTGCAGGATCCACCGAGTAGTCACTCGATGGTCCACATCCGAGAGTGGGAGTCAGAGTCGGAAAAGAGGTAAAGGCGAGGATCTGTACCGAGTCGAGTGAATACGCCAGGTCGCACGGCGCCTCGGGAAGCACCCGGATCTCCAGGCCCACCGCAATCTCGCCACCGTAGTTAGAGGCCGTGATGGTGAAGAATGCCGTTGGACAGCTTTCTCCTGGGGTTCCAGTGATGATTCCGCTTTTCGAATCGAGAGTCAGGCCAAGCGGCAACTCGGGGGTCACGACCCACAGATCGGGTGCGTCGCCCTCGACCAGCGGGGCGGGAATAATTACCGGTTCACCAACCGTCAAGACCCATTCCGCAGTCGGATAACTGAGGGCCGTGGGGGCCATGATCTTGGTACTTCGGCCAAAACAACCGCCGATGAGTGCGGTAAATACGACCAGCAGCAGCATTTTACCGATGAAGCTTGTAGAACTCGGCATCGGGTCCTCCTCAGGGCTATTGCCCATGATTTCATTGCGCACCGCGAGCCGTAGCCCGAGGTACTGATCAAGTCGATTCAAATGTAAGGCCTGAGATGGTGCTCAAATGGCAAAGGAAAGGTAACGCTGATTGTAGCCATGTTAGGCACTTTGTCTATATTGACATTCTTGGTGGCCGCCTAGTCATACGGGTATTTCAGCAAATAAGCGACAATTAGGCAGGATATACGAAAAATACAGCAATTGTCATTACCGATGGTTCAAACACCGTTTGTTAGCAGTACAATACGGCAGTAGAGTAAATGACATAAGGGGTTCCAAAAGAGATTCCCTCTGTTCCATCTTGACTCTCGATCAGCAATCTTCAGAGGAGGAGATCCGTGTTCCACTCTCGATTCGTACTCACCATGTCCTTGATGTTCAGCCTCAGCCTACTTCATCCCAACAGCCTCTACGCTGCTGACCTTCATGTTCCTGACCAGTTCAGTACCATCCAGGGAGCCATCGACTCGTCCAACCTGCTCGATACGGTACTCGTGGCTCCTGGAACCTACTTCGAGAACCTGACCTTCGCGGGCAAGAGCATCACCCTTCGCTCCACAGGAGGTGCTGCCCAGACGATCATCAATGGCAGTAGCCTGACTCGCGGTCCCGGCGATGGCTCGGTGCTCGTCTTTGAACAGGGGGAGTCTCCACTGGCAGTGATCGATGGGTTCACCCTGACCGCTGGAATCGGCAAGGTCATCACCGACGCAACAGGTACCTTTTCCAGAGGCGGAGGAATCCTGATCAGCGGATCCTCCCCCACCCTGGTCAACTGCACCTTCGACTCCAACACCGCACAACTCGGTGCTGGCCTCCATGCTTCGGGAAGTGTCGCCCTGAACCTCTTCGGGCTCACTTTCACCGGTAATAACGGCCTCGAAGGAGCGGGAGCTTACCTCCACGATGTCGGTGCCGTCATCATCAATGGCTGCTCCTTCACCGGCAACAACGCACAAACTGCCGGAGGCGGTTTGACTCTGGACGGTTGCACCGGTGCAGACGTCCTCAACAGTACCTTTGATAATAACAATTCTCTGATCGGAGGTGGCATCGATGCCAAGACCACCTCGACGCAGATCTTTGATTGCAGTTTCACCAACAACGAGGCGACCCTCATCGGTGGTGCCGTGACTCTGTTCCAGAGCCCGTCGAATATCGTGTCTTGTGAACTGTTCGATAATGTGGCGGGGCATGGTGCCGCCATCGGTATCGATGGAAGTTCGGTGATCCTCCAAAGAAGTGTCATTGCCAACAACTTCGCCACTTCTCAGGGAGGGGCCATCGCCTCGACCCTCAACTCGAGCAGCATCAACCTCAATCACATGACACTCGCCAACAACAATGCACTGCAAGGCTCCGGCGGGATCTACCTTCCGATCGATCCTAACGGAACCGCCATCTCGACCGTCATCGCCAGCCATTCCATCTTCTGGAATCCTGCCGGCACCGCCGAGATCAGCATCCCGACCCCTGCCACCATCGACTACTGCGACGTGCTGGGGGGGTACCCCGGAACGGTAGTCCTCAATGGCGATCCTGGATTCACCGACCCGGCGCTGCGCGATTACTCATTGCTGCCGAATTCGCTCTGCATCGATGCCGGATCCGCACTCTCTTCCCCCGACGCCGATGGCACATTACCTGATCTGGGTGCCATCTGGCACGATCAGCGCCCTGCGGCGGCGGCCGATCTTGTGTGCAGCCTGATCGATCCTTGCACCAACACTTACGGTGTGACCTGGACCCTCTCTGGCGGTGTCGATGCCGTGTTGATCTCGTTGGGATCGGATCCCAACAACATGACACCGATGGCATCCCTTCCGGGAGGTTCGACCAGTTGGACCACCATCATCAATCTTCCAGGGACTCCCACCATCTGTGTGGAACCACTCAACAATGGTATGTCCCCCGCCAACGGACCGACCTGCTGCCAGGTGGTTGTGGATCCGATTCCCGATCCTGTCCCCACCACCTTTTTCTCCTGCACCCTCGACCATGAAACCTGCACCGCTTCGGTGAACTGGATCAATGGAGAGAGTTACACCTCGCTCCAGTTGACCTCGAATGGGGTCGACCAGGCGATCACCGCCGATGCGACCACAGCGATCCTGGCACTGGACCAGGACGTGGCGACCACCGTGGCGCTGGTCGCCACCACCAGCTGTGGCATCGTACTACCTCCAGTCAGTTGTGAACTGACCTGTATCGCTCCACCTCCGGCCCCTGCCACCGATTTGCTCTGCAGCCTGACCGACTTCTGCACCAACAGTTACCAGTTGAGTTGGGCCCTCAGTGGCAATGTCGATGAGGTTCAGATCTCGGTCGGACCCGATGCGGCCAACATGACTCTGGCTGCCATTCTGCCGGGAGATGCGACCAACTGGCCCACCACCCTGAGTGCCGGCACCCAGGTCATCTGCGTTGAACCCATCAATAACGGTGCGCCGCCGACCACCGGGCCGACCTGTTGTGAGATTCTGGTCGATCCACTGCCGGTCCCCGTGCCGACTGCCGACCTGATCTGTTCGGTCGACCATTACACCTGCCAGGCGAGCCTGAGCTGGTTGAATGGAGAGGCCTACAGTTCGCTCCAGTTGACGGTCAATGGAGTCGATCACCCGATCACAGCGGATGCCACCTCAGCGACCGTGACCCTGGCCGCAAATGTCCCCAGCCTGATTCTCCTCGGTGGAACCACCGTCTGCGGTGAAGCTCTGCCAGAACTGACTTGCGAATTGACCTGCATTCCTCCCGACCGATTCATTCG
>JAAZXB010000018.1 GCA_014240375.1 Planctomycetota bacterium | reverse complement strand
GAACCTCACCATCTTGCGAGCCAGGGCAGGCTCCGGAGCGCAGCTCAGTTGTGGCAGCTACGACGGTTGTTGAGGCTGCCTCGCCTCTGCCCTTTTGACCGATCCCGGCCGGGAATAAGGACCTGGCTGGAAAATTCGTGGGCATCTGACTCAGGAGTGTCCCATCCTCCCGCAAGTCCGGATGATTCCCTGTGCCTACTCCGACACGGAGGATTCCAGGTGCCTGTCCACGATGAGGGAGGAGTACACCGGATGACGAAGCCCATTTTCATGCGATACCGGTTGTGGATCGGTTGCTGGCTGCTGCTGTGGGCATCCGGTTGTGTTTCGGTCGAGCGGCAATCCCAGAGATATCAACAACTGCAGCCACAGCGATACGTGATCGTCCATCCAGAGGGGCGAGAGACGGTTCCGGAATACAGCGAGTTCGCTCGCTGGAAATCGCAACAGGGATATGCCATCGAGTGGATCCCCTTCAGCATGAACGCCTCGCCGGAGGAGAGATTTCGTTCGGTATCGCAGCAGCTCAAGGAGCGATGCCCGACCGACGGCCACAGCGCATACTTGCTGATCGCTGCAACCGATGAAGAACTTCCGATGGGACCCTGGCAGCCTGTGGGTACCGATCTCACCATCCGTTCCGACCTCCCGCTGCTGGCGGGGCGGGAAGTTCTGGGCGGAACGCTCGAGGCCGCGGATTGGCAACCGGCCATCGCCTTTCCTCCGGCATGGATTTGCGGGCGCATTCCCTATGAAGACCCGGAGGTGGTCGCTGCCGCCCTGAAGTCGGCTCGCATCTTCCAGCAAAAGCAGGGTCCCCGCAGCGCCCTCCTCGGTTCAGAACGGTTCGCCGTGGCCAGCGATGCTTCGCTGGTGATGGCGGGGGTGCGAAACGACCTGAAAGCACTCGACTGGAACACTCATCTGTTCAACGAGGACTGGCCGCGGGATCGGGAACTGGATGAAATGACTGCGAACATCACCGCCACCACCAAGCATGACCAGGGTGAGACGGTCTGGAAGTTCAAGTTAAACTGGAGCTTCATCTCTTCCTGGAAGACCACATCGCCGGACCTCGTCTATGTGATCTCTCACTCCAGCGGATTCACCGACAAGGGAATACGATACGTCGGCGCAGGAGATCAACTCTTCACCCCCCGATCCTTTTTCTACTGGAATAATAAAGAGGTCAATTCTCTCGACGAGATGCTATCCCCGGCAACTCCGGCGATCTTCCTGACTACCGGATGCACCATGGGAGATCCAGAAAACCCGATACTGGAACTGATGACGGTGAAGGGATGGGCCGCCGCCATCGTCACGGGTACCCACAACACGACACCGTTGCCACTCTTCGCGGCAATCCGCGGCGAACGCTCGGCGCCACTCTACCTTGCCGCGGGGCTGACCGTGGGCCAATCGCATCACGCCACCCTGAACGCCTATCTGAAGGATTCAAACTGGGATCCGGGAAACTGGCTGCTCTACCCATGGGCCAGGAAAGCGAAGCTGCAAAATGTCCTGGGCCTGACGATTTACGGTGATCCATCCATCTCGATGGGGGAACGATCCTCTGCGGATGACTCGCTGACGGTGACGCACCGACGGTGATCGCTGGCGACCGGCTCGCACACTGCTCCTCACTGTCGAGGCTCCTCACTGTCGAGTCCGATCTAATGCCGGCATGAACACTCCTGAGGATCTCGATCTGATCCTGCGTCGCTTTGAAGAGCCCGATGAAGTGCGCGAGATGCCGTTGGGGCGCTTCGAGATCATCACCGTGGCGCTCCGTAATTACTGGCGACTACTGGCGACTACTGGCGATTTGCGGCGTCGAGTTCAGCCTCGTATATCGCTGAAAGTGATTTGTACAACCTCCGCATGGTGATCCACCAGTAGCTTCCCCACAGAACGGCGGCGATTCCGCCGATGAGGATGATCGGATCGGAGGTTTGCTGGGTGAAGTATGCACCGATGGCGCAGAAGCCAAGCAGCGGCAGAAGCCGGGCGATCCAGGAGGGGTGACATCTTTCCATCTCCTTCTTCAATTCATCGATGCGGTCCGCGTCCATCATCTTCCATCTCCTTCCACAGAGTGACTCTGTGACTCTCTTCCGACCCTATCATCGAAAACCATGATCGAGAACCTCGATGGCCGATGGTCCGCGGGTAGTGGCGAGACAAGGGAGCCCAGGAGCGGGAATCGCGTTGGACGCGACGCGCCCACTTCCTTCCCTTGAGAAATAGTCCGCGGGATTCTGTCTTTTCTCGCGGTCTTCATCCTATCGCCCGCCAGATAACTGAAGAGGACATCTTCTCAGCCACTGTGGTTGGCCGCTGCATGCTGGATCCATTCATGGGTTCCTCCATCGGAACTCCATCTCGTGATGCTCTTCTCGATGAAAAGAGCTGGAGATGAAGATTTTCATCCTGGCCACACTTCTCGTCTTGTGTTCGGGCATTTCAGGGCTGGCCGATGATCCGGTGAGTCCTGCCGATTCCCCCCCTCTGAATCCTCCAGCCGATGGAGACTTCTCGCTGTACTTCGATACCCCTGCCGTCGCCGGTCCTGGCACCACCGTGACGGTCCGCTCGTTGCTGGACAATCCAGCGGGGCCACTGGCAGGGTGGGCCCTGTTGATCTGCGATCAGATTCAGGACGACTCGTACCAGATCGTCTCTGCCCACTCCGGAGAAACGGTGGAGGAGGGCAACGGCGGTGTACCGGCATCTTTCTCGTCCCTGAATCTGTGCCCTGGTCATCGACTGCGTCAGGGAGTGGTCATCGATTTCTTCGGACTCCACCACCTGCCGGCGACAACCGGACACGAACGGGTCGTGCTGGATGTGAAACTGACAGACTCCGCAAACTCCATCGCAACGATTCCATACTGCACCATCGGCCCCTGCTTCCCCGGACAAGGGGGTGAAACACTCCTGGTTCACCCGGGAGGCGTGTTGGTCGATCAGTTCCTGCTTCACGATGGCATCATCGAGGTCACCGATTCCGCCGATTCATCCTTCGTCCGCGGCGCTGTGAACGGGAGTTTCACCATCGACCTCGTCGACCCCCTCACCCTGCTCGAGTTCCTGCTGGGGGATACCCAGATCTCCTGCGATCGTGAGCCGGAATTCTATGACGATGGAATTCTCGACCTGTCCGACGTGGTCCAGTCCCTGGCTTACCTGTTCGGTGGATCGGAAGCGCCGCCGGCCCCCGGTCCTGGATGCGGACTCGAGAACACCCCGGACCCCCTCGATTGCGAGAGTTTCAGCGGCTGCTGACCCCCTCCCGTTGCTGCCCCGTGCAACCTCGCCAGCGCAGCAACGGGCTCACAGAAGTCACCGGCTCGCTTCGATTCGCGAAAAATCTGCGGTCACTTCTTGCTGCGGATGTGAAACCGCCCGTGGCCCACCACGAGCTGCCGCGACGCCGGGTGGCGCGTCGGGGGAACCCTACCGCAGGCACAGGAGTGACCAGAGGTGAAGAAATTGGAAAATTCATTCCTCTGAATCGGGTCGATCCAGAATCTATTCGAGGTTAACGACTGTGCAGGAAATCGACCTGTCTTCATTCCGCTGTATTCGTGACATCACGCAACCGGTTCGCTGCAAGAGAAGTACGGTTCCCCCCTCCATCCGGTGACCCGGGGCACCTGCTCCCTCTTCTTGAATCACTGTTGTAAAACTCCGGAGGAGTTGTACTCGAAATGGCACGGCTAACATCAATATTCATGTCTATCCGTGATCGATTTGAAGTGGGGGAATACCACCCCCTCGAGCGCTTCCTGCACCGTTGAAGGGGGCTACCTCGGCCCTCCAGCAGCCGATAATATTCAGCGGTGACTCCGATACTCCACGTTCGATACTCACTATTTTCCCCTGATGGAGGTGTTCCGGTGGAATCCCCGATGTTCCGATCCTCACTACGGATGACCTGCAGTTTGCTGACGCTCTGTTGCGTCTTTTTCTCTCCATTGACCCCGGTTGGCGCGCAGGTTTCAGAGGTCTGCGATAACCGGATCGATGACGACGGCGATGGTGCTGTCGATTGTGACGACCCCGATTGTCAGCCGGCGATCTTTCAGATCACCGGAACGGGCCTCCCTTCCGCAACTGACCTGGCACTGGCAGATCTGGACGGCGATGGAGATCTCGATGTGTACCTCAGCAGGTCGCTCGCCGTAGATCTCATCCTGTTCAACGATGGAAGCGGCCACTTCATCGACAGCGGCCAGGCACTGGACAGCGACAGAAGCAGTGCGGTGGCGCTGGGAGATCTCGATGGCGATGGCGACATCGATGCATGGGTTGCCGCCAAACCGCTGGCGACGGAGCCTGGAGACCACACTCACAAGGTGTGGATCAATGACGGTCTGGGACACTTCAGTGCCAACGGTCAGTCGCTGTGGACCAGCGATTCGGCCACCGATGTGGCACTGGGAGATGTCGATGGAGATGGCGATCTCGACGCCTGTGTCACGGCCGCCAACTCCACCAGCAAGATCTGGCTCAATCAAGGCCTCGGTCAATTCTCCAGCGGCGCCGAGCTCCTCGGCGAAGAGCTGGGTAGCAGCGGCGTGACCCTCGGCGATGTCGATGCGGATGGAGACCTCGATGCCGTGATCGCCAGTAGCGGTCCGGCGAACCGGGTGCTGCTCAACAACGGGCTGGGAGAATTTACCACCTCGACCTACTTCGGCGAGGGAGCCCTGCTGGGAACGGTGGCGCTGGGAGATCTCGACGGCGATGGAGACCTCGACGCCTGGGAAACCAGCCAGGAGGTGCTCACGGCAGATCGGGTCTACCTCAACAATGGCCTCGGAAATTTCACCGTCTCGACACCCATCATCGATGTGGCGAATCATCGGGATGTGACCCTGGGAGACTATGATCTGGATGGCGATCTCGATGCCTTCGTGATCGACCTCAACGCTCCCAACCGGGTACTGATCAACGATGGAAGTGGATACTACAGCGATAGCGGCCAGGTGCTCGGGGAAGCCTTCGACGGAAGTCTGCGCATCGCCAGCGGTGATCTTGACGGCGATGGCGACCTCGATGTGGTGATCGTCAACCAAGATCAACCGAGCGTGGTGTGGATCAACCGTGGCACCTATCTCTGCTGGGATGTCGACAACGATGGCATCCTCCAGGGCTGCGATGTGGATTACACCTCCGGTGACGACTGCGATGGCGACGGACGAGACGACGACTGCCAGGACGACTCCGACGGCGATGGCCTGATCGATGACTGCGATCCCGATTGTGACGTCACCTTCACCGGTGGCGAAGACTGCGACGGCGACGGCAACGATGACAACTGCGAACCGGACTCCGACGGTGATGGCCTGATCGATGACTGCGATCCCGATTGTGATGTCACCTTCACCGGTGGCGAGGACTGCGACGGCGACGGCAACGATGACAACTGCGAACCGGACTCCGACGGCGATGGCCTGATCGATGATTGCGATCCCGATTGCGACAGCAACTTCACCGATGGCGACGATTGTGATGAAGACGGCACCGATGACAGTTGCGAACCGGACACCGACGGCGATGGCGTGATCGATGACTGCGATCCCGATGCGGACGGGGACGGGATTCCTGATATCTGCGATATCGATTACACCAGCGGGGCCGACTGCGATCTCAACGGTGAAGATGACTCATGCCAGGTCGACACCGACAGTGACGGCACCATCGATCCCTGCGATCCAGATATCGACGGCGACGGCATCCCCAACGGTTGTGACATCGACCAGACCGGTGGGGCCGACTGCGACCTCAATGGAGAAGATGACTCGTGCCAGCCAGACACCGATCTCGATGGCACCATCGATCCCTGTGACCCGGACATCGATGGTGACGGCATCCCCAACGATTGCGATGTCGATCAGACCGGTGGGGCCGACTGTGATCTCAACGGAGAAGATGACTCGTGCCAGCCAGACACCGATCTCGATGGCACCATCGATCCCTGTGACCCGGACATCGATGGTGACGGCATCCCCAACGATTGCGATGTCGATCAGACCGGTGGGGCCGACTGTGATCTCAACGGAGAAGATGACTCGTGCCAGCCAGACACCGATCTCGATGGCACCATCGATCCCTGTGACCCGGACATCGATGGTGACGGCATCCCCAACGATTGCGATGTCGATCAGACCGGTGGGGCCGACTGTGATCTCAACGGAGAAGATGACTCGTGCCAGCCAGACACCGATCTCGATGGCACCATCGATCCCTGTGACCCGGACATCGACGGCGACGGCATCCCCAACGACTGCGACATCGATCAGACCGCTGGCAGCGACTGTGATCTGAATGGGGAGATCGATTCGTGTCAGACAGATACCGACAGTGACGGCACCATCGATCCGTGCGATCCCGATCTCGACGGAGACGGCATCCCCAACGACTGCGATGTCGATCAGACTGGCGGAGCGGACTGCGATCTCAACGGAGAAGATGACAGCTGCCAGCCAGACACCGATCTCGATGGCGTCATCGACCCGTGTGACCCGGACCTCGATGGCGACGGCATTCCTAACGATTGCGATGCCGATCAGACCGGCGGCGCCGACTGCGATCTCAACGGCGAAGATGACAGTTGCCAGGTCGACACCGATCTCGATGGCACCATTGATCCCTGTGACCCCGACATCGATGGTGACGGCATTCCCAACGGCTGTGATACCGACCAGACCGGAGGAGCCGACTGCGATCTCAACGGTGAAGATGACAGTTGCCAGGTCGACACCGACAGTGACGGCACCATCGATCCCTGCGATCCGGACATCGACGGCGACGGTATTCCCAACGAATGCGATGTCGATGAGACGGGCGGCGACGACTGTGATCTCAACGGAGAAGATGACAGCTGCCAGGTCGACACCGATCTCGATGGCTCCATCGATCCCTGTGACCCAGACATCGACGGCGATGGCATTCCCAACGGTTGTGACATCGACCAGACCGGTGGGGCCGACTGCGATCTCAACGGTGAAGATGACAGTTGCCAGGTCGACACCGATCTCGATGGCACCATCGATCCCTGTGATCCGGATCTAGATGGCGATGGCATCCCCAACGGATGCGATGTCGATCAAACCGGTGGCGTCGACTGCGACATGAATGGAGAAGACGATTCATGTCAGACCGACAGCGACAGTGACGGCACCATCGACCCGTGCGATCCAGACCTCGATGGAGACGGCATTCCCAACGAGTGCGATGTCGATCAAACCGGCGGTGCCGACTGCGACATGAATGGCGAGGACGACTCATGCCAGACCGATACCGACAGCGATGGCATCATCGACCCCTGTGACAGTGACCTCGACGGCGACGATATTCCCAACGATTGTGATATCGACCAGACCGCGGGGGAAGATTGCGACGCCGACGGCCAGGACGACAGTTGCCAGGCCGACAGCGACAGCGATGGCACCATCGATCCGTGTGATCCCGACCTCGATGGCGATGGAATCCCCAACGAGTGCGATGTCGACCAGACCGGCGGCGCCGACTGTGACATGAATGGCGAGGACGATTCGTGCCAGACCGACACCGACAGCGACGGCATCATCGACCCCTGTGACGGCGATCTAGACGGCGACGGCATTCCCAACGATTGTGATGTCGATCAGACCGGCGGCGAAGATTGTGACGCCAACGGCCAGGACGACAGTTGCCAGACCGATAGCGACTCCGATGGCACCATCGATCCGTGCGATGGAGATGTCGATGGCGATGGCATTCCCAACGAGTGTGACCTCGACCAGGTCGGCGGAACCGACTGCGATCTCAATGGTGAACTCGATTCATGCCAGCTCGACACCGACAGCGATGGAACCATCGACCCGTGTGATCCGGACCTCGATGGCGACGGCATTCCCAACGATTGTGATGTCGACCAGACCGGTGGTGAGGATTGCGACTCCGACGGCCAGGACGACAGTTGCCAGACCGACAGCGACAGTGACGGAATCATCGATCCGTGCGATGGCGATGTGGATGGCGATGGAGTGCCCAACGAATGCGACCTGGATCAGACCGCGGGGGATGACTGTGACGAGAACGGCATCGCAGATGCATGTGACATCGCTGCAGGAGCAGAAGACCTCGATGGAAATGGCATTCTCGACAGCTGTGAAGATGCGCCGTTTTCACGGGGGGATGTGAACACCGATGGGATGCTCGATCTCGGTGATGGCATCTACCTGCTCTCCTACTTCTTCCAGGGAGGATCCACCCTGCTCTGTCCATCCGCTGCGGATGGAAACGATGATGGAGTGCTGGACGTGGCCGACGCCGTCTTCATCATCTTCTACCAGTTCCTCGAAGGAGATCCGCCGCCGGCACCGTTCCCTGGCTGTGGCGACGATCCGACCGAGGATTCCCTCAGCTGTAACATCTACAACGGCTGTTGAAGAGCAGCGAATTGAAGGAAGCCACCGGCGAAACACCATCGTCGGTGGCGCAATTCGTCACCGCTGGGTGCTGTAGTTCCACTCGCCATCGATGCCACAGGCCGGCGAACTTTGAAGTGGAAATTTGCCGCAGATATACGCAGCAGATATACACAGCAGAAAAATAAAACCCGGCCGAGAGTGCGGCGGAATATCCCCATTCCGCCCGATACCGCTGTCCGAGACTCGCCTGTTCGAGACTAGCCTGTTCGAGACTCGCCTGTTCGAGATGAGCCTGTCCGAGACCAGCCTATCCGGTGTGACCCGACGAATCGTGCCGTGGTCACACCGAACTAGACCAGAAGGGCTCGGACATTCCCGGTCTTCCCCCCACGATTTTGCACACTGCATCCAAACGATGTGTGAAGCAAGCCCATCCCAAAAAAGTCATCTCGGTGTAGGATCTCGCCATGCATCTGGAAACCATCGACATCGCCGTGCTGGCGATTTACATCGCCTTCGCCATCGGGGTCGGATTTTATCTTCGTCAGCGCGCCAGCGCCGATGCAGATTCCTTCTTCCTGGCCGGGCGAAAACTGCCGTGGTGGGTGGTCGGGACCTCGATGGTCGCCACCACCTTTGCCGCAGACACACCGCTGGTGATCACCGGCTGGGTACGAGACGCCGGAATCTGGAAAAACTGGCTGTGGTGGTGCTTTGCGGTGGGGGGGATGCTGACCGTTTTCCTCTTCTCGCGCTACTGGAGGCGTCTGGGAGTGATGACCCAGGCGGAATTCGCAGAGATGCGCTACGGCGGAAAAGAAGCGACGGTACTGAGGGGGGTGCTCGGCTTCTTTCACGCCTTCCTGACCAATCCGATCGTGCTGTGCTGGGTGCTGCTGGCCGCCGCCAAGATCAGTGACGTGCTGTTTGATATCGATAAGGTCACCTCGCTGAGCATCGCCTGCGCCATCTGCCTCTCTTACTCGCTGATGTCGGGCTTCTGGGGCGTGGCCGTGACCGATCTGGTGCAGTTTTGCCTCGCCATGATCGGTGCCATCGCACTCGCCTTCATCACCTGGGATGCAGTGGGGGGACAATCGGCGATCATCGAGCACCTGGCCCAAGAGGGCCGGGATTCGAGCCAGATTCTCAACTTCTTACCCTCTCCGGGAGGCGGCTCCTGGTCCGATCCGCTCTTCTGGACCACGCCGGTGGCGGCGGTGGCGGTCTATCTGGGGATCTCCTGGTGGGCGACCTCGGGAATCGATGGCGGCACCGTCGTCGTGCAACGGATCGCCGCCAGCAAGTCGCCGGCGCACGGCTCCGTCGGGACCCTCTGGTACAACATCGCCAACTACGCCCTGCGCCCCTGGATGTGGATTGCGGTGGCGCTGGCTTCGCTGCTGGTGGTGCCTCACGGCACTCCTATCGTCAGTCCGGTGGCCGGTACCGTGGTCGCCATCAGTGAAGATCTCGATCAAGTCTCCATCGAGGATGACGCTGGAGTTCGCAGCGATGTGCAGATCGTCGCCCCCGAGGGGTGGGCGGGTGTGCTACCGACGGCCAGGGTCAGCGTCGGAGACGAGATCGAAGCCGGTGCAGAGATCGCCAGCACCGATTCAGAGAAGGCCTACGTCGTCATGATGGTGCGCTATCTGCCGGCGGGATTGCTCGGCATCGTGGTGGCGAGCCTGCTGGCCGCCTTCATGTCGACCATCGACACCCATGTCAATCTGGCAGCGAGTTACTACGTCAACGATTTACACCGGCGCTTCATCGACCGAAAGCGTAAAGCGAGCCACTATGTCACGGTGGCACGGATCGCCAGCGTCGTGTTTCTGCTCGAGGGGGCGTGGCTGGCGACCGTCTCCGATTCGATCAGCGACCTGTTCACCTTCTTCCTGGCGTTCCTCGGCGGCGTCGGGCCGATCTACCTGCTGCGCTGGCTGTGGTGGCGTATCACCGCCTGGAGTGAGATCTCGGCGATGATCACATCGAGTGTCACCACCACCTTCATCACCTTCGCCACCACCGACGGCTGGACCCTCGGTCCCTATTCACCGCAGGGGGAGATCACCGCAGAGGGTCGCATCGTCATCGTGGTGCTGCTGTCGACGCTGGTCAGTCTGATCGTGACGCTGCTGAGACCCGCTCCCGATCCGGCGAAACTGGTGCCCTTCTACGAGAAGGTGCGACCGACGGGAGCCTGGGGCCCAGTACGCGCCCTCACCGATGTGCGGGGAACCCCCCACGAGGGAAGACTGGTGCTCGGCGGCATCTTCGGCGGCCTGGCGATGGTGTGGGGCCTGACGCTGGGCATCGGTGCCCTGATCCTCGGCAAGGGGTGGACCAACTGGTCCCTGGCAGTTGCGGTCGTGGGTGGCGTGTTGGTGGCCCGATTCCTGCCCCGATTACTGCGACAAGACGATCCGCCAGAAGGAGATGGGACCACGGGTGGATGATCGAATCGACCGATGAGCCGGCGCCGAAGGCGCGCTCGATCTCGACCACCCGCACCATCCTGCTGCTGGCCATCGCGAGCTGGGCCGGCTTTCTGCTGGTCCGCGCCACCGGTCCCGCGGACCTGCTCGGTCGCGACCAGGTCAAACTCGCCAGCTATCAGCTCGACATCATCGAGAACGACTCGTGGCTATGGCAGCAGGACCAGGATGGTCACTTCGCCTCGAAGCCACCACTGACCCAGTGGCTCGGGGCTCTCGCCAGCGAGGCGCTCGGCAGCTTTCAGCGACTGACGTACGCCTTCCCTTCCTGGTGGGCCACGCTGATCACGATACTGATCCTGGTCGGCTGGGTCGGACGTGAATTTGGAGCAGCGGCAGCGATCTGGGTTCCACTGCTACTGCTGTGCCACCAGCTGGGACTGCGCGAGATCCTGCTGGCTCGCAGCGACCCGCTATTCCAGTGCACCACCTTGCTACTCGCCCTCGGCATCTGGCGCTGCTGGGTCGATGGAGCCGGACCATGGCCACTGGTGCTGGCCGGCACCGCCGCACTGATGACCAAGGGACCGCTCGGCTGGGCGATGGCGCTGCTGGGACTGCTGGCGTACCGCTTCGATCCCCCGACCGAACGGCTGCGGCTCCCCGGCCGCAGCATCTTGATCGGCCTGATCGGCTCGCTGGTGATTCCGGTCATCTGGCTGACAGCGGCGCAATACGACAGCGGCGGCCTGGCCATCGACAAGTTGATCCACGATGAACTGATCGACCATTCCATCGGCAGCCGGGTCGGCGCCCATCAACAATCGGCATCACACCACGTGTTGCCGCTGGCGTGGTTCCTGACGCGGCTGGCTCCGACCGGCCTGATCGCGGCGGTGGCGGCATTTCGGCTGATCCGCCGCCCCTCCACCCGACCTCGAGAGCGCCGCGCCGAGCGTTTTCTGCTGTGCTGGATGATCGCAGGCTTGCTGTTGCTGTGTATCGCCACCCATCACCGCTTCATCCACCTGCTGGTGATCTTGCCGCCGACGGCGATGCTTGCAGCACGCGAAGTCTCACGCTGGTTTTCGCCGCAACGAAATACCGTCTATGCCATCCTGGCTCTGTCCTCGGTGCTGCCGATCGCCGCCGCATATCTCGATGTTCTCGACATCCATAGCCCGCACATCGTCGAGACGAAACAGCTCGAAGGATTCTGTCGTGAGGTCGAGTCTCATGTCGGGCCCGACACCGAGCTCGAGTTTTTCGATGTGAATCCAGCAACCCAGGTGCTGCTCAATCGTCACCGTGCACCAGTACCCTATTCTCGCGTCGGCGAACTCCTCTCATCGGAGACCCATTCACTGGTGGTGGTCGGCGATGAAAATCTCTTTCGAAAGCACGCCAAAGAACAGGGTATCGAACAGTTCGAGGTGCTGGTGAGAGTCCCGTTCGGGGAGGATAAGTTGGCCCTGTACTCGGGCCAAGGTCGCCAACCGAGCGAATCACCGCGCCGCCCGATGACTCGCAACTACTTTATCCTGACCCTCTTGTCGATCCTGACCGCCATCGGCTTCTATTGGGCTCTGCGCTTCGCAGCGGCGGGAGTAGCGGGTTCACGATCTTCCCCGGAACGCCTATAATGGATGCTGTGCGGTTCAGGAAAAAAGGGTCTGTTCATCCTGGGTCCCGACTCATCGACAGCGAGGAGCGAAGAGAATCGTCGGAGACGGTCACCGCGGTGACCGCATGATCGACAAGACTCCTCATCATTGCGGGTACTGATCATCGGTGAACTGTTTCGCCACGATCAAGGATTTTGATGCACCTGACGGTACGGGAGGTCTCGATGCCCTCATGTTTTCAGCGGCCATGCACGCTGTCCCTGTTCACGCTGCTACTCACCACGCTGCTGCTCTCGTCGAGCCTGATTCTCGCAGCAGACGCTCCCTTTCGCCGCGGTGACCCCAACAACGATGGTGCAGTGGACATCTCCGATCCGATCGTGATCCTCAACTACCTGTTTGTCGGCATCGATTCGATCAGTTGTTACGACGCCGCAGATATCAACGATGATGGTTCACTCGATGTCGCCGATCCGATCAGTTTGCTCGGCTACATCTTCAGCGGCGACATCCCGCCGCCGGCACCCGGTCCCCTCGAATGCGGACTCGACCCGACCGATGATCTCCTCGGCTGCTTTACCAGCAGTTGTGATGGTGCTGGCGATCCGCAGCGGATCGTCGCCGGACACCTATTGCACCGTATCGCCTATGGCCCAACACCAGGAGATGTGACCCGCGTTATCGACCTGGGCATTCCCGTTGTGATCGATGCTCTGTTGCAACCCGAGGTCGGGGACGAGGTCGGGAACATCCCGCTCCTGGCTCTCGAAGATCAGTTCACCTCGAGTATTCCGGTCAGCCAGGAGCAGTTCATCCTGCGACCCAACGGCTCCTTTCATTACTTTCTCGGATTCGAGGAGCCACCGGCAGACTGGGCCCAACCAGGATTCGATGACAGCAGTTGGGCGGTTTCCACCGGCGGGTTTGGCTTCGGAGATAACGACGATGTGACGACGATCGGCCAGTTCTTCACTACCGATCTCGCCTCGATCTACATCCGCACCCAGTTCGTGATCAATGACCCCGCAGGGTTGCCCGGGATCTACCTCAAGATGCTCTACGACGATGCATTCGTCGCCTACATCAATGGAGTGGAACTGACCCGAAGCACCCAGAACAATGGGTCACCACATCTGGTCGGGAGCCCTCCCCCCTTCAATCAGTACTCCAATGGCTCACATGAGGCGGGTATCCCCGAGTACTTCCTGATTCCCGACTCGCTGCTGCAGCCAGGAATCAACACCCTCGCCATCCAGGGTCATGACGCGCCCAACAACGCCGACTTCACCCTAGATCCAAGCATCGTCGCGCAGTCCTTTACGAGCACCGCAACCCGCGATGTCATCCTTACCGATGGCAACCTGCAACGATTCATGTTCATTCGAGGCATCTACTCGAACCGGCAGTTGCAAACGGTGCTCGGTGAATTCTGGGAAAACCACTTCACCACCGACGAGGAGAAGTTGAGGGATCTGTTTCGATCACTTCGTAATCGTTACAACCATCGAATCCTCGGCAGCCAGACCGGCTCACGGCCACACTCATCCTCTCTCGAGTTCGAAGAATACGAGTTCTTCCGCGATCATTCGCTCGGTTACTTCTCCGACCTTCTGCTGTACAGCGCCAGCAGTGTCCCGATGCTGGTGTATCTCGACACGATCTTGAACTTTGCTGCAGAGCCGAACGAGAACTACGCCAGAGAGATCCTCGAACTCCACACCCTCGGGGTCGACAACGGTTACACACAAACCGATATCGAGGAGGTGGCCCGGTCGCTGACCGGATGGTCCGTCACGCGGATCCCCAACGAGATGATCGTCCCCTTCCCCGACTACGTCACCAATCCGGTCACGACCTCTCATCACTCCTGGATCAGCACCCCACTGCTCGAAATTGGCGAGGACTGGAGTTACTTCAAGGGCCTCGAGGAGCCTTCTCCCGCTCCTTCCGGCGCTGCAACCACCGCCTGGACCGAACCTGGATTCGATGACTCCAACTGGCTGGTTGGCCCGACCGGCATCGGCATGGGGGACGGCGACGATGCCACCGTCCTCACCGACATGCAGAACAACTACATCAGTTTCTATGCGCGCAAGAACTTCATCATCCCCGATCCGCTGACGACGGACCGTCTCGAACTGGAAGTGGATTACGACGATGGGGTGGTGCTCTACCTCAATGGCACCGAGATCGCCCGAAGCCAGACGATGGCAGACGCCCCGACCCCGCCTCCATTCACCGCCTCCAGCGGCGGTCACGAGGCGAACGGTCGACCACAGCTGGTAGATCTCGATCACTTCCGTCACTTGATGGTCGCCGGAAACAATGTGCTGGCTGCGCAGGTTCATAACGTTGTGATCTCGAACAACGATGCTTCCTTCTTGCCGCGAGTCACCTCCAATGTGCCCACCCCACGACACATCGATCTGAACAATCGCCAGGGGCAATGGAACTTCCGCTTCAACCCGGCTCAGCACGACGACGGTGCCAAGACGATCTTCAGCGGTACCCCCTATCAACTCGACATCCCTGCCGGACGCGTCGGTGCGGATGGAGTACTCGATGGTATCGAACTGATCGACGCCTTGACCGCACACCCGAGCACAGCACAGTTCATCTGTATCAAGTTGATCCAGAAGTTCGTTTCCGATGAGATCTCGCTGGCGACCGTCGCAGATGGAACAGCACCGATCGAATTGCAGGCGTTGCTCGCCGACATGATTGCTGCCTGGTTCTCGACCCCCGAGCCGGGGCATATCGGAACCGTGATGGAAACATTGCTCGATCCGATCGACCAGAGTGGTCCGTTCTGGAATCCCACCAACATGCGCACCAAGGTGAAAACCCCGGTCGAGTTCATCAACACCACCCTTCGAGCACTGGGGGCGGTCGCCAGCAGCGATGATCTGGCGAATCTGATGAAGGATATGGGGATGGATCTGTTCCAGCGCGACGAACCCAATGGATTCTCCGAGATCGGATCGGACTGGATCGGCACCACCACGCTACTCAAGCGAGTCAACTTCGCGCGCAGATTTTCCTCCAACGTGGATAACGATTATCGGTGGGAAGTGGGTGAGTTTGTCGCCCTCGATCAAAACCTCGGTGCCGTCGAGGTGATCGACATCTTCGATGAAGTGTTGTTCCAGAACACCCTCACCGAGTCTGAAAAGTGCATCGTGATCGACTACCTCGAAACGGACCTGGATGGGCTGCCGTGGCCGCTCGACCCGACGGTCCCCGGCTACGAAGCGCGGATCCGCGAAATGGTGGGCTTCCTGTTCAGCCTCCCTCGCTGGCAGTTTCAGTAGGAATTAGGAGAAGACCATGTTGAATCGAAGAAACCTGCTCAAAAGCGGAGGGCTCGCCGCCCTGGGATTGATCCTGCCGCCATTTGTCGGTCCCGAGTTCCTCGCCCGGAAACTGATGGCCGGAACCGGCGGTACCGGGCAGAAGAAGATGATCTTCATCTTCCAGCGTGGTGGCAACGATGCCATCAACACCGTGATCCCTCGTGGCGACGCCGATTACAGCACCGGGACTCGTCCCGGTCTCTTCATCAACGACACCGAGGCGCTCGACCTGGGTAATGGCTTTGCTCAGCTTCACCCTTCGCTTCAGCCGCTGATGGAAGTGTTCAATAACTCCGCCCTCAATGGAATTCCAGGACCGGGCAATCTCGCCGTCTTGCACAGGATCGGTTACCCCGAGCAATCGCGCAGTCACTTCAGTGCCCAGCAGTTCTGGGAGAATGGCGTGCCGGGGAACGAGACCCTCGACGAGGGTATGCTCTACCGCCGCTTCGCCAATGTGCCGGGATTCCCTGACAACCCGTTCCCCGGTGCTTACCTCGATGACTCGCTTCCGGTGGTGATGCGCGGTTCGATTCCGATGCCAGCATTCCCTGCCACTGCAGACTACTCCTTCTCGGGCTCACTCGCCCAGGTCGCCAAGTTCCTCGGCGAACTTCCCAGCACTCCGGGCGCCACCGACGGTCGTGGTTTCTACGGTGCCTACGGTGGCAAGCCCGATGTAGAGGGAGCCCAGTATCGAGACATCTTGATGCCCACCGGGGTCAAGCTGGGAGAGTCGGTCAGTACGGTGCAGCAAGCACTGGCACAGGGTCCATACGTACCCGAGAACGGTGCGCTCTACCCCGACAACACCTTCGGAGCCCAGCTCTCCGAGATCGCCATGTTGATGAAACGAACCCCGGCCACCTTGCTCGGGGTCAACATCGATGGCTGGGATACCCATACTGCACAAGGTCGCCTCAATGGGGCTCACCCCAACCTGCTCGGAGATCTGGCGCTCGGAATCCAGGCGCTCTCGCGCGACCTGCAATCCCAGTGGCAAGACGTGGTGATCGTGACCGTTTCAGAATTTGGACGCACGTCGATCGAAAATGGATCACAGGGCACCGACCACGGCGCCAGTAGCACCATGTTCGTCGCTGGAGGTGGGGTGGTCGGTGGCGTCTACAACTGCGACCCGAGCAGCTGGGCTCCGGGATCGATGTTCACCGTCAACGATCGATACCTCGCCGCCAACACCGATTACCGGATGATCTTCTCCGAGATCTTCGCCAATCACTTCGGCGACGATCCGGCACTGATGGATCAGTTCATGCCCGGTTTCGATGCCGCAGCGACAGCCAATCCAGCACTGTTCACGCCACTCGGTTTCCTCGGTTGATCTGCCATGAACTCGATACTGAAACTCTCGATCTTCATCACCTTCGCCTGCGGCGGACTTCTCTGCAGCAGTCTTCTCTGCGACGACGCGCGGGCTGAAGATCACCAGATCAACTTCTTCAACTCCGCCTTCATCCCCACCAGCCTGACCATCGAGGCGGGGGATTCCGTCACCTGGAGCTGGGTGGCCGGAAACCATCAACTCAGCAGCGGCTTCCCCGGTGGTGCACCAGGGACCCCCGACCAGCCGGGAGCCCTCTTCACCGCGACCATCAATGCCCAGAATCCCACTTTCACTCACACCTTCACCCAGATGGGGATCACCGTCGGTTTCTTCGATGAATTCAATCCGGTACAGATCGGTTCCATCACCATCCTCGACGACACCTTGACCTTCGAGGTCGGGGTGGTCGACAACTCCTACCTGCCACAGATCATCGAGATCTTCGAGGGAGACCGGGTGCGCTGGGTTCATGAGCCGATGGAGATGTTACACACGGTGACCAGTGGCATGCCGGGCGGTGATCCCGGCACCATCGAGGAACCGGGAGCCCTGTTCGACGAGGAGTCTTCCGACCTCAATCCCATCTTCGAGTACACCTTCGACGATGCGATGGAGTTACCCTACTACTGCATTCCTCACGTCGATTTCGGCATGGTGGGGCAGGTGATCGTTCAGGATCGCTTCATCCGCGGAGACTCCGATCGCAGTGGCGCACTGGACATCGGCGACGCGATTTATTGCCTCGGATTTCTCTTCCAGGGGGCTACGACTCCCAACTGCCTCGACGCCCTCGATGTCAGTGACGATGGACAGGTCGACATCGCAGATGCGGTTTCGTTGCTCGGATATCTCTTCTCCTCGACGGCGGCTCCAGCGGCTCCTTTTCCGACAGAGGGACCGGACCGGACGGCAGATACGCTCCAGTGCCACCCCTGAGCCGATACCCTCGATATTGCCTTCCTTCTCGCTCCATCCAACGCCCACCTCCAGAGTATTCTCGGCCCTCCAGGGGGTAGTCCTGCCAGTTGAGAACTGATCTGACCGCTGAATTCGTGTAGGATCCACGGTCCACTTCACTCTTCAGGAAGGATGTTTCCTCATGATTCGAGGACTCCAGTTTCTATCCCTGGTATTGATCTTCTGCTGGATTTCCCAGGGGCTGCAGGCGCAAACAGAACCCCGCGAGGGGATCGAGCGACGCACCCCGGAAATACACGCCATCATCGGTGCAGATGTGATCACCGAACCGGGCGAGTTGATCCCAGCGGCCACCATTCTCATCGAGGATGGTGTCATCACCGCAGTCGGAACCGATGTTCAGGTCCCCGCCAATGCGCGCACCTGGGATCGGAGCGGGCATGTCATCACCGCCGGCTTCATCGACATGGATCTCCGCATCGAGATCGAGGAATCTGCCGAAGCCTCCCGCGCTGGACGCAACTGGAATCGCAAGGTCCATCCGGAGTACCAGACTTCCGAGGGCCTGGTCATCGATCCGGCGGTCGCTTCTGGATTCCGTAGCGCCGGATTCACCAATGCACTGGTCTCTCCCGGCCAGGGTGTCTTCTCCGGTTCGACGGCCTTCACCCGCCTCGTCGGAGGACCCGACCGCAGGGCGCTGATCGAGGATCAGATCGCCATCAGCGCAGGGCTGCAAACCGGCGGCTGGGGTCGAGGCGGAGGATATCCGGCGTCCCGGATGGGAGCGATTGCACTGGTACGCCAGACCTTGCTCGATGCCACCTGGTATCGCGAGGCGTGGAACGCTCACCGTGCCCACCCCGATCATCTTCCCCGACCCGAATCCGATCTGTCTCTGGAAGCACTGTTCCCGGTGCTGGACGGTACGGTGCCACTGGCATTCCGTACCCGTGATGTCCTCGAAACGTTGGCTCTCACCGAAGTCCTCGAAGAGTTCAAGATCAACACCTGGTTCCAGGGTAACGGCTTCGAGTACCAGCAACTCGAAAAGGTCGCAGCCACCGGGTCGCCCTTCATCTTGCCGGTCAACTTCCCCGACACGCCGACCGTAGATGGCGTCGGCGGTGACACCGGGATCACCCTGAGAACCCTCGAACTGTGGGCGTCGGCGCCGGAAAACCCCGAACGTCTTCGTCGCGCGGGTGTCCCCTTCACCCTCACCGCCAGGGGACTCGATTCTCCCACCAAATTTGCGTCGCAGGTGGCTACCGCCATCGAACGTGGGCTGCCGGCAGATGTAGCCCTGGCAGCGGTAACCACCGAGCCGGCTCGCCTGATTGGAGTCGAGGATCGGTTTGGCCGCGTCGCCGTCGGCAAGACGGCTATGCTGGCGGTCTGGGACGGTCAGCCCTTCGAGAGCGGAAAAAGTTGCACCGAGGTGTGGATCGATGGAGCTCGTCACGAGAACCAAGCCGCTCCTCCCGCTGACATCCGAGGCCAGTGGCAAGTCGCCGTGGCCACCGATGAAGGAGAGATGGAACTGGGTTTCACCCTGACCGGCTCGACCAAGTCTCCCAAGATCACCGTCCAGTACCAGGAGAAGACTCTCAGCCCCTCTCGCTTCCACTACGAGGGAAATGAAGTGGGGATCACCTTCTCGGGAGGCCCGTTCGGAGAAGAGGGCTATGCCCGCTTCGGCGGCACCGTCGGCACCGATGGTAAGATTCGCGGCAACGTGGCGAGCGCCGGATACCCGGAGTACTCCTTCGTTGCGACTCGCACTGGCGATGTGGAAGAAAAAACAGAGACACCAGAATCCACGGATCAGGTCGCAGAAGCCTCCGATGACGATGCTCGTGCAAACCGCTTCGGTCGGCGCGGAGCTGGAGGTCGTAGAAGTGCTGCTCGTCGCGGCCAAGGGGGCGGACGTTGGCCCGGAGCCACGGCTTCCGGCGCTCGCCCTTCACCTCGTGGCGGCAAGATCGACTCTTCCCACTTCGAGGGATCGATCGACCGCGACATCGCGATGCCGATGGGAGCCTACGGCACGACGGAAGGCCCCTTCTCACCGGCTGCAGTGTTGATCACCGATGCCACCATCTGGACCTGCGGACCCGATGGAATCCTCGAACAGGCAGACTTGCTGGTGATCGGTGGCAAGGTGGTCGAGGTCGGACAGAACCTGAGCGCCACCAAGGGCGCTCATGTCATCGACGGTACCGGTCTTCACATCACCCCCGGCTTGATCGATCCGCACTCCCACACTGCCATCCGCGGTGGCGTGAATGAGGGCACTCAGGCGGTTACCGCCGAGGTTCGGATCGGTGACTCGGTCGACTGCGAAGACATCAACATCTACCGCCAACTCGCCGGTGGTGTCACCACTGCACAACTGCTACACGGCAGTGCCAACCCGATCGGCGGCCAGAGCGCGCTGGTGAAGTGGCGCTGGGGTTCATCCTCACAGGAGATGAAGATCGACAACGCACCGAAGATGATCAAGTTCGCTCTCGGTGAAAACGTCAAGCAATCGAACTGGGGCAACGAGGCGACCGGACGCTATCCCCAGACCCGGATGGGTGTCGAACAGCTGATCCGCGATTCGTTCCATGCCGCCACCGAATACAGAGATGCCTGGCGTGCATGGGAAACTGCCGATCGCTCGACGATGCTGCCTCCGAGGAGAGATCTGGAACTCGACACGCTGGTCGAGATCCTCGAAGGGGATCGTTGGATCCACTGCCACTCCTACCGACAGGACGAGATCCTCATGTTGATGCGGGTCGCGGAAGACTTCGGATTCAGGATCGGCACCTTCCAGCACATTCTCGAGGGCTACAAGGTGGCTCCCGAGATGGCTCGCCACGGTGCTTCTGGTTCCACCTTCAGTGACTGGTGGGCCTACAAGTTCGAGGTTTACGATGCGATCCCATACAACGGAGCACTGATGCGCCGTGCCGGGGTCAATGTTTCCTTCAACTCCGATTCTGACGAACTGGCCAGACGCCTCAATCTCGAGGCGGCGAAGGCGGTCAAGTATGGCGATGTTCCTCCGGAAGAAGCGCTCAAGTTCGTGACCATCAATCCCGCATACCAGTTAAATCTCGATGATCGAATCGGCTCCCTCGAACCGGGCAAGGATGGCGACTTCGTCATCTGGTCTGGCGATCCACTGTCGGGCTATTCGATGTGCCTGCAGACCTGGATCGAAGGGCAGAGGTACTTCGACCGCGATGAGGATCTGGCGATGCGTACTCGTGACAAAACTCGTCGAGAAGAACTGATCTCGATCCTTCTAGAATCAAAGATGGGAGCGGCCAAGCCTGAAAAAGCTGCGGCCGAGGGAGAGGAGGGAAGCCGATGAACTGGTTCCAAAAGATTTCCATCATTGCGGTGTTTCTCTCGTGCTGGTTCCTCTTGAGTGGGTTTGACTCCACCTTCGGTTCCGATCCGATTCCTGGACCGATACAAAGTGGCACCATCGCCATCGTCGGTGCCACCATCCATCCAGTCGAGGGACCGATCATCGAAGATGGCACCATCGTCTTCAGTCGCGGCCGCATCACGGGAATCGGTCGCGGGATTCCGCTTCCAAACGACTGTCAAGTGGTCCAGGCCGACGGTAAGCACGTCTATCCAGGGCTGATCGCTTCGGCGACCAGTCTCGGCTTGATCGAGATCTCCTCGGTACGAGCGACCAATGACCAGCGTGAGACAGGGGACCTGAATCCTAATGCTCGTGCTGCCAGTTCCGTCAACCCCGACAGCGAGCACATTCCAGTGGCACGCGCCAACGGGATCGCCCTGGCTGCAACCCGACCCGGTGGTGGTTTGATCTCGGGACAATCGGTATTGCTCAGACTCGACGGCTGGTCCTGGGAAGACCTTGCAGTGGAGACCCATCTGGGCCTCGAGATCCAGTGGCCTTCACAGGGAAGTAGGAGACGCTTCTTCGAGCAGGAGGATGCGCACGCCCACGGCCACTCTCATTCGCATGACCGCGCAGGAGAAGTGGATCCTCGCGCCGAGGAGACTCGCTCTTCTCGTCGTTCCAACAGTTCAGCCGCCAAGGTCGCCAAGATTACCGAGCTGTTTGATCAGGCGAAACTCTACTGCCAGAGTCGTGCCGCCGATCATGAGATCTTTGACGGCTCCGCACCCGATCTTCGACTGGAGGCGTTACGACCTGCCATCGAAGGTACTTGCCCGGTTTACATCCACGCCGAAGGTGCCAGAGAGATCCGCGCTGCGGTGGAATGGGCCCTCGGAGCACAGTTGCGCCCGGTGATCGTCGGCGGAAGGGAAGCCCCTCGTGTCGCTTCATTCCTGGCGGAGTACCAGGTTCCGGTGGTGTACGGTCCGGTGCATCGACTTCCCTCCAGCAGGGATGATGCCTATGACGATCCGTTCACCGGCCCAGCGACGCTGGCTGCTGCAGGAGTCGATTTCTGCATCGGTGCCTTCGATACTTCCAATGTGAGAAACCTGCCGTATCACGCCGCAACTGCCGCTGCATACGGTCTCTCTCCGGAGAAGGCGCTGGAGTCGATCACCCTGGCACCGGCACGCATTTTCGGTGTCGCAGATCGGTACGGATCACTGGCTCGAGGAAAGTCAGCCACAATGATCATCACCGATGGCGATCCGCTGGAGATCCCGACCCAGGTCGAGGCGATGTGGATCGATGGACGCTCCGTCGACCTGACGAGTCGCCACACTCAACTGCGAGACAAGTACGCAGAAAAGATTCGCCGCAAGGCGGAACGGCGCTCCTTCTAGCGAGTTCCAACAGTGGAGAGTGCCCAGCGGGGGGAACGGCAAGTGACACTTGCCGTTCCCCCTGTCATTTCCGGCAGCACTCGAACCACTCCAATCTTGACGAAGCAGCAGGTGTATTGCAGCATCCTCACGAGGAATCGCACCGCCACGGTTGCCATGGCGTCGGGAGGCGTATTGACCCAGATCTTGCTGCTATCCACATGGCTCCTTGCCAGCAGTGCCAGTGCGCTCTCCCTCGAGTCCGCACTTTTCAACTCCGGCACCGGGCAAAACACCACTCGCCGCGGTGATGACATCTCGATCCGCGAAGCAGAGTTGAATCTGCGTCGGGGAAACTTTGCTGCGACCGCCAGGATCTGTCGCGCCATCTTGAAATCGAATCCGCAGCAAGCAGATGCGCTGCTAATGCTCGGCAAGGCCAGCTTCTCGGCCGCAGAAAAACTGGTGGGAGCACCCGCAGCAATACAAGCCTATGCCGAAGCCGAGCGTTCATTCCTGAAATTTCTGAGAGTCGCCCCCGACAGAAGCGAGACCCGCATCCTGCAATCGTTGGCGATCTGCGCCAGCCGGCGTGATGCACACTCGGTAGCACTTCACCGCGCTCGAAAAGCGGTCGAAATGGAACCCAGCAATCCGCTCGCCCTGAGGGTCCTGGGCGAATCTGCACGAGCACTGGGGCTCGACGAAGAGGCTCTCGATTCGTTTCAGAAAGCTCACAACATCCGCCCTGGCGATATCGATGTGGTGCACTTGCTGGCACTCGCCTTGCAGAAAATGGAACGACCTGCCGCCGCACGACAACTGCTGGAAACGACGATCGCGGGCCTACCGCCGCGATCACCCGGCACCGTTCAACTCTCACTGGTGCTATTCAAGGTTCACCTGAATACGAATCATCCGCAGCTCGCACAAACGGTGCTGGAACAGGCGGCGCTGATCGCACCCGATCACCTGGCCCTGAATGTCGAGATGTGTGCCAACCTGTATCGCCTCGGGGACCACTCGAGAGCACGGATCTACGCCGATAAAGCCAGGACCCAGTCGGGGCAAACTCGCATCTCCCGCACGATCATCGCCCGCGTCCTGGGCCAGATACACGCGCACCAAGGGAACCATGCCGAAGCGATCGTCGAGTTGAAGCGTGCCATCTCGACACAACCTGATGATCTGGCTTCATTGCAATCCCTGGCGGGATCACTACGTCGATCAGGTGAGGAGCAAGAAGCTCGATGAGTGCTCGAGCGTTACCGCAAGATCCGCCAACAGATCTCGCTCATCGAGTCGAAACCAGCACCCGACCTGGCTCAAGCGACGGGACTTCAAAGACAGGAACAGATCATCCGCGCCTTGCTCGATCTGGGGCGAATCGATCAGGCGAAGAAACAGTTCACCAGACGTCTCGCCGTCTCACCCGATCACCCCAGTAACTCGATACTGCAAGGCCTCATCGACAAGCAGCAACCACGTTGAGATCGTTGAGCCTGATCCCTCTACTCTTCATCTGTGGCTGCACCTTTGACCCCTCCGTCGAGGCACCGCAAGTCGCTCCTGAACTGTTTCAGATCGAACAGAACTCGATTCCCTTCCACCACGATTCGGGAGCCCGCGGCGCACGATACATCGGTGAAATCGTTGGATCAGGCGCAGGCTTGCTCGATGCCGATGGCGATGGCGATCTCGACCTGTTCCTGGTCAACGGCTCGCCGGAGAAGCTGGAGCCGGAAGAGGCAGCCCCTCGAGATCAGTTGTTTCTTCAGGTCGATGGTGTTTTTGTCGCCGCAGGATCCGATTCAGGAATTGTCGGATCGGAAGCAGGGATGGGGCTCGCCATCGGTGACATCGATAACGATGGAGACCCGGATGTATTCGTCGCCAATGATGGGCCCAACCAACTCTACATCAATGATGGCAAGGGACGATTCACCGAGCAATCTCTGAGCCGCGGGATCACCGGCGACTCCTTCTCCAGTGCAGCAGTACTGGTCGACATCGAAGGCGACGGCGACCTCGATCTGTTCATCGGTTCCTATCTGGAGTTCGACGCAAGCACCTTTGTCCCATGTACTCGTGGAGACCAGGAGGTCTATTGCGCGCCTTCCAACTTCGCTGCGGCTCCATGCCTGCTGCTGCTCAATGACGGAACCGGTAACTTCTCGGATGTCAGTTCCAGCAGTGGATTGAAGAATCACCCGGCCAAGGCGTTGGGAGTCATCAGCATCGATATCGAACCCGACGGCGACCCCGACCTGTACGTGGCCAATGATGGAGAACCCAACTTCTTGCTGATCAATCAATGGAAAGAACAGGGGCGGATCTTCTTTCTCGAAGAAGCACTGCTCGCTGGATGTGCTTACGGAGAAGGCGCCAAGGCGGAAGCGGGAATGGGAGTCGACGCTGCTGATCTCGACGGCGATGGCGATGAAGAGATTCTCGTGACCAATCTGGAAGCCCAGTCCAATTCCTGTTACCGAAATGACGGGAATGGAATGTTCATGGAAACCAGCTTTGCCAACGGGTTGGGCCCCGCTTCACTCCCTCATGTGGGTTTTGGAATTCAGGTGCTCGACGCCAACCTCGACAACGACGGAGACGACGATCTGATCATCACTCGCTGGAACTCGAATCCTCAACTTCTTCGATCCACCGCCGCGGGATCCACTGCCGTTCTGGGCTTACGCCTCGAAGGATCTTCGAAACAGTCGAACCGAGATGCCATCGGTGCACGGATCACCGTCAGCGCAGGGGGCCGGGAATGGATGAGAGAACATCGAGTACAGAGTTCCTATCTCGCCAGCCACGATCCACGCCTGCTCTTCGCCCTTCCCGAAGGTTGCACTGAAGGGGATGTTTCGGTTCGGTGGCCCGACGGCAAGGTCGAAACTCGACGACTCCAGGCGGGTAGCTATCATCACTGGATACAGGGCCAGGACTCGCTGGTCAGTACCAAGTTCTCGCATCCTCGGTGACTCAACCGTGGTTCTTTTTGACCTTACGGATCCGTTGTGAAATGACGCTTCGGTTCTACTGACCCGTGCTGGCCTTCTTCTTCGCCACCAACTCGGAGAGCTGATACTTCTTGCGGTGAATCACTTTCTCATCTCCCCGAACCAACTTCACCTGTAGCGATGGGTCGGGGCCACTCGCATCCGCCTCGACATGAAGAAAAACACTGGTCTCTCCGCCGTCAAAGACCAGCGAAGGGTGCGGAGCATTGGCACTTTCAATCACCGTGTTGGCCAGTGGTGAGGTGATCCACTCATCGAGCGGATATCCAGCACCCTCCGATGGTGGATAGGAGAGGTGGCGACAGCGGTGAATATCGCCCGTCACGATCAGCACCCCTGAAATCGAGTTCTCTCCGATGAAATCGATCAGCCCCTGGCGCTCATGAGGGTAGTGGCCCCAGTGATCGGTCTTCCCCGGGCGAGTGGATCCGTTGAAGATCATTCCACAGGTGATGATCTTGAAAGGGGCCCGGGACGCTTGCAGTCCCTGTTGCAACCACTGCCACTGCTTCTCTCCCAGCAGCGTCGGTTGATCCGCAGCGAATTGAGAGGGCTCTGTCTTGCCGAACCATCGGGTATCGAGGATGAAGAGATCGATCGGTCCAAAACTGTGACTCGAATAGATCCCGTCCGATTGACCGTCCCCGATCGAGCCGAGCGCATGATATTCGGAAAAGGCCTGCCGCGAGTTTTCGCGTCCCGGAAGCAATCCGACATGATCGTTTTTTCCGTAGTCATGATCGTCCCAGGTGGCCAGCACCGGAGTTCTTCGAATCAGTGCCGCCACTCCAGGATCTTGCCAGAAGGAACGATACGCTCTTCTCTGGCGCGACAGGTCGGTGCTATCGATGTAGGGAGTGTCACCGATCAATACCAATGCATCCGCTTCTTGGGAACGAATGGTGTTCCAGATTTGACCCTCTCGATATTTCTTAGGACTGGCACAGGAACCAAACACCAGGCGAGTCTTGCCGTTCGCATCTGGCGGCCCAACGACCACCTGATCGGCATCATCTGCAGCCACCGTTCCATCGATCAGAATACGATAATGATATCGATGCCCCGCCTCCAGCCTCGCCTTCAGCAGCAGGTCAACGGTCAGATCGCGTTCCTCACTCGAGACGGCGGAGGCGCGTGCTACCTCTGCTCCAGCGGCATCGACCAGGATTGCATCGATGGTCTGCTGTGCTTTTGTTGCTCGGCACCAAACTCTCGCGCCTTCTCGCTGAACGGCACCGACCATCGGGCCAGCGGTGAATTTCTCGGCAGCCGGGTCCTGCCCGGTTTCAGCAGCCAGCAACAGCATGACGAGCAACAAGGTCCCGTAATTCATCAACGATCCTCCTCTATTAATTTCGATGGTTCTACTGCAGACAGGATGTACCGGATGGGGGGGGTCAGGCTATCCTCTACTTCGAAATGAGGATCATGATTCGCGAGGAACCGGGAGCGATCCGCCTCTTCTTGCTAGGGATGGCGATACTGATACCTGCGGTGTGGCTCGATACCAGCCTCACCGGCAGTGATGAGTACCGTGTCACCTTTCGTACCGCCCTCGAAACTGCCGCCAGTGACGACTGGACCATTCCGACTCTCGACCAGCAACCAAGACTTCGCAAGCCGCCACTCTACTACTGGTGGCTTGCCACCTCGATCCAGTGGCTCGGATCGAGCCCCCTCTCGCTGCGGATCTGGGGAATCATCAGCGCCATCGGACTGGCTCTGGTCGCGGCCTCCATCGGCAAGAGATCAGCGGGAACCTCTGGCGCTTTCATCTTCGTGATGTTGGTCGGAACCGTCGGCATCGCCACCGAGTCACGTCGCGCAATGCTCGATGTTCCGATGGCATTCTTGCTATGGCTGTCAATTGAACGAGGGCTGAAGTGGCATTCTGACGGTGGTGCAATGCGTGCGATCGCTGCTGGAGTCTTGATGGCGTTGTCGACGCTGATCAAACCGACCGCGATACTCTTCGGTGTCACGGCCGTGATCAGCTTGTTTCTGCTGGGTCCCAAAAGATCTCCCCATGCAAAAATCCACCATCTGTTGTACATGCTACTGGCTCTGTTACTGGTGGCGCTGCCTTGGTGGTACCTGGTTTATCAACAGTACCCGGAGCTTCTCAAGGGCCGCTGGACCGAACAGATCGCCCATCGAGAACTCACCTGGTTTCATCCCGAGGCGCTGCCATCTCTGCTGGGAGGGATGCTCGGTCTGATCTTGCCCTGGTCGATCTCATCGATCTTTGCACTGATCGCCTTCAGCCGCAGAAAGGCCGAGGGGCTGGAAAATCACCAGCGCTGGATGGTGTTGTGGGTGGTTCTCTCGGCGCTTCCGTTTCTGACCATGAAAACATTTGAGCGATACCTGATCCCCCTGTTACCAGCGATGGCGATCCTCACTGCCACCTATCTACAGGATCTCGAACCGCAGCGAAGGATCCGCCATCTTCGCACTGCAACGATCGTGGCGGGAATCCCCTGCTTGTTGATCGCAGCCTTCGTCGGGTGGTTCGACACCTCTCTGCTGGCCGCTGTACTGATCGCATTTTTCTGGCTCTTGATGTGGTGGAGTGCGGGACAAGGTCGAATCCTTTCCTGCGCTCTCTGTTCTTCAGCGCAACTGGCCATCGTGATGGGGATCGGCTTGCCTTCCATCGGTATCGGAGCGCTACCGACGATCCCGACCATCTGTGAGGGCACCCGATTTGCCACGGTGAAAATCGACCTGCTGCCCACCCTTGCCCTGCGCCAACAGCAAGCGATCCCCATCCTCAAGACCGATAGAAAATCGATGAAACTCCATCTTCCCGACGAAAAAACGACCCTTTTCGTGATGGATGGCCACCTCCAGGCGACCGAGGAGGTCCTCGACTCACTCGGTAGAAGTTCAAGATCGGTGGCGACTTTCGGTCTATTCCGTTCGAGGAAGATCTTCACCCGCTTCCCCAGGGCAGATGCGACCCACGAGGATTGGATGCAGGCGATCCAATCAAGATCTCTGGACCAACTGAGGATACCATGCACCTTGCTTCTGGTAGAAGCTCGGGAGGATCGATGATGCGGTGGGCGTGGCTGATCATTTTTTTGGTGGGAGCTCCCGGATGCGGTACCGAAGACCCAGCGGTCCTGCGCTGGCTGGTCGCCTCCAGCACCGCCGGATCCGCTCGCCAGATCGCCGACGAGTTCGAGAAAAGTACCGGAATCGCCGTCGAGGTGATCGCCGCATCGAGCGGTTCACTGGTGCGGCAGGTGGAGAATGGCCTGCAAGCGGATGTCGCCCTGTTGGCCAGTTCCCAATGGATGGATCGCCTCGAGGCACTGCTTCCTCTCGCCGCTGAAACTCGTCGAGTTCCGTTTGGTAATCGACTGGTCATCGCCACTCGTTCCCGGACGACTCCACGAGAACTCATTTCACTCGATGGAGCTCCTCCCGCTGGACGATGGGTGATCGGCATTCCATCTTCGGTTCCGGTCGGGATGCATGGCAAGAAAGCACTGCAGCGGCTCGGTTGGTGGGAAGACGTGAGCCCACGGGCGGTGCGGGCAGCCAATGCCAGGGCAGCGGTATCCCATGTCAATTCCGGTTCGGTCGACCTCGGGTTGATCTGGGCCAGCGATACCACGACTCGGTGCCAGATACTGGCTGAACTACCACGGCGATTGACCGGGCCGATCACCTACCCTGCTGCGCAACTCAGTCGTCGTACCGGATCTCAGCAACTTCTCGAAGCGCTCTGTAACTCGCCAGCATGGCTTGCGGCAGGATTCACTCCACCTCCTTCACAGGAGTCGAATCGATGAGTCTCTCTGACGCTGAAATGGAAGCCCTCGCCATCTCGATCCAGGTGGCTCTGCTCTCGACAGCCATCGTCGCCATCCCTGGGGTCTTCCTCGGCTGGCTACTGGCGATCCCACGGTGGCGAGGCCGAGCACTGGTCGACGCCCTGGTGATGCTGCCGCTGGTACTTCCCCCGGTAGTGGTCGGCTGGGCACTGTTGATGTTACTGGGAGGCCGTAGCCCATTCGGAATCGATATCGCCTTCACCGGCCTGGCCGCCGCAGTCGCCGGTGGAGTCGTGGGATTACCGCTGTTGATTCGAGCCTCTCGCATCGGTTTCGAGTCGGTCGATTCACGTCTTGAAGAAGCGGCCAGAACCCTCGGAATGAAACGACTGGAAGCGTTCTTCAAGATCTCGCTGCCACTGGCGGCTCCGGCGATTGGCCAGGGCTTGATCCTGTGCATGGCCCGCAGCATGGGAGAGTTCGGAGCGACCATCACCTTTGCCGGAGCGATCCCGGGATCCACAAGAACACTGCCACTGATGATTCATGAACAGTTACAGGCTCCCGATGGCGATCAACTGGCAATGCGGCTGGTGATCTTCTCTGCACTGATCTCGCTGGCTGCAATGGCTGCCAGCGAATGGCTCGCGAGGAAAGTTCGCAGTAAAAACGGAGGCATTCGATGAACTCGACCCTGTCCTTCGACCTGGAACTTCATCGTGGGGATCGCTCCATCATCGCTGCAGCGACCCTGGATGCACCTTCAACCGGATTGCTCGGGCCTTCTGGTTCAGGAAAAACGACCCTCTTGCATGCCATCGCCGGCCTGATCTCTCCTTCTCGAGGACGGATCCAGGTCGCCGATGAGGTGCTGTTCGATTCGACAGCGGGAATCGATGTGCCACCAGAGAAGCGAAGAATCGCGCTGGTCTTCCAGGACGGAAGGCTCTTTCCGCACTGGTCGGTGAAGCGCAACATCATGGTCGGCACAACGGCAGGACCAGAAGCGGCAACACTCGCCGATGAGGTCATCCAGCTGCTCGAACTTTCACCACTCCTGAGTCGAATGCCAGATACGCTGTCAGGAGGGGAGATGCAAAGGGTGGCACTGGCGAGAGCTCTCGCGATGAAGCCTCGCTGGCTGCTCCTCGATGAACCCCTCAGTGCACTCGACACCCGACTCAAAAAACGAATCTTGCCGTTCCTGATCAGGGTTCGAGATCATTTCAACATCCCCATCCTTCATGTCAGCCACGATGTCGGGGAGCTGATCTCGGTTTCCGATTCCCTACTCCACCTGACCAAAAACCGATTGACCGGGCCCAGTTCCTATCAGGATTTACTGCTACAGAATTCCTCCGGTGAAATCGAAGCGATGAACATGCTCACTGCAGCGGTCGAGGCCAATGAACAGGGCGAAGTTCTACTTCGCTGTGGCGAAATGGAACTGGTCTCGACAGCAAAACTGGATCCACAGTGCCGCAGCGCAACGGTTCGGATCGCCCCTTCAGAAATTGCTCTTTCCACCGGAAGCCTTGGCGATATCAGCATCCGAAATCGCATCGAGGGAACGGTCACAAAGGTCCATCCCTGGGGTCGATCTTGCCTGGTGGAAATCGACGCCAAGAAACGAATACTGGCCGAATGCACCGTGGAAAGCTGCCGTGAACTGGGCCTGGAAGAGGGCCGTATTGTCACCATCCTGATCAAGGCCTCTGCCGTTCATCTGTATCTCAACGGCTAATATCGCCGCAGACCCAACAAAGCGAAGGGTTGACCCGAG
Source organism: Planctomycetota bacterium (assembly GCA_014240375.1). Classification (GTDB taxonomy): domain Bacteria; phylum Planctomycetota; class UBA8108; order UBA1146; family UBA1146; genus QNYK01. The sequence goes on along the minus strand of JAAZXB010000018.1, from coordinate 26,862 downwards.
CCCTGCTGGCGACTCCGATGTCTACAGGAGGTTCTCATGCTATCAACACTGTTACTGATGCTCACCCTGACCCATGTCCCGGCAACTCCACCGGAGCCCGCTGCTGTACCCATCCCTGCAACTGGGGATGAATACGAGCCGACCTGGGAATCGCTCGATACGCACAAGACACCCGATTGGTTCAGCGATGCCAAGTTCGGCATCTTCATTCACTGGGGTGTCTACTCGGTGCCGGCCTTCTGTGACACGAGCACCTACTCCGAGTGGTATCAACACTGGTACGACACCAATAGCCACGGCGGCAAGGTCAGAGACTTCCACCACCGGGTCTATGGCGAAGATTTCAAGTACCAAGATTTCGCTTCTCACTTCAAGGCGGAACTCTTTGATCCAGCAGAGTGGGCCAGCATCTTCCGCAAAGCAGGAGCGAAGTACATCGTCATCACCAGTAAGCACCATGACGGATACTGCCTCTGGCCCAGTGATGTCGCCAGTGAGGTTCGCGGTTATCCCTGGAACAGCGTCGAAACGGGACCCAAGAGAGACTTGATTGCAGATCTGTTCGCAGAATGCCGAAAAGAGGGTGTCCGTCCGGGACTTTATTATTCCTTCATGGAATGGAACAGTCCGATCTACACCAACGACCGTCCCAAGTATGTCGATGAGGTGATGATTCCGCAGATCAAGGACATCATCACCCGATACCAACCCGATGTGTTCTGGCCCGATGGCGAGTGGGATTATCCAGATACCGAGTGGCGCTCGACCGAAATTCTAGAATGGATCTACGAGAACTCAAAGAACCCTGCCGACATCGTCGTCAATGATCGCTGGGGTAAGGGACTACGAGGGCAGGTGGGGGACTACACCACCACCGAGTACGACAACCTTGGAAACTCATCGGGAAAAGGAATGAGAAAGGAGCGCCCCTTTGAAGAATGCCGCGGCATCGGCCACTCTTTCGCCTTCAACCGCGCAGAAAACTATGACATCTACGCATCACGTACCGAATGCATCCAGAAACTGATCGATCTGGTTTCCAGAGGCGGTTGCCTGCTTCTCGACATCGGTCCCGATGATGATGGCACCATTCCACTGATCATGGTCGATCGTCTCCTGGCCATCGGTCGCTGGCTAGATGTGAATGGAGAGTCGATCTACGGAACCACCAGAGGAGCATTGCAGAAGCTCTCCTGGGGGCGCACGACGACCAAGGATAATCACCTGTACTTGCACCTCTATCAGTGGCCCGAAGATGATCAACTGACAGTCACTGGCCTGGTCACCGGTATCGAGAACGCGGTGTTGCTGGGAGACCGTGTCGAGGGGCGTCACCTTCCCATCCAGACCTCGGACGGAGGATTTCCGGTGATCTCCCTTGCGGGCCTCCATCCGGATGAACACGTCTCGGTCATCCGATTGCAACTGGAAGGCACTCCCGTGGTGGACAATGCGTTTCGCCCCGACAGCAAGGGAGTTCTCAAGCTTCATGCATCGAATGCGCAGATCGATGGAGGGAAGCTGCGCCTGGAAACCCTCCACAGCCCCGGGCTGGAAGATGAACCCAATCTCGGCTACTGGACCGACACCTCCTCCACGGCCAGCTGGACAGTGGTGACCGTGCCTGGCCAGAAGTACAAGGTCGACGCACTCTGTGCCGTCAAGTCAACTTCGACCGGTGGCCATCTTTCGATTCAACTGGGAGCGAACCGATCGAGCCGCAGCATCGATCAGGGAACCGGAGGCTGGAATCAATTTGAATGGCAGAAATTCGGGGAGATCACAGCCACCAGTACTCGTGATCAACTGACATTGAAGGCTCTCGAGGTCGGCCCCGAAGCCTTGATCAATATCCGACAACTGGTCCTGACGCCGATGATTCAGGAGTGAGAGGATAACGATCGATCCCTCGGGGTCAGCATGTTCTCGATACTGACCGAGTATCGATAGAGAATAGGAACCACCAATAAGGTCATCATCGTGGCCACCATCAATCCTGAAACGAACACGGTGGCAAATGGGCTCCACCTCACATCGAAATGAGGAATCCCGATGGCCATCGGGAGCAACCCTGCAATCGTCGACACGGTGGTCATCAAAATTGGCCGCAACCGTTCATGACCTGCGAGCCTCAACGCATCATCAAGATCCTCTCCCTCAGATCTTCTGCGCTGGATGAAATCGACGAGCACGATCGCATCATTGACGACGATCCCTGTCAGCCCGACCATTGCTATCCCACCCAGAATCGTGATGTAGGATCTTTCCGCTCTGATCATTCCATCGGGGAGTAGATCGGAGAAGAGCGCCAGCAATGACATGACGATGACCACTCCGGTGAAGGCAAAGGCGACATTGCTGAGAACCACAAAAGGATGGCTCCAGGAACGAAATTGCGTCGCCATGATCAGATAGATGATGAAAATAGCGATCCACAACGCCACCAGAAGGCTCTCAAAGGAACGCTGAGTTCCCTGTGCCTCTCCTTCATAACTGAATGAAACTCCCGCTCTCAATCGGACATCGTCTCCCAGTTCCTGATCGATGACATAGGCGACCGAATCAGAGTTGACGATGGCATCCGGGGTCAGGTTGCCGTTGATGTTGACCGACCTCTGGTAATGGCGGCGGCGCAGGATTCCAGGTTCACGATCCCCGCTCACCGAACCGATCTGGCCAAACCGAAGTACTCCGCCATCTTGTCCACGGGTCAATGGCAAGTTGAGAAGCATGGTCGGATCCGCCACCGCATCTTTCATGAATCGGACCCGGATCGGAATCTCATCATCGGAGCGGAGGTAATCTCCTGCATAGATGCCATCAAAGGCTCCCGCCACGAACAGTCGCACCTGCGCGGGATCGACCCCATGGACCGCCAGGGCTCTAACATCGGGAATGAACTTCATCGCTGTGGTCTCTTGATCGAGGTCGCTGATCAAATCAACAACACCCTCAAGACGTCCACCGACAGCAGATTCTTTCACCAGAAGTCGGTAAGCGCGACGAGCAATCTCATCGACCGCTTCGAGATCACTCCCTTGAATCCGCACCGTGACCGGCGCTCCGAGGGGAGGGCCATCCTTCTGAGCGGTGATCTCCAGCTGAACGCCACGCTCGAGCCACTGGGCGACCATCAAGTCTCTCAGGGCCGCGATGGCAACATTGGAGTCCTCGAAAGCTCGTGTTGCTCGGGGAGGGAATTCAGCAAGGATCAAACCGACCTGATGACTGAACTGCGGTCTGTATGTGGTATCCAGTTTCATTCCCGACAGACCCACAGCCGCCTCGACATAACCGGTCGCTCGCAGTTCCATCGAGATCTCGCGCACGATCCTGTCGGTCTCCTTGAGTCCGGTGCCCGGTGGAGTATTGACACCGATGTTTAGAATCGACGAGTCCTCTGGGAAGAACACCAGCTTGAGCATCGGGCGCATCCCGAGACCCGGCCCGATCACGCTCTGGGTGAGGACTCCGATCGATCCCACAAACAACAGTGCGGCGATCATGAGAACTCCGAAGCCATGTTTCAGACTCCAGAGAAAGAACTTGTCGTACGCACGAGACAATTTCCCAGATAACCCAGGACGCTTCAGGTAATTATCGATTCCCTCCGACTCTTCCACCACATCCACCGGCTCTGGACCAAACAAGCGATCCAGATCGTTGACATGTGAAGGCAAGATCACCAGGCACTCCACCAAACTGACCGCCAGAGCGGTGGCGACACTGATGGGTAGGATCGAAAAGAAATCACCGACAGTTCCGGTCATCAATAGCATCGGCAAGAATGCCGCAACCGTGGTCAGGGTTGCGGTGATGACAGGGACGATGACTTCCCGTGTGCCATCGATGATGGCATCACGAGGATTCTTCCCCTTCTCTCGATGCCTGCGGATGTTTTCCAGAACGATGATCGCATCGTCGACGATGATTCCCACCGTCAATACGAACCCGATCAAGCTCACCTCGTTGATGCTTCTGTCCAGGGCATAAAAGACGATCAGTGTGCCGAGCAAGGCGAACATAATTCCGCTGACTGTCAATACAGCCGATCGGCAAGTGAAGAAAACAAACAATCCGAGTGAGCCGAGCGCCACCAGTTCCAGCGACAGATCCTGGCTAGAGGCGACAACGACCGTCGAGATGACGGTTAACAGTAACGCCACTGCAGATGAGGCGATCCCCTTCTTGCTGAGGAAGAAGTAGAGGCTGGCGATCACCAGCCCCAGCGCCAGGAACAGGCTATCGTGAAGCACTGACATCGAGTCGTTGATCTTACGAGTCGAGTCGAGGATCGCATGCATCTCAAACGGTTCCGAAGCATGAGAGACCTTGAAGTTCTCCATCACCTGGATCACTTCGTTCCGAACCGTCTTGGCATTGGAAAGGCTGTCCTTGAGAACCCGACAACCAATAGCCTCTCTTCCATCGAGACTATTGCCCACCGCCTCCGGAATCGGCTGAACACCTGTGGAGAGAGGATCGACAAGATCCGCCACCGTGACAAAGGAACCCTGTCCGTCGCTTCTGACCACCACATCGAGAACATCTGAAGGATCCCTGGGGCGTGTATCGATGCGGATCGTTCTCTCACCCAGAGGAGTATCAACCTGACCCGCAGGTTGTGAGCCACCACTGGCCACCAGCGCTTGCAGGACCTCAGAAAATGTCACTCCGTAACGATCTAGTTTGCCGGGGTCGAGAGGAACCTCGAATTGATCGAACTCCTCGCCCGCGAAATCCACGCGCTTGACCCCAGAAATTCGTTCCAGTTGATCCCTGAGTTCCTTGGCCAGGATGGTCAGAGCGCGCTTGTCGAGATCACCATTCTTCTGATTGACCAGCATCACCTGGATCACCGGCACCCATGCATCGACATCCAGTTCCATGAAGATGGGCTGCAACGTCTTCCCGTTGACCTGAGGAAGTCCATTGAGTGCCGACATCACGCGGAAGCGGAACTGGTCGTACCCCTTCTCCATATCACCAGCATCATCGATCTTCACGATCACTTCGCTTCGCCCGGGTACCGAAGTGCTGGCGACATATTCGGTTTCCTCGAGACCCCGTATCGAATCCTCGATGGGGCGCGTGACCAATCTCTCCACTTCCTCGGCAGAAGCCCCCGGATACCTCAGCGTCACCTGAACCTGGCGAAAAGAATTGTTCGGGAACACCTCGACCGGCAGGCTTGGGATCGCCACCACAACGGCATACATGATCATGCCAAAGAACACGACATTGATCGGGATCGATAACTTGAGGATATCGGCGAGTAGTTTACGCAAGCTGACGGCCTCCTATGGCGCGACGATCACCGCTGCTGCCGGCAAATCTCCTGGCAAAACGATCCAGCCATCTTCATCGGATCGAACAGGTGTCACGACGTGCAACTTTCCATTCTCGGTTTTCAAGACCCATTGCTCAAGTCTGCGACCAAGGAAACGATGCGGTACGCGAACACCTCCCGACTGGTTCGGAACATCGAGGGACACCCTCATCTCGATTCCACCGCCAGTTTCCAGCAGATCGAGGTCTATCTCCTCGGCAGGAATCCGGATCACGACCCTTCGGCGCCTGGTGAGTAAATCTGGGATCGCCGCCACGAACTTCACCGTTCCTGCGATGGGCGCGCCACTGGATACCCGTTGAATCTTCAGTGAACCCGTGGAGAGGACCTGGATCTCCTCTTCTACCATCTGAACATCGATCTCGAAGTAGGAGAGATCGACGAACACCATCAGTGGCTCGCCCGGTACAACGCCCGCTCCCGGCTCAGTGTTGCGCTGCTCGACTCGCCATCCGGCAGGTGCTTTCAAGGAGAGTTTGTCGATTCTTGCCACGTTTACGGCGACTTCGGATGCAGCCGCCAGCGATGCCGCAGCAGCAGCAGTGCGAGTGACTTGCGCGATCTCTAACGATACCCGAGCTTCCTCTTCCGCCAGGATCGCCTGGTCGAGAGCACTCTCGGATGCATCACCGCGAGTGTGTAGTTCTCGGATCCGCTGCAGATCCCTGCTGAGGATCCGGGCCGCCGTCTCCATCTGGCCCATCACCAACTTCGCCCTGATCTCTTCATTGGTGGAGATTTCGAGGGCGATCTGTGATCCCCGGAGCATTTCCTTTTCGACCGAAGAATCGAGCAGGATGATCGACACCATCGTTCCATACTGACCCGGTACCATGTCTCCTTCATCGAACAATACCTGATGAACCCGCTGAGGAATGTCGGAAGCCACAGTCAGCACTCTTCCGGGCCTCGAGAAGGCCGCAAAGGACCGGGTAGAAACGGAGGGGTGATCGAAGGGACGCCAGGTGTCCGGAGTGTCGATCGGGGTGGGGACACAAAAAGTGGCTATCGATAGGGTCCAGATAAGAGTGTAAAACACTGTTGGCCTCCGGGTCGACAAGGTTGTCGGTGCTGCGGGTTGCCGGATACCTTGTAGATCCGGTGGGTTCGCCAGTACCTGAATCTAGCATGGCAACCGGATGCCCAAGCGTCAACAAAACCCATCGTGGATAGAGGATGGAGCGTGGAATGGACCGCTGGCTTCAATCGATCTGTTGTCTTCTTCTCTGCTCCTGCGGCATCGTTGCCAATGCCGCAGATGATGCCCTTCTGGAAGAGGATTCCTTTCGTAAACTCCACCAGTTAATAGCGGACCAGGCCCCGCAGATGTCTGGTACTGAAGTCCAGGTCGGCTCCACTCGTGGCTATCTATCGCTCCCCAAGACACGCCAGAAAACTCGCAGTGCGGTGATCTTGTTCCACGAGTACTGGGGGTTGAATCCGAATATCAAACACTGGGCCGATCGACTGGCCCGCGAAGGTCATGCCGCTCTCGCCATCGACCTTTACGGTGGCAAGATGACCAAAAATTCTAGAGAAGCGATGACCTTGATGCGTGGCGTCCAGAATAACATTGCTGCCAGAACGATTGCCGATGCTCTTCGATTTGTCCAACGCGATGAGAGAGTCGAAGCGCAGCATGTAGGAAGCATCGGTTGGAGTTTTGGTGGAACGTGGTCCCTCAATGCAGCAATGCACCACCCAGAAATCGATGCCTGTGTCGTCTATTATGGCAAGACCACATCCGACCTGGAAAAGCTCTCGGGTGTGGGAGGTGCGGTACTGGGAATCTTCGGCAAGAACGATCCGAGCATTCCCCAGCAGCAAGTAGATTCATTCAGGTCAGCACTCAAGAAGGCAAAGATCCGCCATCAGATCCACACCTTCGAAGCAGGGCACGCCTTCGCCAATCCCAACGGTAGTCGTTATGTCGCAGAGGCCTCGATGAAATCCTGGGCCCTGGTGCGACAGTTTTTTTCAAATGAGTTGCAGCCGAAAAAACCGGCAACGAAGAGTTCTAACAAGAAGAAGAAAGTCGGATACCGGTGATCGATCCCGATCCAGTGGGACTCCGGGTGATCTGTAACTTGCTGGAGTCTGTAGCCGAGGAGATGGGGACTACCCTCGAACGATCTGGAGTCTCCCCCAATATCAAGGAGAGGCTCGACCACTCCTGCGCCATCTTTGACGGCGATGCGGAACTGGTAGCGCAAGCCGCTCATATTCCAGTCCACCTCGGTGCCATGCCAATTGCGGTCAAGGAAGCCGCCAGGCTGTGCCCCCTGGCGGAAGGCGACATCGTGCTACTCAATGACCCACAGCTGGGCGGAACCCATCTACCGGACATCACAACGGTTCAGGCATTTCGTCTCGATCCCTCCGATGAACAACCCATCGCCTATCTCGCCACCAGGGCACACCATGCAGATGTGGGCGGAACGGTTCCTGGATCGATGGGCATCACACGATCACTGAAAGAAGAAGGTGTAGTGATCTCCCCGACCACCTGGGTCCGAGAGGGAAAACGACAACTCGATATCGAGGATCAACTGTTGAAACAGATGCGCAATCGCCCGGAGAGAATCGGTGACTTGCTCGCTCAACGCGCCGCACTCGATGTCGGATCCAAGGGACTTCATCGCATCATCAACAGGATTGGAACCAAGGATCTCCAGGATGGCTTTCATCGACTACAAGATGCCGCCGAGCGACATACCAGGACACTACTGACCTCGATCCCCGACGGAACTTATTGCGCATCCGATCAACTCGATGGCGATGGAATCGAAGACTCTCCGCTACCCATCGTGGTCAAGATCCAGATCCAAGATGATCAGGCAATCTTCGACTTTACCGGCACCGCGAATGCCTGTGCAGGACCGCTGAACTGTAACGAAGCGGTGGTGCTCTCAACGATCCAGTACGTGATCAGATCTCTGGCCGCAGAAGAGATCCCATCCAGTGGTGGCACATTACGTTCGATACAAGTGGTCATTCCACAAGGCAGTCTTCTCGATCCACCCGAAGGAAGTCCGGTGGCGGGGGGAAATGTAGAAACTTCCCAGCGCCTGGTGGATGTTATCTTGCTAGCACTGGCACCGGCACTGCCAGAGCGGATCCCCGCTCAATCCCAGGGGACGATGAACAGCCTGGTGATCGGCGATGATGCAGGCGCCTACTACGAAACCATCGGTGGAGGTTGTGGTGGCGGTCCCAACCGCCGTGGTGCCAGTGGTCGACATGCACACATGACCAACACACTCAATACACCCATCGAACGACTCGAACACTCGCTACCGGTGAGGGTCACAAAGCTGGGACTTCGCAAGGGATCTGGTGGTAACGGAACTCATCGAGGCGGAGATGGTGTCATTCGAGAATACCAGTTGCTGGAACGTATGCAGGTTTCGATCCTTTCCGAGAGGAGAATCCATCCTCCTTTGGGAATCGCTGGAGGAGAAGATGGACTGCAAGGAAACAACACCTTGTTGGATGATCAGGGTTCTCGCGACCTGCCAGGGAAGTGGCAGGGCGTGATCGAAAAAGGCGCATCCATCCGAATCGAGACTCCGGGTGGTGGGGGATGGGGGAAGGCACCGGATTAGGTACCATTCGAACATCCCGGGAGGTACCATCGGGTCTCGCAAAACTACAGAAAGATGAACATGACAACTTCACCCATCGAACTCAATCATGTCACGAAAACATATGGCGAGTTCAAAGCCGTGGATGACATCTCGTTCACGGTTCCGGAGGGAACCATCTGTGGATTCCTCGGACCCAACGGTGCCGGAAAAACCACCAGCATCCGTATGATGCTCGACATTCTCCGCCCCAGTTCAGGGACCATTTCCATTCTTGGCGCGCGCCGTGCCCTCGATGTTCGCAGCCGGATCGGCTACCTACCCGAGGAGAAGGGTCTCTACAAGAAGATGACCGCCACCGCGATGATTGCTTACTTCGCCACGCTCAAGGGGATTGCAGGCGGGGAAGCGAAGAGAATTGCCGGAGAGCTGCTCGAAAAATACGGACTCGGTTCTTTTCAAAATCACAAGTGTGAAGCCCTCTCCAAGGGGATGGGACAAAAGGTCCAGGTTCTTGCATCCATCGCACACGATCCTGATCTGGTGATCCTCGATGAACCGTTCAGCGGCCTCGACCCGGTCAACCAGGGTGTCATGGAAGAGGTGATCCAGGACATCCGCTCTCGCGGCAAGACCATTCTCTTCTCGACCCATGTCATGTCCCATGCGGAAAGAATCTGCGAACGAGTAGTCATCATGGCTGCAGGGCGTCTGGTGTTCGACGGCACTGTCGATGACGCAAAATCGCTGCTTCCCAGAAGAGTTCGGGTCAAGGGAAAGGGTGCCGGTGCCGCCCTTGAACAGCTGAAAGACGTGACACATTCGAGCCCCTCTTCAGATGGGCGAGAAGGGGTGGTGGAGTTTCAGTTGCGAGAGGGCTCTGACCCACAACAACTACTCAAATGCGCCTTTGACCGGAGCATCTCGCTGGAAGTCTTCGAGGTGGTCGATCCCAACTTGCATGAAGTGTTCGTGCATCTGGTTGGCGAAGATGCCAGAGAGGCGGCATACCGATGATGCAAATCTTCCGCATTGCCCACCGGGAATACATGGAGAACGTCAAGACCAAGGGATTCTGGATCGGAATCATCGTTTTCCCCATCTTGATCTGGATGATGATCGAGCTGCCCAAGTTTCTCGAAGAGCGTGGTATCCCGACCAGGCATATAGTCATCGTGGATCGAAGCGAAGGCCTCGGAGAAATCGCCCGCCAACGAATCACCTTGCTCAATCGTCAAAAGACACTCGGAGAGCTCCAGCAACACATGGCAAAGGCGACCGAGGAGCAGCGCAAAGAACAGATGGAAGAACTGGACATCGATCCAGACCAGCTGCTGGATCAACTGGAACAAGGCCTCGATCAACTGGGGAATCCAGATCTGGAAATCCAGCCGTTTAAACCCGATCAATTGGTCAAGATCGGCGATCTTCTCCCGGAACAGATGCTGCTCAACGACCTCCAGTGGAACAACATCAAGAAACTACTCCTCAGCCAGTTGCCGGATGACGCCGCAGAGTTCATCGAGCCACCACTACGCTTCAAGGAGGTATCGCTTCCCGAAGGGACCTCACTGACCGATGGCAACCAGCAGATCGAAGATGCACTGCGGCCATATTTGAGGTCGGAGATGATGCTGAAGTCGGGCGATGAAGAGGTGGAGTTGTTCGGCCTCTTGATCATCCCCGAGGATGCCCTCGAACCCGAAAGCAGGGTTCGCTTCTGGTCATCCAATCTCGCCGACAACGACCTCATCGATGCCGTCCTTGCCTCTCTCAGCGAGGAGGCCCGACAGCAGGAGTACGATCGTCGAGGGATTGAATCGAAGGCTGTAGCCGAGGTAGCCTCGATGAAGGTGCGTTCGATAAAATTCAATCCAAACAAAAGTGAAGGCGATGAAAAGGTAGGCATCCGCGACAAGATTCGCCAGTACGCGCCCATCGGATTCGTCTACATGCTCTGGGTCGCTATCTTCACGATTGCCCAGATGTTGCTCAACAACACCATTGAAGAGAAGTCGAATCGCCTCATCGAGGTGCTTCTCTCATCGGTCACGACCACCGAGTTGTTACTGGGAAAGGTGTTGGGTGTGGCGGCCGTTGGCGTGACGATGCAGTGTGCCTGGATCGGCTCCTTGATCGGCATTCTGAGTTACAAGGCGGGGCCATCCGCCACCTGGATCGCGGACTTGATCGCTGCAGTCATCACTCCAGAGTTGCTGGGGGGATTTGCCTTCTACTTCATCACGGGATATTTCTTTTATGCATTCCTGTTTGCTGGAATCGGCAGCATCTGCAACACCATCAAGGAGGCCCAGAACTTCATGAGTCCCTTGATGCTGTTGATGATGGTTCCACTGGGAACGATGACCTTCATTCCCAATGACCCCAATGGGGCCATCGCCACCACCCTCTCATGGATACCGCCCTGGACACCCTTTGTCATGATGAACCGAATGGCAGCAAGCCCTCCCGCTTCGGAAATCTATGGCACAGCGATCATGCTGCTGATCTCGGTAGTTGCGGTCTTCTGGCTCTCGGCCAAGATCTTTCGGATCGGAGTTCTTCGGTCGGGACAACCGCCAAAACTGCTCGAACTTTTCCGCTGGCTCAGAGGCTCTCACTCATGAGCGAGGACCCCGGCAATGCCCGTTTCTTCTGGAATGGGCTGGGGTTCTTGGCGTTGTCTCTGGGCATTATTGGCATTCCACTTCCGATATTGCCAACCACACCTTTTATCATCCTGGCCGCTCTGTTCTTTTCCAGGGGATCACCTCGATACCACCGCTGGCTCCGCCAACACAATAGTTTTGGTCCGATGGTACTGAACTGGGAAGATCACGGCTCGATCTCACCGAGATCCAAGCTTCTTGCAACCATACTGATCCTGCTGGCTTTATCGATGCCACTTTATTTCATGGCCGACCAACTGAATCAGACATCCAAGGTGGTCACCTTGATCCTGGTGGGAGTTGGCTGGAGTTTCGTCATGACCCGGCCAAATGGCCCTCAAGAGGATTGATAGAGGCTTCCATTTGCGGTGGCGAGGTAGGGCGCCAATGGAATCTCTTCCTGCTTGATGAAGCCCTGGTCTGGCAACTGGCCCTGATTCACCATCTCCACCACGGCGGCGACTGAACAGGCTGTGGTCCAGCTGATGGCGCGCCATTCGACCCCATCGATGACGATCGGGCGATACTGCCCCGTGAACTCCTCACGCTGCAACTCTCCGTTGATTCTTCCCTCGACTGCTGCGTGAACATAGACCACATCTTCTCTCACCGCAGGACACGCCTCGGTGAGGATCCGTGCGGCCTCTTCACGATCTCGGTGCATCCCTAATTCATTGAGGAAGAAGTTCATCTGATGGCAATGCCCGGGGTACCGCATCGTCTTGTAGTTGAGTGTCTCGACCTTGCCTTGCCAGGTCTCGCACATCGTCCCCAACCCACCCGATGTGGTGAACGCTTCCAGCTCCATTCCTGCGATGAAGACCTTCTCTACCGCTTCCAGAGATGGCACCAGTGCCCGCTCTCCTCGTGCGATGACCTCACAATCATTGAGGTATTCATTGATCACGCCTGCTGAAGACCAGGTAAAGGAGTATCCCAGCTCACCACTGGGATGTTCTGGAAGCGCTCCGACTCGCAGTTCGATGGAACGAACGCTTTCAAACCTGGATGCCAGGTCAGCGCCGACGATGCCGATGAAACCTGGAGCCAGTCCGCATTGCGGGGCCAATGCACTCTTGGCCGCCGGTGCCATCTCCAGGATGGCGTTGGTGGTCGGCACATCTTCGGTCAGATCGAAGTAGTGAACACCCCGATCAAATGCCGCCTGGGCCACCGGAAGATTGAACCGGTAGGGGAGGCAAGAAACCACTCCCTGACATCCCTCCAGCGCCTTGCCCAGTGCCGCAGCATCGGAGACATCGAGGACCTGACTGGAAAAGGTCAGGCCGTCCACTGGACGAGCATCGCCACCGTGTACTTCGAATCCAGATCTCTTCAGAAGTGTGCCTACCAGGCTTCCCACTTTACCGAGACCCACCACGAGTACCTTTTCGATGATGTTGCTCATCACTTCTCCTTCCAGCGGCCGAACTGTAGTCAAACTCTCGAGTGCAGTATCCTATCGGCCGTGACACTTCTGACAAGCAGACCGGATGGCAAAGTCGGCGTTTCGGAGCCAGTAATACCCCGAAACGCCGACTTCAGAACCGATACCCGACAATCCCAGGTCAGGTCAAATCCTCCGCTTTCGGGTAGCACTTTCGACCCGGTCGACACTCCTGCGGAGATACATCATCTCCATCAGGACCATGGTAGGCCATCGTTCGGAGACAGTGAAAAAACGCCGTGTCTGCGGTGAAAGAATCCTCGAAGGCACTGCGACGATATTCCGTGTTGAGCACCATCGTCTTGGTACGAAGACAGGGGCACACATCTTCGGGAAGTAGTTCTGGTTTCTGCATCGCCATGCTAACCCTCCTTCTTCTCGTCGTTGAGCTTGCGAATCGCCTTCGCCATCAACCCTCGAAGCATCGGAACCTTGTAGCCATTTTGCGAGAGGGGATTGGATCCTTCTCCAATCTTCTCCTGCAACGCCTGAATACAGTCGGCGTCGAGATTTCCCTCAGTGATGATTTGCTCAAGATCCGCCCTTCTCAATGGCGCCGGAGATACTGCGCCGAGGATCACACGGTGATCTCCACGACGCCCTCCACGCTGATAGAGCACGGTGACGCTGGCCTGGGCCCAGTCAAAACTCTGCTTCTCGCGGGCTTCGGTGTAACTCCACCTCTCGGTGCGATTCTTCGCTGGCAAAATCACGGCAGTAACCATCTCTCCTGGCTTCAGCGCCACCTCCCTTGTCGGGTCCTGCTCGGGAGTCAAGAAGAACTGATCCGCCGGCACCTCTCGCTTCTCGAGCGATTCAACACTCGACTGGATCTCGATCGAGGCGCCGTAGGCCACCAACACAGGGGCCACGTTGGAGGGCTGAGTCATCGCGCAGACCTGATTGCCGAAGATCGCATGAAACTCGTTCTCGCCATCTCGAGCCCAGCAACCACTGCCGCCATTCTTGGCGCAGCTGTACCCCTCGTGACGCAGATACCAGCAACGTGGTTTCTGGCAGATGTTGCCACCGATGGTCGCCATGTTTCTGATCTGAGGCGTTGCAGCGTTACCGATCGTCTCGGCCAGTGCCGGAAACCCCTCCTTGACCTGTAGGTTCGTGGCCACGTCGTTCATCGTGACCAGTGCGCCAATCCGCACCCCGTGGTCTGTCGATGTGATCTCGCCGAGACCTCCGATGCGCTTCAGGTCCACCACCATCTCCGGAGTGGTGATGTACTCCTTGATTCGTGCCAACAGATCGGTACCGCCTGCGATGAAGGGCACATCGAAACTCTGCTGCAGAGAACTGGCTTGCTCGATACTGCCGGGTAGAGCGACCTTGAATGGCTTCATAGCCGTGCCCCCTTCTTCTTCGGTTGAGCCGCGGATTTCTCATTGCTCGCAATCGCTTCCAGCACCCTGCGTGGGGTGATGGGCACCTCGAACACTCGCACTCCGATCGCATCGGCGACCGCATTGGCGACCGCTGCTGCGGTCGCCACGATGGGAGGCTCTCCGAGACCCATCACTTGAGTGTTCGATTTTCCGTTGTAGACATCGACCAGCACCACATCGATTTCTGGACAATCGACAGATCCGAGGATCTTGTAGTTCTCGAGATCATCGTTGAGCATCCGACCCTTGTGGCGATCCATGATTCGCCGCTCATGCAGGGCAAAAGAGACCCCCTGGATCACTCCTCCTCGCACCTGGCTCTCGGCCGTCATCGGGTTGATCAACTTGCCAGCATCGGCAACGGCGACCACCTTCTTGACCCGCACCACACCGGTCTCCATGTCGACTTCTACCTCTGCTGCCTGAACCCCGGCATTGGTGTCGGAGAACCCGGCGTAGTTTCTCCTCGGGCGCGCCTTCAACACCTCGATCGCGTCATCGTCCATCAAGGAACAAGCCTCCTTGAAAGAAAGACCCGTGTCGCTGCCATCATTGCGAATCACCCGCGCCTTGCGAAGATCCAGATCTGCCGGATCCCAGCCCTTTCTTTCCGCCACCACCGCCAACAACTCCTTCTTGGCGTGATGGGCGGCGAGTCTCGCCGCTGGGGTCAAGGTACCGATGGTGGTGGACCCACCGCTCATCGGGCCCTGTGGATCATTGGTGTCGCCGATCCGGGTCGAGACCATTTCCAGCGGAATCCCCAGCTCCTCTGCCGCCACCATCGCCATCACTGTTCGTGTGCCGGTTCCGATATCCTGGGCACCGTTTCTGATCTCCACCGCCCCGTCCTTGGCGATGCGAACCAGCGCACTGGCACCACCGCCGCCAGCGGAGAACCACAGATTGCTGGCGATCCCCACTCCACTACAGATGGTGGCCGACCCACCGCGAACTCGCGTTCGGTCCCAGCCGATCCGCTCCCGAGCGATGTCGTATTCCTTGGCCCGAATCGGGTGGTCGTCATTCATCTTGCGAAACTCGATGGGGTCGACCCCATCGATGGAATGTGCCGCCATGTCCATCATCTGCTCGAGGGCGACCGAACCCTGCGGCCAACCGGGAGCACGATGCGCCCTGGCCCCTCCACAGTTGGTTCGCACCCCGTACTCGACCTTGTCGATCTCTCCCAGCTGGTAGATTCCATCGTTGTGGGCTCCGGCTCCGCCAGTGCCGCTGCCTGGGGTTCCCCAGCTACGAATCTGCAGTCCCTGGATGATTCCATCCTTGTTCACGCCCATGCGCATCTTCTGCAGCGAGTCGGGGCGGTTGCCGGCACTGGTCTGCTCACCCGAACGATCCAGCATCATCTTGACGGGAACTCCTGCTTCCTTGGCCAGCAAGGCTCCGATGACTCCCTCGCGACCCGCCGAGAACTTGGAACCAAATCCACCTCCGACATACTCGGAAAGCACTCGACATTCACTCGCCTTGACCTGGCCCCAGCTACTGGTCATCTCGCCACGGAATCCGAAGGTCGCCTGCGTCGATGCCCAGCACACCAGCCTTCCAGCTTCCCAGCTGCAAACAGCGCCATGAGTCTCCAGCGGTGCGTGCGTCTGGACCTGGGTGCGAAAGGAGCCCTCGACCACCGAATCTGACCCGGCAAGGATGGCATCGACTTCCTTTTCTCTTCTGGCCATCTGCTCCTCCACCTGACGATCGGCGTCCGGGTCGGCATTGCGACCACGGCGGCGACCGCGAGTACGGGGGCTCACTCGCTGGACATTCTTCTGCTCGCCTCGACCCACCTGAGGAGCGCCCTCGGCCATCGAGGCATCGATGGTAACGCAGTGCTCCTTCACCTGGTAATCGACGACGATCGCCCGCATCGCAGCGTCCGCCTGCTGTTCCGTGTCGGCAGCGATGGCCGCCACCTCGGCACCACAATAACGAGCGGTCGAATCCTCGAAGGTGTCGGGCACCGTCAAGGCGCACCGAACTCCCGGCATCGCCCGGGCGGCAGTCAGGTCGACCGAACGGATCTCGGCGTTACCGTGGGGGCTCCTGAGGATCCTGCCGTGAATCAAGCCGTCCGGATGCTGGTCCTGAGAAAACTTCGCCGTACCGGTGACCTTGGCCACCGCATCGAGGCGCGGCTTGCGTTGGCCCACCACGTCGAGCGGCTGATCCGGTTGCCAGGGAGGGATATCCCCATCCTGCAGTCGCACCGTCAGAGGGTGAAACTGGTCACCGAAGCCAACCTGGATGGTGATCTCTTCTGCCATCACTTTCCTCCCTTCCGGGAAGCGTGCTCGACCGCCTCGATGATGTTCTGATAGGTCCCACATCGACAGATGTTACCGGCGATCCCCTGACGGATCTGATCCCGGTCAGGAGTGGGGTTTTGATTCAACAGCGCGGTGCAAGAGACGACCATTCCCGGAGTACAAAAACCGCACTGCAGGGCGTCCTTTTCGACAAATGCCTTCTGCAAGTCGGTCAAGTTCTCCGGCGTCCCGATTCCTTCGACGGTGGTGATCTCACGCCCCATCGCATCGATGGCCAGCATGCTACAACTATCGACGGTGCGCCCATCCAGCAACACGGTGCATGCGCCGCAGGAACCACGATCACAGACCCTCTTGGTTCCGGTCATCGCGTGATGCTCGCGAAGCAAGTCGAGCAAGGTCGTGCTCGGGGGCGCCTCGACCTCGCGAATCTCGCCGTTGATCTTCAATCGGATCGGAATCGACCCGGGTCCGACGATCACCGGATCGTCGCTGACCTCTTGGCCCGCCTCCGTAACCGACGGGATCTTGGCCACCGTCACCACCGCTGCCGCCGCTCCTGCACCCTTGAGAAAATGCCGTCGGGAGACTCCTTCAGGCGAATCGTCGGCTCTCTTGTTCATCTATCCTCCAAGCCATGGATACCAGCAAGATCGTAGCCTGAAGGAGCAGGTCCAGATAGGAGCAGGCTGGCAGGAGCAGAACGGGTGTAGATTGCCAGGAAATGGCGGTTTCAAGAAAGTGAAGATGTCAAGAAAACAGGCCGCCGAGGTTTCCCCCGACGGCCTGATTTAATTTGCAGACGTTCAGTCTACCTCGCAGTAATCCTAGTAATCGCGACGAGGCGGACCACCGGCACCGCGCTCGGGGCGAGGCTTGGCCTCGCTGACGCGGACGCTACGGCCATCCATCTCACTACCATCGAGCGACTCGATGGCGCTCTGTGCGGAATCATCACTTTCGAAGGTGACGAAACCGAAGCCCTTACTGCGACCCGACTCGCGGTCCATCACGACCACCGCATCGGTGATGTCGCCACAGGACTCGAAGTGAGTACGAAGCTCGTTATCGCCAACTGCCCAGGGAAGACCCCCGACAAAAATTCTATTACCCATTTTCTCCCTCATCTCTCCCGCAGCCCCGACCGAAATCGAGGAAAGCAACCGGGGAGCATATGGCTGCTCTACGGACTCAAAAGCCGGCTTATGCCGGACGGAACACAAAACGCCCCTGACCACAAAATGACACAGTGTCATCCGTGGAGTAGACGGTAAAAACATTGAACATCGATGGAAAGTCCCGGCGAACCTGATGGAGCGCGCAACTATGGATCGTACAGGTCAAAATCTAGCCACGCCCTTGCTCGTCGAGTATTCAGGGATTCCCAGTCAGGAACCTCCTGTGGCCGGGGAAACAACCTCGTCTCGGCACTTGCCGTGACATCAAGTCCCTGACCAACGCCGATTGTGACTACCCGAACCTAATTTCGCAAGGGGAAGTACAAATTCAATTGCGCTGGAGCCACACTTCCAGGGCCGCGGCCAGTTTCTCATCTTTAATCTCTAACAGTAAGTCCTGCAACAAGTTACGAGATTCAGGAGTGTTGATCTGAACCAGCGAGGAGATGATCTCCACCGCATCCGAGCCCCGAGTCCAGTCCAATTCCAGAATATCTACCGCCCGAGGAGACCCCATATAGCTCAATGCGGCGATCTCGGAATCCTTCAATCCGCGGCTCCTCGAGCAATACTCCAGCTCGTCGAGCCAGAGGGATAGAGTCTCGGATGAGACATCGCCGCCACCCAGCAGGGCCAACGAACAGCTTTCCGATTCGGCCAGAAACTGCACCATCGAGCCAATCTTCTCCCCTGACCGCTCCTTCTCTCGCAGCATCAGCGCATACTGGAGCATCGGATCCGGCTCAGCGATGAGAGTGGCGAACAGCTGAGGTACCCAGTGGTTCTCGATCGCCTCCTGATATAGCGGCCCCAGTTCCTGGCCCGGTCCCCCCGACCTCATCGTCTGGAGAAATTCCTCGAGGTACTCGATGGTCTCGGTGGCGGCATCAAACTCACCCTGGGTGATCAGATCCAGCACCCCGGAGGCCATCGCCCGATAATTGGCGAGATATACCCCATCATCGAAGGCCAGAGTTGGGCCGAGCCGATCGGCCGATGGACGCTCCAGCGGTGGATCCAGTGGCGCGGTCGGTTCCACCGGTGGAACCGGCTGGGGGACCACCTGTTTTTGCGCCAACAGCAGTGCAATCCGCCCGTCGAGCCGCTGTTTGATCTCCTCGAAGGAAAGCACCCTCGCCTTCAACTCTTCCACCTGATTCCACGCCTCCTCGATGGAGGGATTCGCGACATCCGGGTCTGGATTTTCGGTGCCGAGGTACAGCCCCAGCAACAACCCCGACAGGCCCGCAAAGAGATGGGTGAGTAAGATCGTGCGGGTCGCCATCAGTCCTGTTTCCAGGCATCAGTGGAATCTGAGCCAGTATCCATTGTTACGACGATGTGGGAGGATCGCAACGAGTGTAAAACCACTACTGCACCGGTTGTGTCGCGGGTTTATCGTATCCGACAGTAGAAGGAGGACCGATGAACCGGACCCAACAACCCAGACTCTCTCTCCCCAGCTGGCTGTTGAGGGCGAACCTGGTGCTGGTGCTGCTGATCCTGGCGCCCAACACCGCGTCGCTGGGTCTCGAAGAGATCGGGTCCATCCGGTCGAGCGTCAGCGCGACCGCCGATACCCATCTACTGATCGAGGCACTCGATGCCGGCGACCGCGAAAAACTCGCCAAGAGCACGCCGGCGAAGATCCTCAGAGCGGTCACCAAGGGGGTGCGCATCGAGCGCCCAGAACCTGGCACTCGCAAGGAAAAGATCACTGGCGAGGATGGGCGCCAATCGGATCTGTGGATCCATGTGCCCGATGCCCGAAAGAAAAAGTACGGTCTCCTCATCATGCTTCACGGCTACGGCGGAAATGCCCGGCAACTGCTGACGGTTGCCTACAGCAAGTTCGCCAACCGAAACGGCTACATCATCGTCGGACCCGATGCCATGAAGCAGCTGTCGGGCAAGAGCAACCCCGATCTGCCGCCGGAGATCCTCGGGGCTCCCACCCGGCACTGGTGGACTTACCGTTCCGATGGGCTGGTGATGGCGATCGTCGACCAGCTCGCCGAACGATTCCCCATCGACCACAACCGGGTGGTCCTTTCGGGAATGTCGATGGGGGGCTGGGGCAGCTGGAACATCGGCATGCGGTTTCCCGATCGATTCAGCGCCATCATCCCCTTCGCCGGCGGCTTGCACATGGGAGACTATGTCACCGACACCCTCAATGACGCTTATTCGCCGCTGATCGACAACCTCAAGTGGTTGCCCTCCTACAACGTGCACGGCAACACCGACAACATCGTGCCGGTACGCTTCTCACAGATGCTGGCAGAGGAGTTGAAGTCGAGGAAGTACGACCACACCTACGACGAACTCGACGGTTCAGGCCACTACCTCAACTTTGATGAGAACGGCCCGATGATGCAGCGGGTGACCCAGTGGCTCACCCCCAGAAAGCGGATCCTGCACCCTCCCGAGGTGACCCACACCATCATCAGTGATGACCATCCGCGCCAGCACTGGCTGCGCATCGATGCGCGAGCCGACCAGAAGCAACCCGCCACCATCCGCGGCAAGATCGACCGGAAGAACAACATCGACATCGAAACCGAGAATGTCGACGGTTTCACCATCTTCATCGACAACGATCGGCTCAAGGAAAAAAGTCGCATCACCGTGACCCACAACGGTCAGGAGGTGCACGATGGCAAGGTCAAGGAGACGGTCGAAGCGTTGATCGAATCGTGGAAAGATCGCCGCGATCCCTACCTTCTTCACACTCGCATGATCACCGTCGATCTCGGAGTGGAAGAGGACAAGAAAAAAGAGGACAAGACAAAACAGAATGCGGCGAACTGACTCCGATTACGAGGCTCCGCACTCCACCCAGGCAACCCGAAAAGGACCACCGATGGACGTGATCAACATCCAGCAGAAGTTCGATCTCTTCAGCGATCAATGGTCTCCCAAGAGAATCGGCGAACTGAACGGGCAGCAGGTCATCCTGGCGAAGATCGAGGGCGAGTTCGTCTTCCACAAGCACGACGACGAAGATGAACTGTTCATGGTGATGAAGGGTCAGCTGTCGCTGGAACTGAGAGGGCACGACGAAGAGACCACCACCGTGGTGGTGAACCCGGGCGAGTTCTTCATCGTCCCCAAAGGCGTCGAACACAAACCAACCGCCACCGAAGAGACACACCTCTTGCTGTTTGAGCCGTTGAGCACCAAACACACCGGCGATGTACAGGCAGACATCACCGTGGAATCTTACGAAGAGATCTGATCGGCAGGAATCGCACCCTCGACGCCACAGACGGCGATTTGACCTGAAATGACCGGCGAGTCCCGCACCCGTATTTGTGAAATTCCACCTTTCCCTGTCACGCTTGCCGCTTATTGCGGATTAGCAGGGGTAGGACTGCCCTCGGCAGCCCTTCCTGGCTGTATTACTGCAGCAGGATCAATGTAAAAAGGAGTTCGTCATGACCATGGAGGAAAAATTGCAAAGGTCTGCCATCAGAACCATCGCTCCGTATATGGGCTTCATTGCAACTGGATGCTTGGTGTACCTGCCCCTGGGCGACGGTCTTTGGTTGGACGAAAGTAATTCTTCGTCTCTGACGCACTTCCTCTTCTGGTTGCCGGTGTCCTTCCTCTTCATGGGGGCCTTCATGCGGATAGCGGAAGGGCAACAACACGATCGGATCAAGAAACGGTTCCAGAAGCTGGAAACAGCACTGGCCGAGTTGAAAGAGAATACTGCGGAGTGATCGATCCTGGCGGCAAGACCGTAGCAGGAGCAAGGTGAAAAGGAGCTCGTCATGTTTGTGAGTGAATACGAGAAAGTGAATTTCTCGGCCAAGTTCTATTTGTATTTCGGTGCGTTAAACTTGTCTGTCATCGCAGCAGTCACTACGGCTGCTGCAGTTGTGAACTATCTCTCCACGAATCCAACCAGCTCTGGCCAGGATCCAGAAAGCGCTCAGGCGCTGGAGATGCTCTGGATGATGATGATCTTGCACCTGGTCATTTGGTTGCCCCTTTGCTTCGGGATGGTGGGTATGGCGATGAACCTGCAAGGTAAGAGGATCCAGGCGGTGGAACAGGAACTGACCAAGAGGGATGAGCTACCTGCGGAGTGATCCACTCCTGGCGGGAAAACCGCAGCAGGAGCCATGTGAAAAGGAGCTCGTCATGGCTACGAATGAGAACCCGACGAAGCGCTTGAATGCTTACGACACCCTTCGTCAACGGTACGGACTGAAAATACCGGCGTTCTTTTGTTTTGCTGCCGCGATCACAAGTCTTGCGATCATGCTAAAACCGTTGCTCATGTTTTTCATCTTCCAGGAAGATCATACAGATGCCGTAAATGAATCCGATTCAGTATCTCGAGGAATGTTGTGGTTCTTTCTGGGAATATCCTTCGTCCTGATAGGAGATGTCCTGAAGGACCAACACGATCGGATCCAGCAGCAGATCCAGGCACTGGAGGCTTCCCTGGCTGAGTTGAAAGAGAAACCTGCGGAGTGATCCACTCCTGGCGGCAATGCCGTAGCAGAGGACCCATGAAAGGAACTGGTCATGACAGAAGAGAAGACCCCACGGGACTGGAACGAGGTGCTGGAGAACACTCTGGCCAACAGTCAGGAGCAGTCACTGTCGCTGGCCACCTCGGGGCAGGGGGCGCAGTTCGAACTGACGGACTTCATGACGGGACTGGCTGTCTTGCTGGCGCTGATGTTTGCAGTCGGTATCTACTCATGGAAATCGGGGCTTTCCGCGCGGATGAAAAACCCAGATGACCCCCTTTATGTGAAGGCCTCCGCATATGGGGCGGCAGTCATGAGTTTGTTTTTCCTGCTGATTTACCTGTGGGGCGATCTGGCCAGCGGGGATCAGCGAGTCGGTACCACCATGAGCATTATGTTGCCATTTTTTTTCTTACTGATGGGATCGGCCCTGATGCGCGGCCTGAAGCAACAACACGATCGGATCCAGAAACGGTTCCAGAAGCTGGAAACAGCACTGGCCGAGTTGAAACAGAAACCTACGGAGTGATCCATCCTGGCGGCAAGACGGTAGCAGGAGCAAGGTGAAACGGAGTTCGTCATGACACAAGAGAAGGACCAACAGGACCAGAGCGAGGCGCCGGAGAATACTCGGGCCAACAGCCAGGAGAAAAAGGGGTTTTTCTCGAGGGTGATCAGCCGAGATAAAGCCCTCCGTCAGAAGACTTATCCATATGTGGCAGCAGGCCTGTGTGTTTGGTTTTTAGGCTTCGATCTGATCAACAGGTTGTGGTGGGGGGGCAGGCCGGGGGACGGCATTGCAGATGTGGAGAGTAACGGGGCTTTGTTAGTAATGTGCTTCCTGATCATGGGAGCGTGCGTGAAGGAACAACACGATCGGATCCGGAAGCCGGAAACAGCACTGGCCGCTAGGGATGAGAACCCTGCCCGGTGATCAGCGATGGCCATCGCCGTGCGACCACGATTGCGTTTCGACACGATGGCACCTCTCGCCGAGGAACCCGATCGATTTGTCCTGCTGGCCCCGCTGGCTCTCAGCGGCGAGTGCAGGCGATGCCATTGCCGTGCCAACGAGCTTCGAGGGTCTGCCGGTCCCAGATGATCGCGCCCTTCAGCGGCTCGTAGATTTCGTAACCGCCCTCGGTGATGGCGCGGTACATGACGGCATGGCTCTCCCTGCCGAGTGCCGGATGATCGACGAACAAGATCGCCGGTGGTGGCACATCCGCCAGTGATGGCTGTTTCGGATCGAGGGTGGTGAAGGAAAAGCCCAGCTGGTCCAGAACAAATCGCAGCTGGCCCGGAGCCGTTCCGTACACGGTGGTCAGAAGCAGACCCGCCGCCTCCTTCTCATCCAGATCGATATCGAAGTGCCTGGAAACGTTGGCCAGAGATGCCGCAACACAGGTGGAGCCGTGTGTCTGTAGCACAACACCCCCATCGGTGGTGACTCCGGGGCCCAGTTCGGGGCCGATCGGCGAGTAGAGTCGCACACAGAGCAACCCCTGAGCGACCTGTACCAGCAATATCGCGAGCAGCAAACTTCGAGTCTGTTTATGCCCCCTGGAAATTGCCAGGCCCAGGCCATACCCCGAGATCACTGCAAACAACGAGGCGAGGGCAAGCCAGCTGATCCACGTCGAATAATGCTGAAACAGCAGCGGAAAGAGCTGGCAGAATCGATCGGACAGTTTCATGCCGACAGCCGCCATTCCGATCAACGCAAGCAGCATCGAGATCGCCACCAGTAGAGGGGATCGGCTCAGTGCGTTGTCGACGGTCAGGTCGGAGTCTGACCTGGCTGCACGAAAGCCGCAGGCAAGAGCCAGCAACGTGAGCAGAATTGGACCGGCCAACAGCAATGGAATCATCGGCAATCGCCATCGATCAACTGCGATGCATACCACTGCATCCGCGGCAGGTGATAGGGGCCCTTCCAGTGGTTGCCCTTGAGTTTCAGCGCCGGGGTTCCATCGCGGTGCAGGTAGCCATACCACTCGCCATGCTGTGGATCTGCGAAGTGCTTCCGTGTCCAGTCGTGAACCCTGCGGAAGCGTTCGGCGTGGCGTTCATCCCCGGTCAGTTGATACGCCAGTAGCGTCGCGATGATCGCCTCGGTGTGGGGCCACCAGTACTTCATGTCGTGATTCGGCTCTTGAACCGGATGGTCGTACACGTCTCGAAACGAATACAGACCGCCGTACTCTTCATCCCAGCCCCGTTGCCACATCCAGTCGAGCATCTGCACGCCCAACGAAACCAGATGGGCATCTCCCCCTCGATGCTTGGCCTCGTGCAGGATGAACCACGCCGCCTCGATGGCGTGTCCCGGATTCAACAGACGACCTTCGAAACTGTCGATGATCTGACCGGTGGGGGACACCGTTTCCATCACCACACCCAGATCCGCCTTGCAGAAGTCGTGCTCGATCTCCCCGATGCAGCGATCGATCCACGAATCCATCGATGCATCGCCGATGTTGTCACGCAGCTGCTGCGCCAGGTGAAGGCAGATCATCAGCGGTCCGCACCCCTTGGATGGCCGAGTCTCCGCATCGACCTTCGGCTCCATCACCCCCGGCTCGAAGGAAACCCGGGTGTACTGATCGAACAGTTGCCGGGCACGCTCGGCCCACTGTTCGTTGCTGGTGGCTCTGGCGCAGGCGCTGTAGGCCATCGATGCAAACGCCTCCGAATAGACATAACGGCGCTTGCGCAGCGGCTTGCCATCTTCGGTGACGAGGAAGTACATACGGCCATCATCATCGAAACCGTGCTGCTCCAGGAATTGCAGACAGGAGGTGGCAAACTCGAGCCACCGTGGATCCTGCTCGACGGTGTTGTAAGCGGTGGCATACATCCAGGCGGTTCGCCCCTGAAACCACATCGACTTGTCTCCATCGATGCGGCTACCGTCCCGATCGAGCGAAGTGACGATACCACCATGCTGGCGATCCCAGCCGTGCTCGATCCAGAAGGGTAGCGTTTCTCCAACCAGATCGGAGCGATAGCTCTCCAGTTGCGGTGTCAGATCATCCAGCGTCATTGCGGACATCCTTCAGCGTCGCCAGCGTCAAGCCGGCCAGGTCACGATCCTGCCCACCCGTCATCATGCTGACCAGATAGCCGACCACGAAGCAAGTGCACGAACCGATGGCTGCATACAGCAGGAAATTGATATCGGTGCCAAACGCCACCGCCATCGTCATGGCAGCTCCGGTAACCAACCCCACCAGCGCGCCGGTAGCGTTACAACGACGCGTGAACACTGCCAGCAGGAACACTCCGAGCAGCCCGCCACCGAACAACCCCAACACCCTCTGGAAGAAATCGAACAGATACTTGATCTCGTAGGTCGCCAGCACCATGGCGGCACCGGTACCGATGATCCCCAGCACCAGGGTCAAGCGCTTCGCCAACGAAAGCGAATCCTCTGCTCGAGCCTTCGGGACACAGCGAAGATAGAAATCATTCACCACTGCGGCACTGATGCTGTTCATCGAGCTATCGAGCGAACTCATCGCCGCGGCAAAGATCCCCGCCACCACCACACCGGCGACCCCTGATGGCAAGTGCGTGACCACGAACCACGGCACCAGTTGATCGGTCGCCGCCGGCAGCATCGACTGCTCCAGCGGGTGCGATGTGTAATAGACATACAGTGCTGTCCCGAGGCCGTAGAAAAGGATTCCGGTGGGAATCGTGATGATCAGATTGAGCCACAGCCCCTTGGCCGCCTGCTTCTCATCGGGGGTGGTGCGGGTGCTCGCCAGCGCCATCTTCATCCTGTTTCAACTGGGACGGATGGGCATCGTGCTGCTGTTGCCGGCGATTGCGCTATCGGCGGTGACTGCGATGGACACTTACCTGTGCATCGCCCTGATGGGGCTGCTGGCGACGATCTATACCGTACTCGGCGGTATCTCGGCGGTGATCTGGACCGATGTGTTGCAGGTGTTCGTGTTGATCGGTGGCGCGCTGCTGTGCCTGATCGTGACGATCCAGGATGTGGGCGGGCTAGGGGCGATGATCGAAGCGGCTCAGGTCTCTGACAAGTTTCACATCTTCGACTGGCGCTGGAGCAGCTCTGACATGGTCCAGTCCTCGCCACCTAGATCGGAGTCACAGTCGTTGGGGATGCCATCGCCGTCGATGTCGTCGTCGCAGGGGTCGATGAGGCCATCGGCATCGGTATCGGGTTGGCAGGTGTCGTCCTCGCCGTTGCCATCGCAATCATCGCCTTGGGTCTGGTCGATGTCGCAATCGTTGGGGATGCCGTCGCCGTCGTCATCTTGGAAGCAGGGTGTCAGGTTCATGAAGACGCTGTTTGGTTGGCCCCTGTTTGCGACCCAAGCATCGAGATCGCCATCGCCATCAAGGTCGCCGAGGGCGACACCGAAACTCTTGTAGTTGCCGAGAGCCTGACCACTGTCGGTGAAGAAGCCCGCCAAGGAACCCT
>JAAZXB010000017.1:9100-63475 GCA_014240375.1 Planctomycetota bacterium | reverse complement strand
CAGTCGAGGCGCAGCCAGCAGTCGAGGCGCAGCCAGCAGTCGAGGCGCAGCCAGCGGTCGAGCCGCAGCCAGCAGTCGAGCCGCAGTCACAGTTCGAAACAGAGCCTGAGGTCGAACTGTCAGGAGATGACGCCGCCACAGTGGTGGTCGATGTCACTGACGCTTCTTCGACAGGTGTTGTGGACGAGCAAAGCAGTCACGTGACAGAAGATGAACAGTACGAGACGGGTGTCATCGTCTCGGGACTGGAAACAGATGCCCAGGTGACCAACCTCCGTCGCTACTCCAGTGATGACATCCACAGGAAGAACTGGAGCCGTGCACTGAAAGAAGTGGAAGAGTTGGTGACACTTCGTCCGTATCACGCGGATTACCACCTGACTCTTGGATTGATTCATCGTCGCCTCGAAGAAACCCACAAGGATGGAATCCACCTCGAAGAAGCGCTCCGTAAATACGAGGAGTACGCTGACTTCGGTGGGGAAGACGCCATCGCAGCACTGTTGACGGCGGAAGCATTCGCCCATCAGAATCAAAGAGAAGCAGCGTTTCAGCAGCTGGAAAAGGCTGCTTCCTACGGCATGAACATCGCTCGTGCTGTCCAGCAGTTCCCTTCACTCAAGAGTTACACCAGCGACACTCGTTTCGTCAGAGCCGCACTGAGACTCGAGCGATACAATCTGTCTGTCGTGGCGGCCCGTGACCCCTTCACCGGACCCTGGAGCCACGTGGGCCCAGAAGCGGGTTCCCCAAAAGTGGGGCCCCTCGAAGAACCCGAGCAGAATGAACTCCTTGCCGAAGCTCGGACAGCGATGCGTTTGCTCGAGTACGCACTTCGTAACGGAGATCAGGTCTCAGCGATGGATGCGTACGCAAAGATCGAAGATGTCGGGAGTCACCTGAATCGATTTAATGTTCCCGAGTTGTCCTCCGAGTTGCGCTCCATCCTCGAGCGGCTCGATGAACTCGAGGAAGGGATTGATCAAATCCGCGTCGCTTACCTGTACGAGCAAGCTCGGTCCAAGATGGAATCGATGCGAGTCTCCTTCGAAGAGCAGGAGTTCGATCTGGTCAACCAGACTCATGGTGAAGTGGTGGCCATCGCACAGGATATTTCCATGATGGGGGAGTCGTATCAGGCGGCCTCGAGCCTGGTGACCCAGGCGGCGGATCAATTCCAGCAGAGAAGCGACATCGTACGAGAGTTCCAGTCGAAGAACATCAGTGTCGAGGGAGTGGTCGTAGCCGAGGACGGTTCACACGCCATCATCAATGCTGAGTTGATCTCTGAAGGGGGTCAGGTTCTCGGTGGAACGCTCTATTCGGTCCAGCGTGACCGGATAGTGATCCTCTATCGAGGAGAGAAAATCACATTCAAATTTGGACGGTTTTAGAGCGATACAGTGGCGGCAGGGGAATCCTGCCGCCTTTTCCATTGGCACTCAAGATTGAATCGTGAAGTGCCGATACTTCAATGTGAAGAGCCGGAATCTCTGGCCAAAGAAATCGAACTTCTGTCCCATACGGGAGGAACACAAGCAGATGAAAAAAATCTCCATGGTCGCGGCGCTGATCGTCGCATTGTTCGTCAATCCACTCCAGGCTTATCAGGAGGACTCAGGCAGGATTGACCTTGTCACCATCGATGTGAGAGACAAGGACCTCGGTGAGGTACTGTCCCAGATCGGTGAGCAAGTGGATGTCAACATTGTGGTGGATCCTCAGGTGGAAGAGAAGGTGACGCTTTCTCTCGACGCCATCGGATGGCGAGAAGCTCTCGACATCCTCGCTCGCCAGACCAGTTGCGTGATCATCGTAGAGAGTGACCGACTGATTCGGTTCACCCAACCGCCTTCTGTGAACATCGAGTTCCAGAATGCCGATCTTGCCGTTGTGCTGGACCTGCTGGCGAAGCAGTCCGGAGCGAACATCGTCATTGCAGAGAATGTCGTCGGTAAGGTCAGCTTGACCCTGCGGGACGTCCCATGGCGTGAAGCGCTCAATACCATCGTCAAGACCGCTGGTTACGTGGTGGTCAGTGAGCGTGAGGGGATCACCGAGATCCTCAGAATCGTTTCATCGGACCAACTGATTCAGCAACAGGAGACGAGAATCTTCCGTCTGCGCTACATCCGTCCTCCGGAGCAGTACGTCGCCATCATCTCCGATATCGACAAGCAAGCAGGAAACGTGTCTCGTGATAACTCTGCAGAGGTAGAAGGAGAGTTCACTCTTCTGAAGGCACTCCGCAGTGCGCTCTCTCCAGGCGGAGTGATGGACTTTGATATCAAGACCAACTCCCTGATCGTCAAGGATATTGCTCCCAGTCTCGATGAGATCGAGAAGATCATCACCGAGATCGACGTCGAGCCTGCTCTGGTTCAGGTCGAGGTGAAATTCATCTCTACCACCAGTGATGACATCCTCGAAGCGGGTCTCAAGTTTGACGATCCCAATACTCCGGGGCGTGATGGATTCAGGCTCAGTGCTTACGGAGCTGCTCCTCTTTCGGGCACCCCGGATCTGTCGGGAACCGGCCCCATCGTCGATACGGGCACTGGCCCGGTCTTTCCCGGTTCGATCGCACACAACGGCGGCACCTGGCCCTTCGATATCGGCAACATGCAGTCGATCGGTGTCCCTTACCAGGCTCTCGGAGTGCTGGACTTCACCCAGACCAACTTGTTGCTCTCGATGGTCAAGGACGACGAGAACTCGAAGATCATTCAGCAGCCGTTCCTGACCACTCTGGATAACTACCCCTCGACCATCTTCGTCGGGGAAGAGGTTCCGTTTGCCGTTCAGAGCGTGCAGCAGGATCAAAACGGTAATGTGACGGTTTCGATCGACGAGAACGAGCGGTCCCCGGTCAATGTCGGATTCACCCTCTATGTCTCTCCGCACGTGATCCCCGATACCGACATGATTTACATGAACGTGATCCCGAAGGTTTCCACGCTGGTCGGGAATACCTCCAGCATTCCTGGATTCGACCGCTTCCGTTTCAGCGATCCGGGCAGTGGCAACAGCGCCTACATCGATCTTCCTCGGGAGAGCAGCCAGACGGTTGTTACCTACTTGCGCGTCAGGGATGGTCAGACTGCGGTGATCGGTGGCTTGCACACCGAGCGTCGCGTCGAGATCGAATCGCGCGTCCCACTCCTCTCCGACATTCCTTACCTCGGGGAGCTGTTCAAGTGGAGAAGGCGTCAGGCCAATGTCGATCACCTTTTGATTCTCGTGACTCCTCGTATCCTCAAGAGCGATGAAGTCAGCGATGAGGTCTACAAGAATGCCCTTCGTGAGGCCGAGCGCTGGGACTACTTCGAGGAGAAGTACGGCGAGGACGAAGCAGAAGACGAAGGCGATGACGAGGTGGGTTCGACCGCCGGAAGTGTCACCGTCGAGGAGCCGGAAGAGGGATAATCTCTACCATCTTCAGCGACCAGGGGCCCGTTCGGCAAGATGCCGAACGGGCCCCTTTTTCATATAAATTCGGTCGATTTCCTGCTCCTGCTCGACAGGTCCGCTGGACGGCTGCTGTCGCTGCGATACTCTGGGAGTGCCCGGATGGTCCGGGGACTGCCCTGCGAAATGCGACTCGTGCTGGCGATTTTCCAGTCTCTGGATCTCGAGGTCATCGATGCGACTGTTGGTCCATTCTCGAGACCGTGACGCCCTGTCCGTGGCTCTCATCGACGATGACCGATCGCTGTGGGAGTATCATGAGGAGGACCGGGAGACGATTCGTAGCCTCGGGAATGTCTATCTCGGGCGGGTCGTCAACATCGAGCCTGCCATCCAGTCCGCCTTCATCGATATCGGTGAGCGGCGCACCGCCTTTCTCCACGTCTCCGATCTCCATCCAGCCTACCGAGGGGCACGTCAGGTGCCGGTCGACCGCCTCGGAGAGCGGCCGGCCAGGGAGCGAGGAGAGGAACGGATCCAGGAGATCTTGCAGCGGGGCCAGGAACTGCTGGTCCAGGTCAGCAAGGAATCGATCGGCCAGAAGGGCCCCACGGTGACCACCTACATCGGCCTTCCAGGGCGATCGGTGGTGCTGATGACGGGGCTCGATCGACCCGGAATCTCCAAGAAGATCGTCGATGATCAGGAACGAGATCGGCTTCGCCAGCTGGCGGACCAGTTACCGAGAATTCCCAATGCAGGGGTCATCATCCGTACAGCGGGCAGAATTGGCGATCTTCAGCAACTGACCGCCGAGGTCGAGGTGCTGGCGGCGAACTGGGGGAAGATCTGTCACAGTGCTGAGGAGGGTGGAGGGCCGATACTGCTCCACCGAGAGGCGGATCTACTGCTTCGTACCACCCGAGATCTCGCCTCCGATACGATCCAGGAGGTGGTATTTGACGATCCCTGGGCAGCCGAGAAGTTCCTCGAATACAGCAATCAATGGAATCCAGGAGAAGCGCCTCCGGTTCGTTTGCATCGTAGCAAGTCTGCTCTATTCTTGGAGTTCGGAGTTGAATCTCAAATCAATTCTCTCTACGATCGCAAGGTTGCATTGCCCAGCGGAGGCTCCTTGGTCATCGATGAGACGGAAGCGCTGGTCGCCATCGATGTGAACTCGGGAAGTAGCACATCCGAAAGTGACCTGGAGAGCACAGCGCTGAGGACCAACCTCGAGGCCGCTCGAGAAATTGCAAGAAATCTACGCCTCCGGGACATGGGAGGGGTGGTGGTTTGTGATTTTATTGACATGATGGAGGCGGTGAATCGTCGTACCCTCGAAGATTCATTTCGTGAGTTGGTTCGCAACGACCGGGCCAAGATCTGGTTTGCCAAACTGTCCAGGTTCGGATTGCTCGAATTGACGAGGCAACGCCTCGGTCCCTCGAAGGATCGGGCGGGTCGCGAGCCTTGTCCCACTTGTTTGGGGCGAGGAACGGTACGAAGTGCCAGAAGCGTAGCCTCTGGTGTGATCAGAGAATTGCGACAGGGAATTGCGAAGGCCTCCAGTGAGGAGGCAATGATCACCGTGGGTCCACCGGTCAGGGAACTCCTGCTCGGTGTCCGACGCGAGGATCTCGACGCCCTGGAGATCGAATTTGGAAAACGGATCGTGGTGAACGAAGGCCAGGACTGGTCTCCGGAACGTTGGACGATCCAGTATCGCTGACACGGTCAGCGTTGTGAAAGAGGCGACATGCACGCGATCATTCGCGATGGTGGTCGACAGTACCGCGTTCAAGAGGGAGAGATCCTGTTCGTAGATCTCCGTTCTGCAGAACCCGGCAGCACCATCCAGTTTCCCGAGGTGCTGGCGATCGAGCCTGGCCCGGGTGAGTTTGTCTGTGGAACGCCTCTCGTCGAGGGAGCCCACGTCGAGGCTGAGGTGATCGGAGAGGCGAAGGGACCCAAGGTGATCTTCCATCGCTTCCGTCGCCGCAAGAATTCACACAGCCGTAAAGGGCACCGTCAACGCTACACAAAGGTCCGCATCGGTACGATTGCCGGATAGTTCTCGCTCCTTCGGGAGTGTTCGACAGGAGAGATGAGAGATGGCACATAAAAAGGGACAGGGTGCGACGCGCAACGGCCGCGATTCCAATGCCCAGCATCGTGGAGTGAAGAAGTACGGTGGTGAGTCCGTCATCGCTGGAAATATCATTATCCGCCAGTGTGGAACCAAGTTCCATCCTGGGCTCAACGTGGGGATGGGCAAGGATTACACCCTGTTTGCTCTCACCGCCGGCGTGGTTCGTTTTGGAACCAGAAGCCGAGTCCATGTCGATCAGGCTTCGGCCTGATCCTATTCTGAGTTGCGACGAGGCCCATGCCAGTCCGATTCGTCGATGAAGGTCACCTGCGGGTAATCAGTGGTCGAGGGGGTGACGGAAGCGTCTCCTTTCGCCGTGAGAAGTACATCCCTCGTGGTGGTCCCGATGGGGGCGACGGCGGTCGTGGTGGACACATCATTCTTCGTGCCGATTCCCATATGCAAACGTTGCTCGATTTTCTCGGTCGCCCGATCTACAAGGCAGAGACCGGGACCGCAGGTTCAGGCAGAAACTGCAGTGGCCGTAGCGGCGAGGATCTGATCCTCAAACTACCGATCGGTACCGAGGTGTACGATGCCAATGAAGGAACTCTGGTCGTCGACCTGACCGAGCCTGACCAACAGATCATCGTCGCTCGTGGAGGCTCGGGGGGACGCGGAAATCTCTCCTATGTCAGTTCCACGCACCAGGCACCTCGAGAGTACACGCCGGGCGAGCCCGGCCACGAGCGCCATTTTCGTCTCGAACTGAAACTGATCGCCGACGTCGGAATGCTCGGGTTACCCAATGCCGGAAAGAGCACCTTTCTCTCGAGAGTCTCGCGAGCCCATCCAAAGATAGCGGACTATCCTTTCACGACCTTGAAACCACAGCTGGGCATCGCCGAACTCGATCCGACCAGGCGCATCGTCGTGGCTGACATTCCGGGTCTGATCGAGGGAGCCTCGAAGGGGGTCGGATTGGGAATCTCCTTCCTCAAGCACCTGCAGAGAACCCGGGTGCTGGTCCATCTGCTCGATCCATACGACCGCGACCTCGACCAGATCGTCGAGGACCACCGGGTGATTCGTCAGGAAGTGGCGAATCACTCTCCGGAACTGGCGTCTCGCCGCTGCCTGAGCGTCCTCAACAAGTCCGATCTGATGGTTCCCGAGGAGGCCGAAGAACTGAGGGGGGCACTGGAGGGGCGTCTAGGGGAATCGGTTCTGCTGATCTCCGGGGTTACAGGAAAAGGGGTAGACGCACTGCTGGAGCAGCTCTGGAGTGCTTTACAGCAGTAGTGGAGTCGCCCCGGTCCCTTCCAGGCCAGGTATCAGCGGCCTCGAAGAGCATCTCATCGTATTCTTCTGGAGAAGATCTGTGTGCCCTGGCGGGCCTGCAAACCCACGGATCTCCCGGGAGACAAGATGGAATTTCATGAGATGTTGCGCCGGATGGTGCTCGAAAAAGCTTCTGACCTGTTCGTCAAGGTAGGCTGCCCCCCCTCCCTCCGGGTGGATGGAGTGGTCCAGTTCCTCGATTGTGAGGAAGTGTCGCCGCACGACTCCCAGGAGATCTTGCAGATCATCCAGGATTCGCGCCCCGAAGCGCTTCCTCAGAAGTTGGATGTGGATACCTCCTATGATCTCCCCGGGATCGGTAGGTTCCGTGTCAACATCCTGCATCAACGGGGGCAACTTGGCTTCGTCTTCCGCCACGTCAACCAGTCGGTCGCCGATTTCGATGACTTGAACATGCCCAGAGATACTCTCATCCAGTTGGCAGAGCAGAAGCGTGGGTTGGTCCTGGTGACGGGAAACACCGGCTCGGGCAAGTCGACGACTCTCGCTGCAATGGTGCACCACATCAACGAGACCGCCAATCGCCACATCATCACCGTAGAAGATCCCATCGAATTCACATTCAAGGATCGAAAGTCGATCATCGACCAGCGTGAAGTGGGAATCGATACGGAGTCCTTCCCGGTGGCACTGCGTCACTCCCTGCGTCAGAGTCCCGATGTGATCCTGATCGGTGAGATGCGAGATCGTGAAACGATGGAAGCGGCCATCTCGGCGGCCGAGACGGGGCACCTGGTGCTGTCCACTCTTCACACCGTCAATGCCGTTCAGACGGTCGAGAGGATCATCCACTTCTTCCCTCCGCACCAGCATGAATTGATCCGCTTGCAACTGTCACTGGTGCTCACCGGCGTGGTGTGTCAAAGACTGGTTCCCCTCAAGGAAGAGGCGGGACGAGTTCCGGCGCTGGAGATGATGATCAACAGTCCAACAGTCAGAGAATTGCTGAGAGAGGGTCGCACTCACGAACTCGCCGGCGCCCTCAGGGCGGGGGAGCATTACGGTTCCTGCACCTTTAATCAGTCGCTGAGAAGCCTGTATCAGGCCGATCGGATCACCCTCGAAGAGGCTCTCTCCTATTCTGACTTCCCCGATGAACTGCAACTGGAACTGCGGGGAGTGGTCAAGGGCGCCGAGATGGGGGACTTCGACTTCGATTACTAGCCTCGATCGGCTAGGGGTCGAACCCTGTTCGAGTTATCCTCCCGGCTAGATGGGAGGACCGATGGGTACGCTTGTCATCGATATCGGCAACACCCGTCTGGCCTGGCGCCTGCGAGAGCCATCGGGAGTCGTGAGTGGAGGCTCCGCTTCCCATGCTGCGATCGCCGATGCTCTTTCATCCTTGCCGCGGGTTCAGGCCATCGCCATCTCCTCGGTTCAGCGATCTCACGAGGGTGAGTTGCAGCAGTGGATCGAGGCGACTCACCAGCCTCCACCGATCTGGATCCGCAGCGGTGCCGACCTTCCTTCCACTGTCAAGACCGATGAGCCGCACCGTACCGGAGCGGATCGGGCACTCTGCGCCTTCGCATGGGGAGGTGCAGATGAGCAGGGACCGGCGATTATCATCGATGCCGGAACCGCCGTGACTGTCGATGCGGTCAACCGATCGGGTCAGTTGCTGGGAGGCTGGATCGCTCCCGGCTGGAGTGCCCTGCAACGGGGTCTACAACAGGCCGCTCCAGCGCTACCACAGATGTCTGAGGAGCAATGCGAAGAGGCTTCGGTTCCCTGGGCTGGCGACACTGGCCGTGCCATCCGAGGTGGTATCGAATCGATGTTTGTCGAGGGAGTTCTAGGACTGCGGAGGAGAGTCGAGTCGGAACTCGGTAAAGATGTCACCACCGTCATCACCGGAGGAGATGCGGATCGACTTCTGTCCGCACTACAACCGGCTCGATCACAACCAGACATGGTCCTGGATGGACTCGAACGGATTCTGGAAAGCAGCACTCATGGCTGATTCAAACTGGATTTCCGAGGTCACCGGACCGGGGCGATCGGCTCTGCATGGTGTGATGATCGGTGGTCCCGCAGCGGATCAGTGGCTATCCGATTGCTTTCGCGGAAGTGGATCGTCGCCGCACGGAACTCTTCACGATGAAGATGGGACCGTGATCGATGATGTGGTTCTGGTGGAGTGGCCCGGCGAGACATCTCGGTACCTGATCACCTGTCACGGCAGTCCGGTACTGAAAGAGCACATCGTGGATCGGTTCGTGCAACTCGGGGCGACCCCGAGAGAGCCGAAGATGGATCTCTGGGGAGAAGGGAAGGGTGTTGGAGCGGGGATTGCCGCTCAAGCTCGGATTTCCCTGCCCCGTGCATGCAGTCGAGAAGCGTCTGCCTTCCTGCTCGAGCAGGCCTCGAGTTTGGGGCTTGCCGGTTGGATCGAACGCGTTCTCGAAACTTCTCCGACCGATGCCGATCTGAAACATCTGTTGCAGAGCGCAGCGTCCGGGATCGGTGTCCTGGATGCACCCAGAGTGGTGATTGCCGGGGTACCCAATGCTGGCAAAAGCACCCTCTTCAACGAGTTGGTCGGGGAGTCGCGCGCACTGACCTGGCACCAGCCTGGAACCACTCGCGACCTGATCGAATCCCAGGCGATTTTCTGCGGATTCCCCATCTCGCTGATCGACGGGGCCGGGATCCGCCAGCTGGGGGAGAGCGTCGAGGAGACGGTGGAGCGGGAGGGAGTGCGCCGGATGCGGCTGGCGATGAGCAGTGCAGATCTGGTATTGCAGCTGGTGCCCCCCTCAGAGGGGGAGCGCCGGAACCGACCTCTGGAAACTCCCTGCCGGAGAAGCCTTGTCTTTCACAGTCGCTGCGATGAGAATTCAGCGGGTGATGTCGTGTACCCGAGGATCTCTACCATGACCGGTGAAGGGATCGAAACACTCAAGGTTCTTGTGTTGCAAGAGTTGTACGGCGTCAGTCAGATGCCGCAAGGTAAACCTTGTCTCTTCTTGCCGTCCCAACGGCATTGGATCGAACAGGCGCTGGTGGCGATCGAAGGGGGAACCGATCCTCGCTCGATACTCCTCAACCTCGCCGAGTGCATTTGAGAGGGATCAGATGACAAGAGAAGCCCAACGAGATCTGCTGAATCTATCAGACCTCACCCCCGAGGCGATCGGCCAGATACTCGAGAGAGCCCAGCAGATGCGCGAGTGCCCGGTTCCGCTGTGGACCACAGGGGTGCGGCATGTTGGTTTGATCTTCTCGGAGCCGAGTACCCGGACCAGTCTCTCCTTCGTCGCTGCAGCTCATCGTCTCGGTGCCGAGGTTCTCGAACTTCGCGCTGAGGCATCCAGCCTGCGCAAGGGAGAAACTATTCTTGACACGGCATGGACACTTGAATCCCTCGGGGCCTCGGCACTGGTGATTCGCGATGCCGATCCCGATACGGCCCCACTACTGGCGAAGCAATGCCAGGCGGGAGTCATCAATGGAGGGGGGGGGACACGCTCCCATCCGAGCCAGGGATTACTCGATGCCTTGACGCTGATCGATGAGTTCGGAGACCTCGAGGGCAAATGCATCGGGATCGTCGGAGATGTGCTTCATAGCCGCGTGGCTCGCAGCGACCTGGTCGCTTTTCGAGCACTGGGCGCAAGAGTGGTGATGGTGGCTCCCGACCCGTGGCAAGATGAGACGCTGGCCGGCACCGGAGTCGAACTGGAGACGGATCTGGAGGCGGTCTTGCCACACCTCGACGCCATTCAATTGTTGCGCATTCAGCATGAGCGTCTCGACCCGCAAGAGGGGATCGATCCGCAACAGTACCAGCAAGAGTATCAACTGGATCAGCGACGCCTCGAGATGACGAAACGCTCGTTAGTAGTGCTCCACCCGGGACCGATGAATCGTGGTGTCGAGATCACCTCTGAGGTGGCGGACGGGGTACGCTCGCGGATCCGTCAGCAGGTGGCGAATGGGGTTCCGCTGCGGATGGCACTGCTGGAAAGAGCCTTGGGAGAGGGCCAGGTCTAGAGCAGTGGTAGCAGAGGGGCGCTCGCAGTGGAGGTGGTTTCCGTGGGTAGTGATGGCGATGGTGGCGATTGCCGGACTGCTGCCGGGGGAGTGGATCGCGGAGACTGTGCCGCGCTCCTGGCTAGTTCCGGGGCGCGACAAGATCGGTCACGCGGTGGGCTTCATGTTGTTGACCCTGACCTTTCGATTCTGGCGCGGGAGGGGTGCGGGTCCCGCCGAGTGGATTCCCGGATCGGTGTGGATCCTGACCGGTTTCGCTCTCATCCACGAGTATTCACAGCAGTGGATTCCTGGCCGCACTCCCGATGGAGAGGACCTGGTTGCAGACCTGCTGGGAATCGCAGTGGGGATCCTCCTCGCCGTGTGGTTCCTTCCGGCAAAAGGTTCAAAATCGGCGTGAATAATCGTTCGATCCCTCCGTCATCTTCATCCTGAGCCGATCCAGCCGTGCCAGTATTGTCGGGAAATGGCCAATTCTGGGTCCGCGAGTCGCCTGAGCCACTCTGCGCTCCCTTCTCGGGGGCTGGGGTGGTATCCTGAAAGTAGTCCCGCAGCCGATCCACTCGCCCTGGAGTGGATTCAAGAGAGATCTGGAGGGCCGATGACGATCCCCACCCCCAAACGATTGCTATCGATCGGGCTGATGTTACTGGCACTCGTGCTGGCCCCCCTTGAGATCTGGGGCCAGGTACCGTCGCGAGGTAGTGGCACCCAGGTTCCTCGACCGAGTTCTCGACCCACTTCTCGACCACAGGTCAGACCACAAACCCCTCGACCACAGGTCAGACCGCAAACCCCTCGACCACAGGTCAGACCGCAAACCCCTCGACCACAGGCCAGACCACAAACCCCTCGACCACAGGTCAGACCGCAAACCCCTCGACCACAGGTCAGACCGCAAACCCCTCGACCACAGGTCAGACCGCAAACTCCTCGACCGCAGGCGCGACCGGTAGTGCGTCCCTCCTCCCGAAATGGAGGAGCCTCCACCACCACTCCGACGGTGGTCGCTCCCCGCCCTCGCTCCGCATCCACGGTGCCAACATCGAGGAGAGTGGTGCGTCCGGGACGCAGTGGCCGATCCTCCGGCGGATCTTCTGCGACGACTTCATCCGGAACCTCGACTCGCACCGTTTCGCGCACTTCTGTGCGCCCTACCCTGCGGAATCCCAGGGAACGGATCCCCGCCGCCCTGCCACGATCCAAGCCACTACCTGCACTGCGTGGCAGCGAACGAGAAAGTTCTCGTCGAGAACTGCTGGGCACCATCACGCTGCGGGATTCACGCAGTAGAATCAACACCGATCGGATGGGCACCCGTACGCTCATCGAGAAACCGACAAGACTGCGCAAGCCGATGGGGGTGACGCGCGACCTGATCCGTCGAATCGGCCAGCCGACCGGCGTCCGAAAACCGCTGTCGGCAACGGTCAATAGGTCTCGACGCGTCTCGTTGAATCGGGGCAGGAGAGTGGTCCTCACTCCGGTACCGACGATGCCGCTACCTCCGGTGACCAATAGCAGTGGTGGAGCGTCGCTTCCCGGCGGCACCACCGTCTACCACTGGCCTCATCACTCCTTGCCGTGGTACTGCTTGCCCACTTCCTCGTACTACTACGGCAGTTCCCTCGGATCCTGGACGACACCTGTCTGGCACCATCCCTGGGCGATCGGCTGCAGGAGCCCGTGGTACCTGGGATACTCTGATCCCTGGTGCCATAGTTGGGCACTGCCCTGGTACTCCTGCTCCAGTGCCCGTTTCATCTGGTGGCATCACGGTCGCTGGAGTTCTCGCAACGATTCCAGCACCTGGGTTTCCACCACCTGGATCGATTCGGCTGACGCTGTCCAGGATGGGGAATACGACACGCAGTCCCTTCGAGAAGTTTACCTGGCACAACTCTGCGATGGCTGGCATCAGTTGACTACCGGGGACCCGGCTTCCGCACTACCGCTGATCGATGCGGCACTGGCCGGATTGTCCGATTCGGCATTACCCTGGCTGCTACGATCGATCGGCCGCCTTGGAGTCGAAGATTTTGACGGAGCCGCAGAGGATCTTGGAATTGCCCTCGAACTCGATCCGTCACTGCTGTCAATTCGCTGGAACGAAGTCGATTTTCTCGGCGATGATGGAGATGCCATCCGCGCACAACTGTGGTTCAGATTGGAAGAGGATCCCGCTGAAGTCTCCTGTGCCTTGCTGATCGGTGCTCTGGCGCTATTCAGTGAAGAGGTGGCGGATGCCCCGGCTCGCGGCGTGGTCTCTGAACTGTTGCTCGATGGCCATGGAAACGCCACCACGGTGGCGGTTCACGGTGCACTGCGTGGGGAAGCTCCGGTGGAGCCATCGCCAGCGGCGCAATGGTGGATGAATCCAGATTGTTCTCGATTGCGAGAAGTGCTGCCCTAGACCGCACTCTCCGGCTGCTCGGTAGTCACCCAACGCTTGGGCGGAAAGATCTCAGGAGCCGTGGTATCATTCTTCCCCGTGAAGGGGGGGGCAGTGACGGAGCACTCCGAGAATCAGTTTGACCCGGAAAAATTGCTCGAAGCGGCACGCCAGCAGGCCACCCATGCCCGGGCTCCCTACTCTCGATTTCATGTCGGTGCAGCCCTCTGGAGTGCGGGTCGTATCTTCGGCGGTTGTAACGTCGAGAACGCCAGCTACGGCCTCACCATCTGTGCCGAACGAGGTGCCGTGATGAACTGGGCTGCTGGCGGATCCCCGGGGACACCCCTGGCCATCGCCATCGCCGCGCGTTCGGCCGATTCCGGACAGTGGGTCGAAGCGATGCCTTGCGGCGCCTGCCGACAGGTCCTCAACGAGTTGCCGGGTGCGAATCAACTGGTGGTCTGGATCTGGGACGGAGAGGGTGGAAAATCGACGACTCTCAGGGAGTTGCTACCGCACTCCTTCGGTCCATCCGATCTCGGGATAGAAAAGGGGTAGGGCCTTGGAAACTGCATACGATGATCTGGGCGAAGAGTGTCGGGGCATCGAGCACGAGTACGGAGAAGCGGTACGGATCCTCGCCGACCCGTATTCGATGAGTTTGCTCACCGAAATGTGTACTCCAAGTACAGGACAACCTCGCTTCAATGATCTGCTCGATATCCTGTACCGGATCGTACTCCAGCGGGCGATCGCTCATGAATTACCTCGCTCCCTGATCGAGTGCGACACCAACATGAAGCAGTACACCCCGCTGGGAGTTTTCCGCGGGCAAGTCATCGATCGAGCGACTCGCGCGGTGACCGTGAATGTGGCTCGAGCGGGAACCGTGCCATCCCATATCTGCCAGCAAATGCTCCATCAGGTCCTCGATCCGCAAGGGGTGCGACAGGATCATGTGATCATGGAGCGAACCGTCGATGATTCCGGTGCGGTGACGGGAGCGGCACTGCACGGCAGTAAGATCGGTGGCGATGTCGACGGCCGATATCTTTTCTTCGCCGATCCGATGGGAGCGACAGGGTCCTCTTTGCTACAGGTGATCCAGCATTACCGGGAAAAAGTCGGTGGGACTCCTGAGCGAATCATCGCCGCTCATCTCATCGTTACCCCGGAGTACATCCGTCGGATGACGGCAGAGGTTCCCGGAATAAAAATCTGGACAATACGCCTCGATCGAGGGGCGAGTCCTGAGGAAGTTCTGGGTATGATTCCCGGGAGAGACTCACGAGAAAGTGGACTCAATGAGGTCGACTACATCGTTCCTGGTGCTGGTGGCGTTGGGGAAATCATCAACAACTCGTGGGTCTGATTCCGTTTCAGTAGAAATCGATGGATGCTGACATGAAGTACAAAATGAACCCCGAACCGCCGCTACCTCCTCACTACATGGAAGTCTTGATCGAGGAGGAGGAACTGAGGATCCGGGTCCAGGATCTGGCACGCGAAGTGACGGAAAATCTGGGAGAGCGCGATCCGATCATTGTCTGTGTCCTCAAGGGTGCATTCGTGTTTGTCGCTGACCTGGTCAGGAAGTTGGACTTCCCCTTCAGTGTCGACTTTCTTCGAGCGTCCTCCTACGGCGATTCCGTGGTCACTAGCGGTGAGGTCAAACTCGATCTCGATCTGCAGCAATCGATCTCGAATCGACATGTACTGGTGGTCGAGGATATCGTCGATACTGGTCTGACAGTGCAGTACCTGAAGGCCAGTCTCGAAGCTCGGGGACCCGCTTCCATCTCGATCTGTTCCCTGCTCCACAAGCCCGCCAACAACGTGAAACTGGCCCCGGTCGATTACTGTGGATTCGAGATCCCCAACGACTTCGTGGTGGGCTACGGTCTCGACTGGCAGGGCTACTATCGCAACTTGCCCTTCATCGCCCAGGTCCATCAGACCTGATCGCGAGTCGATCGTTCTAGCGAATCGATCGGGTCACATCCAGGAGCTGTGAATTGGGCACCGAATTGCCGAATCTCGGGAATTGATCAAAGGTCCAGATCACCTCCTTGCTGGCGGGATCGATCTCGATGATCAGCGGTTGTCCCGGGCCAGCATGACAATTCCCGATGACATAGTGACCATCGGGGAGTACCTCAAGGGTCGTGACCCAGGAGAGGCAGATCTGAGGGAGGTCGTACTGGTCCAGTCGCCAGACGATTTGATGGTCGGCACTGACCTCGATCACCCCGTGTCCATTGCCAGTGGCGATCAGGGTATTGCCATTCTCGAGGCGCAAGGCACAGAAGCACTGGTCTCCGAAGGACTCGGGGCCGTGGCCGCCGACTGGCTTTCGATCAAACATCGGAACATCGTATTCCCATACGATTTTTCCGGTGCCCTGCTGGTACTCTCGGACCACTCCATCTCTCTCATGGCAGACCAGGTAACGATCCGCTGAGATCTTTCGCACCAGTCGAGTATCGGAATGAGGATGCGGTCGATCGACCTTGAGCGGGGTCTTCGACACCAATCTCCCCTGGCGATCGACCTCGATGATTCTCGC
The DNA here is from genome assembly GCA_014240375.1 of Planctomycetota bacterium. GTDB lineage: Bacteria > Planctomycetota > UBA8108 > UBA1146 > UBA1146 > QNYK01. The sequence continues at coordinate 47,653 of JAAZXB010000017.1, read as the reverse complement.
CGGACCACTTTCGGCGATCATCAGATGACCATTTTTCAGCGGCTGAAAGGCATGAACCTCCACGGCACGTCCTTCATTGCCGTTGGCACGTGCCGAGTCATAACTCCAAACCACCTGTTGACTCTCGAAGTCGATCTCGACCACCTCGGATGAGCCTCGTTGGACCAGGATGTTGCCGGATGGAAGCCGATGGATGTCATGGATAGATCCCCACGGCATCGACCATTCCAACTGGCCATGGCGATCGACCACTGCGAGTATTCCGTTCCCCTGGGTCAGAACTCGATGGCCTTGGGGCAGTGCTTGCGAACCGACAGACCACCCGGGTGAACCGCAGGAGGAGAGCCAGCAGCAGGGTAGTGCCAGGGCAAGAAGGAAGGCGAAGGTGACAGCGACAGTTCTGCGGCTGGGGATTCGACGCCGCTGCAATCGGTTTGTAATCATGCACTAAAGTAGCCAGATCTGGCTGGCGATTGAACCGGGTACCTTGCACGGAACTTCAGGAGAGCAGGTGCCATCGTTCTAGCCGCCGATAAAGGGTGGTCTTGGGGATCCCCAGAATTCTTGCGGCTTGCGCTTTGTTGCCATCGGTTTCGATCAATACATCCCTCACGATGCCCCCGAGTACCACCTCTTCCAGTTTTCGAAGATCGGTGCCCAGTTCCGCTCTCAAACGGCGAGCGATGGGGTGAGGAACCGATGCTCGGTGCAGCGAAGGGGAAAGGTCCTCGACCAGGATTCTCGCTTTACCCGTTGCCGAGACTCTTTCCATTTCGTTCCTCAGTTCCCGGATGTTTCCTTTCCAGGGCGCTCCGATCAAGACGGTCAAGGCATCTGCGGAAAAGCTGGGAACAGGCGATCTATTTTTTTTGCAGAAGGCACGCAAGAAGTTTTGACACAGTAGCGGGATATCCTGACGTCGATGCCGCAGAGGTGGGATCTCCACTCGTAGGACATCGATCCTGTAGCGCAAGTCTTCACGAAAGCGTCCCGCCTGGATCTCCTGTTCAAGATCGCGGTGAGTGGCAGCGAGTAAGCGGAAATTTACTTTTCGAGTTCGAGTGCTACCCACCCTGCGAATCTCTCGCTCCTGCAATACCCTCAGCAATTTCGATTGGAGCGCGGGTTCCATCTCACCGATTTCGTCGAGCAACAGGGTTCCTCCCTCGGCACTTTCGATCAATCCTGCTCGCTCAGAAGTGGCTCCGGTGAAGGCTCCGCGATCGTGACCGAACAGTTCACCATCGAGTAGATTGGGGGAGATGGCTGCACAGTTTTCGCAGATGAAAGGGCCCGCTTGCCTCGGACCCAGGCGGTGGATCGCCCGACCCACCAGCTCCTTGCCAGTGCCGCTCTCCCCGTGAATCAGAACCGTCGAGTCGCTCGAGATCACTTTTTCGAGCTGTTGGAGCAAGCGAATCAATGGCCTTGAAGTGCCGAGGAACTCGGGGAACCGGCTCTGTAATCGTTGAATTTCGGCAGGGTTCAACGGTGGACCTTGGTGGGGCATTGCACGGGCCTCTTGATCTCTCTTCATCATTCCTCCTCGCCGACAGGATTGCATGGTATTGCGTAAAGTCAATATTGTTGTAGACCGCTTCGGGACGCATTGGTGCAGCAATTGGCGTGTGATGTTGACAGTATTGCAATTGAGGGATAAGTTTCTTCAGTTGCACCACGATTCCCTGGTAGCTCAATTGGCAGAGTAGGTGGCTGTTAACCACTTGGTTGTTGGTTCGAGTCCAACCCGGGGAGCCATCAGCGCCTCCGTCGGTCACGGCGGGGGCGCTGTCCTTTTCATCCGCCTCCTCCCCCTGAGTCAGAGAAACTCCTATCCTGTCCCGGGTCGGGTGTGGCGATCTCCTCATCTTCTCACGCTTTCGAGGTGCGTAGAGGCGCTGTGATCGACGCATTTTCCGCAAGACGATGCCCCTGCGCGAGGAGGTCAAGGATGGATGCCCAGCGATCGGCACAACTGGTGCGGGATCGTAATTTCGATGCTCATCTGAGTCGACATCAACTGGAACCACTGGTGCGCCACTCGATCTCCACCCTTCAGGTGAACCTGGGGAAGTTATGCAACCAGGCGTGTTTGCACTGCCACGTCGAAGCGGGGCCCCTTCGAACCGAGATGATGACCCGGGAGGTGGCAGAGGCGGTGATGACTCTGCTCGATCGAACTCCATCCATCGAGGTGGTGGATTTGACCGGCGGTGCTCCCGAGTTGAATCCTCATTTTCGCTGGCTGGTGCAAGGGGCTCGGGAACTGGGTCGGTCGGTGATCGACCGATGCAATCTCACGGTGTTGTTCGAGCCAGGGATGGAAGACCTTGCCGAGTTTCTGGCGAGCCACCAGGTTCGCATGGTGGCGAGTTTGCCCTGCTACACCGAAGAGAATGTAGATGCTCAACGAGGTGGGGGATCCTTCCGTCGAAGCATCCGCGCGATTCGTTGGTTGAATTCCGTGGGGTATGGAGCTGGACAGGGCGGGCTGCAGTTGGATCTGGTCTACAACCCCCTCGGAGCGAGTCTGCCACCGCCACAAGAGTCCCTCGAACAGGATTACAAGAAGCATCTGAAGGAACAGTTCGGACTGCGATTTGATCGGTTGCTCGCCATGACCAACTTGCCGGTGAAACGATTTTCTGAAAGTCTCCACCGAAGTGGCGAATTGCCCGAGTACCTCGATCTGCTCGAAACCAATTTCAATCCTTCTACGGTCGCTGGGTTGATGTGTCGAGATACCATCAGCGTGGGGTGGGACGGTGCCCTGTACGACTGTGACTTCAACCAGATGCTGGAACTGGGAATGACATCAAGAAATTCCACTCCGATCTTCATCCAGGATCTGATTCATCTGGATGACCTCATCGGGCAACCGATCATGACCGGTGGACATTGTCTCGGATGCTGTGCGGGAAGTGGATCCAGTTGCGGGGGAACTCTCCTCGCTGGAAACGCCTCTGCTGAGGAGGGGCTCGATGCGGGATGAGGTTACGGAGTCGATTCAGGCGGTGATCTTCGCCAAGGTTCCCCGACCGGGAGAAGTCAAGACGCGCTTGGCTCGGACCATCGGCTTGGAACAGGCAGCCAAACTCGCGGAGGCGTTTTTACTCGACACCTACCAGTCGCTGGCCAACGTACCCTGGGCCCAGCCGGTGGTGGCGACCACCGGTCCACTTGTGGGTGAGTTGTCCTCCATGGAGCAGTGGATCCAGGGTGATGGAGACCTCGGAGACCGCATCGAACGGATGGTCCATCGTGCTCTGGCCACCACGGATCAGGTCATCGTGATGGGAGCCGATACTCCAGGCCTCCCTCCAGTATTACTGGAACAGGCGCGGGTCGCATTGCAAGACGCAGACGCAGTTGTGGGCCCCGGCTGTGACGGAGGCTTCTATCTGCTGGGACTGCGGCATTGCCCTGAAGGACTGCTGGTAGGGCTTCCCTGGAGCCAAAAAAATACTCGACTGGCACTATTGGAGCGGTTAGAGCGGTTTCAACTCGAGACTCACTCCATCGAGTCCTGGTTCGATGTAGACCATCCTGAGGATCTTGAGCGCCTGATCCGAGGGATCGAGAGGGAACAGATCACCGCTCCTGCGACCGCCGCGATTCTTGCTCAGATGTACCGGTAAAGGCGGTGGAAACAACTGCTGGATCTTGGATGAAGGCTCAACTCCTGCGATACTACCGCTCATGAGTTCACTCGATCCAGGATTGACTTCCTGAACCGGATCGTCCGTTGAATCCCCGTTTATAGTTGGTGGTGGTCGAGTTGAGGAGATGGAATTGAACTCAAGGTTGCATGAATCCGACTTTCACAGCCATCCGAGCGCACAGCACAGGTTGTGGTTCTCCCTGGGAGTGGCGATTCTGATTCTGTTTCCCAGTTGTGCCGCTCGAGATCATGCCATCGCTGAACTGGAAGGAAATCGCATCCAGGGCGAGAAGATGGCCGAAGTCGATCGCTTTCGACGGGAGCAGTTGATCGATCCAGCAGTTGCAGTGACCACTCAAACTGCCAGAGTGGTGCCCAACGAGGTGCCGGACATTCTTGACCTGGATTCCGCCATCCGCATCGCGACCCTCCATAGCCGATCGTTTCAATCGCAAAGAGAATCATTTTTTCTCAGCGCATTGTCGCTCGGATTGACCCGGAGGGACTTCCTCCGTCCAGTCTTCAAATCAACGGTGTCCTTTTCGGCCTCCGATGGAAGTGATCAGAACTATCAAGATGTGACGGCCTTGTCCCTCGGTGGCAGCCAGATGCTTTTCTTGGGTGGAACACTCTCCTTTGATACCAATGGCTCCTTGCTCAATTCGGATGACCCTCTGGCCGACAGCCAGACCTCCAATGTTTCGACGTCCTTGTCGCTGACTCAACCGTTGCTTCGCGGTGCTGGGCACGATTTTGCCTTCGAAACGTTAAACCAGGCGGAACGAAACCTGCTCTACAGAGCGAGGGACTTCGAGTTGTTTCGGCAAGAGTTCGTCATACAGGTCACAGAGAAGTATTTCGGACTCATCAGCCAGCAGAAAAAGCTCGCCAACACTCATGAGAATATCGAAGGGCAGATGTTTGCCTGGGAGCAAGCGAAAGCACTGTTTCGTCTTGGTCGCGGAAATAGCCTGGATGTGTTCCGTGCAGAGCAAGCACTGCTGGAAGCGCAGTCCAGCGGCCTCGATGCCGAACAGGCATTCAGCCTCTCCATCGACCGGTTCAAGATCGATCTGGGTTTACCCACCAATGTGGAGTTTGTTATTCAGGACGACTTCCCTCAGGTCACTCCTTTCCAGATGGAACTGGAAGGAGCGGTCGAGGCTGCACTTCACAACAGGCTCGACCTCCGATCGACAAGAGATCAACTGGAAGATGCGGAGCGTGGACTCAACATCGCAACAAACTCGCTATTGCCATCACTGGGGCTCTCTCTCGGCTACTCCGCTGCAGCGGATCCGAAGTACCGATTTTCAGACCTGACCATCGATGATGCGGATGATTATTCCGTGGGGCTAGTCATGGAGATTCCGCTCGATCGTCAGAGTCAGAGAAACAATTTTAGATCGGCAGAAATCTCGCTCGATCAGGCGCGGCGTGAACTGGACCGTCAGCGAGATGAAGTCATCCTTGAAGTGCGAGATTCTCTGAGAACGTTACAGCAGAGAAAAGCACAGATCGAACTGGGGTTGAAGAAGATTCAATCCGTGACCTTCAGTGTCGAGAAGGCGGAGATCGATCAATTGCGAGGAACAGGAACCAATAGAGACGTGGTCGAGGCTACCAATTCTTTGACCGATGCGAAAAATGGACAACTGGATCGAATCGTAGCCCATGAGATCCAACTGTTGCAACTTCACAAGCAGTTAGGTCTTCTCTTTGTGAATGAGGATGGATTGGTGGCAAGATGACGAACCGGACCAAGATGGCATTCGGGGGCGGAGCGTTGCTGCTGCTGGTGATCCTGATCTGGGCATTCGGTGGTGGCGATGGAACCGATACTCCCAGTGGCGGAAGCACCCCGGTTCGACGTGGCACTCTCAAGGTCACCCTGACCGAGCGTGGCACCCTCAAGACACGAAATGCAGTCCATATTCGCTCCGCGGTCAAGGGTCGTACGGCGATCGAGTGGCTGATCGAAGAGGGGACAAAGGTCGAGAAAGGGGACGTTGTTGTCGAACTCGAGAAAGAGGAGACGCAGCGCCGGATCGATGATCTTGAGGACAACCTGATCGGACTCGAGATCGAGTTGAACTCGTCTCGTACAGAAGTTGCGATTCAGACCGAGCAGAACAAGACGGACTCGGAAAAAGCACAGCTGGCACTGGAGGTGGCCCAGGTCGAACGTGAGAAGTTGATGGCCGGGGACATCCCGAAAGAGGAACGACGCCTGGATCTATCGATAGAGAAGGCCGAGTCGGAACTCAGTCGTGCGGAGGGGCTGTGGGAAGACATGCCCCAGATGCTGGAGAAGGGGTTTGTCACCCAGGACGAGTATGAACAGGAACGCATCAATCTGAAAGAGAAGCGCGAAGGCCTGGTAACCGCCAAGCAAGAACGGGAACTGTACAAGGTGTTCGAGAAACCACTCAGCTTGAAACAGAAACATGCTGCAGTGACTGAGGCTCAAAGGGGTGTAGAGCGAGTCGCCAAGCAGGCAGAAACGAAGATGGGAAGCCTACTGGTAAAAGTCAGCCAGGATGAGCGTCGCTTACAGGAGAGCCAGGAAGAACTGGAGCGTGAACTGTACGATATCGAGCGTATGACCATCGTTGCTCCCAGTGGAGGCGTCGTCTTCTACGGCAATCCCGATCGCTCCTGGGAAGCAGAAGACATCAGGGTGGGAGAGAATGTCTATTTCAACCGAGTCATCTTGACCTTACCCGACCCTGCGGAAATGGCCGTGTCGATCAACATTCACGAGGCCGATATCGACAAGATTGCCGAGGGGATGAGCGCCGTGACTCGCTCGGATGTGCAGAAAGATCGTATTTTTCATGGTGAGGTCATCAAGATCGATTCCGTTGCCAATGCAGGAAATCGGCGCTGGGGAGATCAGATTCGTCGCTTCAAGGTCGAGGTCAGTTTGCAGGGCAACGATCTTGAGTTGAAGCCAGGTACCTCGGCCGAAGTAGAGATTCATACTGCAGATCTGGAAGACGTCCTGTACGTACCCCTTCAAGCAGTCCATGCAGCGGCGGGGAAATACTTCTGCTTCCTCGATGGTGCCAGCAGTAAAGCGATGGCCGAACTGACCGTGGGTAGATCCAACGACAGCTTTCTGGAGATCATCGATGGACTCGAAGAAGGTCAGCATGTCTTGCTCTACAAGCCAGATTCAGTAACAGTCCCCGTTGTTGAAGAGAGTCCCTCGCCCAAGAGTTCTGTCGAGCGGGGTTCCAGGTCGAGGGGTGGATCGGGCAACGGTAACCGAGGTTCGCGAGGACGCGGGGCAACCTCTCCGTGAAAGCTCCCATCATCTCCTTGCAGGGAGTTCACAAGTACTACGGGGAATGCGAACCGAGACTCCACGTGCTCAAGGGTATCGATCTGGATGTCGCAGAGGGGGAGTATGTTTCGATCACGGGTACCTCCGGATCGGGAAAGTCTACCCTGCTCAATTTGCTCGGGTGCCTCGATAACACCAGCAATGGTGCATATCTGCTCAATGGAAGAGATGTGTCTTCATTCTCCGATGACGAGTTATCAAAAATCCGAAACGAAGACATCGGTTTCATATTTCAGAGTTTCAATCTGATTCCACAGTTGACGGTTTTCGAGAATGTGCAGGTACCCCTGCTCTATGGAGCTCGCTCGATTTCCTCCACAACCGATCTATGTCACGAGATGATTGAATCCGTGGGCCTGAGTGACCGCAGCGAACATCGACCCACGCAACTGTCGGGTGGAGAATGTCAGCGAGTTGCCATCGCACGCGCTCTCATCAATGATCCGGTGCTTTTGCTTGCCGATGAACCGACAGGAAACCTCGATTCAAACACCGGTGAAGAAGTTCTGGCGCTGATCGATGATCTGCATCACCAGGGACGATCGGTGGTGATGATCACGCATGATCCAGAAGTCGCCAATCGATCGCAGCGCAGGGTCGATTTGCGAGACGGAATCATCGTCGAGGCGGGAGCCGCATGATTCCGCAGAAACATCTGGAACTGGTCCGCATGGGGTTGCGTAGTCTGGTCGGCTATCCGATGCGCACGGTGTTGACGATGCTCGGAGTTGTCTTCGGAGTGGGGTCGGTGATCGCGATGCTGGCACTGGGTGCTGGAGCCGAACGAGAACTGCTCAAGGAGATCGGCCGACTCGGAATTCAGAACATCATCATCAACTCGATCAAGCCGGAAGTACCGGACACTTCTAACCAGCGAAGCAACTGGATCAGCAGTTACGGGATTACCTTCAAGGACCACCGCCAGATCGTCGACACGATTCCAGGCATCGAAAAAGCATTGCCGGTTCACGTCAGCAAGAAAACGGTCTGGCAGGGTAGCAAGCGGGTGGAGGGGACACTCTACGCGGTCACCCCTGAGCATCTGGATATGTTTCAACTCAATACATCGGTCGGAAGGAATCTGACCCATCTCGATGATGAGAAGTTGTCACGAGTTTGTGTGGTTCGGTCCGGGATGCTCAAGGAACTGGGGATCTACCAGGATCCGATCGGCTTTGGGCTCAATATCGATAAGGAGACCTTCTACATCGTGGGAGTGCTCAAGGATGACTCGTTTCTCGGATATGCCAGAAAGGCTCTGTCGGTCGATGCCAAGAGTTCCGAGATCTATGTCCCATACAGCAGTGCACTGAGACGACACGGAACACGGTCGATCACTCGCCGTAGCGGCTCCTCCGAGGCGACGGACGTTGAATTGAACCAGGTGGTCATCTCCGTGACAGATCTCGACCAGGTTCTGGTGACGGCAAGAATGCTCGGGAGCCTGCTCGAACGCAACCACCCCGAGAAGGACTACGAACTGGTGGTTCCGCTGGAGGTACTATCACAGCGCCAGAAGACGCAGCAGGTCTTCAATATGGCTCTTGTGGCGATCGCCTCGATATCACTGCTGGTCGGCGGAATCGGTATCGCCAACATCATGCTGGCCACGGTCACCGAGAGGACCAAGGAAATCGGTGTTCGCCGCGCACTGGGTGCGCGAAGGCACCACATCATCGCACAGTTCCTCACCGAGACGACCACGATATCGACGATAGGTGGTGGCGTTGGAGTTCTTGTGGGGATCGGGCTGGTACAGGTGCTGACCTTTTTCACCGGCTGGAGTGCTGCCATCACCCTCTCCAGCGTGGCCCTTTCCCTCTCCATCTCGATGGCAGTGGGCATCATCTCGGGGATCTATCCGGCCAGACGTGCTGCGGGTCTTGATCCCATCTCGGCGTTGCGCCACGAGTGACGCACCGTTGAGGATCGAGTGCCGGAGATGAGTCCAGGGGACCGATTCAAGGAGTGAGCGCAGCTCCCAGTGCAGTCACCGCAAGTGCTGTGGCAAGGATCGGATCGTCCTCTTTCATCAGGGTGCCATGAGGATTGACGAAACTTCCATCCACTCCTTGTCGATCTGCCAGCAATTCCGTCAGCGGCTGCAGCAATCGAGTTCCATCTCCGGAAGCGATCGCGACCTCTCCACGGATGGAGAGGTGATAGAAGAAGAGCACCTGTCCCCACCGTTCAGGATGGTCTCGTGGGATGCCGCCGGGGTGATCCAGGTCGGGGTGAGAATTGAGCCAGTCGATCGCATTGAGCACCCTGGGGTCATCCGGCTTCACTCCCGCCGCCAGCAGCGCCAGTAGCCCTTCGCTGGTGGCGGTGGCATAGGGCAAATAGATGGTCCCCTCGCCATCGGGCGCAGGGATGCTCTTTCCCTTGTTTGCGGCTTCCACCACGGAAGAGAAATAGAAGCCACCGTCTCGTTGCATCCTCTGGAGGAACAACTGAGCCCGGGATGCGATTCCAGAACTGATGGCGTCCGCATCCCGAAGAGCTTCCAGAACATGGCGAGTATAGGAAATGTCGACATGGCCAGGCGATCCACCCAGTGGAAGTGAGCCGCCGAAGCCCCAGGCTCCGTGAACCGGATGCTCACGACCAAATCCACGTGCCTGTGAAAACTGTTGAGACTGCAGGTATCGACAAATCCGGTCGATCAGCGGACCGTCTCCCGGTTCGCCTGCCGCGACCAGGCAACGCAAGGCGAAGGCACTGGAATAGTTGGGATATTCAGCCACATCTGGATCGTTCAGTCCGACGATCCCCTCGTCATCGACGCTGTTCCGGATGAATGCGATGGCGCGTGCCACTTCGCCTGGATGTTGCTGGGCAACGTCGGGAGCCATCTCGAGCAGAGTGAAGAGCACAAAGGGCGTCAATGCTTGACCGGAACGGAGCAGGCCATGGGTCTCGGAATGCCAGCCACCATCGTCTGCTTGCTGCGTCCAGAGGTAGTTGCACGCACGTTCGAGTAGTTGCTGGGGGGATCCAACTACGGGTGTGGGACTCGAAGTTGAACATCCCCCCAGTGTCATCACCAGGATGAGACTCAGGACCTTGCTGAAGACGCTCCAACCCATCGGTTACAGTTTTTCAGGCGGGTTTTGAGCATCGCGACTATTGAGGATGCGCAGCAACTCCTCGTCGCGGTCGGCGGTCAGGCACTGTACGACCGCCGCGGTGCAGAAGACCGGGCTGGTGATGCAGTGGTGTCCGGTCCAACTGCCGTCCTTGATCTGGATCTTGGCCATCCGTGTGTGCATCTTCTGCTTCCACTTTGGCCACGCGTCGCCCCCCTGCAGCACCAGGGACTCGCTGGTGAGCATGTAACTGAGGAACTCCTCACCGCCGTTGTTACCAAAGCCACTCAACAACTTTTCATCGTCGAGCAACACCAGTTGAGCTTTGTTCTGGGCGAAGGAACTGGCAAGGGTGGTGGCCTTCGGTGCATCGATTCCGACTAATCTCAGGTTTTCTGCGGTGCACTCGGCATCGGCTTCCAGTAACCCCTCTTTCTTCGCATTCTCGATGATCTGACGAGCCGCTCCTGCTTCGCTGGCAGCAGCGCGTTGGGATCCGGCGAAGGCGTACAACTCGATCCCTGCCGAATCCGCTGCCGAGGCTCTGCCGGTCTCTGTATTGAAGTTGTCCTTCTGATGTCCCCTGGCGCGGTCGAGTGCATCCATATCGACCGTTTTTCCTGCGGCAACGGCCCATTCGAGTGCGGAACAGCCCACCGATGATTGCAGTACTCCTGCCCAGGAACCTCCTCCCCAGCTGCCGTCCTCTTTCTGGGAGTTCTGCAACTTGACGAGGCATTTGTCGAGTGCCGCATCGACCTGTGGATGCAGGGGATCAGAGTCCGGGAGCTTGGGGAGGATGCGCGACAGGAATTGCAGCGTCATCGATGTGTCGATGAACTGACCCAGCTTCGATTGAGGCTGGGTACCCTGAAGTGTCGTGATGGTGGGCCCGTCGGCATCGGATTCGTTGACGACTCGTACCAGATGTTCGCTGGCCCTTCTCAGGTGATCCTTGTACTTCCCCGAGGTGGGATTGCCACCGACTCGAAGCAGCGCCATCGCGGTGAAGGCTGTCGTTGCAGGATCGGTCTGGACCTTGTGGGGATCCCGGATCTGCTGGGATGAATGGGATCCAGCACCCCAACCACCACTTTCGTGCTGGGCGTTCGCCAGCCAGTCGAGCGCCTCGTCGATGAAGGGGGCTAACGCCTCCTTGGGCGCAACGATACGCACCACGGCGACTGTGGTGGGCTCTACTGTGGTGGGCTCTACTGTGGTGGGCTCTACCGTGGTCGCATCCGTGCCGGGGGTCCCATCGGTGGAGTCTGCGATCGGGGGGGTGCTGTTCCTGGCCGAATCGAGCAGCACCGTGACGCACCCCATCAGGAGAGCGAGCATCAGTGCCGTCAGTGAGGCGGAGAGCAATTTCATGGCAATTCCTTCCTTGTAGTCGGGCCGCTATCAGGGTTTCGCTGGTACAGCAGCAAGGTAGGGGCCAGAGCAGAGTACTCGGAAGATAATTTTCCCGATTCCCGCAAGTGCAGTCGAGGCAGAGAGTTTGGCTCCATCTTCCAGATAATGTTGCGGCTGTCGGGATGCAAGGAGAGTCGAGTTCAACCCGGATGGGCTGGAGTTACCTCAGATGAGGCAGCAGCCCATGGCCAGCCAGATCGGACGGAGCCTGGCCTCGTTTTCGATGCCGTGGCAGCATGGTAGTCTGCTCGACCGTAGAGTTCGATTTCCAGCCTCGCCACCACAACACGGATAAGGAAGCTACAGATGTCACAACCGTTGCCAGGTGTAATCGGTGCCTCCCGGGTGCTCTGTTGGTGCTGTTTGTTGCTGCTGATCTCACCGCAACTCTCGGGTCAGGCGGGACTCGATCCCCGATCGATGGCGATGGGAGGCGCCGGAGTCGCGGTCGCCAACCCCGCCACGGCTGCTTTTTTCAATCCAGCAGTGCTCTCGATAGAGGAGCAGAGACGTTTTTCAGTGGAGTATCCCATCATCGGCGCGCGCTATTCAGATCCTGATGATCTGTTTGGCAAACTCTCTGCCTATCAAGATCAAAATCTCTTTAGCAATTTACAGAACAGTATTAACACATTTAATCTCAGCCCTTCGGAGGCCAGCAGTAGTACCGTCATCTCCGATCTCTCCTCGCTGAACTCTGCGCTCTCCGATATTGACGGTAATGCCATTGTCCTGGACTTGCTGGGAGCGGGCAGTGTTGGATACTCCGGGCAGGATTCGACTTCCCAGTATCGCTGGCAAGCCTATATGCTCGCTGGAGGTCGCTCGGGAGGGGTGATTTCCTATCAAGATGGGGAGTTCTTCTCCGGCTTTCTGGCGGCTGTGGACCAGGTTGATTTTGACAACCTTGCCAATAACACCCCAGCTCAACTGGATGCATTGGCCAATTACCTCACCTACACAGTGGATGGGGTCACAGGTGAAGTGACCGGCGTCGAACTATTGCCTCCTTCTACGCCTCAATCTTCATTGGATTTTCGATCTCTGGGAAAGCAGGAAGTTGGAGTGGCGATCTCCACGCGAATCGGGGGTTATGCCGTGGGAGTGACTCCCAAATTCACACGGATAGAACTGTTGGATTACAGTGCCTCCAGTGAAGCCGCCAGTGAGAGCAGCTACGATCAAGATGATTTCACCACCGAATACGAGGATTTCAATCTGGATCTTGGCATCGCTCAACAGCTGGAGAACGGCTGGACTCTGGGCCTGACTGCACGAAATCTCATCGCGCATGAATACGCTGGGCATCGTCGCGACCCGGTCAGTGGAGTCGTGTCCCCGACCGGAAATTCTATCGATGTGACACCCTCAGTTCATCTCGGAATGGCACGCCAGGAAGAGTGGTGGACGGTGGCGGTCGATCTGGATCTGATCGCCCAGGAGGGAGTCCTTCCGCAACTACCCGGTGAGCAGTACCTCTCCACTGGAGTCGAGTTGGATCTGGCAGGATGGGGGCAACTGCGTGGTGGTTATCGATTGAACCTGGATGATAGCATCCGTAATGTCGCGTCGGCAGGAATCGGAGTGTCACCCTTTGGAATTCATCTGGATGTTGGCGTGGCGGGGAATCAGAACGAACTGGGACTGGCCGTTCAACTCGGATTTCGGTTCTGAACTCTAGCGCCTATCCTGGTCGATAGTGGTGGGGTTCTCTTTTTCATCCATCGACTTTTCTATACATTGCATCAACTGGATCAATGTGGGCATGGCAATGGAGTAGTAAATTTTCCGACCTTCTCGCTGGCTGATGAGAAGTCCGGAGCGCTGCATCAATCTCAGGTGTTCCGATGCCATGTGATTTTGAACCGAGCAATGACGCGCGAGTTCTCCGACACTGTACTGCTCTCTGATCAATAATTGGACCATCCTGAGACGTACAGGATGCGAGAGGGCTCTCAGGCAATCACTGGCGATCTTCAACTGCTCCACAGTCAGTAGTGACTTGATCTGTGCTTCGTTCATTCGGTAATGATATCCATAATTGTAGAGTCTCGAATCCTGGATCTTGGAGTGAGGTTACTAGAGTCAGGTGGATGACAATTCTTCGAGTCAGAATGCACAGGAATTGCTACTGTGAGGGCTATTGGGTGGGCTGCTGAATTACAGGGGGCGCCTTCTCTGGCATCAAAGGGACACCGGGAGTCGATTTGTCGATCCACCAGCTGACCAGAAGGGCCAGCAGTAAACTGGCGATCACATCACTGGGATGGTGCCCCCTCGCTTGCACTCTTCCACTGGCACATCCTGCGGCCAGTAGCATCATCCAGGGAGAAGTCCCGGGCCATCTCCTCGAGATTGCGATGGCTGCACCCCAGGCGACGGCAGCATGTCCACTGGGGAAACAGAGATCGCTGCCATTCCACCACTCCTCACCCCACGGCACCCGCTTCCATGAGCCTTCAAGCCCCATCACGGGATCCGGGCGGCGAACCAGGATCTTCAGCAGTTCTGCGATGATTCCTGTGACCATTGCCGTGAGCAGGATGAAGAGTGCTGCCGATAACCGTGACTTTTTTAACTTCGGCGGTGCGGATGTAACCAGCAAGAGTCCAACAATGAACCAGGTGGGTAAATAGCCGAGACTTCGAAGGAGATGATGGAAGTCTCCAAAAGAAGTGCCCTCCGGAGGCATTCGAGTGGAAATGGTCTTGTCGAGATAAATCGATGCGATCAGTAATCCTATTGATACGAGAAATGCCCACAGCGGAATGTCATGGACCGGCACTGTTCTCTTTGACCCGGAAGAATCGGTGAGATTCGATTTCAATTTAGTGCTCATTTTCTGTCTGCGGGGAAGAAATACGGGCATGGAATATTCTTCGGGTTCGTTCCCTCTGCAATGCTGTTCCCAATTCGATCAGGTGGGAAGGACTCAACGCCTCTCGCCAGCGTTGCTCATCGGCTCCGACCAGGATCAAGTCCTGGTCACTGAACGCCTCCACTGTGAATCGCGTAGCCGCTAGATCGTCATAGGCGGATCTGCGCGACCCGAGTTGTACTGAAGCGCAGTGTACCATCGGTTGGTTTGGCAACGAGAACGCCATCAGTGCCGTGCGGTCGTAGTAATCACAGATGATCGGGGCCGTTGCTCCCGCTTCTCCGAGTGCCTCCAGCGCCAATCTACGGACCTCCGAGGCGAACTCACGATGACCCTGGACCCGGTAGAGCGGGATCTTTGCGCGACTCCCGATGGCGCTCAACGCTTTCGAGATCGGCGGGCCCGACCAGGGAAGTGTGAGTAGCAACAGGAGGGTGAGAGAGGATCGAAGTAGAATGCCACCTCGTAGCCAGATCATGGCACGTTTTTGGTACCGACCATCGATCCAGATGGCCGCGAAGGGTAACAGAGGTGCGGCGGCTCCTGCGGTCCAGTTTCCTTCCGTCTCTCCCTTGAAGGACACCAACAGGTAAAAGAGCAGCAGCGGGAGGGCGCTACAGAGGGCCACTCTCAGTTCTGGCAAGGGTCGGTCCAGTTGCCCTCGTTTCCACGCGACGATTCCAAATCCCATCGTGATCGCCAGTAAGGGACCTGGGAGCGCCAGCACTTGTAGGAGATAATTCACCGGCCATTCGACCTGGAATTCGGTCCAGGAAACAGTTCCACTGTCTCCCCCTGGAACTGCAATGTGACCGAGTAGATGCTGAATCGTAGGCCAGCCATGCTGGGCATTCCAGATCAGTACCGGAGCGATTCCAGACAGAAACAACGAAGATCCGAGCCATACACCCTGCCGCGCCCGTGGCGCAGCAAGAATCACCTTCCGCCAGGGCCACAGGCCAATCAGTAGCCCCGCCACAGCGAGAAGCGCTGTGTATTTGGCGAGAAAACTGAATCCCAGAGCGGCACCCATCAGTGTCAATGACCCGAAGACCGATTGGTTCTCACGAGCGAGTGGAACAACTCTCACAGCGCAGACGGTCGCCAGGCTCCAGCCCAGAACCATCGGCATGTCTACTGTCATCAGTGATCCACCGATCTGGTATCCGAGGACGCATTGGAAACCGATGGAGGTGAGCCACACCACTCTTGTGGAGCCCCCGGAAAACTGTGATCCGAGGATGCCGATCACCACGGCGGTCAGCGCATGCGCAAGGTAAGATCCAAGCCGGACTCCGAATTCAACGTCACCGAGAAAGCTGGTGAAAAAAGCGATGATCAGGGTCACTCCAGGACCCTTGGTGTAGTAGGAGAGTTGAAGATCGCGCGACCAATCCCAGTACTGAGCTTCGTCTCCACTCAACTCGGTGGGAAAGATGAAACCCTGAAACAGAATCCTTGCCATCAGTACCAGGATGGCCGGTATCAGTATCGCTGCGGCATGGGGGTGCCGGAGGTACTTCATCACCTCACCTCGGTCTCATCTGCTGCAGGGTGCCCGCCAGTCCACATCTGTGGATCACCGAAGAAACTGCGAAGGAATACCAGAAGGTCTGCAGGAAGCGGTTCTGTGAGGTGGAGGGGTGACTCCATCACCGGGGCTGGAATCGTCAGTTTCCAGGAATGAAGGAACAGGCGAGGTAGCCCGAACTGATCTCGGAGCCAGCGATTGATGCCACCCTTCCCGTAGGTGGTGTCGCCAACGATCTGGTGTCCCATGTGAGCGAGATGGCGACGAATCTGGTGCCTGCGACCGCTGAAGATCTGAGCTTTCAGCAGAGAGAAGCCACCATGGGAGTGTATTTTTTGAAATCGCGAATGCGACGCACGAAGTACCCTTTCTGGCCCACACTTGAGAGGGAGATCACATTCGAACTCGGAGTCCGTTTCTCCACGCGCCAGAAGTAGGTATTGCTTGGAAGCTTCGGGAGACTGGAGTGATTCCTGGAGATCCCTGGCACTGTTGGGATCGAGCGCCAGGCTGACCAGTCCCGAGCACGCACGATCGAGTCGGTGAACCGGATAGATCCTTCGATCGAGTCGGTCCCGTAACCACGTCAGGATGGTTCTTCCCCTCCGTCGATCTTCATCCGATGGATGGACAAACATTCCGGATGGCTTGGTCACCACTGCGATTTTCTGGTCGAGATGTCGAATTTGAGGTTCCATCAGGGCCATCCCAATAACTGGATGGAAGGTGCCTCGAAGGTCGGATCTTGTGTGGTGACGATGTGGTCGACCGAGGTGATCAGTGAGGCCATCTCGATTCCTTGATAGGTCCTGGATCGACTCTCCTGGTCGATCAAGAGCAGGCGATTTCTGCCTCGTTGCCAGATGGTGCTGGCGGAGTCTGGATCTTGAAGGCGTATCTTTAGCAGGGCAGCTGCGGCCTGGATCAGCCCCTGGAGAAAGGTGCGATGCGGATCCTCTTCAGTCAGCGGTAACCAGCGATGCTCCCACGCTTCATGAGCTTCCCAGTAGCAACCATGATTGAACAGATCGACTCCATGAAGGTAACAAGCATCGACCTTCCAGTCGCTGGTAGGTGGCTGGTGGTCGATCTGGAAGGAGGGGTCTCGCCGGGTGATCCCCGGGTGATAGGGGATCTCAGGAATCGGAGCCCCGGGATTGTAGCGAGGCTGATTCAAGGGTGCCTTTCATCGAAGATCGCCGAAGAGGAGAGGTGCTGAAGGGCGTTTCGTCGGAGTGATATCGAGATCATCTACGGTAGTTCATGTCGTGACAAGCCGATTTACCCGGTTAGCATCCGGATGAAACGGAGGTTGTGGGATGTGTAAGATGCAGAGCATTGATTCGCGAGTGAAGAATCGCCCCTTTTCATGGCTGACGGTGTTGTCGGTGCTGGTGTTGGTGGCAGGATTCTTGCCATCCGCAAAAGCAGGTGACCCGGTACAAACGGATCGCAAGGGAACCAAGTCGCTGGAATCTCCTGTAGAAGAAACGATGTGGCAGTTTGCCATCATGGGTGATCGCACCGGAGGGCCAGCGGAAGGGATCGAGATCCTCGCCCAAGCTGTCGAGGAAGTGAATCTGGTCGATCCTGATCTGACCATGACGGTGGGCGATTTGATCCAGGGTTATAACGGTAGGACCCAGTGGCTGATCCAGGCGGACCAGTTTCACAGGACGATGAATCAACTCACCTCTTCCTGGTATCCAGTGGCGGGGAATCATGACATCTACTGGAGAGGTTCTGTGCCTCCCGATGGAGAGCATGAATCGGACTACGAACAACACTTCGGTCCATTGTGGTACTGGTTTGAACACAAGGGTTGTGGATTCATCATTCTGTACACCGATGAGGGGAATCCGGTCACCGGCAAGAAGGGTTTCGGAGATCCTGCCTGCCAGGAGTTCTCCACTGAACAACTGATCTGGTTAGATGGTGTACTCGAGAAAACCAGTGCGCTGCAGAGTGTATTCGTCTTCGTTCATCATCCTCGGTGGATTGCGACCAACTACAAGGGTGGCCACTGGGATGTCGTTCATCAGAAGCTGGTGAAATCTGGAAACGTCTCTTCGGTGTTCGGAGGGCATATCCACCGATTACATTACGGCGGAAACCGAGATGGGATCGAATACCACGCCCTGGCAACCACTGGCGGGCATCGGTCCAGGGATTATCCAGGGGCAGGGTGGGTTCATCACTGGAACCTGGTGACGGTCCGGCCATCGGGGGTCGAGATTGCGGTGGTACCCGTCGGTTCCCTTCTCGATCCGCGGCAGTTCACTCCTGAGCGTCGTGCCCTGACCGAGAGACTCCTCAAAGATGATCTGGTGCGATTCACCTCCCGTGCGCCAATTCCTGCGCAACCGGTCGAGGGAGTCGAGGTGATGCTGGAACTGAAAAATCCGGTCGATCGACTGTTGAGAGTACATCTGAGTAGCCTCGATGGACGAATTTCCTTTCCCTCTCCAGAGGTGATACTGGCTCCCGGCACACGAAAGAGCCAGAAGGTCCGTGTCCAGATCGACAGCCTGGTTCTGAGCGGCGTGGTGGCCGCGCCCGCTCTCGATGTTTCTCTTCAATTCGATGATGAATCTTCGAGCCCGGTGGATGTTCCCGCCAGGAGGGTATCGATCCGCTTTGACCATGAGCACTGGGTGGCACGACGACCAGCGGGCGGCCATCTGGTCCTGGGAGGTGGAGAGTTCGTGAAAGTGGACTCTTCCAGGGTGCCACTGGCTCAGGGAGCCTTCACCGTGGAGGGGTGGGTTCAATCCTCAGGCTACACTGGACGAAGGCCCTTCATCGCCAAGACGGAACAATCGGAATACGGCCTCTTTCTCAACGATGGTGTCGCTAGTTTCTGGCTGCACCTCGATGGCAAGTACCACGTGATCGAGAGTAAGGGTGCGGCGCTTCAACCCGATCGATGGCATCATGTGGCGGGGCAGTTCGATGGCTCCGAGATCCGCATCTATCTCGATGGCATCCTGGTCGGGAAGAAAGCCGCTGCGGGACAACGAACCCTCAACAAACTCCCGCTGATCGTCGGTGGAGACCCCGATCAAAATGGCCGCGGGGTCGATACGCTGATCGGCAAGATCGATGGAGTGAGAATCTCATCCACGGCCCGATATGGGGTCGATCCCTTCATGCCAGAAGTGGATCCAGAGGTCGATGATGAGACCCTCTATCAACTGAGCTTCGATTGTGCGTTGGCGGGAATGGTGCAGGTCGAGAGGGGATCGGGTCAGTTGCCAACCGTCGGCCATCTGGTCGGAGCAGGGCGTTGCGAGGAGGGCGCTGCGGTTCCTTCGATGCCTCTCCAGCAATAGCAAGCGACCGGACCGCTGATCTCCCTCGAACGGCTCATCTTGGCCCCGGAGCTTCGATCCTTCGATCGACTCCGGGGGCGATCTGCGAGATCGTCTCGCCGTCGGTGGTGTGAACGATGATTTCCGGAGCACTGTCATCCGATCCGAGGCCGAAGGTGATCCACCTCTCCGATTGAGAGAGGTAGGATCGAGTTCGTCCGATGACTCGCCGTTGGGAGCGGTTCTTCTGCCGGCACTCGATCCAGGTTCCTGCGGGTAGATCTCCGGGATCGATACGGATCCAGTGATGGCCGCTGCTCTGGTCATTGCGAAGCAGGCGTGCGGGAGCTCCGGTCTGAGTCATCAAGAGATCCACATCGCCGTCGCCATCGATATCCGCAAAGGCCAGACCTCTTCCCACCGAAGGAGTCCCCAGATCCTTGGTCTGTAGCTGAGGAATCTCCTCGAAGCAGCCGCTGCCGGCATCCCCACGATTCCAGAATAACTGGGCTCCCTGTCGGTATTCCTGTCCTGGTTGCACCGTCGAGATCTCTTCCTCGAGGTGCCCATTGGCCTGGATCAGGTCCTGTCGCCCATCGAGATCGACATCGAGGAACAGAATGCCGAAGGAGAGGGCCTTTCTCGATGGTGGACCGATGCCCTCGTTGATCGATTCATCCATGAAGATGTTCGACTGGTCCCAGTATCGGTAGAGCCCGGTCATCTCTGCGGAAAAGTTCGCAATGACGATCCCGATGCTGCCATCATTTCGATAGTCGGTGACGTCGAGACCCATTGCACCGGTGGTCGAGCCGTTGCCGTCATAAGCGAGCCCCATCTGCTCGCCGACCTCCTCGAAGGTGCCATTTCCGAGATTCTTGAACATGAAGTTACGGGTCGTGTCGTTGGCCACCATCACATCGATATTTCCATCCTGATCCACATCCACCGGTAACAGTGCCAGAGCTTTGGCCACAGCCATCCCCGAGTCTTCGACTCTGAGGCCAGCGTCTCCGGAGACGTCAGTAAAGTTCCCATCGCCATCATTGATCAGCAATCGGCAGTGAGTACCGGCGAAGTTGGTGGGGGGGCCATACGCTCTTCCCACACCGGTCAGGCGATAGTCGACTTCGATGTCTTTCTTTCGTGACCATTGCACGTATTCGCAGATGAA
This sequence comes from Planctomycetota bacterium, assembly GCA_014240375.1. Classification (GTDB taxonomy): domain Bacteria; phylum Planctomycetota; class UBA8108; order UBA1146; family UBA1146; genus QNYK01. Next base: position 27,244 of record JAAZXB010000017.1, on the reverse strand, counting down.
CAGGTCAAGGTCGTCGTCGTTGTCTGCATCAAAAAATCCGGCGCTGGATGACCAGGAATCTTCTGCTCCCTCGATGGCTGATCCGACGGCGCTTCTCCGGAATGAGGAGCCATCATTGATGAGTAGCCTGTTGCTTCCGACTGCGGCGATGAACAGATCGAGATCGCGGTCCCCATCGATGTCACCGACAGCGATTCCGGTGGCGTAGCAGTCGGTATTCAATTGCCACTGCTCGGTGGCCTCTTCGAAGGAACCGGTTCCATCGTTGAGCCACAAGCGAATCGTCGATGCCGCTGGTTCTTCTCCGGTCCATGGCCATGGGCGTCCACTGGCGAGGATCAGATCTGCATCTCCGTCCTGGTCGATGTCGCAGAACGCTGCTCCGCTGCCCATAGTCTCGGGCAGCAGTTTTTCACCGCGGGCACCGCTGTCGTGGATGAAATCGATCCCCGATTCCATCGTGATGTCAGTGAAGGGAAGTGGTGGAGCCGATCCACCGGTATCTCGAATCTTGACCGGAATCTGGTTCACCTCAGGGATCTGTTCAGTCAGGTCATCCGGGCGAGAGACCCACCAGATAAGAACAATCAGTACTGCTGTGATCAGCAGAAAGAGCAAGCTCCCACGAAATGCGCGGCCGATGATTTCATCGTCCTGCTCGAGGGCTTCCTCCTCCTCCTCCGGTGGTTTCCCATCTGGAAGTTCGCTCACTTGTCCCCCGGTGGATCCGTGACCTGATCCCTTTGTAGATCGTAGATGACGATCGCAGCTGCGGCATGGTCGGCCGCGGCATCGGAGGCACGAATCTTCGAGATCGCCTCATCTCGTGCTGAATCATCCTTCTTGTACTTTCGATGCAAGTTTCGATGTTGAGTGGACTTCTCCAACTCTCCGAGCAGGGCGTGAATCTGTGCCAGATTCCAGTGAGAGTTGACATTCTCAGAATCGACTGCCAGCGACTTCTCGAACCAATCTCTCGCTTCGATCAGGCCCTCCTGGCGCATACCTTCATGCTCTTTACGAGCCTGGGCAAACACGATGGTACCCAGTTCATTGAGAAGTCTCACGTCGCGGGAGAAATCGAAACCCCGACTGCGGGCATCGGGGTATCGAGATTCCACCAGCCGGATCAGCGCCTCGTAGGCGGCTTCATAGTGGCCATTTTCCCGATTCACCAGGGCTCCAAACCAGTCGAGAGTCCAGGGTTGGGCCGGAGGGTCGTGATTTTTCGCACTCGACAATGCACTGGCAGCATCGTCGAGACGACCGGCGCGAATCAAGGCTCGTGCCTTGTTGACGTGGCCGTCCGCGCGGCCCAGTAGGGCCACCTGCTCAAAGGCGTGACTCGCAGAGACCAGTTCGCCTCGCACGGCACCGGAGCCACCTTTTCTCAACAGGCCAATCCCGTAGTCGTTCCACCGCTTCCACAGAGGTGCCGATTCAGAGGTATGGCGACCATCGCCGGAACCGATGGCAAATGTAACCTGGTCCTCGCCGAGTACAGTGATCGGTAAGTCGTTGACAGATGGACCGCCGACGATTTCCATGAACTGCTGGTCAAACTTGCGGTACAGCGCCTTGACCGTCACGGTCAGTTCACCGCTGGCATCCTCGGGCACATGCAGCATGTAGTGCAGAGTATCGGCTGCTCCTGGTGGTATCTGATGGTTGTAGAGCGGAACGAAGATGTCCTCGACATTGCGTCGGTGAATCCTCTTTCCCTCTCGGTCGAGGACGAAGGAGTTGAGGAAATGTGCCCATCGATCGACTCCACCTGACGGGGCGATCCCTCCGCTCCCTGCGATGCTCTTGCCATCCTGTTGCACATCGACCTGGATCCACACCTCGTTGGAGTCGGTGGTTCCTTGGGTGAAGTGGTGTCCCATGCGCAGTGTTCTCAGAACCGTCTCCAGCAACACCGTCTCTCCAGGTTGAAGCACCGGGATGGTCGGGCCAATAGGTGCCTCCAGTCGGGCATCGACCTCGGTTCCTCGGCGGAGACCGAAGATGTCGACACGGATGGTTCCCTCGAGAAAGCGTGTTTGATCATCCAGTGACTGCTGGCTGGTGCCGACGAGGGAGTGCAGCGCCGTGTTGGCCCCGGGGAACAGGTGATCGTGAAGTTGTAATTGGCCATCACCGGAGAGGTCTTTGGCTCCGAAATCATCGCCATTCATTCGCGGCATGTGACATCCGTTGCAGTTGGATTGCGCTTGATCCGGATAGTAGAAGGATGCCACTCCATGACCGCTGACTCCGCTCAGGAGCCAGGAGTCGTAATGATTTTGGCCTCTGAGCCAGCGGTACTGATTCAACTCTTCGGGAATGTGAACCTTGTGACAGGTGCCACAAAACTCCGCAGTCTGGTGAATCGGTTTCAGGTAGGTTTTCTTGTGAAACGAAGGCTTCGCCTTGATCAACTGTCGATTGATCCAGGAGAGCGATGGGGATTCGGAGAGAGCGAAGGGATAGAGATCGGGCTGGGCGATGACAAACTCCGCATTGCCCCGATTCCCCGGAATCGACTCGATGGCATGGCAGACGGTACAGGTGATTCCAGCATTCGCTGTTGGGTCATTAACATCATCGTAGTTCGGATCGTCGAACGCACCGCTGAAGAAGGGGACCGGATCATGACAACCGGCGCAGAATCTGGAGGCGTGTACATCCCCATCTCGAGCGAGCAACACTTCCCTGGTCTGGCGAACGCTGGCGAGGTATGCCGGATTGTTGAAGGAACTGAAGTGGTGAGCGGAGTCGTGCCAGCGGGCATGGGTCTGAGGGTGACATTCGCGGCAGGAAGCATCTCGCATCAGCCGTTCTTCGGCGATGAACTTGCCATCATCGGTGCGCGCCAGAGAGGGTTGGAAATAGCGGTCTCCGGAAGCGGGTGCGATTCCCTCCTGCCCCACTTGTTGATGCCAGAAAAGCATCCCGACCACCATCACGACTCCGACCATCGACAACTGGATTCCGGTCTTCCAGCGGATCCTTGGCCCTGCAAGTCGGTGGAGGACAAAGAGCCAGCCCGCCATCAGCGGGGTCACCACGTGGGAGATGTAGAGGGCGGACCTCCACATCGGAGACCGAACCTCGATCATCCCCTCGACCCGTGTGAGCAAGACTCCCGAGATCAACAAGACGAGGCTCACGCTGAAGAGAGCCATCCCGGCTCGAACAGCTCTGCGATTGGGATGCCACCAGGAGTTTCGCAGGTGCCAGATTCCGAAGACCACCAGTGGGACGATGAAGAGCAAGCCGAGGATCAAGTGGACGAGAAACATCCACTGGTAGAAAGAATCCTGCAGTAATTGACCACTCCACGACTCTGCGACGGTGATCGATCCGAGGTAGAAGGAGTTGAGTCCGAGAATCGAGAAGAGGCCTAGCACCACCAGTAGCCAGGGGCGCAGCGCCGGGGAGATCGGCTTGCGTCGCTTGCTTCTTGAAATCGGGGGTATTCCCGAGTCAGGGGTTTCTGGACCGCTATCGTCGGGCATCGATGATTCCCTCTCAGACATGGCCGCCATCATGGAGTTTTTCCTCTACTTCGGCAAGACGAAGGAGCGAGGTTCAAAAGGGAAAAAGCGGTGGATGGTCGGGTGAGAAGGGCTTGAACTGTCCGTCAAGAATCGAGGCCTGCCTGTGTCCGCTCAATTGCATCACCTGGTCCGGACTTCCCCTTCCTCCCCTTCCGATCGGTGGATCTTGATTCTTCACGGGATTCTCGGTTCTGGGGCGAACTGGGCCGGGTTTGCCAGGGAGTTGGTGGATCGCCATCCCGATCGATCGGTGGTGGCGGTGGACCTGAGGCACCATGGCCGTTCGGGAAAAGGAACTCCTCCCGACAGCGTAGATGCGTGCGTAGGGGACCTGCTCGACTGGTCCAGTTCGGTCGGGATCGAACCAGAGACGGTGATAGGCCATTCGTTCGGTTCGAAGATCGCGCTCACCCTCAGTTCCAGGCTCGACTCGATCAAACAGGTGATGCTTCTCGATGCGGACCCGGGTCCGTTACATCTGGAGGGGGTCGCTCGTGATGAAGTTGCGCTGCTTCGGTTGCTCGATTTGTTGAGAGAAGCTCCGGAGACCTATCGCAATCGCCAACAATTTGAAGAGATGCTGGTCGGTGGCGGGTTCGGTGCCGCGGTGGCCGGTTGGGTCGGGAAGAATCTACGAAGAAGACAGGATGGGCTATTAGAACTCTCCAGCGATATCGATCGGATCGAGGAGATGCTTTCAGACCACCACAGGATCGATGGATGGGAACGGATCGAGTCCTGCGGAACGCTGCAAGTTTCGATGTGCGTGGGGGGGCGGTCGAAGGTGGTGTCACCAAGGTCGCTCCAGCGGATGGAGGATCTGCAACGAAGTGAACCCAGTCGATATTCGCTAGAGGTGATCGAAACTGCCGGCCACTGGCTTCACGTCGATGCCGCAGAGCCGCTTCTCCAGTTCATCGGAAGTCGGCTGCGGCCCTGATCTCAGCGAGAATCGGGAAACTCGCCACTGCCTTTTGTTCGAGCCTGCGAGCCACTCGGACCGAACTTCTCGATCTGTGCCTTCAACTGCGAAATGGAGGACTTCTCGGCCAAGAACGGTTTCTCTGGAGTGGACTCCAGATAGAGACTGGTGGAGGGGAAGGCGAATCCGACTTCCATCTCTTCGGCGAGGCGGATCACTTCCAGGAGGAACGCTTGCTTGACTTGCAATTCCTCGAGGTAGTCGGCGACCTTCAAGCGAATATTGACCAGGATGTCGAGACTCGAGGCTCCGAAGTTGACCAGGTTGGCCTTGGCGGACTCGTATTCGATGTGAGGATTGGACTCGACGATTCCCAGAATCCCGGCACAGAACCCCTCGATGGTGTCCGCTGGAGTCTCGTAGCGAATGCCGATGGTGGTCCTGAATCTGCGGAAACTTCGTTGACCCATGTTGTCGATGATGCCACTGACCAGTTCCTGATTGGGGACGCTGACCAGGGAACTCTCGAAGGTACGGATCCGGGTGCAGCGAAAGCCGATCTCCTCGACTGTCCCCTCGACTCCGCCGACCTTGACCCAATCGCCCAGTTGAAAGGGTCGATCAGCAAAGACGGTGAGTGATCCGAAGAGGTTCGCAAAGGTGTCCTTGGCGGCGAAACTGACTCCGATGCCGAGGACGCTGAGACCGGTCACCAGCGGCATGATGTCATTCCCTGTACTCTGGATCAAAAAAAGCACTGCAGCGACAGTGACCAGCGCCTTGAGACTCTTGCGAATCATCGGCGCCAGCTGGTCATCGAGTTTACTTTCGGTCTTCGATGACGAATCGACCAGGCGTGCGCCGACCAGGTCTGCAAAGCGATAGGCCAGTAGCAAGCCACCGATGGTCGCCAGTGCACGTGCGATGATCGACAAGATCGAGTCACCAGGTTCTCCGAGGACCAACCAGGGGCCGGCGACGTACACCATTCCTGCCGAAGCAAACCAGCCGATCGAGCGACCCAGCGATTGAACCACTTTCCCGGTCTGCTCGCTGTCGTGGAGTCGACTCATCATGGTACGAAGTAGTGACGAGGCGAGGTGGGAGACGATCTTCTGAAAGATCCAGGAGATCATCAGTAGCGAAGCGATGGCGAGCCACTGCCAGCGTTCCAGCCCGAAAATCTCAGATCGCATCGCGGTTGGCATCAGGTTCTGAAGCCAGGGACTCGCTTCGGCTTGAAGGGCGGCCGTGGTTTCACCACCCGAGTCCTGGGCCAGAATCAACACTGGCTGCAGCAGTAGGAGTGAGAGCCAGATCAAGAGTGGTAGTGTCGATGTACACTTCATGTGGATCTCCTCTTTCTGACGACCTTTTCTGACGCTCTGTATCGTACTCAAGAAGAACCAGATCAGGGGAGGAACTTTTTAGAGTTTGCCAGTTTTGCGGGGAGATAAGTCTCGATTACATAATTCAGGCCCCACATCGCCAACGACTGCTGCTCCGCTCGTACCCCCATCTTGAGTAATTGTTCGAGGGCATCTCGCCACTGCTTCTTGCTCTGAAAGAAGGGGTCGTTCTTGAGAGCATCCTTGGCGCGCTTGATATCCACATCCTTGAGCGGGTGGGTGGGAAGGTCGTAATCGATGATGTCCTGGGGAGTGACCCCCAGGTAGGAAGCGCTCGGGACACAGAAGAAGCGGTTGATGTGGGCAGCGTTGCCTGAGCCCACCTTGAGGGTCCGGTAGATGTTGGAAATTCCGTATGGATCGCAATCGACGAAGGCGTAGACGGGAATCTTGATCTGGTCACTGAGGCGTCGAATGAAACGGCGTGTCGACCGAGTCGGGACGCCTGCCATGCTGACCAGGATGCAGTCGGCAGTCTTCCAGAACTTGTGACTTTGAAGCCTCTGAAAGATACCACCGGTCTCGATGGCGAGGACAAACTTGGCCTTGGTCTCGAAACTGAGATGCTCGACCGAGGATGGAATCGAGTAGGCACCGCTGCCAAATCGAGTGCAGTCGATCCGCTCGACTTCCCCGGTATCCAGGTCCGGGTCGAGGACGACCAACTCTCCCGCCACCGCACCGCCGTGCTCATCCGGCACAAACCTCAACTGTTCTCGACTCACATCATCGACCGAGAAGAGTGCTTCGATGTCATCCATCACCGTGTCGGATTCCGATTGCTCGGAGAACTTGGCTTCCGCCCAGTTCTTCGACTGGTAATAAACATCACGCTTGGTTGCGAAGTCGTTGGTCTGGACCAACTCTCTCGACAGTCCCATCATTCTCAATGTCTGGGCGAAACCCTTGACGGTATTGACGGTCAGGGTGCGTTCTTTTCGGGCCTTGCCGATTTCAAGGTAACCTTTTTTCTTGTCGTAGGAGACGTTGGAGAGACTTCGCACCGGGAATCGAAGCATCGGCTTGCCCTTGCGCATGATCTTCTTGTAGATCTCATCGGCAGCGTTTTCGATGCTGGTGATGGTCTTCTTGTCGCGCTTTGCGTTCTCTCGCTTGACACGATCGATATATGATTTTGCAATCTTCTTGGCCATGTCGTCCTACCTCACATCTTCCGGCTTCGCTCGAGGACGTCGGATAGGTTTCCCTCTGCCTTGGTCCTCTGTGTATCACTCAACGTCAAGATGTCTTGAAGTGCGATCCCGATCTGGGGGATGTAAGTCTTGATGTAGTCCTTCTTCCGTTCTGCATCGGCAAGCCTGCGCTTTTTTCTCAGGTGTATGGCGAGTTTTCTTCCCGCTTCCATGATGGCCAGTCGCATCTCCTTGAGAATCTCGTCGTAACTGGCCACCGCCTTCTTGCTCTCGGAGGTGAAGGGAACCCAGACGCTTGCGATGTGCACCAGGACCGCCAGTGGGCCCGTAGGTAAGGCTCCTCGGGCTTGCTGGATCTCGTAGTTCTTCCACGGGGTGCCGACGATCGACTGGGTGATGGCACAAGCGCCCTGTTCGTATTGCAGGGGCACCCGATTGGCAAAGCGGAAGATCGATGCGAGATCGTCACCCGGGAGTTCACCACCCCAGGCGATCCCCGCCTCGACCTGGAAGGGATTGCCACGGTAGACACTCGGCTGGCGGGTCACGGTGATGACCAGTTCTGGGTCAAAGTTTCGCCGCAAGGTCTTCGCCATCAGATCCTCGCCGATGGGAGAGAGGCAGTTGGTCGGAGGGGCCATCATCCGGGTTGCCTCGATGCCCTTGTGAAGAATCCTGACATCCGCAGTGGAGAGTCTCTTCGGGTGGCGATCGGTGTCGATCCTTTTGCCCAGGCCCTCTGTTTCGTCACTGACCTTCTTCACCACATTGGGTGTCACCCTACAGAACTCGGTACAAAGGAATCCACTGACGGTGCGAGAATTTGTTTCCTTCATCATCTGCATCAGGATTCCCAATTCGACACCGTGTGGGTGTGGCAGGATCTCGTTGGGAGGATCCGGTAGAACCTTGGACACGCGTTCCCAGATGATCGGCTCCTCGTCGATCGGATTGCTGTAGACGATCTTGACGTGGGGGTTGGCCAGGGAAACCTGATCGAGGAATGAATCGATCGAGTGCTTGCCCTTCTTGTAGGTTCCTTCCAACTCGATCTGAACTTCGGTACCGTGAGCCCATTCGACTTCCACTTCCGATTCCTTTTTGACCACTGGTTGGTTCTTTGCCATGTCGATGGCCAGCACCAGTTCGATGGCGGGTTTCCTTCGCGAGGTGCGGCTGATCACTCGCATCGGCTTTCCGGTGGTAAGGGTTCCGTACATCCCTGCTGCGCTGATGCCGATCCCCTGCTGACCACGGGTTTGCTTGCGCGCGTGAAACTTCGATCCATAGAGCAACCTGGCAAAGATGCGGGGCAACTGCTCCCGGACGATTCCAGGACCGTTATCGCGGATGGTGACCACGTGCTGGGTCGATCCGGTCGCCCTGACGTCGATGATCAGTTCTGGCAATACCGATGCCTCTTCACAGGCATCGAGTGAGTTGTCGACCGCCTCACGGACTGTGGTCAGCAGTGCTCGCGCCGGACTGTCAAATCCGAGTAAGTGACGATTCTTGGCGAAGAACTCGCTGACCGAGATGTCTTTCTGTTTTTTTGCCATCTTTTCGGCGATGTCCACATCGCCCTGGCCTGTAGAGACACTCTTCCGGGCTGATTTCTTGGCGGTCTTGTTGGAGTTCTTCTTGGAGTTCTTCTTTTTCCGGTGAGCCGCGCTTGCGGCAGGCTCCGGGTCAAACAGACCTCCCTGACGACGGGAGGCGGCTGTCCCTGTTTTCTGGGAGGGCTTCTTCTTGCTGACCTTCTTTTTGGCGGCCTTCTTCTTGGCTGTGGGCTTGCTGGCGGCCTGGGTACGGGAGGCCTGGGGCTTCTTGCGGGGCAACCTCTCTCCTCATCCATCGGGGCTGTAGATTCTGCGGCGGCATGATCCTATCTGTTTCTGCGGCTCGATCCTACTGTTCCGGCCATAACGTCAGTGGCTGCGGATCGGTCTCTGGAATCGACAGGCCCTGGCGAAGGTGCGGTGGTCGAATGTCGAGGGTCTCCAGCTGATCTCGGTCGATCCACAGCAGATCGTCGACCACGCTGGTTCCGTCGACCCCCTTCTCGAATCGGGGAGTGGCGCCCGGCACCGGACGGCACCGATAAATCAGTGCGATGACATGGTGATCCGGTGGCATTTCGGGAGAGAGGCGCTGGTGGAGCGGAGCGATGAACTCCCTCAGGAAAGCCGGTCGAAGGTGCTCCAGTTCGATACCGATCTCTTCACGAATTTCCCTTCGAAGAGCCTGTTCCAGCGTTTCTCCATGGTCGACATGGCCCCCGGGAAGGAAGTACCAGCAGCGGTCGGGACGGGAGGAACTCTCGTCTCGGGCTCTCATGAAGAGGATCTGTTGGTCCCTCTCGATCGCTGCCCTGACGGTGAAAGCGGGACGCCTCGGGCGATGCTTCCGCGGATCCCCTGGGGGCTGTTGGGGCTGATCTTGCATCCTGGATCTCCTCTCGAACCTGCTGGGGAGGGGGTGTAAAGGTATGCTATCCTGTGCCCGGGGATCGACCAAACCAACACATCCTCGATCCCGGATCTCTGCGGAAGGAGATGGTAGTGCGCCTGAATTCCAGTTGGATTGTCCTGCTGCTGTGGCTGCTGAGTCCCTCGCTGGCCACGGCACAGGGGAATGTGTCCGATCTCGAGAGCCGCTGGCAGAAGAAGCAAGCCGCTCCATTCCTCAAAGCGGTGCCGTGGGAAAGAACCCTCGAGGCGGCAAAGGCCCGATCGAGTCGAGATTCGCTGCCGATCGTCGCATATTTCACCCGCTCGTACTCACCCTGACCACCCTGTAATGCACTGGAGGGGGGTCCTCTTCAGTCCCAATGGTGGAAAAAAGCAGCGACGAAATTTGTTCCCTATGTCAACATCAGTGCCCAACTGAGCGACAAGCCAGACCAGGGGCTGTTGCGCGCCATCGGGGCTCGATCTTTCCCGACCTGTGTCATCATGGATTCGCAAGGTAAGGTCATCCTCAGGAACGATACTGCCGGTGCCTTTCGGCCGACGAGCGAGACGAGATTGCGTGGATCGCTGCAAGTGGTTCAGGAACTGATCGATCTGCGTCAAGCGGTCAAAAAGGACCCGGGCAATCAGTCGTCACTCGGCGCACTGAAAATCGTCGAGGCGATTCTCGAGGTCCAATCGACCCCTCTCCAGCAACTCGATCAACTGATCGAGCAACCTGGAATCTCCGACAGCTTGCGTCAGCGTTATCAGCGCTGGCGTGGGGTCAAACCGATTTCCAAGGTGCTACAGGACTATGTCGCCATCGTCCGTACCATCCCCAAATCGGATACCGCGGGTCGAGGACGAGAGTACCAGATCGCAGCAGGAAAAATGTTCGAACTCCATCGCAAGGGACTCGAACTCAAGGATCCACGTGTCGGGATTTTTTCCGATTACTGGAGACTGGTATTCGAGGGTGCGTTGACCCAACGGGATCACCCGGTGGCGCGAAAGGCTCACGAGACTTACCGCAAGGCGTTTGGCTCCCGGCCCGAGTTGAAGAGCCGGATCGATCGGATGAGCGTGCGGCTCGGACAGTTGAAGAAAAGTCTCGAGAAAGATCCAGCGGCCAGCCAGCAAGACGGAGGACGACGATGAGTGCCAAGGAATCATCGGTCGAGGTGATCGGAATGCCGCTGGACCACGGTGCAGGTCGCAGGGGAGTGTCGATGGGACCGACGGCGATCCGCATCGCCGGGCTCGAAGCGGCACTGAAGCGAGCAGAGATCCCTTCGCACGACGGTGGGGACATCGAGATCCCCATCCCGGAAACCCGTGAGCCAGGTGATCCCTCACAACGATACCTCGAGGTGATCGAAACCGCCTGTTCCCGCCTCTGTGATCGAGTCTCGTCGACTCTGGCAGCAGGCCGGTTTCCGCTGGTTCTCGGGGGGGACCATTCGATCGCCATCGGAACCATCTCGGGAATCTCCGCACATCATCGCGAGAAGGGATCCACCACCCCCCCGAAGGTGGGACTGTTGTGGTTCGATGCTCACGCAGATCTCAATACTCCCGATACATCTCCTACCGGCAATATCCACGGTATGCCGCTGGCCTGCTTGCTCGGCAAGGGGCCAGAGTCGCTGGTCGGGATCGGCTACCAGGGTGCGAAGATCGCCCCTCACAGGGTCGCCCAGATCGGACTTCGCGAACTGGATCCCGATGAAAAGCGTCGCATCCTCGCTTCTGACATCTCCGCCTACACGATGGAAGATATCGATCGACGAGGTCTATCCGATGTGGTGGAGGAGGCACTCGCTACGGTGCTCGAGGATTGTGATCACCTCCATGTCAGTTTTGATATCGATGTCATCGATCCACGATTTGCTCCGGGGACAGGAACCGCCAGGCCGGGCGGCTTGACCTATCGAGAAGCACACATGGCGATGGAAATGGTGGCAAAGACAGAGGAGGTCCGTTCCTTCGAGATGGTCGAAGTGAATCCGATCCTTGATGAAGGAAACAGAACAGCCGAGGTCGCGGTGGGAATCATTACCAGCGCACTGGGCAAGTCGATCCTGTCCTGAATCCCGAATCCCGAATCCGGGATCGATTTACGGCGCAGGTGATTTTAATGTGGTTGAGGAAGGAGACTGGAGATGGTTGCAGCAGGAAATGACAGTGTTCCCGAGGGGTGGCCACCGCCGCCTGGCGGTAAGGGACGATCTCGAGGTCGAGGAGGAGGATTACCCTTTGATCCGAAGAAGTTGCTGTGGCCGATTCTGTTCCTGGTACTGGTGCTGATTGCGGGAGTCGCATTCGTCACTGGCGAAGGTGGGATCATCGATGTGGCGGACACCGAGGTGGCCATACTCATCAATTACTTCACCGGGGGAGAGGAACTGATCACCACCCCGGGACTGGTGATCTTCATTCCTTGGTTACAGCAGGCCTATCTGTTCGATAAATCCCCCAACGAGTTCGTGATGGAGGGGTCGAAAGATCTCTCCTTCAATCATGTTCGGGAGTTGACTGTGAGGGCCAAGGACGGATCCAGTTTCCGTTTTGACACGCTGACCATCCAGTATCAGTTGATCCCCTCGAGAACTGCAGTTGTGCTCAACGATTCAGGAGATGCAGACGCATTCAAGCGCAATTGGATTCGTGCGTCGGCCCGATCGATCCTGCGAGATGAGTTTGGCAAGTACAGTAGTGAAGAGATTGCGGATCCGACCAGTTATGAGCTGGCAGTGGCAGCCGCCACGGATCGTCTCGATACCGTTCTCGAAGTTCACGGGGTCGATGTGACCCAGGTGATCATTCCTCGACCCAAGTTCGACCAGGTGGTCGAACACGCCATCGAGAAGCGTAAGAATGCCAATCAGGAAGTTCAAAGACTGGGGATCGAACTCGAAAAACTGACCAATGTGCGAGAACGTACGCTGGCCCATGTCGAGAGAGATAAGGCCGAGGAGTACGAGTTGGTCCTCGGTTCACTCGAAGCAGAGCGGATCACCGCGGAGAAGGAGAAGATTCGTACGGTCAAGAGTGCCGATGCGCAGAAGATCGAGGATTCCAACCGGGGAGCAGCGACCGAGCAAGCCAACTTACAGCACGCGAGAGCCCTCGAGGAGAAGGCACGCAAGGACGCAGAGGGCCTCTCGGCCAGAGTGGCCGCGCTTGAGCAAAGGGGAGAGATCTTGGTGCGAGAGAAACTGGCAGAAAAATACGCCGGGATCCGTTTCAATATCGTTCCTTACCGCCGGGATCCTTCACCGATTCGAATCGAACACCTCGGAAGTGGGGGACCTATACCTCCTGCGCAACCGGTGCGAGGGACAGGAGGGTCGATCCGATGAAAGCCTTTATTATCCTGATAATAATCATGGTTCTGACGATTGTTGTGACCGCCTTCATCACGGAGAAGATCCCTCCTGCACGGATCGGTGTGAAGCAGGTGGTGCTCGGTACAGCCAAGGGGATTGTCGCGAAGGACCATTACACCGGTTTGGTCCTGGGGATCAGCGGATACCACCGCTGGCATCTGCTTCCTCGTCAAACGCACTTTCTCCATTTCACCGAGTCGAAAGGGTGGCGTGAATCGAGGTTGGCTCGCGGTATCGAAGACTGGCAGCCAGCGGTCACCTTGAGAACCAAGGATGGCAATACCATCGATCTTGACGTCACGGTGACCTACAAGATCAAGAAAGATGAGGCCTATCTGATCATCAAGGATGGTCTGAAGGACGCCTATCGTGAGAGGGTCAGAGCGAGGGTGATCAGTACCCTGCGTGAAGAGCTGGCCGAGTTGACTTCCGAGGATCTTCAGATCACAGCTCTTCGTTTGTCGAGAGCGGGAGATACTCTCGCACTCCTGACCCAGGAACTGGCCGAATATCATGTCGTGCCGGAAAACCTATTCATCCGAAAGGTCAAGTTTCCCGCCCAATACGAGACCAAACTGCAGGAGAAGCAGTTGCTTCGGCAAGAATCCCAGTTGGAGTCTGCGCTGACCGAACAGGCCAAGGTGGAGCAGGTGGTCAAGACCCAGACACGTAAGATTGCGGCAGAGGCTCTCGCGGAGGAGAAGAACTGGGACCGAAAGATCCAGGAGAAGCGATCGGACTATCAGGTGCAAATCGCCCAGATCAACGCAGACGCTCTGCTGTACTCGCGAACGACCATCGCGGAAGGGGAAGCAGAACGAGATATTGCCATTGCGAGGGGCAACCTGGCACTGGAAAAGGCCGATGCTCTGCGCGACCTGCTACGCAACGAAGCCCTCGACTCGGTGGGTGGACGGATCTTGCTGGCACTGACAGCGGTGGAGAATCTTCAGATTCCGGAAGTGACTCTCAACAGTGATGATCCTGCCGTTCCGATGCTGCTCGATCTGACCAAGATGACTCGACTGCTGGTCGGAGATTCGATTCCGATCCCCGGCAAGAATTGATCAGGCCGGATCTGGTCCGCCTTGGCCTGGAGTAATCTCCGCCAGGCGGACCAGATTCGAGACCTCGGGTCGGGCGATGCGGATGGTGGAGACTCTTGGCCAGTGACCCATTTGCTTGGCCCTCTGCAGCCACTGCTCGGTGCCCTCGTCATTATGCGTGGGATCGTGCAGATCGGCATCGTGGAGGATCACCTCGATCGCATCTTCGCTGTGGCAGCGACCGATCCAGGTACAACCGTCATGCTTCGAGACCACCACGGTGATGCCGTGCAGTTCTCCCATGTGATCGTGGAAGGTTCCCATCGCTTCGAACTCCTCGACCTTCAAGCGTCCGAGGGGGCGCAGTGCTCCTCGAAAGCATTGACGATGTCGAGGGCGATGGTCTGAGGATCTCTACCTTCGATCATGTGTCTCGGCAGGAACCAGACCAGTTTTCCAGCTTCGAACAGTGCCATCGATGGACTGCTGGGCGGCACCTGGCTGCAATGGTGGCGAGTCCGTTCCACCGCTTCGACATCTTGGCCGGCAAAGACGGTGCCCGCCTTCGTCGGAGCATGTTCCGATTGGAGGGCCAGGATGGCACCGGGGCGCGCTCCACCGGCGGCACAACCACAGACACTGTTGATCACGACGAAAGCGGTCCCTCCCTCGGGGTCGAGGAAAGAGTCGACTTCTGCAGCATTTTTCAGTTCCGTGACTCCATGGTCGGTGAGTTCTCGACGCATCGGAGTGACCATCTCTTCAGGGTAAGGCATCTCGGTTTCCTTTCAGGAGGATGGAGTATTACCACCTCTTCCCCGGATGGTAACAGGGAGTGGCGCTCGATCAACTGGACCCGACCGGGTCTCAGGAGCCGGAGCATCAGCTGCCTCCAGGGGCAGGTTGTGCTTCCTCACCTTCGGTGGAGCAGCAGCTGGAATCGGTCGATCCGGAGGATTCGGAGGGGATGCCAAAAACCTGGTTAAGAAAGGCACGTGGCCCTTTTCGAAAGATGCTCATCAAGAACAGCAGCGCCAACAGGCCGAGGAACAGTTCCTTGCTGCCGAAGGAGCCCTCTTCTCCTGCATGGGACGAGTGGTCCAGATGCGAGTGGTCCAGATGGATGTGCTCTGCGACACCCACGGTGACGTCATCGAGAATCGCATCGACGGCGTATCCGCAACCGATCGCTCCGATCCCGATGCAGATGGCAAAGAGGATGGCGGCGCGTCGTCCGTGCAGGTCACCGAGAATACCAAAGGTGGTCGCATTGGTGGCGGGCCCGGTGAGCAGGAACGCCAGCGCCGCTCCTGGTGACGCTCCCCCTGCGATCAGGACTGCAGCAAGAGGTGTGGCTCCGCTGGCACAGACATAAATCGGAAGACCGAGCAGGGCGAATGCCGGTACCTCGAGCCAATCAGGAATATTGGCCAGAAAACTGCCGTCCTCGACCAGTGGAGAGAGAGCCGCCGCCAACGAGAGGCCGAGAACAATCCATGGTGCAGTGTTGTCGACCAGGTCGCACAGTCCGACTTTCAATCCAGCGAGGATCTTTTCAGTGATCGGCTTGTGCGGCTCAGCAGCTTTCGACTGTTCTGGTTTGACCTGGATCGGCCGAATGAAGCGAAGAGATATCATGCCGACCGAGATCGCCAGTATTGCAGCGGTCAATACTCGTGCGATGGCAAACGGGCCATCGATCATGGTGAAGGAGAGAATGACCGCATCGATTCCCAGTTCGGGAGTTGCGACCAGTAGGGTCACTGCAGCGGCGGTCGGTACGCCCTTCTCGACCAGACTTCGATAGAGGGGAAGCACTCCACAGGAGCAGATGGGAAGCGGTAGCCCAAACAGCATCCCACGCAGTGACTGCTGAAGATTGGATCCACGGGCCATCCACTGGATGGTGGCTTGGGGCAGCAGTGCATGGATCAATCCGGCGACGGTGTAGGCGAGCAATAGAGGCCCGGCACTTTCTCTCGCCAGAGCGATGAAACGATCGAGGAATTCATCCACCCCGGAATGCATGGCGTGGTTGTCGAGATGGACACTGTCTTGCAGGACGAAGCGGTACAGGAACAGTAGCCCCAACAGGGCACCGGTTGCCGACAGTCTCGCGGCCCGTTCCACGCCGACCGGCTTTTGATCGGGAGCATGGATGATCACGTGGAGCAACGCGCCTCCGAGTAGCGCCATCACCGCTGACGATGGAAAACTTGAGACCAGCGCCTGTAATTGTTGGCCGCCGAACCAACCGGCCAGATTGAGCAGGACTCCGGCAAAGATGGTCGCCATCGCGAGGCGTTTTCCATAGGTGGGTCGCAGCAGCCACCAGACCGCCATCCCCTCCAGCAATCGGTGAAGGATCACCGCCGACCCGAATGCCTCTGAATTTCCTTCAGCAACGCTGATCGCCAGCGCCAGTCCGTCGACCATCGAGTGGAGGAGAATGGCGACGATCCCGAAGATCAGCGCCATGCCATGAGCCTGGTCGGCAATCCGGAAGCGAGACTTCTCGATGAAACTCGGCACCAGTAATCCAGCCATCGCCAATCCCAGCGCCCAGAGTCCGATCTCCTCCATCGCGTGTGGGATCACCTCGAGCATCACCAGGCCTGACAGCGAGATCAGTACGAAGCCATCGATGATCGGAAGCATCGACGGCAGGCGACCACCAAGGATCGCTACCAGCGGTCCCAGCAGAAATGAAACCAGGCTCTGAATCAGCATCGTCACGGGGTGGATCCTCCAGAGCGGAAGGATATCGGTCTGGCGGAGAGATCAAACCTGAATCTGTGGATACAAACCAGATTTTTGGTCAGAGTCGTCCTCTGGAAGGCGATCACGGTGCAGTCAATCACGGTGCAATCAATCACGGTGCTGGCAATCACAGTGGCTTCTCTCTCAGCACCGGCAAGGGACGCGCTCCCCTCGAAATCAGCGGATTGGCCGGAAGCTGGAACCACTGCTGTTCGATGGTGGCATAGAGTTGACGGTAATCGGTGGTGAACACCAGGTCGTTCTTTTCGAGGGTACCCAGATCGGGCTGTGCTCCCGCCAGTCCACCTTTGACCCGACCACCCAGCAGCAGATGAGGGGCCGCGGTCCCATGATCGGTGCCTTCACTGCCATTCTCATTGGCGCGGCGGCCGAACTCGGAATAAGTGGAAATCAGTACCCGGTCCCAGTCTCCCGAGGCGATCAGAGCCGTGCGCAGTGCTGCGAGCCCGGCGGCCAGTTCGGTCAGTAGTTGTGGGTGTCGGCGCAACTGATCGGTATGGGTGTCGAATCCGCCGTGAGACAACTTGATGAGGGGACAGGGAACGCCGGAGGTCACCAACGAGGCGGCGATTTCACATCTCTTGCCAAATTTGCTCTGGGGAAATTGGACCCCCAGGGCTGGAGCCTTGGCTCTCTTCTCCTCGATCACCCGGGCCGACCGCTTGATATCGGCCTGCACCTCGAGCAGGTGCTCGAGCGCTTTTCTGGCATCTTTGCCGTGAGCGATGTCGGGAACCGCTCGAGCTTGGCGGGTGAACTGGATCGGATCGTTGAGGTGGATGATACGGGTCGAGTCGCCGTGGAGAGGACCAGAATCTCCGCCACCCAGAATGATGCCATCGGCGGCGCGCTTCGGATCGCCTGCCGCACTGCCGATCAGGCGTCCAAGCCAACCATCTGTCAGATTTTCATCGGAATCTGATCCGGTTTCCCAGATCTCGATGCTACGAAAATGAGAGCGATTGGGTTGGGGATAGCCGAGGCCGAGGATCCAGCACGCCTCCCCGGCTTCCCATGATTCTCCGAGAGTGGCCAAGGCATCGTTCATGCCGAGATGGTTTCCGAGGTCCATCACGTGAGAATTGGCAACCGCGATCTTCGGTCTCAACTTCTTGTAACGCTCATCGCGGAAGGGGATCACGGTATTGAGACCATCATTTCCACCCTGCAACTCGACCAGGATCAGCACGCGATCACCGAGTGCCGCAGTAGTGGCGGTTTCTTGATCGATGGCCCAGGTGCGAACACCGGGAACCAGCAGTGGGAGGCAGGCGGCTCCGCCCAGGCGAAGAAAGGCTCTGCGATCAAATTTCATCTGATCCTCATTTCAACTGGTAGGTGGGGTCGAGCAGCACCGAGCCGAGTCGGTCACGAATCGAGCCTCGCTGGACCACAGTGCCGACCGGTTTGAAGGGCAGCAACCACTGTTGCAGTCGTAGACTTCTGGC
>JAAZXB010000017.1:0-9001 GCA_014240375.1 Planctomycetota bacterium | reverse complement strand
ATACTTTCACATCCGGGGTCGGAGAGATGAACTCGATCCAGAAGCGCCGGCTGATCCATTCAGCACAGGCGGGCTGAGCCAGAACTGCGTCGACCACTTCAGTCGCGGTCAGCGAGCCGGTGACTCCGAGCACGGTCTTTTCGCTGGCATCATGACGACGCCGAATCCGTCGCAATTCACCGGTTCGGTTGTCGATCCGGTATCCGGTGAATGCACGAGCCGCTTCCTGGATATCGGTCTCGCTGTAGTTTCCTTCACCGAGACCATACAACTCGAGCAATTCCCGGGCAAAGTTCTCGTTTGGCTTCTCCCGGGTACTACGGCGGGTGTCGAGGTAGATCGCCATCGCCGGGTCAACGGCCACACGGTGGATCAGTTGGCGGAAGTCTCCGCTGCACAGTTGGCGAAACATCTGATTCTGTTTCAGCATCGCCGGTGCCGAGCGAACCTTGGTCATCTCGGAAGTGAAATGGCCATGCCACATCAGCACCAGTCGTTCGGTCAGGGGAGAAGGAGTGGAGATCAGTTCCCGTGCCCACCAGCTGCGCAACTCACCCTGCCAGCGTCGCATCGACTTCTGAAAGACCTTGCGACTCTCCGCGGTTTTTCCCCGTTGTTGCTGGATCTTGCTCGGTGTTAGTGATGCCCAGGAAGGAAGGGGGGTGACAGCGGAGGTGGTGAGAGTCTCGAGCAGGCCGTCGACGGCTTGTTCTCGAGTCTGCGATGAATACCGCTGCAATTGATCCAGCGGAGCTCCGAAGATGGTCCTGCCGAGCAGGTGTCGTGCTCCATCGATGCCGATAGGCGTGGCGATCTTCTGGTCGACAGCAGGCTCGGCGGCAGTTGTCGGTTCAACCTGGCCACTGACCAGCGTTGTGACCAGCGTTGTGACCAGCGTTGTGACCAGTAGCATCGGTAGTAGCCAGCCACCTCGCGCGAGCGCAGGAAGTCGTAACATCATCGATCTCGACCTCATCGACAGGGGATGAAAGTCCAATTCAGCGAGAACGGGGATCCTGGTCATGCGGATCACTCCTCTCTTCTGATTCTCAGAGCGAGTGAGAGTCAACGAGAAACTGGCGGGCTTCTCATCCACAACCCCAAAACTTCGGTTCGGTTGTGCGGATGGATCAGGCTGTAGCCTGCTCCATCGAACTCTCCCAGGCTCCACGGGTGGCCGCAGAATTACAACGGGCACGTTTGAGGAAAGCCTGGGATCCGGTTTCAATCGCCTCCGGAGCACCGCCCCAGGTCTGCATCGCATGGGCCTGCAACGCTCTTCCGTAGGAAAAGGTCAGATTCCATGGGTGTGGACCACGGCGGTTCATCGCATCGAGGTGGGCCGTTGCATCTTCATCACTCTGACCACCGGAGAGGAAGGCGATTCCCGGTACTGCAGCGGGCACGGTTCGCTGGAGGCAACGAAGGGTACGTTCCGCCACTTCATCGATGGTCGCAGCAGCGGCACCAGTACCGTGGATCACCATCGATGGCTTGAGAACGATCCCATCGAGCATCACTCCCTGAGCCGCAAGATGAGAGAAGGTTCGCTGCAAGACATCGGTGGTGACCGATTCGCACGTATCGATGTCGTGATTGCCGTCCATCAGGACCTCTGGCTCGACGATGGGAACGATCGAAGCCTCCTGACAGAGAGCGGCATATCGTGCGAGAGCGTGGGCATCGGTCTCGACGCTCGCACGGCTCGGCATTCCATCGCCAATCGAGATGACCGCTCGCCACTTGGCGAATCGGGCACCCAGTTGGAAGTACTCGGTGAGGCGATCTCTCAGGCCATCGAGGCCCTCGGTAACCGTTTCACCCGGATGTCCGGCAAGCGGCTTGGCCCCGCGATCGACCTTGATTCCTGCGATGATATCTTTCGATGCGAGCAGCTGTGCGAAAGCAGTTCCCTGGTCATCACATTGTCGAATCGTTTCATCGAACAGGATGACCCCGGAGATGAACTCTTCGATGCCCGGGCTCTGGAAGAACATCTGACGATATACTCGCCGATTTTCCTCGGAGGCTTCGATGCCCAGTGCTGCAAATCTCTTTCCGATGGTGGGGTGGCTCTCATCGGCGGCGAGAACCCCTCTGCCCGGGGCAACCATCCGTCGTGCTGTTTGCTGAAGCAGTGCAATATCCATGTCGGTACCTCCCAGTGGTCCTCGGTCATCGGCATCGTCAGGATGCTCGGATCTGAAACGGAAAATTAACGGATGGATTGTGGTGGTGCCAGTAAAGCACACCGTAGAAGGGGCAGATTCGACAGAGGAGCGCGGTCAGGACCCGGGTGGCGCCAGCGGCCCAATTCAGGTGATGCACTCGGGAATCAGGTTACGAGGAACCCGGTTCACTCGAGATCCAGTCCCCCAGGGACTCAGTTCTTGAATTTGGCAGACTTGGCGGCACGGCGGTTACGATTCGCCGGACGCTTGCCATGGTTGGCCTTTTTGACCTTGCGGTTATTTCTATTGCTCATGCCTGGATCGTATCGAGGTGGGGCACCCCGGGTCAACCAGACCTGACAGGATCGCTCAATATCGTCTCAAAAAGCCAGTTTACGCCGGGGTGGGAGATCTTCCAGGAGGCGCTGGACGGTCGCCTCCAGCTGTCGATCGATCCGTTGCTCCTCGTCAGCGGGAAGCGAGCGGACCACCAGATCGGGGATCGCCCCGTTCAGTTCCATGTCGATTCCGCCGGGGATCGTGTACCAGCCGCGGAAGGGGACCCGGATGCGGCTGCCATCGAGCAGCGTCGAACTGCCGGTCGAGATGACACCCCCTGCGGTCTGCACCCCGATCAGCGCGCCTCGACCCAAATTCTTGACCGCATGGGAGAAGATCTCCGCATTGGAGAAGGAATTCTGGTTACAGATCACTGCGATGGGCCGGGTCCACGAGGGAGCGACCAGCCGATCATTGGGATAACCGCGCGATCCGGCCCGAGGAATCGTGTAGGCGTGCGGGGTCCGGGTCAGTGCCGCCAGCAGCAAGTCGGTGGTCCAGCCACCGCCATTTTCCCGCACATCGATGATCAACCCCTCCTTGCCATGACCCGCCTCGTAGAGTTGCACCGAGAAGCGGTCGAGGCTGTTCTGGTTCATTCCCTGGATGTGAAGGTAACCGAGTCGATTCTGACTGAGGCGACCGACCTGTTCTCGTCTCTGGCGCTGCCAGTCGTTGTAGAGCAAGGTTCGCAGGACATTGTTCGAGATGGGGCGGATCACGATGCGCCGCTGCGGTTGTCCCTCACGAGCGATCATCATCGCCACACGAGAACCGACCTTTCCCTCGAGCGGGATCGAGAGATTGTCGCCCGCGCGAATCGGCTCTCCATCGATGGAGATCAATTCGTCTCCGATGTGCAGATCGAGTTCCTTCGCTGCTGCGGGAGTACCCGGCAAGATCGATTCGATGCGGTAGCGATCGGATCTGTGGTTCGGCTCGAGCCTCCAGCCCGGCACACCGGTGGCTCGGATCGTCTTGGACCAGCGCTTTGCAGGGGTGAAACGCTGATGAGAAGAGTTCAACTCACCGATCATGCGGTTGATGATGGAGGCAAACTCGGTGGGATCACGACGAGCCACTGCGATCTCACGGTATCGATCACCGAGTTCTTGCCAGTCGAGCCCCTTCATCTTCGGGTCGTAAAATCGGTCGCGCATCGTCGCCCACGCCTCATCGAAGACTGCACGGCGGCGAGCCAGCATGTCGACCGGGAGTTTCCGAGCGAAGGAGAGTGCGACGCTGCTCCCGGAAGCGGTGACGGTGGTCGGGACCCCCGACACGATGCGAAGCATCTTCTTGCTCTTTTGATTCCACTCGACGATGGCCGCGGAACCGGCGGCGAGTTTCTTGGCGGAGCCGTCCTGCGGAATCGAGAGGGAGTACAGTGCGGCGGATCCTTCATGGGACGAGTTGAAGTAGACCTTCTTCGAGTCGAGGCTCCAGATGGGCGATCCGACCGATTTGTCCGACGCAAAGGCGCGCTGGAAGCGGTTACGGATTCCGTCGAGGTCGATCTGCACCTCGACCTTTTTTTCCTCGACTACTTTTATCGGCTTCGGGGCAGATTTTGAAGCCTCTGGATCGGGCTTGTCATCGCCGGCGAGCGCGGAACCGGGCGCAGAAGATTGGGGCTCCTCGGATGGGGGCGGATCCGATTTCGGCGGGTCCTTTTTTGGTGAGTGCTTTTTCGGTGCTGCAGATGGGGGTTCCTCGGGTGGATCATCGTCGAGAATCCGGTCCTCACGAGTCTGCTGGAAATCCTCCTTGCGCAGCCATAGCCACCACAGGTCTCCGCCCTCCTCGTCTCGCTGGGAGACGAAGCAGAGCTTGCGGCCATCGGGGCTCCACGCTGGATTGAGGTCGGGGCGAGGATTGGCACTGAGGTTGAAGGGGAACATCGTTCCATCACTTCGCACCAGCCACACATCTCGATTGAAATCCTGATCGAGGGTGGAATAGGCGAGCCACTGGCTATCGGGGGACCAGCGAAACTCTACTGGTGCCCAGCCGCTGTGAAGGAGGCGGAAGTGGCCTCCATCGAGATCCTGCACCGCCAGGTCGCCATCGCCGTGCAAGAAGGCGATCTGTCGACCGTCGGGGGAGAGGCCTGGAGAGCGTCGCCGCACCTCGGGCCCGGGGAAGCGTTTCACCTCGGTGGTCAGGCAGCGGTCGAGACGAGGTTCACCTGCTTCGCTGCTGCGGACGGTGTAGAGGTCCTCGGTGCCACTTCGACGACTCACGAACAACAGTTTCTTTGCGCCGGGCAACCAGACCGGGTCGTCATCTCTGGCGGGGTGGGCATCGACGCGATTGGCGGGAAGTCCCTTCTCGGTTCGTCTCACCAGCAGATCGCCCTGGCAGCCGAAGGCGACCTGTTTGCCGTCGGGAGAGAGGGACGCGGAGGTGGCGCTGGAAAAGTTCAGATCCTCGACTCCGGTGTCGGGCAAGTCCTCGGCAGCGAGGAATTCGAGCGGAATGATCTGGCCACTCGATCGATTCAATTTCCAGCAATGAAATCCCTGCTCGAAGATCACGATGTTGCCATCATCACTGACACTGGGAAATCGCACCGAATCCTGCTCGAAGGAGGTCCAGACCCGTCGATTTCGATGGTCGATGTCACGTTCGACCAGTTGCCCACGGCCATCGATATCCTCGACCATCAGGAACCGTTGTTGGTCGATCCATACCGGCGAGGTATGCGGGATTCCAGCCGGGGTGAGTGGACGCCAGTCACCACTCTCGAGGTGGTACAGCCAGATCTGCCCCGACTGCGATCCGCGATAGCCCTGGCGAGTCCAATCTGTACCCTCACGCTGCGTCAACAGCCGCTGACCATCGGGCGAGTAGCGGGCGCTGGCTGATGCTGCGAGGGTCAGACGGGTCGGTTCTTCGGGGGGAGATCCAGCCGGCGGGATCGCCATCCGATACAATCGAGCGCCCCTCTTCCAGCCGTCGATGCGATCACTACTGAAGATCAATTCGGAGCCATCCGGGGACAGGTCGCAGGGCAAATCGGTGCCGCTCCACCAGGTCAAGCGGCGAGCACGGCCCCCTTGTGCGGGTATCTGCCACAGATCGGAACTGCCGCCGCGCGATGAGGCAAAGACGATCGACTCGCCATCGGAACTCCAGCGCGGCAACGACTCCCAGGCGGGGTGGTCGGTGAGACGGCGAGCGACGCCTCCATCACTCGAGGCGGTCCACAGCGATCCCTCCCAGGTGAATGCGACCGTTGCACCATCGGGGGACACCTCCGGCTGAAAGGGCCAAAGCATCGGCTCGGCAGCGATGGAACTGGATGTAGAGAAGGAAAGCTGGCTCAGCAGCAGGATCCACAGCAGGCGGGTCAAGGGTGGCCGTAGCATCGAGATCTCTTCTCCAGATCGGGGTGGGCGTGTCGCTGGAGTGTGTCTTGTCGAGCGATCGGAGGCAAGCGTGGCCTTGACGCTGGCGAGGTCACAGGTCAGTCTCGTGGCGCAACAAGGGAGGGGAATCGATGAATAGTGCTGACGAGGCCGGCTCCAGTCCGGATGAATCTGCTGGCGTGAGTGCGCTGCTACAGCGATTTCCCGCCTCCAACTTGCAGGTTCTGGCTCACTTCTACCGTGGTGAACTGTCTCGATCGAACGTCTGGCGCCAGCGGATGGATGCGACCACTCACTGGGCAGTGATCTCGACGATGGCGGTGGTCTCACTGGCCTATTCATCGAAGGAAGCCTCGATCCTGTTGATGCCATTTTGCTGCATGCTGCTCTACTTGCTGTTGCACATCGAGGCGCGTCGTTATCGCTACTTCGATGTCTGGCGTATGCGGGTCCGGATGCTCGAGGTGCACCTGATGGTTCCGGCACTGCTGCAGAGCGAGACTCTGGTCGAGGGCAACTGGCGTGAGATGCTGTGCAACGATCTACTGGCACCCAACTACAAGATGTCACGCTTCGAGGCGCTGGGTAGAAGGCTTCAGCGCACCTACATCTGGTTGTTTCTCATCGTCCTGGGAACCTGGTTGATGTTGGCCTGGGAGCGAGTCCCCCCCGGTAAAGAGGGGTCGTTCGAGGAGATCCTGCTTCAAGCCTTCGATGCGGGCAACATTCCACCGGGCTACCTGCTGATCGGAATGGCGATTTTCTACCTGTATCTGCTGATTGTCCTGTTCATGACGGGACCGAAGCGAGCGACCGAGATTCGCCGCAAGGATCCCAAGTTGCCCAACTGGCCCATCTGATCTAGCGATCCTGCGAAGGCGGGTTTGGTGGTACAGGGGAAGGTGGCGCAGGGGGATCCTCGAATTCTTCGATCAGAGCTTGAGCACGGCTGGCGACGGCGCTTCCTTGCAGGTGACTGACCAGTTGTCGTGCCTGGACCACTCTCCCTGCAGCGAGCAAGGTTCGGATGGTCGCCAGCGGTGGTCGAGGATCTCCCGGATGCGCTCCTGCCGCCTTGCCGAACCAGCGCAATGCTTCCGACAGTGCTCCCAGTTGATCGTGAGTTCTTCCCAGTTCCATCATCAGATCGATGTTGGCCGGATCGGTCGCCCAACGCTCCTTCAGCATGGCGATGCGAGAGCGCCCCTCGAGGATGGTCTGGTAGCGGAGCATCGCTTGACGGGCATCTTCGACTCGTCCCAGATTCCTCAGTGCCAGCGCACGGTTGTAGGCGCCGCCATGATGAAGTGGATCTCGTTCGATGATCTGCTCCAGCATCGACAACGCCTCTTGCGGTTTCGCTGGCAACAGTAGTAGTGCCAGTCGATAGCGGGCCCGATCGAATCGAGGATCCAGTTTCAATGCCTGCTGATAGAGACCCATCGCTTGCTCGATGTCGCCGAGACTTTGCCAGGAGAGACCCGCTCCGAAGTGGCCACGCGTGCGATGGGCGGCTTCCGACCGTTGCTGCATCCGTTCAAACTCCACCAGCGCTTCCCGATCGCGTCCCAGTTGCTGGAGCGCTCGACCCAGGTTGAACAACTGACCGCGCTTTGCGGGATCGAGTTCGAGTCCGTTGCGGAACGCATCCACGGCCAGTTCAAAGCGTTCGGTGGCGTAGTAGGCTTCTCCCTCCAGCAGTGCCAGCCCGGCATCGTCGGCGTGTTCCTTGCGCAAGGCGAGGATGCGCTGCAAGGCGGGTTGCGCCCGTCCCTCGAGGATCTGCGATCGTAGTTGTTTGCGTACGGTCGGGAGATCGATGACGAGCGGAGACTCGCCGGCCATCGCCGGTTGAGGCGTGGCCAGCATCAGCATGCAGAGCAGGGTAAGAACGCAGCGTCTGCACCGCCCGTTGCGGAGACGGGGGAGCAGGTCACTCGGATGGATGGCGGTTCCTGTCATCATGGGGACATTGTAGCGGCCGGAAAATATCTTCACAGCAACAGTCCTGGGGCGTTCCATCGGACAGGAAATCCGCTATTTTATCGCCATGGCAGGATTATTAGCACTTCTCTCCCCGGCGAAGACCCTCGATATGGAAGCGACCCACGACTCGCTTTCACCCGAGACTTCTCGTACCCGTCTGCTTTCGGGGACCCGTCAACTGGCGGCTCATCTGCAGGAGTACTCTCCCCAGCGTCTCTCGACCCTGATGAAGATATCGGACGATCTGGCGCGGCAGAATGCCGATCGGTGGCAGAAATTTGGTCGTCGCGGGAACCGCAAGGGTCCGGCGGCCATCTGCTTTCGTGGTGATGTCTACCAGGGCCTCGAGGCGTGGACGATGAAGGCGACCGCGCTGAAGTGGGCCCAGCAACGACTGCGCATCCTCAGTGGCCTGTACGGATTACTGCGGCCGCTCGATACGATCCAGCCGTATCGGTTGGAGATGGGTACCCGGTTGAAAACCGACCAGGGTGGCGATCTTTACAGCTTCTGGGGCGATCAGATCCATCGATTGCTGTGCAAGGATCTGGCCGACTGTCGGGCCACCGTACTGGTCAACCTGGCCAGCGCCGAGTACTCGAAGGCGGCGCAACTGAAACGACTCGATGTGCCGGTGATCGACGTCAAGTTCCTCCAGGTCGATCGAGGCGAGGCGAAGTTCATCAGTTTCTACGGCAAGCGGGCGCGTGGACGGATGGCGCGCTGGATGGCAGATCACCGACCCAAGACCAGCGCCGATCTGGCTGATTTCGACAGCGAAGGCTATCGCTTCGACCAGAGCAGCAGCAGCGACTCGACGCTGGTCTTCACCCGCCCCAAACCGGCCCCGGTCTCGGCGAAGGCTGTATAACTACTGGTAAATTGGTGTTCGGAAACTTGACTGAAATAGTGACTCTCTGACGACGAAAACCATATGGGATCACAGCAGACCAGAACGGGCGCTGATCATTTCAGTCCAGAGTGGAATTGAAGTTTGATCGATCAGGTTGCCCTATTCGGGAACTTTGCTCCTGAAATCGGACACCACCGGATAGTGATCAGATATTGCCGGTCCATTGAACGGTTCGGGGATGATGACTCTGGACGCTTGGACAGTTTTGAACAGAGTCGGGT
>JAAZXB010000016.1 GCA_014240375.1 Planctomycetota bacterium | reverse complement strand
CGGACTGTGGTTTGCCGGACTGTGGTTTGCCGGACTGTGGTTTGCCGGACTGTGGAGTTGACGCTCACCGGACTGGAGGCGTTCCAGGAACCTCCCGTGACCGGGGAGAATCTCGGCAGCGTCGATGTCTGAGTCAAAAAAATATCAGAGAATGGACCCGGGCTCCATTCACTTTGGCTGGAATCCATGCACTCTGGCAGGAAAAGAAGCTCGATGAGGCGCCGTCATCGATGCGCAAGAAGTGGAGAGGAGTGTCCTCATGAAGCGTCAAGAAAAAGCGGATAAGGCTGCCAGAATACTGGCCAGGCTGTATCCAGATCCGCCGATCCCACTTCAGCACGATAGCCCGTTCACACTGCTGATCGCCGTGTTGTTGTCGGCGCAGACTACCGATGCCAGGGTCAACCTGGTGACGCCAGGGCTCTTCCGACGGGCCAGGACCGCCAGCCAGATGGCCGTGCTGGAGGTGAAAGAGATCCTCGAACAGGTTCAAACTTGCGGACTGGCCCCGAGGAAGTCGAAAGCGATCCGGGATCTCTCGCAAATCCTGGTCGAGCAGCACGGCTCGCAGGTTCCGCAAGACTTCGAGAGCCTGGAAGCACTTCCTGGGGTGGGGCACAAGACCGCCAGCGTGGTGATGGCGCAAGCGTTTGGTATTCCGGCGTTTCCGGTCGATACGCATATCCATCGCCTGGCAGCGCGTTGGGGCCTCTCCAGCGGAAAGAATGTCGAGAAAACCGAAGCGGATCTGAAGACGTTATTTCCCGAACGGTTATGGAATGATCTGCATCTCCAGTTCATCTACTTTGGTCGTGAGCACTGCCCGGCCAGGGGCCACGATCTGTCGACTTGCAAGATCTGTTCATGGGCAGCGACGGCGAAGCGGATACGCGAAGAAGCGAGCAAGAGTGGCAATGCCCGGAGGTGAACTGTTGGTGATAACTTCTGCAGTGGATCCGTCCGCTGCCGTGAAATGAAAACACCCCGCTCGGCGTCAGCGCCGAGCGGGGTGTTTGACTGGGTCGGTGGCTCAACGGCCCGAATCGATCAGCAGCCGTTGTAGAGAGAGCAGTTCTGTGGTTCTCCGGCATTTCCGCACGTCGGGAATGGTGGCGGAGGAGCGGAGCCGTTGGTGAAGATGTAGGAAATCAACCAGACGGGATCCGCAACATCAAATAGATCGTCAGCATTGGAATCTTTCGAGTCGTGGCAGGTGCCTTGAGGTCCTCCATTGAAGATCTCCTGCAGGGCCCAGACCACATCCGCCACATCGGTGATCCCGTCACCGTTGGCATCGCCACGAACGAAATCGAGCACAGTTTGAGGATGTAGGATCAGTGAACCATCATAGGTCACAGGTGAAAGGCTATGGTTGTTATGGGTCACAACATTGAAAATCGCTGGTGTGCTGTGACTTTGCCAGGAGAGTGGAATGGTCACTCCAACTTCATCCCCGATCAGTGCCGAAGGCACCGTAGAACCGGTGATGCTCACAGCATCTGTGGCAGTGGGAAACTGGATGTAGACCGGCAGCTGGAAAGCGTAGACCACCCCGATGGCCCAGCCAGTTTCTGTCAAGATCGATTCCGAAAATGCTGGGTTCGCCAGAGCCACTGGACCTGTGACCGACGCTCCTGAGGGAATGACGTAAGTCGGGTCGGTCGCCAAACTCATCGAAAAGCCCTGGGTATCGGATGGGTATGTCGCATTGATTGGATCTTCGGCGATGGTCAATGTCGCATTGAAATTGGCCGCACCGTCGAGAGGATCGTAGTTGACCTGTCTCAAGGGAGCGCTGAAGTAGAACAGCGTTGGTGGTTGTTCAAGAATTTCGATGGTGCCATCGATGCTGGTCATCGGATTCGAGGATCCACCCACTACTGCGACACTGGAAACCGGTGGATTGCCGAGAGTGTTGCAGAGGCCAATGGTGGTCACCGATCCGACCGGTCCGATCAGACGGTAGAAAGCGGTTCCAATCTCCGTCGCACCGGCGTTCATCACGGCACAGGAGGTGAAGCAAATCACGCAGCCGACCGCCCATCCACCAGTTTCGATGTTCTGTTGCATGAAGTCGGGAGCCGCACCGTTCTTGATGGTCTCGAGTTCGGTGGACCAGTCGATAACGTAGTCGAATTCGGCCGGACCGGATCCGAACGGCTCCAGATCGAGCAAGTTGGTATCGTGGCAAACTCCGAACGAGAAGCCTTGGACCCCTGAGGGTGCTGCATGAGTGAGAGTCAGAGTGATGGGAACCAGCCCACCCTCGGCGGCTGCTCCGCTGCTAAAACTCATCTCATAGCCACCTCCCATGGCCGTGGCCAGGGTCGGAAATTGGAACAACAGCAGGATTACCACTGTAGCAACATGGACATTTTGACGTTTCATGGTTACCGTCTCCTCCGATATTTTAGTCGTTACCTTGGGATTCCTGGTAACGAACTCTACCTCCCGCGATGATCGGCCGGTGGATCACAGGCTGATCAGTTGCATATTACCTCTTACCCTAAATACTAACGGGCGTGAGTGGTGCTTGATAGGAGCAGTTCACAAGGTGCATGAGAGACTCGCTCTGATGTTTGTGCTATATCGTCACGAAAAGTCCTGGAACTCGTTTGGAGCTGCTTCAGATGTCTGAAAAGCAAGGAGAGACTGTCAACGAAACGGACAAGCCTGACAATTTCATCGAGAAATTGATCTCCTCAGATGTGTCCGCAAGCCTCTCTGGAGGGCGAGTTCAGTTTCGATTCCCACCCGAACCCAATGGTTACTTGCACATCGGTCATGCCAAGGCGATCTGTCTCAACTTCGGTTTGGCTGCCAGATTTTCTGGTCGCTGTAATCTTCGCTTTGACGACACCAACCCCTCTCGTGAAGAGCAGGAGTACGTTGATTCAATTCAAGATGATATTCGTTGGCTCGGATTCGAGTGGGATCAGCTCTGTTTTGCTTCCGATTACTTCGACCAGCTATATCAGTGGGCGACCCAGCTGATTCGCCAGGGAGACGCCTATGTCTGTGATCTCACGGGTGAAGAGGTTCGCCAGTACCGTGGCAACTTGACCGAGCCCGGTCGTGACAGTCCCAATCGAGATCGATCCATCGAAGAGAACCTGGACCTCTTTGGCCGCATGAAATCCGGGGAATTCCCCGACGGAGCAAGGACCTTGAGAGCCAAGATCGACATGGAGTCAGCCCATATCATCATGCGGGATCCGGTCATGTACCGGATCCACCGCTCCACACATCATCGTACTGGAGATCGCTGGTGCATGTATCCGACATACGACTGGGCTCATGGTCAAGGCGACGCCATCGAGGGGGTGACTCATTCCCTGTGTAGCCTTGAGTTCGGGAATCACCGACCGTTGTACGATTGGTTCCTGGATAAAATCGGCATCGAGGAGCAGCCGAGACAAACCGAGTTTGCCCGACTGGCACTTTCTTACACCGTGATGAGCAAGAGGTCGTTGAGAACCCTTATCGAGGATGGTCATGTCGAAGGGTGGGACGATCCACGTCTCCCGACGCTCTCGGGAATCAGGCGTCGGGGATACACTCCCGAATCGATTCGCAATTTCATGGCCAGGATCGGAGTGGCCAAGTTCAACTCGACCATCGAATACTCGGTCCTGGAAAATTCAGTTCGTGAGCATCTCAACAAGATCGCAACTCGTAGGATGGCTGTTTTCAATCCACTCAAATTGGTGATCGAGAACTTTCCAGAAGACCTTCAGGAGATGGTTGAAGCGGTCAACAACCCAGAAGATCCGGATGCGGGAACTCGACTGCTACCCTTCGAGAGGGAGGTTTGGGTCGATCGTGATGATTTCCGTCTCGAACCACCGAGAAAGTGGCGTCGCCTGGCGCCCGGTGCAGAAGTTCGATTGCGCTACGGATACTGCGTAACGGTCAAGGAAGTGATCGAGGATCCAGAGAGTGGTGAGCTCCTGCAGCTGAGGTGTGAATACGATCCAGACACTGCTCGAGGACAGACGCCGGACGGTCGCAAGGTGCGAGGTATCATCCACTGGGTTCCGGCGTCGTGCTGCATCGAGATCCCGGTGCGACTCTATTCGCCACTGTTCAGCGTGGCGGACCCGGATCATGTCCCGCAGGGGAAATCTCTGATCGATTTTCTCAATCCACAATCTCTGGTCGAGACCACGGCGCTGTGCGAGCCCTCACTGGCTGCGGCGTCTGCCGGTGATCGATTCCAGTTGGAGCGGGTGGGCTACTTCGTGGCGGACCAGAAGTTGTCGAAAGAAGGAGCTCCTCATCTGGCCAGGATTGCCCCTCTGAGGGATTCCTGGGCCAAGCAAGAGAAGAGGCAGGCGACCTCCTGAGGGTCGAGCCGGTGGCAGGGGACAGCCGCTAGGCCGGGGATCGACCGGGTTCTCACCAGGGTGGGTGATTTGAACTGCTACTCTATCGGTCTAGCGAGCCAGAGATCCGCCAATCTCCTCCTTGACCGCTCCCCTCATACTTGCGATTCTGATCGATCTTGGCGGCTTGAGCCCGCCCGGGTTGCTTCTCTCTTTGAGGTCAATTCTGGCCTCTCGCGGAGGGGAGTATCTGAAAGGAATGATCATGCGAACAGTTGCCCTCACGCTCTTCTTTTGTTCCCTGATGGCGATCCCGCCGATGGCCGTAGCTGCCGATGGATCGGAACCAGTGCTCTCGGAGATGCAGAAAAAGTTGATCGATATCGGGATCGAAGACAATCAGGTGGTCGAGGTCCTCGACCAACTGGTCAATGGAATCGGTCCTCGGTTGACCGGTAGTCATCAAGATCATCTGGCCTGTGAATGGGCGCGAGACCTGTTCATCGAGTTCGGTCTGGAAAATGTCAAGATGGAGGAGGCCGGGGAATTCAGTGTCGGTTTCCAGCGAGGAGCGTGGAGGGGGCACATGATCTCTCCCGAGCGAATGGACCTCGAGTTTGGCACTCCAGCCTGGTCTGCGGGGACCAAAGGTGTGCAAGAGGGTCCTGCAGTGATGCTGCCGGCTACGATCGAGGGGATCGATCTCGCTTCGATGAAGGGCGCCTGGATCGTCCGTCCATCCCAGCGCGGGCGTCAGGATCGCGAGAAACGGCAAGCTCAGCGTGAAGTCACCGAGAAGCTGGAAACTGCCGGTATCGCCGGCTGGATCTATCCCACCCGTGGCGAGAAGATCAACGTTTACGGAAATCACCGAATCAGTTGGGATGACCTTCCGACGATTCCGCGGATCAACCTACGCAAGGATCAATACGATACGATCGTCGAGAATCTGGAAGCGGATGAAGAGGTCACTCTTCGCATTGATGTTCGCAACCACTTCCAGCCTGGGCCCGCCAAGTTCTACAATGTGATCGGAGATATCGTCGGCAGCGAGTTCCCGGATGAGTACGTCATCATCGGCGGTCATATCGATTCCTGGGACGGAGCCACAGGAACCACCGATAACGGTACCGGCACTGCCACCACCATCGAGGCTGCACGGATGTTGATGGCGACGGGTGCCAAGCCCCGCCGTACGATTCGATTCATGCTCTGGAGTGGTGAAGAACAAGGGTTGCTCGGGTCCAAAGCCTGGGTCGATCAGAATCCGGACCTGCTCGAAAAGATCTCAGCGGTGTTCGTCTATGACGGTGGACCCAACGCCATTGCGGGTCTTCCGGCAACTGCTGCGATGAAAGAGGATTTCGAAACGGTCTTTGCTCCGGCGATGAACCTGAACGCTGATCTGCCCTTCAAACTCACCGATGTCGATGGGATCCCCCGCGGTATTGGCAGTGATCACGAATCATTCCTCGCTCGCGGTGTGCCAGGGTTCTTCTGGACCCAGGAAGGTCGTGCCGATACGTGGCACGGGATTCACACCCAGTTTGACACCTTTGACCTGGTGATTCCGGAGTACCTGAAGCATTCGACGACGGTGATCGCCCTCACGGCATTGGGTGTGGGAAATCTCGACGGACTTCTGTCGCGCGAAGGGATGCTGGAAGAGGGTGGAGGACGCAGACGTGGTGGTGGTGGTGGTGGTCGGAGACTGGGAGTGATGCTCGACGGGACCACACTGGAGGAGGTGATGCCTGATTCCACCGCGGCCAAGGCCGGGATGAAGGCCGGGGACAAGATCCTCAAGATCGGCGATGAGGAAGTGAGCGATCGCCGCTCCTTGATCCGCGCCATCATGGCGGGCGAAGCGAAGCGAAAGGTCGTATTCGAGCGTGATGGAAAGAAGATGGAAGCCATCATCGAGTGGCCGCGGCCCAATAGAGATCAGTCGGATGAGGCTACTCCTGCAGCGCCCAAGGAAGAGAAGAAGGAAGAGAAGAAGGAAGAGAAAAAACAGGGAGCTGTTCGCTGAGTAATTCAGTCGCGCAGACTACCAGGCGTTCGAGTCGACCGAGATTCACTGGTCGACCCGAACGCCTTTTTGAATTCGCCTTCAATTTCACCTTCGTTTTGCTGTGCATTTTCGTCGGCATCGCCAGTTCGTCTGAGATGGTGCATGCCGGTGATGCCATCACTTCGCATGTCCCCAAGCCGATCAATATCGAAGTGGATGTGCGAGAAGCAGAAACCGAAGTCTTTCTGCTCATCGATGAAACGTTGTTCACCCACTGGTTCTCCCTCGATCCAAAGGTAATAGACGATCTCGATCCCGACCTGGAAGGGGATTGGAGAGAATACGGAAATCGAGTGGTGGATTGGCTCGATCTACATGCACCCGTCCAGGTCGATGGGGTGCAACTGATTCCAGTTCTAACCGATCTGGAGTATCAAGAAGGATTCGATCTCAACGACCTGATGAATTACGCCGCCATCACCGTGATCTATCCGACCAAGGCGCGGCCCAGACAACTCGACTTCATCTGGAGCCGATTTGACACCGAAGATGGTTTTCCGCTCGAATCGGTTTATTACGTGCTCTCGACCAGAGATGACTACCAGGTTTATCGCTTCCAGGAAGATACTCCTGGTTGGAGCTGGAGCCCGCCGGAGGCGGAAAAGATGATCGATCCGGAGCTGGTCGCACCGGGAATCCGCATGCCGTGGTTCACTCTCGATCTACTGCCGATCCTGTTCAGCATCATCGGCCTGCGTCTCGCCTGGAGAGCCAAGAAGTTCTCCCGGGCCACGGTGATCGGGGCCTTGATCTGTGTGGTGCTTGCCGCATCGACCCTGGGAACCAGCAAGGTCGAGGTTCGTCCCTTCTGGCTGTCACCTGTGCAACTTCCCCCTCCTGAGCAAGCAGAAGCACTTTTCGAGAGTCTTCACCGGAACATCTACCGTGCCTTCGACTACGAGGATGAGCATCAAATTTATCGACTTCTCAAACGAAGTGTTTCAGGGCAATTACTGCAGCAAATCTACGACGAGATTCATGAAAGTTTGATGATGAGGATCGAAGAGGATGCAATTTGCGATGTTCGAGCAGTGCGATCTCTCGACACCGAAGTCATCGCGCTCAATACGGTGGTGGATCCGGTGTTCCAGGTTCGCGCACGGTGGGAAGTGATTGGAACGGTCAAGCACTGGGGGCACACTCACTGGCGGAAGAATCTCTCGACCGCGCTGTACGATGTTCGTTGGATTCCTGGTGAGGGCTGGCGGATAGATGGAGTCGATGTCGTGGAACAGCGGCGTCTGGATGATGGTCAGGAGTTGATCAAGTGACGGGTTCCAGTGTATCGGTCAGCGACTTGGTTCATTGCCATGTTGGCCAACAACATCCTGTTCGGGTCGACAAGATCTCCATCGAGGCGGGAGAAAAAGTGGCCATCATGGGTCCATCGGGTTGTGGGAAGACGACGCTTCTTTCGTGCATCGCTGGCATTCTCTCCCCCTCCTCTGGAGAGGTGCAGGTCGGAGAGACCCGGATCGACCAGCTTTCGGACTCCAGGCGGAGAAAGTTCCGCCGTGAGCACATCGGGCTGGTCTTTCAGGAGTTTGAATTGCTCGAGCACATCGACGTGAAGGAGAACTCCTTTCTTCCATTGTGGCTCGATGGTCGTGAACCGACCGAGGAAGAACACGCCAAGCTACTCGAGCGATCTCGTCGCTGTGGAATCGAGGAGCTCTTGCACAGAAAGCCGCGGGCACTCTCCCAGGGAGAGCGACAGCGGGCTGCCGTGTGCAGGGCATTGATGACCTCTCCGTCGTTGATCCTCGCCGATGAACCGACCGGTAGTCTCGATGGGGCCTCGGGCAGAGCGGTTCTCGATCTGTTATTCGAGGAAGCGGATTTGACCGGGGCTACCGTCATCGTGGTGACCCATGACTCGACCATCCTCGACGGCTTCGATCGAGTCGAGGAGCTGTCAGGGAGTGTTTCATGAGTGGCCCGATGCTGAGATTGGCTCTACGCTCGCTTGCTCATCACAAGGTAAGAACCGTGGTGCTTGCCCTGTGCATCGCACTGGTCGGGGTTCTTCCCGCTGCGGTTGACGGATTGCTGGATCTGTATCGAGCGCGGTTGGAGGCGAGAGCGTTGTCGACCCCACTGGTGGTCGGTGCGCCGGGAAGTCGATCTGACCTGTTGATTCATGCACTCTACTACCGCGGTGTGGTCGAGCGATCCATCGAGATGAAGGTGGCGATGGAGGCGGGTGAGTCCGGCCTTGGCGTGCCGATTCCGATCCATCTGGAGGGATCGGTGAATCAGTACCCGCTGGTCGGCACCACTCCCGATTACCAGGAATTTCGAGGGATCCGTCTCGCCCAGGAGCATCACTGGCCACAACGGCTGGCGGAAGCGGCACTGGGAGCAGGAGTCGCAAGGAGCCTTGAACTGACGGTCGGCGATACCATCGCCACAGACGTCCACAAACTCCATGATCTGGCGGGATCGTATCCGCTGTTGCTGAAGGTGACTGCGGTCTTGCCGGCCACCGGAACTCCTGACGATGACGCGGTGTTCGTCAGTCTGCACACCTCCTGGGTGGTGACCGGAGAAGGGCATGGGCATCTGAAAATCGACCCGGAGAAGGATTTCCACCTGGTGCTGGAGAGCAAGAGCAATCATGTCACCGCCTCTGCAGCGGTGGTGGAAGCGGTCGAAGTGACAGCGGAGAATGAGGATAGCTTCCACTTCCACGGCGATCCCGATCAGTTGCCGATCACTGCATTGATCATCGACGCCAAGGATGACGAGGGTGCGACGATTCTCCGATCGAGATTTCGTAGGCAGAAGGACCTGCAAACCATCGACTCGATGGTAGAACTCAAAGAACTACTGACGGTCGTGATGAGAGCGAAGGCAATTCTAGATGCCAACTCGATGCTGGTCATCGTGGCGACGACATTACTTCTGATTTTGATCGTCACCCTCGATGTAAAGGTCCGGGAGCGAGAGGTGAAAACGCTCGAGCGGATCGGAGCACCTCGAGGATTTGTCGCCCGCTTGCTCTTTACCGAGGTTTCGATCGTGGTTCTTTCCGGTGGTTTCCTGTCGTACTTGCTGGCGATTGCTGCAATCCGATTCATCGCCGAAGGCCCGCTGCTCTTACCATGATGAAGGACTGCTCGATGTTACCTCGTCTATCGCTGTACCCACTATTGCTGTTGCTGGTGGTATCCGCATGCATCGGCTGTTCGATGGAAACGACTCCGGTTTCGGAAACCGGTGATTCGTCGATCTCGGGCTCTGCGGCTCCGTTGCAGGTGGTGGCTTCCGTCTCACCGCTGGCATGGATTTCATCTGAACTGATGATGGAATCGGGTGAAGTGGTGGCGCTGATGCCCGCGGGTGCCGATCCCGCCCGCTGGACACCGGATGACGCATCGCTTTCTGCGCTGGCAGAGGCGGATCTCATCCTCCTCAACGGGGCGAACCTGGAGGGGTGGGCACGTCGGTACTCGCTTCCTATCGTCAAGAGTGTTGAAGTGGCACGAGCCTGCCGAGATCGGTGGCTTCACTATCCAGATGTAGTGACTCACAGTCATGGTCCAGAAGGCAGTAGTTCCTACGAGGGGATCGCCGGCCATACCTGGCTCGATCCAGACCTCCTGCTCCTGCAAGGGGAAAAGATTCGTGATCGATTGATTCAACAGTTGCCCGATCACAGAGGCGCGGTGGAGCAGCGCTGGAATCTGCTGGCGGCGCAACTCGAAGCCGTCGCAGAACGGATGTCCCAGCTGGCCAGTCGTCATCCGGGGCTCTCGGTCGTGACCAGCGGTCCCTTCTGGGTCTATCCCGCCGCCAAGATGGGGTGGTCGACGCGACGCATCGATCTCGATGCACGAGGGCAGTGGAACGATCGCCTCGCAGCGGATCTCACGCAACTTCAGGCCAGCACCGGTGCCACGATCTTGCTGTGGAATCAGCAACCGTCAGAGCCACTGGCCCAGCAGATCTTTCTTCAGACCGGCCTGGTCAGCGTGGTCTGGCCGGTGGCCGATTCACTGGGAGAAGAGTATCCACACTATCTGGAGACGCAGCAACAGCTGCTGGATCGCCTGGAACAGGTCCTGAATGGCACTCCTGAGCGACCTTGACCCTTCTCGCCCCTCCTTGACCTGACCCTGAGCAGAGCGGACGATCATTCCAGCCGTAGATTTTACAGGGAGCCGATTTTGCGGTCCCCGATCGACCTGACGATTCGTTCAGGTCGTACTCAGTAGCAAGGTAACGATTCCCCAGGAGGTCATTCGATGATGAAACCGATCCACTGCGCACAGTGGCTGCTCACCAGCAGTTTAATGCTCTTCTCCTCGTTTGTCCTGGCCATCGATGTTCCGGCAGTGTTCAGCGATCACGCGGTATTGCAGCGAGATCTGGACTTGCCGGTGTGGGGCACCGGTGCTCCTGGCACTGAGGTGACCGTCCGCTTCGCTGGCCAGCAGAAGAAGTCCGAGGTAGACGCGGATGGCCAATGGTCCGTCACCCTGGATCCGATCGCAGCCAGCGCAGAGGGTCGATCGATGACCATCGTTGGATCGGATGGGACCATCGTTGTGAAGGATATTCTGGTCGGTGAAGTGTGGCTCTGTGGTGGCCAGTCGAACATGGAATGGCAAGTTCGCAGTTCGATGAATGCAGAGCAGGAGATTGCCGCAGGGGACCTCCCCTGGTTGCGCAGGATCAAGGCGCCGCATCTTCTGTCCAGGAAACCCGAGTACGACATTGCCGCAGCCTGGGAAGTCTCAACTCAGGCCACGGCCGGGAATTTCACGGCGATCGGCACCTTCATGGCGCGTCGACTGTATGAGGAGCTGGGAGTCCCCGTTGGGATACTCGATGTCAACTGGGGTGGAACTCGCATCGAACCGTGGACATCGACGGTGGCGATGAAGCGCCATCCAAGATTCAAGGAACGTGTTTCGAAGATGGAGAGAGAAGTGGCGCGCTGGGGAGATCGATCGGCAGAAGAGATCGAGAAACTGTATCGCGAGCGAGTCTCTCAGTTCGAAGAAAGGACCGGCGAATGGTGGAACAAGAAACTGGACGGAGATCCAGGGGTCGTCGGTGCCTGGGCTGAGCCCTCCTATTCCGATGAGAGCTGGGAAGAGATGCCAGTTCCAGGGTTGTGGGCGGGAAAGAACGAGGGTTGGGATGGATTCGTCTGGTACAGGACTTCCATCGAAGTACCGGAGAAGTGGAAGGGTCAGGATCTGCTGCTGCAACCGGGCGCCATCGATGATGCCGACATCACTTACTGGGATGGTAAGGAAGTCGGTCGTACCACCAATCAACACTCATTGATGCGTAACTACACCATATCTGGTGATCTGGTAGAGGGGGGTGAGGCGATCATCGCCATTGCCGCCCTCGATACCGGTGGAGCCGGTGGAATCACCGGAGCGCCTTCGGCGA
This sequence comes from Planctomycetota bacterium, assembly GCA_014240375.1. GTDB lineage: Bacteria > Planctomycetota > UBA8108 > UBA1146 > UBA1146 > QNYK01. The sequence goes on along the minus strand of JAAZXB010000016.1, from coordinate 57,989 downwards.
TCAAGATCCGTCCGGTCAGTGCCAAGGATGACGAGGCGATCGGGCTGGCTGGAAACTGGAAGATCAACCGAGGAAACATTTTCTCTGGTGATCGAGGACCGAGTCCACCAGCGGTACCGGAGGCTCCTGGTCGTAAGACGGGTGATCCGGGTGTGATGTTCAATGCGATGCTCTCTCCCTTCAGCGGATACGGAATCCGCGGAGCCATCTGGTACCAGGGAGAATCGAATGCGGGACAGGCTACCGAATATGCAGAGTTGTTACCGCTGATGATCGGTTCGTGGAGAGAGAGTTGGGGTCAAGGAGATTTCCCCTTCGGCATCGTGCAGTTGGCAGCGTTCAAGGCGACCAGCGACAACCCGGTCCAGGGTGGCTGGGCGACGCTTCGAGATGCGCAGGACTTCACTCATCGAGTCGTTCGCAACACCGGGTTGGTGGTCCTGACCGATGTCGGCGATGCTCGCGATATCCATCCGCGTAACAAGCAGGCGGTGGGCAAGCGACTCGCAGATTGGGCGCTCAACCGCTGTCACGACAGGGATGATCTCCCCGTGTCGGGGCCCTTCTATCGCAGTCATGTCGTCGATGGAAAGGGCATGGTGCTCTCCTTCGATCATGCCGGAGATGGACTTACCGGTCGCCGTGGGAAGAAGATCGATGGATTCGCCCTGCAGGGATCCGATGGGTCCTGGCACTGGGCAGAGGTCGAGGTGATGGATGGGGGACAGCTTCGCATCACTCATCCAGATGTAGATTCACCCACTGCCGTTCGATACGCATGGCAAGACAATCCGGTGCGGGCCAACCTGGTCTCCAGTCATGGATTGCCCGCGGCACCGTTCAAGACCGATTGAGCGGGAACGAGATGGAGACCGCCAGATGGGGGCAAGAAAATCACTCGGAGTCCGTGGCTCACGGGATCGAAGGTGAGATCAAAGCCGTATCGGTTGGTCAGAGCCGAAGTCCCGGCAGGGCACCGCTGCTATCTCCGATATTTTCGACCGAAGAGCCTGCGGCCTGAGCCAGCGACAGGAACAGGTTGCACATCGGAGTGTTGTTGGCGGTGACCAGATGCCGACCGGGATCGATCAGGCCGTTGCCCCGGCCGGCGATCAGCACCGGCAGGTTGTCATGATTGTGGCGATTTCCATCCCCGATGGCAGATCCATGGATCACCACGGTCGAATCGAGTAGCGAGCCATCTCCATCTTTCACCTCGCGCAGTCGTTGTACGAATCGGGAGAATTCCTCGACCTGCCAGCGATTGATGGTGCGAACCTGATCGACCTGATTCTTGTTTCCCTTGTGATGGGTAAGGGTGTGGTGCCCTTCTCCCACGTCCAGATGGGGATGGGTCCGATTTGATCCCTCATTGGCCCACATGAAGGTGCAGACTCGGGTCAGGTCGAGGCGGAACGCGAGGATGATCAACTCGTGCATCAACTGGATGTGTTCACTGATGCCGCTGGGTGGAGCCTGACCGAAATCGGGGAGATTTTCCTCCTGGCGCTCCAGCTGCTCCAGCTGTTCCAGGCGATCGATACGGCGCTCGATATCCCGAATGCCAGCGAGATACTCACTCAGACGTCGGCGGTCGCGGACTCCGAGTTGCTTTTCGAGCCTCCTGGAATCCTCCAGGATGAAATCAATGATACTGGATCGCTGGGAGATTCTCTTTCGCCGGTCAGCACCGGTTTCGCCGACATTTCCCCGGAGGAACATCCGCTCGAAGACGCGGCGAGGATGTGTCTCATGGGGAAGCGGTTGGTTGGCCCCAGCCCAGCTGATGTTGGATGAATAGGCACACGAATATCCGGAGTCACAATTCCCCGACTGCCTTCCCCCTTCCGTGCCCAGTTGCAGGGAGGGGATCAAGGTATGTTCACTGACGGCAGCGGCGATGATCTGATCGGCAGAGATCCCCGCATGAATGTCGTCGCCAGCGGTCTTGTAGGGATGGGCACCGGTCAGGAAACAGGCGGCGGAGCGGGCGTGGTCTCCTGGACCATCTCCAAGGGCGCGAGCGTTGTGATGGGCCAGACCACTGACCACCAGCACATCATCGCGTACCGCCTCCAGCGGTTCGAGGATCGGAGACGCGACCCAGTCGGCCCCTGCTCCAGCAGGAGACCACTCTGATTGATGGACGCCATTGGGGATGAACAGGAATACCGTTCGCAGTGCCGCCTTGGTCGGCGGCATGTTGCGGGCCAGAGCGGTCAGTGGGCTCATCGCATCGAGCCAGGGCAACGCCATCGCCGTGCCGAGACCGCGTAGAAATGTACGACGATGAATCGGATAGGCCATGACGCGATCGCTCCTCTCACAACTCGAAGAACTCACTCGAACAACGACTTCGATGAGGCTCTTCGATGAGACACCGCAATGGCCGGGGAAACAAGCGACGAGTCCGCGACCTGATCAGGGGATCAGCCGGCGGCGAAACGCTTCCAGTACGACGATCTCCTCGATCAGTGCGACAATCGTCGAATCTGATTTCAGCCGTACCAGCAGTCTGGCAACTGCGGGAGCATCCTCATCGACCAGTCCACGACCGAGAGCATAGGTGAGAAGGTTTTTCGCCAGGGAGCGATGGAATCCCGAGGAGCTGTGGATGTTTGTTTTGAGATCCTCGATCCCCTCGAGCACCGATCCATCGGGAAGTTCGCCGCGGTCATCGATGTCGCCGGTTCGATAGCGGCCGATCGCATCAAATCTCTCGAGGGAGAATCCCAACGCATCCATCCGGCGGTGACAGATGGCACAAGTGGGTTCCTTGCGATGGAGCTGTAACTGTTCTCTGAGAGGAAGATCTGCACCTTCTTCGCCGGGCAACGGCAAGGTACCCGCACCGGGAGGCGGAGGCGGGGGAGCGGCATCGAACAACACCTCCAGCAGCCATTTTCCGCGCAGTACCGGAGATGTTCGCTGACGGGTGCTGGTCGCCAGCAGGATGCTGCCCTGAGAGAGCAGGCCACCACGTGGACTCTCGACCTCGAGGAGGCGCAGCTGCTGGCCGACGATCGGCTCGAGATCATAGTGAAGAGCGAGTCGTTGATTGACAAAGGTATAGGATGCTTCGATCAAATCGTTGACCGGTAAGCGTTGACGCAAGATGTGATCGAAGAACTCGACCGTTTCCAACCTCATACTCTCGAGTAATTTTCTGTCAAATCTGGCGAAGATCTTGGTGTCCGGTCGAAGCTCTCCGAGGTTACGGATTCTCAACCACTGTGTGGCAAAATCGGTGGCCAGAGAACGCGATCTTGGATCGGCGAGTAACCTGCGGGTATGCCTCAGCAGTCCGTCCGGATCGTCAAGTTCGCCCCGATCCGCCGCTTCGAGCAAGAGTTTGTCCGGGGTGGTGCCCCAGAGAAAGTAACCCAGTCTCGTGGCGAGTTCGTGCCCCGCCAGGTTGCGAATCGTTCCCGACTCCGCTCCGGGAGGATCGATCTCGAGCCGCAGGATGAACCGAGGGGAAGCGATCGCCGCCACCACGGCGGCGCGCAGCAACGACTCCGCTGAGGTCCGATCCAGCGCCGCCTCGGTGGCGGTCTCGACCAGCCTTTGACGCTGCTGAGGAGTGGTCGGACCTCTCCAGAATCGCGGCAACCAGTGCTCGATTCCTCGTGCGAGCCGCTCTGTCGGAGAGCCCTTTCCCTTCAGTGCTTCCACCTGGAAGACCGATGGCTCCATCCCTTCCGCGGGGCCCTCGACTTTGAAGGAGAGGATGGCGGCATTTCGGTCTCGTTGTGAAGGCTCGGGATGATCCGGCTTGTAGTAGTCATTGATGAAAGTGGCAGAGATTCGCTGAGGACCGGCTGGAACCGTCAGTTCGATGCTTCTCGATCCCGGGTGATCTCGAGTTTCCGGAATCTCGATAACTCGTGGCTTTTGCGCACCGATCTTGATCTGGAAGCGGGCCGGTTGATCCCCTGCTTGCTGTCCCCACCCGCGAATGTCGATCTGGTAGGTGCCGCTGCGGGGAAAGTGATGGTCGATGGAAGCGGTTCCTCTGCTGTAGAAAAAAGCGCTGTCGGACAGAACCCTTCCGGCACCTTCGATGGTGATCTCATCGATGGGATAGGTGGTGGTGGCAGTTTCGTTGCCATCATCGAGGATGACGGCACTCACGGCAACCTCCTCGGCGATCCTGAACAGTCGCTCGATGAAGGTGGCGGAGAGGGTGCCGCCCTGATTGTCGAAGCCATCCGATGAAGGATCGGCGGGGAGATGACGCTGGACGTCGATCTCGACGCCGGTCAGGTCACGGATCGTCGCTTGCAACTCCGATCTCCCGAGCCTGCGGGGGCTGACAGTGCCGGGGACTTCAACTCTGGATTGGAGAACCCCTTGCAGCCAATCCCTCAGCGTCGAGATCATCACCTCGCGCTCTTGCGAGGTGGGTGCAGGCTCATCTTCCGGAGGCATCTCTCCACTGGTGATGACTCGTTCGATCTGTCGCCAGTCTTCCAGCAATGCGCTGGCTCCATCTTCGATCACCACTTCGAGGTCGATTCCTCCCTTGGGCTTTTCGCCCGAGTGGCAATCGATGCAGTGAGTCTGGAGCCAGAGAGCGATCGGCTCGGGAGTCTGAGCCAGCGTCATCGTGGGAAACAGTAGTAGCGGCCAGAGCCACAATCGAATCATCTCGGGCCCCGCTCCGGTGCCGCGGAGCCAGGTGCGGATCGAGCGAGGTCGATGTCGTGCAGTCGATGGAGATCCTCGGCAAACTTCGCACTGCGCTTCGAGCTCATCCAGAGAGCCGGTAGTCCGGTTCCGGGAGGAAGATCTCCTCGGTCCTTCCAGGTGATGAGTGTGCCTCCACCCGGTAGTGGTTCGAGCGTGATGGAGCCACTGGCATTGATCTCCTCGCTTTCGATGGCTCCTTGATACCAGATTCCCCGCTCCGGCTGGCAGCGATCGAGGGTCAAGCTGCCGTGACTGGAGTGGCTGGACCAGTGGTAACTGTGGCCGCTGCTGGCGGCAGTGCCCTCGATCTGGATGGTGCGCTTTCCGTATTCCTGATCGTCCCAGCCGACCCACTGTTCCCATCGATGGAAATCGGCGATCAGCGGGTAGAGTTCGGCTGCGGAATGAAGAGATGTTTGCTCGACCGAGACTTGCCAGCTGGATGGGAGCAGCAACGAAGTGCCTCCGATCACCAGCAGCAACAAGCCACCGCAACCAAGAAATAGCAGTTTTCGCAGCAGTTTCATGGCAGAGACCTCCCGCTGAGTGTGGAAGATACAGGAGAGGATCGAGCGAAACCAACCTGGTAACCTCAACCCGCGCCGATCATCGGCCAGAAGAGCACAGCCATCGGCCGGAAGAGCACAGCGAAGTGGTCATCATTTCTATCGAGCGGATCTCGATCGAGCCATGGTCAGTGCTATCTTGTTCTTGAGCCGCGACAATCACCGTCTGTGGATCGATCCGGAGGAGATATGGTCAAGAAAATTCTACTGGCTCTGGCCCTGTTGCTGGGGCTGTTCCTGCTGCTGGGTTCTCTGCTGCCGGTGAGTTATTCGGTGACCCGCTCCCTCTTCATCGAAGCAGAGGCCGATCAGATTCATTCCCATCTGGTCGATCTCCGATCGTGGCCCGAATGGACCCCCTGGAATCGGCAACTCGATCCGACGGTTCGCTTTCAGTATTCAGGACCAGAGGATGGAGTGGGCTCCAGTTACTCCTGGTCGGGAGATCAGCTGGGCGAGGGGATGCTGGAGATCACCAGCTCCGAGATGGGCCGAGGCATCGTCTACCTGCTTCACTTCGAAGGAGCCCCGACTGCCGATGGAGTGGTGCAGATCACTCCGATGAAGGGGGGCTGTGAAGTGTTGTGGAAGATGAGCGGCGACACCTCGCGGCCACTGGGCCCTTACCTGGTGCCGTGGATGGATTCCTTCATCGGAAGCGACTTCGAGGAGGGCCTGAAGGGCCTGCATGAGCAGTGCTCATGAGAACTGTTCACCCGTCCCGGATGATCGTGCCGTTGATGATCCTGCTGATCTTCGCCACCGTCGAGACGGTGGAGACGATGGCGGATGATGCACCCGCCCCTCCCAACATCCTGTGGATCGTTTCCGATGACCAGCGGGCGGACACCATCGGTGCGCTGGGCAATGACCAGATCCAGACCCCGTCCCTCGATCGCCTGGTACGCCAGGGGATCCGTTTCAACCGCGCCTACTGCATGGGGTCGACCAGCGGGGCGGTCTGCGCGCCGAGCCGCTACATGATGATGACGGGGCGGTCGCTGCATCGACTGCCGGGAAATGTCTTCAACATCCCCGAGTCGGAGGTGACCCTTCCCCAGCTTCTCAAGGCAGCGGGATGGAACACCTTCTTCACCGGCAAGTGGCACAATGGAAAGGCGGCTTTTCAGCGCTCCTTTGGGGGCGGTGCAGAGATCTTTTTCGGCGGAATGGGCAGCCATACAAAACTGATGGTCCACGATCATCAACCGGATGGGAAATACCCCGATAGCAAACGCCACCCGCTGCCCGCCTTCTCCTCGACCGCTTTCGCCGATGCGGCCATCCGTTTCATCGAGGAGCAGGCGATCATCGAAGAGCAGGAGAGAAAGAACGAAGAGCAGGAAAAAAAGAACGCAGAGCAGGTGAGTGACGGCCGCAACAATCCATTTTTTGCCTGTGTCTCCTTCACCGCACCCCATGATCCTCGCACTCCTCCGGCGAAGTTCCTGTCGATGTACCCGAAGGAAAAGATGTCGTTACCGGCGAATTTCTTGCCGGAGCATCCCTTTGACAACGGAGAGTTGAAGATCCGCGATGAAAAGCTGGCGCCATTCCCCCGCACCCCTGAAGTGGTGAAGGAGCAGCTGGCTGCCTATTACGCGATGATCAGCCAGATGGATGCACAGGTCGGCAGGATCATCGATGCGTTGCAGGAGACTGGTCTGGCCGAAAACACGATGGTGGTCTTCACCTCCGACCACGGGTTGGCGGTGGGGAGTCATGGATTGATGGGAAAGCAGAATCTGTACGAGCATTCGACCCGGGTTCCACTGCTGATCGTCGGTCCAGGGATCGAGGCGGGCAGCGTCTGTGAGCAACCGGTATACCTCCATGATCTGGTGCCCACCATCGCCGACTGGGCACGGATCGACGCGCCTGAATTCTCGGAGGGGAAGAGTCTCGTGGGTTTGCTGAACGGCACCTCCGAACAGGGACGCAGCAGCATCTACACCGCCTACAAGAAGGTGCAGAGGGCGCTGAGGGTCGGCCGCTGGAAGCTGATCCACTACCCCGCCATCGGCAGAACTCAACTGTTTGATCTGCAAGACGATCCGCATGAAACGACCGATCTCGCCGAACATCCAGACCATCAAGAAACGCGGCTGGACCTGCTGCTACAGCTCGATGCAGAACGGGTTGCCGTAGCGGATCCGCTGAAGACCCCTTAGGCCTCTCGACCCTCCACGGTAGCGGTACGGGTCGTATCTTTGCTCCTGGGTCCAGACTTCCGTTGCTTTCCTGATCGTTGCGGGCACCATCGGCGCTGGATTCACTTCCGAAAGGTGGCTGTAGTGCTGGTGATCGATCTCGAAAAGAACGCTTCTCGTCTGGCCCGGCGCGGTCATCCATGGCTCTACAAGGATGACCTGCGAGATTCGGACCTGGCCGATGAATCCCTCGGTCAGGGGCGGATCGTACGGGTTCGCGACAATGAAGGTCGTGATCTGGGAATCGCCTGTGCCAGCACCCGTTCGAAGATCGCCCTGCGCTTGTGTGGATCGTGGCCCGGAGATGACGTTCCTACCATCGAGCAATTTCTCACCGAGCGGATCGAACGCGCCATCGAGATGAGGAAGGATCGGATCGAGGAGAGATCAGGCCAGCGGCTGGTCCACGGTGAATCAGATCAGATTCCCGGCCTGGTGATCGATCGCTATGCCGATGTGCTGGTGGTGCAGGCGACGACGATCCTGATCGATCGATCGTTGTCGATCGTGGCTGAAATCCTCGAGCGAATCTTCCAGCCGAGGATGATCCTGGCAAGGAACGATCTCTCCATCCGCAAGTTCGAGCGGTTGCCCGAAGAGGTGGTGATGCTGGCCGGCGAGCCGGTGGAGCGAGTGATCATCGAAGAGGATGGCATCCAGCACATCGTGAGGCCGTATGCCGGTCATAAAACCGGTATCTATCTCGACCAGCAACCCGCCAGGAAAAGAGTGAAGGAACTGGCAGCGGGCGCCAGGGTGCTCGATCTGTTCAGTTACCAGGGCGGATTTTCGATGGCCGCACTCGGCGGCGGCGCGACCTCGGTTCAGATGGTCGACCAATCGGAGACGGCCCTGGAACTGGCGAAGGAGACCGCACTGCTCAACCGATTCGACGCGCCGGAGATGATCAAGGGCAATGTCTTCGATGTGATTCGAGAGCTGAGAGATCAGCAGCAGTACTACGATCTGGTAGTGCTCGATCCGCCGGCATTCTGCAAGAGTCGTCGTGAAGTCGAGGGTGGGATTCGAGGATACCGCGATCTCAATCGTGGAGCGTTGAGATTGCTGGCTCCCGGAGGTCGCCTGATCACCTGTTCTTGCAGTCATCACCTGAAGGCAGATGTGTTCGAGGACACGATACGCCAGGCCGCACTCGATCTACCATTTCGGGTCTTCGTGGAGCAGCGGCTGGGGTCGGGTCTTGACCACCCTGCCCTGCTCAGATTGCCGGAGACGGAGTATCTGAAGGTGCGGATCTTGCGGCGCTGGGACTGACCAGAAGAACCGATTATCATGGAGGTGTGATCGACGCCTCCGCCAGAGAATCCGTTTCAGTTCTCCATGGCGTACGATCCGCACCGAGTGGATTGGAGAATCGGATGGTCAGGGGGTCAATTGAATGAAGGCACCCGGATCATCGGTCGGTCCAGTAGTTCGGACCTGGTGATTCCATCGGCGCGTGTCTCGCGCCGCCATTGCTCGCTGATCCCCTCGGGAGATGGATACGTGCTGCAAGACCATGATTCACGCAATGGAATCTGGGTCGAGGGCAGGCGGGTGAAATCATCCTATCTGAAAAAGGGCGATCGATTCACGGTGGGCAGTTTTCGCGTTCGAATCTGCAGTGACGGCAGCCTCGAGATGGAAGGCAAGGTCGATCCGAAGCAGATGATGCTGCGGGAGAAACTGCGTCATGACCTGCCGGCCATCCTGTCGATCTTGGTGTGCGGACTGATCGTGGTGGTGATTTTCCTGACACGAGATCAAGAGACGGTTTCGAACCCGCCGGGGCAGGAACCGGAGTTGGTGGATACGTTGCCGCTCTGGACTCCCGCGGTCGGAACGGACGCAGCACCGGATTCGAGCCCGGAAAGTGCCCCGCTCGCGAACGCGGCCGCGGCGGATGCAAAAACAGATGCAGACGCGGATGCAGAAGGGGATGCAGAAGAGGATGCAGAAGAGGATGCAGAAGAGGATGCAGCCCTGGATCCTGCGGGCGACTCCCCTTCCACGGCGCAAGCGGGACTCGGTGAGGAATCGTCCGGGTGGGTCACCACCTCCGGCAAGTCGTGGACCCTGGAAGAACTTCTCGCACTGGCAGAAGCGATCGAGGCGACCGATCGACCTCTACCGGACAGCGACTCCACTCCACTCGATCCGGAGAGGGACTCCCTCGACCTCCCACGTACCGAGGATCCCTGGGTGGAAGTGGCTCGCCTCAGGCGCGACAAGAGGGTTCGTCGGAGGCGTGGGCAATATCCACCGACGGCGGTAGGAAGCGGTACCACGGTAGGTTCGACCGAGCAGACTGCGGTGGCCGAATCGCTGAGTTCCCAGCAGTGGTTCGAACTGGGCCGCGAGGCGCTCGCCTCGTATCACCTGCCAGATCGAGTGTTGCCCGATTTCAGTCAAGCCATCCAGGCGCTGGGTGAAATCGCAACCGAGGAGGCGTGGCACCATCTCGATCTGCTGAGGATCGAGGCGAAGGGGCTGCTTCGAGCGGTCGCTTCGAGAGCGAAGCAGATCGGAACAAAATACGGTCACCTCGATCGAAATCCTGACGCGCCCCTCTCTGCGCCAGATCGTCGGGAGGCGGAACTCGCCCTCAATCTGCTCGTCCTGATCCAGGAACAGATGGAGGTTTTGCTCGATGCACGGGATCTTGCCTTTACAGAACTAACAGATCCTACAGACGCGGATCGGTTGGGATTTGCGCTCTCTGCGGCCCTGGAGGACGATGACGACGAACTGCTGGATCTGGTACTGGAGCAGATGCACTCCGGTAATGCCGAACAATTGATCCCTGCGCTGATAAAAGGATTGAAAACTCCCGCTGCAACCAGGAAATTGAAGGTACAGGCGACTCTTCAGCAGATCACCGGCCAAAGTTTTCGGTCGGAATCTGAATGGGAGCGCTGGTGGAGTAGCAAGGAAGGGAGTCGATGATGATTCCGAAATCAATCAAGCGTCTGAGTCTCGTCATGGCCGGAACGCTGGTACTGAGTGTCTGTGGAGATCTGGGAGCCGGAGGCGGCGACGACAGCCGGATCACTCCCCGCTCGATCCCCAAGTTCAAGGGGACCGAGGTGGCCAAGCGCGTCGATCAGATGCTGTCGGGTGTCACCTGGCATGGCAACTTTGACGATGCGATGGCCAGTGCTGCCGAAGAGGGGAAACCCCTCTTCTGGCTCCAGATGGTCGGCAAACTGGACGGTGGTTTGTGAAGCGCGGGTCATTCATTGAGAGCCGTGACGCTCTCAGAACCAAAACTGCTCGAAGCATTGAAGGAACATTTCGTGTGCGGCTGGAGAAACATCCAGGGGCAGGAGGCGTACGCCGGGAAATCTCATGATCACCCGGTAGCGAGTACCGCACTTCAAACCTCCAACGGATCGGGTGGCCGCAATGTGCAGATGCTTTTCATCTCCCCATCGGGGAATGTACTGCACTGCTTGCCTGGTTACTGGGATCCCGATGGAATGATGCACGAGATCAAGTTCATCCTCGAGCTGGCGAAACTGGAAGCATCGGATCTGCCCTTGCTGGAGAAGCGAGATCAGTTCCAGCTCTCTCATCTGAATCACGCCGCCCATCATTCGGAACAGATGGTTGCCGATTCATATCTTCAGGGATTTGACAAGATGAGAGAAGAGAAGCAGCAGGGCAGCGACTTCCGCCGCAAAACCGATGGCGATGTGATACGCACCGTCGACCAGGTGATGCATGAGAGAATGGCCCGTCGCCCGTTGATCTCGATCGAGCAGTTCGATATCGGAAAAGTAGTCGATTACGGCACCCGGTTTTATGACAAGGGCGGAGACGGCTGCTGCGATCTCGACAAGGGTAAACCGACCGCTCCCAAGCGGAAGAAGCCATCGACTGGCGGTTACAAGAAACCAGGTGGCTGGAAAAAATCTGGCTGATGAGTGACGAGATGGAAGCCCTCGAATCGATGTCGGGGGCTTCCATCCGGTACATCCCTGACTTCCTCGACGATGCAGACCAGCATCGCATTCACCAGCAACTTCGAGAACAGATGCAATGGAGCCAGCAGCACGTCACCGTGTTTGGTAAAAGGCATCTGATTCCCCGTCTTGAAGCGTGGCACGGAGATCGTGGTGCCTGCTATCGCTATTCAGGAACCGATCATCCCCCTCATCCGTGGACTGAGGCTCTCGATGAACTTCGAAGCCGCCTGAAGAACTTCCGCAGGGATTTGCACTTCAACTCGGTGCTGGGAAATTGTTATCGAAACGGTGATGACGCCATGGGGTGGCATAGTGACGATGAACCGGAGTTAGGACCCGAACCGTGCATTGCATCGATCAGCCTCGGTGCCGTTCGTGATTTCCGCATGAAGCATAGATCTCGAAAAGATCTCGAACCGGTCAAGATCGCACTGCAGTCCGGCTCATTGCTGATCATGGAGGGGGAGACGCAGCAACACTGGCGCCATTCGATTCCTCGGCGTCGTGGATTGAACGCTCCCACCGAGAGAATCAATCTGACCTTCAGAACCATCCAGGGAGTGAACGAGCCAACAGACTAGGGAGCCGGGATCGAAATCGCTTCCAGTGCTCTCAGGAAATCCTCGGGAGGCTTGACCTGGAAAGAGTATTCTTGCTGACTGACCGGGTGATGAAACGAGATGGATTCGGCGTGTAAGGCGGGTCGGTCGATCCATGGGGAGGAAACTCCATACCGGGTGTCTCCGATGATGGGCAATCCGATGCTCGTCAGGTGGACACGGATCTGGTTCCTGCGTCCGGTCTCGAGGCGTGCTTCGATCAGCTGGTGGTTACCCTGGACATGGAGTTTCTTCCACCGTGTGATCGCTTCTATCCCTTCGTCCTCCCTGCGAGAGATTCGCATCTTCATCGTACGAGGGTCTTCCGACAGGGACCGGGTGATGGTGCCCTCATATGAACTCGAAGTACCCTGGCTGATGGCCAGATAGCGACGACCCATCTTTCTACTCTTCAGTTGTCTGCGAAGTCCCTCTCTCGCATCCGGTGTCCTTGCAATCGTGATCACCCCGCTGGTGAATCGGTCGAGACGCTGGACGACAAAGAGTGCCGGGCGCTTCTCTCCTTCTTTTCGCAGTTTCCTGGAGATTTCACCGAGCAGGCAGATTTCATTTTCGTCTTCATCTGTGGGAACGGTGAGCAGGCCAGCGGGCTTGTTGACTACGATGACATGACGGTCCTGGTGCAGAACTTCGAGCCCCCTGGAGAGCAACTTTCGCTGGGCAGTTCGCAGCTTCATCGGCTCTGGATCGGCCTCGATGGAGTCACCGACCTGGAGTCGGAATCCGGGGTCCATCACGACATGCCCGGAAACCTTGACCCCGCCGCGCCGGATGATGTCCTTGACGCGACGATGGGGGAGATCCATCTGCGAGTGGACTTCAGCCTGTAACGCCCGGCCAGCCTGCTGCGCTTGCCAGTTTCTTGTGTTTTGGTTCAAACGACCTCCAGACCCTAGATGCTGCAGCTTTGACTGCGGATTGTCCAGCGATGCTCGACCAGGAAGTGGATTCCTGGTAATCTTATCCGATCGACTGCTGTGCTTGGCAGGTCAAGAGCCGATGCGATGCCGTCGAAATGTGGACCGTTTACAGGACACTCAGCCCATCTCGGCAAGCCCTCGTGCTCCCCGGGATGCGGCGCCAAAGACCGCAGCCGTTCTCGGCTTTTGGTCGAAAGATTGGTGGTGGACCCGATGTCCCCAGCGTCAAGAAACGCACGCACCTCTGCCGGCCGCACCTCTGCCGGCCGCACCTCCGCGGAGCCCCAGTATCTATCGATGACGGTGAAGGAATGTATCGAGAAGGGCTGGCTTCCCGCTCCAGGAGAGGCCGATGATCCGGTCCGTCATGGAATCGACTTCGTACTGGTCACTGGAGACGCCTATGTTGACCACCCCTCCTTTGCCAATGCAGTGATCGGTCGCCTGCTCGAAGCTCGTGGCTATCGAGTGGTGATCTTGGCCCAGCCGGACTGGAGATCGGTCGAACCGTTCCGCAAGTTCGGGGCGCCACGAATCGCATGGTTGGTCTCCGCGGGGAATCTCGATTCGCATCTCAATCATTACACCGCACACAAGAGACCGCGCTCCGATGATCTGTACTCACCGGGAGGAAAGGCGGGCCTTCGTCCCGATGGAGCCACAATCGTTTACTCGCAACGGTGCCGTGAAGCCTTCCGAGACGTCCCCATCATCGCCGGGGGTGTCGAGGTTTCGATGCGAAGGATGGCACATATCGATTACTGGTCGGAGAAGGTCAAGCGATCACTCATCCTCGATTCGAGGAGTGATATCGCTGTCTACGGAATGGGTGAGCAGGCGCTGGTGGCCATCGTCGATAGGCTGGAGAAGGGTGAACCGATCGATTCGATCCGAGATGTTCCTGGAACGGCCTATGGCATCGGGAAACATGGTCGACCTCATTTCATCGAGGAGTCGACGTGGCAAGAGGGCACACCCTGGTGGGAGCAGTATCGATGCAAACCAGAGATCGCTCAGGAGTTGCCATCTTTTGATGAGATTCGCGGGGAAGACGAGCACAGCAAGGAACGATTTGCCCGAGCTCAGCACATCTTCCATCGAGAACAGAATCCCGACACCGCTCCGATCCTGGTCCAGCGCCACGCCGAACAGACGGTGATCGTCAATCGCCCGATGAAAGCCCTCTCCACCGCGGAGCTCGACGCGATCTTCGCTCTTCCCTACACCAAGGAGCCTCATCCGGAATATGGTGGAGAGAAGATACCCGCTCACGAGACGGTCAAGTTTTCCATCAACATCATGAGGGGTTGTTTTGGCGGCTGTACCTTCTGTGCCATCACAGAACATCAGGGCCGAGCTGTATCATCGAGAAGTGAGGAGAGCGTCCTGGAAGAGGTCGCTGCATTGAAGCAACTGGATGGATACAAGGGTGTCATCAGTGACCTGGGTGGACCGACCGCCAACATGTACAGGATGCAGTGTACGCGGCCGGAGATTGAATCTCGTTGTCGCCGGCCGTCTTGCGTTCATCCGACCGTGTGCAAGTTGTTGGGTACAGATCATGGTCCGGTGAAGAAGTTGATGAAAAAGGTCCGGGAGTCAGACGGCGTCAAGATGGTGCATGTGGCTTCCGGAGTGAGAATGGATCTGGCAAACCTCGATCAGGAATACATCGATGATCTCGCTGCCCATCATGTGGGAGGACACCTCAAGGTAGCACCCGAGCACATCGATGAAGAAACTCTACGATTGATGAAGAAGCCGGGAATGGACACTTACATCGAGTTCGAAAAACGATTCGATGAGGCGAGTGATCGTGCGGGTAAGGAGCAATATCTGGTGCCTTACTTCGTTTCCAGCCATCCGGGTTGTGAACAAGACGCTGCGGTTCGAGTCGCAGAGTTTCTCGAAGCACGTCACCTCAAGCCACAGCAGGTACAGGATTTCATTCCGACGCCTGGAACGCCCGCGACCTGCATGTGGTGGACGGGGATCGACCCGACCCGGATGAAGCCGGTTTTCGTCGAGAAGAAGATGAGAAACAAGCGCAAGCAGCGGGCGATGCTTCAGTGGTGGAAGCCGGAGAATCGTCTACTGGTCAGGGAGATGTTGAGAGAGAGTGGCCGCGATGATCTGATCGGTGATCACCCGGGAGCACTGGTGTCCACCCACGATGCTGCGGGTGGAGCGGCGAAAGCATCGCCACGCAAGGGCGGCAGGAAACCACAAGGCATCTCATCCGATCGTAAAGGCGGACGCCGTTCCGGTCGGCGTACCGTGCGCCGACCGCGGCGAGACTAGTCGCCGGACTTCTTCTCTGGAGTTGCGGGATCCGGGCTGATACTGCTCTCTTCCTTGTCGATAAATTCCTGTTTCGCCGCTATTAACCATCGATCTGTCGGATGCAGCTGCAGTGCTTTTTCCAGTGCTGCGATGGCCAGTATTCGCTGACCTCCATCTTCCAGCGCCACTGCGTGGACCAGAGCGTAGCGTGGAGATTGAGGAGCCAATGTCACCGCCTGTCCCAATGACTGCAGGGCTTGTTCTTTCTCGCCGACCCTCACCAGTGCCAGGCCGAGTGCGTGATGCAATCCTGCATCGTCGGGAACTCGCTCGATCGCCTGCTGCAACACCTCGATTCCTTCGGGGTCGCGGTCGAGAGCTCGAAAAGCGTCGGCGAGATTGACCGATGCTGGCCCGAAGGAGGGCGTTCTCTTCAGCGCTTCCTGGTAGCACCGAACTGCTTCCTCGAGGTCTCCTCTTCTACTCGCCAGGGAACCCAGATTGACATGGGATTCGGGGCGATCGCCGTTGATCTCTTGCATCGAGATGTATTCCGCCAGTACCCGGCTCAGTTGTAGTCCAGCACCCTCTGGATCTGCGGAGAGTTCGCGTTGAATCGGTGACAGCAATTCCGCCGCAACAGTGCGAACGATGCGACTCGAATCACCGAGAAGATCGACCAGGATTCCGTAGGTCTGTTCGAGGGGAAGACCGTCGAGTGCCAGCACTGCTTGGCGTCGCACCAGCGGGTCAGAATCGGTGAAGCTCCTGGAAAGTAGATCGGAGTTGGTTCGGTCGAGGAACGGGGTCAGTTCTGCCAATGCAGTGGCGCGAACGATGCTGGGGGTCTTGTCGTTCTCGAGCACCATGCGGATCAGTTCGGGTGCCACCGGAGAGTTGTTTCTGGCGGCATGGAGCGCTTCGCCCCAGTGGAAATCATCCGTACGGCCATCGGGAAACCACTCCACCACCTTTTCGGCAGCCCAGTGAACTTCTCGATCCTGATGGCAATCGTTACACGCATTGGGAGTGCCGAGGCGAAGCGACAGATCAGGTCGAGGAACCCGAAAGGAGTGATCACGGCGAGGGTCGACTCCCATGTATGTGCGAGAAACCATGTGACATTCGATGCAGGAAGCGCCAGTGCTCTCGGGTGCGTGATGATGATGATCTGGTAGATCGTAGATGGCTGGATCGTGGCAACCGATGCAGAGAGAGTTTCCCTCGATGTGGAGTTTTCCACTGTGGGGCTCGTGGCAGTCGGAGCAGGTGACCCCCTCTGCGTACATGCGGCTCTGAAGGAATGATCCATGCACATAGACTTCATCAAGGATCTGGCCATCGGGGTGGTAAAGAGTGGCATCGAGGAGGCTCAGCAGGTGAGTCTCGGATAGCGGCGCTCCAGGTACCGATCCATCCACCAGTGCCGTACGTCGAGAGTGACACCGTGCACAGGTCTCGGTCTCATCATGATGGGTTCGGCGGGCACTTCTTCGTGCGACCTTTTCTCCTTCAGGACGAACCCAGGTCGCTGAATCTCTCTGGAACTGAACCGTCAAACCCATCTGTGGGAGTGGAGTTTCTTTCTCTCCATCATCCTTCTTCGTTGATCGGGCCCAGCTCACATGATTACTTCCCGGCCCGTGACACGCTTCACAGGAAACATCGAGTTCTTGCCACCGTGTACGAAAGGAATCGCTCTCGAGATCGTAGCCCTTGACCATTCCCGTCGAGTGGCACTCTGCACACATGTGATTCCAGTTGTTGAGAACTCCGGACCAGTGCAGTGGATCGCCCGGAGGGGTTTGCTCATCGGGAAAGAGCGGATACCAGCGAGCGCCTCCCTTCGCTTCCGGTGTCGCCCATGCGATGGGATACGATTGCAACCTTCCCTTCTCTCCTTCGACCAGAACTTGCTGGCAGGGACTGGTGCCGAAGAAGTAGCGAACCGGCAGCGATTTCTGACCAGACGCGTCCTCGACCTCGACCACCGGCTTCCCATCGACCAGCAAGAAGCGCGAAAGGACTCCTCCCGATGAGACCTCGGTGCCGTCGAAGAGGGCTCGAGAGGCGGGATCGGCCACCTCCAACATGGCGAGATCGTGGTGCGAGCCACTCCAGAGGGAATGCTCTCCCTGGTGGCAACTGGCGCATACTTTTCGCCCCACATGGCTCGGTGGTTGCTGGGCCTCGAGTGGGCACAGTAGCAGCATCCACTGCAGCGAGATCAGTGATGCGATCTGCCATGACGAGGTTCTTGTAGCGCTCATCTCTCCTCCTCCAGGGGTGTCAGGATCGAACGATCCGTCGATTCAAGATCATGCTCGATCGAGCGCAAGGAGTCGAGAGGAGAGCCGGTCAGATCAGGGGCAAGCTGCGGTGGGATCACAGATCAATCCATCGTCTGTTGGATCGATGCCACAGACGATGCTGCCAGGGTCTGGAAGTGGCGATCCGCCGGAAAATAGGGTTCCCAGTCCGGTGATGGCATCTGCGATATTGCCCGATCCATCATCATTCATATCACATGAATCGGCACAGTCGCTGGATGGTCCTCCGTTGAAGAGCGAGGCGAGCAAGAACACGCAATCGGCGATGTTGAAGGCGGCATCCGAGTTGCAATCGCCACGAAGAAACTGGGTGCCGCCGCCGGTCGGAGCCGTTGCATACTCCCCGGCGGTGATGGCGACATTGTCGATGGCCCACCACCATTGGTTTCCAGGGCTGGTGTACTTGAACAGGAACGCAACTTCAGCTTCGCCTGCTGCACGTGGCTCTTCGAGCACAAAGTGGCCGAAGAGGGGGTCATTGTCGGGTTGCGGAGAGGTATTGGTCGGAGCTTTGAAAACCGCCGGCAGAATGAATGATACTCCACCATCCAGGCTCAGTAACACTTCCACTTCTTCCGAGAAGTACGGCATCATCTCCGAGTCGAAGTGAAGAAATACATGTTCCTGCGCTGAGCAATCGATGACAGGAGTGATCAATCGTTCATCCTCCGTCGGGTCAGGGTTGCAGTCCGAATCGAGGATGGCGAAGAAGTCCCCGAGTCGGTTGACCGCCTTGCCAGCGAGGTAGGGAAAGACGCCACCATTATTGGCGGTGATCGATCGATCACAGGGATCCTCGGTGTTCCAGCTGTCGCTGGGCGAGTTCACATTGAGCCCGGCGATCTGCCAGGTCGGCGGTATGCCTGAAGAAAAATCTTCTGTTGGCAGCAGGGTGGTCTCACCGCCCCCGGAGACGCAGATGTTGTCGACCAATACGTCGTCGATAGCGATCCACCAGTCCCAGTTGGGCTCGAAATGACGGAACCGGATCCGCACCGTCGATTCCCCTGCGGCGAACCGGGTCAAGTTGACCTCAAGATACTGATAGACCCCGTCGGCATTATCGGTGCGGACCAGGGGTGCGGTGGAGACCCGAGTCGGGGCGATCCGACGGAACGCATTCTGCCAGCTGGTACCCCCGTCGGTGGAGACCTCGATGTCAAATACTGCATTGCCGTTGTCATTGAGCTGGGCACAGACAGAAGCGTGAAGGATCACCTGATCCATCGCAGAGCAGTCGATGGTTGGCGTCCAGATGTCATGAGACATTCCTGAACCGATGGGGTTGCTGTTGGTGGCACCGCCGAAATCGCTATCGGAGATGATGAAACCGCCTCGGGTCGGATGACCATCGATGCGTGGAGGATGCTGTCTTCCCAGTGGGTTGGTCAGGGTCCATGTGGAATCTTCAACTGGAGAATTTTCGTCGACGATGGCCCAGCCTCCGACACTTTCCAGTTCGATATCGGTGGAGTAGTTTTCGAAATCCTCGAACAATGCGATGCTTCCGGTGGAGTAAGTACCTCGCGCTGTCATGTCAGCACAGGGTGTTGCGGTTCCTAAGGTGACCACGGAGTAATCGAGTATGTGGATCCTGTTGGCCGTGAGGGCCGACAGATCGTCGACCGTAGTATTCGAGAGCCCATCGACGGTAGCGATCCACTGGTCACCCCTGAAAATCTGGAATTCGGATGCAGCGTTACCGGCGACCGATAGGTTCCACTCGATGACCATCAGGCTCTGGCCATAGTCGGGGAACGCCTGTAGGTTTGTCGGGCACGTCTGCGCAGCGACAGGAATCGCAGTGATCGACAGCAATGAGAAGACACCGGTCAACAGAAGTGATACTGAACGCATCCTCATGGAACACCTCCTCCATTCGGCAAGAGTGGAGGATATCACGGGAAACTCGGGATCCTCAGCACCAACAATTCAACTGTGCTGGTGATCGAGGGGATGGACCGAGACACGATCCTGGTGTAACAGACAGGTAGGAGATCTTGGTACCGGGTGAATTGGCCTCTCGTGGTCTCCGGGGAGGCGAGGATCAAAATCAACGAGTCGCGACTCAGGGAGTGTCATGAATCAAAGAAGGCTGGATCAACTTCTGGAGCCTCTTGTCGAGGAGGAGCGGTTCGCCCTTTACCTGGCGTTGGCTCGATTTGCAGATGAAGAACTGGCCGACAAGATTCTCGGCTGGGAGCGATCGCATCAACTTCTGCCTCATGACGTTATCGAGCAACTGGGATCGATGGGTGTGTTTGGCTTGCCGATCGCGGAGCAGTACGGCGGTCAAGGTGGTGGCATGACAGATCTGCTACTCGCGGGCCTGGCACTCTCATACCAGAGTCCCTCGATCGCCATCACGCCGGGTGCTGCAGTTTCACTGGGAGCCAACCCGGTGCTGAAGTTCGGTACCGATGAACAAAAAGAGAAATACTTGCCTGAACTCTCGGCTGGCGATCGGATGTTCTGTTTCGGATTGTCTGAGCCGGGGCGAGGATCGGATGCCGCAAATCCGCAGGTGGTGGCCACTCGTGAAGGGGATCACTTCATCCTTCGCGGAGAGAAGTGCTGGAGTACCAACGCTGCATGGTCGAGTCACATCGTGGTCCATGCATTGACCGATCCGTCCGGACGAAATGGCCATCGAAGTACCTGTTTCATCATTCCCATCGATCGCGAGGGAGTGCATTACCAGGAGATGGAAGGGAAGACGGTCTGGCCCCTTTCTTCCACCGGCTCTGTCACCTTCGATGGAGTCGTGGCTACCGAAGCTGAAGTCCTTGGCGATCTCAACGAAGGATTCCGTGTGATGGTGACGACTCTCAATGGTGGGCGATTGTTCGTGGCATCGATGGCCCTGGGATCTCTGGCGTTCGCCCTCGACAAGACTCGCACTTATGTTCAGCAGAGAGATCAATTCGGCGGTCCGATCGGGCGCTTTCAGCGCGTTCAGGATGTGGTGCTGGAGATGGATATCGCGCTGGAGAGAAATTTGACCTGGCTGATGCATCTGGCGAGATGTCACGACGATGGTTCGATAGAGCGTGAACAAGCCGCAAAGGTGAAGATCGATTGTAGCCGTGTTGCGTCGAGGCTCCTGATGGATGCGATGGAGGTTTGCGGTGGAGTGGCCAGCCTCGACGAGTTCGGGTTGGCACGACACAGTGCTGACCTGTTCGTGACCCGGGTCGGGGAAGGATCCAATCGAGCATTGATGACTCAGGCGGTCCGTCCACTGCTGTCAGACATCGCCGATCAGTTGCAGTGATGCGGTTGGATCATTTTCTTTCGGGCATCGGATAGCAGTACTGGGTGTATGGCGTTTCCGATTTGCTTTGCAGTTCCAGGTGGCGGACCAGCAGTGATGGACTGATGGTCGACACCGGAACGAATCCGCTCTCCGCTCCACACCAACCATTGTCCAGCACGGGTTGATCGCCAGCAGCAATGATTCCATGAACAGCATTGAGGGGGGTGCCGATGAAGTTGATTCCTCGAACCAATTCCTCGCGTCCATCCGGATAGATCCTCGAAGCGAGATTCACTTCTCCAAGAAATGCCTGGAAGTCATAGGAATCGGTCGCAGTTTCTCCTCCAGTGGCATCGATGATGCGGATTCCGTACGGCAAACCTTGCTGCTTGACCTGATCGATCAGTTGTTCCCTGAGGGTTGCCTGGTCCAGTCCGTTCGTGGCCTCGAGAATCGTCACGCCCATCCTGCTCATCGATCGCTCATGCCGTCTCGATCTGGCGTGGCCATTGGAACGATGTCGCTTGCTGATAGGAACTCTACCGGTGAGGAACCCGGTCAATTTTCCGTTCTCGATCAAGCGTGCATCTGCAGCGGGGGTCCCTTCATCGTCAAATTTGTAGTGACCAACCAGGCCCTGTTCACGATCATTGGAATCGATCCAGGTCGTCTGGGTTGGATCGTCATGCAGCGTCAAGAAATCGGGAAGTACCCGATCTCCCAGGGCATCGGCAAAGGTCTTGGCCTCGCCAGTGGCTCGCAGACGGTTCCCTTCCAGTCGATGACCGAGTGCCTCGTGAATCAGCAATCCGGCAGAAACCGGCTCCAGCAATACGGGCCCCGAGTAGGAGTGGATCTTTGGCGCGGCCGAAATCTTCTCCAGTAGCTTTGCCGCAGATCGAATTTCTCGGCGAAAACTGTTCAGGTCCGGTAGCTGATCTGGATGTGGAGTGAAGTGACTCACGGTCCAGGGGATCCCGTCTCCGTTTTTACTGAGAAACCAGAGGTGCGCCTCCAGCTGCCAGTAAGCGAGGCTCTCGATGGAGAGGGATTCGTCGGAGTTGACGAACAAGTTGGTCTGATGGCGAACCTTGAGTTCCACGTGGCTATTTCGAATCCTCGGGAAGGCGAGCATGGTAGCGCTGGCTTTCTCGACAAAGTTCGACCAGTACTCCCGGTCGATGGGAGGGAGCTGGTTTGGACTCTGGGCCTGGTGTGAAGAACATTTCTGCCAGGCTCCGAGGTGTTCATTGGTATCGAGGTAGGTCAACTCGTGAGCACGTTTTCTGAGGAATGCTTCCTCCGCTTCCCGGTACTTTGCATCGGTCAGTCGCCACAGACCGATTCGCATCGGGTCCGAGCGATCGGAGATGGGGAGTTCGACATAACCGTGCGATTCGTCGTCCTTGGAGTTGTCGAACAGACCACCATCGGTGACCTGATCTCTTCGAAAGCTACCGACCCGTGCATCGGCGAGACAGTTTCTTCGTTGGTACTGTTCATCGCGGTAGAGAGCGCCGTATCGTGCTTCTACTTCGAACAGGTCAAGGTCTCTTATCATGTACGAGAGGTAGAATAACTTCGGGAATCCGGGTTTTCTCAGACCTTTGGTGGCTCGCTTGGCCTCGCCTGTCGCGAGTCGAGCCAGTTTCAATGCGCTTCTCCTGTTCAATCGTTTTCCTCCAGCAGGTGAAACACCTGAGCATCCGGCAGTTTGGCCCGTCCTCCGAGAAAGGTGAGTTCCATCAGGAAGGCACACCCGATGACGACCCCACCCATCTTCTCGACCAGTTCGCAGCAAGCAGCCATCGTGCCACCAGTGGCCAGTACATCGTCGACCATCAACACCTTTTGACCTGGCTGGATCGAATCGGAGTGCATCTCGACGGTATCAGTGCCGTATTCGAGTGAATATTCGACCGAGTGTATTTCTCTGGGTAGTTTTCCAGGCTTTCGAATCGGCACGAAGCCGACGTTCATTCGCATCGCCAGTGGCACTCCGAACAAGAATCCCCTCGACTCGGGAGCTGCGATGATCTCGACACCAAGATGGGCAACCCGCTCCTCGAGCAGTTCGATCGAGGTGGGGAAGGCTCTGGCGCATGCCAGCAGCGGAGTGATGTCCTTGAACTGGATCCCTGGAGCGGGGAAGTCCGCGACGGTGGCGATCTTGCTCCTGAGGAGATCGATGCGGGTATCTGTAGATTCATTCATGAAAAATCCCCCTTCAGTGGAGACGGCCGAGGGGCCGCTACTGCTGAAGGGGGATGTTATCCGAAGGCCGGATGGGGTGAAAGAGAGCCGGAGCCTCGAGCTTTAGCCAGTCATCTCTTCGTATTGCTCGTCATAGATCTCCGGTTGCTCGATCTGCCCTTCTGCGACCAGCTCCTGCAACTTGCCGAGAGCATCGTTCTCGATCTGGCGGACCCGCTCGCGAGACAGGTTCACTCGCTGACCGATTTCCTTCAGGGTCATCGGCTCTCCATTGTCGAGGCCGTAACGCATCCGAAGGATCTTGGTTTCGCGATCGTCGAGGTGTCCGAGCAGGTTGTGAATCATCTCGACCTGGATCTTCTTCTCGAGAGAAGCATGGGGTTGAGTTTGAGAGGGGTCTTCGATGATGTCGGAGATGGTCCAGGAGTTTTCGATCGAAATCGTCTGGCTGACAGAATCTGCAACAATGAGAGCATTCTTGATGATATCGGTCTTCTCCATGGGGATTTCCATCCGCTCGGCGATCTCGTGGAATTGTGCCGGTCGTCCCAACTCGATGGCGAGGTCAGCAGCCGCTTTCTTCCACTTGGTGATGGTTTCCACCATGTAGGAAGGGATGCGAACCGATTTCACCGTGTCAATCAGCGCTCTCTTGATCGATTGTTTGATCCACCAGGTTCCGTAGGTGCTGAAACGGCACTCGGCAGCGGGATCGAAGCGTTCCACGGCCTTGAGCAGGCCGAGATTGCCCTCCTCGATCAGGTCAAGCAAGGGAAGACCGCGCTCCACGTAATGCTTGGCGATGCTGACCACGAGCCTCAGGTTCGATCGAACCATCTTGTCACGTGCTTCGGGATCACCCTTGCGTACGAGTAACGAAAGTGCTTTCTCTTCCTCGGCTGTGAGGAGCGAATGGCGATTGATATCCAGGAAATATGCCTCAAGGCCGACCTCGCGAGCTGACATGCTGTGGTCCCTTCCAATGGGAGCGTGGTGATAGAACCGGAAGTCGGTTCACGATCACCTGGGCGTTGTTTGCCCATGGAAGAGTCATCGGTCGCGAGGCGGGTTCATCTTTACTGGATCTGCATATCTTTCTGATCTTCTTTTCCACCAGCCACTCCATCGTGCTGCAATTTCCTCCTGTGCCTCAATCCTCTCACTCGAATCAGTGATGGAGAAAGTGTTCCACCAGCCCATATCCTCCCCTGTGAGTCGTCGTAGCAGCGGAATTGAATAGTTGCGGAGATTGCGAGTGTCGCATCGTTGGACAAGTACCGAGAGGAGCCGCTCCCGGGGAAAATTGTCCTCATTGGCGTGACTGGCGACCCAAGATTCGATGGCCCGGAGGGCCACAGGCAACTGATTTTCGAGGATGCGGTTGCGCTCCGAGGCGGGTGTTTCAAGCCAACCGAGTACCAGATGGACGGTTTCGAGATCACCCAGTAGTAGTAACTGTTCCATCGATTTCTGGGCTTCCCGGGTCGCTCTCTTTTCCAGCACCTGGATCCCCTTGAACAGCAGATCCCTGCCCCGAAGGTCTCCGAGGGCCAGTAATGCTCGTGCCACCGCTTCGCTTTGAGAGTTCTCCCACAATGCGATGAGCGGTTCCCGGGCAGACTCGAGTTGCAAGGTGGTCACGATGTCGATGACTGTATTTCGGATGGTCTGTTGTGGTGAGTTCATCTGAGTCAGCAGCGTCTGCTCGATCCCTTGCCAGCTCGGTTCCGCTTCCCAACCCGGTTGATCGATGGCTTCATCGGCATCGATCACCTCCAGCAGGACCAGGGTCTGGTAGGTGACCAGGGAGCGAGACTGAGCACTCTCGGAACCCAATCGGGCAGAACTGACCCGGTGTACCCAGCGGCGCCAGCGCGGTCGTAACCGTGCCAGCACCGGTCGACCGGCGACCAGTAAGATCGATCCGGAGAGTCGATGAGTATTGCCAGCAGTGGCCTCGATCTGGATCGACTCGTCTTCGCCATTGTCTTCGATGGAAACCAAACGTCGTCCCACCTGCAAGACGACTCGCTGGATTCTCAATGGATCGGTCTTGCCTTCTGGATCGATTCTGAAATCTGCCAGGGTCAGCCGGACCCACCGATCCGCATCGATCTCCGGGTAGAGCTGGTCATCCTCCAGGGCTTCGAGGGTCTCTTTCCAGTACTTTGCCTGTGTAGTCCAGTAACTCTGGTCTCGAGTTCGCAGTTGTGGAGTCGTCGGGCGACCAAGATTCTTCGACAGCAGCTGGGCCGCAGTCGATCGATGATTATTGGACCCGGTGGCGAGCACCTCGATCAGCGTCTCGAACAGGGTGCGGCGAATGGCGGGGGACAGGAACCGGAACTCGCTGAACCGGGTCACCGAGTTCCGGACTCGGAATCCGATGGTGGTGTCGCTACTGGCGAGTCCGGTGGCAAATCCCTTGCAGGTCTGAAGCCAGATCTCCTCGGGAACCTCCTTCAGATGTTGCATCTGGGACGCCAGTACGCCGATGGCGATCTCGGCGTGCCGGGAAGGGATCAGTTCACTGACGTAGGAGAGCCACTCCTTCGGAAGTGCCTCGGAACGGTTGGAGAGAAATGCGAGGGTTCCCAGGATCAGCGGGATTCGACCGGAAGCCTGGGCCAGATCCTCTCCAAGAGCGTTGCGGATGCGGCCATCGAGGGCTTCCATCCACTGGCCGCTGGGAACGTGGCGGTGCAAAGCACTCCATAACGAGGCCATACGGGAGTTGGTCCAGCGCAGGATCGGTAGTGCCGCCGGTGAGAGAATCGCTTCGATCAGACTCTTGCCATGAGTCGAGGCAAACTGGGGATCCTCGATTCGATGGAGCAAGGCATGCCAGGTGAGGTGCTGCCGCCACGGAGAGAGATCACCGCAATGGCGGATCAAGAGCTCGATCGATCGATCGATCTGGGCCTCGATGAGTCCGGGAATCAACGCATCGATCCGCCGGAGGGCCATCGTCTCGGAACCGTCGAGGTGATGGGCAACCAGACGGGTCAAATCGTTACGGGCCGTGGTATCGCCGCTGCTCAGCCGAGCCAAGGTGTGAGCGTCTCGAATCCGAGGATTCTCACCTGTGGTAGGGGCTGGAAGGAGCTGCTCCTCGGGCCAGATGCTGGCCAACATCCACAGTGCTGGATCATCGGTGTGGGGCAGATGCTCGATCATCGCCCTGCGCAGTCTTTCGGCGGGTTCCAATCGCTCCAGTTCCTCGGAGGGATCGTGATGGATGACTGCGACCCAGGTGGCGAACTCACCCTCGGTGGTGGTTTTGCCCAGTGCATGCTCCATCGCCACTCGCTCCTCGGAAAGGACCACCCATGGGACACCGGGGTCGAGTCCACGAGCGGGGGGACCGCTGACGATGGTCGAGTTGACCCCGGGAAAGAGGATCTCCACCGAGTAGGGCGCTTCTGTCCCTCGAATCTCGACCTGGATTCTGCGCTCTTCAGTGGCCGATGTGACACTGCTCTGGATCAGTTCGTTTCGGTTGAAGCGGATCGAGGTGGAATCGAGATCGGTCCGACGCGAGAGCCACGAGCCTTCTGCTGAATTTCCGACTCGCACCACATCGACGATCAATACCGGTGGAGAGAGAAGAGAGAGCATCTCCTTGATTCGTGCACGCACCTCGGGATCTGGATCCATCAGAGAGGAGCGCAATCCACCGATCGCAGCAGGTCCGGCGTCCAGCAGTTTTCGAGCGGCTTCTTCTCTCACAGACCACTCCTCGGAGCCCAGATTCTCGATCCACCTCGAGATGTCAGTAGAGGCGATCGTCGGTTCGTCATCGATGGCGTAGACGGTGGGGAGAGGCGAGGCCAGCAGGGACAGTGTGAAAATTATCGTGATCATGGGTCAGGCTATTTTCCGGGTCCATTGCAGATGGACCGAGAGTCTCCTACTCTTCCGCCAGAGGCGTTTCTTCAAGATAACACTTCAGCCGGCACGCTCTCGCTGCCGATATTGACTGTGGAGCCTCTTGTGACCAGGAATTGGCTTGAAGTCATCACGGTGACCCCGGCTCGGACCGATCGAACAAGAACTCTGCAGAAGGATACCCTGAAATCGGGATCTCGTGCAGGTGAGACCAGGAGCCCGTGAAGGGCAGTAGCCAGAAGGATTGTCCGTTGTCAGATCATGCTCTCGAAATCGAACTTCGGGAAGGCCTGCAGGGCCTCGATGAAGTGCAGTTATCTCGACGAAGTGAATTTCTCACCGCGTCGTTACTGGGAGTATTTCTGGAACAGTTCAATGCTCGCTGTGCCCTCGCCTACCAGATCTCCTCCGAAGAAACGGATGGAGAGCAGGACTTCCAGGAGATCGCCAGCAAAACCGTGGGGGGGCAGCGTCCTCCCGAAGCGATCAATCCTCAGATGGTCCAGCGACTCGCAGAACTGGAGGGGCCGCAGTACACGGCGGGAGATGCTCCGGCGCAGCATGGCCCGATCCTCTCCTTCTGCTTCTTTACCGCGGGTCAGCAGAGGATGCTGTTCCTGGTAGAGGCTCACCAGAGCAGTGGATTCGATCAAGAATCCGCAGATTTTCTGGCAACGATGGTGAATCTGGTTGAAGGAGAAATCATCGATTCGCTGCTGATCAGTCAGCAGGCACAAAGAATCGAGCAGTTGGAGAGCCAGATCGAACGAGCCGAGGAAACTCTGGCAGATCATGACATCGAAGTGTCGATTCTCGACCAGGAAAAATCAGATCACCTTCCCGAAGCGACTCGGACTCTCAAGAGTCTCGGTGCCGTGTCCAGCTACGATCCTGTGATGTGTGAGGTTCTCTCTCATCTGGAGAGATTGCGCGAGTCGGACCTGAGCGTGTTGATCTCCGGGGAGACGGGCACCGGCAAGAGCCTGCTCGCCAGGACCCTTCATGAGGGAACCCATCGGCAACAGCATCAATTCGAGGTGGTCTCCTGTGGTGCGCTGACCCCGAGCCTGGTCGAGGGCGAACTGTTTGGTTGGCGTAAAGGTGCCTTCAGTGGAGCCGATGATGATCAGAGTGGTGTCTTCGAACGAGCCTGTGGCGGCGTCGTCTTTCTCGAAGAGGTCGGGGATCTGCCCCTGGAGTTCCAGCAAAAACTACTGCGGGTGCTTCAAGAGGGAATGCTGCGCCCGGTCGGGGGTTCGGAACTGATCCCCGTTGATGTGAGAATTGTGGCCTCGACCTGCCAGGATCTGCCGGAGATGGTGCGGTCCGGCAAATTCCGTGAAGACCTCTACTACCGCCTGGCCGGATTCACGATCGAGGTGCCTCCATTGAGGGAGCGAATCGTCGATTTGCCCCACCTGATCGACCATTTCTTCTCCGATGCACTGGAGCCAGGCACCCCGACGCGACAGTTCTCGCGAAGTGCGTTGGCGGAACTGGTCGCCTATCCGTGGCCTGGAAATCTCCAACAACTGCGAAATGTGGTGAGCCAGTCGGTTCTCGCCAGCGAGCAGAGGATCATTCCCCGGAAGCTGGTCGAGGGTTACCTGGAGAAACCCTCGGGGGAGAGACTCCATGGTGAGAATGTCCAGTCGACGGTCGAAGAACTGGTCCTGAAAATTCCTGCCACCGAGGGATTCAATGACATCATTGCAGAGGTGGAACGACTGGTGATTCTGACGGCGCTGCGGAGAAATCGTGGCAACAAGTCGAGGGTCACGAAGCAGTTGAAGATTCCGCGCCAGACCCTTTACAACAAGCTGGATCGCTACGGCATCGACGAGTCCGAGTACAAGTAGCCGATTTCCGCACCCCCCTCACAAGGTACGCAAGATCAACTCCGCCACGGCGATGAAGGTGATCGCAGCGGTGACATCGTTGAAACTGGTGATGAACGGACCTGCAACCAGAGCCGGGTCGAGGCCGATTTTTTCGCAGAAGATCGGTAAAGCAGTACCACAGGCACTGGCGAGGACGATACCTGCTCCGATTCCAACCGACACGGCGAGGGGGAAGTGGAACCACTCGGTGGAACTCTCTGTTCCGGTGGCGACGGCCAGGACCAGGCCGACCACACCTCCAATCGCGAATGCGATGAAGATCCCGACAACCACTTCCTGGCGGAACAATCTCAGAGTGGTTCGCCCCAACTCGATGTCGCCGACCGCCATTCCACGAACCACCATCGTCGCAGACTGGGTACCGACCCCACCGGCAATGCCCATCACCAGCGGAATGAAGGCGGCCAGTATCAGCCGCTGATCGGACCCGGAGGCGAGAATCTCCGCCAGAGTTCGGTTATCCGGGTGCATCCACGCCAGGATGAAACCGCTGATCACCGGCAGGAACAGCCAGGGGATTCTGAGCAATGCCCTGCGCAGGACCTTCTGCTGGGCGGGGTGCACCTCGGGAGCCCCCGCCAGGCGGTAGATGTCTTCATCGGCTTCATCACTGAGGATCTCCACGATGTCGTCGAATGTCGCCACCCCCAGCAGGTGATCGTGATGGTCGACCACTGGGATCGCCTGGAGGTTGTAGCGTCGAGCCAGATGCGCCACTGCTTCCTGATCCTCGTCGACGGCGATGGAGATCACTTCAGTCTCCATCAATTCCGCGACCTGGGTTTTCGGATCTGAACCGAGCAGGTCTCGAATCGAGATGACTCCGATCAGGTGCCGCTGCTCGTCGATGGCGTAAACGTAATTGACCACCTCGGTCTCGATGTGTTTCTGGATCAGCGAAATCGCATCTTCGGAAGTGAGTTGAGGATTCACCGCAAGGTAGTCGAGGGTCATGATCCCACCGGCAGAATCGTCCGGGTGCTGCATCAGCCGGAGCAACTCAACGGTGGTTGCAGGATCCATCCCCGATAACACCTGGCGGCGCCGGGTCTGGGGAAGTTGATTGAGGAGGTCGGTAGCCTCGTCAGGTGGCATCTCTGCGAGGATCGACTTGAGCTCTGAGAGGTCGAGATTTTCGATGACCTGTTCCCGAGAGGTGGGGTCCGTCTCGTCGATCACCTCGGCCTGGGTTTCGGTCTCGATGGTGTCGAACACCTTCAGTTTCTGATCGGGATCGAGATCGTCGAGAATGTGTGCGATGTCTTCGGGGCGGATGTCCTTGAGCGTCGCTCTCAATTGCCGATCGGCATCGGCGGAATCGAGAGCGGCTCGGATCGCATCTCCGAGATTGGTGGGGTCTTCCGCTGGCTGAGACAACTACCGGCCCCGTTCCTCTTCGTGCCCTCGTGGCAACGGCTGCTCGCCGCTGTCCCCGCTGAATCGTCGCCATCCGCCCCTGACAATTCAACAGATCCACCGTCTGTAACATCTGCCACCGTGGCAGGAGTCTGCCACTACGCCTCCGGGGCTATGCCATTCTGGCAGGGCAAGTTGTCGCTGGGCCGCTCTACGCCCCAGTAGAGCAATCATAACTAGAGTCCAGGTAATAACTTGGAATCAGGTCACGAACTGGTCGCTGCGCGGCACGATCGTTGCAAAAACAGAGGATGAGCGGAAAAGTCCGCAATCCGAAATGGGATCCGAGAAGGGATCACGATGCTGGCGGAGATCATCACACCGGGAGCCGATTCCCGTCGGGGGCGCTATCGAGTGCTACTCGCAGATGACGACGCAGGGGTCCGTGGCAGTTTGACTGCCTTGCTCGATGGTGCGGGGTTTGAAACCGAAAATGTAGGGGGCGGCGTCGAGGCACTGGAGTTGCTCTGTCGGGTTCAGTTTCCCGATTCCGCCGACCGGGTCGAGACCAGCCCCTTCGATTTTTTGGTGCTGGATGTGTACATGCCAGACCTGACCGGAGTCGAGTTGCTGAGAAGGATCCGGACCGAGTTCCGCTGGCAGTTGCCGGCGTTGTTCGTCAGCGGCGAAGCGAGTGAAGCATTGAGTAAAGATGTAGAAGAAGCAGGTGGTTTCGCGTTGTTGCCGAAACCGGTCGAGCCAGATCTATTCCGGAGGAGCGTCCGGGACCTGGTTCATACCTTGCTGACGAACTGACAATAGATCTTGGGCTGGATTCCGAGGAGGAATCTGTCGAGGTCTTCATGAGAATGCCCGCATGGGCACGGGAAAGAGAGGCGACTCTGATGGCGAATCTGAATCTTCGTCCGCTGAACGACAAAATCGTCGTCAAGCGACTCGAAGCGGAGGACAAGACCAAGGGTGGGATTTTCCTGCCTGACAATGCGAAGGAAAAGCCGAGTGAGGGGCGCGTGATGGCGCTCGGAGACGGCAAACTCCTCAAGGATGGCAATCGTGCCAATTTCCAGGTCAGCAAGAACGATCGTGTGATCTTCAGCTCCTACGCCGGAACCCAGATCAAAGTGGAAGGCGAAGAGTACCTGATCATGAGTGAGGATGATGTCCTCGCGATCGTCAATTAGTTCACTGAGATCAACCCAGTCATCCGCCGGGAGAACCCAGGGGGATGACGATATTGAGAGGAAGCGACAAGATGGGCGCAAAGCGCATCGCGTTTGACCACGAAGCTCGCGACGCCGTACGCAGAGGTGTACACAAACTCGCGAAGGCCGTCATGGTCACGCTCGGCCCGAGGGGCCGTAATGTCGTCCTCGAGAAATCTTTCGGGCCTCCCACCGTCACCAAAGACGGTGTGACCGTTGCGCGTGAGATCGAACTCGAGGACTCCTTCGAGAACATGGGCGCACAGATGGTGAAAGAGGTCTCCTCCAAGACCTCCGACAACGCCGGAGACGGCACCACCACGGCTACAGTTCTCGCCAATGCAATCTTCCATGAAGGACTGCGGAATGTCACTGCGGGTGCAAACCCTGTGAGTCTGCAGAGAGGAATTCAGAAGGCTGTCGAGGCGATCGTGATTCGCCTGGATGAGATGTCGACCGAGGTCAAGGACAAGACCGAGATCGCCCAGGTCGGTAGCATCGCTGCCAACAACGATCCTGAGATCGGTGAAATCATCGCCGATGCGATGGAAAAGGTCGGCAAGGACGGCGTCATCACCGTGGAAGAGGGCAAATCGCTCGACACCACCGTCGACTGGGTCGAGGGGATGCAGATGGACAAGGGATACCTTTCCCCCCATTTCGTCACCGACACCGAGGAGATGGCGTGTGTTCTGGAAGACGCATACCTGCTGATCCACGAGAAGAAGATCGGTTCCATCAAGGATCTGGTTCCGCTGCTCGAGAAGATCGCTCAGTCCGGCAAGCCGATCCTGGTGATCGCCGAGGACATCGAGGGCGAAGCTCTGGCGACCCTTGTGGTCAACAAACTGCGTGGAACCTTCTCCTGCTGTGCTGTGAAGGCGCCGGGATTCGGCGATCGTCGCAAGGCGATGCTCGAGGATATTGCGACGCTCACCGGTGGACGTGCCATCTTTGATGACCTGGGTATCGACCTGAAGAACGTGGATATCTCGTTCCTCGGGCGCGCCAAGAAGGTGATCATCGAGAAGGACGCCACTACTCTCATCGAGGGAGCCGGTTCCTCCGAGGACATCAAGAGCCGGATCGATCAGATTCGCTCCGAGATGGAGAAGGCCAGTTCCGATTACGATCGCGAGAAGCTGCAGGAGCGCCTGGCGAAGCTTTCCGGTGGTGTTGCCCAGATCAATGTCGGGGCGGCCACTGAGATCGAGATGAAGGAGAAGAAGGCCCGCGTCGAGGATGCGCTTCATGCGACTCGCGCTGCCGTCGAAGAAGGTATCGTGCCTGGCGGAGGAGTTGCTCTTCTTCGTGCCAGCCTGGTGCTGGATGAGCTGAAGATTCAAGGCGAAGAAAATGTTGGTGTCGATATCGTCCGCAGGGCGGTCGAGTCTCCGATCCGTCAGATCGCCGAGAACGCTGGTGTCGATGGAGCCATTGTCAGCGCGAAAGTCAAAGCGGGCGAAGGTTTCTATGGTTACGACGCACTCAGCCTCGCTTACGTCGATATGATTGCTGCTGGAATCATCGATCCGACCAAGGTGACCCGCACCGCACTCGAGAACGCAGCTTCCATCGGTGGGCTCTTGCTCACCACCGAGGCCGTGGTCAGCGAGATGCCGAGCAAAGATGACGCAGGGGCTGCTGCGGCAGCTGCTGGCGGCATGGGCGGCATGGGTGGCATGGGTGGCATGGGCGGCATGGGCGGCATGTACTAGCCCGGCGAACCGTTTGAAGGTAGATGGGGCCCCGTTTCGCTCAGTGCGGATCGGGGCCTTTTCTCATCCTGAGTTGTGGGGAAACGGGGATCATTCGAGGAAGAATCACGAGCGGGATCGAATCGAGTTCGCTGGAGGAAGATTTGGCGAGAACGAGGACTCAGTAATACGAGGACTCAGTAATACGAGGACTCAGCGAGAGGGGCGTCTGCCGCCCTGGCGCGGAGATCCGGAACCGCCGCTGCGACGAGAGTTTCCTCCTCCGCCGCCACCACTGCGACCGCCGCCACCACCACTGCGACTGCCGCCGCCACCACCACTGCGACTGCCGCCGCCACCACCACTGCGACTGCCGCCGCCACCACCACTGCGACTGCCGCCACCACTGCGACCGCCGCCACCACTGCGACCGCCACCACCACTGCGACCGCCACCGCCACCGCGGTAAGGTCCACTGCCCCCGGGCTTGGCCGGGGAACGGCGGTAGGAGCGCTGCGCGGGATCGGGGCGAGCCCCTTTCGGCGGCGTCCAGGTCGATTCCTCGATGGGGAATCCGGTTTCCGTTCGGATCCGATTCCAGGAGAGACGATCTCGAGAGTCGACCAGGCTGATCGCTATTCCGGCTGCTCCGGCCCTGCCGGTCCTGCCGATCCTGTGAACATAGGTCTCGACCTCGTCCGGGATGTCGAAGTTCACGATCCGTGCCACCGCTTCCACATCGAGTCCCCGGGCCGCGACATCGGTTGCGACCAGCGTCTTGATCTGCTTGTTCTTGAAGCCTTCCAGCACCTTGAACCGGCGCTCCTGGTCATGATCTCCGTGTAACGATCCGGCCGGATATCCGCGCCCCCAAAGATCTCGATCGAGATCGATGACTGCTCTACGGGTGTTGCAAAAGATGATGCAAGTTTCGTCCGGATTTTGATCGAGAAGCTGGTGGACCCAGTATTTCTTGGCCCAGTCATCGCAGCGAATGAATTGCTGGTCGATATCGGGCACGGTGGCGATCTCCCGGATGGTGGAGATGACTTGCGGATCCTTCATGAACTTCTTGGTCAGGCTCTTGATCTTCGTTGGAAGGGTCGCAGAGAAGAGATAGGTCTGTCTTTCGGGAGGAGTGTGCTGGAGAATTTCTGAGACATCATCGATGAATCCCATGTCCAGCATCCGGTCTGCTTCATCGAGGACCACATGTTCGACCCAGCCGAGTCGGATTTTGCCGCTTCGAAGAAAGTCCAGAACTCGACCAGGGGTTCCCACGACCATCTGGGCTCCCCGACGCAGTTGCAGCAATTGTTGTGATTGATGAACACCGCCGACCACCAGAGCCACTCGTATCCCGAGGGGCTTACCCAGTGCTGCCGCCACTTCCTCCACCTGCTGAGCCAACTCACGAGTCGGACACAGCACGATCGCCTGGACCGCGACACGCTCCGAATCGAGTTGCCCGATGATGGGGCTGGTGAAGGCCAGCGTCTTGCCGGTTCCAGTCTCCGCCTTGCCGATCAGGTCGATGCCCTTCATGGCGACCGGGATGGTCAACTCCTGGATCGGAGTGGGGTGGAGGAACCCGAGAGCGGTCAACTGGTCCAGAACCGGGCCTGGCAGCGGTAAATCGCTGAAACAGGTCCTGGGTGACGGGTCATCTTGATCACTCTTGGGATCAGGAGGAGGAGGGGGTTGGTTGAGGCCCGAGAGGAAATCATCACTATGCATGGGTCTCATTGTACGCATCTGGATCATCGAGCGACATCGTACCTGAGGGATTTCTCGACCTTTGATGCCGCTGAGATCTGGCTCTGATATGATCCTGTTGGACGCTCCACCGATGACCTGGTGGATCGGCTGTATCGCCTTGTATGGGTTGGAGAGACCTCAAACATGAGAATCACGATAGTTGGAACCGGCTACGTTGGATTGGTCACAGGGACCTGCTTTTCAGAAAGCGGTAACGATGTGACCTGCGTCGATCGAGATGCAGCCAAAATTGAGAGCCTCAGGGAAGGCCACATTCCAATTTACGAGCCGGGGCTCGAAGAACTGGTGGCGCGCAACGCCAAGTCCGGAAGGTTGTCCTTCACCACCGATCTCAAGAGTTCCATCGCCGAAGCAGAGGTGGTCTTCATCGCAGTCGGTACTCCCCAGGGGGAGGACGGATCCTGCGACCTGTCGGCGGTCCGGACGGTGGCAACCGAGATTGGAAGAGCCATGGTAGGGCCACTGGTAGTGGTCAACAAATCGACGGTCCCGGTGGGAACCGCAGTGGTGGTCAGGGATCTGATTCGCGAGGCTAGCTCTCATTCGATCGAGGTGGTGTCCAATCCTGAGTTTCTCAAGGAGGGTGCGGCCATCGATGACTTCATGAAACCAGATCGAGTGGTCATCGGAACCGATGACGATGGAGCCGCAGACCTGATGAGGGATCTTTACTCACCCTTCGTCAGAACTGGAAAACCATTACTGGTGATGGATCCTGCATCTGCGGAGATGACCAAATACGCTTCCAACGCGATGCTCGCCACCAAGATCTCGTTCATGAATGACATCGCTCGGTTGTGTGAGACAGTCGGAGCAGATGTGTCGAAAGTGCGCCAGGGAATGGGTTCAGACCAAAGGATCGGGCCTCACTTTCTCTTTCCTGGTGTCGGGTACGGAGGCTCCTGTTTTCCAAAGGATGTCCGTGCGCTTTCAGCGCTGGCCCGGGAGCACGGATCGACCCTGGAGATCCTCGACGCGGTCGATGCGGTCAACGATCGCCAGAAGCTTCGTCTGGTCGAGAAAATCGTGACTCGTTTCGGTGAAGATCTCTCAGGGCATGTATTTGGCATGTGGGGTCTGGCCTTCAAGCCGAGAACCGATGACATGAGAGAGGCCCCGTCAGTGGTGATCGCCAGAGAACTGGTCGGTCGCGGAGCGGTGGTCCGGGCTCATGATCCCGAGGCGATTGAAACCGCCAGGACCGAGATGGGTGATCTGATCGAGTACAGTTCTGATCCGTACGAAGCGATTATTGGAGCCAGTGCGCTGTTGCTGGTGACTGAATGGAACGAATACAGACGCCCTGATTTTGTCCGGATGGTGAAACTTCTGGAGCAGCCGGTGATCTATGATGGTAGAAATATCTGGAATGAAGAGATGACTGGCAAGCATGGGATTGAATACCACGGGATCGGATCAAGGAGAGTCGCGGATGTCCGCAAGTAATATACTCATCACCGGGGGAGCAGGTTTCATCGGTTCTCACCTGGCCGATCTATTCCTCAGCAGGGATTGCAAAGTCGTGGTGATGGATAATCTGCTCACGGGAGATATTCGAAACATCGAGCATCTCTTCGGGAATCCACGATTCCAGTTCATCAAACATGATGTGACCGAGTTCATCCATGTTCCGTGCAAGGTCGATGCCATCCTTCACTTCGCCTCACCGGCAAGTCCCATCGATTACCAGGAGTTTCCGATTCAGACCCTCAAGGTCGGATCCCTCGGGACCCACAAGGCGCTGGGGCTGGCCAAAGCCTGTGGCGCAAAGTTCTTGCTGGCCAGTACCAGCGAGGTCTATGGCGATCCGTTGGTTCACCCGCAGCCAGAATCTTACTGGGGCAATGTGAATCCGATTGGCGTCAGAGGGGTCTACGATGAGGCCAAGCGATTTGCCGAGGCGATGACGCTGGCCTACCATCGAAGCCACGGAGTCGATACCAGGATCGTCAGGATCTTCAATACCTATGGCCCAAGGATGCGACTCAACGACGGCCGAGCACTGCCTAATTTCATCTGTCAGGCACTGACCGAGCAACCATTGACGGTGTTCGGCGATGGCTCCCAGACAAGATCTTTCTGTCATGTCAGCGATCTGATCGAAGGGATCTATCGACTCCTCGATTCCGACTTCACCGAACCGGTCAACCTCGGCAATCCGGTCGAGATCTCCATCAACGAATTCGCCAGGGAAGTCATCCGGGCGACCGGATCCTCCAGCGACATTCAGTTCAAGGATCTCCCTGAGGACGACCCAAAAGTCAGGCAACCAGATATCAGTCTGGCCAAGAAGGTGCTCAACTGGAGTCCAAAGCTGTCGCTGAAGGAAGGGCTCTCTAGCACCATTCCTTACTTTGAAAAAACCCTGCGAGAGCGTGGGGGTGAAGCGGTAGCTTCGACAGCGGGGTAGTCGAGGAGGGCGCTCGATGCTCAAACCAGAACGAATTCTCATCGTGGCCGATTCTACATCTGCCGAGATGGATCAATTCATCACGGATGTATCGGCAGTGCTGGATACATCCGGTTTGCAATCGCGCTTCTGGTCTCCCACCTCGGGCGAATCGCCGCAGGCAGATGAGGACCTCATCATCGTCGTCGGTGGAGACGGTTCGCTGATGTCTCTGCTGAGAGAACTGGGCCATCCTCCGATCCCCTGCTACGGAGTCAATTTCGGCCGAGTCGGTTTCCTGATGAATCCCAGGCAAGAGCCCGCCGAACTGGTCAGCACATTGCTAGGTGGTCGATTCGTGGAGCAACGCTTGCCCGTGATACAGGCGACCTGGAAGTCGACGGATGGAAGCCAAGGCCAGTCTGCAGGAATCAATGACATCGTTCTGGAACGCGATTCTGGCCAGACGGTTCACCTCGGAGTTTATATCGATGAAGTGTTCCTCAACGCCTACTCCGGAGACGGTCTGGTGATGGCAACCGCAGCGGGTTCTACCGCATATTCACTGGCGGCTGGCGGTCCGGTGGTACATCCGAGAGTGGAAGGATTGGTCGTCACTCCCCTCAATGCACATCGCCCGGTCCAGTTTCATTCGCTGCAGTTTCCGGTGGTTCTTCCGCTCGATACGACGATTCGCATCTTCGGAGAGGGTGGGGAGAAGCGACCGATCCGCGTGGTGGTGGACGGCGAGTCCTACGCCAAGGTCGATGAATTGATGGTCAAAGCCAGGGGAGATTTCGTACGATTACTTCGGCCTCTGGGCCACCAGTACATCCAGAGCCTCTTATCTCGGATCATCGGGGAACGTTCATCTCAAGACTGAGTCTGCTCTCTGGCGGGATTGAGTAGTGAGGCCTCGCTCGACAGTCTCCGGTCGCCTACCATCACCATGACATGACTGACCCAGATCCACATTTCCAGGAATTGATCGAACAGGTGCTCGCCCCGAGGCCGGGGAAGAGCAGTTCAATGCGTGGCGTTGAATTGCTGTTGCGCTGGATTCAACAGCATCATGGTGCTCAGCGTGGACTACTGGTCAGCGCCGTGGAAGTGGGAGAGTACAAGGTCTGGTGTTCTCGCGGCGCTGAAGGGCGCAAGGTCCCTGTCGCTGCCACGACCATCTCACATCACGCCTTTGAACTCGGGTGTGCGGGGAAGTCACCGGTACTGTTCAAAGACGCTCATCTCGATCGAAGGCTGCGTTCCCCTTCGGAGAAGGAGGGAGTGCAGCGAGCGCGCTGGATCCTGGTGATTCCCCTGGGGAAGCCAGCACAGCGTACTGCAGTCTATCTCGATTCACGCTTTGGCGATGGTCCGGAGAATCAGCAATCCGGATCGAAACAGCAGATGGTCCTTTCGCTGATCGATCTGATCCTCGAGCGGGAGCGGTCGGACTCGCGAGCGGAAACTCCAGAGTTTACCAGCGTCGCTGATCCACCGATGAGCGAGGAGCCAGCCGTGGTTGCAAAGAACCCGGTAGCACCACTGGAGCCACGAATCGTCAGCCAGATCGGGAACTTCATCAGCCACTCATCAGTACTCTCGAAACCGATCGAGGAGTTGAAGAAGATCGCTCTCACACGCATATCCGTTCTCATCGAAGGAGAGAGTGGAACCGGAAAAGATCTGTTGGCGAGAGCGATCCATCAGGCCAGTGGCGGTGGAGAGTTCATGGTCCTTCATTGTGGCACACTCAATGAGTCACTCATCGAAGTCGAGTTGTTTGGCAATGAGAAGGGTGCCTTCACCGATGCCGATCAGCAACGACCCGGATTACTCGACCGGGCCTCAGGGGGAACCTTGCTGCTGGATGCCATCGATGAGGCCTCGCCAGCATTGCAAGCGGCCTTGTTGCGGGTGATCGATTCTGGCACATATCGTCGAGTTGCCGGGACCGAGGAACTGGTGGCAGACTTGCGTTTCCTGGCATGCAGTTCCTCCGATCAAGGAACCGGCCGAATCCGCCAGGAGTTACGCTACCGGCTGGCGGGCCTCGAGGTTCACTTACCGCCATTGAGGAATCGTCCGCTCGATTCCTTGCTGATCATCGATCAGCATCTGACCGAGGAAATGGTCACTCCTCCGCTACTGGAAGCGGATGCTCAGGCATTATTACTCTCCCACCACTGGCCGGGTAACGGCTGGGATGCGGTCCATCTGGCGAGAAGGATCGGAGCATCTGGATTGAGCTCCATCGATGGGGCAAGTATGCAGGAATTACTAGGTGGATCGATTCTGAACTCCGGTGAGTATTCAACGGGGGTCAAAGATGTGCTGGGACGTGCAGAGCGTGAAGTGATCATGCGCGCACTGGAGGTCGCAGGGGGCAACAAATCTGAAGCGTGCCAGGCTCTGGGCATCTCCAGACGTACCCTCTACCGCAGGATGAAGAAGCACGGTATTCCGCTCAAGGACCCGGATGAGGGTGCTTCTTGATGCCCCCCCGTTACCTTCCAGGTGACTCTTCGAGATCGGTCGTATCTGTATTCTGAACATCGACCGGGGGTTGGAAAAAGGTCATGCCAAATTGCTTTTCAAAGCCCAGATCACGCCATACCAGGTGATCTAGAATTTCTCCACCAGTAGGCTCAGGAGCGTTTCTCTTGTCCATCATGTTATCGGGAGTCATTGAGTACTCTCGGGGTCATGGGCGGTTCCCCTCTGTCCTTATGACTTGTGGATCCGGAACTCTGGGAGGATCGGACACGACAATCCAAGTTTTCTGGAAAATGATCAACACGGTGCCGGCGGTGGATCAAACGTCGAGTAATTGCCGCAGTTCGGAGCAGATCCGTACAGGAGTGGGAATCCTCGACGCTTCCAGTCCCTTGTGGAAGGGCGGCGGACTATCGGGGTAGGTGATCCGACGGACCGGGGCATCGAGACTCCAGATGGCTTCGTCGCAGATTCGTGCAGCGATTTCTGCACCGAATCCACCGGTACAGGTAGCCTCGTGGATGATGGCGGCTCGCTGGGTCTTCTCGACCGATGCGATGATGCCCCGATGATCGAGAGGGGAGAGGACTGGCAAATCGATCACCTCCACCTCGATACCCTCCTGGGAGAGGATCTCGGCGGCCTCGAGGGTGCGATGGGTCATCCAGCCCCACGAGACGGTGGTGATGTCGGTGCCACTGCGCAAGATCGATGATTCACCGAGAATCCGATCGGGAACCGGTGGAGTCTGAAGTGGAGATCGCTCCCTGCGGTACAGGAATTTGTGCTCGAAGTAGAGCACGGGATTCGGGTCTCGAATCGCCGCACGAAGTAATCGGTAAGCATCACCGGAGTACGCAGGTGAAACCACCTTGAGCCCCGGAGTATGAAGAAACCAGTTTTCGATGTTCTGGGAGTGGAAAGTGCCCGCACCCATTCCGCCCCCGCCTGGAAGACGGATCACAAGGGGTACAGGGTGTTTTGTTCTCCAGTACATCTTTGCCGCAACGTTTACAATTTGATTGAATCCACAGGAGATGAAATCGGCGAACTGCATCTCGACTACCGGTTTGATTCCGAGCATCGAGGAACCGATGGCAATGCCGATCGTTCCGCTCTCCGCGATGGGTGTGTTTCGAACCCGTTGGTCACCGAACTCCTCGAGGAACCCGCGGGTGATCTTGAAGGCCCCACCGTGACCGGCTATGTCTTGTCCCATCAGCACAACATCTGGATCGGCTCGCATTTCATCCGCCAGTGCAGCGCTGATCGCATCGATGTAAAGGGTGTCATCTGAATCTGTGGAGGTATCAGTCTGCATAGATGCTCCGCGTTTGATGGACATCGGGTTCTGGCATCGACATCGCCTGGTCGACCGTGTCGACCACTAGCGAAGCACATCGCTCTCTCACCTCGTCGATCCAGGCACGAGAGAAGACGCCCCCATCGATGAGGCGTTTTTCGGCCAGATCCAGCGGGTCTTGCTCACCATATTGCTGCAATTCTTTTTCGGGAACCTGCTGGAGGGAGTCATCTCCTTCTGAATGGCCCCGGTGGCGTCCCAGCATCGCCTCGACCAGGGTCGGTCCGTCTCCCGCTCGAGCCCGAGCCACTGCAGTCTGCATCACGGACAGCACCGCCTCGGCATCGGTTCCGTCGACCTGAACTCCTGGAATGCCATATCCCAGAGCCCGGTCCGCAAGGTGGTCGCAGGCGTACTGTTGAGAAGTGGGGGTCGAGAATGCCCATCGATTGTTCTCGATGACCAGTACAAATGGCAACTTCCATACCGAGGCGATGTTCAGAGCTTCATGGAAATCGCCGGTCGAGGTGGCACCTTCTCCGATGAAATTGATCGCCACACGATCGCTACCCTTTTGCTGGTAAGCAAAAGCAGTCCCAGCGGCGACTGGAATCATCGATCCGAGGTGACTGATCATACCGATATGGAAGAGGCCCCATTCCTCCTCGAACAGGTTGTAGTGATAGGAGCGTTCATGACCGCTAGAGAAGCCATCTTCTCTTCCCAGCATCTGGCAAGCCAAGCGCAGGAAACGGTGCTCCGAGTCTCCGCCCATCGGTTTTCGGATGGCAGGATCTTGCGGCAGTATTCCGGGGAGCAAGGCGTTGATGTCGAGGTAGTGCCGGAGGATGGCTCCCGAATCCCTGTGAAGGGTCAGCAACGAATCTCCGGCCTCGATGGCGCAGGCCGAAGCGACGGTGGTCGCCTCGTTTCCGACCGATGAGTACCACTTCGATAGGGCTCCCGTTCGAAACATCTTTTCGAAGCGTAAATCCCACTCTCTTGCGAGACGCATGTAGGCATGCATTTCTTTCAGGGAGCCGAAAGCAGCCTCGGTTGCATCCCGATGAGGAGTGGATTCGATGTTGGAGATAGGATCCGCTGCGGACGGAGTACGGGGATTCGGTTTGCGGGAGT
Organism: Planctomycetota bacterium; assembly: GCA_014240375.1. GTDB lineage: Bacteria > Planctomycetota > UBA8108 > UBA1146 > UBA1146 > QNYK01. The sequence continues at coordinate 15,761 of JAAZXB010000016.1, read as the reverse complement.
GGGCGGTGTCAGGATCTTGGTCGGTCATGATGCGAGATTACCAGCGTCTTTGACCTGGAGCCACCGCGTCTGTCGCAGGGTCCGGCGGTTCCGGCAGGGTGAGTCGGCCGTGGATGAACGGCTCCAGGAGGTCTGGATCGGTGTCATGGGCTCGTCCCCACAGTTCTTGGAAATCTCTTCGATCGCCTCGCCAACGCTGCTGTTTCTGCTCGTCGCAGTGAGCCTCGAAGGAGATCGACCCGCGGGAATCGGCCAACAGGATCGAGGAGGGCGGTGGACCCTGCCGCGAGCCAGCCACCGGGGTGACCTGCTGGCCATGAAGCAGCCCCCCTGGAAACGGGTCTACATCCAGATCTCCGGGAACAGCGAAGACAGTGACGATCCCCTCGATCGAGCGGTACATCTCTGCGGGTAGGGCGACCATCTTGATCTTTTGCTGGCGGATGGCAGCGGTTTCCCCCTGTAGCAAGAGTGCCAGTGGATCGGAGTGATCGGCGAAAGCGGTCCCGACGATCAACGAGCACTCTCGCCCGAGGTCGTCGACAGCGGGCAAGGATGCGATCAGCAGGATGCGAGATGGTCGATCGCCCACCGAATCGCCCCTCGAAACTCCATCACTACGGTCACCATCTTCATCGGTGTACCTTTCGACCCCATCGATCATGACCACCAGGCCATCCCAGGGACTACGGCTACCGAAGTCGAGGGGCCCGGTCGGCCAGATCGATACGATCAACGCCGTCAGCAGGATCAACGGTAGAATCGTGCGCCAGAAGTGGATCGCTCTGCTCCCTCCGGGTGTGATGAATGGCCATCGCTGTCGATTCATCACTATCCATCAAGGTGCCTACGATCTCCATCGCAATTGAAGGATTCCTGCACCAGGACCGCTTCCCCCCGCAGGGTCGGCAGTGTGTGGGTCAGGGGCAGGAGTAGCCGTAGCAGCGCAGGAAGTCGGGGGTAGGATCGGGTCCGCAATCGGGCCAGGGAGCGGAGGGGCTGCTTCCGCCGGAGAACAAGGTGCTCAGCAGGAACACCACATCGGAGATATTGAGGGCACCATCGTCGTTTCCATCGGCGGAGATGGGGCAGAAGGAGAAGGGCTCGCCGAGGAACAACGATCCGAGCAAGTGAATCGGATCGGAGATGTCTTCCGCACCGTCGGTGTTGACATCGCCACGGATGAACGGCTCGATTCCCAGTTCCATCGAGATCTCATCCATCATGACCGGGGGCCCCTTGTCTTGCTGCAACCACTGCTGATGGAGGATCTCTCCGGCATCATTGGTGATGTTCTCGTCGCGAAGAAACTCGATGTACTCCTTCGATGCGGTCTGGTACCAGACCCTCACCGCAAGCAGGTAAGAATCGTCGGGAATATCGTAAAAGGTGTCGTGCCAGTACTGTCCATCCTCGTAGAACTCTCCCACGGGTGCCGCCTGTACCGAATCGAATCCCTGAATGGTGTAGCCTCGAGGAGGGATGCGGTTGTCCTTCATGATCTTGTTGTTGAGTGCGAAGTGAAAGGAAGGGCCTTCTGGCAGTCCGGAAAGGGTAGAAGTGAATCCGGAGATGCCGTGCTTGGCTTCGAAGACGGTAGTGGTGGAATCTTCCAGATCCGCCGTGTCGAAATCGTAAGCACCGTGGTGGGCCAGAGTTTCTCCGAAGACATTCTGGAAATGAACTTCGATCCAGATCCTTCTTCCCTCCGGATATCCGGTGGGCAGTTTGTGACCGCTCTGGTTGATCACCCGCACCTTTAACTGTCCGTTTTCTGTCGTCACCTCGAGGTCGCTGGCCGCCTCGAGCATGGCGATGTTGCGGTTCTTGGCGATGATGATCTGAGCCGGATCCATGTAGGCGGGGGTGTCCCATAGCAAGTAACTGGTGTCGAGCGCGTGAATCGCATCGAGCACCCAGGTTTGTGCCCCGGAAAAGTTGTGCAGCGCCAGGTCGGGCCGGGTAGGGGCCCCCATGTTGCAGCCGACTCCATTGGTGCTTGGCATGTGGCAATCCTGGCAGCTGCTGACTGCCGGATTGTTGCCGCCGAATCGGCCGCCCATATCGACCGGTCCCTGAGCGAATTCACTCATGCTCCACTCGCTGTAGGTCCGCTCCACCGGGTACTCGTCGTCGGGATCGTGGGTCGGGTGAGGAGAGTCGAGATCGATCAGAGCGTACTGGTTTCCCTGGCGGATATAGGCCGGGTTCGACACGTCATGGCAGGTGCGGCACAGTTCAGACGAATGGTGGAAGGGGGACTCGAAGAAGGGATGGTAGGAGAAGCCGCCGCCGAGATTGTAGGGTCCGCGCCTTCGATCGCTGGGATCAATCACGTACTGGCCGCCGTGCTGAGGATTGGGAATCTCGGCCAGGTTATTGAGGATTCCGAGGTCGACGCTGGGACTCTGCCCGGCGACGTAATTGGGGTCGACCATCCGGTGGCAGAGGTTGCAGGTCACACCATCAAAATCGTTGACGCCACTGACCGCAGAGCCATCGGTGGGAACACTGTTGCCGGCGAGCCAGGCTCCAGGAGTGTGACAGCGTAGGCACAACGATCCCACCGCACTGGCGTCTTGTTCCGCCACTGCCAGGCAAGCGTGAAACAGTGGATCTCTTCCCGCCTGGGCCATGATGCTGGTTCTCCAGCGATCGACCGGGGCGGTGAAAAAAGATGAGTGACAGAGGTTACACGCACTACCGGCGATGATCGGCTCGAGCAGGGTGCCCGGTTGGGTGCCGGGTTGGATCCAGTCCTGCAGAGTGGTCGGGATCGGCAATCCCTGACCATCGACCGGGGGACTCCCCAGCAGACCCAGCAGTAGCAAGGTCAGCACTCTCCATCGACGAATGGTTGCCGGCATGCAGGTCTCTCTCGATCTCGACCAGTGAACAGGAGCCCATACCTGACCCGCCAGGCTGGCAGGGGGATTCAGATCGGGTGACTCCTTCAGTTTACCCTGTGATGGGACCGTGGGCAGAGAATCTCCGAGTAGGCGTCGATTTGAGCCTACAGGGCGTGGGAGCAGACCAGTTCCGAACTCAGAAGTGCCTGCATCGACTGCAGATCGAGCCAGGGTCCATGATCACTCTGGAGGAGAAAATCGGCAGCCACAGCATCGCCATCGTGACGACGAAGATGGCCCGAGGCGGGCGGGGTGATCACCAGGTGCTGTTCGAACAGGCGGATTCGGCTCGCTTCTTGCCGACTGGTCAGCGATTCGTGCCTCTTTTCGCCGGGGCGCACGCCGATCACCTCGATCACCGCTTCCGGAGCGATGGCGGCGGCCACCGTTGCCAGTCGGGCCGCCGGTGACCGCGGTACGAAGATCTCGCCGCCACGACCATCGACCAGCACCTGGTGGACCGCAGAGATCAACGAATCCGGGTCGATCCAGAATCGCGTCATCTCGGGGTCTGTGACCTTCAATCGACCACTCTTCTTCTGCTCCAGAAACAGCGGGATGACACTGCCGCGGCTGCCGATCAGATTGCCATGGCGCAAGATATCAAAGCGAGGTCCGTCTCGACCTGAATCGAGGTCCGCTGCGACCAGTAACTTTTCCATCGCCAGCTTGGTGGCGCCGTAAACGCAACTGGGTTCGACCGCCTTGTCGGTGGAATGGGCGATGACTCGGGCCACTCCCGCATCACGAGCGGCTCGGATGAGGTTTTCGGTACCCTCGACATTGGTCCGAATCGCTTCGCTTGGATTCGCCTCGGCGATGGGCACATGCTTCATCGCTGCGGTATGGAGCACCAGCGAGACCCCTTCCATCGCTTCGCGCAATCGTCTCGGGTCGCGGATATCTCCGACCATCGAGTACAAGGCGGGGTGCTGGAATCGCGGATCTTGCAGCAGATCGTGGTGCTTCTGCTCATCGCGGGAGAATGCGATGACGCGGCTGGCCTGTGCCTCGTAGAGCAACCAATTCAGCAGCAACCTGCCGGTGGTTCCGGTGCCACCGGTCACCAGGATGGCACCGTCGCCCGCTCGCGGCGGCAATCGTCGACGCGGTGCAGCTGGGGTCGAGTCGGCAGCGACAGTCATCTTGCCCGGGCTCCTTTGCCAAGAGGGGGTTCAGGTCCGTCACTGGTGTACCCTCGGGGCTCGATCGCGGCAACGGCCTTCGACCGTAGAGGCAGGGGGGAGTTGCGGGAGGGGAGCGGGTTGGTGGAAAATCGCTGATCTGGATCGGTGTCAGTGGGTTCGTTTCCCTTGACGACCGGAGGCGGGGATGGTTCCATCCGGGACTGCACCAGATCGGTTTGCACCAGAAGGTTGGTGCGCCAGGTCCTCATCCCGGGTTTCTATCGTGGAAGCGAGAGCATTGTGGCCAAGCAGAAGAGCCGTGAGTACGTGTGGCTCCAGTGCACCGAGACCGGAGACCTCAACTACCGGACCCAGATCAAGGTCAAAGGTGGTCTTCCCGAGAAGCTCAAGGAGAAGGGTCTGAAGAAGTACTCTCCTCGGCTGCGCAAGCACACCGTCCACAAGATCAAGCGCAAGTAGCGACTCTCCTCAGCGGGCGCTGCCCATCTCTCTTTTGGGCCAGCACTCCGATATTCTGGCACTCCAATATTCTGGCACCAGGATGATGCTGGATCGAATCCGCTCCCTGCTGTTCTCCACCGTGAAATCATCTGCTGTGGAATTCCATCACATCCGTGGATCGGGTCTCCAGCGACGATTGTGGAAATCCCAGATCAACGAACGAGTTCCTGCGGATGGGGCAGCATTGCTGTCGCCATCGAGATGGATGGGAAAGGTGCGCACCAGCATCTCGCTCTGGCGTTCGATGGTGTCGTGGCCGATGTATCCGACGCTCAGGTGCTCGGGAATGGCGGTCAGGTTCGACCAGGTTCCTTCTGAATCGATCCCCTCGAAGGACAGCGTGTACTGGAGGAGTTGCAGGTAACTACCGCTGCCTGCCGATCGAATACAGATGGTTGCACTACAGATTCCATCTCCATCGGGGTCTAGAAAGAGCACCTTCTCGATGAATCCATCTCGTGCCGCTTCCAGGCTTACCACCACTTTGACCGTTTCATCTTCGCGAGGTGGAAGAGTGACGGACAGGGTAAAGGTGCCGGTGGAACGCGGCTCATCGATGCCCTCCTCGACGACGAAATCGACCGTGCCAACCTTCCAGTGGCCGCGAAATCGCTCACCGTCATCCTCAAGCGTGATCACCTCGGCGGTCGGACTCGCCAGGTTCTGTGCCATTCGCCAGATCGCCAGTGGAGTGATCACCACCAGGGTGATCAACAGAACCAGGATCGATGAAGCGGGAATGGACAGGCGATCTTCTGCAGCTCGATGCATCGAGTGGACTCCGCTCGTTGGTGCTCAACTGGTCGGTGGAGCCGCCAGGCTCCCCCGGTTAGCATCCTCTCATGATTGGTCGTGCGCTAGCGCTTCTGTTACTGATGTCGGGGTTGCTCCCTCCGCTGATTTCTCCTGCCTCTGATGCCGAGGATGGCCTCGAGAGCGTAGCGGGTGAGACCGTCGATTTTGATCGCCAGGTGCGGCCGATCCTCGCCCATTATTGTTTGTCCTGCCATGGCAATGATGGAGAGGCGAGGAAGAAGAACCTACGCCTCGATGATCGCGGCAGCGCCACCACCGTCAGGGACCTGAACCTCAGGGACCTGAACCTCAGGGACCTGAACATCCCGGCGATCTCGCCGGGGCATCCCGAAAACAGCCTCGCACTGCTGCGAATCCACGACGATGACGACCCGATGCCGCCCGACGGAAGAGAACGTCCTTCGGTGGAAGAGGTCGAGATCCTGACCCGCTGGGTCGAGCAGGGCGCCTCCTACACCCAACACTGGTCGTGGCGACCACTCGAGGATCCCGCGACACCCGAGGTGGAGGATGAGACGTGGGCCCGTGATCCGCTCGATCGGTTCATCGCTTCGGGCCTCGACTCGCTGGGCCTGAAGCCGGCGGAGGATGCCACGGATCGCACCTGGCTGCGGAGAGTCACCTTTGACCTCACCGGACTGCCCGCGACTCCAGAGGAGTTCGAGACCTTCCTCGCCGATCCGTCGGTAGAAGCCAGGGAAGGTGTGGTCGACAGATTGCTGATGAGTAGCGCCCACGCCGAGCATTTTGCACGTCACTGGCTCGACCTGATGAGATTTGCAGAGACCCACGGACATGAGTTTGATTATCCCATCCACGAGGCGTGGAAGTATCGCGATTATGTGATCCGAGCCATCGCCAGCGATGTCCCCATCGATCAACTGGTCACCGAGCATCTCGCCGGGGATTTACTCGAGCAGCCACGCATTCATCCACAAGATGGCACCGATGATTCGGTTCCAGGGACCACCTGGTTCTGGCTGTCACAGGCGACTCATGCCCCGGTCGATGTTTTGCAAGATACCTTTGATCGGGTCGACAATCAGATCGATGTGATCTCCCGGGCATTCCTTGGCGCGACGGTTTCCTGTGCTCGGTGCCACGACCACAAGTTCGATGCCATCACCCAGGCGGACTGGACCGGTTTATCCTCGATTCTTCGGTCGACCCGGCGTGTGCTCAGGCCGCAAGATCCTGCGGGCAAGATCGCCAGCAAGATCGAAGAGATGGCGCCAGTCAGGGAGAAACTGACCGCGGTCACGCGGCAGAGTCTGGAGTTGCAGCACCAGTTGCCGCTGGTGCCACTGGCGAGAGCCGCACGCCGATTGCAAGGGGGTGTCGGCGACAGCGAGTCTGGCCAGGTGGAGCCCAACCCCGATGTTGTGGTCGCCGATTTCGAGCAGGGCTGGGGGCCATGGAAGGTCGAGGGCAACGCATTTGGCGAACAGCCGTATCACCGAGATGAACTGGTTCACGAACAGGGTGTGGAGGCGGTGGGTGATCACATCGCTTGTAGTCAAGGCGACCGTTCAAAACCCGATGCGCCTACCGGAGATGCACCGAAGGGAAAACTGACCAGCCCTCCCTTCGAGTTGCAGCGAGACTATCTGGTTTTCATCATCGGAGGTGGTCATCACGTCGGGAAAACCTGTGTCAATCTTCTGATCGATGGTGAGCAGGTCTTGTCGGAGGTGGGCCGCAACACCACGCTCATGCATGAAGCGCGCTGGGATGTTGGAAGGTGGCGTGGGCACGAGGCAGTCATCGAGGTGGTCGACGACCACGATGGTGGGTGGGGCCACATCACCTGCGACCACTTCCGCCTGACAGATGAGCCCACCGCAGGGATGGCTTCGCGAGGTCAGATCGAAAGAGTGGCGCAGAAGGCGGGACTCGACGCCAATCAGTTACGAGAATGGGTGCGCCTCTGGCCCCAATTGGTGCGTCCTGGAGTGGCGAACGGTCCGCTGCGAGAAGGTGATCTGCTACTGGAGGATTTCTCCGAGGAGAACGCACTGGCTGACTGGACCGTCGTCGGAGAGGCGTTCGAGGTGTTGCCGGCCGGAGATGTGGTGCTGATCGGCAGCCCACGAATCAACGATACCCCCTGTGCTCATTCCGCGGCACGGGGTCGCGGTTTGGTCGGATCGATTCTATCCAGGAACTTCACCATAGATCATCGATACCTGCACATGAGGGTGCAGGGCGAATCCTCCAGAGTTCGGGTTTGCATCGAGGGCTACTGGATCGATCAGCACAATGCTCTGTTGTTCGAGAACTTTCGCCAGGATGTTAACAGTCCCGATCAGTGGCGTCATGTTCAGATGGATTTGACCCGGTATCAGGGAAAAAACGCACACGTGGAAGTTCATGACGAGGGACGCGGTTGGGTCGCCGTCGATCGGGTCTGGTTGTCGGCGGAAGGTGCGCAACAAGGACCTGGAGTCGATTGGAGCGTACTCGATGACGGGTCCACCGATGCGGCAACGCTGCTGGCAGATCCTTTACGAGCCCAGGCATTGGTTGCAGTTGGGCTGGTCGATCCCGCTCGTTACGGCGCTGCATGGAATGCCGCTGTGGTGAGTACGGTTCAAGAACTTCGTCAACTGGATTCATCGATGCCTCAGCCTGCACTGTTGATTGCGGCGGCGGATCCTCCACATGGTTTTGATGCCCCCATGTCGGTCAGAGGTGATCCTCACCAGCCGGGGGTGGTGGTCAAACGAAGAGCTCTGGAAAATCTCGGCGGAGCCCGGGAGCCCGATCGATATCGCAACGGATCGGGTCGGCGCGAACTGGCGAGATGGATCACCTCCAGTGATAACCCGCTCTTCTGGCGTACTCAGGCCAATCGACTGTGGGCCCGGGTGATGGGGCGGGGGGTGGCCGCCACCAGCGACGACCTGGGAGCGCTGGGAGTGCCGCCGGAAAACCTCGCTCTGCTCGATCACCTGGCGGTTCGATTACGTGACCATCCTTCCCGTCGGTCACTGCTCAGAGACATCGTTCTCAGTCGTAGTTATCAGATGGCATCTCACCATCTGGATCCGCGAGCTCCACAGGTCGACGGGTCCAATGCACACTGGCATCGGTCTCATCAGAAGCGACTCAATGCAGAAGCGATTCGCGATTCGATACTGAGTGTTTCGGGGCGTCTCGATCGCAAGGTGGGTGGCACCTCGGTGCCGGTGCATCTGACCGACTTTCTCACCGGGCGGGGACGGCCCGGTGGTAGCGGTCCCGTCGATGGTCAAGGTCGGCGTAGTCTCTACATCAAGGTGTGTCGCAATTTTCTTCCGGCATTCCTCACCGCCTTCGACTTCCCCATCCCGTCGACCACGGTCGGCGATCGATTGGTCACCAATGTACCGGCGCAGGCTCTCGCGCTGATGAATGATCCCTTCGTCCACGAGCAGGCACGATTGTGGGGAGAGAGAGCGATGAAGTCTGTCGAAGATGGGGGACTGACCGTTGCCATCGATACGATGTGGCAACAGGCATTTGGACGTGCTCCCTCCGGCAAGGAAATCGCCATGGCTCGCGAGTTTGTTGGTGAGAAAGGGGTGGAAGGGTGGGCAGATCTGGCTCACGCCTTGATCCAGACCAAGGAGTTCCGTTTCATCCCCTAGCGGGTGACGAGAAAGGGTAGTGATGCATCACTGTGGTCAATACGAACAGCAACCGATGGATCGGCGAGAGATGCTCTCTCGTTGTGCCCAGGGCTTCGGTGCTGTGGCGTTGACTGCTCTGGCCGGGGAATCGCTACTTGGAGATGTACCCGGACAGCCAGGGGTGCTCGATATGGGGCACATCCCGGCGCGCGCTCGCTCGGTCATCTTCCTCTACATGGACGGAGCACCCAGCCAGGTCGATACCTTTGATCCCAAGCCAGCGCTTTCGAAGTGGGACGGCAAGCCGTTCCCTGCTCCGATGGAGCGTACCCAGTTCAACGCCGTGGGCAACACTCTCAAGTCACCGTGGCAGTTCCAGCAGTACGGTGAATGTGGTCACCCCATCAGCGATCTGTTTCCAAATGTTGCCAAGCACGCCGATGAAATGCTGGTGGTTCATTCGATGACCAGTCAGTTTTCTGAACACACCAACGCCAATTACTTCCTCCATACCGGTACCGGAACCGTCGGAAGACCGAGCATGGGCGCGTGGGTTTCCTACGGCCTCGGTGCACTCGCCGATGATCTTCCCGGCTTCGTGGTCGTAAACGGCGGATTGGTGCCACCGGGTGGTCTCGGTTGTTTCTCCAGTGCGTTCTTGCCGGCGAAGCACCAGGGTTCCATCGTGCTGCCGCGAGATCATGCCCTTGCCAACGTCGAGCAGCGTGAAGGAGTCGATCGTCAGCGGAGAAAACTGGACCTTCTCGAAGGTCTCGACCGGATGGGGCTGGAATCGGCGGGCGATCCGGCTCCCATCGAAGGAGCGATCGCCAATGGTGAACTCGCCTTCCGCATGCAGTCGGCGGTTCCCGAGTTAGCGGACATCTCTGGTGAGACGGAAGAGACCCGGGAGATGTATGGACTCGAACATTCTTATGAACCGACTCGCATCTTTGGCCGTGAATGCCTGCTGGCACGACGCATGGTGCAACGTGGCGTGCGCTTCATCGAGTTGACCTGTCCATCGGTCAGCGGCGATCGTTGGGATCAACACGGCAACCTCAAGGAAGGGCATGAGAACAACTCTCGTGCGGTGGACCAACCGATCGGTGCGTTACTGACCGACCTCAAGCGCCGTGGGATGCTCGAGGACACGCTGGTGGTCTGGTCGGGAGAGTTCGGAAGAACCCCCTTTGCTCAGGGGCGTGACGGACGCGATCACAATCCTTACGGATATACCATCTGGATGGCAGGCGGCGGTGTCAAGGCAGGAAGCGTCTACGGAGCCACCGATGAGTTCGGTTACAGGGCCATCGACAAACCGGTCGAGATCTACGACCTCCACGCCACGATGTTGCATATTCTCGGAGTCGATCATCGGCGGTTGACCAAACTGTTCGGGGGTCGTGAACATCGTCTCACCGATGTGCACGGCAAGGTGATCCAGGAGTGGCTCGCCTGAGGCGACTCAGTCCTGGGTCTACTCGCCGTCGTCACCATCATTTCCGTTGTTGACGATTCCCTGGCCGACACGAGGGTCGACTTCTTCGGCATAGATCTGACCGAGTTGAACCATCTGTGCTGGATTGAGGACCTCATCGAGCTCGCCGATCATCGTTCCCACTTCTTGTCTGATCTCACCCTGGATCTCGGCGATCATCTCAGTTTCTTCTTCCGCGGGAAAATCGCCGGTGAGGATTTCATTGGAGAGAATCGTCATGATTTCAAAACTGGTCTCGAGGATCTCCTCCACCTCCATTTCGGTTTCGGGATCCAGTTCCATCTTGTCAGTAATCTGGTCGTACAACTTCGGCAACTTGCTGCGAGCAGTACCGATCCATTTCGTCATTCGACCGCCGACTTCATCTCTCTTGGCACGACGTTGAGCTATCTGTGCCAGTTCGACACCACGCGTTTCCATCGCCGATTCGACTGCGGCGGTGATTCGCTCGGTTTCTCTCGCACGAAACTGAACCCGCTGCTGTTCTTTTTCGGGCTCGGTCATTGCGTCAGGGTTTTCGGACGCGATTTTCCCCATCGAATCCAGTTTGGATTGGAGACCCTTCACTTCCTGGCGCAAGGCGGTGATGCTTTGCTCCAGCCCGCTGGGATCGAAAGAATCCCGGGTCTGGACGGGTATCGCTTCTGGTTGTTGCTGCGTGAGGTAAATCGCGGACCCGGCCAGTAGAATCGACAGGAGAGAGAGGGCCGGGAAGAGGGAGGAACTGGAGACGGGCATGAGACACTCCTAATGTTCAGAAACGTATTCGTTCTTTCAAAGTCCAGAAATCAGCAGGCGTTGCAGTATCCAACTGTTGCGAATCTTGCGCATCCAGTTTTCGGGAAGATCAGTTCTATCCCTCGTCCTCGTCATCTCCCTGGTTTCCGTTGGCGATGATCCCACTGCCTACCTTGGGGTCGACCTCTTCACTATAGATCTGACCGAGGTGGATCATCTGCTGGGGATCAAGCACCTCGTCGAGCTGTCCGATGATATTTCCGAACTCATCTTTGGCCTCGATCTGGAGGGCGGTGATCTCGTCATCATCGAGATCACCTTCCACCAGCTCGGTAGTGATCATCGTCAACGTTTCAAAACCAGTCTCGAGAATCTCCTCGACCGCAAGTTCGGTCCGGGGGTCGAGGTCCATCTTCTCGGCGATTCGGTCGTACAGGTTCGGCAACTTGTTGCGAGAGTTGTCGACCCACCTGGACATGCCGGTACGGCCTTGCTCTCTCTTGGCCTGATGTTGAGCTTCCTTGGCCAGTTCGACACCGCGCTCATCGATCACCGCTTCGACTGCTGCGGCGATTCGATCTGCTTCCAGTGCCCGCAACTGCACTCGATTGGCTTCCTCCTCGATCTCGGTATTTTCGAGGACTGCGGACGCCTCGACGCCGGCCAGTTCCATTGCGTCGAGTCTAAATTGCAATGTGATCAGTTCACCTCGCAGGCTGGAGATGGCTTCCTCCAACTGTGCGGTGCTTAACTGTGCGGTGCTGTTCGATTCGGTGGTGGGTACCGGGTCCATCCGGGCGGAAGACTGCTGGGTGAAGTAGAGGGCGATCGCCGAGAGGATCACGGCGAGGATTGAACAGGCCTGGAAGAAAGACGTGGCGCTCGTACTCACGGGAAACCTGCTTTCGCTAGACTTGATGGAGCCATCGTTTTCAACTTTACCGCAACCAAACGCTATAGTTCTTTCAAAACACCAGAAATCAGCAGGAGTTGCAGTATCCTGCTCTATTGTCACGAGGGCTATCGTTCGATGCCACGCCTATTCTGGCCCTCCAGCGCACTGACTCCCCAGGTCATCGCCAGTGACACCAGGAAGCCAGGAGCCAGGCTGTAGAGGCGCAGGCCTTCGATCTGACTCGAGAGCCAGGCGTTGGCGTCGAGATTGTCCCACAGTAGCACCGTGACCAGGCCGCTGATCATGCCAGCGAGCACACCGTTGCGGGTCACTCCCTGCCACCACAGACACAGCACCATCGGTGGACCGAAGGCGGCGCCGAGGCCGGCCCAGGCAAAGAGCACCTTCTTGAAGATGGAACTGCCCGAATAGAAGGTGAGGGCGAAGGCGAGCAGTCCGACCACTACCGTCACGAGGCGCCCGATCTTGACCAGCTTCTGCTGGCTCGCATCCGGATCGATCTGCTGGTGATAGAGATCCTCGGTGAAGGAGGAGGAGGTGACCAGCAGCTGAGAATCGGCGGTCGACATCATCGCCGCCAGCGCCCCGCAGATCAGCAGTCCTGCCAGCCAGCCGGGAAACACCGCCTTGGCGAAGGCGGGCATCGCCATCTCGGGGTCTACGAAGTGACCCGCGCCAAACCAGGCGAGGGCGGCGATCCCCAGTAGCACCGCACCGCCGTAGGTGAGAAGGCCGTAACTGACGGCGATTCCCCGGGCGGCAGCGACATCATCGGGCGATTTCAGGCTCATGTAGCGCACCGCCAGGTGCGGCTGGCCGAGATAGCCGATGCCGATGGCGAACCCACTGATGATTCCCGACCACAGCAGCATCGGGGATCTGCCGCCGGTGAGGCTCAGCAGGTCGGGGTCGATGGCCGAGATCCGCTCCGAGACGGCGCCAAATCCGCCCATCTCGCCGATGGCCGCCAGCGGTAGCGCCACCAGCGTGATCAGCATCAGCCAGCCCTGGATGAAATCGGTCCACGCCACCGCCAGGAAACCCCCCATCAGGGTGTAGAGGACGATCACTCCCATCCCCAGCACGGTTCCAACCCATCGATCCCAGCCGAACGTTGCCGCCAGTGCCTTGCCGGAAGCGTCGAACTGGGCGGCCACATAGAAGGTGAAGCAGAAGGCGATGATGGCGGTGGAGACGATGCGCAGCAGTGGATCGCGCTTCCTGCCGCTCGATTCAGCCAATCTCATCTCGAGGTAGCGCGGCAGCGTCAGGGCACCGTACTTCTCGGTGGCGATGCGAAGGGGCCTGGCGATGAGCAGCCACGCCAGCGTCAGCCCACAGAAGCAGCCGACGGCGGTCCACAGCGCCGGGGCCATCTCCGTTCCTGACGGATCGCCGAGGCCGCTGGCGTAGGCGAGCCCCGTCAACCCCAGCAGCAGCCAGCCACTCTCGCCGGAAGCCCGCTCCGAGAAGGCGACCACCCACGGTCCCAGTTTCCTGCCGGCCAGCAGGAAATCGGGCAGGGTGTGATTCCTGCGTGAAGTGATCAGTGCCACCCCTAGCAGCAACAGCAGGTAGGCGATGAAACCGCTGGCGAGTCCGGTCATGGAGGATCCCTTTCGTCGAGGATTCCCCGGGGGATACCCAAAGTGACGGTGGAAATCAATCCGCTGTCGGGTTTCGGGGGATGCACGGAATTGTCGAAGGGGACGCGGGAAAGTTGGAGATGGGTGGGGCCGGGGCCATAATTCTCGCACGATCCGAGGCCGATAATCTAGGCGTGGAAAAGAAATCGGATCGGCAAGTGGTCGAGGTGTATTCCGCTTCAGCGGTACGAGAACCGCACCAATCCGAGGTTCTCTGCCGGGATTCGCAGCCTCAGGAAGGGCAGCCGACAACCGATCCTTGCAGGGTGATCCCCATCTTCCGCACCATGACGGGCAGATCCGGAACGGGAAAGCTCTTGTGGGTCGTGGTCGCCGCGGCGATCCAGCGGGGGAGTTTCGGAGCCGAAGGCCAGGGGGGTTCCTGGTCGCGCCCGGGAGGGCGACAAAAAATGTACGGGGGATGAGAAGATGCAGGACAAGATTATAGGAATCGTCGTGTTCCTGGTAGTGGGTGTTGCGATCACCACTGTCGGAGGAGAAGGTGGCTTCAGTGGAGACTGGATGGGGAACTTGACGGCTGCGCTCGGGAGCCAAGCGATCTGGGCCACCGCCATCACGGCACTGGCCGTGGCGAGCCTGGCGATGGGGGTCTACACCAACGGTGGACTGAGCGGAGCGGATGTCAAGGGGACGATCCTGTTGCTGATCGTCGCCGCGATGGTCGGAGGCACCTTCCCAGTCGATAGCTGGGGAGCCTGGTTGGGAACGGCCTGGCTGGTGACTGGCGGATTACGAACCTAGCCCGGATGGGCATTTGAGAAGCGGGGCGTGGACGGGACTTTCCCCCCGTCCGCGCCCCTTTCTTTGGATCGCTCCAGCACTTGCGCTCCGTGCGCCGTGGATTCTCCAGTGGGTGGTAGCCAAGGGGTGATCTGGTGCACAGGATGAGGCTCCTTTACATGAACAGGAGTTTCTCATGTCTTCTTCTTTACACCGACCGACTTTACACCGACCGACCCTGCTCCTCTGGGCGGTTTCGCTGCTCTTCAGCGGCTGTCAGGCCCCCGACGATCGTACCGAGATCGTCTCCAACGCCTCGACACCGGTGCAGATGCTGGAGGTTCAGGTGGGAAGCCATATCGACCTCGATTTGCCGTTTCCCCCGCTTCACAACTGGTGGGTGGTGGAATCGGGAGATCGTCCCTATCTGCGGTCAAAGACGGACCGATCGAGGGGTCGCATCCGGCTGTCGGCGATGAAGCCGGGAAAAACCCAGGTGGTGTGTGTCTTGCGCAACGATACCCGGGTGCTCCGCAAGGTGGTGGTGGGGGTGGTGGTGAAGCCGAAATGACCTCATCTTCGCCACGCACCTCGATCATCACCGTGTCGTGGTTACTGCTGGGCCTGATCGGCGCCACGGCTTCCAGTGATGCTGGGGATTTCGAAGCGCTCTTTGACGGCACCACCTTATCCGGTTGGCACACCACTCCCGGGGGCAGCTGGACCGTCGAGGATGGCAAGATCGTCGGCCGAAGCCCCGCCTCTGAGAGACGTCATGGCCTACTCGTGTCCGATCGCTCCTTCACCGATTTCGAGGCCAGGGCCCGCTTCCGGGTGCTGGCCGGTGATAGTGGCTTCTACTTCCGGATCGCCATCGAGCAGGGCAACAACGTTGCCGCCAAGGGGTTCCAGGTCGAGATCGACTCCAGTTCCGAGACCGGTGGTCTCTACGAGACCGGTGGCCGCGGCTGGGTGACCAGACCGGATGTGGCCCGGATGCAGGAGGTGTACCGACCGGGCGAATGGTCAACACTGCATCTGCTGGCGCGCGGCCGTTTCATCGAGGTGCGCATCAACGGGGTGCGTACCGCCCGGCTCAAGCGAGACAAGGGCCGCCTCGAGGGCCCCATCGCCCTGCAATTGCACGGCAGCATGGAGATGCACGTCGAGTGGCAACAGATCGAGGTGCGAGAGCTGCAAAAGAGTGACACAGTTCCCGGTCGGCGACCCAACG
>JAAZXB010000015.1:10708-72589 GCA_014240375.1 Planctomycetota bacterium | reverse complement strand
CTTGTAATCACCGGAGAAGAAGTGTGTAGGTTGGCGCTGTCGGGAGTTCTTTTCCTTTTTTACATGAGGGAGAGGCGCCGGTTCAGCCCGCCACTGGACCGTGACCGGAAGAGGAGTTGTAGCGGGTGTTTTGATATCGGTTCTCGATATCAACTTCACCGATCTGCACGTGGGCTCTGGTCACATTACATCTCGGGAGGTGCATCATGAGTGGCACCGTTTCGTCTGACCGCATGAGGTCCGATACGTGGAACCCTGTCCGGGGAGCCACGTGTATCCGATCTCTTTCCATGCGTGTCTTTTTTCTTCTGATCGCCAGCTGGTTGCTCTTGCCCGCTGTTTCGTGGGGACAGGGCCCGCCCGGTCCCACCGATACTGAAATCACCTCCGCTCCCGAGATGATGTGCCTTGGCCATTCTCTCCGGGCGATGCGAGATGATTACCTGGTGCCGCACCTGTTGGCTCGACATGACGTGACACGGTTACGCTTCAGCAAGGTGGTCAGCGCCAACGGCTCCGATATCTACCTCGGTGCGATTCGCCTCGAAGGGGATCCGGCACCGTTGAGTCTGGGCAATGGACCGTGGCTCCCTTCCAGCACTGTTGCGCGCTGGGGATACCTGCACCTCGAGAACACGGCACCACCCGATCTGGCCGAGGATACCTTTGTCATGCAGGAATACCCGGCGACTGCTTCTCGACGATCGGATTCGATCATCGGGTCGGTTCAGGAGCTGGATCTGCTGTTGCAGGTGTGCGACTGGATGGAAGAGGGAGCAACACCGACAGAGTTGCTGCCGATGCGACAGTGGCTCGAACAGTCGGACACCCGCATCGAGCAGCTCAAGGGGTGGCAGCAAGGGAATCGGGTCCACCTGCTCCTCACAGGTCGAGAACAACCTCCAAACGGCATCTCTATCCACTGGCGAACCGAGATCTCCTGGCAGCCTACCGCCGTCGGGGGCTACATCGACCTGGAGGTGCAGCCATGAGTTATGCACCACCGATGCCCGATGACCAGCAAGATGCTGCCTGGATCGCATTTGCACGTACTGAATGGTACACGCAAATCTCAAACGCAGTTCCAGGATTGGCTGAACGAATCGGCTACACAAACCCGGAGCAATTTCACAACACGATGAAGATGTGTCTCAATAGTTCTCCAGAAAGTGTCGTGAACATCCTTCTGGATCCGCAACTCACCCCAAGCATGACCGCAAGAGAACTAGGCGCTGCATTTTTCATCCGAAGACTCGACTATGAAGCGATCACTTCACAGCAATCATCTGCATATTGCCGCCTTGTTTCTCCATACTTACCGGTTCATTCGCCATTTCATGGATACGCATTGTTCCACGAATGCCTGAGGCTTTGCAATTCTGGATTACCCACCGCTGTTGAAGAAATCCTCAACAGTCAAGCCAACGAGAACTCATCCATCACAACCGGCGCTCTTTCCATCTGGCAAGACTCTTTGTTTGGTTGTGCCAGAGGTGTCGCACACTTCTTCTCCGGTGATTACAAGGCTTCCCATCAACAATTGACCCGCTCACTCCACCATGCATCGGGACTGGACTTCATCGTTGCCAGCACCATTCGATTTCGATTGGCTCAGCTATATAGAGAGTCTGGCCAGTTCGAAAAGGCACTCAGCATGTGGGGAAACTACATTGGACAGCCGGGCGACTGCTTCCAACATGGAGCGGCTCAACTGGTGGCTTCTCATCTGAATGCTGCACGATGTGCTATCGATGGGAAACTGAAGGATCGCGCAAATTCTGAAGTTTCAAAATCCAGCCAACTACTGCACAAGATTGTATCGGACTACCCCCGCCTCCAGGGCTACCAGTACCTCCGGGAAGGAGAGCTGGCGACTCTGGAAGAGCGGTACGAAGACGGCGAGCGATTATTGCGACAGGCGCTCGACTTCTTCCGCAGTATCGATCCTCCTTGCCATGAGGGGTTGCTCGAAACCAAGATCGCCCTCGGAACCTACGCGCTGTTCCAGGATGACCTGCGGATGGCGTGGGCGATCATTCGTAGTTTGATCGAGGAAGCGGGGGACCGCGGTTGCTTCCCGATGCGCTCGCGGGCACTGCTGCTGCAGACCTGGTTCTTCATCAGCAGTGATCCGCCGACGCGGGTCGCCTTCGACAATGTGCTGGAACGGATCCACATGATCCAGAATCCGGCGCTGATGATGCACGCACTGGGCAACCTGCTGTCGTACGCGGTGAATCACCTCGATGAATCCGATCGTGACCACCTGCTCCATCGTATCCGCGGACTGAAGAGTATGCTGGAGGAGAGCTGTTACGAGCAGCTGTACGAGCAGCATGTCGCCAATCGCTTTGCCCCTGCGATGGAGGAGCGGTTCGAACGGAAATTCGAGGAGAATGACCCGGAAACTGCGATGGGTCCTGCATGAACCGGCCGCGGTCACTGTCGCAGTTGCACTGTCGCAGTTGCACTGTCAATGGCACTGTCGATGGCACTGTCGATGGCACTGTCGATGGCACTGTCGCGGTAGCACTGTCGCGGTAGCACTGTCGCGGTGGCACTGTCAATGGCACTGTCGATGGCACTGTCGTGGTGGCACTGTCGTGGTGGCACTGTCGTGGTGGCACTGTCGTGGTGGCACTATCGCTGACGATCGCTGAGTAATTAGTGAAGTCTCCCCGGTCTCGCGATGGAGACCGGGGAGATCCTCGATTCAGGTCAACTTTGGTTTCAACAGTGATCCGATCACTGCTGCTCAGCGGTAATGAACCGCACACGCCTGTCCGAAATCGTATTCCTCTTGCAAGATACGCAGCATCCCGATGGCATTCATCTGGTTCTCGGCGGCACGTAGTTCCAGCACCGTCGAGGACTGCAACCTTCCGAGGGTGGCGATGTCTCTGGCCATATCATCCAGTAGCGATGACATGCCGTTGGCCCCACGCGCAGCGGCCGCTTCGCTCACCACCAGGCTGACATGCATCACCTGCGCCTGGCCCATCGAGCCGACGTCACGTACATCCTTCTCTGTTGCGAGGTGTCCATCATCCCTGCGCATCCGGCGCATTGCCACTGCCAGGGCGTCATTCACCTGGCGCTCTGCTTGTTCGATGATGGACGGCATGACGATCCGCGCGTAAGGACCCCTCGACGCCATCCCGGCCAGCGCATTGGCTCGCACCGCCACCAGTGTCGAGAGCAGGTTGACCTGTGGTGGAGCATCGCCCGATCGGCTCATCGCAACGGCAGAGAGTAGCACTTGCTCATCTCCCATCCGCCCAAGCCTGAGATTGAAGACCTTTCCACGCGCGGATACGTGGATGACGGTGTCTTCCAGCGCCTTCTCGATGGCGTACTGGCCGTCGGAATCGGTACGGGTCTGCTGAGATCGACCGCTCTCCATGTCGGTGATCCTGACGACCGATGATTTCTGCATCGGTCCGAGAAACACACTCGATGATTCGGTAACATCTTTCCCGACTGATGGCTTTGCAGAAGCGGCGTTCCCGCCGGGACGCTTCGCCACCTTGGTGCTGGTATCGGCGGCTTCGACCATCGTGCCGAAGAAGAAACAGCTCAGAAGAGCTGCGATCGCCAACGCGCTGATTCTATCGGCGGCTCGCCCGGTTCTTGTCGCATGGGTTGAGTATCTACTGGTCATGACTGCTCCTGACTTCTTTTTTAACCCTGTTGGAGCCTCACTCTGACTCCAAGGTTGGAATCCGAAAATGACTGGGGATCGGACCGACGAACCGGGGATCGGCTGAAACGGTCGAGTTGAGGCAGATGACAGAGATCTTGCCGTCACGCTCCTGGAGGTGGAGAAATACGGTCAGGATCCCAGTAGATACACAGTCGGAAACTCAGCAGGAAACTCAGTAACGGTGCGGCTGCTGCTCCCGGTAGCCTGCGAGCCGGATCTCCAGTTGCGGATCCTGCGGCAGTTCCGGGTGGTCACTCAGGTACTGCAACGCTTCGTTCACCTTGGCAATGGCACTCTCGAAATCTCCGCACTCGGCGAAACTGGCGGCCCAGACATCGAGGGACCTGGGGTAAGTCGACCCCTGCTGCTGGCACAGTACTTCAGCGATCCGTTTCGCTTCGATGCCATCTCTCCATCTCGCATCTGGACAGGTGCACAGAAACCAGGCCAGTTCCGAGGCGATTCGCCAGTTGCCCGGGATTTCTTGATGGGCTCTACGAAGTGAGGCGATGGCTTCCCCATGGAGTTCCGCTCGAACCAGGGCTCGTGTCAGATTGGTCCAGCCCGTCACTCGTTGTGGCTGCTGCTCTGTAAGCCATGAAAACTGCACCGCAGCTTCGGTGAATCGACCCCGCTCTGCCAACGCCACGCCATACTCGAAGCGAGCCCGCGGTCGATTGGCATCGATCTTCATCATCGACTCCAGTTCGATACACACGGCAGACCACTCCTTTAACGCTCGATGTGCCATCGCCAGGTTGAATCGCACATCCGCGTCATCCGGTGCGACTTCGCAAGCCCGCTGGAGGAATTGAACCCCCTCGGCGCCCCTTCCGGTGGTCATCATCAACGCCCCAAGGTTGGTCAAGATCTCGTGCGATGCCGAATCGAGGGCCAATCCCTGGCGAAGGGCTTTCTCCGCACCAGCAGCATCACCGCGACGCATCCGCAACACACCCAGAGCGATATGGGCCTCGACCAGGTCAGGATCGAGGCGTGCCGCTTCGGCAAATTCCTGCAGCGCCAGAAGTGGCTTCTTCTGCTGTTGAGCCACTCGTCCCAGTCCCATTCGTGACGCGGCATCCTGTGGATCATCGAGGACCGCCTGCTGCCACAGATCGATGGCACCCTGTGAATCCCCCGCTGCCAGCAGTCGGCGACTTCGCTCACGCAGCCATTGTGGCCCCACTCCCTGCTCCATCACCGCTTGTTGGCGCAGCGAATCGGGAAGAGGTTCTCGCGGAGCTCGCGCAGTGGCGGCCTCGAGTTGCTGTTGCGCTTGTTGCACATCTCCTGTCAATCGCCACCAGTGGGCACGGGCACTGGCCACCTCCCCCGCCTCTGGCTGAAGTTGTTCGCAACGATCGAGGTGAGCCCCCGCTGCATCCAGATCGGAGGCGACCAGGGCACATCGAGCCAGCCCCAGATGCCCCTGGATCAACTGGTCATCGATGGAGAGCGCAGTGCGAAACAACTGCTCGGCTCGATCAAACTCACCACGCTGCAGATAGATCTGCCCCTGCCGGATCGAAAGGGGCGCGTGCTGGATCAGCATTGCCGCCACCTCGAACAGGCGAAACGCTTCGTCGCTATCTCCGAGACTGGCACAGATGCCGCCGAGATAGGGCCATCGCACCTCGGCCGGATCGAGCTCCATCGCCTTGCGATAACACTCCAGCGCCGGTCCCGCTTGCTGATGAAGGTCGAGCAGGATCGCCACATCTCCCCAAGCTCGGGCGGCCTCCGGCTGTTGCTGTAAACTGTTCAACAGTAGATCGAGACGCCTCTCCACCGCCGTATCCATTCCGCTTCTGGAAATAGCTGGAAGATCTTGAGGATATCGTTCGAACCATCCTGTGGGTGCCAGCCACCAGCCCAGCAGTAATACTCCCAGCAAAAGTGTGGGTAGTAACCGTTGCCTGAATCGACTGACTTTGTTCTTCCCCTTCATTCTCCCTCCCCCTTCCGGAGGGTAGAAATCGTTCGATGAGGAGGAACCTGAAAGCTTTCACTGGTTCCATCACTCCAACGCACCTTCAATGAACGCTCACCTTCCTTTCGCGTGGCCAGATGAATCCTCTGGTCGCTCCCAGAGAGATAACTGCCTCCTCCTCCGACTCTTCTTCTCTGCAATTTGTGGCCATCATGAAACTCGACCACCGCACCCAGATCGGTTCTATTGCTCGAGGGATCGATCACGTTCAACAACCACCAGCTCGATGGTTCGCTCTGATTCTTCCACCAACGCAACGATCCGTCCGCTTCCGTGATGACCAGATCGATATCTCCATCGTTGTCGAGATCGCCGCCAGCAAGACCCCGGCTGACGCCGATCCGGGTCGCAAAACCGCTCTTTCCGTCGATGCGAAAGCGTCCCTGCCCATCGTTGAGGAAGAGGTGATCCTCCTCTGCATACGGTTTCCAGTGGCGAGACCCTGCCGCCATCGAATGAGTGATTCCACGAAGAACTCGTCCATGAGATGTGACCAGATCGAGATCTCCATCGTTATCCCCATCAAAAAGCAACGTGCCGAATCCAGTGAAATCGATGGTCGGATGAGCCAGACCTCGAGCACCCGTGACATCCTTGAAGTGACCTTGCCCTAGATTTTGATAGAGGGTGTCCGATTCACTGATCAGGTGCGTCACGATCAAATCTAACAGCCCATCTCCATCGACATCTCCGTGGGCGATCCCCATTCCCGCCTCAGGCTGTCCAAAGATGTTGATGGCCAACCCCATCTCCATCGCAGCATCATGAAAACCCGCCGAGCCATCGCCGAGCCAGGCCTGGTTCGGCTCTCCATCATTGGCCACGTACAGATCCAGCACACCATCTCCATCGAGATCGCCAGCAATCACCCCCAGCCCTCTCGATGGCCGATCCAATCCGGCCTCGATGGTGATCGAAACGAAAGAGCCGTCGCCATTATTTCTCAGCAACTGATCCTGCGCTCCCTTGAACTGGCCCGGTGCGGGATACTCCGGTAGACCACCATGATTGGTGACGCGTATCGTTTCGTCCAGTTCCAGATAACGAGTGACATAGATGTCGAGGTTGTTATCGCCGTCTACATCTGCAAAAAGAACCGAACTGCTCCAGCCATCCACCTCGATTCCCGATGCCTCACTGATATCGGTGAACACACCGGATCCATCGTTTTCCAGTAATCTGTCCGGTCCCAGGTTAGAGATGTAAAGATCCAGGTCGCCATCGTTATCGATGTCTCCTGCTGCTGCCCCCATTGCATAGCCAGAATCATCGGCACCGCTCAAATCGGTGATATCGACAAACCTCCACGGCTGCTCCTGACGATAGAGGCGATTGCGCGCTGATCGATCGCTCACATTTCGATCGGCGGTAGGACCATGGCACAAGAGATATAGATCGAGATCTCCGTCACCATCGCAATCAAAGATCACCACTCCACCAGTCATGCTTTCGGGCATGAAGCGGTCTACTCGATCTTGAATGAGGATTTGGGGTGGCAGACCTTGTTGATCAGAGACATCGATGAATCGGAACTGGTGGGTGGTGTGAACAGAAGGTGGCTCGTCCTTGGTGCAGCCGGATGAGCAACTACACGCCAGGAGAATCGTGGCTGCACCCAGTGACCGAAACCCACTCCTCATCGGCTCGGTCCATTCTACTCTGGCCAGACCGATCTCTGGTGGATTCAGTCGGCAGAACCACGGAGCCGCCGAAGTATCTGCCTCTCGGATGATGGGTTGATAATTGACCGGAATGTTGGTGGAAGCGAGAACAAAAGGAGGCCCAAGGGATGCGGCGACTCGATTGAATTCTCCAGGTGAATTCTCCAGGTGAATTCTCCAGCGCTCCAGAAGCTCGCATCGTCTTCAAACTACAGTGTCGATTCTTCCGCTACTGCTCGAGACTCAGAGACGGCTGGATCATCTTCTTCAGCAAACGAACCAGTTTTTCTGGCGGCTTGCTCTCGGCTCCCAGTCGACAGGCCTGAATCCAGTTTCGTTCCAGTAGATATCCGCTCTGATAGCTGACCAATACGCCACGGTCCTTCAATCGATCGCCAATCTCTTCAGAATCATGACTCATCGGTAGCGCGAGGGTCACCACTGAAGGCATTGCGCACGAATCTGCAGCCAATGTCGGAACATCAATTTCCTGAAGTTGCTGCCGAATGCTCCGGGACCAACGACGAACATCTTCAAACCTGCTGTCCCATTCATGCAATCTCAATGCCGCGAGCAGAGCGTGGACAAGATTGGATTGGATGGTGAATGGGATTCCCTGGCTCTGTTGATAAAGACCCAGATCCAGTGCGCAAGGGATTCGCTCGGGAGCAGGCACCAGGTCATGATGATGGAACACCATCGCCACACCGGCGATCGATGCCATTCCCTTGCCGCTGGTTCCTGAAGCAAGATACACACCCTCCAGGTTCACCGGAACAGTTCCCAGGGAACTGATGCAATCAAGGCAGAGAAGGACTCCTCTGTCCCGACACACTTCTTGATAGACGGAGATATCATTCAGTACGCCTGTCGATGTTTCACAATGCGCTCCCCACACCCAACTCACATCCGGAAATCGATCCAGTGCCTGTTGCAGATCCTTGCGTTCGAACGCCTTTCCTTCGGGAATTTCAATAGTCTCGAAGGAAAGGCGAGCTCCATTGGCGTGGCTCACCAGACGACGACCAAACTCACCGCTGATCAGGATCAATCCGGTTTGATCGAGCAGTCCCAGTTGTGCAGCAATTGCATCGTTGGCCATGGTGCCCGGACCCATCAGTAGTTGGACTCTGGCGGCGTTCGACATCTGGCAAAGCCATCGGCAAGTCTCCTGGAAGTCTCTCGCAAACTCAGGACCCCTGTGTGAACAAGATGGCTCGGTATAGGCGTCCAGAACATGCTGCGAGAACTCCACCGGGCCAGGTAAGAAATTGAAGGCCAGCCGATCGTCGTTGGTCAGCTCTTCAGACCCCCTGCTGAAAGAACTGGACCGATTCTTGAGATCTGTATAGGCCTCTACCGTGAGATACATCGGCTGATATTTCGCATCCCCCGACCCCACCACCGGACCAAAGGGGACAAAACCGAGAAACTTGTAGAGTTTGATCTGGCGAACGGTCCCAGAAATCACCGCCATGTCGTATCCACAATCGGTGGAATGCTGGACCAGTTGCGCGATGAGCCCCTGGGCAACTCTCGTGTAACGATACTCATCCGCCACTGATAACAGGCGAATCTCACAAAGAGATCGATCTTGAGGCAGATAAGAATCCAGGTCCTTGAGTTTTTCGTCGAGCGAAAAAGGGCGCTGGTCGCGGAAAGCGATCATTCCCGCAAGTATCTGTTGCGCCTCATTGACGCAGATGATGTAAGTATTTTGTTCGTGGAATTTATCGGTCAAGGTTTTTTGTGCGTTGGGTTCATGCTGAGGAATTTCCTCGACGAAGGTAATATAATTCAGAGCGTGGACCGCCTCGATTTCCCAGGGCAGCTCAGCAATCTTGTAGATGAATCCATCAAGCAAGCTCAATTAATTTCCTTCATGAGGCGAAACGCCACGAAGATGATTGCGATGCGCTACCACAACAACCGCTGCAACAGATACCAGAGCAACAATAACATCTGGGGGGGACTGGATTCCAGCAGCGACCAGCGGAAGCAACATGAACGCTGCCATGCCGCTCAATACGACCCCTCGGCGAAAACTCAGCAACAGGATCGCGGTGCCCACCAGGGTCAGTCCCAGGATCCAGTCGATCGCCAAGTATCCACCGAAAGCCGTGGCTATTCCACGGCCACCTCGAAATTGCAGCAGCAATGGCCAGACATTTCCGACCACCACGGCGACAAGGAGACAGGAACTCATCTCCTGAGGAAACTCGATGTAGCGAATCGCCAGAATCGGCATCGCTCCCTTCAAGGCATCGCCGATCAAGGTGGCGTAAAAACCAACCCTGCCGAGAACTCGGCCGACATTTCTGGCACCCACTCCGCCGCTTCCCTGGTCACGAATGTCGGTTCCACGCAAAACTCGAACCAGGTAATAGCCGGTACAGACTCCACCGAGAAGATAGGAAGCCGCGATGGCTAATGCGTATTCCGTGATCATGCGCTTCTCCGAACAGGTGATCGCAACCAAACCGAACTGCTGTCGGTTTCACCGGTGCGATTCATCGCTGATAGGCTCACTGCTATTAGAATTACGGCTGAATGGCGTCGAGTAGTTTCATCTGCTGATCAGATGATTGCTGGAGAAATTCATCGAAGCGAGAATAAAAGTGAGCCAGATCTCTCGACCCGGTGAAGCGGCTCACCGCCTCTTTCCATCCATCCTTGCGCATGCTGGGATAAAATCGATCCCTGAACCCCGAGATGCTCTGATCTGTTGAATTGGCGATGATGAAAGCGACCGCCCAGGCTCCCATGTCATAAGCGATATTTCGATGATAGGCCTTCATGGGATCGGGCAGGTCGTGAAGGTACTCCATGTCGCAAAGACCTTTCTCATCGGCGATCGCTGCCAGTGCATTTTCCATTGAACGTTGCATCGCCCGGCGAAAATCGACCCATTGATTCTGATCACCCAACCACGCCTCGAAGAAGACTGCACCCCCTTCGGTGAGCCAACCGGGCGCGCTGGGGTACTGGTGCTGAAAAACATGGGTGTACTCATGAATCCCACGCAACGGCATATCCTGCTCGCCCCACTCGTGAGAATTGATGAAAACAAGCTCGGCATAGGGAGGGTCGGTAAAGACAACGATGGACAGATATGCTTCTTGATCTCCCCGGATCGCCGCATCGATCAATCGTTGTCCCGGTCCCGCGAGACAATCTTCATCAAACCCTTCGACGCCCGATTTTATTCTAGGGTCACAATACTGCTCGACAAATGCTGCACGTGAATCCTTGGTCCCCACCTCGCCTCGAGATTTGCCGAGGATATAAACTCGAACCGGGCCATGGTTACCCAGAAATTTCCTTGCGACATCGATGCCGGAGCCGATCGCCTCCTGGTACTCCACCGGATAGCCATCGAGCAAGATGTACTCGGGCGGATCGTCCTGAGGCGTGAACACACCTTTGAGCAGCTTCTGTTGTACATCTTTGAAACCGGGATAGTCGTTGCCGAGAGAGCCACCGCGACAACCGATCCACAGGAATGGAATCAGTAGCGCGAGGCGTAACCACCACCAACTGTAACCATCGATGAATCTGATCATGCGATCCTCAAAGTCGGGGGGTAGATCGTCCACCCTGGAGTAGTTCTCCCGCAAGATGACAAAGAAATCCAGAGCCAGTCATCACACCAGTTTCAAGAGGTGTCGGCCTAGAAATGAATGGGCCAGCTCCCGTAGCTCTCTCCTGTTGAAGAGAGTGGGCGACCCGGTTGCCGAGAATTGCCGTGTAGATTTACAGTACAAATTTACAGTACAAATTTACAGTACAGATTTATAGTGCAGATTAACTCACTCGGTTCAAGATCTCCGGATCCTCAGGAGGAGGACCACGATCCCCACAAGCAGAACCAGGGTTCTTGCCATCCCCTGAGCCACTGCACCTTCGCTGCTGATGACGCTCAGGTTGACAGTCGAAGACCAGTCCAGGCCTGTGTCGATGAGCCAGGCTCCCAGCACAAGGACCGCAATGGTTTGCAACAAGATCCAGAATTCTGGATCAGACTCGGAATTTGACAATGTGCACCTTCCTTCATGAGCAGGCCCGAAAGCCGATGAATTTCGTCGCTCATTGCGGCACCATACACCGAGGAAACTACTAATTGAATAACCCAACGGGATCGATGACAATCCGACCCCTACAGAGCAAGACTGCATCTGTAGAGGAGGTGCCATCAAGAGCGAGGCAAAAACACCACAGGAATACATCGATTCGCTGCCAGAGGATCGTAGAGCCACCATCAAGAAGCTTCGGGCCTTGATCAGAAAAAACCTCCCCAAAGGATACAAGGAACAGATGAGATGGGGATTCATCTGTTACGAGGTCCCTCTTTCTGTATACCCCGACACCTACAATGGTGAGCCGCTGATGTATGCTGCGATCGCATCCCAGAAAAGGCATTACGGCGTCTACATGTGCGGCATCTATCTGCTTCCTCAAGTCTTCAAGCGCCTCTCCACCGAATGGAAGAAGCGTGGTACCCGGCTGGACATCGGCAAGAGTTGTCTCCGAATCGCCAGCTGGGAGAAGTGTGAACCGGACTTGATCGCCGAGGCCATCGCATCGGTTCCGCTGAAGAAGTTTGTTGCAGCAACCCATGCTGCGATCAGCACCAGAAAACAGAGCAAGAAGGCCAGTAAGAAAACTGCCAATAAATCATCGAAGAGCACGGCCAAAAAGAAGACGACCAAGAAAACCGCCAGCAATTCCAAGAAGAAGACCACGAGCAGATGACGGCTTCTACAAACGAACCCACCGATTCGAACTCTTCCGAGGTAAACCGAAGGAGTTTTCTCGGACAGGTGGGCTTGCTCGCCGGGGTTTCTCTTGCAGTCGATGGCCGTCGTTTCATTTCAGCGGCTGAACCTCTCCCGCAATCGGATCCGCACCCTGCCCCTGCCCCTGACGGTGGCTCGGGGAGCAAAGAGCGCCTCACCTCTTTGGAAAAGCACATGCGCATCATCGACCTGGAGGTGGATGTTCTGGTCGCCGGGGGGGGCATGGCTGGAGTCTGCGCAGCTCTCTCCGCGGCTCGCAACGGTTCCCGCACATTGCTGGTTCAAGATCGCTCGAGATTGGGTGGTAATGCTTCCAGCGAGATCGGAATGCACATCGTCGGCGCGGATGTTCATGGTCAGCGCCCCGGCTGGCGCGAGGGAGGGCTGATCGAAGAGATCCGCCTGGAAGACGCTCGGAGGAATCCCCATCGAGCCTTCGAACTGTTTGACCTGACCCTCTACGATCTTTGCCAGCGTGAAGAGCTGCTTACCTTGAAGCTGGACACCTCGATCTATTCCGCAGAAGTAAGCGATGACTCGATCCGCAAGGTGCTGGCGCGATGCGACAAGACTGAAACGATCTACCGCATCCAGGCCAAAACCTACTGCGACTGCACCGGGGATTGTCGTCTAGGGCTGGAGGCCGGAGCAGAATTTCGCACTGGCCGGGAACCACGCGCTCTCTACAACGAGCCTCTCGCACTGGAAAAAGGAGATGCGAACTCACAGGGTTCGACGATCCTGTTCACGGCGACAAAACACGATCAACCGATCGACTTCATCGCTCCCCCATGGTCTCGAAAGATGAGTGAGAACGATTTCTTGTTTCGCAAGATTCCCCGCGGCTCCTACGAGTATGGATACTGGTGGATCGAACTGGGCGGTGAACGCGATGTCATCCACGACAATGAAGAATTGAGATTTGAACTGTTGAGAATCGTGATGGGTGTCTGGGACTGGATCAAGAACTCCGGAGAGCGCCCCGACTCCTCTCACTGGGCACTACAAAGGGTCGGAATGATTCCTGGAAAGAGAGAATCCCGCAGGATGACCGGTGCCCATATCCAGACCCAGCAGGATCTCACCGAGGGATGGAAGAAAAGAGACGACGGAGTCAGTATCGGTGGCTGGCCCTTCGATGAACACCCGCCAGGAGGGTTCGATGACTGGGATCAGCCGCCCTTTTACTCGCGCCCCATTCAGGAGCCCTACAACATCGCCTTCGAATCCCTCTACAGCCGGAATATCGACAATTTGATGATGGCTGGCAGAAACATCTCCAATTCACACGTCGCATTCACCTCGACACGAGTGATGGCAACTTGCGCCTGTACCGGACAGGCGATCGGTACCGCTGCAGCACTGTGCAATGAAAAAGATGTCTTACCCGCGCAACTACGAAAAACTCACATCCGTGAACTTCAGCAACGCCTACTTCGTGATGATCAGTCGATTCGCAAGGTGGCCAACCAGGATCCGGACGACCTTGCACGAATCGCTTCGGTATCCGCTTCGGATCATCTCGAGGGAGCCGAACCCCACCACATCATCGACGGGAAAGTCCGAGATGTACCGACCCAATGGGATCATCGCTGGGGAGCCAAGGCGATCGATGGGGGTCAATGGATCGAGTTGGCCTGGGACGATCCAGTTCTCATCGATGAGATCCAGATCACCTTTGATAGCGGTTTCCATCGACAACTGACCCTTTCCGCATCGGATGGGGCATCGAGAAATATCATCCGCGGCCCACAGCCAGAGATGGTCAAGGATTACAAGATCAGCTTCGTCGATGACACCGGCGCTCGACAGGTCCTGGTCGATATCGAGGGAAACTATCTGCGCCTCCGAAGGCACCGTTTCACTGCGATCCAGATGCGCTCGTTACGCCTCCATGCCCTCAACGCTCATGCAACGGAGCAGATCAGGGTCTTCGAGATCCGTTGCTACAACCGTAGGGGTTAGCCATCTCTCTCACGATATTTTGGGAACTAATTTCTGATTTCCGTCGTTTTCCTGATATGGGTACAGGAGGTATCCCTCCCAATGACTGATCGCAACTCCGAACCCGCCAAGCCGATGGACATCCACGAAGATCTGGACCAGTACTTCAAAGTCCTCCACTCTGATCCCTACGGCCTCAAGAACGAGAATTATGACTGGAAGGGCGAAGATCGATTCGTCGCTGTGGCTTCCTCCTTCTATCTGCTCATCGCCGCCGCAATGATCCTCGCCTCACAGCAGGGCTGGATTCCATCGATCAGTATCCAGGCATTGATCTTTTTCATGGCGGCCTCGGTTTTCGAGCTCGGTGGCAAGATCTTCTGCTCATACCTGGTACTGAAATTCAATATCCGTATCAACTTCGTCAGGAAGCTCGGGTTGAGACCCTGGAGAAAGCTTCAAGCCTTCGTGGTCCCCTTTCTATTCGTCGCCGGAGACAAGATCATCATCGATACCATCTTTCTTTTTTCTCTCGGACAGTTAAAGATCATCTTCACTGAATGGAATGTCATCCGCAGACATGTACCTATATTCCGCTATGCATTCGTTTCGTGGGACCGCCTCGAAGACCGCCCTTACAGCATGAGATACGACATGATCGAGGATGTGCTGCGCTTCCTGATCTACATCCCTTTCATCGCCATCGTGGACCAAAAGGTCATCACCCTGATTCCACAACTGGTCAACGAGTTCGGGGATGGCCTCGCAGAACCGGTTGGCCTGCGCTTCGGCAAGCATCGTTACAAGACCAAGGCCATCTGGCACGACGGTAAGTTCTGGAATGGTGAGTACTACCGTTCCCTCGAAGGTAGCGCGATGGTGTTCCTGGTTACCGTACTGACACTTCTTTTCTACGCATCCGAGTTCTCCTCTCCTCAATTATTGGTGTCTCTCATCTGCCTCCCGATTCTGTTGACCGTCGCGGAAGCCATCAGCCCTCATACCGCCGATGGGCCGCTGATCGGCCTGCTGGGTTGCACTTTCTTGTGGGCGATCACCACCGGAATAAGCTGACACGACAGGTGGTCTCGAAGTGAATCCTCAGTAGCTTGGGTTCGGTCCGGCAGAGATCGTCTGCCGGGGTGGACGTTACTTTCGCCTGATTTTCCTCATATGACCGCTGAAACCGCCTGTTCAAGGCTTCAATGTTTCCATTAAATTGATGAAACCCATCGACGCATCTGCTCTTCCGGGATGGCATCATTGCCTTCATGCTCGCGGAGCCATTTTGATCCCCTGCTAGGAGTTGTTTTGAGCGAAGCCGACGATGATGACACGGTAGATTTCGTTCAGGAGAAGAGCCCAAGGAGCCCTCCTGTCGGCACTGAGAGACAAGCACCTCCCCAGTTTCCCGGATACGTCATCGAGGGTGAGTTGGGTAGAGGTGGTCTGGGTATCGTCTATCGTGCACGGGACTTGATGCTGAACCGGCCAGTCGCACTCAAGGTCTTGACCTCCGACACCGGAGACGAGGAACAAAGACAGATGGTACTCGATGAGGCGCGACGCACCGCTGCGCTGGGGGATCGTTGCATCGTCACCATCTTTGGTGTGCTCGAACATGAGGGCCACTCTGCCATCGCCATGGAACTGGTGGATGGCCATGAGTTGCAAAATGTTGCTTCCGTTCTGGAACCCAGGCAAGTGGCGAAGATCATCGCCGAAGTTTGCCGGGCAGTATCAATAGCACACGGTGCCGGAATCCTGCACCGAGATTTGAAACCCCAGAACATCGTGGTCACTCCCGCACATGAAGTGAAAATTCTGGATTTCGGTCTGTCGATCGAGGTCGACAGCGCCAAGATCGAAGAGGGCTTTTCAGGCACCATCTCCTACTCTGCACCCGAACGCCTGACGGGCCAGCCAGCAACCGAGGCGACCGACATCTTCTCCCTTGGAGTGTTGTTCCATGAAGCCCTGACAGGTCGACACCCCTTTGCGAAACTGGGAAAACCTCCGACCATCTCATCGATACTTGCGGGGGAGCCCAGTTTGCCTCGTGAACATCGCCCCGAAATACCAGAGGAACTGGAAAGGGTGTGCCTGGCGTGCCTGTCCTTCAATGCTGAAGATCGACCCTCTGCTATCGAGTTGCTCCACGCACTCGACTGTTTTCTATCTGGACGACCGGTGCAACTGAAGGCCAGTGTCGTCAAGAATCATCTTCTCAATCGAATTGAAGATCATGTCGACGAGATTGAAAAGTGGCAGAAATTAGGGCTAGTCCGTGACCCCGAGCGAGATCACTTGCGCTGGCAATATCGCCGAATCCTCGAAGGAGATGACGTGTGGCCGACGGAAACGCACAAGTTGCGTGCGGTCGAGTTGGGGATCTACATCTCCACCTGGACGATGTTGTCGGCAGCCTTTCTTTCTGCGGGTCTTTATCGTGAGGAGATCGGCACGCCATTACGGTGGATGATTCCTCTGTTCATCACATTTTCACTGGTGATTGCAGGGGTATTGACGGAGAAGCGATCCGCCAACCGCGTCACACCACTGTTCTTCGGCGGTGCCATCCTCTCGCTGATGCCGACACTGATGTCGATCTTGACCGAATTCCTGTGGGTTCCGGAGATGACGACCTCAATAGACTGGCTCCGCCACGCCGGTGTTTCCAACAAAACTCTGCTTCTTTCCAGCCTCATCTGCATGATCGCCAGCGTCCTCCGGTTGAATAAAACCGGTGTTTCATTCTATGCATGGCTCTCCTCGGCCCTTTTTCTCGCAACGCATCTCTCGGTTTTATTACAGCTCGGATTTCTCGACTGGGACCCAGGCCCCAGAGCTGTAGGTATCTTGTCGACTGGAATCGCCTGGTTGGTCGGTTCTGGATTCGAGATACAACGACGTCCTCGATTTGCTCGTCCATTCCACTGGATCGGTGCCGCGGGAACGATGCTGGGCCTGTATATGCTGGCTGCGGTGCCATTGCTTTCCTGGATAGGGATCGAGTCGCTAGCTCGAGAGACCCGGTCAGGTTGGTCTTTTGCCATCTCCGGATTTTGCATGCTGGGAATCGGGATCCTGCTCGATCGCTCTCATCGACTGGAGCGGCGAAGAATTGCCAAGTTATTTGAATGGGCCTGTCCGATTTTCATCCTTGGAGGTCTTTATCAGGCGGCGCTGATGAGAACCCCGGTCGTCGGCTGGCAGGGCCAGGGCTCCATCTGGTTCACCGTCATTCCATTCATCGGGGCGGTGGCGATGTTCGTGACACTGACCGCCAAGATGTGGAAGCCTCGATTCATGCTCTCGAGCCTGGGAGGCGTCGTTCTCTCGCTACATCTTCTCCAGCATCAAGATTTGATCTCAAAGACCGGAGTACTGATTTCCGCCACCGGGATTGGGCTACTATTCACTGCGCTCTTCTATATACGCATGGAAAGAACAGCTCGACCACAAGCAAAGCAGGAGATCCGCCCGCCTTCCATTCATGACGATTGAGATCTTCAGATCTACTGAATATCACCAAATATCGCTATTGTGATTTCAACGGAAAATCAAGATCCCTGAGTTGGGCCTCTACATCTGCTCCGTGACTTTTGACATCAACTTTTTTGTCGATGGCGCGTAGCTTTCCCTCAGGACCGAAGAAAAATGTATGTCTTTTCGACAATCCAAATGCTCGATCTACACCGAACATCTTCGCCGCAGCTCGATCATCGTCACTGAGTACTGGAAACGGCATACCCAGTTCAGCAGAAAAGTTCATCGACTTTTCGAGACCGTCGCAGGAGATGACAAACATGTTGACCTTGAATTTTCGGATGGATTCGGCGCTGTCACGCAGCGCCTTGCACTGGGCGGTTCAGCCGGGAGTGAATGTCTTGGGGATCCAAGCGATGATCAAACCTTCTCCGCGGCTCATCCCCTGACGAAGCGAGTGCTTCTTGCCGTCTGAACCCGACAGTGTCAGATCCGGAATCGGATCACCAATCTTGAGCCCGACGTCTCCCTTGGCACCGGAAGAAAATAAACCTGCAAGCACTCCCATGACCACCATCCCTCCAAGGATCATTATCGCTCTGGTTGCTCGACTCCTGCTCATGAATCACTCTCCACTTCTGCTTCTTCACTCCCATACTCCAGGTCAGCTCCTGCATTCCACATCATCGACACCAGAAAGATGTGGATGATGGTTCCTGCAAGTGCGTTTTGATCGTGGAACAGGAAGGAGCAGCAGGCCCAGAGCAATCCACTGGCTTCATGCAGCCCGACAATCACTGAAATCCAGACCGAGTGGATTCCCACACCCTTCATCGTAAGTGGTAGATCTATCGATGGAATGATGGAGTATCTGATCCACAGTCCTGTCAAGATGCTGACCCCGCTCAAGACCGCACTGACATACAAGAGTGTCGACGACTCCATCTTCTGTTGAAAAGGAATGGTGACACTCAGTACTCCTGCGAGAATCATCAAGGCGATCGCAAATCCGACCAGCAGTTTATTCATCAATCCTGCCATTTTCAGAGCCTTGCGTCTCTCGCTCATGGGACTACCCCTCCACCCGCATGAAGATCAACAGATGATTCTCACCAAACGCATCACAGACTGATCCAGCGCGATTTTGTTCAGATCGCCCACATCATACCAACAAACCTCATGAGACTCATTGCTCTTCATCGGCTGACTATGATCGGAAGCCAGCACCATGAACCGGATATCCAGATGAAGATGCTCAGGCTCCGTTTTTCGTTGAGGAATGGTGTGGATATCAATATCGATGATCTCTGGATCGATCGAGAGGTCCGGCACGCCGGACTCCTCGGTGGACTCTCGCAGCGCTACCGCGGGTAGATTAGCATCGCCATCACAATGACCACCAAATTGCAGCCAGCGATTCAGCTTGGCATGATGATGCAGCATGACTCGAGATCGATCTTCATTGACCACGAGAGCGGACGCTGTCAGGTGTCCCGGCAGGCAATCTCGATCGAGCAAACATCGGTGAAGATTACACATCTCGAGGATCCGAGACTTGAACTGCTGTTGTAAGGTCCCCGTTGCCGGAAAATCTTCGATCAGTGTGCTGGCATGCTTCAATGAAGCGATGGGCGCAAGTCTTTCATCTCCCGGACTCCACCGCTGGTGGCGCCACTTTGGTGTCTTTGCGGAATTCACCCTCGAAACAGGTTCTTCACGACGTGTCCTGCGATCTGAGGGTTCTCCCTGAGTCTCCGAGTGGAATAGGCATACCACTCCTCGCCGAAGGGAACATAGACTCTCAGCGGATGACCCGCGGCGACAAGATCACCTCGCATCTTTTCTGCAACTCCCAGCAACATCTGGAATTCATATCTATCCTTGGGGATTTCCAGTTCCTTGAGCAGATCGAGAGCGGAAAGAACCAGCTGCGGGTCATGAGTGGCAATCCCAACTCGTTGCGCGCCATTCTCGAGTAACAGTCGAAGTGTCGATCGAAATGAATCTTGTACTTCTTCAAACTCGATGAAGGCGATCTCCTCCGGTTCCACGTAGATCCCCTTGCAGAGTCTGAGGTTTGTGACCCCCCCGGAGAGCAACTCTGCAACCGAAGATTCGGTGCTGCGAAGATAAGACTGGACCACGGTCCCGATACGACCGGACTGGCTTCTCAACTTCCTGTAGAGGTCGAGGGTGATCTCCGTCACGGAGGAGTCTTCCATGTCCATTCGCACGTAGTTGTCGTATAGCTCTGCTGATTGCAGCAGCCGCTTCACGATCGACTCGCAAAGTGGCGCATCGAATTTCAATCCCAACATCGACAACTTCACCGAAATGTTGGCATCCAGCCCTCGACTCGAGATCTCGCGCAGGGCTTTCTGGTAGATCTGTTCCCCTGCGAGTGCCTCGGAATGATCAGTGGTGTCCTCGCCAAGCACATCCAGCGTTGCGCTCATCCCTGCTTCGTTGAGTTTTTCAACGCGGCGGATCGCATCATCCAGGGTCTTTCCCGCGATATAGCGCCGAGATACCTTCCACACCAGCGAACGAGGAACCAGTGGTAGCAGTGCGACAATTGCCTTGTTGATCACGGAACCTATTCTCTCAGACACGCGCTGCTTGCTCTCAGGTCTCTCCCATGAACTCACTGGAAAGGGCAGCATCCTGTGTCGTGTGCCCTTAGCATACTCCGGGCCCTCCCCCGGTGGGAGCGATACGAAGTGGAGCACAACCACCCATGAACCTGGAACCACCGCGCTCGGCTTCACCCGCAAGAATTCTCACGTTGGTGGCAGCAGGTTGGCTGCTGACCAGAGGCGCAGTGTGGATCTTCGAAGCAATTTTCAGCGGCCCATCCGAGTTCCACCCATCCCTTCGACTGACCGATATCGTGCTGGGATCCTTCTGCATCTTGCTCTCTTTACAACTACTCTTCCGTGCACCGGGAGCCAGGTTTCCGGCGATCATCGTGTTGTTTCTTCATGCCGCATTGCTCATTCATCGCTTTGCCATTCTCGACGCATCCAGCTGGTGGACACAGTCGCAGACCGATCGACTCCAGGTGATCTTCGAGACCGGTATTTCTTCGCTGCTCGCCATAGGGCTGTGTATTGCGGTTTTCCTGGCCAGGGCGGAACGAATCAGCCACCGAATAAACCTGGAATCGTAGGTAATGTTATCCCTACCGTGATAATTCTCGATAGGATGGAGTCATGAAACATCTAATTCATTGGCAACATCTATTTCATGGGATCTGTGTGATTCTCGTGTCTTTCACCTGTGTCGCCTCCACCTCGGTCGCCCAAAGTGTGGATTATGTGAATGCGGGTCGAGGAGATGTCGCCGTATACATCCCCTCGAGCTACGACCCAGCCATCCCTACTCCGATCCTGATGGGTCTTCATGGATACAGCTTCTCTGGTGACACCATCGAACTCTACTTTGGATTCTCTCAGCTCGCCGAACAGAATGGGTTCATCTATCTCTATCCGGATGGATCGCTCGACAGTGTCGGACTTCGCTTCTGGAATGCGACCGATGCTTGCTGTGATTTTGACAACGCGGGATACGATGATGTCGGTTACCTCACAACCCTGCTCGACATGATCGAGGCGGAGTACAACGTCGATCCGAACCGTGTTCACCTGGTGGGCCATTCCAACGGTGGATTCATGGCGCATCGGTTGGCCTGCGAATATCCCGAACGATTTGCCTCCATCGCCAGCCTCGCCGGAGCGACTTTTTCCAATCCCCTCGACTGCAATGCAACCGCCCCGGTACACGTCCTTCAGATTCATGGGACCCTTGACGTTGTGATCAGCTACTACGGCGGAACTCTCGACGCTCCCTATCCATCTGCGATGAACACTTGTACTCAGTGGGCTGCCAGCAATAACTGCTTCGGTACGCCTGTTTCAGGAAGCAATATCAACCTGGATGGATTGCTGTTTGGAAATGAAACCACCGTGGAGCGCTGGGAAAATGGTTGTGATCCCAATGGCTCGGTAGAACTGTGGTCGATCCTTCTGGGCAGCCATCTTCCAACACCCAGCTCCCAGATGAGCTCCCTCATCTTCCAGCATTTCCTCGATCACCCGAAGATTCCAACCGTTGTGCTTCCCCGGTTCATCCGTGGAGATAGCAACGGAGACCAGGCTCTCGACCTCTCGGATGTGGTCATGCTGCTGGTCCATCTGTTCAGCAACGGCACCCTGGATTGCCGTGAAGCTGCCAACTGCAACTCGGATACAAGTCTGGATGTTTCGGATGGAATCTACCTGCTGGGCTATCTGTTCTCTTCCGGCCCCGCACCAGCGGCTCCTTTGAACAGCTGCGCCAGTGAGCCTGTTGCGCTCGACTGCCTCCTCGACAACTGCCCCTGATCACGGATCAGAAGAGACTTCTGCCTGCTGACAAATCGATCGTTCCCCATCTTCGAGTCCGGGGATCTCGACCCCCGAGGCGGCTCCTCCGAGAAAAAACAGTGCCCTCGCCTCCGATGGAATCTCATGGCACCACTGCACCCACGATGATTCTCCGGCCACCAGTTTTCTCAGGGCATCGATGGGGAGCGCCAGCAGTGGTTCTCTCCGCAATAACGCCGAGGTGACGGCGAGCGGCTGGTAATCTGGCCCGGTTCCAGCGTCTCGTTCTTTCTTGACCTCGGCGACCCAGTCGACCTGGGAAATGTAACGAACCAACTCATTGAGATCCTGCGCCCGCTCGAATGGACCCTGACCGAAGTGGTTTCTCCAGCGGCAACCGAACATCAACCCAGTGCCAAAGAGAACATGTGCCCAGTCCGGCCCCGACAGCAGAGCCGGTGGCGAAAGTGGGTCCCCCTCAGATTCTGGATCCGAGACCCTCAGTTCCTCGCACAGGCGATCGAGGAGCAGGTCAAACACGGGAGCATTTTGAGCCAACGTTACCCCGCCAGAGAGTCCTTCTTCCGACTCGAACCATCTCCACAGCTGACGGATTCTTCCCTGGCCCATTCGCTCCAGTAAATAGGAGGAATCATCGGGGGCGAAATATCTCTTCCAGCTATCATCGAGGAGTGGCACACAATAGCGCTTCTCGGACATGATGGGGCTCCTGTTCAAGGGGTGTCTTCCGTCGGCGTACGGGTCCCGATCGCCTGTCATTTTCCACGCTCCCGGTGCCGTGAAAAGGAGCATCCTTCAAAACAGATCTGCTCCATCCACCACCGCCGCTCGCAGATGTTCGATGCGCCAGATCGGCCACCCATCGGCAGGATACACCTCGATCAGATCGATCCTGACCCCATCGTGACCGCTACGGCGAGCATTCAACCACAGTGCACCTCTTCTGAGACGGTCCGCTTGCGGGTGGGAGAGGGGTCGTGACTGCGGACGTTTGCGGCGGAACTTGACCTCGACCAGAACCAACGTCTTGCCCTCGACGGCGAGCAGGTCGATCTCGCAGTAAGGGGTTCGCACATTGCTCCCGAGGATCCTCCAGCCACGGAATCTCAAGATGCAGCGGACCCAGCGCTCGGCCCATCGTCCGGAACCGGACGGAGAAAGAAAAATCCCCCCCGAGGGCCGAAAGCGGCCACTCGGAGGGGATTTTCTCGATTCTCTTCGGGCCAAAGGAGTGCATCCTCCATCCCTGTGGGGTGCAGTATTACCCCTTACGTCGAAGGACGACCTTCTCGCGCACCTTGGTCGCTTTTCCGATCCGCTCCCTGAGGTAGTACAGCTTGGCACGACGCACCCGCCCGAGCCTCTTCACCTCGATCTTTTCGATCCAGGGAGAATGCAGAGGGAAGGTACGTTCGACTCCTTCGCCCGCGACAATTCTTCGAACCGTGAACGCAGAACGGCTACCGCGCTTCTTGCGGCCAATCACGGTCCCGTTGAAGATCTGGACTCGCTGCTTTTCACCCTCGACAATTCTCACGTGGACATCGATGGTGTCTCCCACGTGAAACTCCGCGAGAGCTTCTTCCTTGACCTTGTCCTTCTCGAATTCACTGATCTTGTTCGACATCGTTTTCTCCCGGGACCTTTTTGAAGGCTTCCCCTTCTGTAATTCTCGCTGGTGATTCCCCAGGTTCACCCGGGCTCACCGATTCTTGATTCGTACCCCTCATGGCTTGCACTCGATCCGAACGCTGCTGCTTCGAATTTTCGCGTCGCCATTTCTCGACCGCTCCGTGGTCGCCACTGAGCAACACCTCCGGAACCCCTCGCCCCCGGTACTGAGGGGGGCGAGTCCAGTGTGCGTGATCCAAACCCTCCGGCCCGGTCCACTCATTGAAGGAATCGCGCAGTGCCGATTCCCCATCGCCGAGGATACCTGGCAATAGCCGGATAGCGCCCTCGATGATCGCCATCGCCGGAACCTCGCCACCGGAGAGAACGTAGTCTCCCAATGACACCCGTCTCCACGGGTAGGCCTCGACGATTCGCTCGTCATATCCTTCATACCGACCGCAGAGGATGATCCAGCGGCGAGCGCCGGAAAATTCCTCCAGGTCTTGTTGCCCCAGTTGCTGCCCTCTCGGGCACATCAACAGGGGTAACGTTCCCTCCGGAACCGCGGCACCTGCCGTGAGTCCTAGCGCATCGAGCGCTCGAAACACGGGCTCCGGCTTCAGGAGCATCCCAGGTCCACCCCCGTAGGGACGATCGTCGACAGTTCGATGTCGATCCTCGGCGTAGGCGCGAAGGTCCGTGATCCGGACGTCGAGACGGCCTTTCTGACGGGCCACCCGCACCATGCCGTGACGCAGGAACTGATCGAAGAAGTGCGG
Organism: Planctomycetota bacterium; assembly: GCA_014240375.1. Classification (GTDB taxonomy): domain Bacteria; phylum Planctomycetota; class UBA8108; order UBA1146; family UBA1146; genus QNYK01. The sequence continues at coordinate 48,225 of JAAZXB010000015.1, read as the reverse complement.
AAAGATCGTCAAGATGTCGATCTGCACCGGCAACTCCGAACGAGATCCATCAGGCGGCACTACCACCAGAATTCTTTTTCTTTGCGCGCTGCTGAGCCCTGCGGCTCTTCTTCTGCCCCGGCGTTCCCCACTTCACGTTCGACTTGCGCAGGAAAGAAGTGACCGTGTCGCTCGGCCGGGCTCCCTTGTCGATCCAGTGCTGGATCCGATCCTCGTGCAACTTCACGCGTTTCTGGGCGTCGTCGACCATCGGGTCGTACCATCCCACCGTTTCGAGAGATCTTCCGCCTCGGGCGTTTCTCTTCTCGATGGCCTCGATGCGATAGAAGGGCCGATGGCGTCTTCCACAGCGCTTGAGACGGATTGCTACCGCCATGCGTATCTTCTCCACCCGTACACTCCGGGATTGACCCGGATGAGAATTCAAAACTCTAAAACGAGATCTGCCGGCTGATCGCCCCAGATCGACAATCCCCCCATCAGAGAGGAACGCTGAAATTACAGGGGAGGCCGCGATCCATCAACACTGCCCGGCGATTAATCGGTCAGATTCGGCCAATTTGTCGCCAGAAGGGCTATTTACGCCGGGAGTTCTTACGCCGCTGGCGCTCCTGCTTGCGTTTCTTACGTCTTTCGTCGAGAGAGGGGCCGATTCTCTTCTTCCCCGGCCCTCCTGGACCCGAGGGGGGAGCCAGCCCCGGTGGCATCATGCCAGGAGGCAATCCCCCCGGAACCATCGCGGTGGGATCCCCCTCGCCCCCGGCGAGCGATTCCTTCATCTCGCGCATTCCCTTCATCTTGCCGAACAGACCCTGGTGCTTTTTCATCTGCTCCATCATCCCCTGCATCTGCTTGAACTGCCGAAGCAGTCCCGTGACATCTTCGAGGGTCCGACCGGCGCCAGCGGCGATCCTGCGGCGGCGGCTGGTATTGATGATTTCTGGTCGCTGTCGCTCCTTCTTGGTCATCGACTGGATGACGCTCTCGACCACCTGGATTTCATCGCCCTTGACATCCAGTTCGTCGACACGACCTCCCATTCCGGGAAGGTGGCTCAACAGGTCCTTCAAGCTACCCATCTTCTTGATCTGGCGCAGTTGTGAGAGGAAGTCTTCGAGGTCAAACTTGGCCGCGAGCATCTTTTCCTGCATCGCAACTTGTTCATCCTCATCGATCACCTGCTGGGCGCGATCGACCAGGCCGACCACGTCTCCCATGCCGAGAATTCTGGAGGCCATCCGATCTGGATGGAATTCTTCAAGTCGGTCGAGCTTTTCACCCACGCCGATGAACTTGATCGGTTTTCCGGTGATCGCCTTGACCGACAGTGCCGCACCACCGCGGGCATCTCCGTCAAGCTTGGTGAGAATCACTCCGGTCAGAGAAATCGATTGAGAGAAAGCCTCTGCGGACTTCACCGCATCTTGGCCCGTCATCGCATCGCAAACGAAGAACACCTCATCAGGAGAGGTCTTGCTGGCGATTTGCTTCAGCTCCCCCATCAGGTCGTCATCGACATGGAGGCGACCAGCGGTATCGAGCAGTACCACATCGCACTTGAGTTTCTTGGCCTCTTCGAGTGCTGCCTTGCACACCTGTGGAGGGGTCAAGCCCGGCTGATGAAACACCGGCACTCCCACTTGCTGCCCCAGAACCTTCAACTGTTCGATCGCTGCCGGTCTCTGCAGGTCTGCCGCCACCATCATCGGCTTTCGTTTCTTGCGGTCGCGCAGATACATGGCAAGTTTTGCGCAGGTGGTGGTTTTTCCGCTACCCTGGAGACCCGACAACAGAACCACGGTCGGTCCACCAGAACGCCAGGAAAATTCGTGATCGACCGGACCCATCAGGTCGGTCAATTCATCCTGCACGATCTTGGTCAGCATCTGGCCCGCATCGACGCCCTCGATCACCACCGCACCGAGCGCTTTTTCGCGCACTCTTTTCTCGAAGTCCTTCACCACGGGCAGGGCGGCATCCGCCTCGAGCAAGGCTCGCCGGATCTCGCGACCCGTCTCCTTCATCGTGGCTTCGGTGATCTTGCTACCGCGTAGGCCGGCAACGATATCGGTAAATCTTCGGGTGAGTCCTTCAAGCATCGTTTCGTCCTAGGCCATTTCTCGGTGGTCTATTTTTTCAGCCATCTTGTCGTCGATCTTTTCCACGTCCGCTCCGAGTTGACCGAGCTTCTGCTCCATCCGCTCGTAACCCCGTTCCAGATGATAGATGCGTGTCACTTCGGTACGCCCCTCAGCGACCAGTCCCGCAAGAACCAAGCAGGCGCTCGCACGCAGGTCGCTGGCCATCACCGTCGCTCCCGACAGGGGAGCCCCCCCTTCGATGATCGCAGATGGGCCTTCCTTGCGGATTCTGGCCCCAAAACGCCTCAACTCCGACAGGTGGTTGAATCGATCGGGGAACACCTTGTCGGTGATCAGACTGACTCCTCGACCCAGGCACATCAGTGCCATCAACGGCCCCTGAAGATCGGTGGGGAACGCCGGATAGGGTAGCATCGCAATGTCGACCGGGGTCACCGATTCCACTCCACGAACTGTCAGCGTCGACTCTCCCACCTCCACCGGGACTCCGATGCGCTCGAGCAGGTTGAGCAGCGCACTGTTCTCCGATGGCCGGCAACCTTCCACCACAACTTCGCCGCCAGCGATGGCTCCGGCCAGCAAGTAAGTGCCGGTCTCGATGCGATCGGGTGGAATTTCGTAATCACATCCAGCGAGACAGGAGTCTCCTCCGAGACGTCCGTGTCCCTCGATACGTATCACCGGTGTACCATCACCCTCGACCACAATCCCGATGGCTCGCAGGAAACCGGCGGTCGCCTGGACTTCCGGTTCGCAAGCGGCACCCTCGATGACGGTCACGCCTTCAGCACCGGCGGCAGCCATCATGACATTCTGGGTCCCCAGTACCGTGGGCCCCATCGGACCCGACAGGTACACGGTATTGCCCAGGAGACGCGGCGCCTTGGCCACCACGTAACCACTCTCGATCCGCACTTCTGCTCCGAGTGCTTCCATCCCTCGGGTATGCAACTCGACCGGTCGGTCGCCGATACTGCAGCCGCCAGGCAGAGACACTCTCGCCTCCCCACGACGAGCGAGAAGCGGTCCAAGACAGCAGATGGAAGCGCGCATCTTGCTGACCTGCTCGTAGTCAGCGGTGGTCGAAGCGGAGTCGGTCACCTCAAGTTTTACCGAACCGTCCCGATGGATCTGGTACTCGGCACCGAGCGATTGGAGGATCTCCAGCGAAAGACGGATATCGCGCAGTTCCGTCGGGACATTGCTCAGATGTACCGGCCCATCCGAAAGCAAGGTCGAGAAGAGCACCGGAAGGGCGCCATTTTTCGAGCCGGAGATTTTGACGGAACCGTTGAGTTTGCGGCCTCCGTGAATGACGAATTTGTCCAAGATGGTGCCTTTCCGGCAGCGACGGCATGATCCCGATTGTGCTGCATGGGATCAGGGTGTCAACGCCGCAGCGAACAAGAGTGGTTCCCGGTCATCCTGCCGGGTCCAGCTCGACATGAACCGCTCGCGGGATCCCGGCCAGGTCCATCCGGGAAGACGACCGTCTTCCACACTCGCTGGCATGACGCTGGATGGCGGGCACCTGTCCCTCACCACACTCCATCAGGAGCGACCCGGTCGCAGTGGAGTAATCGGGAAAGTTGTCGATCAAAGCACGATGGAAGCCGATTCCATCCCCATCTAGATTGTCGATGAGGGCCGCTTTGGGCTGGTATCTGGCCACATCAGCGCTCAGCAGTGGATCGCCCTCGACGATGTATGGCGGATTCGAGATGATCAGGTCGTGGCGGCCGGCGATCGGCTCCAGCAGGTGGCCCTGCACCAGTTCAATCCGATCGAGCAACTGATGACGCTGCAGATTACGCCTTGCGACCTCGAGCGCCGGGACCGACAGATCGACTGCGATGGCGGTCAGATCGGAGCGTTGATGCGCCAGCGCGATCATCAGTGCTGCGGAACCGACACCCACCTCGACTACGCGGGGATTGCGCTTTCCCTTCAGCAACTGCAGCGCCCATTCCACCAGCAATTCCGTCTCGGGACGTGGTACCAGTACCGCTGAATTGACCTCCAACGTGTAGCCGAAAAATTCCCACTCCCCGAGGATGTAGGCGAGCGGCTCGCCGCAGGCTCGTCGATCGGTCAGTTCCATGAACTGCTCGGCCTGATCCGCCGTCAACGAACAATCCACACGAAGTTTCGAGTCTCGATGGTCGAGATTCAGCACATGGGCGAGGATCCAACGTGCGTCGAGTTGTGGGGCATCGGAGTGCGGTAAGCGTAGACTGGCCTGTCGCAATAGATCGAGGGAAGAGACGCTACCCCCCATCTCAGAGCCCCTGAACCCGCTCTTCGCGGTCATGGGCTTCCAGCTGGTCGAGCAACTCATCGATCTCCCCTGAGAGGAATCGATCGAGATTGTAGAGGGTGCAGTTGATGCGATGGTCGCTGATGCGATTCTGCGGGAAGTTATAGGTCCGGATTCGATCGCTGCGATCCCCGCTGCCGATCAGGGAACGACGCAGGGCGTCCTCCTCCTGCTGCTTCTGGCGATCCTGCGCCTCCTTCAGGCGAGTCTTGAGCAGGCGCATCGCCTTGTCACGATTGCGGTGTTGCGACTTCTCATCCTGCATCGAGACCACAACTCCAGTCGGCATGTGGGTGATCCTGACCGCACTGGAGGTCTTGTTGACCGATTGCCCACCGGGACCCGATGCGCAGAAGGTGTCGATGCGAAGATCACTCTCCTCGATCTGAATCTCCTCCTCCTGCGCCTCTTGCATCACCGCTACGGTGATCGCCGAGGTGTGAATTCGGCCCTGTGCTTCGGTGGTGGGAACTCGTTGCACTCGATGCCCGCCCGACTCGAAGCAGAGTCGCTCGAAGGCACCCTTTCCTCGGACGGCAAAGGTGATGTCCTTGTATCCCCCGAGAGCCGTTTCGCTCTGACTGAGGATCTCGATCTTCCAGCGCTTCTTCTCGGCGTAGAGTGTATACATCTTGAAGACATCCGTGGCAAAGAGCGCCGCCTCATCGCCGCCAGCGCCGGCTCGGATCTCGAGGACGCAATCATCTCCCCCCTCGACCTGTTGATCGAGGATCGCCATGCGGATCGCCAGGGCGCTCGCCTTGGTCGCTTGTTGCAACTCGCCGAGTTCCATCTCGGCCAGTTCTTTCAGCTCCAGATCGGACCCACTGGCGATGATCTCGTTGGCCTCTTCCAGATCGCCGAGGTCGGCGAGGTACTTTCGATGGAGCTGAACCATCGGAGACAGGCTTCCGTGCTCCCGTAAGATCTCCTGAAACTTCGAACCGTTCGCCTGCTGCTCGGGATCCCCGATCAGTTGCTCGAGTTCCTGGAAGCGTAGACCCATCGCAGATAACCGATCGGAAAGACGACCCTCGATGGGCTTTTCGAGAAACTCGGCGGTGTCTTTTTCAACTGCACACATGGTAGTTACCTCTGACGGGCCAATTCGGCCCAAAGTGCTGGCGTTTACGATGAAAAGGAGGGCCGGAGAGGGCAATCTCGCCCTCACCGGCCCTCCAACATCGACGCTTTAGGAATCTGTATCCGCCGGTTTCTCTGCCGCTGCATCATCGGCAGCAGGCGCTTCAGCAGCAGGCGCCTCAGCAGCAGGCGCCTCAGCAGCAGGCGCTTCAGCAGCAGGAGCTTCAGCAGCAGGAGCTTCAGCAGCAGGAGCTTCAGCAGCAGGAGCTTCAGCAGCAGCGGCCGCTTCTTCGGCGGCCTTGGCCTCGGCTTGCTCCATGGCCTTCTTCTTCTTGCCGTCGAGGATCTTCCGACGACGATCCTCACGAGCGGACTTACGTTCCGCTGCTTCCTTGCGAGTCGCCTCTTCTTGTTCGAGTTGTTTACGATTCTTCTCGGTGCGCTGTTCCTCCGCCTGGTCGATCACCTCGGCAGCCTTGCCCTTTTCCCAGGCAAAGCGCTGCTTGAACTTCTCGACGCGCCCAGCGGTATCGACGAAGGTCTGCTTACCGGTGTAGAAGGGGTGCGAAGCGCTCGAGATATCGAGCTTGAAAAGCGGGTATTCCTTGCCGTCTTCCCACTGAATCGTTTCGGTGGTTTTTACCGCCGAACGGGTGAGGAATGAAAAGTCTGCGTTGAAGTCCTGAAAGACCACTTCGCGATAGTTGTCGGGGTGAATCTTCTTTTTCATCGTATCTTCTCCGGTCTTCAACTGTCCGCCCGCCTGGATATCCCGAAGCCGGCTGCGCATGCAGCCTCAGGGCCCGGGGTCCCACAGGTCAGATCTCGCCGCCGCCGAATCGGCCCATCGAGCAGATCCGAGTCGACTATGATCTGAAATCGTACGAATCGACGGGCCTGGCTGCAAGGGAAGCCGAGAATCAGTCTGGTCCGGCGGGCCTGGAACAAATGACGCTGGGTGGCCTGAATCGCCCTGAGCCCCTATCATCGGGCAGGAAAGGTCCTCCAACCGATGTCCCTGACGACTCCAACCTCTCTAATTCTGCGCTTTCGAGACCTCAAGGGTGACCAAGCGATCCCCCTGACATCGTTTCCGACGGTCATCGGCAGATCCTCCAGTTGTGATGTTTTCATTCAGGATGACACCATCTCGAGGAACCATGCCCGCATCTATGAAAAAGATGGGGTCCTGTTGATCGAGGATCTCGACAGCCGCAATGGTGTCCAGGTCGGCAACATGGGAATCTCCGCCATGCCCTTGCGAGAAGGGATGGTCCTGCAGCTCGGTAGCATCTCAGTGCTGGTCGAAGGCTCCACCGGGTCGGTGTTCAACATCCAGATCGATCACGATCTTCCCGGCCAGGGAGTACTCGATTCGCAGGTCATCGATGAATTCGAGAAGCAGCTCGAATCACAACCCGTGTCCGATGCCAGTGGATCAACGAGTATTGGCCTCGGGGTAGCCCTCGACCTGTTCAAGAATGCGGCCGAGACGCTCCTGACCCGATCGAACCTGGTGGAGGTCGCACAGGGAGCGATCGACCTCGCTCTTCGATCCTTGCCTGTAGATCGAGGCTTTCTCAGCCTGGTCGAGGGGGAATCGCTGATTCCCTGCGCCTCCAGATCGCGCGAGGGCATCGACTCCGAGGGTCCGATGCAGCTGTCCAGCACCATCGCCAAACAAGTGCTGGAGGAACGCCGCGCGGTGCTGATCCAGGATACTGGCACGATGTCTGATCTCGCCGCGGCCCAGAGCATCATCCAGATGCAGATTCAATCGGCCATGTGTGCACCGCTATTACACGAAGGTGAAGTGGTGGGAATCCTCTATGTCGACTGCGTCCTGTCGAAGAAGCGCCTCGGTAAGGATCACCTCGATGTCATCTGCGCTCTGGCCTTGATGGCCTCCAGTGCCCTCGAACAATTCCGCCTGCGACAGGCCGTCGAAGAAGAGAAGCGGCGGCGCAAGGATCTCTCCTGCCGCTTATCGCCCAATGTGGTCGAGCGTGTTCTCGCTGGAAAAGCGCAACTGGGTTCGAAAGAAACAGAGATCTCGGTTCTGTTTGCCGACATGGTTGGATTCACCACCATCTCTGAAAACCTGTCGCCGAGAGAGGTCGTGGACCTCCTCAACATCCTCTTTGAAGAACTCACCGATGAAGTATTCAAGGAGGACGGAACCCTCGACAAGTACGTCGGGGATGCACTCATCGCATTCTTCGGTGCACCGGAGAAACAACCCGACCATGCTGTCCGAGCGGTCCGTTCCGGGCTTGCGATGCAATCGAGGATCCAACAGGTCGCAGCGAAGCATCCAGAATGGCCGCCGCTGAGTCTGAGAATCGGAATCAACTCGGGCCTGGCAGTGGTGGGCGATATCGGTTCAATCCAGCGCAGCGACTACACCGTCATCGGAGACACCGTCAACATCGCCAGTCGGCTTGAATCACAGGTCGCCGCTGCGGGAGAAGTGGTGGTCGGCCCCGATACGGCTCGCGAGTGCATCGACCTCTTCGAACTGGAGCAGTTGCCGAAAACGCCATTGAAGGGCAAGAAGCAGATGGTGCAGCCGTGGCGAATCCTCAGCCACAAGAATCAAGACTGATCCTGAATGGCTTCCGGCCCATGTACGGAGATCGGCGAGCAGAGATCGGCGACCCTCAAGTCAACGATCAGCGGCCAGAAACCAGATGGGCTGCAGTCTCGCCTGAATCGTCGGGAACCTCGCCATCGGATTCTACCTGGGGCAGCACTTCGGCAGTACTTTTCGCATCTTGCGGATCTGAAGCCTTTACTACCGGGGGTGGCTGCGAATCGTTGGTCAACGCCAGCACCCGCTCCTCATCCACCACCACCTTCAGGTCCTTCAGGAGGGTCCCGCCCGCCTCGAAGATGATATCTCGCATCAGATCCTCGATCACCGAGCGCAGGCCTCGCGCACCAGTACCGCGCTTGCGGGCCAATGAAGCCACTGCTCGGAGTGCCTCCGGGGTGAACTCCAGATCGCCTTGCTCCATCCGAAAGAACTCCTGGTACTGTCGCACCAGCGAGTTGCGAGGCTCGGTCAGCACCCGCACCAGGTCATCGTCATCGAGCGGCTGAAGGGCGGTCACCACCGGCAACCTACCCACAAACTCAGGTATCATTCCGAAACGAAGCAGATCTTGCACCTCGATATGCTGAAACAATCGAGCGCGTTCATGTAGATCCTCGAGATCGATAGCGTCGCGATCACTCGACTTGGCTCCCTCTTCGCTACGGAATCCAACCTTCTTGGCGTTCATACGTTCGGCGATGATCTCCGGCATGCCATCAAAGGCGCCGCCACAGATGAACAAGATGTTAGTGGTGTCGAGTTGGATGTACTGCTGCTCCGGATGCTTCCTGCCACCCTGTGGCGGAATATTGGCGACCGTTCCTTCGAGGATCTTGAGCAGTGCTTGTTGCACACCCTCGCCCGACACATCGCGGGTGATCGAGACGTTCTGGGTCGCCTTACCAATCTTGTCGACTTCATCGACGAAGATGATTCCGCGCTGGGCCTTCTCGATGTCGTAATCGGCAGCCATCACCAGCTTGAGAAGAAGGTTTTCGACATCCTCACCGACATATCCCGCCTCGGTCAGAGTGGTCGCATCGCCGATGGCGAAGGGCACATCGAGCACGCGAGCGAGAGTCCGGGCCATCAACGTCTTACCGCTTCCGGTTGGGCCGAGAAGTAGAATGTTCGACTTCTCGATCTGCACTTCATCCTCAGGCTTGGAGCCGTCACTACTGGCATCTTTGCCGCCATTGCGCGCGGCTTCCTTTTTTGAATCGAGATGAACCAGTCTCCGGAAATGAAGATGGACCGCCACCGCCAGAGTGCGCTTGGCATCTTCTTGCCCGATCACCCAGTCCTGCAACTCATCGTAGAGTTCCTTGGGACTCGGGACATCGGAAAGGGTCCGCAACTGTTGCTCTGAATCGGGCGTCGATGAGTTCTCAGAGATGATGGTGTAGCAAAGATCCACGCATTCGTTACAGATGCAAACCCCAGGAGGTCCGGCGATCAGCCGTGCCACCTCATTCGACACCTTGCCGCAGAAACTGCAGCGGTCGGAGTTTGCTGGAGGCCCGCTATTGGACCCTGAACTCTGATTTGAATCTGACATCTCTGATCACTCGTTTCAGGAACTCTCGCCGACCGGCTTCAGGGTGTCGATGACTTGATCCACCAGTCCGTAATCCTTGGCCTCCTGGGCCGACATGAAGAAGTCCCAGTGAGAATCGTCTTCGATCTGCTTCGGACCTTTATTGGCGTGGCGTCCGAGGATCTCGCAGAGAACCTCCTTGTTGCGCTTGATCTCCTTGGCCTGGATCTCGATGTCCATGGCTGTTCCCTGAGCGCCGCCCCAGGGCTGGTGAATCATGATGCGCGAATGTGGTAGCGCGTGACGCTTGCCATGAGTTCCCGCTGCCAACAACACTGCGCCCATCGAGGATGCCTGCCCGATACAGAAGGTGGCGATATCGCACTGAACAAACTGCATGGTGTCGTAAATCGCCAGGCCTGCCGTGACCGATCCGCCAGGGCTGTTGATGTAAATGTTGATATCCTGATTGCGATTGTCCGAAACCAGAAACAGGATCTGAGCGATCACAAGGTTCGCCGTGTGATCGTGAATCCCATCACCGATGAACACGATGCGGTCCTTCAGCAATCGCGAGAAGATATCGTATGAACGCTCGCCGCGTCCTGTCCTCTCGATGACGAAAGGTACGAGGTTGTTCTGGATATCGTCGATCTTTCGCATGAGTTCGTCATTCATCGGTTTCCCCCTGAATTTCTGATTTCTGAGTTCTGTAATCTATTTTCATCGAAGGGCCGGCATTTTCAAGAGCCGGAAATCTTCGCCTTCTTGCGCAACACTTGTTTGACCTTTTCACGTCTCATGCCATTTCGAAGCTCTGGCAACATTCCGCCCTGGCGATACTGCTCGAGCACCTGGTCGAGTGGCTGTTGGTAGGTGGTCGCGATCGCCTGTAGGCGTTGAACCACCTCGTCTTCGGTCACAAACACTTTTTCTTCGTCTGCCAGGCGATCCAGTACAAAGATGCGCGTCAACTCCTGGCGAACTTCGTTGGCAATTTCTTGGTCTTTCTCCGCCTCGCTGCGGGCGTCCTCTTCTGATTTTCCGTCCTGGACCAGTTCCATCGCACGGCGTTGCACCTTGGATTCCAGGCGCTGGGAAATCATCGACTCGGGTAGTTCCATCTCAACGGAGTTCCCGACCTTTTCGGCGATCCAATCTTCCTGGCGCGACTCTTCCTGAGCCTTACGACGATTCTCGAGGTTTTCTCGCACCTTTCCTCGAAGATCATCCGCTGATTCCACTCCCAGTTTATTCAGGAAAGCCTCATCGAGTTCAGGGGTGATCTTTTTCTTGGCATCCTTGAGAACCAGTCGAACGGTCGCTTCTTTTTCTCGATGGTCTGCTGCCGGAAAGTCATCCGGAACCTGGACCGTTTTTTCGATCACTTCGTCTTGGCTCGCTTTGATCAGCGCTTGTCCCAGTTCAGGGACCTCCATCGAATCGATCTTGTCCTCACCAATCTTGACCAGGATTTCCTCGCGCTCAAAGATCGACTCCTCTTCGATGAGCAGGGAAAGATTCACGACGGCGAAATCTCCCTCGCCATGCTCGCCCAGGGCCAAAGGCTCCAGAGAAGCGGACTGCTCGCGGATCATTTCAATCTCTCGCTCGACTTCGGATTCCTCGACAGCCACCGACTCATCGGTGATCTCGATCCCTTTGTAGTCGGGCAACTCGAAGGTCGGCTGGATATCGAAAACCGCTTCGAAGGTGAACTTTTCATTCTCGGAAAACTCGACCTTCTCAAATTCTGGAGCGCCGAGCGGTTTCCACTCTGCGGATTCGAATTGCTCCTCCACGGCGCGACCGATCAAATCCTCGCGGACATCATCTTGCACCTGCTCACCGAAGCGTTTCTTGAGCAGTGGTAAGGGAGCCTTGCCCTTGCGGAAACCAGGCATCTGGACCGTATCCCGCAACTGGCGGAAGTTCTTCTCCAGCTCCTTGGCGACCGTTTCCAGCGAGACCTCGATATGGAGTCGCTTGCGGCATGGACCCTCGTCGGAGAGGTCCACCTGGCTCGCTACGGAATCGGCGGCAACAGCATCAGCGGTTGCCGATGGAGTTTCCTGGTCGGGATCGGCGGTGTTTACATCGGCGGAATCAGTGTCGTTCATGGGGTCCTCTCTGCCCTTGGTCGGGCCCGGCACGATGGCTGGATGGGAAATCATGGTCCCGCCCCGCAATTGTGTCAACGCTTGCGGGGGTCTGGATGCTCCGGATTCGCACAATTTGACCCAGATATTCGACATTTCTTCGTCAGATCCCGCTTCCCGGGAACATCCGTCTCGATTTCTCGCATCAATTGAACACCGCCCCAAGCGCCTTCCGCTCCTCTGCGTGGCGAGATCCACACCCCTGAAATCGTTCCAAACCACGTGGGTTGGAAGAGAGTTGGCTGGAAAAAGATGGATGAAGAACGATGATCGAGGACAGATTCAGCAAAGTGGACAAAAGTGATATCGACCGTATTGCAGAAGAAAAAATGGAGCGGGTGATGGGATTCGAACCCACGACATTCACGTTGGCAACGTGATGCTCTACCCCTGAGCTACACCCGCTCGGTATCGGACAATTTCGCCCCACTCGAAAAGGGGCGATGGACCGATTGTGGCCATCCCCCCCAAGGATGTCAACACCTCCAACCGCTACCGGCCGGAATCGTCGGGACCGTGGGCACCCCCTCGCCTGGATCATGGTGGCGACGATCTCAGGCGTGTAGACGCTTCTCAATCCGTACCACGTTACCCTTGCCCAGGTATTCGAGACGATCGGAACAGCGGTGCATCAGCAGGATGCCGAGTCCTCCACGCCCCCCCTCTCTCATCCGCTCCTTGGCTCGATCGAAGGCATCTTTCTCCTCGATCTGACCGAGAAAGAACTCATGGTCAAATCCTTCCCCTTCATCTTCGACCAGCATCGTCACCCGCCGCGGTTCGACCACATAATTGACGGTGACCCGGCGATCGAGACGAGCCGAGTTCCCATGACGAACAGCATTGTCGACCCCCTCCTTCAGTGCCGAGTGGAGAGCGTTTCGCTCCTGTTCAGTGAGCGGCAACTTGGCGATGAGCGCACCGCCGAGACTCAATCCCTGGTCGATGGAGTCCTGATGACCTTCAAACTGGAAGCGAACCTGTTGCGTGAATAACTTGCGGTCACGGGTCACCCGACGCACCTCGGACTCTGTCAGCACGAACAAATTTCCCAGATCGAATGGGTCCACCAGAGAATCATTTTCCCACACGCGAAAACCGCGAACATCTTGCAAGTCGGCACCCTTGGGATGAATCAAGATCACGGATGCGAGGGCGTGTCGCTGGTCGATTTTGATACTTTCGACCACCTTGTTGCTGTTGTGGACCCGCTTGTCGACCACGATCAAATCGGGAGCAATCGCATCGATGCCCCCCATCAACTCGTCCACTTCATGAAACAGAAATGCCTTGCCGCCACGCTGCTCGACCCGCTTCTTGCAGATTTTCGCGAAGTGTCCGGTCGAGGGAAGCAACATCGCCACCGATCCCGCAGGCCCGGATGGATCGGACAGTACCGGCACGTTGCGAGGTGTACCAGGATCTGATCCCGGAACTGCCACCTCCACGGCGGCCGACCCTCCCTCGAGCAACTGCTCCGCTTCCTCAAGATCTTTGGCGACCTGAACCACCGAGGTCACTCCCAGCAAGTGCATGGTGATCCCGACATTTCTCGCCACCCTGGCGAGCAGGAAAGCTCCCCCCGCTTCCTTGCAGAGGTTGTGAAACCGGATGATTCCGCTGATCCCGGTGGAATTGATGTACTGGACTCCGCGACAATCGAGTATCAGCTGGTGCCTACCGCTTTCGACCAATCGCTCCAGCGCTTTCTCGAATCTCGGGTAATTGGCGGCATCGATGAATCCCTCGAGCTGAACGAGGGTATAGGAACAGCCTTGATCAGCGGTTGTGACCCGTTGCTCCATGGAAATGTTGAGGTCAGACAAGTGGTAGTTCCCTTCCGTGGGATCAATACTCTACCTACCGATTTGGCTCAGGCCCAGATGTCGCAGCAGCCCATGCAGTCGTGTACCCTGATTCGAGAGAGTAAGGAGCCGGAATGCCAGCGAAATCCATCATCGATCCGGGGTCGATCGACCTCCAGGCCACTATTTTTGGCCCGGAAGAGATTCGGCGGCGCAATTCACAGCGCCACGAGATGGAAATGCTCGACAGAATTGTTCACTTTGACCCCGAAACCCGCACCATTGCCGGGGTTCATGTGGTTCGAGAGGACGCGTTCTGGGTGCGAGGCCACTTTCCCGACCGACCCATCCTGCCCGGTGTATTGATGATCGAAACCGCCGGCCAATTGTGTTCCTTCTACTTCGGAGAGGACCTCGACGCCGATGGGATCCTCGGATTTGCTGCTTGTGAAGATGTTCGTTTCCGCGGGGTCGTGGTGCCAGGATCTGAACTGTTGATGGTCGGTGAGGTGACCGCCCTGCGGTCCAAACTGGCCAAGTTCTCGGCCCAGGGATATGTCGAAGGGGAACGCGTCTTCGAGGGCACCGTGGTGGGAATGAAGATCTGACCCCAGAACAGCACGGAGATCGGCCGCCCAACAGGCGGGATAGATATTGTGGTCAGTACTTCCCATCCTCTCGCGAAAACTCAAACTCGATGTGAAGAAAGCTCTTCCCTGTTCTCCTGAGAACCCCTTTGGCGAGTGACCTGCTGGGGAATACAGCTGTTATCTCCCCCTCGCTGAGCAACGACACACGGATCAAATACCAGAGAGTTCAGATCCGCACCCCTGGAAACCTGACCATCCAGGGGACAAACAGGAGTCTCATCCCGATCCGCTCCGGTGGTTTGATACCCGAAACAACCACCTGAAACACGATCTCACCGACATCTCTGAAGTGGCGAACTCGACCGGATGGAAAACTCTCGACAGCGCACACCCCGCAGCGGTTGGCTCTGATCACCGAAATGAAACCTCGGTCCCGCAAACGGATGGTTCGGATTTATTTGCCGATTCAAGGCAATTCAGACCGGCCCACCAGCGCCGAACTACTTCTCGATCCAACATTAACAACCGTCACATCGGAGGTCCAAACAGTGGCCTGGCCGGATGTCTGACATGCCATGGAATAGGATGGTAGAGGTCGATGAATACCCCACCAAAGAACATTACCTAACAAATAGAAGCACCAGAAACCCGCAACCTGCAGGGTAATGGAATGGCGGAGAGGGAGGGATTCGAACCCTCGGTACCCGTGAAGGCACGCCGGCTTAGCAAGCCGGTGCAATCGACCACTCTGCCACCTCTCCGCGACACGATCTTGTCATGTCAGTGACACACTGTTGTCATGGCCACACCCATCGGGTGTCCGAGAATTCTATCCCGGACAACCTGTTTCGGCAAGCCAACCCGGTCTTCGGCGAGGGGCTTGCGCTACCCTTGCTTGCCTTGTTAGGTTCCACGGTCACCTGTAATCGATGCGAAGGTGACATCCTGAAAGGCTTCATGTCCTCCTCCACCGCCAATCAACCCATCGGTGCCAGAATTCTGGTCGCACTGAAGGATCAAGTCGACCGCTCCCACTGGTCGCCGTGGTTTGAGAATATCGCGTTTATCGAGAGTTCCACCGGCATCCTGGTCGAGGTTCCCAGCACCCTGCACTCATCTTTTCTGCAGCAGCGCTACATGTCCATCTTCGAGGATGTCATCTCGGATGTATTCGAAGATGACAACGATCGAGAGATCACCTTCCGGGTCACCACGCCAGTTCAGGTTGAAACCACGACCACCTCGCACCACGGCGAGATGCTGTCTCTCCATCAAAATCTCACTTTCGACAACTTCATCACCGGCCCGTCCAACCAACTCGCTCATGCTGCAGCCCAGGCGGTCGCGAACAACCCGGGCGGCGCCTACAACCCTTTCTTCCTTCATGGGTCAGTGGGCCTCGGTAAGACTCACCTGTTACAAGCAGTCGCTCACCAGCTTCGCGCAAACGGCGTCGCCGATGTCACCACAATTTCCTGTGCTTCTTTCACTAACGAATTCATCTCTGACCTCTCTTCAGGAAAAATAGATCAATTCAGATCTCGCTACCGAAAAGCTGGGGCGCTGCTAATCGATGACATCCAGTTCCTCTCTGATAAGGAGAGAACCCAGGAAGAATTCTTTAACACCTTCAATGAGATCTACAACCAGGAAAGACAGATCTTCCTGACATCAGACGCACCACCATCGGAGATCTCTGGGCTTTCTGAACGGCTGGTTTCCCGCTTCAGGTTGGGCCTTGTAGTCCAGTTAGACCCACCAGATCTGGAAACCCGGATGGCCATCATTCGCCGCAAATCGATCCAAAGAGGAATCAAACTTCCCCTTGAAGTGGTCGAGGTGATGGCCCAGAGGATTCGCGACAACATCCGGGAACTAGAAGGCGCGGTGTTGAGAATTGAGAGCATGTCCAGACACGAAAATCTGGAGATCAATACAGAGAATGTGTCGCATACTCTCGATGAATTGATGGGAAAAATCAGTTCTCGAATCGACCTGAGAAAGATCGAAGTTTTGATCTGTGAAGAGTTCATGGTTTCATCCCTAGACCTCCACTCCCCTCGTAGAACCCGCTCCATCGTTCTCCCTCGGCAGGTTTGCATGTATCTCGGGCGTCGTCATACCAACTGCTCTCTCGGTGAAATCGGTCAGCACTTTGGCGGTAGAGATCACTCGACAGTCCTCCACTCCATCGAGAAAATCCGCCAAACTCTACCGGTCGATCCCAACCTGCAAAGAAGTATCGATATGGTGGAAGAGCGTTTGCGCCATATCTAAAACTCGCCGATCTATTCCCGCCTCGTCATTTTCCCCGACCCCTCTTCTCGCCAGCGAACTTGTCTCCTGCTGGATTCAGCACGAAAACAGACCGTCTCTCCACCCCCTCGGGGCACCGCTAAATCGACACTTTGAGGTGCCGGAGAAACCGAGAAAATCGAGTGAACGGGCACGCCCAAGAGGTCGCCATCGACGGCAAGCACTGTCGGGATGTGGTGGACAAGTTACCGCCGAGATCGTGGGAAACCTGCTCCCCATCGGTGGACCCAGGGAAGAGTGCAGCCGCGCTTCCACCGGCCCCTCTGGAGAACCTCTTGAGGGGGTTCCTGTTGTTCCCCATCGACTTTCACCTTATCCACAGCCATCGTGGCTGAGAATTTTCCCATAAGTGGATACAAATAAGGAACTTGTGTAGTTCGAGGATGAGGTTTTCCACACTTCTTCCAGCCCCTATGATGCAAGACTACGAATTGATCTAATTCATCCATCATCTAGAACCTCATGCCGCCCCTCCGAGAAGCCTCTTCTCGGTCCGCTAGAGCGATCCTAAATCCTTTACTAATTTCTGGTTACGGATACGAATTTGAACCTCTTTCAGATTGCCTGAGACCCCTCTACAACCTAGAATACCGCTCCATCACAGGGGCCTTTCTTTAACGATGAAAACCACCCCAGTTTCCGGGCATCAGGAACCCTTCTGAGTGAGCAGTGAGTATCCCGAGAAAGGCCCAGATGCCTCTCAGGATCGTGCCGGAGAGGTTCTCTCGAATACAGGCCCAGAGAGTCGGCATATCTGTTCTGTAGTGGCAGTGAAACAGTGCGATTTATAGCAGAGGAGGAACGATGAAGATCCAGTGCCAAGCTCGTGAATTACTCGAAGCGGTTTCTTTGGTGTCGGGCGTAGTTCCGGGAAATCCAACCAGGCCAGTGCTTCAGCAGGCAAAGATCTCGGCCACCCGAGATGGTCTCCAGGTCGAAGGAACTGATCTTGAAGTAGGTCTTCGAGCTCAGATCGATGAAGTGATGGTGGAGCAAGAAGGCGCGTGTTTGATTCCCTGCGCAAGGTTGCTGAAAGTGTTACGAGAATCCCATAACCCTGAAATCAGTTTTGAAGTCGATGCCGCAGGTCAAGCGTGTATTCACAACGGCAATGCTCACTTCAAACTTCCTACCGGTCCTCTCGAAGAGTATCCCAGTATCGAGTTCAACCCCGCTGGACCTTCGCTTCGCGTCGATCGTGTGAAACTCTTGCAAACGTTGAGCAGGGTCAGTGTTGCTGCGGCAAAGGATGCCACGCGATTCAACATGCATAGCGTGTTGTTCGATGGGCATGGAGAAGAATTAAAAGTGGTCAGTACGGATGGAAAACGGATGGCTGTTGGGGCTATTTCCATTTGCGCTGGAGGGGAAGATGGAATTCCAGAAGGTCAGTACATCCTTCCTCTCAAAGGGGTAGATCTGTTGGCCAAGATTCTTTCTTCGGAAACTGAAGAGGAAGTGGTGGTTCACCTCGACAAAAACGAGGTGACTTATGTTTCCGACCAGATTTCACTGACCTGTCGTCTCGTGGAGGGAAAGTTCCCAGAATACGAGCGAGCAATTCCTACTGACCTTGAAAACGTCTATGACATCAAAACAGATGAACTCCTGGTGGCTCTTCGACAAACGCGATTGATGACCACCAAAGAGGTCAACTCGGTACGTTTTCAATTCGGAGAGGGCACAGCAGTGCTCACCAGTTCTGCCAGTAATGTTGGAGAATCAAAAGTTGAGTTCTCTGTCGAGAGAGTGGAAGGGGAAGATGATGGATTTGCGATTCACTTCAACCCTGAATACTTGATTGAACTGCTCAACAAGATCGACAGCAGCCAGATCCGCTGTGGGCTCAGAGATGGGAAAACTGCCGGACTGTTCAGTATCCCGGATGGCGAAAATAGTTATCGCCATATCGTGATGCCTCTCGTGGTGAACGAGATGCAAGAAGCTTGAATAAACCGGAAACACCTTTAACCAGTTATCTCGAGCTGGAGAGAGAAAAGAAGCGCGAGCAACGAGCGATGATGAGTTGCCGTCCGGTTCAAGAGGGCCTGCAAGCGTTGATAAAAAACCTGGCGCCGACCAGAGGCCAGAAGAAGAAAACAGGAATTCAAAGAGTTCGAGAGGTGTGGACAGATGCTGTGGGTGTGGAAATCGCCCGGCTGTCGACGCCTGTTCGTTATCGAGAAGGAGTGCTGACCGTAACAGTAGCGGCTGCCCCACTCGCCTCTGAGTTACAGGCGTTTGGTGAGAAAACACTGGTTGGAGAGCTCGCTGAACGCGGGCTCGAGGGCATACATACAATTCGATTCCAGACTGGCGACAGGCCCCAAGGCCGGTCCACAGGAGAGGGACACGAGAGTTGAGCGACGAACAACAAGAGCAATACTCAGGATCAAACATCAAGGTACTCGAGGGCGTCGATGCGGTTCGCAAACGTCCGGGAATGTACATTGGAAGCACGGGCCCCTCAGGTCTTCACCATCTGGTGTACGAGGTGGTCGACAACTGCATCGACGAGGCGATGGCGGGCCATGCCAACAACATCACGGTGATCGTTCATGAAGATGGATCCCTCAGTGTTGAAGACGATGGCCGGGGGATTCCCGTCGATTGGCACGAAGACCAGCAGATGTCAGCGGTCGAGGTTGTGATGACCAAGCTGCACGCCGGCGGAAAGTTTGATAACGATACCTACAAGGTATCAGGTGGGCTCCACGGAGTGGGCGTTTCGGTGGTAAACGCGTTGTCGGTTCGCCTGGATGTCAAGGTACGTCGAGGTGGTTTCCTTTGGGGACAGTCCTACGCCAAAGGTGTTCCCGCCAGCAAACTGGAGAAGGTCGGAGATGCAGACACAACCGGTACCCGCGTTACGTTTGAGGCGGACCCGGAGATCTTCGAGACGGTCGAGTATCAGCGAGAGGTGTTGTCTAAACGCCTGAAGGAACTCTCGTACCTCAACGCCGGGATCAAGATTCACTTCATCGACGAGCGAAGAGATGACGATCTCCGCGAAGAGATGTATCACTTCCCTGAAGGCCTCGTGGCTTTTATCAAGGACATCAACGAGAAGCGATCGACCATCTACGATGACGTGGTGTACTTCCAGAAGGAGGTCGACAACATCGTCATCGAGGTGGCGATGCAGCACAACGATGGGTACTCGCAGGAACAGATTCTCTCTTTTGCCAACAACATCAATACCCATCATGGTGGAACACACCTAAGTGGCTTCCGCTCATCCTTGACCAGGACCCTCAATCGTTTCGCCAAGGAAACAAACCTGCTCAAGAATGACGCCAATCCTGACGGTAAGGATTACCAGGAGGGCCTGGCGGCGGTGGTGAGCGTTAAACTCCCCGACCCCCAGTTCGAGGGTCAGACCAAGGAGAAGCTCGGAAACACCGAAATCGAAGGCATCGTTCAGTCTCTGGTCAACGATGCCCTGGGACAGTGGATCGATCGCAACCCGGCTGTTGGGAAGAAGATCGTCAACAAGGCTCTCGATGCAGCTCGTGCCCGGGAAGCGGCTCGCAAGGCGCGAGACCTGACCCGGAGAAAAGGCCTCCTCAGTGCCGGTAGCTTGCCGGGAAAACTGCACGACTGTCGAAGCCGAAATCGCGACGAAACCGAACTGTTCATCGTGGAAGGAGACTCGGCGGGCGGGTCAGCCAAGGGGGGTCGAGATTCGATGCTTCAGGCGATTCTTCCCATCAAGGGAAAGATCCTCAACGTCGAAAAGGCGAGGATCGACAAGGCGCTTCAGCACGAGGAAATCCAGGCGATCATCACTGCACTGGGTGCCGGAATCGGTGACGAGTTTGACATCACCAAGCTGCGCTATGCCCGGATCATCATCATGACCGACGCAGATGTGGATGGATCTCACATCCGCACCTTGCTGCTGACCTTCTTTTACCGCCATCTCACAGAGGTGGTGACCAACGGTAACATCTTCATCGCACAGCCACCTCTCTACAGGGTCAAATGGAAGAACCGAGACGAATATATCGTCACAGAAGAGGGCCTTGAGGAGGTCTTGACCGACCTCACTGGAGACCATGGCGAGATTCGCCTCGGAGATCCCGAGGCCAGTCGAGAGATCCGCGGCGATGATCTCAGAGCGTTGATTTCGGCGGTCAAGAACTTGCTACTGGCACAGGCGAAAATGCGCAAGAGAGGCTTTCGTCTCGATGAGTGGCTTCGTAACAACTGGGGTATCGAGGGGACCATTCCCGCCTACATCCTGCGAGTTACCGGCGAAGACAAGATGATTGAAGACACTGTGGTCGAGGACGCCGAAACTCTCGAGAAGATGGCCCAGGAGCATGGCGAAGCTGCCATGGCGATCGAGGTTCCAGCGATTCCGATGGCCGTCGAGGCGATCAAGCTGATCGAAGGCCTGGGAATTCCAGCGGATGAAATTCTCCCCGAAGATGAAGTGTTGGATGATTTCGGAGTCCCTGCTTTCGATTTCTCTCGAGAGGGCTTTGAGGACTCGTCTCCTTATCGATTCGGTGTTGACTCCGCAGAGGTTGGCGCTTTGTTTCTCTCAGATCTGGTCGAAAAAATGTCACTACTGATGAAAAGCAAGGTGGCCTTGACCCGCTTCAAGGGTCTTGGAGAGATGAATCCGGACCAGTTGTGGGAAACCACCATGGACCCGACGAAGAGAACCTTGTTTGAGGTCACCATCGATGATGCCCAGGCGACCGATGGATTGTTCGTCAAGCTGATGGGTACCGAAGTGGCTCCGCGTCGTGAGTACATCGAGAAGCACGCACTGGAGGCACGGGAACTGGACGTCTAGCGGAGAGCCGGAGAAACACGATGAGTCGAATCGCCATACAGGATTTAAAGCGCTGGAAGCAGGAGTCCCGCCGGTGGGTCTGCCTGACCTCCTACGATGCTCCCTCTGCGCGCGTTCTTGCGGCAGCGGAAGTTCCTGTGGTGCTGGTGGGCGATTCGTTAGGAAATGTCATCCTTGGCCATGGAAGTACTGTTCCTGTCACGATGGATGACATGGTAAGGCATACCGCTGCGGTCCGTCGTGGCGCACCGGATCTCTTTGTGGTGGGAGATATGCCATTTCTCGCCGCACAGATCAGCGATGAAGAAGCGGTGCGAAATGCCGGCCGACTGATCCAGGAGGGCGGGGCTGATGCAGTCAAGCTGGAAGGGGGTGGCCCGCGGGCTTCCACCGTCCGGCGAATCGTCGAGGCGGGGATCCCGGTGATGGGACATCTCGGCCTCACCCCACAGAATGCTACACAACTGGGTGGCTACAGGGTGCAGGGCGGTGATCCTCAAGATGCACTGAGAATCTCTGAAGATGCCCGTGCGCTGGAAGAGGCCGGGGCTTTCGCCATCGTTCTCGAATGTGTCCCTGTGGAACTTGCCGCGGCCATCACCCGTGCGGCTACCGTACCGATCATCGGAATCGGAGCGGGGCCAGATGTGGATGCACAGGTGCTGGTCTATCACGACCTGGTGGGATGGTCTGGGGACTTCAAACCGCGGTTTGTGCGGCGCTATGCCCGGGTCGAGGAAACGATGATCGAGGCGGTTCGATCCTTTCAGCAAGATGTGGCACAGGGCGATTTCCCGTCGGAATCCGAATCGTTTGGAGATTCACAGGCAAGCACGCCAGTCGAGAATTCCGCTGTCGAAGTTTTGCCGGATGACCTCGAGCCTGAACAAGAAAGACAGACGAGTGGCTGAGCCTTACCTCTCCCACGATCGAGAACCAGATTTGGTTGCGCCCCTGAAGGGGCGGCCTGTCTTGAACTTGGCGGTGGTCGGAGCGGGATCCCTGGGACGCTGGTTGGCGGCGAGTGTGCAGGCCAGTGGGCATGCGGTGACGCTGGTGACCCGGCCAGGATCTGTTGCCCAGCAGTTGCCATGTACGGTGAATCGGATCGGGCAAGTTTTTCATCGGGACGTCGAGTCTGCTTCAGCAGCGGCGTTACCTGCGGGAAGTTTTCAGTGGGTGTTCTTCTGCATCAAGGCGAAGGACCTGAGCGATGCAACGCTGGAATGTTCCCATCTACTCTCCCCGGGAGGCATCGCCGTATTGATGTCGAATGGACTGGGCCATGCCGAGTCGTTGGCTGAAGCAGGAATGACCCGAAGTCTGATGGCGTCTGTGACCTACGGATTGTGCCCAGATGAGAGAGGCGTCGTCGAAGAACGCGGAAGAGGCGGGCGGGTACAGGTCGGCCCGATCTCCATCGAGAATCCCTGCGAGAACCTCTGCGAGAATCCCATCGAGAGCCCGACTCCAGCCTCCTTTGCCGAGGCGCAAGTATTGGCAGGGCTGCTGCAGGAGGCGGGGATTCGAAGCCAGGCAGTGGAGGCGGGCACCGCGCTGATCTGGAAGAAAGCGATGCTCAATGCCGGCTTGAATCCAGTGTGCGCACTGCTTGGCCAGGAAAATGGCATGCTGCCAGAGAGTCGTTCATTTGCGCTCTCGATCGAGGCTGCAAAAGAGGTGATCGAGGTGGCGAAGGTCGCCGGAGTGGATCTGTCGGAGAGCGATCCTGAACAGTTGCTTCGAGATCTGTGCCGGGATACTGCAACCAATCGTTGTTCGACTCTTCAGGACCTCGAGCGGGGTCAACAGACCGAGATGGACTGGATCTGTGGTGCGGTGACGCGCATTGCGGAACGATCTGGCATCGACACCCCGGCCAATCGCCTGCTGGCGAAGCTGGTACAGGATGCTGAAGTCGCCAGTGTGGCGAGCTGAAATTCACAAGCGAGTAGGAACCAGATAGGCGCAGTCGCGCCGCCCGATCAGGAGACTGAAAACGATGACTGACCAGCCAAGGATTCAGAACCTTTCACTCGAAGAAGAGATGAAGAGTTCATACCTCACCTACGCGATGAGCGTGATCATCCAACGCGCACTCCCGGATGTCAGAGATGGCCTCAAGCCATCTCAGCGAAGAATCCTCGTTGCGATGAATGACCTCAACCTGGGACCTCGGTCCAAGCACCGCAAGTGCGCAAAGGTCGCCGGTGATACATCTGGTAACTACCACCCCCATGGCGAGTCGGTGATTTACCCGACCCTCGTTCGTATGGCGCAACCTTTCAACATGCGCCAGACG
Source organism: Planctomycetota bacterium (assembly GCA_014240375.1). Taxonomy (GTDB): domain Bacteria; phylum Planctomycetota; class UBA8108; order UBA1146; family UBA1146; genus QNYK01. The sequence continues at coordinate 24,611 of JAAZXB010000015.1, read as the reverse complement.
ATGGTTGATGGGCAGGGAAATTTCGGTTCCATCGATGGGGATCCACCGGCTGCGATGAGGTATACGGAAGCTCGTATGACCGAAGCTTCGACCGAGATGCTCGCAGACATCGACAAGGAGACCGTCGATTTCACCCGGAACTACGACGACACCCGCGACGAGCCGACGGTACTCCCTGGTAAGTTTCCCAACTTGCTGGTCAACGGCGGTTCAGGGATTGCTGTGGGGATGTCGACCAATTTTGCCCCGCACAATCTGCAAGAAGTGTGCTCCGCGCTGTTGATGGTGCTCGACAACCCGGATGTGCAATTGGGCGAGTTGATGCAGGTCATCGAAGGCCCTGATTTCCCGACTGGCGGAGTGGTCTGCGGCCGTAGAGGGATTCTCGATGCATACAGCAAGGGACGTGGACTTCTCACGCTCCGGGCCAAGACCCACTTCGAGGATGTGACCAAACAGAAGGAAGCCATCATCATCACCGAGATTCCCTATCAGGTGTCAAAGGCCAAATTGGCCGGAGATATCGCCGGGTTGGTGAAAGATGGGCGAGTCACCGGGGTTTCCGATATTCGCGATGAATCGGATCGTACCGGGATTCGACTTGTGGTCGAACTGAAGAAGGATGAAAACGCTCAGGTCATCCTCAATCAACTCTTCAAGCATACGCAATTGCAGACCACCTTTGGAATCCAGCAGATCGCGCTGGTCAACGGTAGACCCAGAACCTTGACGCTGCTTCAACTGCTTCACGCATACCGCGATCATCGCGGGGTTGTGATCCGGCGTCGATCTCGCCACCTGTTGGCGAAGGCGGAACGCAAGGCACACATCCTCGACGGGCTGATCATCGCTACCGACAACATCGATCGAATCATCGAACTGATCCGCTCGAAACACAGCGAGGATGATGCCAGGGATGCAATGATGGCCGAGTTTGGACTGACGAGAATTCAGTCCGATGCCATCTTGCGGATGCAGTTGCGCCGCCTGACAGGCCTCGAGAGGGAGAAACTTCAAGGCGACCTGACCGATACTCGTGAGGAGATTAACTACCATAGAACGGTACTGACCGACGATTCCGTGGTTCGAGAACTCATTCGTGAAGACATTCACGATCTGAGAGATCGCTTCAAGGACGCTCGTCGGACGAGGTTCGAGGAAGCTGCAGAAGAGATCAATTACGCCGACCTCATCACGGAAGAGGATGTGGTCGTGACCTTGACCCATCAGGGCTACGTCAAGAGGACGCCGTTGACCAACTACCGCTCGCAAGGACGGGGTGGAAGGGGAGTCTCTGGTGGTTCTGTCCGCGAAGATGATTTCGTCAAGAACCTGTTCGTGGCTGGAACCCACGACACGCTGCTGTTGTTCTCCGATCGAGGGAAGGTCTACTGGCTCAAGGTCTACCAGCTTCCCGACATGACCAGGACCGCCAAGGGAAAACCGGTGGTACATCTACTACAGCTCGAGAAGGAAGAGAAGATTCTCCGAATGATTCGGGTGGCAGAATTCGACGATCGGCAACTGCTGTTTGCGACACGGCTTGGCAAGGTCAAGAAGACACCGCTGGTAGCCTACTCACGCCCCAAGAAAACTGGTATCAAAGCCATCAAGATCAATGATGAGGATCAACTGATCGGTGTGGCCATCACATCTGGTGAGGATGAGGTGGTGCTTTCGACGGCGTCGGGAATGTCGATCCGTTTCACCGAAAAGGACGCTCGCCCGATGGGAAGAGATGCTGCAGGTGTGAACGGGATTTCACTCGGCAAAGATGACCAGGTGGTATCGATGACCGTTGTCGAGGATGACGGTGCATTGTTGACGGTGTGCGAACATGGATTCGGCAAGAAAACTTTATTCAGTGAATACAGGATGCAAAAGCGTGGTGGCAAGGGTTTGATCGATATTCGTACCACCAAGAGAAATGGAGCCGTGGTCTCGGCAAAGGCCTTATCTGGAGACTGCGACGCCATGCTGATGACTTCCGCTGGCATGCTGGTGAGGATCTCACTGGCCGATGTGCGACCGATTGGACGCAATACCCAGGGTGTCCGATTGATCAAGGTGAAGAAGGAAGACCGGGTGATCGGCATGGAATTGGTCGAGTCTGCCGCAGATGATCCGGAATTTGAGCAGGTACAGGAATAAACAACTCCGAAGTGGGTGGTAGATTCTTGTTCTAGTTCATGGCATATCATTCTTAATTGTCCCATCCGTTTCGGGGTCATTCTAATGCTCCCTGCGTTGAGTCGCAGATTGAAGGAGTAAGGAAGAGGAACCGATCCGGGTTGTGACGCGTTCAAACATTGTGGTGCATGGTACTTCTCACAACTTGCGCGACGCCGATTCGGGGAAAAGGGGATACTGGGGAAGTCGGGGTCTATAGCGGTGCACGGGTACTGTCCTCCGAAGTGCTGGGTGTTCTGGACACAGGAACGGGAAATCCTGAGTTCTGGATCACTGGTGCCGGGGAAATCCATACAGGTTTGCTGACCCGGATGGGTCGCTACCGATAAATCACAAGGAGAATCGTCGGGGATTTCGAGAGCTGCGGCAGGGTGGACCAAGGAGTCAACTCGCTGCGCCGGCCTGTCAGGCCGAAGATCAGTCCTTTCGACGGCTGAAAATGACTACTGAACCCAAATCGCTCATCGTACAGAGCGATGGAACCCTGCTCCTGGAGGTCCATCATCCCTCAGCGCAGAGGCTCCGACACGAATTAGCGGCCTTCGCCCATCTGGAGAAGAGCCCCGAGTACTTTCACGAGTACCGGATCACCCCCATCTCACTGTGGAATGCCGCGCAGTCGGGCTGGAGTCGTGAGCGAATTGTCGATTTACTCACAGATAACGCTCGTTACCCGGTTCCGAAGGCGCTCATCGATGTCATCGACAAAGCGCTCGAGAGTTTCGGTCGTTTTGAATTGGTGCGCGGAGAAGAGAGCAACGATCTGATTCTGCGCCCTCGGGATGCAAAGGACGACCATCTGACCGCGCTGTGTCAGAGACCTTCTCTGGCAAAGATCCTCGTCGAGCCGATCGAGGGCAATGCCTACATCATCGACCCGATCCAGCGAGGCGCGTTGAAGGTCGCAATGATCCGTAACGGATTCCCGGTGGCCGATCGAGCGGGCTTCAAGTCGGGCGCATCTGTAGATGTCAAGTTTGACGAGGCTTCCGACTTCTCGCTCCGCAATTACCAGGTGGAGTCGGTGGACGCCTTCTTTTCCTCACAAGGCGGCGGCGGCGGATCAGGAGTAGTGGTGCTGCCCTGCGGTGCGGGAAAAACGATGGTCGGTATCGGCCTCATCGAGAAGATCAAATGCCAGACTCTGATCCTGGCTCCGAACATCACCAGCGTCAGGCAGTGGCGCAAGGAGATCATCCGCTGGACCAATCTAGGGGAAGATGATGTAGCAGAGTATTCCGGGGCGAGGAAAGACATCGCGCCGATCACCGTTGCGACTTACCAAATTACCGCACATAGAAAATCAAAGACGGACGAGTTCACCCATCTCGATCTCTTCTCCAGTAATGACTGGGGGCTGATCATCTACGATGAGGTCCACATGCTGCCGGCTCCGGTGTTTCGATTCACGGCGGAAATTCAGGCGCGCAGGCGTCTGGGTCTGACTGCGACACTGGTGCGCGAGGATGGCCGTGAGGATGAAGTGTTCACTTTGATCGGGCCGAGGATCTACGACATGCCATGGCGAGACCTCGAGCAGGAGGGCTTCATCGCCAAGGTTCGCTGCGTCGAGGTGCGCCTCGATCTACCCCTGGAAGAGCGAGATTCGTATCTGTCAGCGGATCGACGCCACCGATTCCGCATCTCCTCCGAAAACCCGATGAAGTTGAGACGCCTTCATGGAATTCTGAAACGGCATGAAGGAGATCGGATCCTGGTGATCGGGCAGTACCTGCGTCAACTGAAAGAAGTCTCTCGTTCGATCGGCGCGCCTTTGATCACTGGACATACCCCACAAGATGAACGAGAGCGGCTTTACACTGCTTTCCGGTGCGGAGAGGTTCCTGTTCTGATCGTCAGCAAGGTGGGGAATTTTGCGGTCGACTTGCCCGATGCATCGGTGGCGGTTCAAATCTCTGGCACCTATGGATCAAGACAGGAAGAGGCCCAGCGTCTCGGCCGAGTGCTCCGTCCCAAATCCGATGGCCGTGAGGCCACATTTTACTCACTCGTGACCCGAGACTCCCGGGATCAGGATTTCGCCCTGCGTAGGCAGCGTTTTCTGATGGAGCAGGGTTACCAGTATGAGATTGAAGAACAAGAAGAGGTGCTCCAATGAGCGCAGTCTGCGAGTTTTTGAAAGGCCTGAAGAAGGCCGAGTTGCAGACCATTCATCAGTTCTGGCTTCCTGGCGAATCGGTTCAAGCCAAAGCGGAGGAACTACGAACACGAGTAGGTTCCGCGCTCAGAAAAGGTGTGGGAATCGAGGAGCGGGTCGCCCGTTTGAGCCAATCACAACGGCGGTTGATCATCACAGTGTTGGGCAGGTCGGCACCAAGAGCTCCTCTGGCTGACCTGCAGGAGGCTCTCGCCCTTGGCGGCGCATCTCGAATCGAGGTGGAAGCCACCTTGCGACAGCTGGTTGAGCGAGGATTCATCTCCAGGAACAAGCGGAAAGATCGGGCCAAACCTGAAGTGCTGGAGATTCCCGATGAGCTCGCTGGGCACCTGGCACGAGTCCTGGAGGTGGGAGGTGAACCCACATCCGCTGCGGATGTCATCAGTCAGAAACGGCTGCCCTTCGAGATTGATTTTGAAGGCGACACCATCGAGGAGCGCATCGATCAACTGACGGACCCGGTACTGATGAATTTGTGCCATCAAGCCCTCAAGAAGAGGGGCATCTTTGACCTCGAGTCGCAGTCGGCTCTCGAAGTGCTGGAAGCTGCCGGGATCGAAGAGCCAGACCTGGCATCCTGGAGAACACTCCTGGAAGAAGCCGGAATCGGGACCATCGGAAGTATCAGCCTGCAAGACTTTGGGATCTCGATTCCCGATCCTGCACTGGTGGTTTTCCAGGAGTGGATCCAAATCAGAGCCAAAGCGCGCCTCGATGCTGTCGCGGAACCCGACAGCATCATCGAGGCGGGTGTCGATCTGTTCATCGATCTGGAGCGATTCTCTCTTCAGGTGGAGCAAAACCCGATTCGGCTGACCCGATCGGGTAGTTTTCCCAAGAGGTTAGCGGAACAGTGTCGCCAGGGGATGCTACTCGAGAGATTGGATGCAATCCTTGAGGGAGACTCCGTGACCAGCGTGTTACGGGTTGCCTTACGTTTGGGAATCATCGAGAACTTTGCCGGTGAATTGCGAGTCAACAGCGACAGCCTGGCCTCGTGGAGAAACCTCGAGTTTCGGCGCAAGGTAGAAGTGTTGTTACAACGCTTCCTGGAAGAGAGCGCTGGCGAGCGCTGGTCCTTCCACCAGGAAGCGATGCGAGGCATCTTGATGGATGCACTGCGCGGTACCAAGGGAGACCATTGGCTCTCTCTTGATGGCCTGATCGACCATTGTGTTGGAACCTACATGCTGGAGCTGGAAGAGCGCGAAGTGGCCAGCTCGTTACGTCTTCGCCGCGAAGAGGACTTCGCGCAGAAGCGCCTACAGAGTCCGTTCCAGCGGCTAGGAACCGACCTGGCGTACTGGATCGTCAACCGACTGTTGTGCCTGGGAATGTGCGAGATCGGTCAGATCGACGGATCTCTGGCGGCCTTCCGGCTGACCTCTTTGGGTCATGATCAACTGGGACATCCATGTGAAACAGGCGAGTGCCGTATCCTGGTCAATCCGGATTTCGAGATCATGTTGTTCACCGGAGGCGTGGATGGAATGTGTCTCGAACTGCAACTGGCACGCTTTTGTGAGCGAATCTCTGCAGAACGGGTGAGAAGATTTCGGGCGACACCAGAATCGATGCGATTCGGGATCCGCTCTGGTCTGGCGATCGACGAGATTCGCAAGGTACTTGAAGATGCCAGCGATCACCCTCTTCCTGAGACGGTGGCGGTGTCGATTCGCGATTGGGGACGCGACATGGATTGGGTGCAAGCTCGTCCGGCGATCATTTTTGCCGGACTGCGTCCCGATCGTTGCAAGTCGTTGCGAAAACTGCTCGATCAGGAAAAGGTCAAACATGTCGAACTGGGAAGAGGTGAGATTCTGATTCCCGGTAGCACCCTTCAGTCCGCAGATGGATCCAGCCCGCGATTTATCGATCGTTTGCGAGAAGAGGGCTGGTTGGTGCGGATCGAAGAGGATACAGCCCTACGATTGAAGTCCCCCTCCAAGGAATCGCAATGACCGATTCGATGTCCGCTCCAGACTCTAGCACCCTGGGAGTTTCGATTGATCTGATCCATCTTCCGATCCAGGTCAGCGCAGAGCAGCTTCGTGATGTCTACATGGAAGTCTCTGGAACCTGCGGATATGAAAATTTTACAAAGACTGCCACGGGTGCGCGGCTAGAGTCGAGCCCCACTCCAGAATCGGGTATCTCGAGGGTCACCTTTGCCAAGGATCGCGTGCAATTCGAAGAGCAGGGGGCCGGCACAGGCACGGATGTATTTTTTCGAAGGATCGAGGAAGTACTGAGGTCGTTGAGGCAGCGTGTCAACATTCCGATGATTGTCGCCCGGACCAGGAATCACCGCACCCTATTGCAGGTTCCAGGCGGTGGAGAAGCTTCTCGATGGCTGTCCGAGCACGCCTTCAACCTCGAAGGCGAAGATTTCAATGCCATCGGAAGGCCTGCGACGGTATCAGGGTTGAGACTGCAGTTGCCTCCTCAGGTTCAAGGGGAAGCGCATCACCTGGTGCGTATCGAAGCGTGGTTAAAAGATCCTCGCTCCTTGTTCATCGAGGATGTGGCGACCTGGAGATTCCCTCTTCCGGTCGATCAGATGGAGAAACTGGGTCAGGACCTGCGCGCAGCGGAGCAGGTGACCGCAGTGGGAATCCCGGCCTGGATCGCCAGCCTCGGGCGATAGCCACCTCCTCGGATCCGAGACCTCTCCGTTACCACCCCCGGTTGTTCTTCAACCATGGTGGCGGCGGTTCATCGATCTTTTCCTCTTCCTCGATATTTCGCACTGGAACATCGAGAAGAGTTCGGACCTGATTTTCCAGGTCCTTTTCCAGTTCGCTATTGGACTCGACCAGCAAGACATGATCGGCAGAGGCTTTATCGACCTCGACCCCTGAATCGTGAAGGATCATCTGGTACTGATCCTTCTCGGTTCGCCGACCCAGACCCTTTTGGTCGCCTACTGCATCGACCCTGACTCCGAGTGCGGAGACACGGTTGAAGCAACTCATGCGTAATTCGGAATCTGAACAGGCGACGAGGACCTTGGGTCCGGTCATTTGAGCTCCTTACTGGGGCGTCGAATCGCTAGGGCTTGGTACTTCAATCGAATCCTTGCGTTCATTCTTGAGGTAAACCACGCGCTGGGGAAATGGGATCTCGATTTTTTCCTGGAGAAAAGTGTTGTAGATCTCACAGGTCAACAGGTGAGTCATCTTTCCTCGCAACACGGGCTCTTCGATCCACGCCAGTAGTTCAAAGACAACGCTGGAATCTCCCAACTGTCGGCAACGCACCCTTGGTTCAGGGTGGGTCATGATTTCAGGGTGGCCTTCTGCAATTTTTACCAACAGTTCTTCGACGCGTTCGAGATTGGTTCCATAGGCGACCCCGACCTTGACACGGATTCGCTCCTTTTCGTAGGGCCCTCCGCTCTCGTTAGTGATCTTCGAATTTCCCATCACCGAGTTGGGGATGGTGATCTCGACATCGTCTCGAGTCAGCATGCGTGTGCTTCGCAGTCCGATGTTGGTCACCCGGCCCCTCTCTCCGCTGTCGAGCACGATGTAATCTCCCAGCTTGTAGGGAGCATCTGCCAGGATGAAGGCGCCGGCGAACAGGTTTGCCAGGCTATCCTTGGCGGCAAAGCTCAGGGCAAGGCCGATGATGCCAGCGGAGGCTAACCATGCCGTGGGGTCTATTTCCCACGCCATGAAGAGGCAATAGATCGCTGCGCCGATGATCACCAGCAGCGAGATGTTGTAGTAAAGGGGCAGGGTTCTCGGCTCCACCAGATGGTACTGGTCGTGCCTCTTGCTGATGCTGTCGAGCACCAGTCGAGATGAGCGAATCAAGAAGCTGCAGATGGCGATGATGCCGATGGTCTGAAGGCCAGACCTCGTGATGAACAGACTGGAGTCTGGCATTCCGGTTTTCTGCGCTGCGAGGTCGAGCCCTAGCAGAAGCACGACAAGAAATACCGGACGATGCATCAATGCCACCAGGTCATCGTCGAGAGAGTTCTTGGTTTTTCCCGCCCAGCGTCCGATCAGGCTGGTGAGAATCCAGTCCGACAGTTTCGCCGCGATGATGGAAAGTACGATGATCAAGGCCGCTTGTGCCAGATGCGGAAGATCGGACCAGAACTGGTTCAACTCGGACAGTATGGTCATCCACTCCGGATCGGAAGCGGTTTCGCTGGCGGGAAGGGGTTGTTGCTGTGTGTTCATGTTCCTCATTCCCACACTCGTACACTGATCGCCCGATGGTGCGGTGCGGATCTGTGTTCAAAGATGAAGAGTCCCTGCCACTGGCCCAGATCGAGGACACCATCGGTGACAGGGATAATTTCACCGGTGTTGGTCACTGCTGCTCGAAGATGGGAAGGCATGTCATCGGGGCCCTCGCTGGTGTGGGTGTAGGCCGGATCCCCCTCCGGTGTGAGTTTTTGGATCCAACGCTGCAAGTCGTGCCTGGCGGATGGATCGGCATTTTCTGTGATGATGAGGCTGGCACTGGTGTGCCGGATGAAGACGGAGCAGACTCCGGTCTCGATATCGGCCCGTTTCACCGCCTGGGCGATGGGATCGGTGATCTCATGAAGTCCACGCCCAGGAGTCTCGAAGGTGATCGTTTCCCCGAACAAATTGCCCCCTTCTGTTGGATGCTCCGCTTGATCGGCAAGTCTAATGCTCCCAGAATCATGTACACAACCCACAGAACAGGAATGGGGAAGAAGATGTCAGCGATTACCCGGTTTGTAATCTTGCTACTGTTACCGCTCACAGGATGTGTCGATCAAGGCGCAGGGATGCCCAGATCCCAGTCTCGGCCCACGACCGGCGTAGACCCACTGCCGAGGTTGGTCGACAACCATCCAGGAGAGAACCACTTTGCCAATATCATCCAGCTGACCGATGGAGCGGAAAATGCTGAGGCGTACTGGAGCTACAACAGTCAGCAGTTCATTTTTCAGACGAATCGACCGCCCCACTCCTGCGACCAGATCTACACGATGGATATCGATGGAGGAAACCTCCGACAGATTTCGAGCGGGGAAGGGCGAACCACCTGTGCCTATTTCCTCTCGCCCGACGATTCAACGGTTCTCTGGGCATCGACGCATCTGGGATCGGAAGAATGCCCACCGCAACCGGATAGAAGTCAGGGATATGTCTGGCCCATCTACAGCAGTTACGATGTGTTCAGCAAGAAGTTGCCCGATGGCGAACTGGTGAGACTGACCGATGATCCTGGATACGATGCCGAAGCCACCGTGTCCCCTGATGGATCAAGAATCGTCTTCACCTCGATGAGAGATGGAGATCTCGACATCTACACGATGGCTCCCGACGGATCCGATGTGACCCGACTGACCAGCACGCCCGGGTATGATGGGGGCCCCTTCTTTTCTCCGGACGGAACCAAGATCTGTTATCGCGCCAGGCATCCGCAAGGAGAAGAACTGGCGGAATACCAGCGGCTGTTGAAGGAAGGCATGGTCCGCCCATCTCGGATGGACTTGTTCATCATGAACAGTGATGGCTCCGGAGTTTTTCGTATCACGGACAATGATGCAGCCAACTTTGCGCCCTTCTTCACCCCGGATGGAAAGAGTTTGCTCTTCTCGTCCAACCTGGGAGCCGGAGGTGGCCGGGAATTCGACATCTACAAGATCAATATCGATGGAACCGGTCTCGAACAGGTCACCACCTCACCGGGCTTTGATGGGTTTCCGATGATTTCGCCGGACGGAAACAGGATTTTGTTCTGTTCTAACCGCCACAACAGTAATGAGGGCGAGACCAATGTCTTCGTCGCTGACTGGCTCGGTGGCGAGTAGCCAGAGGTCGCCACTTCCGCGGATTGATTACTGGACCGGGAAAACCAGCGCACCCAGGCTGCGATCCTTGCCCTCCTGGACGGTCGTTTCGAGTTGCATGGTGCCCACCTGGGGATGGCTGATGGAGACGGTCCAGGAGCCGGCGGCAAAGGGCTGGCTGCGGAACAGTCCAGCATGGTTGGTCTTGACCAGTCTCGGCGGAGGAGCCTGTCCGGTTTCCAGTCCATTTGCCTGGATCAACACCATCGCCCCCGCTACTGCGGAGCCGTTGGGTGCACGAACCACCCCGGTGATTCGGCCTCCGGGGCGCAACTCAACCTTCAATTCACCAGGCCCTTCAGCAGGCATCTTGAAAATGAAAGTGCGCGGCGGCAGTTTTTTTTCTGTGGTCTGGTTGGATGCCGGGGGTCTCACTTCGATGGTGTAGGTCTGGCCACTGGCCAGTACAGAAAGAGCGGCATGATCAGAGGCGGTGGTTTCGGTGACGGTTCTACGGTCTTTGCGGATGCGGATTCCTGCATCTGCGAGGGTGTGTCCCCGGTGGTCAGTCACTGTCACCTGGAATGATTCAGATTTCTTGATCAGGAATGGCCTCCGTACGCCGAGGCGGTCATTCGGAACGATGATATCGAAAGACTTTTCCTGGTAGCCGGGGTGGACTATATGTACTGCTGCGAACCCGGAAGCGAGCCCGAAGAGGCGTGTCTTACCCCCCACTCCGGAACGTTCATCGGCATGATCCAGCGCGTCGTTATAGACACGAACGCGAGCGTCGACGAGCGGTTGATCCTTGCTCATGATGAACGCATCGAGGATCACCCCCGCCGGCAGGATCAGATCCCTCGAGAGAACCTCATCTCTGCCCACCTCGAGATTGTCAAAGCGGACATCGGCATGGTTATCGGATCTGGCGCTGACGACTAATTTGCCCGGTGGAGTTGTGACTCTGTACTTCCCCTGTTCATCCGTAGTGACTGAAATGGACCAGCCCGATGAAGCGGCGACCTCGACCACGGCACCAGCGATGGGAGTCGGCGCAGGAGGTTCCTCTGTGGTGAGGTAGAACTTGTGCCCCAGTACGGTTCCCTCGAGCACGCCACCGCGGAACAGGGTGTAGACCGCACTGGAATCGGAACTCAACAACACTTGAACCTGGAAGTACCCTTGCGCCTCGATGGAAACCTGAGGAGCGGTGCCTGCGATGAGGATCAGCCTGAAGTGGCCGTTGTCGTCGGAGAGAGTCGAGGCGGGTGACGGATTGTTTCCCAGGTGGGACACCGAAGCGCCGGCGATCGGTTTTCCCAGGGCATCGGTGATGAATCCAGCCCAAAGCGTTCGAGGCTCTGCCAGCACTTCTACGGTTAGCTGTGGAGTGGGGTTGAATTGATTGGTGGAGGAACCTGGGGGGGGTGTCAAAGGGAGGGTGGGGACAGGCGCTGCCATCTTGAAGCCTAGAAACCCGGCAACGATCAACAAGATCAGTAGCAGAAGTATGAAAAAAGCAAATCCGCTGGAGGGGTGTCGTTGGTTCATCTAGGGGATCACCTTTACATCTTCGGTTCCCAGTACTTGCTGGATCCGCATCGAGTGTCGGACCGCAGCATCTCTTCGGTCAAATCTGCCAGATAGTACGTGATGGAGTGGGGATCCGCGTCGGCCCGGCATCCGGTGCTCGGCGGGCAGTCCAGCACTCTCCAGTCTGCGAAGTTGTCGTTGCGCGTTGGAGCGATCGAGAAACGCACCAACTTGTACGGTGAACCAGGGGTCGAGCTGGAGCAACAGTCTTGCGCGAGCCGCCAGCCCGGGAGCGGCTTGTTGGTCTGCGCAGAGGCCCAGAGGAAGGCCAGCCTGTTCAAACCGTCCAGATTTTTGCAGAGCTTGGCCATGCTGCAACCAACCTTCGGCGCGGGTTTCCGGATCGAGCGCCCTTTCGGCGGCCTCTGCGAAACATGAAACGGCGCGTCCTGGCTGTTCAGAAAGCAACAGGTATCCACGCTGAAGTAATGCACGAGCGGCGACTGCACCGCCACGTGATTGGGCTTCCCTCAACAAGCCATCCGCCTCCTCTTTTCGACCTCTTCGCTGGGCACAGATTCCCGCTGTCAGGAGAGCCTCGCCGCTGCGGGGATCGTGTGGGTTCGATTCTGCGAAGCGTGAGAAGGCGGACTGTGCTGCTGCAACATCATCGAGCAGCCAGGCGGTACGGGCCAGATCCCATTGTATTCTTGCCTCGGGCGCAATTGAGGACTCTGGAGTGTGAATACGAGAGGGGGGATTCTGGCAACCACCGACGGTGACCAGCAGTGCAGCGGTCAGCAACATGAGCATCGCAAGCATCGACTGGCCAGTCGATGCACAATGACAGCAGCCAGCGGCCAGGGTTGGGATTTTCGTCGTGGGTGATGTCACAGATTCTCTTTCCCCGTCCATATTGCCGGGGGAGCATGTTTGTTGCAAGGGTGGGTGAACAAGTTGCGAATCGGTGTCGATAGTGGCGGAACCTTTACCGATTTCATCATCGATTCCGGTGATGGCGTCGAGGTGATCAAGGTGCCATCGACGCCAGCGGATCCTGCTCGGGCGATCTTACGGGTATTGCGGGAGTTTTCTCCAGATGAGGTGGTTCACGGATCGACCGTGGCGACCAATGCGCTGCTCGAGCGAAAGTTTGCCAGGGCTGCATTGGTCACCCAGAGCGGCTTCGAAGATCTGCTCGATATCGGGCGGCAGAACAGACCTGATCTCCATGACCTTCAACCGGCACCGGTTTCGCCATTGATCCCTCGCGAAGATCGTTTTGGTGTTTCGGGAAGGATCGCTGCTGGCGGCGAGGTCATTGCAGATCTTGATGAAGGTGAGTTGGACCGCCTGCTCGATTGGATCCGTGACGGTGCCTACGAGGCGGTTGCCGTGGGGCTCCTGCACAGTACCGAGAACCTGGACCACGAGAGACGAATTTCGGATCATCTGGCCAGTACCGATCTCCCGGTGATCCTGTCTGGAGAGGTGGCCGCAGAGCCGAGAGAGTGGGAACGCTTCACCACGGCCAGCGCCGCAGCCGTCTTGACTCCGGTGATGCAGGGTTATCTCGAAACACTGGCCACCGGAGTGACCCCGGCGCTGTTGAAGGTGATGGATTCATGTGGCTCGGCGGTTCCTTGGCGACGACTCTCCCGCCGGGCTGTAAGGACAGTCCTCTCCGGGCCCGCAGGTGGAGTGATCGCTGCGGCGACTCGAGGGGGCGGGACCACAGCGCTCTCCTTTGACATGGGAGGGACCAGCACCGATGTGGCGCTGGTGGAAGCAAGATGTGGTGCTGCGAGAAATCATCGATTCAGCGTCGGGGGGATTCCGCTGGCGATTCCACTCCTTGAAGTGCATACGGTCGGTGCGGGGGGCGGATCACTGGCCTGGGTCGATGCTGGTGGCGCACTGAGGGTGGGCCCGAGAAGTGCCGGTTCCGATCCCGGCCCCGCGGCCTATTGTCGGGGAGGAACTGGCGCAACAGTGACCGATGCCAATGTGGTGCTCGGTCGTCTCCCGGAGGACCTGAAGCTGGGAGGCACCCTCTCGCTTGATCGATCCGCGGCGCAACGAGCGGTGAGCAGCATCGCAACCCGTCTGGGGCTCACCGTCGCTGCCGCTGCCGTGGGCATTCTCGATGTGGTGAATGCGGAGATGGAACGAGCGTTGCGAAGGGTGAGTCAGGAGCGAGGAGTCGATCCGCG
>JAAZXB010000015.1:0-10613 GCA_014240375.1 Planctomycetota bacterium | reverse complement strand
GCCGGGAGTGAGTCGCTTTCCTGTCGCCATCTCGTTCTGGCTGATCACCATCTTGTTTCTGTTTGGTTGGGTAATCTGGGCTTCAATTGCGCCAGGACTGGATGGCTCCGTATCGGTTCTTCCTTCGATCTTGGGGGCGTTGGTACTGTTGCTTCCGGCCGTCGTCGTGTTTCGGTTGATTCCTCGATTGAGATCTCCTCGCATCACGCTGGCTGGGATCGTGGTGTCGGCACTGGCGGTTCGAGTGTTGCTCCTGGGGGTGGATCCATTCCTCAGTGATGACCTGTGGCGCTATCTCTGGGATGGAGAGGTGCAAAGATCGGGGATCAATCCCTATCTCGCCCCACCCACCGATTCGATGCTCGAACCGGTGGCTTCCGATTCTGACTGGGTCGAAGTCAGGTCGAGGGTGAACCATCCGTCTATTCGGACGATTTACCCTCCGCTGAGTCAGTTGTTCTTTCGTTTCTTGGCTCTCGGCGAAACCAGCTGGAGGATCTTCACTGCACTGCTAGATCTTTCAGTGGGCGCTGTTCTGGCACTGGTACTTCATCGCAGGGGTCGGGATCCTCGCGAAGCGGTGCTGTGGTGGTGGCACCCACTGCCGATTCTCGAGTGTGCAGTGGGTGCGCATGTCGAGGTTCTGGCACTACTGCTGACTGTCATTGCGTTTTACTGGCTCGAGGCGCGGAGAGACTCGCGTGCGCTGGTGATGCTAGGGGCCGCCATCGCCACCAAGATCTTTCCTCTGGGCTGGATTCCGTTGTTCTTGAAGAGGACCGGTGGCCGAAGAGGTTGGCTGTTGCTGCTGGTCGGAATCCTCAGCGTGCTCCCCTTTCTGGAGAGCGATCTTTCACAGATGACCGAGGGACTTCAGGAGTTTTCAGCGGGCTGGTATTCTGGAGACATCCTCTTCAGGCCCGTCGGGTTTCTGATCGGTATCGATCCCGAAGATCGCCATGATTCCGCCTCGCAATATCTGCGCATGGCGTTCCTGGCGGCCTGGCTAGCAGTCACATGGTATTGCAGAAACATGGATCCGTGGCGTGGGTTTCTCGTGGTGAGCCTCGCCTTCGTCGTACTGACTCCCACTCTGCACCCGTGGTACTTGCTGTGGTTGCTGGCCCCCGCAGTGGTGGAATGCTCGGGAGCATCGATTCTGCTGTGTACGACAGTGCTGCTTCAATATCGAGTGCTCGATGGATGGTGGGCTGATCAGTCCTGGGAGATGCCTGACGGAACGCGATGGTTGGTCATCGCTATTCCATTGCTGTGGTTGATCCAGAACTGGTATCTGCGGCGCTTTTCATCAGGATCAATTCTCGAATCAAGATGATGGCGACCCCACAAACGATGGCACTGTCTGCAATGTTGAAATTGGGCCAGACGTATTCGGTCTCTCCGAGGTGGATCGACCAGCGGATGAAATCCCTCACCCCGCCGATAACAGATCGGTCGTATAGGTTTCCGGCAGCCCCGGAACCGATCAAGGCGAGGGAGGCTACCATCCAGGGAGCCCGAGGTTTCATACGAAGAGCCACGATGAAACAGATCGGCACGGAGACAGCAGAGATGCTGATCAACAAGATGGTCATTCCTGAAAACCAGCCGTTGAAGGCGCCAAGATTCAGCGAAGCTTCCAGCCCAAATCCCGGAAATACCTCTCGAATCGGAGTCTGAAACAGATAGGGAAGGCCATCCGAATTGTAGTGAACTTCGCTTCCGAGGTATTCAAAGGCGGCTGTTTTTGACCAGAGATCGGTCAGTAAGATCACCGAAAAGAGGGCGAGAAACAGAGTCGCGGCTCCGCTTGCGGAAAGGCCTCCGCATCGGTTTTCTGGAGCGGCGCTTGGCGTAGTGGGCAATGTCGATTCAGGATCAATATTGGCCGGGTATTGAGTCGGTTCTTTTTCCTTTGTCATGATCACATCGCAACCTGGAAAGAGGGCCGTGTCGAGGGGTGTTCCACGAGAGAAGTGCCAGCCATCTGGTAAAGCAACGCTTCCAAACTCAATCGGTGCTGCTGGAAATGCTCTGCTGGTGGTAGCGGTTGACCTCTTCCAGGATCAGGCCACGCAAATGGTCACCTTCCTCGGGGCAGTCTCCAATAAACCTGTCGAAGTGATCCACGGCTCGGTAGAGAGGCATCGAGTCCATCGAAACGCTCCTGACGAAGGGGCCGGTTTTCCTCAGTACCGATCTGACCAGGTGGGGAAGCTTCATTCCTTGAGTCGCCAGGCAATATCCATACATCAACAAAGAGGCCTGTAGTGGATCCTCGCACTCTTCTTGCATCATCCTGGAGACCAGATCACCAGGGCGATCGACTTCAAGGATGCCTGCTTCGAGCTCCAGCAATAGAAGTCCGTCGGGACCCCCACTCCATTTTCCACCAATGATCATCGAACCTTCTTTCAGCAGAAAACTGGTCAGCACGAAGAGGTTATCTTGCTGAAGGAACAGGATCAACGAGACCGGTCAGTGATCTCGATGGAGTGATCATGGATTGCTGGAGTCTTGCCAGGGAACTGTATGGAGACGATCCAATATGACATTAGTGACGGACCGAACTCATTGAGCCGCTAAACCAAAGCCGGGCTGTAACTTGAAGCATTCCGTTTCTTGACTTCATCCATACAAACCGGGAATCTTGAAGGATCAAACCATAGTTTTTGATCAGGGGAGCAACTGACGCGGTGTGTCCATTGAGGGCTTTGAAACAGAAGCACTTATTGGAAGTCTCCGATTCATCTATGACACGTCATTCACGAAGGAGTTGGAGCATGGATTATCACAATTGTATGAAATCACTCATTTTTCTGATACGAGTTTCCACCCTGTCGGCGCTGTTGGCTTTCGCTGTTCCTGCGGTGGTTCAAGCAGACGCCCACAATTGGCTGTTTTCGGAGGTCTTCTCCAGTGCGGATGGGACCATTCAGTTCATCGAGTTTTTCAATGATAGTGACGATGAACAGTTTCTCGGAGTAGAGAATCTCGAGAACGGGGCAGGTCAGCTGGTCTTCTTCCAGTTCGACCTTCCATCCAGCTTGACGGCAAATACGCGTTTTCTGGTGGGAACAGCGGCTTATGCTGCGCTTCCTGGCGCACCGGCTCCCGATTACATCATGCCATCGAACTTCATGCAGCTGTCGGGGGATCTGATCATCATGTCTGCAGGACCGGAGATCGCCTTCGGTGCGTTACCTACAAATGGCACCCTGTCCATCAATCAGGACGGAATTGCTGGGCTGAACAGTCCCACCAACTTCTCAGGGGTGAGTGGGTCGATCACCGTGACCAACAATGCTCCAGATTGTAATGCGAATGGGATTCCTGACGACACTGACATCGCCAACGGAACCAGCACCGACTGCAACTCTGACGGAGTTCCTGACGATTGCTCTGCCGCTCTCAATGATTGCAACAACAACGGCATCCACGATGCATGTGAGCCCGATGGCGACGGCGATGGCGTGATCAATGTTTGTGATCCATGCCCTGTTGATGTGAACGACGACAGCGATGGAGACGGAGTGTGTGATAGCCAGGACGTGTGTTCTGGAGGCAACGATTTCATCGATAGCGACCTGGATGGTATTCCAGACTTTTGCGATGCCTGCCCGAACGACCTCCTTGATGACAGTGATGGCGACGGAGTTTGCGATAGTGAAGATATCTGCGCAGGAGGAAACGACTCGATCGATTCCGACGGAGATTTGATCCCGGATTTTTGTGATAGTTGCCCCCTGGACGCGGCCGATGATGCCGACGGCGATGGGCTGTGTGCCAATGTGGACGCCTGTCCTCTCGATGCCAACAATGATGCAGATGGCGACGGAATCTGCGGCAACGTGGATAGTTGCCCCCTCGATCCTGCAAACGATGCTGACGGTGATGGTATCTGCGGCGATGTGGACCCTTGCCCCCTCGATTCGGCCAATGATGCCGATGGCGATGGAATCTGCGGCGATGTGGACCCTTGCCCTCTCGATTCTGCCAACGATGCCGATGGCGATGGAGTCTGCGGTGATGTCGATACCTGCCCTGGTGGCGATGACAACATCGATAGCGACCAGGACGGAACAGCGGATTTCTGTGATAGTTGTCCGCTGGATGCTGATAACGACGCGGACGGTGACGGGCTGTGTGCCAACGCCGATTCCTGTCCCCTGGATGCAGATAACGATCTGGATGGCGATGGCATCTGTGGTGACGTAGATGGTTGTCCGCTGGATGCCGCCAATGATGCCGATGGAGATGGAATCTGTGGCGACATCGACGTTTGCCCACTGGATGCCGACAATGATGCAGACGGCGACGGAATTTGCGGCGATGTAGACAGCTGCCCGCTAGATGCCAACAACGATGCAGACGGTGACGGAATCTGTGGTGATGTGGACAGCTGTCCTCTAGACGCGGACAACGATGCCGATGGCGATGGCCTGTGCGCAGATGTGGATTCCTGTCCGTTTGACTCCGCCAATGATGCCGACGGCGATGGTGTGTGTGGCGATGTCGATACTTGTCCCGGGGGTGACGACAACGTCGACACCGATCTCGATGGCACCCCTGATTTTTGCGATTCTTGTCCTCTCGATGCGGCGGGCGACAGCGACGGTGACGGTAGTTGTGATTCGGAAGACACCTGCCCTGGCGGCGATGACAACCTCGATAGCGACCTGGATGGAACTCCCGACTTCTGCGACAGCTGTCCGCTGGATGCCGACAACGATGCCGATGGCGATGGCCTGTGCGCAGACATCGATGCCTGCCCCCTCGATTCTGAAAACGATGCGGATGGCGATGGAGTGTGTGGGAATGTAGATATTTGTCCCGGCGGTGACGACAATGTCGATACCGATCAGGATGGAACTCCCGACTTCTGCGACCCATGTCCAGTGGACTCCAGCGGAGACAGCGATGGAGATGGTGTCTGTGATACCGCGGATATCTGTGCCGGTGGCGATGACAACATCGATAGCGACCAGGATGGAACTCCCGACTTCTGTGATAGCTGTCCGCTGGATGCTGATAACGATACGGACGGTGATGGGCTATGTGCCAACGTGGACGCCTGCCCCCTCGATGCGGATAACGATGCCGATGGCGATGGCCTGTGCGCAGATGTCGACACCTGTCCGTTTGACTCCGCCAACGATGCCGACGGCGATGGCGTGTGTGGTGATGTCGACACTTGTCCCGGAGGTGACGACAACGTAGACACCGATCTCGATGGCACCCCAGACTTCTGCGACAGTTGCCCTCTCGATGCGGCGGGCGACAGTGACGGCGATGGAAGCTGTGATTCGGAGGACACCTGCCCAGGTGGCGACGACAATATCGATAGCGACCTGGATGGGACTCCCGACTTCTGTGACAGCTGTCCTCTAGATGCGGATAACGATCTGGATGGCGATGGCCTGTGCGGGGATGTGGACATCTGCCCGTTAGACTCCGCCAACGATGCCGACGGCGATGGCGTGTGTGGCGATGTTGACACTTGCCCCGGAGGTGACGACAACGTCGACACCGATCTCGATGGCACCCCAGACTTCTGCGACAGTTGCCCTGTCGATGCGGCTGGCGACAGCGACGGTGATGGCAGTTGTGATTCGGAGGACACCTGCCCTGGCGGCGACGATAATATCGATAGCGACCAGGATGGGACTCCCGACTTCTGCGACAGCTGTCCTCTAGATGCTGATAACGATGCCGATGGCGATGGCCTGTGTGCAGATGTGGATGCTTGTCCATTCGACGCCGACAACGACCTCGATGGAGATGGCATCTGCGGCGACGTCGATGCTTGTCCACTCGATGCGGATAACGATCTGGACGGAGACGGAATCTGTGGAGACGTCGATGCTTGTCCACTCGACGCCAACAACGACCTCGATGGAGATGGTATCTGCGGAGACGTCGATGCCTGTCCACTCGATGCCGACAATGATGTCGATGGAGACGGGTTGTGCGGCGATGTGGATCCATGCCCTCTTGATAGCGACAACGACCTCGATGGCGATGGCCTGTGTGGTGACGTAGATCCGTGTCCTCTCGATGCCGCCAACGACCAGGACGGTGATGGTCTCTGTGGAGATGTTGATCCTTGTCCTGTGGACCCACTCAACGACTCGGATGGCGATGGCAGCTGTGATTCGGCGGATATCTGTCCGGGTGGTGACGATTCCATCGATACCGATGCAGATGGGATCCCCGACTTCTGCGATGCTTGTCCACTCGACGCTGATAACGATGCCGATGGGGATGGTGTTTGTGGGGATCTCGATCCTTGTCCAGCGGACCCGCTCGACGATTCCGATGGAGATGGTGTTTGTGATCAGGAGGATCTGTGCCCTGGTTCAGACGACAGCATCGATTGCGATGGGAACGGAGTTCCGGACGGTTGTGACCTTGCTGCAGGAGCAGAAGATTGTAACGGCAATGGAATCCTCGATAGTTGCGACCTGGTCAACGGAGCTGCTGACTCCAACGGGAACTCGATCCCTGATGAGTGTGAAGAGACCCTCTTCAAGCGTGGAGACTCCAACGGCGATGGAGTTTTTGATATTGCCGATGCGATTCGCTCACTGGGATATCTCTTTTCGGCAGATCCTATCGACTGCCTGGACGCCGGTGACGCCAATGACGACGGCATGATCGACGTGGCGGATGCGATAACCGTGCTCGGCAGCATCTTCAGCGGCGGGGGCTTGCCTCCTGCGCCGGGGCCCTTCCGCTGTGGGGCAGATCCGACCGCCGATGCGCTGGATTGCGCCAGCTACATCAGCTGCCCCTGAGACCGCTTCACGCCCCATCTGACCCGATGAGTCGGGTGGGGCGTGGTAGCGTGCCCTTGCCCCAGCCCCGCTTCTCATCGATGCTGGCCATCGAGAGGAGACGGTTTGGCTTCATCACTTCAGATCCTGGCATATGAAGAAACCCCGCTGGGGATTCTCTGCTTGCGCCGTCGCGAGCTGCTGTCTGACCCGGGAACGATGGTGACGGAGATCACCCTCAATCACGAGTTCTTGATGTCGAGTTATCACACCGATTCCGAGCAGGCTCTGGCTCGGATGGGGCTCGAGTTCCATGGCGGGACGAACCTGTCTCTGATGATCGGAGGGCTTGGGTTGGGTTACACCGCTCAGGCGGCTCTCGATCATGATTCAGTGAACTCTGTCGAGGTGATGGAATTGCTGGGCCAGGTGGTGGTGTGGCTCGAAGAAGGGCTGGTTCCCCTTTCTGAATCGCTCAATAGCGATGATCGTTTTTCAGTTCAGGTCGGCGATGCATACAAGAAACTGTGGGAGCCTGCCGCTGAGCAATACGATCTGATTCTCATCGATATCGACCACTCCCCCGATGATCGCCTTGGTTCGGTGGACCAACGATTTTACGGTGAGGAAGGACTGTTCCATGCACGCCAGCACCTGGCTCCGGGTGGAGTACTGGGGATCTGGTCCTACGAGGAAAGTTTGCAGCTGGCAACTGCGATGGAGCAGGTGATGGACCGGGTGCAGGTGAAACCTGTCACTCATGTGAACTTGCTGATCGATCAGACACAGACGGACTGGCTCTATTTCGGAGCCATCGAGCAGGGTGACCAGTAACAAGGAGGCGGAATGGTAATCAGTCGGATGCCCTGGTTGGGGTTGGTGGTTTTACTGCTTTCTCCCGCATTCGATTGGGGCTGTTCAGGAAGTTCGAATAGCGCGAGAGACGCTCAGCGACCGGTGGTCGCCATCTATGATTCACGGGCAGTGGCCATCGCATTTGTCGGAAGCGAAATCTTCGCCGAGTCGATGAAAGAAGTTCGTAATGAGTACGATCAGGCGACCGCTGCGGGAGACGCCGCCACGCTGGATCGAATCCAACTGATGATGCAACAGCGACAGAAGATATTGCATTCACAGGGATTTGGAACGGCTCCAGTCGACGAGATACTGGATCACTATTCAGGATTACTTGCACTCCTTCTGAAAGACTCTGGAGCATTCATCCTGATCTCGAAATGGAACGAGGATGAACTGGCACAGCATTCAGGAGTCCCCCACAAGGATGTAACCGTGGCGCTGATCGATCTCATCACCACTGACCCGAAGCAGCGCCAATCTGCGCTTGAAATCCTCGATCACGATCCTGTAGCAAATGAGACCATCGAAAATCATCAGGACTGAGTTGAACCCGTTCACAGGGAGGCCTCCGGTGGAGCAGTTGCCGATCGCTCGAATTTCTGCGTTTGTCGGGGAACGACCATACTCTGGTAACATCGCATCTGTGGTGCGGCTCCAGAAGATGCTCTCCGACGAGGTCTTGCAGGCGCTTGCGCTGCGTAATGGGGATTCGGAAACGGCATACCTGCTCGATTCAGGCAAAGGTCGCTGGCAACTGCGCTGGTTCACCCCGGGAGTGGAGGTCGACCTCTGTGGTCATGCGACCCTGGCTGCAGGCCATCACCTGCTCGAAGAGTCCCTTGCCAGTGGCCCTATCACTTTCGAAACCCTGGCCGGAGAATTGACCTTCGATGTGGCTGCGGATGATCGGCTCTCTCTCGATCTCCCCATCGACAGGCCACGGCAATACGAAATGCCCGAGGGATTGCTCGCTGCACTGGGCATCGGAGAATCCGATGTTCAGGCGGTGCATCTCTCCCGCGACCTGATCATCACGGTCGGTGAATCACGGACCGTGTCTGAACTGTCACCGGACCATCTATTCCTTCAAACTCTTCCATTCCGTGGCATCGCGATCACTGCGGCAGGAGATGGCGCTGTCGATTTTGTCAGTCGTTGGTTTGGCGGCGATGGAATCGGTGTGGTCGAGGATCCTGTGACCGGTTCAGCCCATGCAGCACTGGCGCCTTTGTGGGGAAAGCGACTCGACAAGACTCACCTGGAAGCGCAGCAACTGTCTCGGGAGACGGGAGCACTGACCTGCATCGTCAATCGAGAGCGAGTTACACTAGTGGGGCGTTGTCACAGCTGGCTGCGAGGAACCGTTCAGATTGACCCACCTTCGTCAGGATGAAAATATGGATCTTGAGACCTTCTGCATCATCGTGGGTGTCTACGAGATCATGATTGGAATCCCGTTGCTGGTGAATCCGCTGGCTGCAGGGCGCTGGCTGCAGGGTGCGATGAAGGAAGACGCACTGCTGAGATCATTCTGTTTGTTGTTTCTCGTCCTCGCTGTGCTGGTCCTCACCCAGGGTGCATCCATCGGATCCGATGCAGCAGGTTTGGTACGCTTACTGGCGTGGGCAACCGCGTTGGAGTGCCTTGTATTCTGCTGGTGGACGAATTGGGCCCGTGCCATCACCATCTGGTTTTGTGATAAAGCCCACTGGATGAGATCTCTCGGCATTCTGGCGACAGCGATCGGGGTGTGGTTGCTGAAGGTGAGCGGTTCAGCGGCCATCACTGGCTAAGAGAGGCATCCGATGAAAATCGTGTTCGCACTTCCACTGGTGGGATTGGCTCTCTTCTGTGTTTTTGGATTTCTTGCCTCAGCAGAAGCTTCCGATCCCTCCGAGCAGTTTCGTTGGCGAGCTGGTTATACTGTGCTGGGGCTGTTGTCGTTGTGGGGGGCGGCGGCTCTGATCTTTGGCAAGCGCAACTCCGACTCTGATAAGTAACTGCCGAAGGAGTGCACGATGAAACGTTACGTCCTGCTGTGTGCGGTATCCGGAATGGGGTGGGCGGTCATCGCCTATTTCATCGCAGGACGCCTCGGCGGAGCTGCGTTATGGGGAGGGCTCGTAACGGCACCCCTGATCGGGGTCAGCGCTGGATGGATCTATCGACCGGTCCATCACTGGCGCTGGCCTGCCAGGGTGGCGATGTCATTATTGACCCTCTATCTGTCCGCGGCGCTCTTTGGCCTGGCCTGGGGCATCACCGATGCACTCCAGGGATTACCCGGAGGGGCCTCGAGGAACAGCATCGAGGTCGTATATGGGTCAATTATTGTTTGCTTCTACGGTGTCACCGCGACCGGATTCGTGGTCTTCCTGTGGCCCCTTGCCCATCTGAATCACTGGCTGGTGGGCCATCTTGCAGGGCATGATGATGGATCAGGACTCCCGAGTCGCCGATCGGGGTCTGTAGATCAGGAGAAACATTGACGCAGGATCCCGCACCACAGTACGTCGGCTTCTGGGTTCGAAGTGCTGCCGCGTTGATCGATTCTCTGTTGCTCATGATGATCATCCTTCCCATCACGGTCTTCACCTTCGGCTGGTCGTCGATTGAACTCTGGGGCGACTTACTCGGTGCCACCAGTGTGGGGGAACTGATGGAATTGCTCGAAGCCTTGGAGGAAGTGGAAAAAACAACGGGAGGTTTCGGCGTAACGATCAACTTTTTGATCTCATGGGTATTGCCGGCGCTCGCCATCGTCGTGTTCTGGATCGCCAGGCAAGCGACACCGGGAAAGATGGTTTTTTCGGCGGTGATTGTCGATGCGACATCCGGAGAAGTCCCCAGCGGTGGGCAGATGATCGGTCGCTATCTCGGCTATTTTATCGCCCTCTTTCCCCTCGGCCTGGGGATCCTCTGGGTCGGGCTGGATCAGAGGAAACAGGGGTGGCACGACAAGCTCGCCGGTACCGTTGT
>JAAZXB010000014.1 GCA_014240375.1 Planctomycetota bacterium | reverse complement strand
ACGATGAAAAAAGGCCGTGCAACACCCCTCATCGAGGGCAGTGGCACGGCCTGCAAACGGGTCGGTTTCGAAACTCAGCGGCGCGGCTGGATTCCCAGTCCACGCAGTTTGGTCAGCAGTTCCTTGCGGTGCTTGCTCGCCTGCTTGCTGAGGTCTTCCAGCTTCGCAAACTCCTTCTCGATCTCCTGGTAGAGGCGATAGGAATCGAGCAAGCGGCGATCCTGATGGAGGGCGGCGGCCTCGACCAGCAGGGTGGAGGCTTTCTGTTCGATCTCCCTCATATCCTGGGTGACCAGTTCCACGATGTAGCCGCTCATCACCTTCTTGTTCTTGACCATCGAATCGAGCACCCGGATGGCACGGCCATAGCGGCCCGCTTCGATGTGTCCGCGTGCGCTCTTGCGCTGCGCCAGGTGCGAATCGCGCAATCGCAGACGCAGGTCGCTCAACTTCTTGCTGCTCTTGAGCACCTTGACAAACTTGGGCGGATCCACGCACAACTGCTGCTTGTGCAGCAGGCCTCCCTCGCTATCGAAGAAGAGCAGCGCCGGCTTGTCGTCGCGTAGGTCATAGCCGTTGACCAGCGCCTTCTCGTCCTCGTTGAGGGTTTCGACCAGTTGGCGATAACAGGACCACAGCTTGAACTGCTCGGAGGCGTACTTGTCACGAAACAAGGCACGCTCGAAGTTGGCACAGCAGCAATCCTTGGCCATCTTGGAGGAGTAGAGGAACACCACGATCGGTTGCATCGAACCGCGCTCGCGATGCAGCGCATCGTAGAGGCCCTGGTCCTTGCGCCAGTTCATCCACTTGAGAGCAGAACTCTCGCCGGGGGCATAGGGAGCCGCTCCCGCGTGTCCGCTGCCGCCACCACCGCTGGTCGAACCACTACCACTCCCGGGAACCCCGGGAATCGATGGGCCAACACCTCAGCACTGGGCGTAAAGAGACGAACTGGAGAACTGGAACATCACCACGAGCAGGGCCAGCAGGCCGAGTCTTCGCAGTCGATTCGATTTGGCTGAAAGCATCCGGCAAAACCTCATATTTCCACTATCCTCCCCTGTGCCCGGTCCATGATACTCTGATCCTGGCCACGATTCCAACCCTTGAACTGGGAGGACCGGACCGATACTGTTCCTCTCGGTCCCTCCACTGACCTGGTTTATCCACAATTTCGGCCCTGGTGCCTCGCAAGACTGGGTGCCTCGCAAGACTGGGTGCCTCGCAAGACTGGGTGCCTCGCAAGACTGGGTGCCTCGCAAGACTGGGTGCCTCGCAAGGCTGGTGGCTGGCAGCGCTGGTGCCTGGGGCCGATCTGCGACTCTCCTCCTACGGACAAGGGTAGCCGCCCCAGGATCTCATCCTTGGGACGGCTACCCCTGCTGATCAAACGGTCTACCGCGGGATCTCGACCCTAGGGGCAGCCCTGCTCAAGAGAACAATCGAGGGCATCGGCGGTCGGATCACTGGCACAGAATCCATGAGGTGCAGGAAGTGGTCCGCTACCGCCAAACAGGTGAAGCAACAATCTCACTGCATCGGACACGTCGACGCCGCCATCATCGTTGGCATCGGAAGCATCCAGGCAGTTCACCGGTGCATTGCTGAAGATGTACCCCAGAACTTCGATTGGATCGGAGATATCGAGGGCTCCATCGCCGGTGTGATCGCCTCTCATGAATCGAGGAGCACAGGTGGCTGTCGCCTGAGATCCACTGAGGGACAAGCCACAGGCACTGGTGGCATCGACCTGAATCGTGAAACTACCCGAACCAGGCAGCGGCACCACGACGGTCGAGTCCTGAGGAGTGGCGGTGGCCATCTGAACTCCGTCGACGAGGATCTGTACCTCGGAGTAGCTACCATTGCTGACCCAGGAAACACTCGCCTCGCAGTTATCCGGCTCGACCGAAGCGGTCACGTCCGACGGGGCCAACGCATCGTCGGCTGGAATCTCTACGGTCACCAGAACCGGAGTACTTTCCATGTCATCGGAGATGGAAATCACTGCGATGGAATGGACGGTGCCTACCGCGAGAGTCAGATTGAGACTGCTCATGATTCCAGGCAAGGTCATCGCGGGTACACCATTGAGATCAACGCGAATCCAATCGTAGAGACTGGTGTTCAACCACGAGATGGTGGACGCACCGGTACAGGGGTCATTGACCTGTACCTGAAGACCGATCACCGGGTTGGGCTGGTAGTAGCCGAGACAGATCTCAGACGCAGGCCCGTCGACCGCTTCAAAACGAGGTGTGACCGTGTACTGAGAAGCCCCACCCAGGGCGGCGTCGTCGGTGAAACTGGTCAAGGTTCCTGGCACCGTCGACATCAGCACTCCGCCACGACGAATATCGAGCTCGTCGTAGAACTCTGCATTGGTCCAGTCGAGGCTGACGCCAGAAGCTATGGTGCTGCAGGTCAGACCGATCACGCCAGCGGGAGCCATCTCGAGAGAACAGGTGTCGGGGCCAGATTCACTGCCAGCGACTGTCGCGACGATGGTGTAGGCCACCTGGCCACTGGGGGTCGTGAGATCCATGTAAGAGGAGGTCTGTCCCGGCAGGGTGACCAGCGGCGCACCTTCACGCGTGATCGCGAGAGTGTCGTAGCTGCTCATGTTGGTCCAGGTCAACAGCACACCCTGACCGGTGTCGCTGCAATTGAACAGCACCACCTGACTGGGCGCGACGATGAGGCTACAGGATGTGAGTTCTCCATTGAGCCCCTCGACAAAGGTCCGGATCGAATAACTGTGGATTCCGGCACCGGCACTGGGCAACAAGAAATCGGTGTATTCGGTCTCGTTGGCACTCAATACCGCAATGATGGAACCATCCAGCAGCAGGTGGGCTTCATCCCAGGGCTCAGGGTTGGTCCAACTGAGCACGCCATTGCCACCGGAGTTGTCACACAGCAAGTTTGTGACGGCCAGCGGAGCCCTTTGCACGGAGCAATCGACACCACTCGATGGCAATCCACCCGCCACGGCACGAACCGAGTAGGTGGTAATCCCCGCGGGCGAGGTCAGGTCACTGAAGGAGATGCTATCCCCTGCCACCGTTGCGATGTCCACACCATCCCTGGCGATCACGACATCGGAGTAGAGTTCAGTATTGGTCCAGTCGATTTGCACCTCTGTTCCACCTGGAGTACTGCAACCAAGCAGTTCAGGCGCCAGTGGTGAGCGGTCTGCCACCAGAGTTCCAGGATCACTCTCGATGTAGATTCCCGGTGTACTGGTGATGAGTTTTCCCACCAGCTGGTAGGTGTGAGTCCCGGCACTGACATCGCTGTCCAGGTACAGGGTGGAAGGACCGGCAAGATTCTCTGCCAGCAGCATTCCGTCACGGTACAGATCCAAGGCATCGTAGACCCAGCCATTGGCCCAGGAGAGGGTCAGCATCGGACCGCTAGCAATGAACTCCATGCTGGTCGGAGCAGGCGGAGCGATGTATACGGTACAGTCGGCTCCCAGTCCGAGGTGCGCATCCTGTCCGAACACCTGATAGAGACGTTCACCAGGAATCACTCCCACATCGGTGTATGCAGTCTGCAGCCCGGAAGTGGTCGCGATCTCCACACCATCCTTGAAGATCCGGATGGAAGAGAGTGCGGTGATGGAATCGGGAGTGGACCAGGTCAGATCCGCAGTAGTGGCCACCGAAATGCATTGCAAATCGTTGACCGCGGTCGGCATCAGGAATGCCGTCAACGCTTCCAGTGGACGACCCGCAGCATCCGTCTCGACCATGCGTCCTTCAGCACCCACGGCAGGAATCACCTTGAATTTATCGATCGCATTGCCACTGGCATCGAGGATCAGATCACCATTGGCTTCGGCCTCGGCTCCGATGGGAATCATCAGTTCTGGATGATCGAAGGGAGCTCTCTCCCAACGAACTCTCTCATCGGTGAGCGATTCGAGGAACGCCACCATCTGGTTCTTGCGGTCGAGCTGTCCGATGAAGAGCGGCATCGGGAACAGCTCCGGAGCGACCGTCGTGAGATTCTCCTCGGAGAAGTTTCCTCCTCTGGCGTAGAAGTCGATGACTTGATCCAGAGTCGAGTAACTTCCGTTATGGAAATATGGCCCCGTCAACTCGGTGTTCCTGAGTGTAGGAGTCTTGAAGGTACCTGCGGCTGCGATGTCTTCCCAAGGCTGTGGAGCCGGTTCCAAGACGATCGTCCCGGCCTGGAAGGGCAGGAAGTTGTTGTAGTTCGGATCGATGGGACTGGTCGCATTGATCTCCTGGAATCCAGCAGCCATCGACAGTCCGTGCCCGAAGGGATCTGTTCCCCCTCGACCGATGTCTTCAGCGGTCAAGGTTACGCCCAGGTTGTAGAATCCTCCATCGTAAATGGAGAGCTGGAAGTCCGCCATCGGCATTCTTTCGAGCAGACCCTCGACGGCGGAGAACTCCTGCTCCAGAACGGTGGAGATCTTCGAACTGGTGGCACTGGAAAAGAGCGATGTGGTGTGGCAGAACATGCAGTTGGCCTGGGTCATGACCGCCATTCCTTGCATCTGCTCTGGAGTCATGGCGTCGATGTCGCCGAGCGGATCGGTGGCATCCAGTTGTGCCCTTCTGAACCGATCGAAGGGCGAGTCATCCGATCGGAGAGTCGACTCGTACAACATGATCGCCAGTCCCCAGAAGAGGGAGAAGTTGGCTTCCTTCATCGTGTATTCGTCGATGTTTGCCGGAATCCCGGTACGGGGAAGTCCACCCGCATCGAGCAGCGGGGCACCGGTGCTGTCGAACAACTGGTCACTGATATGCCAGGCATCGACAAAAGCCGCCGAGATCATGTCCGAATAGGTCGTGGTCAGTCCTCGCCCATCGACATTGTCACGGTAAGGGCCGAGCACGCTGTCATTGGCGTGAACCTGCTGTTTTGCGAGAGGCTCGAGCGCGAGTAACTTCTTGCCGACCTGGAACAGGTCACGGCCATGAGCACTCATCTCGCCAGTACTCACGATCGGTCCGACCGCCTGTGAGGCGAGTGCTGCGTAATCGATGAGGACCGAAGTCTCGGCGACAGATCCATCGGGTTGCACCTTCAGCACCGTGGCATCCGGGTTTCGGGCTCCCCAATTGTCTCTCCCGTTGAACCAGAAGGATGCTCTTCCATCCCAGAACGCCTCGACATAGTGAATCGCATTGATCACGGAAGGTGCGTTGCGTCCGGTGGTGGATCGAATTTGCGCAGAACTCCCATCGGAGTTGGTCACCGTGAAACCGGGGAGCGCATGGGGAGTGGTACTCTCCTGATCACTGCCCTCGATGATCGAGACGAAATCGGTGGCTAGAATACCTTCCGATCCGAACACATCATTGGAAGTGCTGATCACCCCCGAGTTGGCATTTTCTGGATTGGACAGTTTGTGGAATGGGAAGTCCTGAGCGCTGACCATCGAGTTGAGGGGAGCGATGTCGAAAATCCCATCGGGACCACCATTGAGCTGTTG
The DNA here is from genome assembly GCA_014240375.1 of Planctomycetota bacterium. Taxonomy (GTDB): domain Bacteria; phylum Planctomycetota; class UBA8108; order UBA1146; family UBA1146; genus QNYK01. The sequence goes on along the minus strand of JAAZXB010000014.1, from coordinate 82,442 downwards.
GGTTTTGCGATGGTCTGCACCAGCATGGTAGTGACAGGTGGCGCAAGATTGAACTCCATCCGTTCCCGCCTGCATGTCCCAGAAGAGTGCCTTTCCCAGGAGGATTGCTGCATCGAGATCCGCCACGAAATCGAACAGGTTACCGGGTAGGATCACCGGCATCTGGTGCAGCGGGCCCGGCGGTAGCAGGTCCGGCTCGAGGGGCGGTGGGAACAGCTGGATGGTACAGCTGGATCCACCACCTTCGACCGATCCACCGGCGCCGACTCGCATTCCATGCACCGAGTAGACATGGAATGAAGCAGGAGAGTCGACATCCAGATAGGAGGTCGCTGTTCCGGAGATGATGGTCAAGAGGATGGCGTCTCGACGGACCGCAATCTGATCGTAGACCTCGGTATTGGTCCAATTCATCGCCACATCCGCCACCAGCGGACCCGAGCCTTCACAGGTCAGACCGACCGGAGCTGCCGGGGGCGGCGCTGGCGGTCCCTGGGCTGTCAGTACCGAAGGTACGGCAAGAAGCAAGAAAATGACCATCGAGGTCAAGATGAACTGTACAGCCGTAGCGGACAGCCTAACAACACCTGAATCGTGACCCGGTTTTATCTGGGGTTGACGTGATAACACGGGACACCTCCTCCCACCCGTCCTCGCGGATCGGGCAATCAGGAAGGCGAGATTTCTGCTCGCCTTCATGCGATTTGACTCATCAGTTGCCGAGATGGCCCCTCTCTGACGAGCAATACTCTTCCTGTTAATTCGATTGACACAAAAGTCCGATTGGACATACAAACAAGGAATGACAAAGTCGTTTGTGCTGTCTACTTCCGGACTTACGAACTAGACCTCGATCCTACAAGGTAATGCCCAAGACACAAACTGTCTTTCATCCAGCACCGAATTCAGGATTTACTTGTAAACTTTTCCTTTACAAGGATTTATGACAAAACTCCTGGTCACGCCAGAAGAAAGACAGGTCGGAATTTATGCCCGATTCAGGAGGAACTGAGGGACTGAAATGCCATTACGAACCTGTATACTTGTGGATCTGAGTTAGTTCTCCCCGAGCTCTCCCCAGAAAGGCGATGGGTATTGATGAGGAATCTCGTCCACACCATTTTAATCCTGCTGCTCGGGTTCGCCGGCGGGCGATGGAATCCGTGCCAGGCGCAAGAACTGAGTGGATTCATCCGTGGCGATGTCAATGGAGACCTTTCCATCGATCTGAGCGATCCAGTGCTGTTGCTGGAGGTCCTGTTCGGTCCATCGCAGGGACTCGCCTGTGCAGAAGCGGCCGATCTCAACGATGACGCAGCTCTGCAACTCGATGATGTCATCGTTTCACTGGGGCTCATCTTTCTGGCAGATCCGGCCCAATTGGCCGCTCCCTTTCCCGATTGCGGGACTGACCCGCGGGCCAACACACTTCCCTGTGACAACCCTCCCTGCGTGATCGGTCCGATCGTCGCCCAGCGTCAGGTGACCCTGGCCACGGCACGCCAGCCTCTCCCCTATCAAGATCAGTTACCCAGAATTTTTGAGCCCGGCATTACCTGGCAAACCGGCAATCTCACTGGCGTCCATCGACCCGAAATTCCCTTCATCTCTTATGGCCTGATGCCGGGGCAACAACTCCCCGTGGGGATGACCTTGAATTCCCAGAATGGGCGACTCTCCGCTGCCGAGTTCACACCCGGAATGCACCAGTTGCAATTTTGGGGTCTCGACTCCGAGGGAGGCGTGACCTTGCTCAATTGTCGCTGGGCCGCTTTCGATGCCCTCGAAACTGCGGTGATCCCCGGTCAAACGTTGAGCACTGCCGGCCCGTATCCGGTGCAGGTCATCGATGGACTGACCAACTTCACCCATCAATTGGTCTGGCCCACCCCTTACCCACTGTGGGGCTGTGCGGCCACTGTTCCGCCCCTCTCTTCCCAACTGGACTTCAAGGCGCTGCAGATCTTCGTGCCCGAGGGACTGACCGAGCCGGCTCCGTTGCTGATCTTTCATCACGGCACCGGCTTCAACTGGGACGGATACACCAACCTGCTCCAGTTCATCAGTTCCCAGGGAGTCATCTGCGTCTCGGTCAATGATTCGTTCTCCTTCGATGTCTACACCAATTGGTATTGCTGGGGAGGGCATGACGAGGCCGCTCAGGTGATGGTTCACACGCGGGGAGTGATGGAGGAACTCTCTCAGGTCGCCGGAAGTACCCTCGAGGGGTTGGTCGATTCGAACCGAGTGTTCTACTCGGGACACTCTCGCGGTGGCGGTGCGGCGGTTGCAGCGGCCGAGATCGACCCCGATGTGAGGGGACTGATCCTGCTCCAGCCGACCGATGCCAAGCAGGATTCCTGGATTGGAAACACCGATCGCTGGCAAACCCTGCCGGATATTCCGTTACTCTCGATCACTGCGGAGCAGGATACCGATGTGATCTACCCCTATGCCGAACGACTGCTGGAGCGAATGACCGGGCCCTCCACCTCGGTCTGTATCTATGGTGGATGCCACGGCTTCTCCAGTGATGCGCAGAGTATCGGCTGCAACAATTGCCTGTGGCAGCCGGTCGCACCGCTGATCGATGCCTGCTCCTACATCGACCGATCGCTGCAGCACCAACTGACACAACAGTGGATGTGGACCTTTCTCAAACGACACGCGTTCGATGATCTCTCGGTAGAGGGCTTGCTCTACGGTAGTGAGTCCCAGACTTCGCCCTACTTCTGTGTCGCCCATCGTCGTGACCTGTCGGGAACCCTGATCATCGATGACTTCGATCAGTTTCCTCGCAACAACCTGGGATACCTGATCTCGTCGAGCAATACCGACCTCTTCATCCAGGGGGCCTGCTATGACTGGCCATTTCCGCTCCCCCAACCACTGCCCCAGATCACCAATCTGGTGATCATCCTGCCGCTCGCGAGCACTTCCATCTTGTCGATGCCCTTGGGTTCGACTGGATCTCTACTCGATGTGGGCCCTCGCAAGGAACTCCAGTTCAGGATCAAGAACCATGACGTCCACGGAGCACTCGATAACTCTGGCTGGCAATTCAACGGCACCCTGTCCCTCTCCGATGGATCCGGAACCACTGCCAGCGTCGACCTGGGACCGTTCCTGCCGCAGACGACGCTCCATCCTGAGCCTTCCCCGGTGGGATTACAGGTGCCCCTCAAGTACCAGAGGTTCCTCCAGGTGGCGATCCCGCTGGAAAAGTTCCTGGAGGATCAGCCGCTGCTCGATACCAGTCAGTTGATGCAGTTGATGTGGCAACTGGAAACGGTGGGATCCACCAATGTCGATATCCGCCTGGGACTCGACGACATCCTGTTTCGATAGAAGCGTGATGGAAGCAGCGGTGGCTCACGCAATAATCACCGATACCACTGCAGATATCCCGTGACCGATACCGTGACCGATACCGTGTGAGAACACAGAAGAAGGGCCCCGATCGCACCATGCCCAAAGGGGCGATCCTGCGCTCGATCTACCACCCGACTCGATCTACCACCCGACTCGATCTACCACCCGACTCGATCTAACACCCGACTCGATCTAACACCCGACTCGATCTAAATTAGGGGCAGCCTCCCGGATTGGGGAATGGCGCCGGTGGCGGAGATCCAGCGGCAAACAGGTACTCGACCAGGTAGATCACATCGGCCACATCGATCTGGCCTGAATCGTTGACGTCTCCGCGACCTTGCGGATCGGGGGTCGGGCCGCCACTGAAGAGGTAGATCAACAGGGTCACCGCATCGGAGAGATCGATGGTGCCGTCGTCGTTGAGCTCACCTCGGACCCAGGGGGTACACTGACATTCGTCGGGGGTTCCATCGTTATCGGCGTCCTGACTGGTGCCGCTGGCGATATCCTGATCGTCTGCCACGCCATTACCGTTGCAGTCGTTGCAGAACAGTTCTCCCACCACCAGATCATCGATGGCAGCCTCGACGATCGAAGCTGCGGCTACATCCTCGGCCCGAAAGCGCAGGCGCACCGTGGCGGACAACGCCACAAAATCCTCCACCCGGAACTGATGTTGAAACCAACCGCCAGAAGTGAAGTTGCCGGTCGGGCCGATCACCTCCACCGAGGTCCATGTAGCGCCTCCGTTGGCGCTGATATCGACGCGGAAAGTATCGGTTCCGGGGCCGGCGCCACTGTTGTTGGAGAACCAGCGCCAGTAACTGATGATCGGACTGTTGGCTGCCGAAAGATCGTAATTGGGTGAGATCAGCGTGGTCACCCCACCGTCGACATCATTCTCTCCGAGAGAGCCACCGACACTGCCCTGGCCTGTGACCCAGCAGTTGGTGCCGACCACCGAATGATCTGCGGCAGGCTGCGCATCGGTGCCGATCGGCGCCACCCGCGTCCAGACCCCGGTGGTGGCATTATCGCCAGCCGCCCCGACGGTCCAGCCTGGATCCTGTTCCATGTCGTCGGACAGCAGCGTGTCGACCCCCAGCATCGCGGGTGCACTGTAATAGGAAACCGGTGCCGCGGGAGGATCGGTGGTGGCTCCACCACCGATCACGCTGGCTTCGACATACCATTGCACATCGCTACCACAATCAAAGGCGGGGAAGAGTGCGAGGTATTCGACACTGCCGGGGGCGACCTGATTCATCAGGCTCGACATCCAGCCGCTGCCGCTGTTAAACCACAGAGTCGGGCTCTGGGAGTCGATCACGAAGCCCGATCCCGGGACGATCTGAACCGTCAGCGAGTCTCCGAAGGGGTTGAGCTGATCCGGTAACCCTGCGGGGTAGGAGAAGGTCAATGGAGTCGCCCCCACCGACCAGACGAACAGACCTCGCTCGAGGTCACTGCCGATGATGGTGCCGCTGGGGAAGTAGGGATAAACGCTCCACAGACCGTTGAAGTTACTGTTGTCATCGGCGGGGTAGGTGTCGAAGTAGGCCACCTCGGTCATGTTGAGAGGGTTCGATCCGTCGAGGATACGAAGTCCACTGCGATAATTCGCCTCGTAGACCAGATTATCAACGGTGTAGATGTTGTGGCCGATGGCACTGTTACCGTTGGTGTATTCATCCATCAGGATCGGATTGGTCAGATCGGAAACATCGATCACGAAGGTCTTGGTCGGAACCCCTGGCCCCTCGTCCAGTTCATCTCCGAGGTAGAAGTGCTGCTGATCGGGGGACAACCAGCCCTGGTGGCTGTAGGCCCCACCCGGATAGATCAACTGTCCCAGCAGTATGACGTTGGCCTTGTTGGTGATATCGAGGATATCGAAACTCACCGGACCATTGCCGGTACAGAGGAACGCCACCTGGCTGCCGGCGAAGGGACCCGCCTGCATCTCGACGATCTGAGCATCATGCACATATCGATCGGTCCAACTGCCCTCGAACACCGGAGTGCCTGGATTGTTGAGGTTGTAAAAGCGCAGTCCGTTGCCGCCCCCACCACAGCGATACAGGTAGCCTGAATCGGTGTCGATGGCGACATTGTGCGAGGAGAGTCCACCGCCGGTGGTGATGGTGTTGGTGAGGGGAATATTGCCGTTATCGACATCGGAAAGGTCGATGACCTGAATCCCACCACCCCCTTCTGAAACCGCATAGGCAAAGTTCTGATAGGTCTTCACATCGCGCCAGAGGCTGTTGGGACCGGCGATGGTTCCGAGAATGGTGGGGTTTCCTGGATTGGTGACCTCGACCACGGTAGTTCCACTGGAATGCGCCATCAGTGCATATTCACGCCCGCTGGGAGAAGTGTAGCCCCAACAATCATTGCCGTTAGCGATGCCCGATTGCATCTCGGGCAGGGGGATCCACGCCTCCAGGTTGATTCCATCCGATGGGAACCCTCCGACCGGACCGAACGGCTGTGGCCCTGGCAGTGCGCTGCGATATCCAGGTCCGGTGTAGGGAGGCTGGCGATCCCTCGCCTTGGGGTCGTTATCGTGACCGATTGCGATCAATCCACCAAAGACGGTGCAGGTGACACAAACGATCAACAGCCAGTGAGTTCTGAATGAGGTGGACATCGAAACCTCCGAGAATAAGTCGCCCCCGGAAGGGCACTCGAGATGAGTAACTAGTGGGACCTTGACGGTATCCAGCCATTATATGCCCTGAGAACCACCTCTCACACCCTAGTCATCGGGAGTCAGGGAGGAATCCACGGCGGACAGACTTTCGAGGAAGTGGATCAAATCGTCCTCTTCTTGCCGGGTCATGCGGATTCGGGCCAACATCGTCTCTCCCTGGTGAGAATGACCCGCTCCGGTCGGCCGTGCTCCTTGCCGCCAGGTGTAGAAACGGATCACCGAGCGTAGGTCCGCCATCCCCCCGTCGTGAAAATAGGGTGCGGTCCCGACCAGATTTCTGAGGGAAGAGGTGCGGAATGCCCCCCACAATGCTGCATCTCGCTGGAGCCGCTCGGTTCTCGAAGCACGATCACCGTGTGGATCGTCCGAGTATTCGCCGCCACTTCGAAACGGATGAGCCCGTAATTCCTGGATCCCGCCGTATCGACCCGCATCTCGAGCGGAGCGTCCACTGGTGAGAATCCCCGTGTCATGGAATTCTCCGTCCGACAACATCGGACCCCCATGACAGCGGATGCACTGCGCCTTGCCGAGGAACAGTAGCAATCCCCTCCGTGCAGAGATGGGATAATCAGCGGCCCCCCGCGTGTCGCTGGCTGCCAGTGCTTTCAGATAATGATCAAAGGGAGTCGTGGGACCGCGCAGGGTTCGCTCGTAGGCGGCGATCGCCTTGCCGATGTTGGTGAACGCTCGATTCAACTGTCGGCGACGCGCCCCCGACAACGCCTTCCATCCGACAGTCGGTTCTCCCGCCTCGATCGCTCTCTCGGGGAGAGAGTTCAGGTCGGGAAGAGCTCCAAAGATCGCCTGATATCGCTGCAACAACTCCTTCGTCGCCGCCAGATGACGCAGCACCTTCAGGCGATCGCCAGCCATCTCATCGACCTCCTCGATCGGGCCGAGAGCCTGCATCCAGAGCGAATCCCAGCGTCCATCCCATCCCCACCAACGATGACCCGCCACATCATGGAGGGTCGGAGTGTCGCGAGCGATCTGGTTGAACCCTCGCGGATGAGTCTTGCCATCGACCAGCTGCTGATCGGGACGATGACAGGTGGCACAGGAGCTCTTTCCATCTCCCGATAACCCCACATCAAAGAAGAGCAACTGACCCAGTTGTGCCGCAGCGGGATCGTCAGCAAAACGATTGGTCCGATCCTCGGGGGCAGTCTCTGCTCTGCGGAGAGAAAGAGCCAGACTGCGCATCGGCTCCTCCAGTAGCGGACCCTGCTCCTTCTCGTCGGTAACCGCAGGAGCGGGAGTGGGCTCCGGCTGTGGAGGATCCTGGACGATGGTCAACCCCAGCAGTGACAGCAACAGCAAGATCATCATCGAATCTCCACCCAGCCTCTGGCACGTTCCAGATGGGGCCCGTCGATGATATCGACCGTCAGCAACCAGCGCCCTCCCATGTGGAATCGAACCCCTGCAGCAGCGAATCCTCCCGCCGAACGACGGATCGTCTCGACCGGCACCGCCAATCCGTGGGCGTGCTGTGGCATGCCGCCATCGAACACCACCTCGACAGTTTCAGAGATCGGTTCCCCATCCTTGAACACGGTACCGTGAGCGGTGAACTCCTGATTGAGCGGCGCGGGATCGGGGATGTAGAGCATCACCTCGTACGACCCATCGGCGCTGATCCACGATTTCCACCCGGGCCCCTGAGGTACCACTGCAGCGGGTGGAGCCTGGCATCCGACGAACAAGAGCAGCATCACCAGGCCGGTCAGCAAGGAGAAGATCACCAGGCCCAGGATGATGCAGCCGGGTCTCTCCGATGATTCCGAATTGTCACTGTCGAATTCGGTCATCTCTGCTCCTGTAGTTTCTTCTGCTGCAATTTTAACTTGCGCATCCGGACCCCGCCATCCGGGAGGTACGGTTCACTTCCGAAGTGGCGCAGTGCGCCGTTCGGGTCGATCACCACTCCACGGTGATTACCATGATCGAGCACCCAGACCGATCCATCCGCATCGATACGGACCGCACGCGGCCGAAACAACTGGCGCTCGCCGGTTCCAGCGCCACCGAGAATCGTCTGCGCTTCCCCTCCTTCGGGTGGGATTCTCAGCAACGAATGATTGGCTCCATTGGTATACCAGATGGAGCCATCGGGGTGACGATCGACTCCGACCGGCATCCGACAGTCGCCATCGATCACCTCCGGTTGTGGCTGTCCCTGTTCAAATCTCAGCAATGATCCACCGATGGCATCCGCCACCAAGAAGCCACTTCCATCCGCCGAGATGGCGGTCGCTTCCTTCAAAAGTCCGGCAGCCTCGAATTGACCGACCGGACGAAATCTCCGGTCGAGAAGCAGGATCCTCTCGTTGGCATCATCGGCGACTGCAATGATGCCATCCTCGCCACAGGCCAACGCCGCCAGTCGAGGCGGCACAGAAGATTGCCAGGGAGGATGCTGTTGAACCAACCGGGCCATGTCGACGCTACGCACCAGTTGCACCAGAGCGGGCTCTCGACGCAACGGCGGTTGTTGCTTCCAGGCGACCTGAAACATCTGCAGTCGGCGATTTCCGCGATCCGCCACCACCCAGCGCAAAGGATCCTTTCCCGGCAAGAAATCGATCCCCATCGGTGTCCGAAAACGAGTTGGAGCCGCTCCCGGGCCACCGACATCATCCAGTTCGAAGGGGATCTCCAGATCCCTCACCAGCAGCGAGACCCGCTCCGAATCCGGTTCCGAGACGACCAGCAACCGCCCGCCAGGCTCGATCGCCCAGTAATGTCCATAGTGAGAGACCAGGTCGACGCGCTGCCACAGTTCTGCGGCAGCCACCGGCACCTCAGGATCCCTCACCCCAAAAAGTTGCACCCTGCGCTCACTCGGTTCGATGACTGCAGCGACCGCCGCCTGCTCGTCATAGGCCACTGCGGTCGGATAGTGCAATCGTCCCATCGCTTCTCGAGGGAGCATCGAATGAATCCCGAACTGGTGCATCGAGAAGCCACGGCCGTTGAAGAACTGTACCCGGTGATTGTCACGATCACTGACCCAGAGGAACTGATCCTCGACCGCGCACAACCCCATCGGCGATGCGAGTAATCCGGGAGCCGCTCCATGGTCGCCGATCCCTTGCTGCGGATCCGGTTGTTGCGAACGAGGATCGAATCGGATCAGCCGGTGCCAGCCACGATCACTGACCCAGATGTGGTCTCCGACCGAGCAAACCCCGGTCGGTTCGATGAACCCGCTCCAACTCTGTTGCACAATTCCATCGAGGTCGAGGTGGTGCAACTGTCCGTGAAGCAAGTCCGTGACCAACCAGCCCACTCCTCGAGGAGCCCTCGACAGTGCTCCCGCTTGCCACCGGCCCTCGGGGCCCGGCAACATCCGCACCAGTTTTCCTTGGCGGTCGATCTCCCCCACCTGACCGGCACGATCGATGATGATGAAGTGTCCTCTGCGCAGTGGTTGTATCCCTCTCGGACTGGGAAACAAATCCGGCAAGGGCCACGAGTCATCTTCGAGCATTCCAGCCGAGGAGAGGAAGCGCAAGCGTGCCGGGCGTTGAGTCAGTAGTGCGAAGCCCCCCGACTCCAGTGCACAGATCGCCGCCGGTAGTGCCGGCGCCAGAGAACGGGACAGCAGTGGTAAGCCGACGGTGAGGTGGGTTTCGAGGTCGCTGACGAGGTCATTGGTGGGTGCGACGGGGGCTGGGGCGGGTGGGTTGGCGTTCAGCCCCGGCCACAGAAACAGGATCCATAACAAATTCATCGCTCTCCTTCTGCAGATAGCATCGCTATCTTCGGCTCCAGCGGCAAGCGTCCACTCGATCTTCTCGGTCGCTGCGATTATCCTGAGGGTCGGATAAGGAGGACCGATGGAAGCTCCGGATCAAACCAGAGGACTGAACTGGCGTGTCGGACGCTGGATTCCGTGGACCGAAATCGAAATCTCACAGCAAACTCGCGGTGGCCCGGGAGGCCAGCATGCCAATCGATCCGCCACTGCGATCGACCTGCGCTGGACACCCTCCGCATCTCACGCATTTTCCCCCGATGAGCAGGAGCAACTGGCCGCGAGAATCGCCCCTCGTATCGACGGCCACGGCAAGATTCGTATCCTGGCCAGCGAGGAGCGCTCCGCCGCGAGGAACCGAGATATCGCTCTGCAACGACTCGCCGAACTGATCCGTGAGGCGCTCAAGCCGAGACGCTCGAGGAGGGCGACCCAACCGACTCGTAACAGTCAGGAAAAACGGCTGGTCAACAAGAAGAACCGCTCACGGCGGAAGCAGGAACGAAGTCGCGACTTCACCGATGAAGTCTGAGTTTTTTGTCGGTGCCCCCGAGCCGCGGCCATCGAAACGAGCCGCGGCCATCGAAAAAGGGGCCCCGGGTTTCCCCGACGCCCCTCATGATCTATGGGGTGAGAGGAGGGGCTCGAACCCTCGACCTCCGGCACCACAAGCCGGCGCTCTAACCAACTGAGCTACACCCACCACTGATTTCACATTCTCGAATCGATCCGGCGGCCGGAATCGACTCCGTAGTATCGAATGTTGGCGAAGTTGTGGGTGGGTGTCAAGGAGACCGGGTATTCCCCTGCCAACAGATCTGAAACAGGACTCCCGATTCTCCACCGATTTCGAGGTTTGCCGTCAGCAAGAAGCGCAGACAGTGGCAGCGGAAGGGTGAAAGGGTGTCGAGACCGACCGTGGCACGGATTCCTCCCAGATTCGAGTTTCGTGAGGTGTCTTCTCTTGCCCAATCGAAACGGGTCCAGGGCAGTACTTCAAGGTAGGGGCGGTAGGCCTCGTCTGGAGTCGGCATGACCTGACCATATCGATCAGGATCCCTCAAATCGGTCGACTGCAGGTCGATGGACGCCCCGATCAAGGAGCTGTCGAGAAGAGGATCGTCGAGCCCCAGGTCGAATCCTCCGAAGGAACTGAGAGATTCACTGTGGCGCAACTGACCGGTGCGATAGTGGCTGCCACTGATCTGGGCAAGGTCGGTGCCGTACCCTCCGACACCGTACTCCGGGTCGTTGAGCAGATGTTCTCGCAGGACCCCACGGACCGTATCTGCGAGCACCTCTGAGCTGATGTGAGACTGCCATTGAATGTTGGAGTCGATGGCGATGGAGCCGAAGAGGGACGGATGACGATCCCCCTGACCGATCGACCACTCTCTGCCTGGGACCAGTGACCTCGCCCATTCCCCATCTTCCTGGATCTCCAGTAGCGACAGAGGGGAGGCCACGAAGACACTCTCGGAAGGGTGGAGAGCGGTGGCCAGTAGCAGCAGGAGGGCAGTGGCTGGGTTCATCGACGACCTTACTCGGGGATTCTCGTGGAGTCCCTGGGTCAGCGCGCGCGCTCTAGACCTGACTCCCCCCTGAGAGTCTGGATCGGCACGATCGGATTATTTCTGAAGAGAATTCCGGAAATCGATGCCGGGTGTAATTCCCAACGATCGACTCACGAATTCCCCGCGAGGTGAAAGGGCGTCATCCTGACCGATGCCTGACGGTTTCTCGCCGAGAAGACGACGGTGGGGTGGCCCTATTTCGATGGTATCGCGAGTCGCGAAAAGGGGAAGCCTGCTAGCGACCTCGACTGGCCAGACGGACCAGTTGCTCGGCACTCTTTTCCTTCGGATGGTCTGCGACCACCTTGCGCACCCGGTCCTGAGCATCGGTGATATGAAAACCCAGTACTTGCAGTGCTCGAACGGCATCCGCCGCTGCGCCCTCGGGGACCCCGACCGTTGCAGGGGATCCAGCACCCGCCAGCAGGTCCTCCTTCTCCAGAGCACCTCGAAGATCGAGGACGATTCGTTGGGCGGTCTTCTTGCCGATCCCCTTCACTCTCTCCAGAGGAACCGTATCCCCCTCCAGCACCGAGGTACGAAGTTGGTCCTGCTCGACATTGGAAAGAAGTGCCAGAGCACTGGCGGGTCCGACCCCCGACACCTGGCAGATTCGGTCGAAGAAATCACGCTCTTCCGGATGAGAAAAGCCAAACATCACCAGTTGTTCGTCGCGGATTCGATGAGAGATGAAGAGGCGTGCAGTGGCTCCATCCTTCAACTTCCTCAGGGTACCCGAGGGTGCACGAAGTCGATGGCCAACCCCCCCTACCTCGAGAACGGTGTGACCATCAGAGATCTGAACCACTTCGCCAGTGAGGTACTCGTACACTCGCCCCCTCTAGCCGTTTGTCAGGTTCAACCCGCGATCGGATAGTTTCCGCTTCACCTCATTGAGCGAGGTCACGCCGAAGTTCTTCTGGCTGACCAGTTCGAGTTCATTTCGTTGCATCAGATCTGCGATCGTCTCGATTCCGAGACGGTCCATGCAACGCTGACTTCGACTGGAGAGTTCGAGCAGGCTGACCGGTTCTCCCAGGAGAGAAGCAGCTTCACCATCGATCGAGAGCATGAAGGTCTCGTCACTGCGAACCCCTTCGCCAAGGCGCAACTTCTTCTGGTTCAAGATCTTCCGGATCTCTTGCAGGCTGGTCTCTCCGAAGTTCTTGTAGGAGAGCAATTCTGGCTCACTCTTGCTGACCAGGTCTCCAAGAGTGTGAATCCCCATCTTCTGCAGGCAGTTGCGACTTCTCACCGAAAGTTCGAACTCGGTGACAGGAATCTGCAAGACCTGCTGCTTGCGGACGTTGTCCTTATCCTTGTCGCGGTCGTAGTACATCGATTGCGAAGCACTGGCATCCCGCAGGTAAAGACGAGCCCGTGCATGATCCGGGTTGGAGAGAAGGACCATCCTGTAACAGGTAATCGCTTCTTCGAATCGTTCGGAATCCTCATACAGCACGCCCAGGTTGATCATCGCATGGGCGTAAAGAGGAGTGCTCCTCTGGCACATGCGATAGGCCTCGATCGCCTTCTCTTCATCTCCGTAGAGGGAGTGCATGTATCCGAGCCGGAACAGGAATCTGGTCTCATCTGGATTTCCTTCAACTGCAGTGCTGTAGGATTCCAGTGCATCCTGGTAGTCACCTTCATGCTGGTGGAGTAAACCGTTGAGGTAGCAAATTCTCGGCTGATCATCCTGAACCTGCAAACTCCCGAGAAGAGCTCTCGCCTCGTCGATCTTGTCCTCGAGGATCAACGCCTCGCAGAGCAGCATCCCGACTCGCGGCTCTCCTGCTCCGCAGCTCTTCCAGCCTGTCTCGAGAATCTTCAGCGCCTTCTTGGACGAGCCTTCCTCGAGCAACAGTTTGCCGAGCAAGTGCATGCAGAGAATATTATCCTTGCACCCGAACAGGGCTTCACGAGCTTCCTCACGCCGACCGAGAAGATCCAGCACCACACCTCGGCGGAAAGGGTCTGTGACATCATCGAGGATCACCTCGAGTTCATCGATCGCCTCCCTTCGGGAGGTCACTCCTTGTCGTGTCTCATGGTAAAAATCGACCGAGGTCTCCCTCGTCATGACCAGATCTCGCAAGGAAATTTCGCTCATCGCATCCAAGAATGCCTCCTCGATGGATTTCGGGCGTTAAATTCCGTGTTCCCGGGGCTTCGGAGTGGATCCTAAACAGATCCCCTGGATCTACGGAAGTGAGTCCAGGATCATAAGAAAGGTACAGGAGCCAGTCAACACGAACAGGTTGGGGATCTCGATCTGGCTCTCCTTGCAGCGCTGCCAGATCGAGGAGACCATGGCACCAGAGACCTCTCGCCCCCCACAGGAGCGGGAGAATCCGGATTATGGCCGCCGTGACGGTCCTATTCCGTAACCACAGCATTACCTCGGGGGATTCACGGCGGTCAGGAAAAGGACGAGAAACGAGATGAGCCAGGGACTCAATCCAGCCCAGCAGCGCGCCGTCACGGCCCACCTCGGCCCCTTGGCCATCATCGCCGGCCCCGGTAGCGGGAAGACCCGGGTGATGACTCACCGCGTCGCAGAACTGGTCCACTCGGGGGTGACCCCAGGATCCATCCTGGCGATCACCTTCACCAACAAGGCCGCCGATGAGATGCTGCGCCGCACACAGAAGTTGCTCGATCCACAGCGTCCTTCCCAGCTTCCGACATCGGGGTTCCTCGGCCCTTCCTCTCTCGATCTCAACGATGGCACCCCGGTGCTCCGCACATTTCACTCCTTCTGTGCTCGTTTGCTGAGACGCCACCTGCACCGAATCGAACCCTACTCTGGCCGATACTCCATCTACGACAGTTCCGATCAGGTACAACTGGTCAGCGTGATCCTCAAGGAGTTACAACTCGACAAGACTTCTTTCCCCCCCCGCAACTCTCTCTCCCGTATCAGTCACTGGAAGAGTCACATGACATCGCCAGAACAGGCGAGGGAAGATTCCTCGACCTTTCATGAACAACAATTGGTACGCATCTTCCATCGCTATCAGGAGCTTCTGGAAGAGCGAGACGCGGTTGATTTCGACGATTTGCTGCTGCTGGTGGTTCGATTACTGCAAGAGCATCCAGATGTTCTCGATCATCTCAGGAATCGTTTCCAGTTTGTGATGATCGATGAGTTCCAGGACACAAATCTCCCGCAGTACATGATCGCCAAACTACTTTCGGAGCAGCACAGAAATCTGTGCGTCACCGGGGACCCCGATCAATCGATCTACTCGTGGAGGGGTGCCAGTCCCGACAACTTCCGCCGCTTCAAGGAGGATTTCCCGGAACACTCCTTCATCACTCTCGATCAGAACTATCGCTCCACTCCACAGATCCTGGAGGTCGCTGGCCGTCTCGCTGGAACTGAATTTGGCGAGCGAAAACTATTCACCAAGAACGCAGATGGAGCCGAGGTCAGGGTTCAGCAGTTACGAGACGAGCGAAGTGAGGCCGCAAGAATCGCAGATCACGTCGAGACCTGGATGGAAGAGGGCTGCTCGGCATCCGAGATCGCCGTGCTGTACCGGGTCAACTCACTCTCGCGAACCCTCGAAGAGGAGTTCGTTCGTCGCCGGATCCTCTACGCCGTGATCGGTGGGATGTCCTTCTACGAGCGCAAGGAGGTCAAAGACATCCTCGCCTATCTACGGGCGGCTCGATCTTCAAGAGACGATGTTGCACTGCTCAGGGTCATCAATACCCCGGCACGCGGCATCGGCAAGATCAGCATCGAGCGCTTTCAAGATGCCGCCAGGGATGCGAATAGAAACCTCGGTGAACACCTGCGAGAGGAGAGCGACTTCGCCTCCATCCGTGGCAAGGCTCGCAAGGGCCTCGAACAGTTCAAGGATGTCATCCAGCAACTTTCTAAAAACCTGGAAGCTCCCCTTCCCGATCAGGTGAAACTCGCCATCGAGACGAGCGGATACATCTCCTTCCTCAAGAAGGCAGAACCTGAATCGTGGCCAGAAAGGGAACGAAACCTCGAGGAGCTGGTCGCCGCAGCTGCAGAGACGGAAGAGATTCTCGCCAGCGTCGCTGCCAGTGCGGCCGATGATCCGGAGTTTCAAGAGATCGACCCCCTCTCGCTATTTCTCGAGCGGATTGCGCTGGTCACCGACGCAGAGATGCGAGAGGAAGAAGAGGGCCAGGTTTCGCTGATGACATTACATGGGGCCAAGGGACTCGAATTTGATCGGGTCATCATCGCCGGAGCGGAAGAGACTCTGATTCCT
Organism: Planctomycetota bacterium; assembly: GCA_014240375.1. GTDB lineage: Bacteria > Planctomycetota > UBA8108 > UBA1146 > UBA1146 > QNYK01. The sequence continues at coordinate 66,758 of JAAZXB010000014.1, read as the reverse complement.
CACGCTCGACAGGGAGAAGTGGTGCATGTAGAGGAAGAGCGAAGACTCCTCTATGTCGGCGTCACCCGTGCTCGCAAGGAACTGTGCATGACCCACACCAGCTGGCGAAGGCGCTTTCAAGAGCGGGAGCCGAGAATGCCATCCTCCTTCTTCAGCGAACTGGAAGGGACCTCGATCGTCTTCGAACGCACTGCAGTCCCGGCCTTTTCCAGTGGTGGCTGGGGTCAAAGCAGCAGTGGAATGGATCCCTCGGAGGCGGTCGAGGATGAGGATGATGGCCTGCATCCGGGGGCCTGGATCCGTCATGAGATCCTCGGGCGAGGGGTCATCGTCAAATCCCAGGGACACGGTGCATCCAAGCGAATCTCGGTCCGTTTCGAACAAGGAGGAGAGAAGCAGCTGGTGGTCGCCTATGCTCCGGTGACACCGATCGCCCCACCCGATGAAGAATGGGAGCCGTGTTGATCTCTCGCATGAGCACACGAAAGTGGCTGAAGCAAAGCCTCATCATCTTACTGATCCTGTCGATGACGGGGGATCAGCGCGGCGATGCCCATGAACTGGCGGAGGGGGTCGGAACCCAGACCACCTTCACCATTCGCGATGGGCAGGTGATCATCCTGTTCAACCTGGGGTGGAGCGTTCCTGCTGGATTTCCATTACTCGCCGACCTCGACGCCGATGGCGATGATCGTGTCGAGGAGGAGGAGTGGCGCCCCTACCTGAAGACTCGAATCGAATCTCTCCTGCCGCAATTGGATCTCCGCATCAATGGCCAGCAAATTCAACTCGAGCTGGATCTGATCGAACACGCGGGACTCGAGGGCTCGGTGCGAGCTCGCCCCTTCGACGCCTACTTCACCCTCCATGGTCCACTGCCGCCATCGCTGCCACCGAATAGTCCCTGGGGCGGCGGTTACTGGCTGCACTGGCAAGACAACAGTTATCGTGAGCAAACTTCGAGTCAGTACTCGTGGATTCCCATCGAGGATCATGATCCCGATCTGTCCTTCCTCATCCTGCAACCGGATCCATCCCTCTTCGAGGACCAGGGCGCCTTCATCCGCACTCCCGGCCGCGAGACGATCCTCTACTTCTATTCCGAGGCGACCACCTTTGACCCCTTCACCGATACCGCTCCATCCGCCGAACAACTGGTCAGCCTGCTGCCGACCACTCGAGCGCCACAGTCGACTGAAGAAGCGCCATCGAATCGACCTCCTCGCCCGACTGGAGAGGCGGCCCAGTCGCCGCGAAGATTTCCCTCGCAGACCGACCCCTCCCCTGACGAGGTAAGTGAAGAGGAGCAGATCGGCGGGATGGTGGAGACCATCGTGCTGGGAAAAGCACCGCTCTGGGAGGTCGCGCTGGCTCTGCTACTGGCGATCCTCTACGGCGCCGGTCATGCCATCGGACCCGGCCATGGCAAGACGATGGTGGCGGCCTACCTGGTCGGCACCCGCGGTCGAATTCGCGATGCAGTGGTGCTCGGTCTGGTGGTCACCTTTGCCCACACCATCAGCATTTTCCTGCTGGGGCTGCTGTTACTGGGGCTGATCGAAGCCAGTGCCGACAAGGCCACTTCAGCGACCTTTCAGAACTGGATCACCACCATCTTCAGTTTCGGATCGGGCGCGCTGCTGGCGACCTTCGGACTGATTCTGGCCCGACGACGCTGGCGAACGAGCCGCAAAGATGATCACTCCCATGATCACTCCCATGATCACTCCCATGATCACTCCCATGATCACTCCCATGGACACGAGAGTGGGCATTCTCATCTGCCCGCGGACTGGGCCCAAAATGGCGAGGTTCGATTCCGTGATCTGGTGACACTCGGATTCAGCGGCGGAATCGTGCCGTGCCCGGCGGGATTCACCATCATGCTGGTCGCCGCTCACTTCCAGGCGTTGTGGCTGGGACTGATCGTGCTCAGTTTCTTCAGTCTCGGACTGGGATTGATGCTGATCGGAATCGGCTGCGTACTGGTGCTTGGCAAGGAGCGAATCCTCCATCGAGTGAGTGCCCCGTTGAAGTCGCGTTTCTTGCAACTGGCGCCGATCTTCTCGGCACTGCTGGTGAGTCTGATCGGAGTCTGGTTTTGCATCGACAGTTTGGCCCAAGGACGAGAACCGATCGCCCAGATGCTACGGGCTCTGGCGGGTTACCTCGACGGTTAGTGGTCGACGGTTATCCCTAACGCCTCGAACATCGCTCGAGCCTTGTCGAGCAACTCGACACGCTCCGCCTGCGGCTTCGAGTCCCATGTCACCGCACCACCGAAGGGAACCAGTGCACGCTTCCCTCGGATCAGAGCGGAGCGAATCGCGATGCTCAGTTCAAGATCTCCGGTCGGGGCCAGCCAACCGATGGAACCGGTGTAGATGGAGCGAGGCCACGGCTCCAACTGGCGGATCCGTTCCATCGCGGCCAGTTTCGGAGCCCCGGTGATGGATCCTCCGGGAAAAGTCGCGCGTAGGATCTCGCCGGGACTCGGATCCCCTCTCAGTTCACCGGTCACCGTCGCCACCGTATGCAACACCGAGGCATACCGTTCGACCTGCGCAGGATGCACCACCTCGACTGTGCCCGGCTGGCAGATGCGTCCCAGATCGTTTCTCTCCAGGTCGACGATCATCGCCAGTTCCGCTCGTTCCTTCGGATCCGCCAGCAACGCTGTTGCCGCTCGTCGATCTTCCGCTCGATCTCGGCCTCTGGCGATGGTCCCCTTGATGGGACGGGTGCCGATGCGTCCGCCCCTTCTCGAGAGAAATTGTTCCGGTGAAGCGGACACCACCGAGAAGGGATCACCCTGGATCATCGCTCCGTAGGGCACCGGTTGCGCCTCACGCCAGAGCCGGTGGAGGGCGACCGGCGAGGGGACCGGATCGACGATCCAGCCACGAGCCAGATTGACCTCGTAGACTTCTCCAAGGCCGATTCCATGACGAATCTCCGTCACAGCCTCGAGGTATTGAGCGTCGGTGAGAGAGGATTCGACGATTCTCACCGGTGACGACGAGATCGAGTCGCTGGCATCGCTGGAGGTGCTCCCGGAGCGGCGCCACCACTGTCGATCCTGCCACCCCGCTCGACCTCGATGAACCGACCAGCCTTGCTGCTCGATGGCATCGATCAGCACCACCTCGTCGTACAGCTGCCAGCAGAGGTCGGGGACCCCATCGAGCAAGGAGCCGATGGCTCCCGTGGGAGTCTGCCGTGGGGGCAATCCCAGAAAAGGATCGGCCGCCTCATAACCGATCCAGCCGACCGCACCGCCGACGAAGGGGAGCGACTCGACCCCTGCAGGATCCTTCGTGGCCCACTGTTTCCACCACCGATCCAGCTGCTCGAGTGGATCTCCACGGCCGCAATCGATCACCCCGTCGGCAGTGCGGACCTGCCACCGATCTCGACTCGCCTCGAAGGAGCCGATGGGATCGACCCCGGCGATGTGCCAGCGGCCCGTTCCCGCCACGTCGAGACCGCTCTCCAGCAAAAAGCCGGGCTGCCCCGGACCGATCGCAGCGAGCAGGCTCTCGACCTCGACAGGGCCCAAAGCCTCGATTCGAGGTGCTGCGTGGAAGGGGTGAGAAGCTACGTTTGGGCTCATCGGACTCGATTCATCGCGAAATTGTGCTGCAGAATTTCGCTCCATCTGCCGAAAGATGAGTCATGACCGACGACCCGAGGGAGCCGCCTTGCGGCTTCGCTTCCCGCGCTTCCCGCGCTTCCCTGTGGGAAGAGAAAGTTAGACCTGACCAAGATCTGTACAGAAGAAAGAGACCATGATGATTCCGAACTCTCCTCTCACTCACCCCGACGAGCGATCCTTGATGGTAGTCAGCAACGATGAAGAACATTGCATCCTCTACGATGGTACCGACTTGCCGTCGCTGCTGGAGCAGTTGATGACGATGGGAAGCGATTCCCCCTCGACCCTCGACGCCGCCGCTCATATCGATGAGGAAGAGCTGACCCAGGATCACTTCCGCGCCATCGTGAGGGAACTGCTCAGTCGTCGCCACGGGATTCTCAGATAAGCAGGACCCCGCTCATTCCGGACGATCCAGCACTACTTCTCCCATGGTTATCCACATGTTGGTCGCTATATTTCGACTTATCCACCTACGGTGACCGGCCCATTTTGAATCAGTTGGTAGTTCTTCTTCCCATTTTTTTCGGCCTTCGTAGGATCTCAGCAGGGGAATCGCCGCCCCTTGGGATGGAAGTGGGTACGAATTCGATGGACTCGTTCCTCAAGCACCTCGAAACAGAGCGGAACCTGAGCCCGGAAACTCTCCGGGCTTACCGCAAGGACCTCGAACAGCTCCGTGACTTCTTCGAGGTCAAGGATCTCTCACAGATTGCCACCAAGGAGAGTACCGAAGTCCGCCGCTGGTTGGCTCACTTCGCAGAGGTCGGATACTCGCGTAGCACTGTAGCCAGAAAACTGGCATCGATACGTGGGTACTTCCGCTTCCTCACCGGTCAAGGGCGTATCGATGGGCGCTGCGCGTTTCTCGAATTGAGTACGCCGCGGGTGCCCCGTGCCCTGCCCCACTTCCTCTCCGTTCAAGAAGTCTTGCGTCTACTCGATCAACCAGAGACCAACACGTACCGCGGGCTGAGAGATCGAGCCATCCTCGAAATCCTCTACAGCACCGGTCTCAGGGTCAGTGAACTGGTCGCGCTCGACTGGCTCCACATCGACGGTCCTGCGCGACTGGTTCGCGCCTTTGGAAAGGGACGCAAGGAGCGCATCGTTCCCATCGGCGAGCATGCGCTGACCGCTCTCTTCAGTTACCAGGAAGCCATCCCTGCACGCTGGCAACCCGAGGATGGAAACTGGAGCCCGCACCCGGTTCTGTTGAATCGCTTCGGTGATCGCATTTCCGATCGATCGATCCGCAAGATCCTCGACCGATACATCGGCAAGGCGGGCCTCGACAGTCGAACCAGTCCCCATACCCTGCGCCACTCGTATGCGACGCACCTGCTCGACCGTGGTGCCAATCTGCGGCAGGTGCAGGAATTGCTCGGCCACAAACATCTCGCCACCACCCAGGTCTACAACCACCTCAGCAGCGAGAAGATCTCCGAGCGACACCGTTCCGATCACCCTCATAGCGAGATGCCCGAGATCGAATCCTCCCGCTGAACCGAGGCCGCAAAACAGCGGGTAGATCTGGCGGTCGCGGACTTGTTCCGAGGGACGATTGCCGCCTCGCTGTGATGTCGCTATCCTCCCTTCTTCAGGCCCATGTTCATATTCAGCGAACACCGGGCTGGCGTAGCTCAGTTGGTAGAGCACAGCTTTCGTAAAGCTGAGGTCACGGGTTCGACTCCCGTCGCCAGCTCCAATGAAACGCAAGACCTCGTGGACCCGCGAGTCCACGAGGTCCTTTTTTACTCCTCGGCTCGTCAGTCTCCTGACTTCCCTGAAATTCTGTTCCCTACGATTGGAAATCACCCCTCGATAGGACCCGCTCCTGGCATTAGAATAGCGAAGCCCCCCATTGAACTATCGTGGTCGATGACGACCCCGAAAGGGAACCCATGAAACCAATCAAGCAGCGGATCCCCGGGATCCTCTCTCTTCTTGCTGCATCCTGGATGATGCTCTTCACCACCTCGCTCGACGCCCAGTGTGATCCGGGCGGAGGCCTCGGTGGCACCGGAGCGGACGTGATTGTAGGTGAGTTGACCGGTACCCAGAGCTACGGTTCAGCGGGCGGATATTACGCTTTTTCGGTGGGAACCACTTCCTGCAACATCGGCACCGAGGAACTGCTCTGGATCGCAAATACCAACCAGCACCCGGTAATCGGACAGAACATGTTTCGCCTCAAGGATGGAGTGCTCGAACAGATCGGCATGAGCTGGCTCAAGCACGGATTCACCGCCTTGCAGGGAAACACCTGTGGTTGCGGCTGCGCATCATCGGGAACCGGCAGCCGGCTCGGAGTCGGTTGCTCCGATCCTTACGGAGCCAGTTTGAATGGCAGCCAGGGGAGCCTCGGCGCTCGCTCGGAGGTGACCGATCCGGCTCACGGTGGATTCATCTATCCGCAGATCCTCGACCCTGGCAACAGTGATCTGACCTGGCGTCGCTTGCGCGTTCACGGTAGTGACCTGGACGCGGCGACCAATGCTGGAGCGCAGTACTTCGTCGAGGGACATTATGTCACCCCCGACGATGCTGCCGCAGGCAATCATCACAATAACACCAGTTACCGACAGGTCTCCGTCTCCCCCTCCTCTTCCAATCACGCCATCGCCTTTGTCGGATCGACCCAGCGGCAACAGCCGGGCATCCAGGCGTGGCAAGACAACGATCCGAGTGTGACCCTGGTCGACATCTCGGACGCCGGAGACGGACTCTTGATCCTTGGATACAAGGTCATCCAGGTCAATGCCAACCTGTGGCGCTACGAGTACGCCCTCTACAACATGGACTCGACTCGCTCGGTACGCAGTTTCTCCGTGCCGCTTCTGGGTGTGATCGCCAGCGATGTCGGTTTCCGCGATGTCGAGTACCACAGTACCGAGGTCTATGACGGAACCGACTGGGCACTGTCTACCAGTAACGGCGAAATCAACTGGTCGACTCAGACCTTTGCACAAAACCCCAACGCCAACGCACTTCGGTGGGGAACGATGTACAACTTCCGCTTCGTTACCACCTCTCCCCCGACGGCTGCCAATGCGACTCTCGGGCTGTTCCAACCCGGCGCCGTGGACACGCTACTGGTGCCCACCCTCGCTCCGATGGTCGGCAACCTCGATTGCAACAACAACGGCATTCCGGATGCGGATGAAATCGCCAGCGGCGCATCTGATTGTGATGGAAATGGGTTGCTCGATGAATGCCAGGAAGACTGTGACCTCGATGGAATCGCCGATGCCTGTGAACTGATCAATGGCGCGCTCGATTGCAATGAGAACTTCCTCCCTGACACCTGCGAGATCTCTTCAGGTGCAGCGGATTGCGACTTCGATGGAGTACTCGACAGTTGTGAAATTGACCTGGGAAGCGAAACGGACTGCGATCTCGACGGCACCATCGATAGTTGCCAGATCGCAGCGAATCCCGCGACAGATTGCGACGCCAACGGAGTTCTCGATATCTGTGAGGCTGCAGGAATCTTCTCCTATGTCGACAATGTCTCACCTCCGGCGCCGATCGCCGACAACTTGCCCTCGGTGATCCGCATCATCGAGGTCACCCAGGCGGGACTGGTCGACGATGTAGATGTGGCGCTGGAACTGACTCACACCTGGATCGGCGATCTCGCCATCTCGATGACCAATCCATCCGGTACCGTCGTCAACTTGCACAGCCAGACGGGTGGTTCTTCCGATGACATCAATGCGATCTACGACGACGATGGCAATCCCGGAACCACTGCTCCGTCCTCACCACTGTCCGCTTTCGATGGAGCCAGCGGTCTGGGCAGTTGGACCCTGACCATCGCGGATCTTGCCGGAGGAGATTCAGGTTCTCTTCTGACCTGGGGACTCGACATCTCCATCGCCGGAGCGGGGATTCCAGACTGCAATGGCAATGGTATTCACGACGGCTGCGAGATCACTGCCGCAAACGACTGCAATCTCAATGGTGTGCTCGATCAGTGCGATATCGCCAGCGGGACCAGCGCCGACAATGATGGCGATGGTATTCCCGACGAATGTGGAGGAGGCGGAGCCGTCACCTTCATCCGTGGCGACACCAATATCGATGGTAGCCACGATGTCAGCGATGCGGTCAACACCCTTGGCTTCCTCTTCAATGGATCATCGGTGAGTTGCCTGGCAGCCCTCGATGATAACGGGGATAACCAGGTCGACGTTTCCGATGTGGTGCATCTGATCGGCTACATGTTCGCAGGTGGACCCGAGCCAGCGGCACCGTTCCCCGGTTGTGGCCCCGATGGGCCCAGCGGGCTCGGTTGTACTTCCTTCAACCTGTGCCCCTGATTCTCGGGTCAGGAGACGCCGTGGACCCCTTCCAATCGATCGGAAGGGGTCCACGGCCTGCTCGAGGTGGATCCGTTCGAGCAGGCCCGACTCGATCTGAGCCCACTCGGATCCGATCCACTTCCTCGTCCCAGCCGCCGCCAAAAAAGCACTTCCGCAGCCACGGATGGCCTGCGAGATCACCGGCCAATACCCTCTCAACCGCCTCCTGAACCGGTTATCCGGCTCCCTGCGGCCCTTATTTCCCATCCTTGTATCCAGCTCGATGAAGGGGAAAATAGTAGTTGGCTCTGAACCGACAATTTTCGATCTCTCCAGCCTTCCGGAGGAGTTATGAAGTTTCTCAATCCCGTGGTCTCTTTGCTGGTCATCACCATCTGGGTCACTCCGTTGCAGGCGCAGGATCCGGCCATCCTGACCAGCATCTCCAGTCCGCTGGATGACCATCACTACCTGTTGCTGGATGCCAGCGACTGGACCACCGCAGAAACTCTCGCCAACAGCTGGGGTGGCAACCTCGTGGCCGTCGCAGACCAGGCGGAGATGGATTTCATCGGCGACAACTTCAGCAACTATGGTGGTTCCGCACGACGCTTGTGGCTCGGTCTCAATGACATCGCAGTCGAGGGTGTCTTCGAGTGGAGCAACGGCGAGCCGCTGGTCTATACCAACTGGAATGCCGGGGAGCCCAACAACTCCAACAACGAGGATATGGGACACACCCTGGAGGCGTCCCCCTACCTGTGGAATGACATCAACGAGAGTACCAACAATGTCAGTACCTATGGTCTGCTCGAACTGGAGCCTTGCGGTCTCAGTGCACCCGATGCGCTGGTGGCGTCCTCGGTGGGTCCCGACATCACCCTCGAGTTCACCAACAATGGTCCCTACACCGACACCTTTCAGGTCTGGCGTGACGGTGTCTTCTACCAGGACATCGCCGACCCCGCTGCGACCAGCTGGACCGACAACGATCTTTGCCAGGGACTCTACAACTACCTGATCGTGGTCTCGGATGGCGCCTGCTTCGATTTCACCGACCGCGTTGAGGTCCCCCATGGATTCGAGATCTACGGCAGTCTCGACACGCCACTGCCGATTCCCAACAGCACCCCGACGGGAGTCACCTCGGTGATCAATATCACCGACAATTACACGATTCAGGACATCGATATCGAGGTCCATATCACTCACACCTGGACTCGAGAAGTGGGGATCGACCTGACGCATCCATCGGCCACGATGGTGACCTTGAAACAGTACATCCCCGGGTCTCCTAGCGATGTGAATCACATTCACACCATCTTTGATGACCAGGGAATCCCCTTCGATGAGGACCAGATTCCACTCAACATCCGCATGCAACCTCAGGGGCCCGGCACCCTCGCCGATTTTGCCGGCTTCCCCATCGATGGAAACTGGCGCCTGATCGCTGCCGACTACACCGGGGGCGAATTTGGAGATCTCGAGAGCTGGGCGATCCACCATCGAAGTGGCCCTCCCTGTCAGCTCACCGCTCCGATCGGCTTCGCGGCTGCCACCAGTGGCAACGAAGTGACTCTCAGTTGGGACCTCAACGGCAACAACTTCACCAGCATCGATGTGTATCGCGATGGACAACTCGCTGAGACCTTGCCTGGAAGTGATCAGCAGTGGACCGATGTCCTTCCCGGCGGACCCGCGGCTTACCAGTACCAGCTTCGCTGCTGGGACAACTCCATCACGCCCTGCTGTGTCATCGATGGAAATTCGATATGGGCACTGGTCAATGCGGTCGATCTGGTGTGGGCCGCAGAGGGAAGCGGAGGTCAGATCGATTCGGCACTGGCGATCGCCGATGCGCTGGTGCTCAACGGGCTCGCCCCGGCAATGATGACGGACATCCTCGGTTGTGATTGTCTACTCGATACGCCAACCCTCGAGCGGGTCTGGGTGGCCACTGGCACCTATCCAGATCACCATTGCTTGAACACTGCAGAAGGTCAACTGCTGGCGGACCTGATCGCCAACGGCATCGATGTCTACATCGAGGGTGGCGATGTGTGGGGATTCTGTGCTCAGACTCCCTTCGCCGACTATGACGGCATCGGACTGGGAGTGGTCGATGGCGACGACTCGTTACTGGACTTGATCGGTGGTTCCTATGCCACGCTTGATATGACCGGAATGGATGCCGCATACAACCAGGACCAGGGTGCCAGCGACTGGACCGATCGGCTGGTCACCGCAGATCCCCTCACGCCGGACCTGGCGGGAGCCTCGAGCGGCTCCATCTGGGTCCAATCGGGCATCGGCTACAGCGTCGGTAACTTTTACGAGACCGATGATCCGTTTGGCGAGGTGATCGCGCAGTCGTGGGAGTTCGGTGGCTACAGCGGTGAGCAGGGTCTCCTGATGGGCCTCTACCTCGATGCTCTCGGAGCCAGTAGCGGTCCACCACCGGAACTGTTCCGCCGTGGGGATGTCAACGTCGATGGCGGTGTCAACATCGCCGATGCCATCCGCCTGCTCAACGCCCTGTTCGTTCCTGGATCGCCCCAGCCCGATTGTATCGACAGTGCCGATGTCAATGACGACGGCGGAAACAACGTCGCCGATGCGGTTTACCTGCTCAACGCACTGTTCGTGCCGGGATCGGACAATCCACCGGCGCCGGGCGCTCTCGATTGCGGCGTCGATCCGACCGATGATGGTATTGACTGCGCCCTGTATCTGGCCTGTCCCTGATGAAGAACGGGATGATGGACCACTACCGGCACCCGAGGATCTCCATCGTCGGCATCCTCGCATCGCTTGTGCTGCTCTGCTGCAGCGTGACGTCCTCGGCTCAGGTACTCCTGCACAGCGATGAGATGGCATCGTCGGGATCGAATACCTCACACAACATCGTCCGTGATGGCGATGGCGTGCTTCACTGCGTCTCGCTCGAACGAAATGCCGCCGACGAGATGACCCTGATTGTCCAGAGTTCCTCGGATGGAGGCGCCACCTGGTCGACCCAGCCGCCCAATCTCAACGACGATGACAGTGGCCTGTTCGATCCCGATCCCGCCAGCCAGTGCTCGGTGGCCATCGACGACCAGGGGATCCTCCACGTACTGTGGGGTCGATACACTTACCCTTCCTACTTCCGCCAGTTTTACCGCCGCTTCGATCCCGCCACCGGAGAACGATCCGACATCATCGAGATCAGCACCATCACCGGTGCCCCACTCAATGCCCGCACCTCGGCGATGGACATCGTCATCGATGGCAACAACACGGTGTGGATCTCGGGGCACCACCCCTCCAGCTGGGTCGAGCACCTGCTACGCAGTGATCAACCCTACGCGGCCGATGACTCCTTCACCGACCTGGGGGCGATCAGTCCCTCGGCCAGCGCCCAGAATACGAGGCTGGCGGTCGATGCGGGTGGCCGCATTCACTGCACCTTCTACCGCAATATCGGCGAGGGGCAGTACGAGCACCGGATCTACGATCCGGTCGGTGCCTGGCAACTGGACTCGTTCGTGCTGGGGAATACCGACGGTAGCAACGACTACTTCGGCTGGGTCTCCAGCGATGCGCTCGGATCGGTTCACTGCGCCTATGTCGTCGACGCCGCCACCGCCTCGCCGCTGTGGAGTTTCCGCTACCGCAGGTGGGACGAGATCAACGGCTGGAGTGACGAGACATCTCTGTTCGACGCCACCAGCGACCAGTTCACCGGCATCGCCAGTTACAGGATCTTCAACATCGGCTGTGACGAGACCTCAGGCACGGTCCATGCCGTGTACCGGGACCTCGCCAACGAAGGAGCACTGGTGCTGGCACAAAAACTCGACACATCTCCCGAGTTCGAGTTCGTCGAGCAGTTGCAACCGACCACACTCGGCCAACACGCCTACATCTATCCGACCATCCGGGGCACTCTGTATCCCGCCTTCAACAACACATCCTTCGGCCTCGATCTCACCTACCAGCATCGCGAAATCCCTGGAGTTCCCCCCTATTCCCTGATCTATCACGACGCTTCCGCCGGATCGGTGATTCGATTCGTCCGTGGGGATGGCAACGAGGACGGCAGTTTCAATGTCGCGGACATCGTGTTCGGTCTCAATGCGCTGTTCGTGCCGGGAGGCGTGACTCCGAATTGCATCGAGAGTTGCGATATCAACGACGATGGTGGTTTCAACATCGCGGACATGGTCTATGGATTGAATGCACTGTTTGTACCCGGTTCTACCCCACCGGATGCTCCCTACCCGACCTGCGGAGCCGACCCGCTCGACAACACTCTCGACTGCCCGACCACCAGCGCTGCCTGCCCCTAGCGGGCACCATCGGTATCAGTTGGCATGGTCGTAGAGCGCCTTCTTGAGTGCAGGGATGTCCTTGTAGTGATCCCAGAATCGATAGAGCACCTGGTCCTTGGCATCGATGATGAGCAGATCTCCGGGCCAGCGGGCGCGGTACTTCTTGACGATCTCCAGTTGAGTTCGACCATCGATCTTGACCCGGATGTAATCGTCGAGCAGGCCTGCGATCTCTTCATCTTGTGTCAGCAAGCGTTCGATTCGTACCGACTGATCGCATCGGTTCGCCTCGACGAAGATCAGTCGAGTCTCCGAGGTCCACTGCGCTTCCTCGACTCCATCGTCAAAATCGAGCCAGCGGATGGGGATCGGCGGCGGTTCGACTCCTGCCTGACGCAACAGCCCGTCGAGCCAGGGGCGCTGATAGTCATTCGACTCGGAGGCACGGGGCAGGATCCCCTGCCAGATCACCTTGCCTGCGGCATCGAGAAAGAAGGCCGCCGGGAACCCCTTCACTCCGTGACGCTCGAGGTTGATGGCCTGCTCCGACAGGATGGGGAAGGTCACCTGGTTCCTGTCGATGTATTTCTGGACCAGTTCTGGTTGCTTGGACGAGTAACTGAAGACGGTCATCAACGATAAGAACTCGGGTCCCACTTCTTGTTGCCACCTGACCAGGCTGGGCAATGCCGGAGCACAACTCTCTCAGCCAGGGATCGTATAGGCGACCAGCAGCGGCTTGCCGTGCCGCAATACAGTGAGAGGCGTTGCAGCGAGAGATAGATCCTTGGTGGCGTGGAACCAGCGATCGCCCTCCTCGAGTTTCAACTCCGGCAGTGGCTTTCCCAGCAGTGAGAACTTGAACTGCTCCGGAGCGGCCTCCTGGGCCACCAGAAAGCTCGAGGAGAGGGACAGGGCGATCAGCAACATCCTGCATAGGTTCATCCGAGGTCTCCTCCCCCAGCGGACGCTGTCCGGGCACGTGCCGTTCCCATCAATGCCACAGATCCCGAAAAAAACGGCCCCGAGGAAACCCCGGGGCCGTCACTCTCACTCGTTCTCGGATCCAGATTAGTAGCTGTTTTGCATCTGGTTCGACTCGCTGTCAGTCGATTCCTTGTTGCTGCCGACCGAAGCGGCAGCCACATGGCCGTACTTCTTGTTGAGCTTGAAGAAGACCAGCGCCAGCGGTATCGCCAGAGCGGCGATCCAGCGAAAGGCCATCTTGCCGGCATAGGCAGCGGCCGCTTCAGCGGTGGCTTCTACGTTGTCCACCATGTAAGCCGCAATGTAGGAGTCCTGGATCGCTCCGATCGCAGGAGCCGCAACGTAGCCGACGATCAACATTCCCGCTCCGCCCATCAGGCACAGTCCCATCGCTCCACTGTTGGGGATCCGCTCGGAGACGAAACCGAGCATCGTCGGCCAGAAGAAGCAGATGCCGCCATAAAAGACGGTGGCGGTGAGGAAGATGGATGGGAAAGTCTCGGCGTAGGTCATGGCAAAAAGACCGACCCCTCCGAGCACTGCCGATCCCATCAACAGTCCGGTCGGCGAGAACTTGTGGACAAATCCTCCGGCGAAGTAACGAAGCACTGCCATCAGACCACTGCCGTAGACCAGCACGAGGATCCCGGCACCCGCCGTCGTCGAGCCGGTTCCGAGAGAACTTTGCATAGCGGGTGTCATGATCTCACCCATCCAGCGTCCCGGTCCCAGTTCGAGCGTGGCGGTCAGTCCCATGCAGCACAGCATCAGCAAGAAGAGCGGTGAAGCGATCGAGGCCTTGACCTCGTCATCGGAGACGTTCGATTGAACCCGTTCCGTCTGGGGAATCTCCTGGCCCAGGAACATGTATCCGTAGATGAGTGTCGGAACCAGCACCAGTGCCATCTTGGCCTGCAGAGCGCTGAGTCCCAACAGGGTCCAGCCTGTCAGAGCGGCATCGTAGGCCTGCTGGAACGCCACGCTCCAGGTCGCCGGATCCGCAACAACAGAGGCAGAATCTGCCAGTACTCCCGCCGCTATTGCAGCATCGGCCGCTGCATTGCTGACCCAGAAGCCAAACAGCGCCCCGACGATGATTCCCACCGGCCAGAAGACATGGAACTGATTCAACCGTGTCGTCTTGTTGTCGGAGTAGAGGGTGGCGACCAGCGGGTTGCAGCCCGCCTCGACGCAGCCGTTGCCGATGGCAATGACGGAAGCTCCCAGCATCAACTGACCAAAACCATCCGCGAACATCATCAGGATCACGCCGAGGATGTGGCAGACGAAAGCCATCTTGAGCGAGACCGCGATGCCGATCTTCTCGATCACCGGTCCCAACATGATGATGGCGATTGCGAAGCCACCGAGGGCTGCACCGCCGACCCAGCCGGCTTGTGTGTTGGTGAGTCCATACATCGAACTGAAATCACCCATCGATGAGGTGATGACGCCAAATGCGATGGAGGTCGCGATCAGCGAGATACAACTGGCCCAGAAGAGCCGTGCTTTGCCCGCGTCATCGAGTACTTGAGACATGTATGTCACCCCTTTTCCAAATGCTGTGGTTTGCAGGGAGCCTGTCCTGCCATGCCCATAGTGGGACAAAGGTTCGCCAACATGTCAATCCACGAATTCAGAAGGAGTGGCGCCTCCTATTAACATTTCCTATTGTATGCCTGTTTGTTAATGTTTACAATCTGGGCTAGTCGACACCTGAACACTGAGGAATCGCAATCCTATTCATCTTGCTCTTCATCTCTATTGAGTTGCCCACTGCCTCTGAGGTGGTGGGCAACTTATTTTATTTCCCCCAACAATCGCCGCCACGCCTCGATTTCCACCTGCTGCAGGTGGCTCTTCCGCAGCTTCTTTGAGTGCTGTAACAGCTGTCTGCGAAATCGAGCGTCTTCACTGAACCTCAGCACCAGTTGAGCCAGCTGCCGTGCATCCTGACGGCTGAAGATTCCCGGATGACTCTCTCCGAGGAGGCCCAGGTTGCCAGGTGCATCGCTGGCCAGAATCGGAATCTCTGCGACCAGCGCCTCGCTGATGATGTTGGCTCCACCCTCGTCGAGGGATGGGTGTATCAGCAGATCAGAACGGGCCAGTTCGCTTCGGACCCGCGCAGCAGACACCGCTCCAAGCCAGCGCCATCTCGGTTCTCTTCGCATCGCCTGGGTCGCCAACCTGCGATACTTCGGCTCCTCGATCCCCCCCAGGTGCACCACCTCCAGTCGACGCCCATCGGCGATCCGATCGGGTAGCCAGCGTAGCGCTTCCAGGGGCAGCAGCGGATCCTTGACGCTCCGCAGAAACCCCACCACCAGCAGACGAAACCTGGTCTTCAGCGGTTTCCTGCCGCTGGGGAGTGGTCTTGCAGACTGGGGGATGAAGTGGACTCGCCCTGCCCATCTCGATCGGATCTTCGCGGGCAACGAATCGACCGCCCCCCGGGACAGTGACACCAGATGGTCGGCCTGCTCCAGACTCTCGAGCACTCGCCGTGCCGGCGCTCCGCCGGAAGGAAGTTGCAGATGGAGATCGGTTCCACTCAAGGCGACCACCACCGGCAAGGACCGATCGCGCTTCTTCCATTCACAGATGGCTCGATGAGAATGACCGGCATGAAGTGCCAGAAGAACATCACCTGCTGGCAGCGGAGTCCGCTGATGATCACGAACCTGATGGACCAGGACCCGACAACCGAGTTGCCGAAGCAGCACACTCCAGCGCCGTACGGTGCAGTGATTGCCGGCGCGAAGTCCCGGCCGGCTCGGGTCGGTCACGACGATGTTCACCTAGATACTGGCCGGAGGAGCCTCGACTGCGGAGCGGGATCCGGAAGCAATGCCTCGTGCACTCTCCTGGATGAACTCTGCGATCTCACGCACCTCGGCCCACTCGCTCTCCTTGAGAATCATCGCCGCCTCGGGAATGGTACGCCCACTTCGATAGAGGATCCTGTGAGCATCCTGGATCGCACGGCGGAGATCCGCCTCGATCCCTGCTCGGCGTAAGCCGACCACGTTGACTCCACGAATCGTCGCCCGATCTCCGGTAGACAGCATGAAGGAGGGAATATCCTGAACCGCAACTGCCGCTCCCCCCAACATTGCCAACCGACCGACCCTGCAAAATTGATGGACCAGGGCGTTGGCGGAAAGAAATGCGCCCGATCCAACCCGAGCATGGCCCGCCAGCGAGCAGTGATTGGCCATGATCACCCCATCCTCGACGAAACAATCGTGCGCCACATGGGCGCCGACCATCAACAGGCAGTCGTCTCCGATGCGAGTGCTACTCCCGGGACGAGA
Source organism: Planctomycetota bacterium (assembly GCA_014240375.1). Lineage (GTDB taxonomy): Bacteria > Planctomycetota > UBA8108 > UBA1146 > UBA1146 > QNYK01. Next base: position 50,179 of record JAAZXB010000014.1, on the reverse strand, counting down.
AGCACGGTGCACCGAAACATATTCACGCAACACGGTTCGGTCCCCGATGATGACCTGACTCGGCTCTCCCGCCCATGCCAGATCCTGGGGGTCATGGCCGATCACAGCGTGCATGTGCACCTCTGATTTTTCACCGATCTCGGTTCCTGGCCCGATGTAGGCGTGCCCCAGGACCTTGCAACCGGCTGCCAGAATCGCTCCCGCTTCGATGATAGCGAAGGGGCCGACCGTCACATCGGTGGCCAGTTGAGCAGCGGAATGGATGACTGCAGTCTTGTGAATCGGCACCGTACCTCCTCAAATATCATCCGCCTGGCTTGAGGTGGTTTCAGTGGTCAGGCTCACAGCCCAGGACGACCCAAGACACCACGGATGTTCCACCGCCTACCATGACATCGATAGGAGCCCCGTGATAGTGAAGACCAGCGAGACGCCGGGGACTAGCCCTCTTCTTCTCTGGCGCTCTTGAGGATTCGCAGTTCATCGGGAATATTCTGCAGATCTTCCCACAGCCATTGCCAGCCAGTCCTGACCCGCTGGATGTAATCGTCGCTGGAAATCGGATCGAGACCGCTAGCTCGATCGAGGATCATTGCCAGTGTCTTGTCGACGATGTGATAGACCTTTAACTCGCCCTCTTCCAGCTCCGGGAAGCCGGGGTAAGCGCCATCCAGACGCACCGCACGATCATCTCGAAGTGCCTCGAGCAGGTACGGGACGGCACGCGCGCGATGCTCAGCGATCTCCTCCATCACCTGGTTATAGAAGCGCCCATCGAGCGGGTCAGTGAGAGCATCCAGCAGTCCTCGAATTTCAGGATCGCCGAGGATGGGCCCCCTCAACATCGTCTCCGAGATGATGGTCGCGGACCTGCGACGGATGTCACGGCGGGCCATGGCGAGGTCGGTACGGCCATTCATCAGAGGCTGAGGAAAGGACAGTTCCTGAACCCGGCCATCCATGACCGATGTCAACTTCCCCTCAAACTTTCCGTGGTACTGGTGTTCGAGGTGTTGTTTCGCGTCCTTGAACTCGAAGGAGAGGTCCTGGAAGTAATCACAGGTCAGGGTCCCATCCACCAGAAATTGCGCCTCCGCGCGAGGAACCAGCTGAAAGCCATGCAGACTGAAGCCCCGTTCGATGATCAAACGCGTGATATTGATCTCGGTGGGATCCCCATCGAGGGTCTCCGAGACATCGACGTGGGCGGTGCCTCTGCTCAGGCTCAGGGGCGTTGACTTGACACCCGGATCGGGTGCGTCACAGGAGGAGAGTCCGATCACCAGCAGCAGAATCGTTCCACGAATCGACCATCGATGGCGAATCGCAGGCTGTAATGGAGGATCCGGCGCATCCCCCTTCATCTCGGTTCGGGGTTGTAGCCTGTTCATCGATGATCTTCCCTCTCCACTGGTATCTACGGTCAATTGGCGACAAACTATCCACTCGACCTCATCAGGATGACGCCGAGCAGGGCCGCTTTCCCTCGCGACAACCTGCCGCCACAGGATACCCGGACAGGAGCCCGATGACTCACGGAACCCTCAGCTTCCTCAAGGCACATGGTGCAGGAAACGACTTCTTGCTCCTCGATGAGGCGCAGGGTCCGGTCCCGAGTGATTTCTCGCGGCTCGCTCCGTCCCTCTGCTGTCGCAGGACCGGGGTCGGAGCCGATGGAATCCTGGTGCTCCGGCAGCAACAGATCCCCTTCATGGAGTGCTGGAATGCCGACGGCTCCCGGGCCGAGGCGTGCGGCAACGGTCTCCGGATCGCGGCGCTGTCACTGCAGGACCGTCAGCAAGATTCGATCCGTATCGGAACCGACTCCGGAATCGTCGAGGTTCAGCTGTTGCACGATGAGCACGGAGAGTTCAGTGCCGAAGCGGCACTCGGTCAGGCCACCGTCGACATCCCCACCTCGAAGATGGTCGATGGCGCAGTTCTGATGCTGACACCGGTCCAAATCGGGAATCCGCACCTGGTGGTGGTCGTCGATCCGGAATCGATGCCGAATCCACTCCCTCGCTTTGGCCCGGAACTGGAGAACTCGGTCGCGGGTCGGACCAATGTCGGCTTCGTCAGGATCGATTCACCCCACCACCTCACCTTGCGCGTCTGGGAACGAGGGTGCGGTGAAACCCCCGCCTGCGGAACCGGCGCCGCTGCGGCCTTTGCCGCGCTGCTCCAGGCCGGAATCATCGCAGACCAGGTCGAGGTACAGATGCCTGGGGGAGTGCTGGGGGTTCGCATTGATGACAAGACTGGAATCTGCGTTCGCGGCCCAGCAAAGATCAGTTATCGGGGGGTTCTATCGCCAGAACAGTGGAACCTCGATGAGTTGGAACTGGACAACGACCAGGAAGCACAGCCGCTGCGGGGCGAGGGCTGATCGCTACTCGATCTTCACACCATCTTCCGCGACAATCTCCCCGATCACCGTGGCCTGCTCCCCCGATCGAGTCAGACTCTCGATGATGGCAGTCTCCGACCCTGCAGCCGCAACGATCACCATGCCGATCCCCTGATTGAACACTCGATCCATCTCAGCAGTGGCAACTCCCCCTCGTTGTTCGATCAACGAGAAGATCGGTGGCCGCTGCCAGCACGAACGATCGAGACGGCATCCCAGTCCCTGTGGCAGCACTCTGGGAATGTTCTCCAGCAATCCTCCCCCTGTGATGTGTGCGAGGGCGTGAAGATCCTGGCCCGTTCGCTCGATCAGGTCGAGAATCGGTCGAACATAGATACGGGTCGGTTCGAGGAGTGCTTCGGCGAGGGTACAGCCGAGCCCTCCTGGGTCGTGACCCAGCGGTAGAGCACTGCCCTCGTCGAGCAGTGCCTTTCTCACCAGTGAGAAACCGTTCGAGTGGACCCCGCTCGAGGCGATCCCGATGACTGCGTCCCCTGACACCACTTGCTGGCCATCGATGATCGACTCTCGCTCCACCACACCCACGGCAAAGCCAGCCAGATCCAGTTCTCCATCTTGATAGAATCCTGGCATCTCTGCGGTTTCTCCGCCCAGCAGAGCGCAACCGGAAAGCCGACATCCCTGGGCAATCCCCTCCACCACCACCGCGATCGACTCGGGGGAGATCTTGCCGGTAGCAACATAGTCGAGAAAAAAGAGCGGTCGTGCTCCGCCAACGATCAGATCGTTGACACACATCGCAACCAGATCGATGCCCACCGTATCGAGCACCCCGCACTCGAACGCCACCTTCAATTTGGTGCCGACTCCATCGGTGGCTCCGACCAGGATCGGATCTTTCAGCGGCTGACCAAACAAGGAGCCGGCTTCATCGAGCAGACGAAAGTACCCACCGAAGGCTCCATGTGAACCCTTCAGCACCCGATCGTCCTGGGTCGAGACCACTGCATCGCGAATCCGCCCGACCACTTCGTTGCCCGCATCGATATTGACACCCGCATCACGATAAGTGAGTCCCTTGGCGATCGGTTCTACCGGTGTCTCATCCGCCACGAGTGGCCTCCTCACGTTGTAACTCCCACAACCACTTTTCATCGAGATCATATCGCCTCAACATGCGACGACTGCGACGAGCTCGTGAGGAGTCTCCCAATTTTCTCGCCACCTGCCAGTCGAGGAAGAGCAGGTCGATATCTCTCTCATCCTGGGTCAATCCACTATCGAGAGCCACCCGAGCTCTTGCCATTCTTCCCCTGAGATAACAGCGCTGGGCATCGTCGAGAGCCCTCTCGACCCTTTTGCGGATGGCGGTGCGTCGCTCATCGGATGTCAACCGGAGAGTCCAGCGAACACTGATCAGGGTGGCGATCAGTGCCACCACCAAACCACTCCATTGTGCCTGCCATCGATCGGGACCGGCCCATACCGTCGATCCTGCCGCCAGCAACGCCCACCCCCCGCCACCGAGGACCAGCAGTAACAAGCCGCGATAGATCCGACCGAGCAGGATCGGTCCGAGCCCCGGGATCAAGGATGAGATCAGTAGAATCGCTCTCATGGGAATCGGTACTCCTTTCGCAGTGGCCCCAGTGTATCTCCCCCGAGGGGGTGAGGGGAGCAGATGGGATGCCTTGTCTGGGAAGTGGGAACAGGGGATCCTGAGGCCATGGAATCAGCCTCTCAACCCCCTGGCCACCGATCGATCGAGCAGGTCCTCGATGCGGCGTTCAACCGACTGACGGAAGCGCTCCGGGTGACCGAGGATCAACTTCGGTTTGGCGATCTCTCGCAGATCGCCACTCCTCCGCTGGCACGACGCTGGCAGCAGTTGCGGCGGGTCGCCGGAGCGCTGCGTCAGCAGCTGGAAGTGGATTCCGGACCGCTCTCTCTGCACCGCAATGTCGAGGGAGACCTGTTGAGGGGGCTTCCCGGTAGCGGCCCACATGGCGATCGGAACCAACTGATCCGCACCAATATCTGCCGCGCACGGGAAGCGGCTCGGTCGGTCGAGGAGGCGATTCGTTACTTCTGCCCGCCGCTCTGTGGCGAGGCGGAGGCGATTCGATACCAGATTTATCAACTGGAGTCTCTCACCGAGGGAATACTCCACCGCGGACCGAAGCTCGATGGTCGCCACCTGTACCTTCTGATGACCGAAGAACTTTGCCTCGGTGACATCCTCGAGACCACCGCAGCCGCGATCGAAGGCGGTGCTTCGATGGTGCAACTGCGAGAAAAGTCACTGGGAAGTGCCCAGTTTCTACAGCGAGCACAGCAACTGAGAGAAATCACTGCAGAGCGTGGAGCCTTGCTGATCATCAACGATCGCATCGAGATCGCACGCCTCTGCCGAGCCGATGGGGTGCACCTCGGACAGCAGGACATCGCCCCTCATCAAGCCCGCGAAATCCTCGGCCCGGATGCCATCATAGGACTCTCGACCCACAATCCCCAGCAGGCGAGTGCTGCAGCGCTCGCCGGTGCGGATTACATCGGTGTCGGCCCCATCTTCGAGACCCAGACCAAGAGACATCGTTTGGCAGTCGGAACCGGTTACATCGGAGAGGCTCACCAGCAGTGTGAACTCCCGGGCTATGCCATCGGTCATGTCGATGAGGAAACCATCGACGAGGTGATCACTGCAGGGGCGACCCGGATTGCCGTATGTAGCGGCATCATCGCCAGACCAGACCCCCGGGGTGCCGCGCAGTTCTTGCAGCAGAAACTGGTCGAATGCGCTTCTCGGGAGGTCTCCGATGGCCACCTCCGATGAACCCGAGGATCTCGAAAAGGAGACCTCTGCCCCTCCAACCCCCGCTCTGCTGAGAAGGCTCTATCTTCGAGTGCTCGCCGAAGCGGAGACTTCCAGGGGACCCGCAGTGCTTGCTGCGGTCGCCTTCACTGAATCGAGTTTTTTTCCGATTCCACCCGATCCACTGCTGATCGCACTGGGGATCGGTGCTCCAAGAAGAGCGATTCCGCTGGCCATCCTGACCACCGTGATGTCGGTGCTAGGCGGACTGCTGGGATACGCCATCGGAGTCTGGATGATGGACACCGTAGGCGATTCGATCATCGCTTTTTTTGGTGCACAAGCCACCTTCGAGGAGGTGAAGGGCAGATTCCTGACGTACGGCTTCCTGTCGGTGGTCACCGCAGCGTTGACCCCGATCCCCTACAAGGTCTTCACCATCGCTGCCGGTGCTGCGGGATTGCCGCTGGCCATCTTCATACCCGCCAGCATCATCGGTCGTGGCACACGCTTCATCGCCGAGGGAATACTGGTCTGGAGATACGGGGAACCGATCCGCGACTTCATCGATCGCTGGTTTGCTGCTCTGACGATCGCCGCGGTCATCCTCGGCGTCCTCGGAGTGACTCTGCTTCAAGTCTAGCGCCACCGACCTGCGATTCAGAGGCCCCAGATCTCCAGTGCGATCGAAATCCTCTGATGAAGTTCATCTCGCGCATTTTCACCGGTCACCTCCTCGACGGCCATCGGAGATCCCACTGACGCCCGCGCTGCAGCTTCCACCTGCCACGCATCTTGATGTTCACTTGAGGTCAAGACTTGCAACCCAGCTCCCGGATGCGCGTCATCCGCTGCTGCGGGATCGGGCAAGCCTTCCATCGCAAACCAACCGGGAGAGTCCATCGTCTCGATGATGGCTGTCGGCCAGTCCGCATCCCCGATGGCCACCGATGCGATCACATCCGCGGCCTCGCCATGCCCCGCCAGCACCACTCGACCAGGGTCGAGTCGCCGCTGAGCCAGCAGACTCTGACGCAATCTCTGCAAGCCAAAGGCAATCGTCGAGATGTCTTCATCGCGATGATCCTCGGCGAGCCAGTGGCCTCCGGATCCGTTCGAATAGATCGGTTCCACCACAACCAGGCAGGGCACCTTGCCCAACAGGGTACGCAACTCCTTCAACCGCTCTCCAGGGTCGACCCCCTGCTCCGACAACCAGATCAGTAGCGGTGCCGGACCGGCACTGCGCGCGGGAGCATCGATGAGGTAGCGAAGTGGTCTGGTCATGTAAACTGCCAGTGACCCATCACTGAGTCCTCGAGCCACCGGTTCGGTGGCGACGATCCAGTCTGCACGAGCATCGCCAGCCGCCACTTCAACCCGATCCGGATCGAAGGATGGAACGATGTGAACCGTCTTCATCGATGTTCCGCGGCTGCGAAGTTGGAACTGACGTGCGGTCCCATCTCGCTCGAGGGTGTGGAATCCTCCGTTGACATGGACCACCACCGAGCCGGGGTGCGCCTTCACGGCTCTCGCCACCGATTCCCCCATCGTGTTATCCCACAGGCTCTGCACCTTCTCGAGGCGCTGCTGTGGCTGCTGGTCGCTGTTGACATGTCCATGACCCCGAACCGTTCGGTCGTAGCGATCCCAGTAACGTCGGGTATTGGGCAGCAGGGTGTCTGCGATGGTGGCGCGTTGATCAGCATCGAGAGCCGAAAGTCCTCCGCCGAAAGCAGCCTTGCGCCAGACGGAGCGGGGCACATTGGCAGCCACCACCGGAGATCCTGTCCTTCGAGCGAACTCGATGAGAGGACGGTAGCCCGTCTCATAATTGTTCCAGGGCTCAGAATCGGCCAGAAACTGATCCTCACTGACCTTGCCCGCCAGGTAATCATCGAGCAACTGCTGACGATCCCGGCTGAACATCTCGAGCGAAACGACCACCGAACGGCCGGTGGCGTGAATTCCTTCCAGCACTGCAAGTTCCATCCGATGAGTGACATCATCCAGATGAGTCTCGCCCAGAAACACGACATCCTGATCGGCAATGTCCGCGATCATCGCCTCGACATCCTGCAGACTCCCATCGGAGGATCGATGAATCCGCACCCTGGAATCGAGTGGGTGCTCGCCCGAAGATCGGAGAGTGCTGTGGCCTCCCTGACAACCGACCAAGAAGGTCAGCATCCACAACAGCATCCAGAGGCCGGCTCCGGATCTCTCACTCATCTGTTCACTCATCTGTTCAACTTTCCATGTTGCTCGATCCACCTTGCAGCGGCCTCGAGATCCTCGACACGAGCATCGACCTCGAGACTGGCGGACCGGGGTGTCTCTCCACGACCGGTCTCGACCAGGATCCGGGTCATCCCCAGTCGCTCTGCCGCTTCCATATCGCAGGGGGAATCCCCCACCATCACCGATCTTGCGAGATCGATCTCATGAGCGCGTGCTGCACGTTCAAACAGCTGCGTGCCCGGCTTCCGACAAGCACACCCGGCATCGGGAAGATGGGGGCAATACTCGACCGAGCGGATGGTCGCACCCCAGGAGAGCGCATCCTGACACAGCCGATGATGAATTTCATCGACCTGGCTGGCCTCGGTCCAGCCCCTGCCGATGGCGGACTGATTGGTGACCACCACGATCGGGCAATCCAGTTGCCCGAGTAACCGCATCGCATTCGGTGTGCCATCGTAGTATTGAAACTGGTCCGCTGAACGCACCGACTCGAAGAGGTACTGGTTGATGACACCGTCTCGATCGAGAAATAGTCCCGGTTGGCCACTCAAGATCCGGAGGATCCCGTCGTGCGCTGGGCGAGTACATTTCGTACTGCGACCCTGAAAGCGTGGATGATCATGTGAGCCATCACCATGTGAGCATCCTGGGCGGGCTGCATCTGGTGCACCTCGACATGTAGTGGATGGTCGACCAGACCTCTCAATTCTCCGCCATCAAAACCGGTCATCGCTGCGGTCTCACAACCCAGTTGCTCGGCTCTTTGTATCGCAGCGATCAAGTTGGAGGAGTTTCCCGATCCACTCATCGTCAGGACCAGATCTCCAGGACGGGCCCATTGCTGCACCTGTTCCAGGAAGATCGCATCGAAATCGAGGTCATTTCCCAGCGCCGTGAGGATGGAAGGACTGTCATTGAGACACAGAACTCGCAGCCGCTTTGGCTCGGAGAAGGGGATCGCGTAGGTCGCCAGATCCTCCGCCAGGTGGGTTGCGGTCGCTGCACTCCCGCCATTTCCAAAGAGCAGAAGTTGTCGATCTTCCTGCCAGCAGCGAATCACGCTGGCGGTGAAGCGCCCGATGGCTTCGACATCGATCTCTTGCAGCGCCTGCTGGCTTTCCCCGAGGTAACGGACCAGTTCCTGGTGGATCGACCGGGGATCCGGCGCCATTTTCGAGATTTCGTTGGGTTCCACTGGATCTCCTCCCGAGACCTGAGGATACATCTTCACGGCCGGGTCTCCAGTCCAACGGGAGTACCCTTCGCCTGAGCCCTCTCCGGGGCTAGGATCCACCGGTCAGAAAGGAACTCCTTGCTCAGCCTCTCCACCGCCCTGCTCCCCTCGTCACCCCTCTCTCAGGCCCAGCAGGTCCGCTGGCTCCTCGATGGTGAAATTCCCGGGATCGTGATCGGAGCCGAGATCGAGCGCCATCAGATCGCCGCCCTGGTGCAGGAGGTCGTGGGAGCGGGCCACCAGGTGACCGCCCTGGAAGCACCACTGCCCCACCCCAATGCTGCCATCAGCGGGGGCCAACTGCGACAGCCACAGTTTTCGAGACACCCCCGCCGCAGTTGCCCGTCGCTGGCGGCTCTCGAGGAATCGGAGCGGCTGGCGGCGCAAGTTTCTCTGCTCGATGCTCTGGAACTGGCCGATCGTCACCGATTGGAACGGGTACTCCTCTCTCCCTCAAATCCAGCGGGGCACGACCCGACCGCCGGATGCCTGCAGTTGATCGCCGAGACGCAGCAAAAGATCGACCGGAGCCGATCCCCCGAAGATCCGCAAACCGCAGCACAGGTGGAGCGTTGGATCGAGCAGCAGCGACAGCAGTTGAAGGCACTGACCCGGCCGGATATGGCCACACAGCAGCGCCAGCAGAAGTCGCGAGATGCACTGCTGAGGAGTCTCGACCCGGCGCTCGAGCGTGCTTCCGAGCTGGGCATCTCCATCGCACTGCGTGAATCGGATCGCATCGGCACAGTGACCGATCGCAGCGGATTCCTCGAACTGTACCAGATCTTCCAAGGAGCTCCGTTGCGCTGGATCGCCGATCCCGCTGCGGCGCAATCGCTGGCGATCTTGCAAGGCCTCGAAACGGTCGATCCACTGCCCGAAGATCGAGCGAGGGTCGAAGGGTGTTACCTTCGCGATCTGCTCGACAACTCACTGGTCAACCTCGGTGACGGAAAACTCGACCTTCAGTCACAGTTCAGTGATTTCGCCGACGATGATCTGCGAATCGTCGAGTTGTCGTCGGGCACCACCTCTCAGCAGGTGAGAGAGATGGCGAGCCTCTGCAGGTCCCTCGGGATCGACGGAGCCGCACCCCCTCAGCCAGGCGATCCCTTCCCCAACATCGGCGGATGAAGCCGAGTTTCTCAGGCAGCCGAACTTCTCATCGATACTGGCTTCTCATCGATACTGGCTTCTCATCGATACTGGCTTCTCATCGATACTGGGGGGAGTTGAAGACCGGAGGGACTCTTCTCCACTCTGACTCGTCGCACCAGGTCAGAAAGAAGAAAAAGAGACCCAACCCAGAAGGGGGAAATTGGGGAATGTTCCGGGCCGGGTCTTCAGGAACGAATCAGAACTCGTAACAGCGCAGCACTGGCAGTGGATTCCTGCCACCTTCACGATGGCATCCGGAATCACCTCTATGCTCTATCGGGGATCGACTCTGTTCGGTGTTGAACCAGTATCGGAATTCCCCAGATCTCGTGTCACGAGAGCAGAGTGGATTGTGGACAAGTTGTGGACGCTAGTCCAGAAAAAAGCGGCCGCCGGAAGAGTTTTTTACCCCCTGTTGCCGCCGCCCTGCCCCCACCCTATCCTGCACAAGTTGTCTCAAATCACCCATATACGGCGATTCCACCCGCATCGTTAGAATTCGCCGAGAGGAACGTTTCTTGCCGATATCTCAAGCCGTGAGCAAATCGATCTCACGATCCTCCTGGATCCGAAAAATGTTCGAAGAAGGCAGTCGCCTCAAGAAGATCCATGGAACCGACGAAATCTACGATTTCACCCTCGGCAATCCGCACCTTCCGCCGCCGGCAATACTGATCGATCGACTGCGCGAGCTGGTCAATGGGTCGCAAGAAGGAATCCATCGTTACATGCCCAATTCGGGCTGGCCCGAGGTCCGGGAGAAGGTCGCTGCAGATCTGTCGCGGCGTACCGATCTGCCGTGGACAGGATCTCATGTGGTGATGACGGTGGGTGCCGGGGGGGCTCTCAACATCTCGCTCAAGACGCTGCTCAACCCCGGGGATGAAGTCATCATCCTCAGTCCATTCTTCGTCGAGTACATGTTCTACATCGAGAATCACGGTGGTGTTGCAGTCGACTGCCCCACCACTGAGGACTTCTGTCCCGACCCGGAGATGCTGCTGTCGAAGGTGACCGAGCGAACGCGAGCGGTCATCATCAACAGTCCCAACAATCCGACCGGCAGGGTTTACAGCGAGCAGGAACTGAAATCGTTCTGTGAAGCGCTGGAGACCGCTTCTCGCCGGATTGATCATCCGATCTACCTGATCACCGATGAGCCGTACCGCAAGGTCACCTATGATGAGGTTCAGTGCCCCGAGATCGCGAATCTCTACCAGGACACCATCGTCATCACTTCGCATTCCAAAGATCTCGGCCTGGCCGGGGATCGGATCGGCTACCTGGCGGTGCACCCAGCCGCCACCGATCAGAAGGCACTGGTCGAAGGTTGCACCTTCTGTAATCGAATCCTCGGTTTCGTCAACGCACCAAGCCTCCTGCAACTGGCGGTGGCCGATTGTCAGGAAGCCACGGTCGATCTCACCGAGTACCAGCTCAATCGAGAGACCCTCACCCAGCATCTGGGACAACTGGGCTTCCAATTCGTCCATCCTCAGGGCGCTTTCTTCCTCTTTCCCCGCACGCCAGAGCCGGATGATGTCCAGTTCATCGAGCAAGCGATGGAAGAGCGGATTCTGGTGGTACCCGGCAGAGGATTCGGTCGTTCCGGCCACTTCCGCCTCTCCTTCGCGGTGCCCCATTCAGTGGTGCAGCAGTCCCTCCCGGCGTGGGAACGGCTGGCGGAAAAGTGTCCTTCTCTAAAGGAGAGGACCGGCGATTGAGCATCTCCTGGTCGCCGGTGACAGGAGCGGACTGCTCCTCTGCTGTCGAGATCTTGCAGCAGATCCTGGCCGATCCACCGGGGTTCATCGGAGCCATCGAGGACGATGGGGCGATTCCTCTGGCCGAGCAGGTCGCAGCGTCGATCCCACAGGAGGACTCGATCTTACTGCTGGGAATCGGTGGGTCTGCCCTCGGTGCCAGAACACTGGTGGACGCTCTGGTCCCAGGCGATACCCGCTTGACAGTGCTCGACAACATCGATCCTGAAGGTGTCGATAGGACTCTCGATCGGCTCAACCTCGCTCACACCACGGTACTGATCATCTCGAAATCGGGCGGCACTGCAGAGACCGCTGCGCAACTTCTTCGGGTCTATCGCGCCCTCGAAGATGCCGGGGTCTCGGCGGATGACAAGATCATCGCCATCACTGATCCCGATCGCGGGGCTCTGCGAGAACTCGTCACCGCTCGTGGTTGGCGATCACTTCCGGTCCCCTCCGATGTGGGAGGTCGTTTTTCGGTCATGACCGCGGTCGGTTGGTTACCTGCGCTCTGTTGCGGCATCGATGTCGAAGGGATACGGCGCGGCGCTCAAGCGGTGCTGGGCGATCTTCGACTGGCCGAGGAGGACCATGGATTGGTGCGCTGGATCAGCGGCTGGTCCGCTCATCAAGAATCACGCCAGACGGTGGTGATGTTCAGCTATCGAGATCGCCTCAGTACCTTTGGCGACTGGTTCGCACAACTGTGGGCGGAGAGTCTCGGCAAGCGTCACGACCTGTCGGGGAAAGAGGTGTGGACCGGATCGACGCCGCTGGTCGCTCGTGGAGTCACCGATCAGCATTCACTGGTGCAGTTGTTCGCCGAAGGCCCCGACGACAAGCAGTATCTGGTACTCGATAGCGACCTCGACACTGCGGATCCGATCCTCGACCAGACCACTGCGGCGCTTCATCAGGATCTTCAGTACCTCGCGGGAAAAAGCCTCGGGCAATTACATCGCGCCGAACGCGAAGGGACCGTGGCCGCTCTCGGATCCGCCGGACGACCGGTCTCGACGATGACCCTCGATGCTCTCGATGCCGAGCACCTCGGCGCACTGATGCTGACCTGGGAGATGGCCACGCTGATGGCGGCGGCCATCCTGCAGGTCAATCCCTTTGACCAGCCCGGTGTCGAGGGGGGGAAAGCGGTCGCTTTCTTCAAGATGGGAAGAAGTGGTTGGGAGGACCAGGCGGCGGCCATCACCTCCGGGGCACCGAGCATCACACCCGCCGCGCCGATCCCCTGTCGCTAGGCAGTGCCTGGCATCGATCCGCGCTAGCATCGATCAGGGTAACTAGGTCGCGTTTCGCTTCGACACCAGACGCACCCTGGCATTCCACTCATCGGCGCTGATCAAACCCTTCTGGATCAACAGTTCGATCAGTGCCTGCTGCAGAATCGCCGTACCAGGAACCGCCACCTTGTCCTGAGCTCGTGCCACCGGCTTGGCAGTGGCTGAAACTTTTCCTTTGGCCGGGGTCGATGGGGCACCCTTGGAACTGCGTGAACTGGCGGATTTCTGTGACGATTTGCGTGCGGCTCGTGAGCCCGAACCGGTCCCTTTCGACTCGGAGCTGCTGCCGACCTCGGCGCTGAAAAACTCTACCGGCAGCGAGAAACGCTCGGCGATGCGACGTACCAGAGCACGGCTGGGAAAGGCCTGCCCATCGAGCACATCCTGGATGGTATTGGGGAGCACGCCGATTCCTCGAGCCAGCCCGGGAACCGTTTCATGATGGGCGTCGATCAAAAAGCGTATCTTGCGGATCACCACTTCCGGGGAGAGGGGGTTATCCACCCCAGAAGCCTGCCGATTCTGCTCTTGTTGGGTCATCGATCCTCCGAAGGTCAGGGAATTCAGTTCTCATCTGCCCTATCGACCTTCGGAGCCTCGATCTGAAGTGAATTTTCAGGATTCTTCTGCCAGCAGCAGTAATCCATTCAGGAACAGGTCTGCGGTTCCCCGCCAGAACGATCGAAACAGTGGATCTCCGGCAAATAGTACCACCCTGCCACGCCCCACTCCCTGCTCCACCAGCCACACTCCTCCTGCGAGGGCTTGCTGGTTCTCATCGGAGATGAAGCCACTCACCACAGGATCCTCTTCTTGCAGCACCCCCACATCACTCACCCCTCCCGACAATTCAAAGATCTTCGCACTACCGATGAATCCGAAGATCCTCGGTGGCTGACCAAAGGAGAGCGGATGCTCTGGATCCAGGTCGACCGAGACGATGTTGCCGGGCACCTGTTGCTGTCGACGTTCTTCACGAAGGTCCGCTCGAGTGCGCCGTTTCTTCGGCTTCTCCTCCGGCTCCTCCACTTTTCGAATCTTCTGCGAGACCAGGTCGATCCCGGACTCACCCATCTGAAACGCGCTACTACCCAGCGCCAGCACGACGCCTCCGCTTCCAACCCACTGCGCCAGTTTCTTTTTTGTGCGGTCCCCCAGTGACGACCCCCTCATACCCGAGGGAATCACCAGCACATCGATGAGATCGAGAGCTCGAGAGAGCCGAGCGGCGGAAACGGTCGTGAACTCGATGCCCATCTCCTGTTCGAGAAAACTCCAAACCGCACCGTAGGAAAGACTCGAGACTGAATCGGGGCCCAGCACCGCGATCCGAGCGTGGGCCAGTTCGGGGAAGGTGCCGGAACCGAGGTCGGGACCCAGGTCGGTCCAGCCGCTCGCGGTGCCGTGGAACACCGTTCCCGTGGCTCGCGCGACTTGCTCGACCAGAGCATGAGTGTCGGGTGAGGAAACTCTCACGACCAGGGTTCCCGCCGGATAATTCTGACCCTGGATCTGGATCGCCTCGGTGATCAAGTCGACCCGCTCGCCTCCCTTCTGAATCGCTCGCAGTGCCCGGGCAGAGGGTACCCCCTCCCAGCGATGGAGGTAGGCGACCCCGGCTTGCTGCTCGACCCGTCCGACCGGGTCCTCGATCGGTCCCAGCGGAATCAGGATGCCGGAGATGGGCTGGCTTGCGATCAGCGTCTCGACGCCAAACGCCATCGGTAGTGACCAGGCGGCGACATCGTAAAAGTATGCTTCTCCGGCACTGGCATGTGGCTCCAGCAGCGTCCTGGCGAGACGCCCTTGCGGTTGATCGAGCGGAACCACCACCGTACCCGCAGCCAGTTTGAGGATCTCCTGAGCGGTCCCATCGTGATGGACCAAACCTTCCACCACCACCTCATCGATGGTTTGCACCATCTCGATCCCCTGCGCCTTCAACAACCGCAGTAACGACAGTCGTCGATCTCCGGATGCAGGCGGGATGATGAACTGTGAGATGTCGGAATCTCGTCCCGCATAGATGGTGTCCTGCCGGAATTGATGAAAATCAGTCAGCAGTTGGACTCGATTTTGTGCCGCACAATCCGCCGTCGCCAGGCCAGCAACATGGTGATGGTGGAGCCGTTCCTGGAGTGTCAACAAGGTGCCATTTCGACGGCGATACACCAGGCCGGCACTTCCCCCACCCGCTTGCTCGTAGGTCATCCCGATCGCTCCATTGAGAGTCGGCCAGGAATCACCGTAGGCGGGATAGAACAGATCGAATTGCTCAGCGGTGTAATATCTCCAGGTGAATCGATCGAAAGCCTTGGCATTGGCGAGTCCAAATGTACGACTCCACTCGACTCGATCTTCCGGAATGTTCGAGTTGATCGGCTCCTCCGGAGGAAAAAAGAAGTACGTCGACTGCGGACTCATCTCATGGAAATCGACATGGACTTGGGGCTGCCACCGCAGGTACTGGGGGATTCTGGCCCTCGTCTCCGGCTGACTCTGCCAGGCCCAGTCTCGATTGAGGTCGAACAGATAGTGATTACTTCGACCCGAAGGTGAAGATGGGGAGTGCTCTCGGGCTGCGGGATCGGGATCGGGAGGAACTGCGCCATTTTGCTGGTACCAGTGCAGATATCTTTCTCGGCCATCGGGATTGAGCAGAGGATCGACGATCACCAGGCAGTTCTCCCGAATTCTGCGAATCGCCGGGTCCGATCCATCCGCCAGCTGGTGGATCGTGGCGAGCGCGGCCTCGGTACCGGAGGACTCATCTCCGTGCACGTTGTAGGAGAGCCACACCACCGCGGGCAGATGGGCTACCAACTCCTCCAGCGAAAGGTCCTCCCTCTCCGACAACTCTCGTGGATCCGCCAGCAATCCGAGGTCGGACTCGATCTGATCGAGTCGAGAAATCGTTTTCTGGTCGGAGATCATCAGGAGGACCAGTTCTCGCCCCTCCACGGAGTGCCCATACCGTTCAAGGGAGACTCGAGGAGAGAGTCTCGCCACTTCACGGCAGTACGCCATCACGTCGTGGTGAGGGGTGAAACGATCTCCCAACTTCACGCCATAGAATTGATCGGGAGAGGGAATCTTGCCCTCAAAGGTATCGCTCCCGGTATAGGGGAATCTCGTGGTTTCCTGCGCCTTTGCGGAATCATCCTCGATGGCGAAATCCGTCGCCAACAGGCGACCATCGGCAACCAGTAGCGCCAGCAAAAAGAGCATGGAAGTGGTCAGTTTCATCATCGATCCTCCTGGATCTTCGAGTGTATTTGCAGCAAGGTGTTCCCCGGTAGCGATGCCATTCTGCCCCCCTCCAGTTGCTGAGGCTAGGTAGACAATTCCTGACACCGAAACTCGATTGGAATCGACCGTTGTCCCGATCAGAGATCTCCCCACTGATATCACTGGCGATGCCGATCGTCTTCACCCAGGTCGGGATGATGGTGATGGGACTGGTGGACATGTGGATGGTCGGCAGGCTGGGGACCACCTCCCTGGCTTCTGTGGCGCTGGGAGATAGCTGGGTCTTCGGCACTCTGGTCATCGCTCAAGGGCTGATCCAGGGAATCGACCCACTGGTCACTCAGGCACAAGGCGCCAGGGATCCTGTCGCTCTGGGCCGCACCCTCCAGCGTGGTTTCTTACTGGCCTTGGGGCTACTACCACTGCTCGTACTGAGCTGGCACTTCTCCGAGGAGGTGCTGCTGATCCTCGGCCAGACGGAATCACTGAGTCGTAAGGCCGCCCAGTATTCTCACGCCCAGATCTTCAGTATCCCGGCATTTCTCGGATTCTTTGTGCTGAAGCAATACCTCCAGGGCCGAGGCCACCTCGCTCCGATGGTCATCACGGTGATCGTCGCCAACTTGGCCAATATTGTATTCAACGAACTGTTCATCTTCGGTGGTTGGGGCATCCCAGCGATGGGAATCGAAGGTGCCGGATATGCCACTGGCGCCAGTCGCTGCCTGATGCTGCTGATGCTGATCGTCCTCGCCGCCCGCGGGAAGTACTTCTCTGCGGGCTGGGTCCCATGGAGTCGCCGCAGCTTTTCTCTCCGGGCGATGGGAGCACTGCTGGCCCTGGGGATCCCGGTGGCGATTCACTTCGGCGTCGAGGTATGGACCTTTCAGGCCGCCACCTTGATGGCCGGTTGGATCGGTGAAAGCCAGATCGCCGCCCACATCGTGGTACTGAAAATCATCTCCTTCACCTTCATGTTCCCCTGGGGCATCAGTGGTGCAGCGACCACCCGAGTCGGAAACTTGCTGGGTGCCGCCCAACCGATCCAAGCACGGCTCGCAGGGATCACCGCACTGGGGCTGGCGATCCTGGTGATGGCCATCCTGGGATCGTTGATCGTGTGGCTCGACTCCTCATTGCTGGGAGTCTTTTCGACCGATCCACGGGTACTCGCCAGTGCGGTAGCCCTGCTTCCCATCGCGGCAGGGTTTCAGATCTTCGATGGAGTACAAGCGGTCGCTGCGGGAATCCTCCGCGGGGCAGGACAGACGATTCCAGCCGCGGCGATCGGTGTGATCGGATTTCCATGTATCACTCTCCCCCTCTGCTACCACCTGACATTTACCCGGGAGATGGGACTACCCGGGATCTGGTGGGCCTTCTTCTTCGGGCTGCTGACGGCTTCATTGTTACTGGTGGGCTATTTCCTGATCACATCGCCGCACTGGAAACCGATCGAGAGGCGCATCGCCGACTGACCCGTCTGCTGGACTGCTAGAGGCGACCGCAGACGATCAACGAGTAGGCCGGAGGAGAAAGTGAAACTCCCCCGAAATGCAGCGGACCTGCAGCACCACTCCCACCTGTTGCATCTTGAGAGAAACCTGCAATCTCGGATGACCCGGATCCGCAGCACCTGTCGGAGTCAGAATCTTGACTCCCCCTTCATCATCCAGTTGTTGGATCTTGTTCTCGAGAGATTCCCGCTGTTGCTGCGCCCTACGGATCCGGCCTTGCCAGCGGGCGATCTCCTGCAGATTCGACGGGTCCTCTCCTTCGAGACGACGCAGTTCTCTCCGGGCACGACCCAACGCTCGAGTAGTCTCTTCGCTGGTCGCAGCAATCCGCGCACGAGAAGGATCCTCGAGTCGTAGTTGTGGGCCAACCCCGGTAGTCGAGACCATCACGGCTCGAACCAGCGGTAGATCTCCCTCTGGATCCTCGATGGTGCCGAGAACACAGTGGGCCGGCATCGACGACATCTCCGGAAACTCAAAAGTCTGTAACTTCCAGCCGTGGACCTCCTGGGTGGTGGATGCCGCTGGAACACCGTGACTGACCAGAGCCAGTACTCCCCACTCCAGTCGTAAAAACAGTTCCTTCGCGTTCTTCCGGGTGATCACGGCGACCGTCGCCAAGATCGTGCTTGCAGGGCGATCGAGCACACTTCGTTTCACTGGAATCACGATCTCGGGTCCACCGGCGAGGGATCTTGCCAGCAATCGCACCTGTAAGGATGATCCGACCTGGATCGACAGCTGGTGCTTTCCCGGTGGCAGGAGAACCCCGGACCAGAGGATCGGCAGGGGCGTATCGAGTAGACAGCCACCAGGAATCTCCAAGATGCCGGGTCGAGTCAGATCGGGCAGTGCAGGAACCACTTCGGGGCAATCGGGAAGTTGAACCGACACCTCGACCGATCCGACTCGGGCTGTGGAGGTGAGTGAGTCGGGCGCCAGTTCAGGCTGCGCCATCAGCAACCGAGGAGACCAGAGGCTGATCGCCACCAGACAGATCCCCAGCCGGCAGATCATCGGCCACCAGCCACTGCGAGTTGCATACTTCATGGATTCCATCCTGGATCGAAGTCCGCTGGAATGGATGAAGACCCGGGTTACCTCTTCCACAGCGGAAGAGATAACCCGGGTCTTGAACTCCACGGTCGTCAGACCGCTGCTAGAAACTGAAATCGATTCCGACGAATGCATTGAGTCCGCCGTAATCCAGATCTCCCGCAGAATCGCCATCGGTGTCGATATCGATCCTGACCTCACTACTGGCAATGTCGTACTGCGCTTCAGCCAGTAAGGCGATCGCTCCGTCCCACATCTCCCAGCGCATCGAAGCGGAAGGCCTCACCAACATGATAAACTGGTCCGCGACTGCGACCGTAGGAACTCCACTCGTAGTACCCGTATTATCGAGAGCCACCTCTGCCAGGAAGGCATCGCTGGTGTGGGCCTGTGCCATCAGTCCACCGATTCCGATTCCATAGCGAAGGAACGGCAAATTCCCTTCCTTGGAAAGAGGTACATCCCAATCGAGGCCGACCAGGAACTCGCGGCGATTCTGGCTCTCGATCGCACGCGCTCCCACGGAACGAATGTTGTCATGGTTGGCGAAGTAATCGACGCCAGTCTCACTGGCTGTCCTTGCAAAGGGTTGGCCTTCGACATTATCGATGGTGTCGAATTCGAAACCGAAGTGCATTCCGTACTCGTACTCGTAATTGACTTTCAAACCGAAGCCACTACCACCGCTGAAGTGCTCGCTATTCGGGGTGAATCCACCGGTTTTGAATTCGGTATGGATTTTGTCCTCGAACAGCATCGCATCGCGTTCGTTGTAACCTGGAACAGCACAGCCGCTGGTGACCACTAGAACCAAAAGTACGACTGCCATCGCAAGGTAGACCGGGTGAGTCCGTCGCCGTCTCTGCATGCTTCATCTCCTTCTTTCACCATCGGGCAGTTCCGCGACGATCGTCAAGGAAATCGATTGATTCCTTCACAACGCTCCTGGGGGCCCGAAAAACCCCACAATCCCCACTCTTCTCCACGGGCTCACGTGGAGGGTGTTACCGACCGTGACCGGATGCTACCGATCCACCTCGCAGTCAGATCACACCATGGAAGTTGGAAAGGTACCCGCACTTCCCTCACCGATGCAAGGGGTGCCGTACGGCTTCATCCAAGGGAAACTCCGGAGTCGACGGCGCTCCAGAGTCTCACTTCCGTGCCAGTCACGGTTTGCTGCGGTTTCCTGGCCTCAGTCTGCGGGTTTGGGTGACCCCTGGGGCTGCTTGATGTACCCTGAATCGAGGCTCACGCCCGGCGAAGGAGAGCCAGGGATCGCAGACGCGACCCGGACTGTGCTCCATCGCCAGCGACCAGTGCTTCGCGATGGGAAGTCTGAGAGCTGCCATCGGAGACCTGTTCTCGAGAGACCTCCATTCGGTGATCGATGAATCGACCACTCGAAGCGGCGTCCTCGTCCTACTGAAGTGGAATGGATCCCAGTTGCAGCCATCGCATCCCGAGGATTCAAACCAAACTCCCTCAGCGAAACCCGAAAATGATTTTCTGGCCGGGTTGGATCCGATTCCTCAACCCAGTGGTGCAGCGGACGCCAAAACTGGATCTTCGAAATCTTCGAAATCTTCGAAATCTTCAAAACCTGCAAAATCTCCGAAATCGCCCAAATCGCCGAACAACCGACGCCACGAAACAGCGGAACTCCCCTCTGAATCCACCCTCGATCGAGCGGCTCTCGAGGCCCTTTCGATCGAGCAGAATCGCACGAAATCGAAGTCCGAGGACACCTCCGGGGTGATTCCTCAGCCGCGTATTCTCGAGCGTGGAGATCATCGGGTTTCTCGCAAAAAAATCGATCGCGATGCACTTCGTGCACTTTACCGCTTGATCGACGAGGGCCATGTCGCCTATCTGGTCGGTGGAGCGGTCAGAGATCTGATGATCGGCAAGACCCCCAAGGATTTCGACATTGCCACCGATGCCACTCCTCGCAAGGTCAAACGGATCTTCCGTAATTGCCGACTGATCGGTCGCAGATTTCGCCTCGCTCATCTCCATTACCCTGGAGGCAAGATTCTCGAGGTCGCAACATTCCGTTCCTCCGGGGAAGCGGATGAGGTGGTTCGCGATGGTGAGATGATTCACCGGGATAATGTCTTCGGAACGCCCGGTGAAGATGCACATCGCCGGGATCTGACCATCAACGGCCTGTTCTATGATGTCTCGAACTTCACCGTCATCGATTATGTCGGCGGAGTGAAGGATTTACGCGATGGAGTGGTGCGGATGATCGGAGATCCGGACCGATCCTTTCACGAGGATCCGGTGCGGATGCTGAGGGCGATTCGCCACTCTGGAAGGACTGGGTTCCAACTCTCCGGAGAAACGGTGGCGGCGATGGAGCGCTGTCGGGGGCAGATCCTGAAGGCGAATCCAGCGCGACTGCTGGAGGAGTTCTACAAGGACCTGGGTTCGGGCCACGCTCGTAACTACTTCCAGACGCTGCAACAACTGGGTTATCTCGATCTGTTGATGCCGGTCATCGCCGATTGGATGGAAGATTCGCAAGGCCTGGACCCGTGGCTCGCGGCGCTGGATCGTCTCGATGGCCTGGTGGCTGCGGGGCAACGAGTGCACCAGGCGATGGGAATCACCGCACTGATCGCTCCGGAGTTACTTTCCCACCTCGATACCTTGATCCACCGGAAGTCCTCGTCCACCCATCTCCCCAAGTCGGTGCGAGAGGGGATCTCCAGCGTGCTGCGCCAGTTGAAGGTGTATCGGCGCGACGAGGATCGGCTCAGGAAAGGCCTCGGAAGCCTCGCATTGGCGCATCGCTGCACCGAGGAGGGCCGCTGGTCCAAAGAAGCCGAAAATAGCCCCTGGGCTCGAGATTCCATCGAAATACTCTTCATCTTGTTGGGACCGGGGGATGGACGAGCAAAATTGCTGGAGCAGGCCCGCAGTTTTCCCGAAGTGGAGTTGCCTCCTCCGCGAGTTCGGCGCCGCCGACCGGGTCGATCGCAGGGGCCAAGGCAGGACGGTTCAGGGGCGTCATCGACCCCGTCCACCACCGATGGTCCTTCTTCCGACCGACCCAAAAAGCGCCGTCGTCGCCCCCGAAGGAGATCCCCTGGCCCGTCCGAAGGGTGAACTCCCTGGAGACGGGCACATCTGCTCGGCTCGGGCTCGGTTTCTGATGGGTGGGTGATTGGCAGAAGCTAACGGCCGGCACTATCCAGCGGTCGGCACTATCCAGCGGTGGCACTATCCAGCGGTCGGCACTATCCAGCGGTGGCAAGAATTCAGCAGTGGCCGGAGATGAGTTTCGAAGGATCCATCGTGTCCCATCGTGTCCCATCGTGTCCCATCGTGTGCCGGCAGATGACGCAGGACGCAGGACGCAGGACGCAGGACGCAGGACGCAGGACGCAGAAGGCAGGACGCAGGACGCAGAAGGCAGGACGCGGGACGCAAAAGGCATGAGGCTATTCAGCCCAGCGAGGGTAGCGACGCACCACCCCCACCACGATTCCGCGGATCTCCAGTTGGTCGACGATGATCGGCTCCATCTCCTGATTGGCGGGCTGGAGGCGAAATTGCTTCTTCCCCCCCTCTCCTGAGTGATGGAAGAACTTCTTCAGGGTTGCCCCCTCGATCCCCTCCTTCTCGAGGATCGCCACCACCAGTTCACCATCGTCGGCCACCTCTCGACGCTCGACCAGCACCATGTCTCCGTCGTGAATTCCTTCATCGATCATCGAGGTCCCGCGCACCCGCAGGGCGTAGTGGTCGCGCCCCATCGGTAACAAATCGGCCAGGTCGACTCGCTCCGGTGCTTCGACCGCCTCGATCGGTTCTCCGGCAGCAATCCGTCCCAGAATCTCGACTGGAACTCGCTGCAGATCGCTTTCCTGCTCCTTGCTGCGAACCGGTTCATCGACGAATTGAGGGTCAAGAACCTCGATCGATCGGGCCTTGTACGGAACACTTTGAAGTGCGCCCTTACGCGCCAACTCCTTGATGTGTTCATGAATCGTCACCCGCGAAACATGGAAGTTCTCGGCCATCTCCTCCAGAGTCGGAGAGAGTTGCCGATGGCGCCGAAACTGTTGCAAGAACTCCATGATTTCCAGCTGCTTGTTGGTGTAGTACACGGCTTACGCTTCCCTTCCGATCTTCGTCGGACTGATTCCACCAATGACTCCTCGCGCCAATGACTTCTCTTGCCTCTGACTTCTCGCGCCAATGACTTCTCGCGCCAATGACTTCTCGCGCCAATGACTTCTCGCGCCAATGACTTCTCGCGCCAATGACTCCTCGCGCCAATGACTTCTCTTGCAAAGACCGCTGCTGCACCAGATCAGCCCACTAGAGCACACAGAAGAACAGAAGTGCTGCCGCCGGAACGCCCATCGCCGCCAGAACCAGTTCGAATCGGGTCAGTCGATCGCCATCGATCTGGGTCCCGTCATCT
This sequence comes from Planctomycetota bacterium, assembly GCA_014240375.1. GTDB lineage: Bacteria > Planctomycetota > UBA8108 > UBA1146 > UBA1146 > QNYK01. Next base: position 27,033 of record JAAZXB010000014.1, on the reverse strand, counting down.
TTGACCTGACGCTCCCCGATGAGAGAGACGATCGGCGACCAGATGTGCCGTTCTTCCCGGGGGTTCAGGGCATCGGGCTGGAGCACGGTGGCACTGCCCTGTTGCCTGACACACTGCTGTGAACTGTCGGTAGCGGCAAGCCCCCTGCCACGAGCACGCCTCCGGTCGACTGCGGCCCAGGCCTGGTGTGCGACGGACCAGAGAGACGGAAAGGTGGGAGGCTTCGGAGTGTTCGATACCCGTGCATCGACCCGTGCATCGACCGATGAACCGTCTCCACGAGACGACAGTGAGACTGACCGCGCTCCTGGATTCCGATCAGAAGAGCCCGGACGCCGGGGGCCCCCCTCCGATTGCGCCGGATTGGATCCGGTCTGGAGCGGGAAGATCTCCAGCTGGCAATCGATTCGAGGGGCCCCACCCGGCGTTCCGGACATCAGGGTCTGCATCGTGTTCGATCTTGCGGTGGCGGTCGAATTGGCCACTTGTGACGGCTGCTGCTGTAACTGCTGCTGTGTCGACCGTGGCTGAGTCTTGTTCATCTGCGTCTTGTTCATCTGCGTCTTGTTCATCTGCATTGTGGGCTCCAAATTTCGAGGATCGCAAGTCTCCAGCTTTGTCGGGGTCTCCACTTCTCGTGCGGATCTACCCGAGTTGCCTGCTGGCAGTTTCACACTGTCGAAGTATCATGTTGTCGTTCCGATCTTCCGGACTCACGTACGGAAGCCTGTTTCTGCTGCTGGCGTTCTGGTCCTGGGGTTCTGGTCCTGGAGTTCTGGTCCTTCCACTGCGGTCGGCAACCCAGCATTGTTAGGGAGATCTTCGCCGAACAAAAACCTAACATCAAGGGATTTTGGGTTGCCCCCGTTATCAGCATAAATGCATGCGAATGAAGGAGTTAAGTCTTGCAATCTCGATCCTGCCTAAAAATAAGTTCGGGTAATGTTCGGGATTACTGGCTGCCGTTGCTGTTGCTATTGCTGGGATTCACTTCTCTGAGTCCTGCACCGCTCTGCGCAGCGGATCCGATCGAGGACTTTCTGCGGTTCCATCGGCCTGGCGGGATTCGCGCCCAACTGCAGACCTCGGTGACCCGTTATCGAAACCCCCAGACGGGGCAGCTGGTGAGCCTGGTCGGAGCGGTTCACATCGGGGAATCAAACTACTTCCAGCAGATTCAGCGTGAACTGGACCAGCACGACCTGGTGCTCTACGAGATGGTCGGCGGTCCGGCAGCCGGCTCCCCAGAATCCATCTCTGCAGAAGATGACGATGGGTCTCCTCCTTCCAGTTCTCGCAAAAATTCCAGTCTCAACTTCATCTCCTCCTTGCAACAGGGGATGCAGGACCTCCTCCAGCTCGAACACCAGATGAGCCAGATCGACTACACCCGCGGCAATCTGCGCCATGCAGATCTGACCTCACGTGCGTTCGATACCGCATTGAAGATCCATGGGTTGTTCAACATCGACCCCGATGCGCTGTTTACGGGACTCGCTCCTGCGATGCTCGATGGCATCGGCTTGCAGGCGGCCCTCTCTTCTCAGGATGATCAGACGGTCAATCGGGTGCGCTGGGTGATGGCCAAGACGCTCGCCCATTCGGTGGGTCAGATGGCGCTCCTCGGGGTCAAAGATATCGAAAAACCAGAAGACCTGATCCTCGGCATCCGTAATGATCATCTGTGGCAGGTGTTTCAGGATTCGCTTCCTGAGGGGTGGCGTAGAATCGCCATCTTCTACGGAGCCGCACACCTGCCCGACATTCGCAGGAGATTACTGGAGAAAGGCTGGGTCGCGGAAGAATCGCTGTGGATTCCCGCCTGGAAGATTCCAGTCGCAGATCCACACCCCGTCATCAAACTCGAACGACGAGCCCGTCTCTGACAGGAGGCCACTTGAAACCAGCACGCAGGGTCACCATCGCTGGTGGATCCATCACTCCATTCATCGGCAAGTTTCATCCGGATTTCATCTGGAAGAAGCACGCCGATTTTGGTCACAAGGAAAACCCCACGCTGGAACAACTGCTCCACCGCGTTGCCCTTGGAGCGTGTGCCGATGTCGCCATCGATCCGGCCCTCATCGACCGTGGATACGTCGGCAACTTCGTCGGTGAGTTGTTCTCGAATCAGGGCCATCTCGGTGCGATGACCGCCGCCGCTTCTGACGGCTTTCTCCACACACCCTTTACCCGGGTCGAAGGGGCGTGTGCTTCGGGAGGTCTTGGCATCGCCGCCGGCGTCGACGCGATCCAGGCGGGAGCGGATCTGGTGCTGGTGGTGGGAGCCGAGGTACAGACCACCCACAATGCCAAGGTCGGTGCCGATTTCCTCGCCCGTGCCTCGCACTATCAGAAGGAACGAGGCATCGACGAGTTCACTTTCCCGGCGATGTTTGCCCGAAGAACCATGGCCTACTGCCAGCGCCATGGGGTCACACCCGACCAACTGGCACCGATCGTCGTCAAGGCCTACGCCAATGCCAACCGCAATCCCAATGCCCACATGAGGGCGGTCACCATGACCGAATCCCAGGCCGCTTGCGCCTCCGACAGCAATCCGTGCTTCCTCGCCAACGAGGAGTTGAATCCGTGGCTGCGGCTCAGTGACTGCTCACAAGTCTCTGACGGAGCTTGCGCAGTGATCCTGTGCTCCGATGACGGTCTCGAGAAACTGGGGCAGGGAGCCGACCGTGCGGTCCAGTTGACCGCCTGTTCGGTCGCCTGTGGTCCACTCGGTGCCGTCGCCGACTATACCCGGATGGATGTGACTGCAGCCGCTGCGAGTCGCTGTTATTCCGCAACCGGTTGGGATGCCACGGACATCCAGATCGCCGAGGTCCACGACTGCTTCAGTATCACCGAAGCGTTGATCTGCGAAGCGCTGGGATTTTGTCAGGAGGGAGAAGGGATGAAGATCGCCGCGGACGGAGTCACCTCTCTCGAGGGATCCCTTCCCATCAACTGCGGGGGAGGGCTGATGGCGTTTGGCCACCCAGTCGGTGCTACCGGAGTGAAGCAGATCTTCGAGATCTACCGCCAGATGAACGGCCTTTGCGGAGACTACCAGGTCGCCACGGCTCCCGAGCGAGGTCTCTGTGCCAACATGGGTGGAGACGACCGAACTTCCGTGGTCACGTTGCTCGAGAGGAAGTAGGAACCCGGTGCCAGAATCTCACCGTCATCTGCCGCTGGATGTGGCCTCGGCCATCTCGGCGAGACGCTCGACCAAGGATTTCCGGTCGGATCCGATCGACCCCGAAATTCTCGACCAGATCCTGCACCTCAGCACCGAAGCTCCATCGTCGTGGAATCTTCAGCCGTGGCGCATCGTGGTGATCGATGATGCGGATTCGCGAGCCCGCTTGCATCAGGCATGCTTCGGTCAGCGGCAGGTGCTGGAAGCACCGGTCACCATCGTCTTCGCCATCGACCAGGGTGCATGGGAAAAGGATATGGAGCCGATCATCGAGCAGGCTCAAGAGCGTGGAGCGTGGCCTCCGCAGTACTGCGATATCGCACGTCAGGCGATTCCCGGCGGCCAGAATGCACTGTCTGCGATGGGACGCCTGCGAGAGTACGCCATCAAGGATGCGATGATCGCCGCCACTCATTGTGTGCTGGCAGCGACCTCTCTGGGTCTCCAGACCACCTTCATGAACGGCTGGCGAGAAGACGCGGTCAAGGAAGTCATCGGCGCCGGTGAGTGCGATGAGATCGGGATTGCCGTGCTGGTGGTGCTCGGTCATGCCGACGAAACACTGCCCCACCCGGGTCGGGTCGATCGATCGGAAACGGTCTTCCGCCAGCAGCTGCCACGGCGCTGACTCTCGACCTAGAGTTGACCCTCGGATCCGACCGCTGGCTCCGATACATCTTCTCGATCGAAGTAAAATCCCACATCCGAGGACTCGATCCGGGCGGCGAAGACAAGCGATGCGATTCGATCCCGATCGGTAGCGCAGAGTCCGACAAATTTGACTCCGACCCCACCTTCCGGATCATCTCCGATGGGCACTTCTTCCACCACCCGTCCGGTGATGTCCTTCGCTTCGAGGGAGGGAACCCCACGAATCACCAGCAGGTCACCCTTCTCCAGTTCGGCATCGGTATCGATCGCCAGACCACCGGTCCCCAGATCGACCAGTTGAGCCTGATGAAGCAACTCACGCTCTGGATCGTGGTATCCAGCCTTGCCCAGCGGAAGATGGAGAAATCGGACTGGAGCCTCGATGGGGATGCGCGCGAAACGACGCCGTTGCTCGACCCTGATTCGCTCAGGAGTCTCGAAGAAGAGGAACCATTCGCCCAGTTCTCTTTTCTCCTGCAAACGGGTCTCGAAGTGGAGCCCACCCAGATCCGGGCGGAAGAAGACGATCTCGAGTCCATCTCCCGGCTGCCATGAAAGGTCTGTCTGCGTCGGGTCAGAATGCTCGACAACGCGAACCGCGATGCTATGAGCATCGCAATGGATGGTGATGGTTCGTAAAAGAGCTCCGTCAGGCCCCTGAACCAGCAGCTCTTCTTCATCGAAGGGCAAGGAAACCCCCTGAGAATTGGAACTGGGCACTTCCCAGCCGCGGCGAACCCGGATCCGATCGAGCGCTCTTCTCATCTCGAGATCCCGCATCAAAGCTGGATTCTGCCCGAGAGCGAGACGAAGAGCATGCTCGAAGGCAACGCGTGAGTTGAGCAAGCGATCGGGCTCTTTCTCCGCCGAAAGTTCCAGCAATTTCACCAGGAGCCTGGTTTCGGGCCCCTCGATCCCGCGAGCGAGTAATCCATCGACGACCTTGGCGCTATCGAAGTGGGGATCGGTCCCCATCTTCGATTCCTCAGGCACCGGCCGCGGAAGGCGACGCTTTTGCCACAGCAAGATCAGCAGCGAAAAGACTGGAATCAGCCAAAGCCAGTCGAAATCGGGTGTCATCAAAAATCCTCATCCAGTTCAGCGGCCCGGAACATTCCCATGCAACCACCATCGGCTCGATGAGGACAAATCTTGAGGGGTATTGCAGATCTTTGCGATCCTTCAGCGTCCGGCGACGATGTAACTGCCGCGGTTCTGCTCGGCCAGTTGCTCCATGAAGGTCGAGGTGAATCCGACCGAGATGGTGTGAATCGTCACCTGGCTCTCCTCATTGAGGCGTAGGATCTCCTCGAGGATTCGCTCCGTGTCGATGAAGGTACCCATGCTGGGAGCCCCATCGGAGAGGAAGAAGATGGTGTCTACCTCACCCGCCTTCAGCACCTCGGCGAGGGAATCATAGATGTTGGTACCCCCTCCTGGCTGCAGCCCGAGTACGAATTGCTGGGCGGTCTTGACCGATTTCTTCGACAACCTGACCGGTTTGGGATGGAGATTGACCGGATTGTTGCTGAATCGAACCAGGTTGAAGAAGGTACCGGGTCGCAACTTCTCCACTGCGGTGAGCAACTCATCCTTGGCCAGGGCGATCCGCTCCATCGTGTCCGATCCCCCCCCCTCCCGCGGAACCGTCACCGACGCACTCATGCTACCGGAGCAATCGATCACGAATGCGATGCGGCGGCTGACGATCTCGACTCCGAAGTATGAGGGAGTACGAGCCGCATCCGGGTCCGCCTTCCGCACATAGGTTTGCCCACCTTGCTGCTCCGCCTCACGACGTGCGATATCGACCGGGTCATAGCGATCTCGTTCTCGTTCCCAGTACTTGCGCCAATCGGCCACCTCTGGACCAAGGTCGGCACCGGTCGCCGCGATCAAACACGCCACTACTTGCGGTAGCAGTGCACCCTTCTCGCGCTCCATCGCATCGAGCAAGGCATCGATCAGCCGCGCATCGCGCTCCTTGCCGAGAGAGCGCAATGCTGCGGATCTCACCTGCCAGGCGGGATCGATCAGCGCCTCGATGCGGCGGACCAGACTCTCCTCGCTGGAGACCTTACCGAGTGCTGTGATGACGAGGGTGCGAAGCGAAACATCCTGGCTGTTTCCGAGGGCCAGGAGCATCTCCTGCGCCGCGGTCGGATCGAGCCGAATCAACGCCCTCACCGCTTCCCGCTGGAACTCGATGTCGCGTCTCAACTTCCTCGAAGCGCGGGTGATATCCTCCACCGATGAACTGGAACCCAGTAGCGCAAGCGCCCTCACCGCTGCTTTCCTCAACAGCGCCGCCGGATGCAGCAGTAGGCCGGTGAGAACCGGCTCCGCCGGCTGGTAACTGGCTCTACCGAGCACATCGGCGGCTGCGTATCGAGCCAGCAACGGGGCCCGCTCCGAATCCAGCTTCTTGTCATTCAACCACTTCAACGCCTTGGGATCACGGACCGACCGGAGCGAGCGGAGAAGCTGATCGAAATTCCTTCGCTGGTTCTGGGGCAGCGTCTCGGGATCGGTCCCTTCCGGGATAAATCCGACCATCATGCGGGTCGCCTCACGGCTCCCGATCCTGCCGAGGAGATCGATCGCCGCGGTGGCCACACCCATCTCCGATCCCTTGGCCCAGCGCTCCAGCGGTTTCAATGCGACCTTTGTCAGATGTCTTGGCCGCATCGCATCGAGCACCTGGCGGCGCCCGAGCGAGGTCAGGGATGGCAGATGCTTCAGCACCAGCTGTGCGACCTCATGATCTCCCACCGCCAGCAGCGGTACCGCCGCAATCGCCTGGATGTTCTTGTCTGGATGGTCGAGCAGCTGGCGCAGGAATCGCTCCGATTCGCGACAACGACAGTCCCCCGCCTCATCGAGCACTTTTTCGAGTTCCTTGGTGCCGGCACTCTTCTCGGCATACGGAAGTGCGTTCCAGCGAGCCAGTTGCCGATCCCAGTCTCTCACCACATCCATCATCCGCTCCCGCGGTGGACGAAGGGTCGCCAGCCGGTTCTGCGCCTTGCGCGCCGCTCCCTTCCTTGGAAAGCGAGAGATCAGTCGATTCCACACCGATCGAGCCTGGTCATACTTGCCCTGCTCGCGCAGACAGAATCCCCCATCATAGAGGCACTCTGGCACCAGCTCGTGATCGGGAAACCTCTCTGGAACCTGTTCGAAGTAGGCCTGTGCGCCAGCCCAGTCGAACGATTCCTCGAGGCAATGCCCCAGCCCGTGGAGCGCCACTGCCATCGTCTCTGTACCGTCACCGAGGGCCAGGTATTGCTGATACCCTTCGGTGGCCGGGCGAGTTCGTCCGAGCCGCCGCTGGCACTCGGAGCGGTACGCCAGCGCCTGAAGCGCCGCAGCGGTCTCGGGCCATTGCTGTCGGATCTCCTCGAATTGCTCCTCCAGTTCGAGCAATCGCTCGCTGCGCGCCTTGGCCGCCCGCGGCAGCGATCCGAGGCTTTTGATTCCCTTCTCCAGGGCATCGAGAGCGTCCTTTTCTGGTCCCTGGATCGGCTCTTCGGGGGAATCGGTCGCGTCGTCCGCATCATCGTCGTCCGCATCATCGTCGTCCGCATCATCGTCGTCCGCATCATCCGGCGCCGCAGGCTGCTGCGCCAGCGGCACTCGTAGCGTGGCCACCGGAGTGAAGGCCGACACGGAGTCTATCCGCGACACCGTGCCAGACAGCAGCACCGAAACCAGCAACGATGCCAGCAACGATGCCAGCCAGAAGATTCGAGTCATGTCAGCACCCCTCGAGCGCTCATACCTTGCTCCTCGATTCGCACATCCTACACTCCGGCGGGCATCTGGGCGAGGTGGCGAGAGATCACGATGACAGCGATCACCATGGCACATGCCAGGGCCAACCACATCGGAGCCTTCTCACGAATCGACGCCAGAGCCGCGGATTTCCCGACCATCGCATTGCCGATGAACAAGATCAAAGACGCCAGCAAAAACTTGATGCCAAACAGCATGTGATAGGAGAGGCCTGCGGCTTCGGAGGACTTCTGTAGTTCCGCCTTGGGCATTCCCAGAACCATCAATTGATACACTCCGGTACCGATCAACAGCACCACTCCGATGTGCATCATCGGAGCCCAGCGACTGCGAATCGCCTCACGGATCTGATCGGAGTCGGCCGCTGCCGAGACCGCCGGATGAATCGCACGCCACTGAAAAAACAGCGTCCCTGCGATGAAAAAAGCGACGATCACATGCACCAAGGTGCTGACTTCAGCTCCAGACAATGTAGTCCTCCTTACGAGCAATGGTTGTCCTGATAGGATTTGCCCCACATCATGCCCGCAGAGAGTAGGAATGCCACCCGAGATTCAGGAGGCCGCTTGTCCAGTGCACCACTCCAGCCCGCTCAATTTGTCGACAAACTGGGTGAATCTCGTGCCAGTGCCATCTTGAGAACACCCCACGGGGATCTTGCTGTGGATGCGATGAAATGTGCCATCTCCGCTGGATTCCGCATCTGCGAGTTCACCCTGACGATTCCCGGGGCACTTCAGCACATCGAGACCATCGCCTGTCAGTATCCGGATGTGACGGTGGGTGCGGGCACTGTCCTGTCTCCAGAGCAGGCACGGGATGCGGTCTCTGCCGGGGCTCGCTTTCTCGTTTCTCCAGTATTCGATGGCCCGGTGGTCGAAACGGCCGCCGAACTGGGAGTCGCCATCATCGCGGGGTGCAGTACCCCGACCGAGATGCTGGCGGCGCACCGGGCGGGCGCGCCGCTGGTCAAGTTGTTCCCGGGTCCAGCCGGTGGACCCAGCTGGGTGCAGGCGGTTCTGGGTCCACTTCCGTTCCTCAAGATCGTTCCCACCAGCGGAGTGGACTTGCATAATGCCGCTGAATTTCTGTCCGCCGGTGCACATGCCATCGGATTTGTCGCACCGCTCTTCGATCCGGTCGCCATCGAGAATCAGGATTGGCCACAGATCGAAGATCGAGGGCGTGAACTTCTCGCAGCCTGTCGACAGGCACGCTAGCCTGTCGCGGACAGCCTTCAACAGAAAGGATCTGTTGTGACCTATCTCGGCAAGGAAACGACCTTTCGCTGGCTCGGCCATGCATCGTTTTTGGTTGGAACACCTTCCGGCCGCAACATTCTCATCGATCCATGGCTGGAAAACCCCAGTTGCCCCGACGACTGCAAGGAGTTCGAGCAGGTCGACCTGATCCTGCTGACTCATGGGCACTGGGATCACTTCGATAGTGTCGTTCCACAGGCCAAGAAGCACGGCGCTCGAGTCATCTGTAACGTCGAACTGGCCCACTGGCTCCGGAAGCTCGGCCTCGAGGATGACCAGGTGATCGAGATGAACAAGGGTGGAAGCGTCGAGGCCTGCGGACTTCAGGTCACCATGACCGACGCCCGGCACTCTTCGGGGGTGGTCATCGATGACGAGTATCGTTATGCCGGCGAAGCGTGTGGATTTGTCGTGGAAACAGAAAACGAGTTTCGCTTCTTCTACGCCGGAGACACCTCGGTCTTCGGAGACATGGCATTGATCGCCGAGTTGTACTCCCCATCGATGGCGATCTTGCCGATCGGAGATGTTTACACGATGGGTCCCCGGGAAGCGGCCAAGGCTGCTCATCTGCTCGGAGTCCAGATGGTCATTCCGATGCACTTCGGCAGTTCTCCACGACTCCATGGAACTCCTGAACAGTTGCGTGAAGCGATCGGCAACCTGCCGATCGAAGTGATCGACATCGAGCCCGGCCAGATCATCGAGTGACGATGATGAACCGATCTTCCGATCGCCTCGGTTCTCTACTGGTACTGACCAATGCCGGATCCAGGCGAGCCTCCGAAGTTCGACAGGAACTCGAAGACACGGTAGCGGCACTCGATCCGGCCCCACGACTGACCTGGCGTGAGGTGACCTCGACTCCCGAGGACCCTGGTCCCGTCGATCGCGTCCTCATCGTCGGCGGCGATGGCACCATCCATCTGGCACTGAGGTGGCTTGAAGAAGTGCAAGTGAAGGCACCTGCAGCGATCATTCCTGCAGGTACTGGAAACAACCTGGCGCGCGGTCTTGGCATTCCCACCACTCCTGCCGAGGCGATCGCACTGGCGTTCGAAGGCTCCACCACCCGCAAGATCGATGTGGTGCGCTACACCCTCGACGGCGCCGCCAGCGGCTGGATGCTGCAGGTTGCCGCACTGGGGTTTCCGGCGGTGGTCGCGGGCAGATTTGATCGGCTACGAAAACAACCGATCATCCGCCATCCGATCCGCTGGTTGGGAGATTCCTGCTACCGGATTCTGGCCATCGTCACCCTGTTGGGCGGTCGCATTGCACCTTTCTCCTGGAAATTCAAAACGCACGACAGCCGCTGGGACGCCTCCGGAATGGCGCTGTTTCTGGGCAATGAGGGGAGCATCGGTGGTGGTTTTCGCCCCTGTCCCGCAGCCCTGCTCGACGATGGCTTACTGGACCAGTGCCTGATCCCCACCCTCTCTCCCTGGGCTGCGCTGAAGTTGTTCCCGAAGATCTCTCGCGGAACCCATCTCGATGCGGTTCCTGACATCCAGTACAGACAGGACGATTGGCTACGCATCGAGCAACTCAGTGGCCCGTTCCTGGTCGACGGGGATATCGTCGGTCATCCTGAGGTGATCGAACTGGAGGTGTTGGCGAGACACTTCGAGGTCTACCTACCACGGTGAACCACCCGTGACTCGCCGCAGAGAGGACCGATCGAATGACAGCACAAAGGATGCAGATCATGACTCGCCGATGCACGCTCCTGGCAGTGGGGATCGCTTCGCTGCTGATGCATGCGCCCGGCTGTCGCCAACCTCCAGCGGTGCCGATCGAACGGGCCATCTGGGTCACCCGCTGGGATTACAAGACTCAAGAAGATGTGGAACAGTGCATCAAAAATGTCGCGGATGGTGGTTTCGATACGGTGATCTTTCAGGTACGAGGCAACGGAACCGTATTCTATCGATCACAGCTGGAGCCCTGGGCAGAGGAGTTCGGGCACACCGATCCCGGGTTTGATCCCTTGCAGATCGCTTGCCGGGAAGCGGCTCGGCACGGCGTCGCCATCCATGCGTGGATCAATGCGGTCCCGGGATGGCGCGGTGATTCACCGCCGCCAAGCACCACTCCTGCCCAGCACTGGAATGCCCACCCGGACTGGTTCCTTCACGACTCAAAACAGCAGCGCCAACCGTTACAACCGAATTACTACGTGGCACTGAATCCGTGCTTACCCAGGGTGAGAAAGCACGTGGCAGAAGTGTGCTCGGAAATCGTCGAGAATTACCCGGTGGCTGGGATTCACCTCGACTACATCCGATTCCTCGAATCTGGCATTGAAATCGACTACCCCCGGGATCGGGAGAGCCTCGCTCGATTCACCCGGCAGACTGGAGTGGCCGACCCGGAATCCGATGAAAATGCGTGGGATCGCTGGCGACGCGATCAGGTCACCGAGATGGTGCGAGAAATCAGAGTCGCGGTGAAGTTGGCGGATCGTCGAGCCCTGCTCACTGCAGCGGTGTACCGCACCCCGGAGATCGCCTACCAACGGGTGCGTCAGGACTGGCCCCGCTGGCTGCGCCTGGGATTGATCGATGCGGTGTTCCCGATGCAGTACGACCGGGAAGTGCCTCGCTTCGAGAAGCGGGTCCAGGAGTGCCTGCATCAGGCGCGTGGTTATCCGGTACTGATGGGTCTGGGGACTTACCTGCATCCGGACCCGGCGGTGACGCTGCGGCAAGAGCAACTGGCACTTCGTCTCGGCTGCCAGGGGATCTGCCACTTTGCCTACTCCTCCTTCTACTCGACTCACTCCAGCCCGATCGCAGAAGATGCGCTCCGAAAGGAACGCCGGAGCCGAATCCTGGGCTCCCGATGATGCCTTAACTTCATTAAAATATTGCACTTATGAGAATTTCTGAAAATCCCATGAAAGCAGGAACCTCCGCTGCTGAAGGATCGTCTCCAAGGTGACGATTTTCCTCAGAATTTGGGTACACTATAAGTTCGGATCGAAGCCTTTGGTTTCCACGGACCCGCGGAAAACGGTCGCACTGGAGAGCACATCAGGTAGATTCGTGTAGAGAACAAGATCAATGGTCACCCTGAAAGGACCTCATCATGCGTAAATTCGCACTCGCCTTCGTCGTATTTGGAAGCTTGGCTCTGGCCGGCTGTAGTAACTTTGCCCCGGTCAAAGCCACTGCTGACGCCGGTTGCAGCGCTGCCACCACCTGCTCCAAGGCCGCCCCCTCCGACTGTGGAGGTTGCCCCGCTGCTGCCGCCGCAGCCAAGAAAGCCTGTGGAGACGACTGCTCCAAGCCGTGCTGCGACGCCAAGTAGTCGACCGTAGTTCGTGATTAGAATATTAATGGGTGCCGGGTCCTCGACCTGGCACCCTTTTTTTTCATCCGGATGATCCATCTCAAATCCCAAGGAGAGATGTGTTGGAGAGATGGGTTGGAGAGATGGGCTGGAGAGATGGGTTGAAAAGTCGAGGCGGATGGGAGCAATTTCACCTGCGATCGATCGGGCACTCTTCTGCCCCTGATCGAACGGCTCGCTGATCTACCGTACTCGCTGTGGTTTTCTCGGCTGCTTCTCGATGTTCTCGATGTTCTCGATGCGTTTCTGCAGAGGCGATTCCTTCAAGGCCTTCGCCAGCACCGATGCACTCCAGGCTGTGCCGTAGATCCGATGGTAGGAGAAAAAAGAATAGTCCCACATCGAACCGTCCGGCTCCTGCGTCGCGAGGATCTTCTCGATCAGTTTCGGCCACCATTGCAGGCGCAACTCCTGCGGCAGTAGTCGAATCAGATCACCGGCATAGTAGTGACCGTAGAAGAAGAAATAGCCGCTGTTCGCGTAATAAGCTTCGTGAGGATGGGGCCGACCCCGGGAGAGGGAGATGAACTTGTGATGTCGCACCAGGAACTGGTCGAGCCCGGTGACGATCTCCTCGTAACTCACCTCACCATCGTCACCACAGACCCTCAACGCCAGATTTCCGACCTGGATCCGACACAAGGACCCCTTGATCTGATTGATCTCTGTCAGTCCTTCTGAACTGGGGATCACCGATACATTGTAGTCGTATGCCCCATTGGGAAGCCTACAGCGACGCAATGCGCGCAACCCTCGCTGCTGCATCTTGTCGGGAACCGTCAGCCCCACCACCTCACACTGTTCGAAGATCAATAATAGCGATGCCGTGACAAAAGAAGTTCCCCAGGTGGGACGGCGAGTGATGGGTGGATCATCGTAGTAGGCCCAGCCACCATCGGGGCTCTGATACAGTTCCAGTGTCACGATCAGATCTTCACCCAGTTTTCTGAGCCGCCCCCTGCGCTCGCTGCCGATCGCAGCCGGATCCTCGGCGAGCGCTCGAGCCACCGCCTCCAGCGCATAGACATAGGCCCAGACATTGTCGGTGTCCCAGTTGAGGATCCTCTTGCGGCGGCCATTCTCACAGATGTGATCGAGACCACGATGCATCGCCTTGCGGATCTTTTCGGCGGAACCTTCCGGCGCCACCTCGGCCAGATCCATCAGGGTCACGCAGGTGATGGCGGTGGTCGCCACTTGCCAGGCGTAATGCTGACCAGGGACCGGCCAGCCCCAATCATCGGAACCGATGGGGCCGCGCCAGTGGCCAAAAGCTCCGTCCGGTTCCTGATGGTCGAGCAAGTAGTAAAGAGCCCGGTGTAATCCAGTGGTGGCTGCTGCCCTCCACTCCGACTCGGCCCTCACCACCGGATCGACTACCGCAGCAGGATCGGCCACGGCGACTGGATCGGTAGATCCGGTCAGGGAGAGCCAACTCAGAATCGTCGCGATGACGATCGGCTGCATCAGAAGAACCTCCAGGCAAGGGTCGCCGGTTTGACCACTTCACCGGTCATCTCCTCCAGGTCGTGATGAGCTTCCTCCAACTTTTCACGCAGTTCATCAAGAGCCCTGTGCTGCTCCTGCTCAGCGAGTTGATGCTCCATCTCGGCGACCTGACGCTCCACTTCTGCTCTTTCAATGGCGCGATCGGCCTCATCGACGGCCCGATCGATGGATTCCACTTTTTTGGGCAGTTCGATCTTGAGAGTGACGTGATGATCTCTCTGCGCCTGCTCCAGCGATCTGCGGGCTTGTTCGAGTCCGCGTCGCCCCCGAGAGAGAACCACTTCGGCGGTTCCATCCTCCAGTTCCGATCCCTCGTAGAGGATCGTGAGTTGTTCCAGTTCATCCTCGGCATCCTGCAGTTGATTCCTCGCCCGGGCGAGGGACTGGTGCGCATCATGCTTCTCCTCGGCCACTCCAAACTCGTGGAATAGATCCCGATCCCTACGCGCCTCATCCAGTGTGCGATGATCGGCGTCCTTCTGATGCTGTGCGGCATCCTCGGAGAGTCTCCACTGCAACCGGGAAATCTCCATCTGGATCTCTGCCTGGTGAAGATCTCGTTCCATCTTCTCGATCTCGTCACGCTTCTGGTCGACCTCGTCGTCATCGTCGTCATCGTCGTCGTCATCGTCATCGTCGTCATCGTCATCGTCGTCGTCGTCGTCGTCGTCGTCGTCGTCATCGTCATCGTCGTCGTCATCGTCGTCATCGCCGTCGTGCCGCTCATTCTCATCGGAATCCCGGTCCTGATCCCGACTGGAGGTGAGATCGATGAGGAATGATCCACTCTCGGGATCGATCCGAGCGGCATCCGACCGCACGACGATGCACCCGGACAGGAATAAGAGGAGGAGTGGAATCCACAGAATCCACAGAATCCATCGCATCATGGGGCTCCTTGCTTTTACCTTGATTGCTGCTCGTTCGATTACAGAGGCCAGTGTCCAGCATCCACCGCATGAGGCAAGAAGCGGAAGTGACAGAAAATTGCCAAAACAGCCCCCTTCAGGGCGTTCGGTCCGGCTGAGGCAATCCCACCTCCACCTGTGCTGAATCGGAGACTCGCATCGGGTGACAGACCAGATCCTGCGTTGTGGGGCCATCGAGCACCGAGCCGCTACCGGCATCGAAACAGGCACCATGGAGCGGACACTCGATCTGGCCATCCACCACGGTGGCCCCGATCATCGATGCTCCCAGGTGCGGACAACGATCATCGAAGACGGCAATTCGAGCGCCCTGGCGCACCGCCATCAGGCTCCGACCTCCAACCGTATCGAAGAACGGTTCCTCATCCTCGATCTCTGCCACCGAGCAGACACGATACCACTCCAGCTCCTCAGCAGCAGGGTCCAGAGGAAGGTCACCGGTGGCGTCACTCATAGAAGGGATTGTCGCCAGCGGCATGATCGGTGGAGTCGTGGATATTTTTCACTCTGGGGACCTTCTGGCGAATCAAAGTTTCCACTCCTTGGCGCAAGGTCATCGCTGCCATTCCGCAACCCTGACAACCTCCACCCATGTGAACGAAGATGTCAGTCTCCTTCACATCGACCACTTCGATGTATCCACCATGGGCCGCCACCATCGGGTTCATCTCATCATTGAGCAAATTCTGGATCTCGACGAACAGTTCCTTCTCTTCTTCGTTCATCTGGCGCGACCGATTCTGCTGGATTCGTTCGAGTCCCTCGAAATGGACCTGGATGAGTTCGCTGGCCCGCTCAGCAATCGGTCCCCATGGGGGTCCCTCGATCGGCTTCAACAAGGTGACGATTCTATCCTGAAGCAACACCGCTTCGAGTCCTTCGATCTGCACCAGCAACTGCCCCAGAGGACTGGCACTGGCTTCCTCCACCGTAGAGAAGTACTCGGGCGTTTTTGCCACGACTCGATTGGTTTTGATCACGCAGGTATCGGATTTCGTTTCGTATGGTTCGATCTGGATCTCAAGTTTTTGATTCATGGAATTCCCTCTCAGGTCTGATGATGACCGGGAATTCTCTGAATATCTAGACTTCCAGTGATAATCCGGAGAGAGCCTTCACGAACAGGTCTACGGGGTCACGGCACCGTCGCAGCGGCCCAGGGTCGAAGCACGCAGGTGTAGCCAGTTCCAGAATCCCGCCCTGAGAGCCAACGCTTTTCGCATCCCCTTGACCAGATCCACCCGACCCGATGGGGTGGCAGCATAATGCCGTGAGATCTCGAGCAGGGTTTCTTGATGGTGATCATCGACTGCAGCGTGGAGGGGGAAGAAAACCGTATCTTTCGGATCGACTCCGAGCACCGTGATCGCCGGCAAGAAGTGCTGATACATGGTGCTCACCACATTTTCGGTTCCCAGACCCAGAGCCCCGATCGCTTCCGCAGGGGATCCTCCCGAAAGAACCGAAAGGAACATCTCACGCCAGCAGACCACCTCCACCGAGTCCGACTCCGGATTCAAGTTTTTGACTCCTGTTGCTTCACAGAATCTACGAAAGAGGATCGGATGCGGAATCCCATCCACCCACTCCTGCTCCACACCGATGTCAGCCAGTTCCTCCAGTTCACCGGGCTCGTAGATTCCTGCCTCTTCGGTGAGATTTTCCATCAGAGCCGCTCGATGCTCGGGTCTCTCCAGGCGCCCTATGACAGTGGTCAAAAACCGCGGGAAATGAGACGAGTATCCGTGATAATGGCATGCGAAATCCGCCAGCGCCCAGTTCATGTCTGGAAGAGAATGATTCCTCAATGCTAGCAGGTAGGGATGGTTCACCGCACGATGAGCGATGGCCTCTTCAGTCACCCTTTGAAGAAAGATCTCGACATCTTGATCCGCTGAATTCGCGGATGAACTCAGATGCGCCTGACGTCGAGAATCGAGGATCTGGACAAAATTCAGCAGCTCCTCGGGGTCCTTACCCAGATCTCTCAACAGCTCTTCTCGTTCCATCTTCCGCAAAACGCTCGAGGTTCCTGCGCGGACAGTAGCGCTCCTCGGGCGGCGATCGATGAATGCCATCTCGCCGACCAGATCTCCCGCCTCTATGATGCCGACCACCGTGCCGCCACGCAGCACCTCGACTCGGCCACTCTCGATCAGATAGAGACTCTCCTCGAACTCGCCCTCGCGGATGAATTCGGTTCCTTCTTCAATCTCTACCCGATCTCCTGAATTGCTCAATCGATCGAGCAGGTCCTGGGGCAGAACTGTTTGATTCATGCGGTCTCCAGTCAAGGTGCTCCTCTCACAAGGGCCACCCAAGGTGTCAATTCTACAAGTGAGTCATTCCTGAAGGAGTTCCATCAACCATCCGGGGTCGAGATCACACAACTCCATCGCTCGCCTGATCCGGAATTCCATCACACTCGGACAGATTTTAACAAGAAACAGCACTGGATCAGTGACCCCCTACTGGTCTTCATTCATTACTCTTCTGTTTCTTCCGTCGATAGGGGTGAACCCAGCTGGCAAAGGCATGGGGACAGCGCGACTGGACCCACACCCTCCCTTTACCGGAGAATCGCAGCAGCAACTGATCTCCGAAGAGAAACGAACGGATCTTACGAGCACGGGTCAGCCGGTAGTCGAGGGTTGGATCCCACGCCACCGCGTAGCCGTTGTCGACCAGATACTCACCATCCACCTCCACCTCCTGGATATCACCATAGGCATTGAAGAAGAGCGTGCCGCTCCCCGAGCACCTGAGGATGAAGAGCCCCTCGTTGAAAAATCCTCGAAGACCATCGAACTTGGTATCGATCTGAATGTCTCCGATGGAAGCGAGGTAAGCCCCCTTCTGCAGGAAGATCTCTTCGCCGTTCATCTCCCTGGCCACGATGGCCCCTGCGGGTCCCGGAGCCAGGCTCAACCGAGCCCCCGAGGAGTTTGTGGTGTAGGTATTCTGAAAGAAGGATTCTCCCGAGAGGACGGCTCGCTTCAACCCCTGAAAGACACCTCCACGGGTGGAAGTTTCCATCTGGATCTCCGGATCCATCCACGCCATCGCACCCGATTCGCTCGAGATGGAATCGGATTCATCCAGTTCCACTTCGAGATAGGAATAGCCCGGCTGACAATCAATCTTGTACTTCATCTTCACCCCCTCGGAGGTAGCAAGGGCCCCAGTCGCTTACCAAAGCCGCTGGCATCGTGGGTCTGGACGATCACTCTTCCCTGCCCACTGAACTTCATCACGAATCCTTCACCAGCCAAAAAGGACTGCATCCACGAGCCGCCCGCCTTGGACACGGAGTACTCCAGGGTCGACTCGTAGGCGACCAGGTGACCGGTGTCGATGGTCAGTTCACCATTCACTTCCAGTTCCCGTAGCGCCCCGAAGGCACCGACCAGGATGGTTCCACTACCCGATGCCTCGAGAAAGAACAGATTCTCTCCGGAGACAAATCCCCCCAGTCCCTGGAACTGGGTATCGAGTTCGATGTCTCCACCGGCTGCCAGAAAGGAGCCGCCGGTGGTCTTCCAGTGACTCGCCCCCGCCACTTCCAGCGTCATCACTTCTCCTGGCAGAACCGGTGCGATCCCCACCTCACCCGACCCTCCATCGGTGGTGCTATAGGTGGAGAGGAAGAAGGAGTCGCCACCGAGCAGGCGCTTGACCCCCGACAACAGGCCGCCACCCTTCTTGGCCCGGGTGGTGACATCGATGTCTACATTGCCGGAAGCTCGCACCATCGCCCCCGATTCACTGACCAGACGTTCGCCTGGATCGAAGTGAACCAGCGCCGACTGGAAGGCTCCCTGTTCGAGGATTTCGAATCTCATCGCCTTACCCTCTCAGGAACGGGGAGATCCACCCCGCCGTTCCGGCCAGATGACGCGTCTGCAACCAGATCCTGCCGCGACCAGAAAAACGCATCACCAGCCCCTCACCGGAGAAGAGGGTGCTCTTGAGACCACCTGGGGTTCCCAGTTTCCAGTCGAGGGTATGTTCCCAGGCGAGCACGTGTCCATTGTCGACCACCAGTTCACCGTCGAGTTCCTTCTCGACCACCGCACCGTAGGCCCCGAACATCACCTCGCCAGCTCCGGCGGCCTCGATGAAGAAGGCTCCCTTGCCGCTGAAGAACGCCTTGAAGCCGCCGAACCTTGTCTTGAGCTGAACTCCATCGGTACAGCCGGTGAACGCTCCCCCGGCGATCAACAAGCCCTCTCGAGTCACCGGAGTTCGCACCAGGGTCCCGGCCATCGCATGACTGAGCGCGAGACGACTCTCCCCCGCGGAGGTGTATTCGGTGATGAAAAGAGATGTTCCACCGAGTACCCGTCGTGCCAGTGAGGTCGCCACCCCACCGAGCAATCGAGCTTTCAATTCGATCTCTCCCTCCATCCAGTTCATCGCACCCGAGGCCGCACGGAATCGTTCTCCAGAGTTCATCTGGACCCGCGCCTCGCCGAAGTCTGGATTTCCTTCCAAGTCGATCTGCATCGGTATCCTTTCGCACCCTCCACGAGCCATGGTGAACCGAGATCGTGCCCTCAGATGGAGCGGGTCGCAATCCCCGATCGAAGAGGATACGCTACCGATCTGGAGGGTAGCCATGACCTTACCGGACTCCATCGCGACCGATCGCCTGCTCCTGAGGAAATGGTGCGCCGCAGATCGCGACCCGTTGGCAGCGATGCTCGCCGATCAGCGCTATTCTCGCTTCATGCCGGGTCCGAGCCCTCGATCCGCTGCAGACGCCCAATTTGAGCGGATCCAGCATCAGATCGAGGTCCATGGATTCGGCCCATGGGTCGTGGAATTGCCCGACACAGCACAGTTCAGCGGATTCCTCGGCCTCGGAATCCCTCGACACACCCTACCTGCGAGCCCCTGCGTCGAGATTGGCTGGCATCTCAGCCCTTCCTTCTGGGGCCAGGGGTATGCCACCGAGGGAGCCAGAGCAGCGCTCCAGTTTGGATTCGAACAGCTGGGACTCGATGAGATCGTCAGTTTCACGGTTCCCGCCAACATCGCCTCTCGTCGAGTGATGGAAAAGATCGGCATGACCCGTGATCTCGATGGAGACTTCGACCATCCGGCACTGAAACCAGGGCACCCCCTTCGCCCCCACATCCTCTACCGGATCCAGCCTGCTGCACTCGATCAGGCCTGAACCGTCGACAGCGCCTCGGCGATGGCGGTCACGATCTGCGAGTTCTGCTGCGGTGATTTGACCGCAGTCCTCAGCGCATGGGTTCCCAGTGCACTTCCCATGTTGCTGGCATCCCTCAGATGAACTCCCGATCGGCGACAATGTTGGACGACCTGAGCTGCGGTCGGGCCATCGGCGGGTAGAAAAGTCAAAAGGAAGTTGGCCACCGATGGAATCACCTCGAGCCCCAGTTCTTGCAGGTCTCTGGCCATCGACTCGCGTGCCAACGCTGTCGCCTGATATTGCCTCTGGTAGTACTCGGGATCCTCGAGTGCCTTCACCGCTGCCACTTGGCCCGGCAGACTGACCGCCCACGGTGGAGTCAACGCTCGCAACGGTTCGAGAATTTCTGGAGACGCACAAAGATATGCCGATCGCACCCCCGACAGCGCATACCCCTTCGACATCGACTTACAAACCACGACGTTCTTTCGCTGGCAGCCAAACTGTTCCAGTGAATGGGCGCTACCGACGTACTCGATGTAGGTTTCATCGATCCAGAAGAGAGTCGATGCCGGGGTAGCCTCGATGATCGACTGCACCTCGCTCAGCGGAAGATGACGGCCGGTGGGACTGTTGGGATTGACCACCACTACCAGGTCGTAGTCTCCATCTGCAACTTGCGCTTGCAACTGTTCGACAGCGACTTCGAAGCCCGCTTCTCGCCGCAGTTGAAAGCGGTCGACCTGACAGCGCAGTACCTTTTCACAGACATGGAAGTACTCGCCATAGGTTGGATCGAGTAGCAGCACCCGGCTCGATGACGAGAGCCACTGATTGAACGCGAGGAAGATCAGATCGGAGGAGCCGGCCCCCGGTAAGACAGATGTCTCAGCAACCCCTCTCGCAGCAGCGATGGCCGCGATCAGCCCCTCGCAACCAGTCGGAGGAGAGGTGCGCACCAGCCAGTCGAGGTGCTCGGAGAGGGTCGAAATCACTCCGGGAGCGGCAGGGAACCAGGCATCGAGGACATCGGCATTGATGATCTCCTCTCGTCGCGAAAGGGACTGGAAACCGTCGCCCACATCCTCGAAGAATCCACCACCGTGAAAGCAAGCGGCGGGTTTTCTCAGCGGAAAGGACAGCTGCCAGTCGACCGTCTGCTCGATCCGATCGACTAGTTGAGGTCGCTTCTCGACCTGCTTACGAACTTGATCGACGGTGGCACTCATCAACAGGAAGGTCACGTCGCCCTTGACCAGTTCGATGCCATGATCCACATAGCCACTACTGCGGTAGATGGAAGCCACCTCGGTACGACCGATGACGACCAGGCGGGTTCCTCCGCTTGCCTCCACCGCCCTGAATGAGGCATACATCAGTGCTGTCGCCAGTAGCGATCCGCGCCTTCCAGACTTCACCGTCAACAGCCGAACCTCGAACAACCGATCGCGATCCTCGAAGGGCCACTGTTTTCGATCGAGGTAACCATCGAGGGAGTACTCGCCCCCCTCCGGCGGGGTGACGCTGATAAAGCCAGCCATCTGCCCATCGATGATCGCCACGAAGTAGCGATTGAACTGATCCAGATGATTCTTCAGCAATCCATCGGGGTTCTGCGGGTGCTGACCCAGTTCGACCGCATAGACATCATGTCGGGTGCGATAGATCTCCTGACGATCCTGCTCTGTCGCCTCTCGGATCACCATCGCGGCTGCAGATGGCTCGCCTCCTCCAGCCAGTCGACCGTGCTGGATCACCTTCTCGGTGCTGATTGATTCGATCAAGGTCGCCACTCTTTCACCGTGCTGAGTTGAAGCCAGATTTCCCTGTAGGCTGTTCGCCACGCACACTCCTGTTTCATCGTACAGGAAGGTTCGATGGACCAGTATCTAACCTGAGCAACGGTTAGCGATCGATCAGTTGCTGGTGAATCACTCGAATATGCTCCGGAGTTGTCCCACAGCATCCGCCGACGATGCTGGCTCCTGCGTCGATCCAGGAAGCGGCCAATTGACGATAGAGTTCAGGTCCGATGGCGTCGGAGGAGATCCAGTTTCCCTCTTCAGCTGCGTGGCCAATATTTCCATAAGCGAGAATCGGAGTTTGATCCAGCTCCTGGCGAAGCAGTTTGACCTGATCCACGATGGAGTGCGGAGATACGCAGTTGACACCGACTCCCTGCGCGTCCTGGATCTCTTCCAGCAAGGGTTGCCACTTCTCACCGCTCAAGAGAACCCCTGGGGGCCCGGCACTGCGAGTACAGAAACTGATCATCCATTTTCCTTCTGCCACTCGACGTGCCGCTCGAATCGCCGCTCTGGCTTCGCTCAGATGATTGATCGTCTCGATCAAGATCAGATCTACACCGGCTTCGATGAGATGCTCCATCCACTCGAGATGTTCCTGAAAACACACCTCTTCATCCGGCACGAGGTCAGGTCGATAGCAATCTTCAAGAGGAGCGACTGATCCGAGAACCAGTGCATCTCGACAGATTTCGTCGCGTGCATCCCTTGCGATTTGAACCGCCTGTCGTGTCAATTCCGCGGCTCGGTCTCCCAGTCCCGCTTTTTCCAGAACTCGGCGGTGAGTTCGGAAGGTGGCGGTGGTGATGGCCTGGGCTCCTGCAGTGAGGTAATCGCGATGCACTTGGGCCAGGACCTCTGGTGCGTCGAGCAGTGCTCCGGCCGACCACAGGGGCAGGGAGAGATCGACCCCTCTTTGCTCCAGTTCTGAACCGGTGGCACCATCGATGAGTCGAAGGGAAGACGGATGGAACATGAGTTTCCCTCCAGAGATGGTGGCAGTTTTACTGGACGGCGATGACAAGAAAAATCCTGCCGCCAGTAAAGACCAATTGTTCGACGATCAACCTCGAATCTTCCACCGTGGAGCACGACCAGAACACCATTGTGGCTGCTCTCGATAGCGAATGAACGAACTCTGTGGCGAATGAACTCTGTGGCGAATGAACTCTGTGGCGAATGAACTCCATGGCGTAGGCCAGGAGTTCCCAAGACCACAGATGTGAGTACAGACCGAGGAATCGGCATCGCAAACCCGAACTCTCTGCTCACCCGATCCCTGCTGAATCATGATTTTCTCGAAGTTCCCGAACTTGCGGTCCCGAGCTCGCGGTACCGAGATGGTGACGACCCCGGTGGATGCTATGTGGTCTGTCGTTTTACCAGCCCGGCAAATGTGCCTTCGGCTGCGACCAGCTCAGTGTAATTCCCCTGCTCGACCACACGGCCTCGATCGAGTACGTAGATGCAATCGGCAGCACGAATCGAACTGAGTCGATGCGCGATCACGATGCGCGTGACACGCCTTCGATTGAGGCTGTCGTTGACGATCTTCTGGGCCTTGTTATCGAGGGCACTGGTAGCCTCGTCGAGGAACAGGATCTTGGGCCTTCGGATCAGCGCGCGGCAGATGAGGATGCGCTGTCGCTGGCCCCCAGAAAGATTACTACCCCCCTCGCTGATCACCGTGTGCATCTGCATCGGCATCTCGCGGATATCATCTGCAATCCCCGCCTCTTCAGCCGCCTCCCACGCCTGCTCCATCGAATAGACCGAGCCCACCGTGATGTTCTCGAAGATCGAACCCGCGCCGAGATGCCCCGATTGGAGCACCACTCCCAGTTGCCTGCGGACAGCGGTGGCATCGATCGAATCGACATCCTGACCATCGAAGCGAACCTCACCGCTTTCGGGACTCTCGAATCCGAGCATCAGCCGCAACAGAGTCGACTTTCCGCACCCCGAGGTTCCGGTCAAGGCGATCATCTCACCTGGCCTGGCATGAATCGTCACATCTTCCAGCACCTTGGGACCCTCCGGTGAATAGCGGAAGTGGATCCGTGAGAGTTCGACCTCTCCCTTCAACTTCCCTGGATCGACGCTGGCTGTAACCGTTTCCATCTCTGCGGTCATCAGGGGCTTCATCCGTTCAGCGAGTACCGTGGTATCGAGGAAACCCACGACGGTAGCACTCAAGGTCAGTGCACCGGCGAGGAAGATCCCGAGGGCGGTATTGAACGCAAGGAACACACCGATGGTCATCGGCGACTGACCCGGATCTTGCCCGGTGACCAGCGGAATCGCCAACATGAACAGGATCAATGTACTCAGCGTCGGGATCGCCATGTTGAAGAGTCCAAGGCCATCGACGATCCTCTGGACGCTGTTGGAGAGGCTCAACTGCTTCGCGACCCGCTCCATCCACAGGGCAAATGCCCGCCGTTCTGCACCGGCAACACGCAGCTTGCTCACGGCACTGATGAGTTGGACCTCGAAACCGAGCAGTTCCCCTTCCTGCTCCATCAACTTCTTCGCATATCTGCGAATCAGTACCCCTCCGATCATGGTGACGACTGCCACCAGAGTGGCGATGACGATGGCCACGAATGCCAGGGTCGAGTTGTAGTAAAAGAGCAGCACCACATTGAGCAGTGCCATGAACGATGTCATCAGGGTCAACAAGGTCGAACCGCTGAACTCCTGGCTGATGGCGTGAGCGGCGGAGACACGTTGCAACAGGTCCCCGGTGGAGTACTTGGAAAAGAAGGACACCTTGAGTCGCAACAATCGATCCCAGATGGCGGATTGAGCATCGAAGTCGGTGATCACCGACAATCGGATGCTGACAAATGCCTGGAACACCCTCAGCAGGGTCATCCCGATGGTAACGCCAATCAGTGCTGCGCCCAGTTCCATCAACAGTCTCGGGTTCGAGTCGGGGATCGCGGTATCCAGCATGATGGCCATCGCCTGCGGAATCAGCATCCCCATCACCGTGAGAAGCATCGCAGCGAAGAAGAACGAGGTCACATCGGCGAACTTGTTATGAAGACAGAACTTCACCAGGCCGAAGGGACTCTTCTCCTTCTCGTCGAGGGACCGGATCAACACCAGGGCATCCTTCTCGAGTAACCGAGAGGTGGAATCGTTCACGATCGTTCGCGAGTCATCCCGTGGATCGTAGATCAGGTAGTGGCCCCTGCGATCCTGCAAGATCGCTACCGGCCTGCCATCCTGCTCGAGATATGCGACCAGTGGGCCGACGTCACGAGTCCACCACTTTCCGCGGAAGACGACGCGCCTCTGCTGAATCCTCGAAGCTCTGGTGATCGCCTCGGCTGGATCGCTCAGCGACTCCATATCGGTGGAATCGGCGATCGGCAAGATCTCGATCCCCTTCTCGGCACCGACCAGTTTCATGACGGAAAAGAGATCTTCTCCACGGATCGAATGGGTCTCCTGCGGGTTCAACACCGAAGCCAGTTGCGAGAGAGCTTGTTCTGATCTCTTCCCCTCGATGATCTTTCTTCGTTTCACCCGTTCGAGGTTATGATCCCCTTCACGAGACCTGGATACGGACCTGATCTCCTGGATGGAGCGGTGCAGTCGTAGCAACGCAGAAGATGCGGATGGAATGGGAACTTCAGCTCGTTCGAGTACCTCGAATTCCATCTCCTCGCTCGCTTCGATCCAGCACCCTGCAGGAGCCAGTACCACATCATCCTCGAAGGAGATGTCATGTTTTCCCGCCAGCAGACCCTGCCCACGAACGACGCGAATCCAACCTTCTCGGTCGGCCGGCGGAGCGACCCTGTGCCCGATGGAGATCACCCGACTCTCTCCCTCGACCCATCTCTCGCAGGAGGAGGGCACCGGCTCGGGATCGAGCAGAGGATAGACCTGCGTTGCCCAGGCCTGGATCACCTCGACCGCAGAGGAACCGAGCGATTGCGCTGCGAACTCGAGCCGTTCTCTCGGCAACTCGAGAACTCGTAAGGACTCGGCCGAAAGGACCATGGCAGAGTGAGTATCCTCACTCCGTTCTGCAGGAATCGAGAAGAGAAAATCTCCAGCACTGATGTCCCGGATGAGTCGACGACGTCCGGTGGCATGAGAACCCACCACGTCGGTGGCCACCAGTTCTCCCTGCCCATCGATGACAACCCAGACCAGATCGGGATCGTTGAGCAGCAGCGATAGATGCCCCGAGACGAGGCGAACCGTGCCATTCTGTTCGAGGAGTTGCGGTTCAATATTCATCATGCGCTGGTCTCCTTGAACTCATCGTCCAGTTTCAGGAGAGTTGCGTAAGCACCTGCTGCGCTCCACAGTTGATCGTGGTTTCCACGCTCGACTACTTTTCCATGTTCCAGAACGATGATCTCGGTGCAATCCCGGATGGTACTCAATCGATGAGAGACGAAGATGGAGGAGCAGCCTCGCATCCTCATCCGATCGAGTACCACTCTTTCCGTCTCGGTATCGAGAGCACTCGTCGCCTCGTCGAGGATCAGGATGGTTGGGTTGGGCACCAGGGTCCTGGCGATCTCCAGTCGCTGTCGTTGCCCTCCACTGAGGTTATTGCCTCCTTCGATCAGTTCCGCATCGAAGCCGCCGGGGAGGGCGGTGATGGTCTCGAGGATCGCTGCATCTTCACATGCCTGGTGCAGGTCTGACTCAGGCACCGTGGAATCCCACAGGGTGAGGTTGTCTCGAACGGTACCGCTGAAGAGGAGGATCTCCTGGCTGATGAAGGAGAAGGAATTGACGAACTGATTCCTCGGCAACTCGGAGAGGGGGACCCCATCGAAATAGATCTCGCCGCTCCACGGAACCAGTTCTCCAGAGATCAACTTGGCCAGCGTCGATTTGCCGGAGCCACTTCCACCGACCAGCGCCACTCGGTCCCCCGGTTTGATGTGCATGTTCATATCCTCCAGCATCGGAGGCTCCAGCGGATTGTAACCAAAGGAAACATTCTCCAGCCGGATGTCTCCCGACAGGAACACCTTCTCGCCCTCCTGCTCATCCGAGTCGGCCATCTCGAGGGCCGCTCTCTCGAAGGGGTACTTCAGCACATCGTCGATGCGGTCGAGATCGCCCCTCATCTCCTGGGATACCGTGCCGAGGTCGAGCAGGTTTTCCACCGGCCCGAGAAAACTACCCATCAAGGACTGGAAGGCGACCAGCATACCGATGGTCATGAATCCATCGATGACACGGAATCCCCCGACGATGATCACCAGTACCGTTGCCAGTGCGCTGAGCAAGGTGGGCATCGTCGACAACAACACATTGGAGACCTGCAGATTTTGCTGGGGATGTTCTCCGCCATCCTTCTGGGACTGGCACTCAGGTACTTGCAGAT
>JAAZXB010000013.1 GCA_014240375.1 Planctomycetota bacterium | reverse complement strand
CTGCTGGCTGCGCCTCGACTGCTGGCTGCGCCTCGAAGGTCTCGACCACTTCCACGGGAGAATTCGTAGCCTGCTGGTTGCCCTCGGCTCCCCCTGGGAGCCACAACATCGGGCTGATCAGCAGATACAGGGGCAATCTATTGAAATGGCTCACTGGATCGCCTCCATCTGACTTTTCGGTTCGTCGTAAACATAGGTGGAAATTTCAACGGTCAGCAACTTGGTCGGCTTGGAAGCAGAGATCAGATCTGCACGATCTCCCAGCGGGAACAACTGGATCCCATCGACACGAAGAAACCGAGGATGGTTTTCAACGCTGTTGATGAATCGATGCAATTGTGAGAACTCGCCTGTCATCTCGAACCTGTACTTGTGGCGGGTGAACGCTTCCTTCTCTTCCACCACCTGGTCCTTAGCCCTGCTCTTGGGAGCCTTGACTCGTACCTTCATCGGCACAGCGGTGAGTATGGTGAGACCCGAACTTCGGCACAGGTCCGTGATCGTGTCGACGAATGCATCCTGCAGTACTTCATCCTTTTGCGGCAAGATCGCCGTGTATTCCCTGACGATGTTCGAGAGGTCGTTAGCCTTCTCCTTCATATCGGAAATCGTGGCGATTTTCGCCTCGGCTGCAGCCTCGCGAGAATCGAGTTCTACCAGTTGTGCATCGATGGCGTCATTGTCGGACTTGAGCTCCCAACCAACGACGAACTCTCCGCAGAAAACCAGCCCGCAAAAAGCGGCGATGATCAGTAGTTGTTTTTTCTCATCGAAATTCATTTTGCCTCGCTTGTCGTGTCCGGAGTCTTAATGACCGGCTTGGGCGGGTCCTGAAGTGGTTTCAGATCGATTTCGACCTCTGAACGGAAGTGCTCCTGCACCTCATCGGTGGCTTTGACCTTCTCCCATGCGAGAGCCGTGAAACCGAGGAAATCGCCAAAGAAGGAGTCCGGCATGGCGCTGACATCGACCATATCACCGTAGAATCGATGGTCCTCACTGAGCGCCTTTCGGAAGGTCGTGAAGACCTGGGGATCGTCGCCGAGTGCGACACAATCGAGAGTCACGCGTCCCCCCGATTGACGGGTGCCGGGTTCCCAGCGGTACTCTCCCTCGTCGAGAACATTGACGATCAGGGAAGTGACCCAGACATCGTCAGGAACCAGAGAGATCAGTTGATCCAGCTTCGGAGCCCAGAGGATCCTCCGGGTCTTGATCTTGATGATGGAATCCTCACGTTGACGGTAGAAGGCGATATCGGACTGGATCCGATCGACCTCTCCGGCTGATTGCTCCAGATCCTCAACATGTACTATCCGGGCTTGCGCCTCGGCTTCCATGCTTCCCTGGGCAATCCACAACCAGAAGATTCCTATCGCTCCCAGAGCCACTGCGGCGACTCCTCCCAGCACCGAATAAAAAACCGTACGTGGGGTGCTGGCAGCGCGTTGTAGTTCGGCGGGCAGCAGGTTGATCTTTATCATTTTTTGATCCTTTCCTGGCGCGCCTAGACGCAATCCTGAAGACGAGAGCCAAGACCCACTGCGATCGACAGCTGGACCTTGTGCTCGGCAAGAGCATCCACATCGACAAGATCCTCACGAATCTTGATCGATTCGAGAGGATCCCATGTTTTGACTTCACGATCGAAGACACGCTCGAAGGTATCCTGAAGACCAATGGTTCGACTGGCTCCCCCACTGATGAAGACTTCTTCGACTCTGTGGTCGAACTGATTTTCGAAGTATTCGAAGGAGAGTTGAATCTCGCCGGCGATCTCGTCGAGAACCGGCTGGACCGCATTGGCCACCAGTTCCTCATTCCCGAGGGGGTCACACTTCAGTTCCTCAGCCTCAGCCTCGTCGAGATGTTCACGGCGTGCGATCGACTCGGTCAGATCAGTACCACCGAGGTAAATTTCTCGAGAGAAGCAGGAGACGTTGCCCCGAAGGATATGGATGTTGGTCTTACTGGCACCGACATCGACCAGCGCGACCGCTCGGTCCGGATCCTCTGAGCGGACACCCGCCTCATTTCTCAGTTCGAAGGAGTTACCCAGAGCGAAGGAATCGACATCGATGACGACCGGAGTCAGACCAAGATCTTGTATCTGGTCGATATGGTCCTGGAGGAGGTCCTTCTTCACCGCAACCAGCAGACTCTTCATCTCTACACTCTCCGGCGAGTCGTCGGAAACAACCTCGAGACTCTGTCCGTCGATGCAAACCTCATCACGATCGAACGGGATGTACTTGTCCGCTTCGAGACGTAAAGTCCCTTGCAGTTCATCATCGTCGAGTCGAGGGAGGGTGATGTAGCGAACCACCACAGATCGTCCAGACACTGCAGTAGCAACCTTGCGAGTACGAATGCCGGATTCCCGGAGTACCGCCTTGATGGTATCGAGGGTCTCTTCCGGTGTCGGGATTCGTCCCCAACCAAAACCGGTCAGTTCGAGCCCCTCCGCAGTTTCAGTCAATTCGACGACCTTGACCTCGTCAGTGCCGATATCGAGACCGACAAGAGATTTTTGTCGAGAAAACATACCTTCTAGCCTCCCTGCCGCGCCCACGGGGCGAGCAACGGGGTTCTGCCGATCGGGCGGATCGACTAGAACCGGTACACTCCAGCGGTAACCATGGCCACCGCCAGCAAGGGACCAGCCTCAGGAAGGTCCGGAGAAGAGTACGACGGAGATGAAAAGGGTGCAAACCGGGCAGGTTCTGGGTATCCGCTAGAAGCGATCCACCACCTCAGGGAAGTGATCCACGGCCCAACGGTGCAATTCCCGGGTAATTTGTTCACCATCGGACATCTGCAGGCACCGGGCCGATAGTTCGCGCACCTCGTAGTCGATGAGACTGCGGATCACTTGCTTCACTTCCGGGATCAACTGTGGGCTGACCGAGATCTCCCGCAGTCCCAGTCCGACCAGTAGCGGCAGATAGATCGATTCGGAAGCCATCTCGCCGCAAAGGGATACCCGCACCCCATGTTCCTGGCCAGTTCGGACCAGGTGTGAAATCAGGTGCAGCACCGCCGGGTGCATCGGATCGTAGAGGCTGGCCACATGCTCATTGCCTCGATCCACCGCCAGGGTGTACTGAACGAGGTCATTGGTTCCGACACTCAGGAAGGAAACTCGACCCGCCACATGGTTAGCGATCAGTGCCAGCGACGGTACCTCCACCATCACTCCGATCGGAATGTTTTCGTCGAAGGGGACTTCCTCTAGACGCAGCTCATCCGCGACCTCATCGATGATCTGAAGACTCAGATCCAGTTCCGAGATGGAGGTGATCATCGGAAGCATCAGACGCACGGGGCCCAATTCCCCCGCTCGCAAGATGGCTCGAATCTGTGCTCGGAAGGGTCCCGGGTTGGCCAGGCACCAGCGAATCGACCGACAGCCGAGGAACGGATTCTCCTCCTCCAGTCCCCCCTCCGGCAGTTTGTCACCGCCCAGATCGAGAGTCCGGATCGTCAGCGGAAGCCCTCCGAGAGACTCCAGCACTGACCGGTAATTTTCGAAATGAACCTCTTCGCCGGAGCTAGGAGCCTGCAGATGGATGAACTCGGTACGGTACAACCCGATACCTGCAGCACCGCATTCGACCGCAGATTCCACTTCACTGGGCAACTCGATGTTGGCATGAACCTCGACGCGATGGCCATCAATCGTCTCAGCGGGAAGTTTCGCCTGGCTCTTGAGGCGCCGACTCAGCTTTTCAGACTTGAGAGCTCTGGCACGATACTCGGCGATCTGCCCTTCATCCGGATTGATGATGACCGCTCCGCGGTAGCCATCGATGATGATCTGGTCTCCCCCGACCACCGATGTAGAGATGTCATCCAGTCCAACCACCGCTGGGATCCCCAGTGCTCGTCCCATGATCGCGGTGTGCGAAGTCTTTCCCCCGACATCGGTGGCAAAACCCTTGACCATCTTGGGATCGAGTTTGGCGGTCTGGGCCGGAGTCAGATTGTGAGCGATCACCACCACTTCGTCCTGCAGATTTGACAATCCCTCGATGCGCTTGCCAAGAAGAGTACTCAGAAGCAACTTTTCTACATCTTGAAGATCGTGGATTCTCTCGGAAAGGATGGGCGAGTTGAGATCCTGTAGTTTCCGTACATAACGGTTCATCACCCGGCTGAGAGCATGCTCGGCGGTAAAAGAATTGTCCCGAATCGACTGTTCGATCTCCTTGTGAAGCACAGGATCCGATGCGAGGTCTCGATGCACGCTGAGAATACGCGCATGGATTTCGATCTCTTCCCCGAGTCGTTTGATCTCCGAATCGAGAACCTTGTTGGAATCATCCACCGCTTGCTTGAAGCGCTCGATTTCTGAGTCGATGTACTGATCTTCGACGAACCGCTGCGGGATGCGCAGTTCCTCCGAATCGAGGACGAGAGCCTCGGAAATTACGATCCCCGGACTGACCGGGATTCCGTGCCTGATCTCCAACGTTCCTCCGGCCCTAGACCCCGTGGAAATCGAGTCGGACCAGTTCAGTAAGAGCCGCCAGGGCATCCTCTGCGTCCGGTCCAGTGGTCTCGATCATGATATCGTCTCCAAGTTGAGCCCCCAGGGTCATCACCGCAATGGTGCTCTTTCCATCGACCGTCGATCCGCCGATCCTGCTGACCGAGACGGATGCTGAGAATCTCTGTGCCAAACGCACGAATTCCGTCGATGCTCGAGCGTGAAGCCCAGACGAGTGGGTGATCTTGAGAGTCTCGCTGACCGAACTCATGCCGTTTTCCCGACCCCTGCCAGTGCGAGCTCGCAGATCATCTGACCGAGAATCTCGGAGTGATGGCGAGCGCTGGTAGCACCACGATCGATCAGATCGGCAACTGAAACACGAGTCTCTCGGTGCTCCAGCCCACCTTCGTAGACCACGGGGATGCTGCCTTGGCGCGAATAACTCGCGAGCAATTCATCCGGGATGCTTCCGTCATGAGCCAACACCTGATCGATGATGGGATCTCCGGCATGACGCTCGAGAGCATCGAGGTGATCGACCAGTCCCATGTCATCGGTCTCTCCTGGCTGGGTCATGATGTTGGCGATGTAAACCTTGTGTGCGAGGCTCTCGAATACCCTCCGACGGATTCCCTCGATCAACAGCGGTGGGATGATGCTGGTGAACAGACTGCCCGGGCCGAACACGATCAGGTCTGCCTCTTCGATGGCCTGTGCGACATCTGCCGCCGGTTCATCGATACGTGGACGCGCCTCGATCGAGGCGATCGGCTTGCCGCTCCTGGCGATCATCCCCTCACCGGTGGACTTGGTTCCATCGGTATGAGTTCCGATCAGCGTCAACTTTCCGCCATTGGCTGGCAGAACCCGGCCCTGGACATGGAGTAATCGATTCAACTCACGGATGGCGAGATCGAAATCTCCTGTCACCCGGGTCAAGGCAGTGATCAACAGGTTGCCGAGAGAATGCCCGGCCAGTTCAGATTCCTGGAAGCGATAGTCGAGCAAGCGAGCCCACAATGGCTCCTGCCCCGACAGTGCCAGCAGACAGTTACGGATATCTCCCGGAGGAGCCATGTCGAAGTCCTTGCGCAATCGTCCCGAAGAGCCGCCGTCATCGCTGACCGAAACGACTGCAGTGACCTCCACCGGAGCTTCACGCAAACCTTCCAGCAAGCAGGACATACCGGTTCCCCCGCCGAACGCAACGATGCGCGGTGGCGTGGAAGACGGGTCAGATCCTGGCTCGATCAAACTCATAGGAGATCCTTGCGATCGGGGGCTCGTGCGAGGAATGACGAGGTCCATCCCTCGAATCCTCGTCCCGGAGGGCAATCCGGGTGGTGTCATGGTTTACCACGAGCACGTGATTTGTTCCACGAAAGCGGATCGGCTGGATCGAATTTATTTCTCCATGAAAACGTGCTGAAACGCTGAATTCTGCCGTTGAGAGGCGAATCACAGCGTCATTGGCTGCTCCAGGCATTGCGGTAAAGGTTCCCCCCGGCAGGCGACCTCCATCAGAAATAGACCCGGAGCCGGGGCCGCAAAGCCAGCCTCTTGTCGATCGGTGGAGGCCAGGATGCGGGCCGGATCATCGACATCCCGAAGTCCCCGTCCCACCTCGACCAGCACACCGACCAGATTCCGAACCATCCGGTACAGGAAGCCATCTCCCACCACCTGGATCGTGACGCTCGACCCGTGCCTGAGCACAGAGATCTGATGCAAGGTTCTGACCGTGTCGTCTCGCTCTTGTTTCGATCGAGAGCGATAGGCGGCAAAGTCGTGACGACCGATCAATCCCTCGGAGGCCTGTTGCATCTTCTCGCAATCGAGTTCTGGTCTAACCCACCAGCAAGTCCGTTCTCCGAACAGGGGACGACGGGGCGAGTTCCAGATTCGATACAGGTAGCGCTTGCCGATGGCGTGGAAGCGGGGGTGCCAATCGGAGACCGCCTCGACGCATTCGATGACCTCGATATCCCTGGGGCTCACACCCTGGAGAGAGTGCTGGAACTGGTATACATCGACCTCCGTGGCGAGACGGATTCTCACCAGATGGCCCAGTGCATGAACACCGGCATCGGTGCGACTCGATCCTTCGACCTCGACTGGTCCCCCAACGATGACCCCAGCGGCTTGGGTGAGTTCCCCCTGAACGGTGCGAAATCCATCATTGTGCTGCCAACCATGGAAATCAGTACCGTCATATCCAATGATCAATCGGTATCGGTGCGGCAAGTTCATCCGTTTTTTGCGCTCCACAACTCGGCAATCTGCACCGTGTTGAGTGCTGCACCCTTGAGTACCTGATCCCCCACTACCCACAGTTGTAGGGCGTCGCTCGACGGGGCTCGAACTCGACCCACCGACACCTCATGTACGCCGGAGAGGCGGCCCGGGGTCGGTGGTGCCTGAGGGTCTTCCTCGACGATCAAACCCGGTGCCTGGCGCAGCGCATCGAGGGCTGAGGAGAGTCTCGCTGGATCGTCACTTCGAAAGAGCATCGTCACGGCGATCGAGTGACACCGAGCGACTGGAACCCGAACACACGTCCCCTGCACGACGAAAGAGTCGTCGCCGAGAATCTTGCGGGATTCGTCCAGCATCTTTCGTTCTTCCACCGTCACTCCATCGGCTCCCACCTCCCCGATGGAGGGAAACAGGTTGCCGTGAATCGGGAACGGGAAGGGATCATCGATTCGAAACTCACCCCCCGTAGCTTCGCGTTCGAGAGCGTCGAGTCCAGCCCGCCCCGCACCACTGACCGCCTGATAGGTATCGGCGATCACTCGACTCGGGGCCAGATGCATCAAAGGTTTCAACGCTAGCAACAAGATGATGGTCGAACAATTCGGATTGGCGATGATGGCAGGCCCTCTTGGCACCGCCTCGGGGTTCACCTCCGGCACCACCAGCGCCACTTCGTCATCGAGGCGATAGGCCGACGAGTTATCGACCACAGCCACTCCAGCCGCGACGAAACGGGGAGCCCATTTCCTTGCTGTTTCCGATCCGGCCGCCATCAGAGCCACGTCGAGATCGTCGAGAACGGTGTCATCGTTGAGCAACTCTACCGTCAGTTCCGCATCTCTCCAGCGGATCTTCGTCCCGGCACTGCGTGCCGAAGCGAGCAAACGAGGAGCAGAGTCACCCAGTGGTGAACTCTCCAGCAGGCGTAGCATCTCCTGGCCCACCACGCCGGTGGCACCGACCACTGCCACCTTCAACGGTCTTCTCCATCACGGCGAGCGATCCATACGACCACACCGGGAAAGACCACCACCATCAGGATGCAGAGCACCATCAGGAAAAACTCTCCGAGACTGACAGCAAACAGCATCAGTCATTCTCCTTTGCGACGGCCGGCAGTTGACGCTGACGCACTTCTTCGACCAATTCTGCGACGAACTGATCGAAGGCCATCGCTCCACGATCGCCAATCCCTCGCTGGCGAACCGAAACGGTACCGGCCTCCTCGTCGCGCCCTCCCACCACTAGCAGGTAGGGGATTCGTTCCGCCGCTCCGACCTTGATCTTGGAATTGATTCGATCGTCTGAATCATCGAGGGTCGCCCGGATTCCCTCGGACACGAGGCCCGCGACGACGCTACGTGCGTACTCGACATGTTTCTCCGAGATGGAGAGGACTCGCACCTGCTCCGGCGCGAGCCAGGTCGGGAATGCACCCTCGAAGTGCTCGATGAGAATTCCGATAAATCGCTCCATGCTGCCGAAGGGAGCGCGATGCACCATCACCGGCCGGTGCGAAGCGTTGTCCGCTCCGGTGTAACTGAGATCGAATCGGACCGGCAGGTTGTAGTCGACCTGAACCGTGCCCAACTGCCACTCTCGTCCGATGGAATCCTTGACCACGAAATCGATCTTGGGACCGTAGAATGCCGCTTCACCCACCTCCTCGACGAAGGGGACCCCCAATGTCGAGGCCGCCTGACGACACGCTTCCTCCGCCAGATCCCAGTGCGCAGGATCTCCGGTGTACTTGGAAGAATCACCATCCCGCAGCCCTACACGAACCCGGTAGTCATCGAGACCGAGTGTCGAGAGCACCAATTTCACCAGACTCAGGCAGCCGATGAGTTCATCCGCCACCTGATCCTCTGTGCAGAAGATATGAGCATCGTCCTGGGTAAATCCTCGTACCCGGGTCAATCCATTGAGTTCGCCCGACTGTTCCCAGCGATAGACGGTTCCGAATTCTCCCAGGCGAACGGGTAGGTCCCGGTAGGAGCGAGCCTCCGCTGCGTAGATCTTGATGTGATGAGGACAGTTCATCGGCTTCAACATGAAGCCATCCACCTCTCCCTCACCGATTCGATGAGAAAGCTCCGCACAGGAGCACCCCTCATCCGAAACCGCAGCAAGGAACTCGGCAGAGATCAGCGGAGGAAACTGGCTATCTCGATAATAAGGGAAGTGACCGCTGGTGCGGTACAGGTCCAGTTTTCCGACATGAGGGGTATAGACCATGTCATAACCAGCAGCGATCAGGTGACTGCGAATGAACTCTTCCAGTTCCCTGCGAACCACCGCCCCCTTGGGTTGCCACAACACCAGCCCCTGTCCGACCGCTTCATCGATCCGGAACAGATTCTGTTGCTTGCCGATAACTCGATGATCGCGGCGGCGAGCTTCTTCCAGTCGATCCAGATGGCGTTTCAACTGGGCGGAATGACAGAATGCAGTGCCATAGACCCGGGTCAGGCTGTCGCTGTCGGCATCTCCATGCCAGTAGGAACTGGCAACGCTCAACAACTTGAAGGCACCGATACGACCGGTGCTCGGAAGATGTGAACCCTTGCATAGGTCCTCCCAATCCGATCCCACCTCGCCGGTGACATACCAACTGAGTTGATCGGACCCCGCCTCCATGGCTCTTTCGGCATTGTCGATCTTGTACTTGCTCCCCTCCTTGCGCAGTTTCTCGATGCCTTCATCACAATCGAGTTGGTAGCGCCGGAAGGGCCGATCCTCGGCGATGATCTCCGCCATCCTTTTCTCGATGGCGGGGAAGTCTTCACTACTGAGGGGACGATCTTGGGGAAAACGGATGTCGTAGTAAAAACCCTGGTCTGTCGGTGGACCGTAGACCAGTTGTGCTCCGGGAAAGGTATCTTCGATCGCTTCAGCCATCACATGAGCGCAGGAATGACGCACCAGTTGCAATGCTTCTGCGGCGGGTTCTTCCTTCTTGTGACCGGAGGTGATGATCGAAACTTCAGCATCACCCTCGATGATATACCCGAGGTCCTTGAGTTCCCCGCCTACCTGTAGACCGATCGAGGCCTTCAGCAGGCGTTCACCGATATCTCCAGCAATCTGATTTCCGTCAACCGGAGCGTCGTAGTCTCGATGACTTCCGTCCGGGAGGGTGATCCGGGGCATGGGCCTTCCTTCCGGGCGCATTCTAGCCATCAGTTCTCCGATTCGCCATCAGACCTACCCCGTTCAAAACAGGATCTTGACCGGAAGCGTGAAAAGATGACCATCGGAGCAGGGCAGGGGTGGAAGGATCAGCGGCTTGGACCGATTCGACACAGATTCCAGACTCATCTTCATCCATGCCGACATGGATGCATTCTTTGCTGCGGTGGAAATCCTCGATGACCCTTCCCTTGCTGGAAAGCCGCTGATCATCGGGCATCCCGGGCCCAGAGGGGTGGTTTCGACGGCATCCTACGAGGCGAGAAAGTATCGAGTGCACTCCGCCTTGCCCTCGGTCGAGGCGATGAGGCGCTGCCCCGAGGGAATCTGGCGCTCCCCTCGCGGCGCACGGTATCAACAAGTCTCACGCCAGGTGATGAAAGTGTTCGAACAGTTCACTCCGGAGGTGGAGCCCCTCTCCCTCGATGAGGCATTTCTGGGGATCGAGGGGTCATTACGGCTCTTCGGCGGTGCCGTGACGATCGCTCGTCAATTGCGAGAGCGTGTTCACCAGGTCACCGGAGGACTCACCATCAGTGTCGGCGTCGCACCCAACAAGTTCCTCGCCAAGCTCGCCAGCGATCTACAAAAACCGGACGGATTGACCGTGGTAGACCCCGACCGGATCCAACAATTACTCGACCCGCTCCCGGTCGAAAAGATCTGGGGAGTCGGTCCCCGCACCCGCGATGCTCTGCACCACATCGGTCTCCGAGAGATTCGACATCTGCGCCGAGCGGGTCGCGAACTTCTGGTGCGCCATCTGGGTGAGTCTTCGGGAAATCATCTGTGGCAACTCGCTCACGGCGAGGACCACCGATCCATCTCCACCGAACGAGGATCTCGATCGATCTCCCGGGAATCTACATTTGAGATCGACATCCAGCGTGGAGCCGTGAGCGATGGTTTTCTCAGGGAAGCAGCCGAGGAGGTGGCTCGCAGCTTGCGCGATGAAAACCTGCGTGCCCGAACCGTTCGGCTCAAGGTCAGAACCGGTTCCTTCAGAACGATGAGTCGCAGCCTCACCCTTGAGATGCCCACCCAGGAGCCGGGCCCGCTGTTCGAAACGGCCAGATCGCTGCTGGCAGAGGTGGAACTGGAAGGCGAGGGGATTCGGCTGCTCGGCCTGGGAACGGGCAATCTGATTGCACAGTCGTCGCCACTCCAACCCGGTCTCTTCGAGGACCGGGCCGCGAACCAGCGCCAGCAAGTGGTCTCTCAACTACTCGACCGATCGCGTCGGATCGAAGGAGGAGCGGGATTGGAGCGAGGCAAACTGCTCTCCAGGCCGCCCGAAGATACCACCACCGTGGATTCGGAATAGCTGGATGATCCCACTGGCGGATGATCACCGATCAGTTTGATTTTCTTCCTCGCTTGAAGATCTGCTGGTTGAGCATCTCGACAAAAGCGGAGAATCCCATCGCAAAATAAATGTACCCCTTCGGGATATCCAGGTGCCATCCCTCCGCCACCAGCGCAAAGCCGATCAGCATCAGGAAGGACAACGCCAGCACCTTGACCGTCGGATGCTTCTCAACGAAGCGAGATACAAATCCGCTGAAGATCAGCATCACCATCACAGAAATCACCACAGCGATCACCATCACGGTCAAAGACTCCGCCATCCCCACGGCGGTGATCACTGAATCGAGACTGAACACCACATCGAGAAGTGCAATCTGCAGCAGCACCGACATGAAACTGACCGGGACGGATGATCCCTTCTCTTTCTGCTCATCTCCTTCGATCTTATCGTGGATTTCGCGAGTCGCTTTCCAGAGCAGAAACAACCCGCCTCCAATCAAGATCAGGTCTTTTCCAGAAATTGAGTGGTCAAAGATGGAAAAAAGAGGTCCAACCAACTTCAGCAGCCATGAGATGGAGAAGAGAAGTAGGATCCGAGTTCCCATGGCGATCAGCAGGCCCAATTTCCGGGCGGTATCTCGCTTCTCCTCCGGGAGTTTCCCGGCCAGTACTGCGATGAAGATGATGTTGTCGATGCCCAATACGATTTCCATCACGGTCAGTGTGCCCAGGGCAATCCAGGCGTTGGGATCATGGATCCAATGAATGTCGAGCATCGCTCTACTCGCTTTCCCTCAGCAGTTCCAGAATTTCGTCATGAACATCCCTCGCATCGATGGATGGCTCCCGGCTCTGCCACGATCTCACCATCACGGGACCCAGCTCTGGCCGGGAAGGTAGGCGACCATGACTCCCTCGCACCATCGAGGGATCGGTCGAGATCACGTCGAGCAATGCTCTCATTCCCAGTTTCTTCTGTAGCAGTCGCCAGCCGATCTTCAGTGCCGGCCAGCGCAAGGCTGGATCGACAAACAACTCCGCAGGGTCGTATCCGGGCTTGCGATGGATATCCACGGTGCGTGCGAAATCAGGGGCCAGTGCCTCATCCTGCCACCACGGGTATGCAAACCAGCAACCGGATTCCGCCAGCAGAATCAGATCTCCTGCCCTGGAGTGACCCAGCCCCACAGCCGTGCGTTGATCCCCGGAAAGAACCCTCTCGACTCCTTCGAGTCGCTGCAGCCGATCGATCACTGCGGTGGCATTGGCGTCGGCAGAGAGATGAACATGGGCGAGTTGATGGTCACAGACGGCGAAGGCGCGACTGCGATGGACATCCAGTAGTTCCCCGTGTCCGGTGCTTTGCACCTGAAGGTCTCCGGAGAGTGCCAGTAGCCGATTGGGGAATATTGGCCGAGTGACATCTTCCACCCCATATTCGGAGAGCACCATCCAGTCGGCGCCGCGGCTGCGACTCGCTTCGACGAGACGATTCAACTCCACATCGAGTTGTTGCCTCGATCGTTGTCCCTGCGGCGAATCGGCGCCGTACCTCTGGTCGTCGTAATCGAGATGAGGCAAGTAGACCATCAAAACATCTGGATCCTTCTGCTCGATCATCGAGATGGCAGAGTCGACGATCCAGCGTGTCGATGGGATCCCGGCTCGCGGCCCCCAGAAGTCGAACAGGGGAAACCGGCCCAGTTCTTTTTGCATCTCGACGGGTAGTTCGGGTGGTTCGCCATAGACCGAGGGAATCTTGCGTCCATCTGCCGGATATTCAGGGCGAGGGGTGAGACTCCAGTCCGCACCACTGCCCATGTTGAACCACCAGAAGAGATTGGCGACGGTCAGTCCCTGCTGTCGAAGTTGCTCGATGAAGGTCGGGGATTCGATCAGATCTCGCGGTTGTAACCAGAAACGGACCTCCCGAGTATCGCGATGGAACCAGCCGTTTCCGACAATCCCATGAGCGCTCGCATCCTTACCGGTCAGGAATGTCGCTTGAGCGGCGCAGGTGACTGCAGGCAAGGGAGGGGTCAAGAATGAAACGGATCCCTGCTCGATGATGGAAGCCAGGGATGAGAAGTTCGGCAAATCCTTGTGCCGCATTCCAACGGTAATGGCGATGACCAGTTTCACCGGGGCTGCTCCGCGCCATCGGAGAGGCACTCCGGTTCGACCAGTTCGGCGTCCCCCGCTTGCGGATGCTGTTCATGGCGTTCGGTGTCTTCGGCGACCGGGAACAACTGCTCGACGATGCGACAAAACTCTGCTGCGTTCGCAGCGATGGTCACCTCGGCACGAAAACTCTTGGCACCGCGGACTCCCGTCAGGTAACGAGCGGCAAATTTCCTCATCAGGATGGTGCCGAATGGATCTCCGTGCATCTCGACCAGTTGAGCATGATGTCGAAGCAACTGTTCTCGCTGCTCGAGCAGAGTGGGCTGGGGAGGAATCGGATCTCCCCGCAGAGCCGCAGCGATCTCGCGAAACACCCAGGGAGCGCTGAGACAGCGTCGGGCCACCATCACACCGGCGGCTCCTGTGTTCTCGAAGGCCTCCAGGGCGCTGGCAGCATCGACCACATCACCGTTGGCGATCACCGGGATCGACACCGCTTCCACCACCTCGGCGATCCGCAAGTGGTTGACCGGAATCCCGTATCCGTCCTTGGCTGTTCGACCATGAACCGTCAAGGCTGAGGCTCCTGCAGTTTCCACCGCACGCGCCACCTCGAGAGATGTGATCTCGTCAGGGTTTGGTCCCAGTCGAATCTTTGCCGTGACGGGGATCTCACCGGCACCTCGAATGGTGGCTTCGATCATGCTGGCGATGGTCGAGGGGTCTCTCAGTAACTGGGCACCCGCTCCCTGCTTGCCCATGATTCGCTTCTTCGGACAGCCGAAATTGAGATCGATGACGGAGACACCCAGATCGACCAGACGGCGCGCCGCTTCCTCGACCATCTGCGGCTCTCGATCCCACAGTTGAACCCCGAGTGGCCCCGGTTCATCCGCCACTCCAACCAGTCTCTCCGGAGGAATGTTGCCTCGTACCCAGCCTCCCGCCGAGACCATCTCGGTATACATCAGCCCGCACCCCCCCAGTTCACGGACGATGCGGCGAAAGACCAGATCGGTAAAGCCAGCGATGGGAGCCTGCAAGATCGGGGTGGCCAGCGGCAGCGAGCCGATCTGGAGTGGAGCGACCTGAGGACCCTTCGAGACCTCCGGCGGGGCCGATGTCGCATCGTGAGCCACTGCTGGCTCCGATTCGGTGCGATCTGTAGTGATCGAACGATCTGTCTTCATCGGGTGCCTTTCGTCGACCCCAGCAGCGGAAGCCGCGTCTCCCGCTCGATAGGATAGCGATTGCAGCGCCTCTACGCCAACGAGACCAGCGACGAAGATGGGGTCCTCAGTGTCAGCGCCTCGAGTAGATCGACGCTTTCGATCTGCTCCCCCGACCTCATATCCGCAATGGTTCTGGCCAATCGGAGCCACCGGGTCAACCCCCGGGTCGAAATGGCACCTTGTTGCTGCCCGTCCAGCAACAGTTGACGCGCTTCCCCGGAGAGCGGCGCCCAGCGTCGATGATCGGACCATTCCAGGTCTCTATTGGGTCCCTGCTGCCCCCGGTCCCGGGCTCTCTGCCGCGTCTGCTCGATTCGAGCACGCACCACTGAACTCGATTCGAGCGAACCATCGGGTGGATCGAGTAACTGCCGACCAGAGATCGGCTCGATCTGGATGTGAAGATCGACGCGATCGAGAATCGGTCCCGAGATCCGCGAGCGATAGTGGGCCAGGGTGGCGTTGGAACAGCGACATCGCTGCGCTCCAGAAGCCATTGCATGGCCACAGGGGCACGGATTCATCGCCGCAATCAACAGGAATCGAGAGGGGAACTTACGGCTCCACCCCGAGCGAGAGATGGTCACTGCCCCCTCTTCCAGCGGCTCCCTCAACGCCTCCAGGGATCGACGCGCCAGTTCGGGAAATTCATCGAGGAACAGCACCCCATGATGGGCCCGTGTCACTTCTCCTGGAACCGGTGGTGAGCCGCCACCGATCAGTCCCGCCCAACTGACACTATGATGAGGTGCACGGAAGGGTCGAGTCGTCACCAGTTGTTGGCGCCCGACATCCCCACACACTTCGTGAATCTGCGTCACCTCGACCTGTTGATTGCGATCGAGCGGTGGCAACAGTCCCGGCAATCGGCGGGCCAGAAAACTCTTTCCCGAACCGGGAGGCCCCACCATCAGAAGCGAGTGCTCGCCGGTGGCGGCAATCTCCAGCACCCGTCGCGCCTGCGCATGCCCCCGCACATCGGCAAGATCTTGAAAAGGCTCATCGGGATCGATCGCTTCCCCGGAATCCAGTGCAGGAGGATCGGTGCGCGCACCGCGGAGTACCTCGAGTGCCTGCTGCAAGGTCGAGACTCCCACCACTTCGATCCCTTCCACGGCACTCGCCAGCGAGTGATTGGACGCAGGAACCATCACCGAGCGTGCCGTCGAGCGACGTAACCGGGCGATGATTCCCAGGCACCCCGCCACCGATCGCACTCGACCATCGAGGGCCAATTCTCCCAGTACCGCCCACCCAGCAAGGAACTCCGGCTCGATCTGGCCACTCGCAGCGAGGATCGAGATGGCGATGGGGAGATCGAAGGCGGCTCCGTCCTTGTGCCAGGATGCAGGAGCCAGGTTGATGACGATTCGATGTCGATCTGGATAGCGAAAGCCGGAGTTTTCCATCGCCGAGCGGATCCTCTCGCGCGCCTCGCGAATCCCCTTGCCGGGTAAACCGCTGATGACAAAGGAGGAGAGTGCTGGGATCAGGTCGACCTCGACCTCCACCTCTCGCCCCTCGATCCCGAACAGATCCCCAGAAAGTAAGCGGAACGCCATGCGACTCCCCTGCGTTTTGTCGATACCGCCGGAGTGTAAGGATCCGATCTGGCCCAGATCAGCGGTGAGATCGTCTCTCTGGCCCTAATTCGGACGGGCAGGTATACTCCTCCGTCCTGAGATCCACAGCGAAACCGCGTCGCTGACCTCCCACGGGAGGGATCATGGATTTCCGTCACCCTGGAAGGGGGACCATGTCGGCTGCTTCTCGAGTTCCTTCCCTGGCCATCCTCATGGTGCTGCTCATCGGCAGCTGGATACCCACGAATGCTGCGGTCCCTCCCCCCACGGATGATGCGATCGACAAGATCGTCGACCGCTACATCGGTGGCCCCCTCGCTGAAGTCTGGCAAGGCGCAGTGCGGCTCGAACGTCTCGGCGACGATTCCATCGGTGGCGTCCAGCAATTGCTGACCCACGAAAATCGTTCGGTTCGACTGATGGCTTCGAAGGCGCTGCTGTCACTGGGAGAAGCAGAAGGGGTGCGAGATGTCCTGATCGCCATCGGTGAGAATGGAGATGCCCCCTCGGTTGAACGATCCGCAGCGATCTCCTTGATGAGTGACTTCCGCGACAATCGTACCGAAAGATCACTGAGAGCCATCGCCAAGAGTGAAGCCAAGGGAGATCCCCTGCTCAGGGTGGCGGTGGGTAAGTGTCTCTACCAGGTGACCCGAGATCGAAAACTCGCTCGCGAGTTGCTGCATCCATTGCTGAGAGTTGACGATGCAGACGCGCGCACCGGAGCCGCGATCGCCCTGGCACAACTGAGTCTCTTCGACGGGGATGTGAAGAACCTACTTCGAAGCATCGAACTGGAGCCGAGCGCTCAGGGATCCCTCGCCAAGGTGCTGCTGGAGCGCGACCGTCTACTGCGCTCGCTGGAACGGAAGTCGGATGCAGAGCCTGCTCCTGAGAGCGAGCAGATCGCCGAGGCAGAGAAGAATATCCTGCAACTGGAAACTCTCCTGCTACGCAAGGATCAAGAGATCGAGCGCCTCACTGCGCGCAAAAATAGGGGTAGTAGCACCAATCATCCCCTGCTCGAAGAGATCATGCGGCGCATCCGCCACTTCTACGTCGAACCCGATATGGTGGATGATGAGAAGTTGCTGATCGAAGCGGCCAAGGGGATGGTCGGTAGCCTCGACCCCTTCTCCTCCTTCATGGATGTGACCGACACCAAGGAATTCTACGAGGGAATCACCGGCGAATACGCGGGAATCGGTGCCCAGGTTC
Source organism: Planctomycetota bacterium (assembly GCA_014240375.1). Taxonomy (GTDB): domain Bacteria; phylum Planctomycetota; class UBA8108; order UBA1146; family UBA1146; genus QNYK01. The sequence goes on along the minus strand of JAAZXB010000013.1, from coordinate 73,081 downwards.
AGATCGATCCCAACACCGAGACTCTGAAAATCATCCGCCCCATCTACAAGGGACCCGCCTATCGATCGGGGATGATCAGCGAGGATCTGGTCATCGAGGTCGACGGAATATCGACCAAGGGCAAGCCACTCGACGAGATCGTCAAGGGGCTCAAGGGGAAGCCTGGCACCTCGGTGGTCTTGAAGGTGTTCCGCAGGGGCTGGAGAGAGGCTCGTGATTTCGAGATCACTCGTGAGACGATTCAACTCGATTCAGTACTGTACCAGATGCTTCCGGGAAAGCTGGGATTCATCAGCCTGGCTCAGTTCGGCGACACCGCAGTCAAGGAAGTGCTTGTCGCCCTCGACGATCTCGAAAGTCAGGGGATGCGTGGATTGATCTTCGATCTCCGGAGCAATCCTGGTGGCTATCTCCAGTCTGCAGTCTCGCTGGTCGACGAGTTCGTCGACGACAAGTCGATGCCCATCGTTTCACAGAAGTCCGGAAGTGGTGTTTTCGAGGACTCGGAGAAGTTCGCCACCAAGGGAATGCGTGAAGATTACCCGATGATGGTGCTGGTCAATGGCTCCAGCGCCAGTGCTTCCGAGATCGTTTCGGGAGCGTTGCAAGATTTCAAGCGCGCCAAGTTGATCGGCGTCAAAACCTACGGCAAGGGCAGCGTCCAGCGCTTACTTCCGATGGCGGACAGCGTCAATCGACTGCTGGGTGGAGAATCCACCTTGCGCCTCACGGTACAGCACTACTATCTCCCCAGTGGACGATCGATCCACACCCAGAGAGATGCGCAAGGCAAGATCTTGGTCGAGGGTGGAATCGATCCAGACATCATCAAGGAATCGACGGAGATCCCGCTGTGGCGGATCGAAGCGCTGGGACGTCTCTCCGACAACAAGGCGTTCGAGAAGTGGATCGATGAGAACTACCAGGAGAACAAGGATCTGGTCACCAAGATTGTCGAATCAGGCGATGACAATGGCAAGATCATCTATCCAGGATTCGACAGCTGGTTCGAACAACAATCCGATACCGGAGTCACCGAGGAAGATGCTCGATACGGCTTGCGCAGCAAATTGCGCCGCTTGATCGAGGATGAACGTGGCAGCCAGTTCGCCTGCGACTACGTCGAAGATGTCCAGTTGCAGAGTGCCATTCTTGAACTGCTCGGCAGCCTCGGCACCGAGGTTTCGACCATCCCTCAGTACGTCGACCTGGTGGTCGAGGTGACCAAGGAAGCCAAGGGTGAGAGCCTGTAGCCCGCCAGGATATCGCTTCAGTGAAAGAAACCGGGGGAAGGATGCTGGGGCATCCTTCCCCCGGTTTTCTGATTACAGATCTGGATTCGAGTTCTCCAGCACACCTGTCGAACTCGCGGAAGATCAATCCTCGACTTCGTATTTCTCGTGGCCACTCTTCTCCAGTGCAGAGATTTCCTTCATGGTAGTTGCGGCCTCTTCCATCTTGCCATCGATCAACAGTTTCTCGACCTGCAGCCACTTTTCCAGCACCTCGATCAGACGCTTGCGGTAATCCGCCTTCATCCGAGCCTGTGCTTCCCCCTCGAGTTTCATTGCCGCTGAGGGAACCAGTTTCTTCGCCTCCACCACACCCTTCTGGGCGATCGAAATCGCAATGAGAGCGGCATCGCGTTGCTTCTTGCGCAGTGCACGGCGAACCGCTTTTCCTCCCCGGAGAATCTCTTCCATCGCCTGCTCGATCGCCTCATCTGGCCCATCCTCAGCGGAGGAGTTGAGATTCCGATCCTGAGTTCCATTGACCACAGGAGCACTGAAACTGACCCGGCCAAGAAACAGCATGGCGCTCATTCCGAGGATCCAGATCAACACGGTGAAGGTCATGGTGGATTTCATCATATCTTCTCATTTCATTCTATCGAGTTCAGGATTGAGGAGTTGCCCACGCCGACTCGCAGCAATGGGTCCCACTCAGAAAAAGTGTGAACCCCTCAATTCGGTCCAGGATTCAGGATTCAAAGGATTAGCTGTACTCACTCCATGGCTTGACCAGCATCTGCTGAGGGTCGCGGATTTCCCACAGTGCCTCGACCAGCAAGTTCGCCGCCTGGATGTTGGTCAGCATACTGATGCCGTAGTCCACCACCTTGCGGCGAATCAGGTAGCCACTCGTCAGATCCTTGCGTTCAAGGCTGCGCGGAACATTGATGACCAGGTCGATCCTGCCATCTTCAAGAGCCTCGATCACATTGGGAGACTGGCCGTCGAGAGGCTGATGGAGCATCGTCGAATCGATTCCATTCTGCTCCAGGAACAGATGAGTGTTGGGAGTGGCGTAGATCGGCAACCCCAGCTCCTCGATCTTGCGTGCACTGTCGAGGAAGGCCGCCTTGCTCTCGATGGTGCCGGTCGACAACAACACGCCCTTTTTCGGCAAGTTGAACCCGACCGATATCAGTGCCTTGAGGTAGGCTTCCTCGACAGTGTCACCCAGACAGGCGACCTCGCCGGTGGAAGACATCTCCACTCCCAGTAATGGATCCGCACCCTTGAGACGGGAGAAGGAGAACTGAGGCGCCTTGACACCAACAAAGTCGAACTCGAACGCCGACTTCGAGGGCGATTCGACCTTTTGCCCCAGCATCGCACGCACCGCATAGTCGATGAAATTCTCCTTGAGAATCTTCGAGACGAACGGGAAGGAGCGAGACGCTCTCAGATTGCACTCGATCACCTTGATGTGATTGTCACGAGCGATGAACTGGATATTGAAGGGACCGGTGATGGAGAGCGCTTCGGCGATCCCCCTGGCGATCCGCTTGATCCTCCGAGTTGTCTCGAGGTAGAGACGTTGCGACGGGAATACCATCGTGGCATCGCCAGAGTGAACCCCAGCATTCTCGACATGTTCACTGATGGCATAACAGACCACATTGCCATCCTGGGCCACTCCGTCCAGTTCGATCTCCTTGGCCCCTGCGATGAACTTCGATACCACCACCGGATGCTCACGAGAAACATCGGCAGCGGCCTTCAGGTAGATTTCCATCTCCTCGTCGGAGTGCGCCACACTCATCGCAGCACCACTGAGTACATAAGATGGACGGATCAGTACCGGGTAACCACAGCGTTCCGAAAAGGAACAGGCATCTTCAATGCTGGTCAACTCACGCCACTCGGGCTGGTCGATCCCCAGGTCGTCGAGCAATGACGAGAATCTCTCACGATTCTCCGCTCGATCGATGCTGTCGACGTCGGTCCCGAGGATCTTGACTCCCCGACTTCCGAGAGGAACCGCCAGCTGGTTGGGGATCTGACCTCCGACGCTGATCACGACCCCTTGAGATCGCTCCAGTTCAACGATGTCGAGTACTCGCTCGAGCGACAACTCCTCGAAGTAGAGGCGATCGCAGGAGTCGTAATCGGTAGAGACGGTTTCAGGATTATAGTTGATCATGACGGTGCGATGGCCGGCGCGAGCCAGTGCTTCCACCGCGTTGACGGCGCACCAGTCGAACTCGACCGAGGAGCCGATCCGGTAGGCACCCCCACCCAGCACCACGAAGGGAGCGGGGTCTCTCGGTACGACGTCGTGGGTCGATCCGTTGTAGGTCATGTAGAGGAAATTGGTCTGCGCTGGATACTCTGCTGCCAGTGTATCGATCTGCTTCACCACCGGACGGATTCCCAGTTCCTCACGCCGATCTCGCACATCGAGTGCGGCCTGATAACCGGACGGAATCGGCCCGGGTCGATCGAGAGAACGAGCGACCTGGTTATCACTGAATCCCAGTTCCTTGGCGCAGCGCAGCAACGATGGGGGTAGTTCCTCGAACGAGTAGTTCTCGATCTGCTTCTGACACTTTGCCACCTCGCGCACTCTTTGCAGGAACCATGGTGTGATCTTGGTCAGCGCGTGAACCTTTTCGACACTCCAGCCACGCTTGAACGCCTCTCCGATGGCGAAGATTCGCTCCTCCGTGGGCACCTCGAGCAACTGGTGAAGATTGTCCTCTTTGAAATGATTTCTTGCTGAAACCAGTCCATGAGCTCCGACACCCAGCATTCGACAAGCCTTCTGCAAAGCTTCCTCGAACTTGCGGCCGATCGACATCACCTCCCCGACGCTCTTCATCTCGCTTCCGAGACTGGTCGAGACACGACGGAACTTCTTCAGGTCCCACCGAGGCATCTTGATGACGCAGTAGTCGAGAGCCGGCTCGAAGCAGGACGAGGTGACCTTGGTGATGGAGTTGGGAACATCGATGAGACAGTATCCCAGTGCCAGTTTTGCCGCGACAAAGGCGAGTGGATAGCCGGTCGCCTTCGAAGCCAGGGCAGACGACCGGGAAAGGCGCGCATTGACCTCGATGATCCGGTACTCGTCACTCTGAGGGTGCAGTGCAAACTGCACGTTACATTCCCCGACCACTCCCAGGTGGCGAATCAACTCGATCGAGATCGATCGAAGACGATGGTAGTCGTGATCACTGAGAGTCTGTGAAGGAGCCACCACGATGCTCTCGCCGGTGTGGATCCCCAATGCATCGATGTTCTCCATGTTGCAGACCGTGATGCAGTTATCCTGGGCATCGCGGACCACCTCGTACTCGATCTCTTTCCAACCTTCCAGGTACTCCTCGACGAGGATCTGTGGAGCGTTGGCGAAGGCATTGTTGGCCATCTCGGTCAACTCTTCGGCATTTCTCGCAATGCCGGAACCCTTGCCTCCCAGTGAAAATGCAGCACGTACCATCACTGGATAGGAAATCTCCTCGGCAGCAGCCAGCGAAGTAACCAGGTCCTCACAGGCTCGACTTCGAGGCGTATCGAGTTCGATCGAACGCAACACCTCGGCAAACAGGTGGCGGTCTTCAGTGGTCCGTATCGTTTCGAGTGGAGTCCCCAGGACCTGGATGCCATGCTTCTCGAGAATCCCCAGGCGATCCAACTCGAGGCCGCAGTTGAGCGCCGTCTGCCCGCCGAAGGAGAGCAATATTCCATCGGGTTTCTCACGCTCGATGACTCGCTCGACAAAGTGTGAGTTGACCGGGAGAAAGTAAACCTCGTCGGCCAGATCGGCACTGGTCTGGATGGTGGCGATGTTGGGATTGACCAGAATGGTACGAATCCCCTCCTCGCGAAGTGCCTTGATCGCCTGCGATCCGGAGTAATCGAACTCACCCGCTTCACCGATCTTGAGAGCACCACTGCCGAGGATCAGGACCTTTTCGGGTCGAATGACGTCTCCGCCCGAAGTAGACCCGGGACCGACACGGTTGTGAGCAGGATTTTGCTGACTCATCGGGCCACCTCCAGCAGCCGGTCAAACAGTTCCGCGGCGTCGTGGGGTCCGGGATTGGCTTCCGGATGGAACTGAACCGAGAAGAAGGGTTTCTCGAGGTGACGGATGCCCTCGTTGGAACCGTCGTTGGCGTTGGTGAACCACTCTGCCCAGCCCGCGGGGATCCGCCGGCCATCGACGGCGTAGCCGTGATTCTGGCTGGTCACCCAGCAGCGCGAGGTTCCCACCTCGACACAAGGTTGGTTCTGACTGCGGTGACCGAAGTCGAGCTTGTAAGTGTCGAAGCCCGCCGCCAGTGCCAGCAATTGATTGCCGAGACAGATCCCCATCAAGGGTCGATCTCCATTCAATGCGCGCCGTACATGATCGATGGTCTGACGGGCCATCTTCGGATCTCCGGGACCGTTGGAGAGCAGCACCGCGTCCCCCTCTTCGGCAACGAAGTCGTGGTCCCATGGAACCTGCAAGACATCCGCGCCACGTTTCAAAAGGCTTCGAGTGATGCTGGTCTTGGCGCCACAGTCGACCAAGATGACTCGCAACGCTCCTTCGACACCGCACCTGTGGAGGATCGGTTGATCGCAACTGACCTCGGCCACGACATTGCGCTGACCCGGATCCTGGTACGGTGCATTCAACACCTCTTCGCGGTCGACACTTCCCTCGATCAGCAATCGTCCTTTGAGGGTTCCGGCGTTGCGAAGAATCCGCGTCAAGGCACGGACATCGATCCCGGTGATTCCGGGAACTCCTTCTTCGATGAGCCACTGGTCGAGCGAGCGAGTGGCATTCCAGTGACTGTAGTCACTCGATAAACTCTGGATCACCAGCGCTTGCGCCTGGATACGGGATGATTCGAATCCGTGGCAGAGGGGATCCCCTTCCGGCTTGGCAGGAACACCATAGTTTCCAACCAACGGATAGGTGAGAGCCATCAACTGGCCACGATAGGACGGATCGGTGAGAGACTCGGGATACCCGACCATGCCGGTGGCAAAGACCACCTCACCGGAAACGGAACGGTTCGCACCGAATGCCTGGCCGTCGAAAACGGTACCATCTTCCAGTTCCAACCGTGCCTGGCGAAAGGATGCCATCCCTGTCACCTCTGATTCTGAAACACTTTCCGACCGTGCCGGACTCGAGTCCACTATGGGATCTCCCAAGAAACTGCCTTTCGCCCTGAACCAGAACTGAAAAACCAACGGTTTTCCGCTGCCGGCACCAAATGCTGCGGGAACGTCAGGTGCCATGCCCCCCCATGGAGGTCTCCTCGGGGACCGATCGCAGATCCTGAGTATCAGATTTTAGAGGGGCAACCGGGTTCAGGAAAGCAACCTCACCAAGAACTCAGAATTTCCATCCGATCAGCAATCCGCCCCGACCGGTGCTCCCCTGATCGCGACGATAACTGAACAGATCGCCATCGGAAGCGCTACAGCGCACATCCAGGGCGATCCGGTCAGACTCGATCCCCCCCCGCAGCAGTTGCTCTCGTAGCACCGTTCGCAGGTCGAAGCCCTCATCTCGGACCGCAGCCTCGGCCCCAGGCAAGCCCGCCAGCGCCTGATGGACCTCGGGTCCGACCCGATACTTTTCACCGGAGATCGCCGGAGAGAGGAGCGCCAGCGCCTCCGGACCTGGTTCCAGCAGCTCCAGCAACCGCGTCAGCGCCCCCTTAGCGGTGCCACGCCAACCACAATGGGCGACCCCGGCACGCCGGGTGAGGGGATCGGCGATCGCCACCAGCGGACAGTCCGCCGTCAGAGAAAGAGCAAACACCCCCGGCTCCGTCAGCACCACCACGTCTCTCCCGGCAAGACGAGTCGAAGGGGCCAGCGCCCCCTCTCCCCGGTGCTGCAAACCGACCTCGGCCACCTCGGTCCCGTGGCACTGTCCCGCCACCACCACCTCCTCGAGTGAAATGGCAGCCGCCGCCGCAAATCTGCGGCGATTTTCGCGCACCGCAGCGGCATCGTCCCCGGTCGAGAAGCCCAGATTGAGAGAATTGAAAGGGGCCGCACTGACCCCACCCCAGCGATCGGGAAAACTCGCAATCAACCCCTCGCAGCGGCCGCCGCTCCGCAAGGCAGCGGCCAGGTCGACGACGCGAAGTGGTTTCACGGGGAGGATGGCATCTACGGCGAATCCGCCAGCGGAGGCGAACCACTGTCGCCATCGTCTTTCAGCACCGGCACCACGAACTCCCGCACCAACGTCTTGAAGATCGCCGCCAGCGGCACCGACAGCAGCATTCCGATGATACCGAACCAGTGGGTGAAGATGAGGAAGGTCACGATGACGGTGACCGGATGAAGGCCGACCTCATCCCCGAGCAATCGAGGGATCAGCACGAAGCCCTCGATCGCCTCCATCGCGATGAAGACTCCTGCCGTCGCCAGCAGCAGCCACAACTCATGGTGTTCAAACCAGCACATCCCGAGTGCCGGAATCGCCGCCAGCCACACTCCGATGTAGGGCAAGAGGGAGAGGAACCCGGCGGCGAATCCGACCAGGAATCCATAGGGAACACCGGTCAGTTGCAAACCGATACCGGTCAGCACCCCTTTGACGACACAGACCAGCAGTCGGCCGCGAAAAAACGCAGAGAGGATCTGGTGGATCTCGAGGCCGATCTTCTCGGTCCTGCCCCGGGCGTTGGCTGGAATCCACTGCCGTACACGGGCGATCATCGGATCGATCTCGATCAGGAAGAAGAACACGTAGACCGGCACTAGCAGCAGCCAGCTACCCAGTTCCAGCAACCGCTGGAACGGCCCCGCACCATCATCGGGGACTCCGGTGGTCGCCCCCATCCGCTCGATGGCGTCCGCCAGTTCCTCACCCTCCCAGTTCTGCGTCGGGCCCGCTTCCTCACCGGAGCCGAACCAGGCCTCGATCACTCGGCCGACGGTCGCATCGAGTCCAGATTCGACCCTTCTGGCGAGCGCCTCCTCTGGATCGAGATCTTCATCGGCACCGTATCGTTCCGCGATGCGGTCCTTCCAGCGCTGAAATCCGACCGCCACTCCTGGAAAATCACGATCGAGGTACTCTTGCGCCTCTCGCATCCAGCCCGGGTCAAACTCGCCGTCCCCGTCGCGATCGATGTACCACTGTCCCGAGGAGTCCTGCAGTGCTTGGGGGTTCTGCTGCGCCAGTGTCTGCGTGATCGAGGTATCCCCCACCAGCCGACTGGCGAGGGTGGCTCCACCACGGGCGACCGCCACGGAGCCCGCCAGCAGCGCCCCGATCAGCACCATCGAGGAGAGGAGGAAGATCAGCACCACCGCCGGCAGCCGACTCAGCCCTCGCTTCTCCAGACCATCCGCCAGCGGATCGAGGATGTAGGCGATGAAGAGGCCCGCCAGTAACGGGGCAAAGATGGAGCGAAGCCAAACCAACGCTGCGATGGTCGCCAGAGCGACCAGTACCAACATCAACGGTCTCAGGAAGCGCTTCGGTAGGATGCGGTCCACTGGTCCTTCTCCTGGCAGTATTCGAGTTGTGGCTCGATGGCAAAGACATCCTCGAAGGTCATGCCTCCGAAACCACCGACGAAATCATCGAGACGATCGGAATCACGTTTCCCGAGCAGTTGGTAGTCGATCAGCTGGTAAACCATCTTGCCGATATCCTCGGCGTCGTGGATCCCCCAGGAGGCGAAGACACAACTGGTCAGACAGCCGTACTCCAGGATGGCATAGCGACGCACCGATTCCAGTAGCTGGTGGGCGCCGACATGATGACGATCATCGGTCAGGATCGGTTCGTAGTGCTCGATACCATGAACATGGCGGACCGAGTGATCGAGCGCATCGAAGAGGAATGCATAAGCTTCACGAGGGTACTCGTGACACTCCTGCATCAGCGTCTCGAACCGTTGTTCAGGTTTAGGGTCCTGCATGGGACCGCCTCCTGGTCCGGGTTCCCCGCGCGGCGAGCGGTTTCCCTCCGGACCTCGATGGGCGAATGGTAGGAGATGGCAGCATTCCAGCAAGCGTATCGGAGCCGGTTTCGAAGATTCCATCGCATAACTCCTGGACAGTCACCAGCGGTAGGGGTCGTGGACTCAGGCCACCCCCAGTGAACGGGGTAGGCGGAATCTCAATTGCTGCAGATCGGTGGCCGATAAGACCATCGCCGTCGCTTCCAGGCACAGATCCAGTGAGCCTGAGCGCTCGACATGCCGGGCGACATGGGACAGAAGAGTGGCCTTTTCCGCCGCTTGCCAGCGCCCCGCACCGACGGCGGGACGGTAGGCCCAGATCGCATCGGTCAGGACACGAATCGTCGCCAGCACCACCTCTCGATCGGTCTGGCTCCCCGCCTCCCCTGCCACCGCCACCAGATCTCGAGGATCTCGCACCGGGGAGTGAAGGAGCTGGCCCAGTGCCTCTTCCCCGCCACAATGCTCCAGCGTTTGCTGCAGACGGATCGCCGCCCCTGGCCTGCCGCCGACCGCCTCGAAGAGCCAGCGCCCGCTGCTCTCATCGATCGGCACCGTCGCTAACACCTCGAGGAACGGCTCCAGCGTCAGCGGCCCCATCGTCACTCGCTGGCAGCGGGAGATGATGGTCGACAGCAATTGGGCGGGTCGGTGGGAAATCAGCAGGAACACCACCCCAGCCGGGGGTTCCTCGAGGATCTTGAGCAGTGCATTGGCGGCCGGCTCGGCGAGCCGCTCGGCGGGGTCGATCACCACCACCCTTCGATCGCCGCTACGAAGCGACAGCGATCGCATCATCTCGCGCAGTGTCCCCACCTCGATGCCTCGACTCTCGACCGAGGCCAGAATCTGCAAGGCGCCGTGATTGCCGCTGGCCAGCGCCTGACAACTGCCACACTCACCACAGGGGTTCATCGGTTGTTGCGCTCCACTGCCGACGGGTGAGCGGTTACAGAGCAGGGTTTTCGCCAGTTGTTGGGCCAGTAAACTCTTGCCGATCCCCTCCGGTCCCGCCAGCAGGTAGGCATGGGAGATCCGGTCACGGCCGAACACGCGCGACATGCACTGACGAATCGTTTCGTGCCCGAGAACCTCATCGAAGGACATCGACCACCTCCTGGCGGATCCGTGCCTCGACCTGATCGGCTTCGAGGCGGCCATCGATACGAACCACTCGATCCCCGGCGATTCCCACCACCTTCTCGAAGGCTGCGACGGTTCGTTGTGCCAGGCCCGGGCGCGATTCGAAACGATCGGTGGCTTCGGAACGCAGTGCCAGTCGCTCGGACAGTTGCTCGACGTGGATCTCCAGCACGATGTTGAGGGAGGGGCGACGATCGCCCAGCACCACCTGACACAGTTGCGCTGCTCGCGCTTCACCCAGTTCTCCCGCCAGCCCCTGATAAACCACCGTCGACAGGTGGAAACGATCAGCGATCACCCACTGCCCCGCTTCCAGCGCCGGCTCGATCACCTCGTCGAGCAACTGGGCCCGGGAAGAGAGAAACAGCAACGCTTCCGCCTCGGCACACAACGGCTCAGCACCGTCGAGCAGGATGTCTCGAACCCGTTCCCCGAGGGATGTTGAACCGGGTTCCCTGACGGTGATCACCTGCTCTCCCTCGCTTCGTAGCCAATCGGCGAGGCGCTCGACCTGGGTCGACTTGCCACAACCGTCGGCTCCTTCGAGGGCGATGAATCGAGACATCATGACAGCGGCACCTGCGCATCTGCCATGTAGGAAGAACGAACAAAGGGACCCGAGAACACCATCGAGAAGCCGATCTGTTCACCGATCTCTCGCCACTGTTCGAACTGATCGGGATGGATGTACTCGACCACCGGCAAACTGTCGCGATCGGGTTGCAGGTACTGTCCGATGGTCACGATCCGAACACCGGCACGGTAGAGGTCCTCGAGTAATGATTGGACCTCCTCTGAGGATTCACCGAGGCCCAGCATCAGGCCTGACTTGACCCACATGCGGCGGCGGCCCTCGGCCGGTTCTCCGGCAGCGGCCACTCTCGAAAGCAGATCAAGACTGCGTTGATAACGCGCCCCTGGACGCGTCTTGAGGTAGAGAGAAGGGACCGTTTCGATGTTGTGATTGAAGACATCGGGACGCGCATCGATGACGCGATCGATGTCGGCTTCACGCCCGCGGAAGTCGGGGGTTAACACCTCGACCTTGACGCCGCGGATGCGATCTCGCAACTCATCGATACAACGCACGAAGTGACCGCTGCCCTGATCGGGAAGGTCGTCGCGATTGACCGAGGTGACCACGACATGCTGAAGACCCAGTTCCACCGCCGCTTCGGCGACTCGTCGAGGTTCGTCGGGGTCGGGAGGAGAAACCGGTCCCCCTCGCACCGAGCAGAAGGGGCAGGAGCGAGTACAGCGATCCCCCAGCACCAGGAAGGTGGCGGTACCCCGCGACCAGCAGTGGTTGCGGTTGGGGCAGCGAGCTTCCTCGCAGATGGTATGGAGCGAGCGTTGCTGGAGTGCCCCAGCGGTGGAGTGCCCAGAGGCACTGGAAGCCAGTGGCATCCGCAGCCACGAGGGGAGCCGGTCACGCTTCCAGCCACCAGAGGAGGAGGCTTCGCTGCGGTTTCCGGTCTCGATCGAGTCGTTCGCTGGCATCGATGACCTCCGGGAATCGGCATCACTCAGCCGAGTAGGCACCCTAGCCCCAGTCGGAGGCTGCGGCAAGCAGCACCACCCATCCACAGGAAGGAGTGCTCTCCACCGTGGCTGAAACTTCAGTGATGGGTGGAAAGAGCTTCCTGCAATTCGGGCATCGCCTTCGTCATCGCATCTCGACCCGACTCGACGATGCTCGAAAGATTGGTCATGTCGCTCCAGGTTCGCTGACCGACCCTGGGACGAACCACGATATCTGCTTCCTCCAGTTCGATCTCGGTCAGCCAGTTGCGGGCGATGGTGGCGACTCGCTGGAGCGATTCCATGCCGGTGTCGATCTCTTGCCTTGGCAAGAGTCGACGCGATGGATCGATGGCCAGTACCACCGAATCGGGACTGGCCGCTCGCGCCGCCGCCACCGGAACACTGGAGACTGCACCCGCATCACAGAGGAGTAGCCCATCGAGTTCGACCGGGGGAAAGACCCCGGGGATGGCGCTCGATGCCGCCACCGCGGTGGCGAGCGATCCCGAGCGCAGCGTCACCATCCGGGCACTGAGTAGATCGAGAGCCACCACCTGCAGCGGCACTCGACAATCCTCGAACTGCCCATCCCCGACCAGGATATCGACCAGTTGGGTGAGAACCCCATCCTCGATCACCGATGGTCTTCTCGCCAGATTCGCCAGATGGAGTCCCCGTCGCAGCAGCGATCGAATCGCCTGAAAGGGACCATTATCTTCATCGCTGGCGGCCGCCAGCATCATGCCGCCGAGACGAAGGTTGCGGAATTCGGTCGAGGACATCAACTCGATGGCGCGCAGGGCCAGTACTGCAGCATTCGGGTCGAGACACCACCGAGCACCGGCGATGGCACCGGCGGAGATACCGGAGACGGAATCGATCTGGATCCCCTCTTCTTCCAGCACCTGGAGGGCTCCGATGTGGGCGAGGCCGCGAGATCCACCGCCACCCAGGGCCACGGAAACTGTCGTCACTGCGACCCTCCCGCTTGCTTGCGAAGATCGACGATTCTCTGCTCCTTCAACTGAGTCTCCATTCCGAGTCGATCGAGCATCTCACTGCGTGGGATGATCTCGACAGTAGAAGGACGCACCTCCGCCGCATGTTGCACCTTGTTGGCGAGCCACTCCTCGATTCCTTCGTCACTCTTGCCCTCTGGCAAACTGATGGAAATTCCCATCTCATCGACATCGAGGGGGTCATCGTTTCTCTTGCTCAGTACCACTTGCCACTCGTCGATCCGTTCCGAGTCGGTGAGCAGGTCGGTGATGATGTTGAGATTCACCAGTGTTCCCTTGATCTTGGTCAACGACATGTCGGTCTGGTTCGATGCTCGGCTCAGATCGGAGGAGAACCTTGGCACCGTCCGCCCACAAGCCGGACACGGCTCCCGCATCATGCCTCCGTTGACCAGGTCGCCGGTGCGATAGCGTAGGATCAAGGACCCTCGGCCATCGAGGGGAGTGTAGACCAGTTCCCCGGTGGTTCCGTCCGGCACCGGCTCGCCCGTCTCCGGGTCGACCACCTCGAACAGGTCGAGATCTGGATAGGTATGAAAACCAGTCTCCCGCCCACCCGAGCACTCGATCCAGCACTTCTTCGATTCGGTAAATCCGAGCACGCTGGTGACCTTTGGATTCTTCGACCCATTCTCCCTCAGCATCGATTCCAGTTTCTCCCGGTAACCGATGGTGACTCGATCTCCACCGAGGAACACCACTTCGATGGAGGAGAGATCGCGCCCCTCCTCGAGCCCCTGGCGGATCAAGTGGTAGACATACCCCGGGATTCCAGTCAGGTGAGAGGGCCTCATCTTTTCCAGCGCCCGCAAGATGCCTTCGGTCCCCATCGCACGGCCCCCCCCGGTATGGAGGGTGAAGATCTCGTTGGCGAGTCCAACACCATGCACCTGCCAGAAGGCCAGGTGCGGAGCGTATGGAAAGACGCTGACCAGGCGATCTTCCTTGCTGGCGATGCCGATCACCTCGCCCATCCGTTTGCCACACTCCTGCAAGATGTCGAGGTCGTATCGACTCAGAAAAAACGACGTCGGCAGTGCGGTTCTTCCGGTGGTGAAGAAAGCCTGCACCGGTCGGTATTCGGTGCCGAGGCGCTTGCGAATCTCTTCCTTGCCGTGGCGCATCGCAGTCCACATCATTCCCGCCTTTTGCATCGGCGAGAGCACCTTGCGAATCGAATCTTGATCGGGTTGCAGGACAAAATTCTTGGGACGATCCGGCGCTTCCGCGGTCGGTGCAATATCGCTCTTGGATGAGAAGGGGATCCGTTTCATGTCGTCGTAAGACTGCAGAGAATCGATGTCGACATCGGCCAGCAATTTCCGGTAGTGCGGATGGAACGGCATGATCTTTTTGCGCAAGTGCTGGCGCAGCAGTGCCATCTGCATCGATTCCAGTCGATTCCGATCGGGTTGCCCCCAGTTTCGGGCCAGTTCTCCTCTAGGCTGATAACGCCCCGGCATCCCCAAGTCGGTCTCCTCTCACGCACTCCCACATCCGCGACTCACACCCTCCGGTCAGCAGAATCACCCCGATCCGCCGCCAGCAACGCAAAGCCTACCATCCTCTGGCACTCACAATGAAGCCCAAATAGCCGCAGATCCACCCCAAGAGGCGATTCGACGGCTGCAGGAGGAGCATCGTACTCTTCTTCGGGAGATTCCTGCTCGCCGAGTGAGTATCTCCCTCGATTTCACCAGATACGGAAGGTATGCCATGACCCCCTGGAAGTTGCTGCTGGTTCTATGCGGCATCGCAGGATTCTCTTTCATCGCCCTCGACGGACCTCGTCAGGTGCAGGAAGCGTTTCCGAATCTCCCCGAGGCCATCTCATCGGTGCTGCTCAGTGGATCCCCCTTCGACACGGTACTGGCGATCGTCTGCCTGGTGCTGGTCAGCATCGGACTGATGCCGACGGGTCACTTGCAGGTCCAGCGGGGTGAGTTCCTCCAGGCAGTGTCCCTCGGTTGCGCCATCGTGGTCAGCGTCTGTCTGGCACTGGCGATTCACTTCTCTGCAGGATCTGGCCCGGTATTGCCGGGAATCGTCACTTCGGTGGCCATCATCCAGGGGCTGCTGGGTATCTGTGCGGCGACGATTCTGGTGGTGAACCAGGAGACACGGTCACTGGCCGGTCTCCCGCTCATCGCCAACTCGGGGCTCTGTGCCATCGCCATCTTCTTTGTCCTGGCCCCGGTCGCCTGAACCGAAGGAAATAAAAATGTTGTACTGCGACGATTGCGGATCGATCACTGACAAGAATCACGGACCCGAAGAGGGAAGCGTACACTGCCCCCGCTGTGCGGGCGCGACCGAAGAGTCTCCGGCCACCAGTGGCCTGTCACTGCTCGACGATCCCGCCTCCACCCAGCCAACGAGCAATACTTCGACTGGCTTTGGCGACCAGGATCTCGATCTCTACTCGAGCGAGACGATCGCCCAGAAGCGCCAGCGTAAGACTCCCACCGGGGAAACCAAGTTGCACCTCGTCAGTGACGAGGTCGACGATATCTCGACCGAACCGGAGCCCCCGATCGAGTCGGTCGCTCCATCCGACGATTTCACCACTCACGATTCGATCACTCAGAACTTCTCCGCACCGCAGTTCCCTTCCGAGGAGTTCTCCTCGGACAATTCGGGATCACCGGAGTCCACCTCTGCGAGGTGGCGCTTCGAGTGCTTGGCCTGCTCCGGCACACTCAGCGTCGAACCCGTCGCCACTCGCAGCAAGGTCGGTTGCCCTCGCTGCCAGACCAAGATGGTGCTCTCGCCCGACGGTGAAGTGACGTTGCCGAAGATTCACACATCGATGCCGACCTCAGCACCGAGTGAAGCCCCGGCCCCGCTCTTTGGCGCGGTCGAGACCCCCACCGATCAGTTCGAACAGTTCGAGACCAGTGATGATTTCTTCAGCACCGCAGAGGATTCGACCCCCTCTCCTTTCAGCACGGCCCCACAAGAGGGTGCGGTCTCCGCTCCCTCGGTGGCAGCACTGAAAGCCGCCGGAGAGCCATGCAGTAGCGATGGAGAGGTCATCACGATGGCTCCCGTCAGCGACCCAGAGGTCGAGACCACCGATTCGATCACCGATGCCCCCGAGCTGCCGCTGGAGTTCCAACCACAACTGGGAGTCGAGACATCGCTCGGATTCCTCGATGAAGTGACCATCGCCGGAGCCTCCTTCGAGACCTCGGATGGCGATGAATCGACTCAGGAGCAGGTCGAACACTGCTCCTTCGAAAATGGAACGACGCTACAACCGGCCACCGTGGTGCTGTGGAGCGGGCTCTTTGCCCTGCCCAGCCTGGTGGCGTTGCTGGTCACCCATGCCCCGAAGAGTTCGGCGCTGTGGGGTGTCATGACCCGGGCTGGAATCAGTTTCCAGACTCGCTGCGGCGAGCTTCTCGATCAACTGGCACCGTGGATGGGTAGTTTCTAGCGCCAAGCCAACTTGCACGATTCGCAGGGATCGCTACACTGCCCCGTTCGAGGACACCTCGAAAACGGGCGATTAGCTCAGTTGGCTAGAGCACTACCTTGACAGGGTAGGGGCCACTGGTTCGAGTCCAGTATCGCCCACCATTTCGAAACTCATGCAGCGTTCGGTCTGACGACCGGACGCTGTTTCCGTATTCCACTGATGAAGTGCTATTTTCTTCAATGCGGCCACTGAGGATTTCGGAGTACTGATGAGGCTGGAGTACTCCTGCGGTCCCCGAGTAACGGAGCCCTTTCCATGTCGATTCAAAGCAGTCGTTGCTGGAGAGAGTGCAAAAAAGGACACGGCCTGGACCCCTGACCGAAGGTCAGAGATCCAGGCCGTGCAACAAAACCACCTTGCCACTGCGAAGCAACTACTTGGAAGCAACTACTTGGAAGCAACTACTTGGAAGCGGTCGGCTTGGCTTTCGGCTTCTTGCTCGGCGGAGCAGGCTCGATGATGGGGTCGCTACCCGCATTCGGCTTGCCCATCGCGAGCTCCTTGGCTTCCGCGGCAGTGAGGCCCTTGCCGCCGCCACCGCCAGCGACTTCTTGCAGCTGCGCATCGGTGATCTTCTCGAATTCTTGATGAGTCATGGTCACTCCTTCTTGACGCAACCTGGTGTTGCGAGTCCTTCTCCAGTGAAGCGCCAGGAACACTCCCGGAATCGCCCACTGCAGTAGAATCCGGCTGCCGCTACCGACCGGACAAAAAATCTGTGACTCATGCCAAACACACGGTGTTCCGCAGCGAAATTGCATTGCTGTGATCGGCAGCCGCAGCGCCGATGCTCTTGGCCAGCAGATGGCAGCCACCATCGGAAGCAACTGTGCGGCTGCCGGCTATCCTGTCGTCAGTGGACTCGCTGCTGGTAGCGACACGGCGTTTCATCGCGGCTGTATCGATGGGGACGAACCGTCGGTGGCTTTTTTGGCTCACGGACTCGAGCACGTATTTCCGCCCGAAAACAAATCTCTTGCCGATCAGATCGTGGCAGAGGAGGGGTGCTCTGGTGAGTGTATACTTGCCCGATCATGAAACTCACCCCGACCGCTTCATCGAACGGGATCTCCTGCAGAGCAGCATCTCTCGCGGCGTGATCCCTATCCAGTCAGAGTTGCGGTGCGGATCGATGCACACCATGAGTTTTGCTTGCTAACAGCAGCGACCGATGGCGTGATCAACGCTCTGCAGCACTATTTCTCGGGCCAGTTGTATGCGATGGATCGGGGATGGATCGACGAGGGCGATGATGCGGACACGAAGCCCAAGGGCACGTAACTCTGCTCACTGACTTCCGTATAACCGGTTCGTCAGACGGCCTGAATCTCCGACCAGCGGTCAGGGATTCAGGCCGTGCTTCGATTGAGAACGGATGCGAGTCCAAATGAGTACTTCACACCCCCCGTGTGGCCCATCGACGTTTGGGTTCGCAGGTAGAGTCATTACCTACCCGTCCCCCTCCTGGTCAACGTGTTACTAGACCAATCAAACTACGCTAGTTCAGTCACCGGTAACTAATACAGTAAATTTCGTGTAGACTCCGAGGATATTTAGCACTTCATAGTCGACACTGGTTACATTACGTATGTTTCCATTTGCTGCTGCGTTACGGATGCTTGCATCTCCAGTTGCCACAATCCCCAGAATCCCTATAGCAGAAGCTGCTCCTTCCTTGGGTCCAATCGTGGTTCTAGTGAAATCAAGTGGGGCTTTAGTGGCTGTGTAAATGACCCCTGAGGGGAAGGCACCGGTAAAACTCGAACAACCCGCGAGGCCAAGACACGAAGTAAGCAACAAAGTGAGTATCGCATATCTCATCAGATTTTCCTTATCATGGTATGACCCCTCCCTATCGAGGAGTCGCATGTCTACGAGATCGCATAGGACCCTATTTGAATCTACTATGTAGTATCGAAGATTGTTGGTTCGTGAAGAGCCTACTCTTGGGCTAACTGACATAGGCTTTTTTGAAGGGGCACAACAGTAGATAAATAATGAGCCCATTTCATCTGGTGTGTTGGGGAATTACGACTTTCAATCGGGCTCACTGCTGTTTGCGCCGGAGTCATGAGGAAAATCGGAGATTGGCGCATTTTTCGTCGGTCGTATCATGAGTGGCACAGGTATCGGTACAGCCGTTTTCTCTGGAGGTCATCATGCTTCGCGACATCGGGGCGGTCATGGCAGGCGTGATCGTGGGCATGGCGATCATCATGGCCAATCTGCTTTTTTGCCCGATGCCCGAAGGTATGTCGATTCAGGACGCAGGAGGGCTTCAGCGCGCGGCCCGCTACCCTGCCAGACTCCGCCTTCATCCTGCCGATGGTACGGGAAATCGGCGGAATTGGCGGCTCCTGCGCCAGCCCACGGTCGCAACCGATCCACCGACATCGAATGGACATGGCCTGGACCCCTGACCGAAGGTCAGAGATCCAGGCCGCGTAATGAACTCGTGTCATCGATGGCGTCGACGGGTCTATTTACCCTTGGGTTTATCCTTCGGTACCGGTGCCGGCACCGGCGACGGTGTCGGCTTGCTTCCAGAATTGCCCTTGGCCTTCGCCAGCTTCTTCTGGTCATGCAGACTAGTTTTGTTTCCACCAGCAACACCATCGAGTTCTGCATCAGAGATATTCTCAATCTCGCGCTTGTTCATGGTTCGTTCCTCTCTTGCAACCTCTGGGTTGCTGATTCACCTTGAGGAACTGCCCAGAAACACTCCCAGGAACTCGTCCTCTACTCCTCTGATCCGGATCCACGGCGTAGCCGGACCGACGATTTTATTCACCGGAAACAGCCTCCTCCTTGCAAGGAACGTGCTCTCCAGCGAGGATCCGGGACCGGGCCTGCGACCTTTCAGTAGCCCCAGCAGGGTCTCTCCGACCTCTACCACTCGCTCGAGGCGCAATCGAACAGGACTCACGGTTGAAGAACCAGTACCAAATCCGCTGGCCCTATCGATCGCGTGGTGTCTACCACCACCACGACGACATGGATCTCACCGATGAATGGCAACGGGAGGTCTATCTCCACGCCCACCAGACGATGATCGAGAACCACTTCAAAAGCGTGCTCGATATCGGCTGTGGTTCCGGCTACAAGCTGGCCCAATACCTGGGAGAGTTCGACACCATCGGACTGGAACTGGAGTGCAATATTGCTGCGCTTCAGCAGCGATACCCGCAGAGAAGGTGGGAAAAGTGTGATCTGACCCGGCCCATCTCACAGCCGGTCGACCTGATCATCTGTGCCGATGTCATCGAGCATCTGGTCGATCCAGATCAACTGATCCGATTCATCCAGCAGACCCAGTTCCAGCGATTGATCTTCTCGACACCGGATCGCAGTTTGCTGTATCGACCGTGGAAGCGGCGCTACTGGGGCCCCCCTCGAAACTCGGCTCACCAGCGGGAATGGACCTTTCGCGAGTTTTCCCGCTACATCTCCGGCTCCTTTGAGATCCTCGACCATCGAATCTCCAATCGACAGCAAGCGACCCAGATGGTGACCTGTAAATCACCTCACCGATGGCCGGTCGGCGGCGAGTCGCGCGCCATGGTGGAGAATGACGGTGCGGAGTGATTCCCGATGCGGAGTGGATTTCGGTGCGATCGCACCACCCTTGCACTGCCGTAGCGGCTGACTCCGCCAATCCACTACCAGCGATGGGTACCGATGATCATCGGATCAAGATCAGGACCGCGCGCTATCAGGCCAGCGCCGCACGACGCTTCACCTCGATGTTGCCGGCATACCAGGCCAGCAGCAGGTAGAACGGCATCTCCAGCCACATCCAGGTCGGGATGGTTAACTGCAGGGCATTCATGATGCCCCCCGTCAGGCTGATCACTCCGATGCACATGGCGAGGGCTCTCGAGTGCATCAGCCCGAAACTGCTTCCCAGTCGAGCCGCCAGCCAGCCGCCCACGAACGCCTGCCCCAGGTGGGCCACCACCGGCAGGATGAAGGCAACATCGGGCAGAGTGGCGACCCACCCAGCAAACGCCTCCTGGTCATCCATCGTCACCCCTTCAGGCATCGGATAGAGGAACAGATTGGCGAATACGAACATCATGTTGACCGCCATGCCCACCACCAGGCCGATCACTAGTGCAAGGGTGTTCTGAAGAGCACGCCACTTGTAGGTGAGAGTGCGCCACATCCGCTCGAGAGGCCCATGGGGATGGCGTGACAGCCACAGCGGCGACAGCCACAGCTGGAGGATCCAGATGGCGAAGACGAGTACCAGTTGCTGCCACCGTTCAAAACTGCCGTAGTACCCCAGCACCCTGAAGATCAGGACACAGATCAGGGTGTGCATGATGTAATTGGTGAAAGCCATCCGGCCGACAGATCCGAGCCGATCTTGCAGAGCTCGCCAGCGGTCACCGCGAGCCCAGCCGACGATCAGTCCGATGTAGGCGAGGGACAGCGCAATGCTGCCCCAGTAATTCCACTGCGCCCCCAGATAGAAACTGTATTCCAAGGCATAATCGTGGGCGCCATTCTCCCGCATGCCGATGGCGATCAGCAGCAGGCCGACCACCCCTCCCAGCAACATCATTCGCCGATAGAACCGGGTGCTCCGCTCGCCGCTGAGTACCCCCGAGCGGAACAGCGCCATCCCCAGCAGCATCATTCCCATCACTCGCCAGAAGAAGTTTGTCAAGAAGACGAAGGTTTCGAGGAACAGCGCACCTTCACTGTTGCTCTCGAACCCCGAGGAAAAACCGGCCGAATAAAGGGCGATTTCCGCCTCGAGAGTTGCCTGATCCGGCCGCCACACCTGGGCCAGTTCCGCCTGATCCTGCTCGGGCCACTGCTCGAAGCTGAGCCCGAACATCAACGACAATCCCGAACCGATCAGCAGGAATATCAAACTCCAGATCAGCAGCGTTCGAACCGAGCGATTGCGAAAGATGTAGACGACAAGCGCACAGACCCCGTAGGAGAACAGGATATCACCACTCCAGAGTAGATGAGCATGAACCAGGCCGAAGATCACCAGCCAGAAGTTGCGGTTTTGGTGTAGCCAGCGAACCTGAGACGGCGACGCGCCCCGCGCCTTGGCTCGATCGGCAAAGAGCAACACACCCGCTCCGAACAGCATCGAGAAGAGCCCCATGAATTTCATGTCAAAGAAGATGTGGCCAAAGGCCCACACCATCCGATTGATCCCCTCCTGATCACCGAAGGAGGTCGGATTCATGTATGCACAGAAGGGCATGGCGAAGGCCTGGACGTTCATCACCAGGATTCCCAGCAAGGCAAAACCGCGCAGCACATCGACGCTGGCAATTCGTTCCTTTGCAGGGACCGAATCGAGTTGATCCATGACACCCTCCCCCCGTGGTGGAACGCCGCAGGGCTGCGGCGGGACGACGGATCATACCTGAATTCCAGCGACAAATCCGCTTCCTGGTCTACCATGACCGGTAGGTGGTAGCGATGATCTGCCGGTAACGAGAAGACGCCGGAATCAACCACCGAGGGAGTGGACCCGTGAAGTTCAACACACCAGTCTCCACAAGCACCACCGGAGATCGCTGGATCACCTTCCTGGCCATCGCCCTGCCGGCACTGATCGCCTTCCATCCGCTCGCCAACAATGACCTGCCGATGCACCTGGCGGTCGGTGACTGGATCCTCCAGGAGGGGCGAGTTCCCGCCACCGACCCCTTCTCCGCCAACGGGCATGGCGGCTCCTGGGTCGCCCACGAGTGGCTGGCGGCGGTGATCTTTTCCAGCTGCCACAAGGTCGGTGGTGCCCACGGCCTGGTGCTGCTGGCGATGGCTCTTGCCGCGCTGCTCGGCTGGCTTCAGGAGAAGATCTCGAGGCACCTGGGAGTGGCGACCGTTGCCCGGCTGCTGCTGCTGGTGCCGCTGTGGTTGATCGCCGGCCGCAGACTGATGCTTCGGCCCCACCTGCTCGGATTGTGCAGCGTCATGGGGTTGTACTACATCTCGCTGCTGGGGCGCGAACGCCCCCGCCTCTTGTGGCTGTCGCTGCCGCTGATGGCGCTGTGGGCCAACTGCCACTCCTCCTTCATCCTCGGCATCGCATTCCTGATCTTTGACCTGCTGATCTGGCCTGACCATCATCGTGCCTCGCGACAGCAACGGATCGAAGTTCTGGTCAGCGCCATCGGAGCCACCCTCCTGCAACCTCACGGCCTCGGCCTGTTCCTGTTCCCCTTCCAGCTCGGCCTCGACCCGGTCTTCACCAGCCAGGTCATCGAATGGGTCAGTCCCCTCGCCGATTCCAGCGGAGGCCGTCAGTTCCGCCTCACCCCCAGCTTCTGGATCGGATTGCCCGGTCTCGCCGTGACCTTGCTGGTGCTGCTTCGGCAGGGGGTGAAAGCAGGAGCGGGACAGATCCCTCGTGCTGCGCGCCTGGCGACGGCTGTGGCGATCACCATGGCACTCCTGCAACAGCGCCACTTCGCCCTCGCCGCACTCCTCTCCTCGCTGGTGCTGGGAGTGTGGGCCACCCCCTATTGCCTGAGCTGGCCCGAGACGATGCGTCGGGTCCGGGTGAGGGCTGCGGTACTGATCACTGCGGTACTCGCAATGCTCCTGGCTTACGGCTACCCCGCCACCATCACCGGCCCCGAGATCCAGTGGCGCCAGATCGGCAGTGACTGGTCGACGCGGCTGCCGCGTACTGCGGTGGCGGTCCTCGCCGATGAATGGAAGGTCTCGGGGGACGTGCTCTGTGAATACGAGTATGGCAGCGTCGTCGTCCACGCTTCCGCAGGCCGCTTGAGACCGACGATGGACTCGCGGAACACGGTCTACGGTGCCGCTCGCTTCAAGGCGCACGACGCGGCGCTCAGCGGCAGGGATTTGCCCCAGCTGGAAGCATGGTTGTCTCGTGTCGATGCGGTGCTGATTCGCACTCCAGAACAGGATGCGACTCGAGGACTATTGACCCGAAGACTCGATGAAGATGAGGGATGGTTGGCAATTCATTTCGATCAGTACTGTCGGATGTGGCTGAAGAAACAAGCGGCTCCATCGTTGCGAAAGAAGCGCTAGCGCTGCGGCTCGTCGCCGCGCGGTGGTGGTGAGTCCTCCCCCAGAAACTGGCGACTACTTCTCATCTGGGTTCCTCGCGCGGGTGGAGATGAAGTGACTCCGGCCACCGCCTCTGCATCTCTTCCCGATTTCTTCGCCTGTCTCAGCGCTGAACTGGCGGAATCGACCAGTTCTTGAGCGACCGTTCCGTGCTCCGGATAACTCGAGATGCCGATGGAGATGGTCACATCTTGAAACTCCCCGTTGTGAAGTGCAATCGGTCGGTGGCGAACATCATGGCGCAGGCGACCCGACAAGATGCCCGCATCGATCGGTCCAGTCTGGGGCAAGATCACCAGCAGTTCGTCACCGCCCCAACGGCCCGCTGTATCGGTCTCGCGACAGGCACTCTGGATGCGCCGAGAGATCTCCACCAGCACCGCATCACCGGCCACGTGCCCCTGCTGATCGTTGATTCCCTTGAAGTGATCGAGGTCGATCAGCAGTACGGTGAAGACGCCACCGTAGCGACGGGTACGCTGCATCTCGAGTCTCAGTGCCTCATCGATGGAGCGTCGATTGCGCAGTCCGGTGAGGACATCGAGGTTGACCTGAGAAATCAGTTGTTCCATCTCCTGGCGAGGGACGATGCGTGGTGCTTCCAGCAGTGGCCTTCGATTGGTCAGATAATCTGCGGCGGCGACTCTCACCCCCACCACTCGGCCCAGAGCCGTCTCCATCTTGCGCTTGTGACGAACCACCCCTTTCCACAGACCGAGTGCCTCGGTTTCGTCGAAGCGGCGGTGGGTCAGCAGTTCCATCAGATCGCTGTGATACTCTTCCCCGAGCGGGCCGAGGCGATCCAGAAGCAACTTCAACTGCTGGTCGTCGACGCCGCTATCTCCCGCGAGGATCGACAAGATATCGATCCCCTGTGCTTCCAGTTCGCGGAACCTGTGAAGTTGCGACATGATGATCCTCCGCGGCGCAGCCGACGCCCGGGGTTCATCCTACCACTGTCGAGGGGAGGGTGCAGGGTACTCAGGCTGCCGCTTCAGGATCGGGTGAGGAACTCCAGGAGCCGACCGCTTCGAGCAACTGGTGACCATCGAGGTCGAGGTGAACCACTTCCAGTCCCTGACGGGAGCGAAGGGAACGGCGCAATCCGGTATTCTCGCTACCGATCACGATCAGCGGCACCCTCAGTCCCCGGTCGAGTTGGAAGTCGACCAGATCGAATTCCTCCAGCTGGCACACACGAGCATCGACGACGATCAGGTCGTAGGCGCGCTCGATGAGCACATCACGAACCACTACCATATCGATGCAGACATCGATCTCGTGGCGCTCGAACTCGAACACGTTTCGCATTGCGTATGCAGAATCACGGTCGAGACCGAGTACTAAAATTCTTTGACGTTTCATCGGTCCTGGCTCCTTCTGAAGTCTTCCCCGGGGCGATGTAGGACGGGAAAGTGTCTCCAATGCCTTAAATCGGCATTCGAGGTCCAACACTTGAGGAAAGAATCGATTCAGAGGGCGAGTCAGGCTTCCTGGCAGAAATAGGCCAGGATTCGGATCAGCGTGCTTCGCATCTGCTGGCGATCCACCACCAGGTCGATGAAGCCATGCTCGAGGTTGAACTCGGAGGACTGGAATCCTGCCGGAAGTTCGGCATTGATGGTCTGCTTGATCACATTGGGCCCGGCAAAACCGATCAACGCCTTGGGTTCCGCGATGATCACGTCGCCGAGGGCGGCGAAACTGGCCATCGCCCCGCCCATCGTCGGGTTGGTCAAGATGCTCACGAACAGGCCGCCAGCCTCATGCAGTCGCTGGATCGCCGCGGCGGTCTTGGCCATCTGCATCAGCGAGAACATCCCCTCGTCCATGCGGGCTCCCCCGCCCGATCCACTGACGAAGATGAAGGGACGATTCTGCTCTCTCGCCATCTCGATCCCACGAGCAATTTTCTCACCCACCACCGACCCCATCGACCCCATCAGGAATCGAGAATCACTGACTCCCAGGATCACCGGAACCTCACCGATCTCGGCACAGCCAACCAGGCACGCGTCGAGCAAACCGGTCTTCTTCTGCGTTTCATCGAGGCGCTCTCGATAGGTACGGCGCGCTTCGAACTGCAGAGGATCGGCAGGTGCCAACTCCTTGAATTGCTCGTCAAAGGTCTCCGGATCACACAGCAAGCGGATCCGCTCGTCGCTGGAGATGGGAAAATGATAGCTACATTCGGGACACACGTTGCCCCGCTCCACCACCAGGTTGCGGTAGATCATCTTGGAGCAACCACTGCAGCGCATCCACAAGCCAGAGGGCACATCGCGGCGGCGGTTGGGCCGTGGTTCGCCTTTTTTCTCGCTCATGCCACCGTCCTCGGTCCGCTCATCGCTTGAAGTAGCGCCGCAATATTGGCGGGTACATCTTCGCCTCCGAAGACAGCACTGCCCGCCACGAACACATTGGCACCGGCACGCAAGGCCTGAGGGAGGGTCTCGACGGTGATCCCTCCATCGACCTGTATTTCCATCGAATCTGCGGCCACTGCCCGGATCGCCGAGATCTTATCGAGTGGTTGTTCCATGAAGGACTGACCGCCAAAGCCAGGTTCGACCGTCATCACCAGAACCATGTCGCAGGCGGGCACATAGGGTAACAACTGTTCCACATCGGTTCCCGGGCGAATCGCCAGCCCACCCTTACGTCCGGCCCTGTGAAGTTTGTCGAGCAAGGGAAGCGGATCGGATTCCGCTTCGATGTGAAAGGTCACCATGTCACTTCCGGCGGAGATGAAATCGTCGAGATACTGAGCCGGATTGGAGATCATCAGATGGACATCGAGATAAGCGGCGGTGGCGGCCCGCAGCGACTTCACAACTGGAGCACCGATCGTCAGGTTGGGAACGAAATGGCCATCCATCACATCGACATGAATCCAGTCCGCTCCCGCCTCGATCACCAACGAGACCTCGTCGGCGAGATGGCTGAAGTCGCTGGAGAGGATACTCGGAGCCAGACGTACAGGTGGAGCCGGTGAAGTCATCGAGAGCGCCCTTTCCGGGCCCCCCATCGATCCGAGGAAGCCGTCCGGGCATGGTAGATGACAACGACTGCGAGTCAACGGTGACCGGTCACTGAACTGGAGCGCTGGCCGGTCCTGCCTGTGACCCACTCGACTGGCGAATGACACCGCTATGATCGAGGTAGAAGAAGCGTGCGTCTGGGCTCAGTTCGGGATCCGCATTGCAGGCGAATCCTCCAGGTGTGGCCTCGAGATCGAAGTTGTATCCGTTTCTCTGCCCTGCCCCCAGCGCCTCATCGATCAGTGCCGGAAACTGGGAGGAGAGATCGCCGAGATCGACCGGATACTGGCTGTTACGCATCCGGAACTGCTCGGCGGCAGTACTGATGGTCCTCAGTGAACCGATCGCTGCCGCTTCTCGGCCACTGGCCAGGCTCACCATCAAACTGGGAATAGCGATCGCTGCGATGATGGAAATGATCGCCACGACGATCATCAGTTCGATCAGCGTGAATCCGGATTCTGCTCTCTTCATGGTGCTTACTCCTTTGAACTTTCAGGCCGTTTCGATGGCTTCCGACCGGATATAGAAGAAGGGGAGGGACTGCGAAGCAGTCCCTCCCCGAACTCCGAGACAGAACTACTGAATGGGATCGCTGGCGACGGTTGCAGCAACACCTGAGGCCCAACGAATCACGCCACTTTCGTCGACGAAGAAGTAACGATCTCCGTCACTGGTGGTGGTCGGATTTGCAGTGCAGGTCCAGGTGGTGGCGGTTCCAGCCAACACGAAGGTGTAACCCGACTTCACTCCGGCACCCAACGAGGAATCGACGTAGTCGTTGGTCGCCAGCGCAGCCAGGGTTGCTGGGTAGGCATTGAAGCGATTACGGTGCTGCTCAGAAACGGTGCTCACGGTGCGCAGGCTGGCCTGAGCAGACGCTTCATTACCAGACTTCTTGGCGTTGAGCAGACTAGGAATCGCGATGGCCGCGATGATGGAGATGATCGCGACGACGATCATCAGTTCGATGAGGGTGAATCCCTCGGTCTTTTGCATGCGTTGCATGTATGTGCCTTTCATGGCTGTCTCGGAGCGAGCTGTGAGAATTAGTTCTTAAAAAAATCGTCGGCCAAATCGGCCTTGCACACAGTTGCGAGCTCTCGCTCCGACACTCACCACTGCGGTGCATGGGGACCATGGCAAGTGGCGGGCCCATTCTGAGATTTTCCGGTGGTTTTCTCACAACTCATTGCAGAAGTTCAGGTTGTGAATCTAGCTGAAGATCAGCAGCCGATCGCAACTGCGACGAGTTTCGTCAAGATGTGACCATCTGCGTCACTCCGCAGCACCTGCGTGAGCGAATGTGACCAGTTGCGTTACCTTGGGGCAGGGATGATGTCGATGATCTGTAGTTGCAGATGGAGGCCACGGAACTGGTTCACCCCGATATGGGCCAGCACCGTCACCTCTCCACCGGTGGTCAACTCGCGAGCACGACCGGCAGCGCGAAACCAGATCGCCGGAATGCGGGCTTCATCGCCGCGAAAGGTCACCTGGATATGCTCTTCGCCACGTCCCACCAGCCGCGGGGTGCCATCGGTCCGCAGTCCAGAGATCTTGAAGAGCGGCTGTGCATTGGCCTGACCGAAAGGGGCCAGTCGTGCGACCTCTTGCGCCAGCGACAGTGTCAGTTGTGCAGGTTTCAGTTCCAGGTCGTACAGACGCACCGGAGGATCGCTGGAGACGACCAGGCTCGTCTGGTACTGAGCCAGCGTCTGCCGTAGCGAATCGATCTGATCGCTGAGCATCGTCAGCCCCCCCGCTGCAGCGTGGCCACCGATGCGTTGCACCAGCGGTTTCATCACCGGGTAGAGATCGGACAGCGGCAGTTCCGGGACACTACGACCGGACCCGCGGGCAATATCGTCCTCGATACTGAGAACCCACACCGGGCGGTGCAATTGTTCGCTCATCCGAGCGGCGACGATCCCCACCACCCCCGGATGCCACCCCTGACGAGCAAAGACCACCGGTCCCTGCTGCGGATGCAGTCCATCCTTCACTTCCTGGCGGCAATCTTCGGCCACCTCAGTCTCGATCTCCCGGCGCTGCAGATTGAGAGTCGACAACTGCTGCGCCAACTGCTGGCCCCGCTGTCGATCAACGGTCAGCAACAGTTCCAGTGCTTCATCGGCATCGCCGATGCGCCCGGCAGCGTTGAGATGAGGTCCGATCCTGAAGCCGATATCGACCGCATCCAGCTGCTGTCGATCGACCCGGCAAATTTCCATCAACGCTTCCAGTCCCGGCCTTCGTGTCGCAGCCAGTGCTCTCAATCCATGCTTGACGATGATTCGATTCTCCCCCACCAGCGGGACCACATCGGCCACCGTACCGAGGGAAGTGAAGGCGAGCAGTTCGACCAGAAGATCCCGGGTGCGGTCGTCGACCTTCTCTCCACCAGCATCTTCCCGAGCCAGCGCCCAGCACAATTTGTAGGCGACTCCCGCCCCACAGAGACCGCGCGACGGAGATGGACGATCGGGTCGATCGGGATGCACCAGCGGGACTCCCTCGAAGACCTGGTGGACCGGATGATGATCGGTCACGATCACCTCGATCCCCAGTTGCTGGGCACGTTGCAGCGCCTCCAGGTCGTTGGAGCCACCATCGACAGTGACGATCAGGTCGACCTGTGCCTCGGCGAAGCCGTCGATCACCTGGGGATGCAGGCCATACCCATCCGACACTCGATTGGGCAACCGGTGCACCGTCTCCACTCCGAGGTGCTTTAACATCTCCAGCAGAACCGCGGTTCCACTGATTCCATCCACATCATAATCTCCAAAGACGGCGATGGTGCCCCCGGCATCGCGGACCGCGAGAATCATCTCGACCGCCACATCGATATCGGGAATCTCTTCCGGTTGCAGTAGGTCGAGCATCCGAGGTTCGAGGAAAGCGTGCGCCTCAGCGGCTGTGGCGATCCCGCGCTGGACCAGCAAGCGAGCGATCCACGGGTTCAGATTCGCCTCACTGGCGAGAACAGCAGCCTGCTGCTCATCGAATTCAAGCGGCTGCCAGGGTCGGACGATGCTCTTCTGGGATGGATTCAACGAGTCCCCCCCTCACCGACCAGGTCGCCCTGGTGCGTCTTCAGATGGTCCACTGCTCTGCGGAAGATGGAGAGTCCCAGCGGAACCGGCAATTGCTCCTCGAGCGGAATCGCGCCGTCGGGCCGGATCCTCATCCAACTGGGATGATGCTCGGGCCGAACAAAGCGTTCCGGGTGCGGCATCATGCCCAGCACCTTGCCATCTGCGGAGATCATTCCAGCGATGGAGCGATGGGACCCGTTCGGATCGTCTGGATAACTGGCTGCCGACTGGTCCTCGTTACAGTAGGAAAAGGCGACCTGTTCGGTGGGAAATTCCTGCCCCGGCTGATCGGGGAACCACTCGAAACGACCCTCGGAATGAGCGACCGGCATGAAGTACCGTTGACCCGGTGCAAACCAGGGGCTCTCCTCCGACCCCGAGGTGAGGTAGACCCAGCGATCCTCGAATCGGCCCGACTGGTTCCACAGCAGCGCCCCGCGACCCTCGCCTCCAGGCAGCAGTCCAAGCCGCACCAGCACCTGAAAGCCGTTGCAGATCCCGATGACTAGACCACCACGATCGACAAACCGCTGGAGTTGCGGGCGCAATCGTTGCTCGATGATGTGAGCGAGCACCGCTCCGCTGGCGACATCGTCGCCGAAGGTGAAGCCACCGGGAAAGGCGACCAGCCCTACACCCTCGAGAATCGATGGATCGCGACTGAGTGCATTGACATGAATCGACTCGACCACCGCTCCGGCGAGTTCGAGGGCATGGACAGTTTCCCGATCGCAGTTGGTCCCCGCCGCTCGCAGCACCAGCGCCCGCGGCGTACCCTTGCTCATGAGGTCGGCCATATCGCCTCCAGACTTCGCTTCCAGATCTGTTTCAGTTCCCCGACACCGCTCTCGATACACCGATCCAAACCGTGGCGGATGATCAAAGTGGGCTCCACGACACTCCTTCCGATGCAAGTCAGCGGTATTCCTACCGCCTCAGCATCGGCGGTGATCCGCTCGACATCCGTATCCCTCACCTCCGCCAGGAATCGATGTGGCCCCTCACCGAAGAGGGATCGATTTCGATCCGCTCCGAGGGCACCGATGTCGAGATCGAGTCCGATGCCACCGCCGCCAAAGGCCATCTCTGCAGCGGCGACCGCCAGGCCCCCATCGGAGAGGTCATGCAACGACCGCAGTTGGCCTGCGACAATCCACTGACGTACCTGCTGGAGCAGTCGTGGCCCCAGTTCTCCATCGAAGGGGGCGGGAATCCCTCCCCCTCCGCCATGCAGCCACTGCATCAGGCTGCCGGGGATCGCCCCCTCGGGGCCGATCAGCATCATCGACGATCCCGCCTCCTTGAGATCGGAACCGGGCACCCGCAAGGGCCCCTTGGTGATCGAGATGGCGGAGACCAGCAGTACCGGAGGAATCGATCGAGAGACCCCTCCCGCTCGGTAGGTGTTGTGCAGCGAATCCTTGCCCGAGATGAATGGGGTGCCGTAAGCCAGTGCAGCGTCTGCCGCACCGCGAGAGCACTCGACGATCTGACCGAGAATCGCCGGATCCTTCACATCGCCCCAGGCGTAATTGTCGAGCAGTGCCGCGCGCTCGAGGCTCCCCCCCGATGCGATGCAGTTGCGCAGCGCTTCATCGACGGAATGACACGCCATCTGGTAAGGATCGACCTCTCCCATTCCCAGGGTCAAGCCGCACGACACCACCACCTGATGGCTGCCATCGCGCAGTGGATCGAGGGCGCAACCATCCATCGGCGCATCCCTGTCGGCACCGGCGAGTGGTCTCAAGGTCATCCGACCCTGCACCTCGTGATCGTACTGGCGGATCACCGGTTCCTTCGATGCGACGTTGCCATCGGCGAGCAGAGTGCAGAGCAACTGCTGAGCATCGAGGTGGTCGACCTCGGCCTTGATCAGGGGCTTCGGCTCGGGTGGGATCGAAACTCTTTCCTGGGATGGGCGACCGCCGTGAAGAAACTTCACATCCAGTTCTCCGACCAGTTGGTCATGATGGAGCAGGCGCAATTTTCCATCGTCACGGAATTCTCCGAGAACGGCGCACTCCACCTCTTCCTCGAGCAGGATCTCCTGGATTCTCCCTAGCTTCGAGGGTTCGACGGCGAACACCATCCGCTCCTGTGCCTCGCTGATCCACACCTCGGTGGGACCGAGACCTGGATACTTGAGGGGAGCACGGTCGAGATGAATCTCGGCACCGGTCTCTTCACCCATCTCTCCCACCGCACTGGAGAAGCCGCCAGCACCGCAATCGGTCACCGAACGACAGAGGTTTTCATCGCGGATTCTCATCATCGCATCGAGAACCTTCTTCTCTTCCAGCGGATTGCCGATCTGCACCGCACCGGAGGAATCCTGTTCCGAATCCTCGGTCAGTTCTCTCGAGGAGAAGGTCGCCCCATGAATTCCATCGCGGCCGGTCTTGCCGCCGACGGCGACCACCAGATCGCCGGGGTGAACCTCTTTGTCGACATGCTCGCGTCGCATCAGTCCCACGGAACCGCAGAACACCAGCGGGTTGCCGACGAAGCCGGGGTGGAAATGAATCGCCCCGTTGGCGGTCGGGATGCCCATCCGGTTGCCGTAATCTCGAACCCCGGCAACCACCCCTCGGAGTAATCGACGAGGATGGAGGGTGCCGGTCGGAAGATCCTCAGCAGCGGTATCGGCCGGAGCAAAGCAGAACACATCGGTATTGAGGATCGGACGGGCACCGACTCCAGTGCCGAGGGTATCTCGGATCACCCCGCCGATGCCGGTTCCGGCTCCACCGTAGGGCTCCAGAGCACTGGGGTGATTATGAGTCTCGACCTTGAAGGAGACCCCCCACTCCTCGTCGATGCCGATCACGCCCGCATTATCGCGGAAGATCGACCAGCACCACGGCAGATCCAGCTGGCGAGTGGCCTGAAAGATCGTCTCCTGGAGCAAGTTGCCGTAGCGAAGATCCCCGTGTCGAATCGCACCGGTCAGTGTCTTGTGGCAACAGTGTTCCGACCAGGTCTGGGCAATCGTTTCCAGTTCGATTTCACTCGGTTCACGACCACGCTCGATGTAGTGCTGTCGAATCGCCTGCATCTCAGCCAGGTCAAGACTGAGTCCTCCATCGACGCTGATAGCGACCAGCTCTTCCTCGGAAGCTTCGATCAGAGGAATTTCCACCCGTCCCTGGCTGTGAGACGGAAACTCCCGGAACGGGTCGGGAACCTGTTCCTCTTCGCCCCCACTGAAGGAGCGCCACTCGTCGACGATTCCGTTTCCAAGGCGACTGGCGAGTCCCTCGAGCATCGGCACATTGGTCTCGATTCCACCGATGCGATATCGACGCGCGGTGCGAACCTGGCACCGGGAAGATACAAATCCGGATTCTGACATCGCATGGATGACACTCTGGGAGACGGGGTCCATCACCCCCGGTCGCCGTTGCACTACGATCGCTGCTTGACCTTCATCGCGCGGGGGCATCGTCACTCCCGGATGAACCACCGCGCGACAGGCGGGAGATCCGGCGAGAAATTGTTGTGCCAGTGCCTCGACTCGATCGGCATCTTGCTCGGGAACTCGCAGGTAAAAGACCGGGTCGGAAGCGAGCAGATCGCCCTCATCCGGAGAACAACCGACCGCCATGAGAGCTTCTCGCAGATCATGATCGGGACTCGGATTCGGATCCAGGTCGTGAAGGATGGTGACTGTATAGGTCAAGGACATCAGAGCTCCTGAACGGAAGCGACCCGCAAACCGAGCCGACAGACCGAGATTGTGCAGCCCCCTGGGGGGTCGAGCAAGCGCACCGGAGGAGACCACTGCAGTGGTTCAGAAGCGGGGCGGGTACCGCAGCCGTGAAATCAGGGCCGGGGTAGCCGGAGCACTGGCCCCGCAGGGATTCGCACCTTAGGATGACCGCTCATCCTGACGGGGAAAGGCACCGATGGAGAACGAATCCAGCGCTCATGGCCTCGATTTCGAGGCTCCGATCGTCGAGTTAGAGAACCGGATCTCGGAATTGCGCTCCTTTTCTGAGAGTTCAGAAATCGATCTCTCCGGTCAACTCGAGGAACTGGAGAAGAAGTGCGAGGAGAAGAAAAAGGCCATCTACACCCACCTGAATCCGTGGCAGCGGGTCCAGATCGCACGCCATCCGCAACGCCCACTGACCAGTGATTACATCCAGGGCTTCGTCTCCGACTTCCTCGAATTACACGGGGATGGGGCATTTCGCGACGATCCTGCCATCGTCACCGGGCTCGGTCGGATCCGCGGTCGCAAGGTGATGATCGTCGGCCATCGCAAGGGCAAGACCAATCCTGAAAAGGTCGCCTGCAACTTCGGCATGCCCCACCCCGAGGGATATCGCAAGGCGATGAAAAAGATGCGCCTGGCGGAGAAGTTCAACATTCCCATCATCAGTTTCATCAACACCGCAGGTGCTTTTCCCGGGATCGAAGCCGAGGAACGGGGTCAAGCATTTGTCATCGCAAAGAATCTGCAAGAAATGGCTTCCTTGCGGGTACCGGTGATCGCCATCGTGATCGGCGAAGGAGGCAGCGGCGGAGCGATTGGAATCGGAGTGGCCGATCGAATCTTGATGCTGGAAAACTCCTACTACTCGGTCATCTCCCCGGAAGGGTGCGCCGCCATCCTGTGGAAAGATGCGAGCCATGCACCACGCGCCGCCGAGATACTCAAACTGACCAGTTCTGACCTGTCCCGCTTCGGCATCGTCGATGAGGTGATCACCGAACCGATCGGCGGAGCTCACCGCGAGCAACGGGAAGTGCTGCTCAGGGTCGAAGAAACGATTCTTCGTCACCTCGAAGAGATCGCCGACATCGATCCGGATCTACGCAAGGAACAGCGCTTCCGCAAGTACATGGACATCGGGCGATACGCGGATCAACAGCAACAGACCCTCGAGGATCGAGGATGATCGAACTGTTCTGGGTCGGCGGCCCCCTCTTCATGCTGCCGTTGATGATCTCCTCGGTACTGGTAGTGACGGTAGCCATCGAGCGTCAGCGACGTTTCCGCCGCGCCTCGGTCGACTACGAGTGGTTCCTGACCGAGATTCGAGGTGCCATCGAGAGGGACGGCATCCCCGCAGGTATCGAGGTTGCGGAGCAGATTCCGGGCCCCATCGCTGCCGCCTGGAGCGCCGGACTGCGCTCGCACCGCTTCCCGTTGGCAGTCCTGCGCGAAAAGATGGACTCCGTCTCCATCGCCGAGGTTCAGCGGCTAGAGAAGTACCTACCACTGGTGGGAGTGATCGCCCAGGTGGCTCCACTCATCGGAATTCTGGGAACCGTCTGGGGGATGATCGGATCCTTCGAGGGTGTCGCCGGAGGCCTCTCCAGTGGTGCCGGTATCGATGGAGAATTGCTCGCTCAAGGAATCGGACAAGCGCTGGTCACCACCGCATCTGGACTGGCGGTGGCGATCCCCGCCACCTTGCTCCATCACTGGCTGAGCCACCGCGTCGATCGATTCATCGCCGAACTGGATCGATCTCGCTCCGATCTGGTGGAGATCCTCTCCGCCCGCAGCCCCCGCAAGAAGACGGGAACGCCACTGAAAGACAGGGAAGCATCGGTGGCATGAGAAATCACCGCCAAAGCTCTCGACTGGGACGAAGAAGACTCACTCCTCGCTGGGGCGATTCACTGGCTCCACTGCTCGACGTGATCTTCTTGCTGGTGATCTTCCTGCTCGTCTCCGCTCGCTTCGATCAGACCCGCTCCATCGTCGTCGATCTGCCCGAAGCGGAGGGCACCGTGGTGCAATCCACGCCCCTCGATCCACTGGTGCTGGTACTTCTAGAGGATGGATCGATGCGCTGGCGAGGAGACCTCATTTCGCCGTCACGGTTGACTGATCAACTGACCCAACTCCCTCCGGAGCAGCGATTGCGGCCCTTTACCGTCCAGGCGGATCGAGGGGTTCCGCTCGAATCGGGGATCCAGTTGCTCGAGATGCTGCGTCTTCTGGGCTGGAGTCAGGTTGAATTCGAGGTTTCCGGGGCCCTGGATGCCACTGGATTCCTTGAGGATCGAGACTCCGAAGGCTAGCATGGCAGGACAAGATGGTTTCCAAGAGACCCTCACTAGCCGTTCACTCCCGGGAGGAGACGCAATGCCCTGCGAACCCAGAATCCACTCCGATGATTCTCGAGTATTTTTTGGCCGATGGTCCCGTTGGCTGCCCCTGGTACTGGCGACGGTCGTTGGACTGACCCTGACCGGATGCGGCGGCGATGAGACCAATGGGGAAACCGCCACCTCGTCCAGCACTCCAGAACTGATCGAGCAGGTCGAAGAAATGTTGACCGAGATCGATCAACTGGTGGCCTCTGCCAAGGATTCCGGAGCGGATCGATACAAGACGACAGACCTGAAGGCCGCCATCAAACTGGTCGGCCGCGCCAAGGAATATCTGGAGGACGGAAACGCCAAGAAGGCTCGCACCACCGCCAGAAGTGCCAAGAGAAAACTCGAGAGTGTGGTCGAGGAAACCAGAAGTCTCGCTGGAAAGATGAAAGCAGTGGAGACCAAGGTCGCTCAATACACAACGAAACTCGCCGAGGTGAAGGCACTGGGAGCAGAAACGACCTCCAGTTCGGATATGGAGGGAGCGGTACGATCGTACGAGAAGGCGATGGGCTACATCGAGAGTGGCAAGTCCAGCAGTGCCGGGAAGTACCTCGGCTATGCCATCTCTGACCTCGACCGCGTCATCGAACAGTTCAATGCGAACTCCAAGAACAAGATCTCCGCCGATGCAGAGAAGACACTGATGGCCGAAAAGCGTCAAATGGCCATCGAGGCCGGAGCCGAGGAGAAGGCCCTCAGAGATCTGGAGTACGCACGCGATCGTGAACGTATGGGAGATCAGGCTTATGAGAGCAGTGATTTCGACTCAGCCATCCGCCACTTCCGCGATGCCAAGACTGGATATGTTGGAGCGCTGGAGACCGCTCGTCGTGAAGACTCCGCGATCGCCATCGGTGCCAATAATGGTGCTTCCGATGGTGGCCATGGCGATCAGGATGGCGAAGTTCCAGGAGTGGACCAGATCGATATCCCCGACATCGGTAGCGGTGATGACATCTCGACCGACCTGGCGAGCCTCTTCTCTGGAGCCGCCGAGTACAACTCGGCCAAGGGATCGCTCCATCTCAACTGGGCCGATGGCACCGAATTGAAATCGGACATGACACGGCTTCTGGGCGACCCTTCCCATACGCACTTCGAAGGAGATGAAGGAGTGGGTCAGGGCCAGGATGGTGGATACGTGATGGCGGGGAACACCACCGGCTACTGGACCGTCAACGCTTCCTTCAAGGATGGAGTCCGGGTACGGGCCAAGGTGCTGTTCCAGTTGCTGATCGACAAGCCCAACTTCGAGATCCTGCTGATGTCCGATGGAGCCCAGGATTTTTATGCAGCGTCCTACGGCGCTCACGCCAAGATCTACAAGAATGGCCTTCCTGTCGGCAACATGAACAGTCCCATTCCCGCTTACAAGAAGAGCCCGAAGGACTGGGTACAGAAGCGTGAGCCCTACGAGTTCGAGTTCATCTACTACAAGCGTGGCGACGATAAGGGCGTCCTCGAGGCCAAGATCAACGGCGAGACCACGGTGAAGTTGAAGACCGATCGCTACCGCAAGGGCTTCCCTGGATTCCGCTGGACCGATACCAAGTTCATCATCCAGGAACTGGAGATCTCGGGAATCGTCGATGAGGAATGGGCCGAGGCGGAACTGAAGAAGGTCGCAGATGGAACTCGTGACGAGTCCGCAGGAGACGATTTCGACTTCTAGAATCCAGGCCCCACGAAGAGAGCTCAACCGATGAAGAAGACGGTACTGAATGCGGCGCATCAGCGTCACGGTGCACGACTGGTCGAGTTTGGTGGCTTCGAGATGCCAGTCTGGTACTCCGGTCTGACCGATGAGCATCATGCCGTTCGCCAGCGTGCCGGAGTGTTCGACCTGTGCCATATGGGACGATTCGAGATCGTCGGAGATGATCCGGTGGCCGCGCTCGATCGCGTCGTCACCCAGGATGTATCTCGCATGAAAAAGGGCCAGGTTCGTTACTCGCTGGTCTGTAACGATGAAGGTGGAGTACTCGACGACATCTTGATTTATCGTCTGCCCGATCGGCTCTGGCTGGTCGTCAATGCCGGCAATCGCCAGAAGTTACTGCACTGGTTTGGCGAACGTCTGGTCGGCGCCAAGGTGATCGATCACAGCGAAGATCTGGCGATGGTCGCCTTGCAAGGGCCTCTTGCCTGCGCACTGCTGGCTCCACACATCGATCGAGCCCACAACCGTGCCGTGGCAGATCTCGGTTACTACCGCATCTCCCGTGCTCAGGTGAAACTGACCGGAACCCCAATCGATGGGTGGATCTCACGCACCGGCTACACCGGGGAGGATGGCTTCGAGCTCTACATCCCCTCTGGCTCGGCGGAGTCAGTTTTTGATGCCCTGTTACACCTCTCCGATGAAGTGATCCCCTGTGGACTCGGTTGCCGTGACACCCTGAGACTGGAGGCAGGGATGCCGCTTTACGGTCACGAACTGTCGGAACAACAGGACCCGATCGGCGCCGGACTCTCCTTCGGTGTCGCCCTCGACAAGGAGGGTGGGTTCATCGGTGAGCCAGCGCTGCGTGAAGTGGTCGCCCACGGCCCCACGCGACAGTTGCGTGGATTCGTGGTCGAGGGTAAACGACCGGCGCGTCAGGGTGCGGTCATCCTGCACGATTCGCAACCGGTCGGAGTGGTGACCAGTGGCTCGCCGTCGCCGACTCTCGGGGTGCCGATCGCTTGTGGATATGTCGATTCCAGCGTCAGCGAGGAAGCGCCGCTGGAGGTCGATCTGAGGGGTAAATCCGCCCCTCTGAGCCCTCATCCCTTGCCTTTCTACCGCCGAACCGCTGAAACGGCCCACAGCGAGTGACAGAAGCCTGCCACTTCCCTCTTGCAACTCGGCGGTGTCTCGATCATATTTCGCCGCGGAAGCACCGATCAATCGACCCACTCGATCCGCGAGATAGACGGCGTCGAGATCCCCAGAAGGAGTCATGAAACCATGTCGAATGTCCCCACTGATCGCCAGTATCTTTCCTCTCATGAATGGGCCCAGCAAGTCGAGGGTATAGTGGTGGTCGGGATCTCCGAGCATGCCGCCGAGGAACTGGGAGAACTGGTCTTCATCGAACTCCCTGCCAAAGGGGATGAAGTGATTTTCGAGACTCAATTTGGTGAGATCGAATCGGTCAAGGCAGTCAGCGGCCTCAACTCTCCGGTCACCGGCAAGGTGGTCGAGGTCAACCAGGACTTGATCGATAGTCAGGCCGCCATCAGCGACTCCCCCTTCGAGGACGGGTGGCTGATCAAGGTCGAGCCCGCCACCGACTCTGGACTCGACCTCTTGCTCGATCACAAGACCTATCAGGCACAACTGGACGGTTCCTGATTCCGGTGCAGAAATCGACTCCGCTGCAAACTGCCCCTCGCAGCGAGAGTTCCTTTCATCTGGTCGTGCCAGGCCCCCTGTCGGCAGCGGAGAATATGGCCCTCGATGATCTGTTACTCGATCAACCGGGCTGGTTCCTCCGATTGACGGGTTGGCGACAGCCAGTGGTGACCCTCGGTCGCTTCCAGCCGTGGCCAGAGTCCTGTTCCGGCGAACGATCCTCATTTCCCCCGATCCATCCCGCTGGGGCAGTGGAGCCACCTCCCGACACCCTCGCGGCGGTGCGAAGAGCGACTGGTGGTGGTGCCATCCTCCACGGTGAAGACTTGACCATCGCCATCGCTGGCGATTGTCCTTCCCCTGTCTTCCCCCACCGCCGGCCGACTGCAGTCGCCCACCGCATCTCATTGCTGCTCGCTCGCCTGTTCGAGGGACATGCCACCAGTCGTGGCGGAGAGGTACAGGAAGCGTCGATGCAGCACATCACCGATTGTTTCCTGCGCAGATCACCCAGCGATGTGGTGGTCGAAGGGACCGAGGGATCGATCAAGGCGGGAGGAATCGCTCTCGCATTTCGACAGGGCCGGGTGCTGATCGAGGCTAGCCTTCGTCGCGACCTGCTCGATGCACAGCCGGATAACGATCTCCAACAGTTGCATCGCCTCGGTCTTCTCCTCGGATTGAAGGTGGGATCGAGCAGCGTAGGAGATCTGCCCCTGCAATGGCAAGGCCCACTCGCTCGCCGAGTGGAGCAACGCTTCGGAGATCCACACTGGAATCACGGTTAGAGTTCGGTCGCTCCATCGGCACCGCGAACTTGCCACCAGTCCCTGAGCGATTCCACATCTCGAACAATCTGTCGACGCAGCGCATCGAGCGATTCGAAGCGCCGCTCCCCCCGGAGCCGCCGATGCAACTCGACGGTGATGATCTGTCCGTAGAGATCTCCTTCGAAGCCATCGAGGTGAGCCTCGAGTCGATCGAGTTGCGGATCAAAGGGGGTACCCTCCGGCGCTTCCGGGGTCCCGAAAGTGGGACGCCGCCCGATGTTGATCGCTGCCGGCCAACTGTTCGATTGGTTGTCGCTCGCGGCCACCTCACCGGTGCTCTTCGATGTGCCAAGAATCGATGTGCCTAGAATCGATGAGCCAAGAATCGATGAGCCGAGAATCACTGAACCGAGATAGACCCCCACCGGGGGTACCAGAACCGGTCCGGGGTCAAGGTTGGCGGTGGGAAAGCCGATGGAAGCGCCGCGCCGATCCCCCACGATCACCTCACCTCGAAGGGAGAAAGGTCTCCCCAGCAGCCGCTGAGCACGGGTCAGATCCCCCTCCTCGAGGGTCGAACGCACTACCGAGGAACTGACCGCTTCCCCCTCCATCATCAGGGGTGGGGAAAGTCGTACCTCGAGGGGAAGATCGGGAATCTGTTGAAGGTACTGGGCGGTCCCCTTCGCCCCCTGGCCAAATGCCGAGTCGAAGCCCATCAGCAGATGCTCGGTGGCAAGAGCCCCCACCAGCACCTCGCGAATGAACTGTTCTGGACTGATACGAGAAAATTGCTCGTCGAAGGGCAAGACCAGAACGGTGTCGATCCCCATCGCTTCGATCAATTCGAGTCTGCGTTCCAGTGGAGTGAGCACTGCCGGCGCGCTACCCAGTACCACCTGTTTCGGATGAGTGGAGAAAGTGATCACCGTCGAGGTTCCCGAGAGTTCTTCACTCCATCGCAAGAGATCATTCATCAGCGAGGCATGTCCACGATGAAAGCCATCGAAGAAGCCGATGGTGCACACCGGACGCCGAGGTGGATCATCGGACAGCGCCTGGAGACCGCGAAGGATCTTCAAGAGCGCCCCTCCTGCTCATCCCACTGCGACTTCAACTCGCGAAGATCGGACCGAATCGCAATGCGTTGCAGGGTCGAGACTCTCGCAGTGATCAGGATGCCATCGATGTGATCCGTCTCATGCTGGATGCATCGGGCCAGCAGATCACCCGTCTCGAGTTCAAACGGCTCGCCATCGAATCCCAGTGCCCGGACCCGTACCGACCGGGCGCGTTCCACATCGAGGCGAATCCCTGGCAGGCTGAGACACCCCTCCTCCGCCACTTCGAGCGAATCCGCCAGTGATTCGACCTGAGGATCGATGAAGACTCTCTCGGCGTCGGTCGAGGATCGATCGGGATCGACATTGGCAACGAACACTCGTGCATTCCAACCGACCTGCGGTGCCGCTAACCCGATCCCCTGGTGCTCGTACATCAGTTCGAGCATGCGCTGGATGCAGGCCTGGGCCGCCGCACCGGGGGCTCCCAGAGGACGACAACGCTGGGCCAGAACCGGATCGGGGTAATATCGCAACCGAAGGTCACCGGCATCGGGGATCTCAGAGGCTGGATCGGGTGAAGAGCGATTAGGTGTCGTCAAGGGCCCTCCCTGGCCATCGAGGTCGAAATTGAACGAGATCGCCGTGGCGGATCGTAGCAGTCAGGCACGATCCGGACCAGAGCCCCAAGTGTAAATCCAGTCCGGAGATGTTGACCATACTGGACCTCGCGGGTACCCTCCGGGGTTTCCGGGAACAACCCCCAGGGGCCGTGACCGGGAATGCTGTGGAGACGGTAACATCACTTCGAATTCATCCTGAATCAGCCGCGACTCCACTGGAGTCCCCCCGGGTGGTCACCGATGCTTCGAAGTCGTCAGACCTCTCAATTTTGGACATTGCAATTTCCATTCCGGATCTTTTTATTCGGATCGAAGAATCTACGGAGATGAGCGACATGGCAGCAGCAGA
This sequence comes from Planctomycetota bacterium, assembly GCA_014240375.1. Taxonomy (GTDB): domain Bacteria; phylum Planctomycetota; class UBA8108; order UBA1146; family UBA1146; genus QNYK01. The sequence continues at coordinate 31,203 of JAAZXB010000013.1, read as the reverse complement.
CAACTTCTTCTCGAAGGCTGATCAGGCACTCAAGAAGCGGAACTATGACTACGCCATCGAACTGTACCAACAAGGCTTGCAGATCGATCCGGACCGGGTCGAGGAGCGTCAGCGCCTTCGCCAGGCACAGATTCGCCGCATCCATGACAAGGGTGGCAACACCGCCGGTGGTGCCGGGGCGATGTTCAAGAATGGTGGCCTACTACTCGGCATCAAGAAACTCGGCATGCAGAAGAAGTACGAGGAACAGATCATCGAACTGGAGAAGTTCCTCTGTGTCGCACCTCAGTCTGCCAGCCAGTTGTTCCAGCTCGCCGAGGCGTTCCTCAACACCGATCGCATCTCCAGTGCCAGGCAGGCCTACACCGAAGTGACGGAATCGGATAGCGGCAACACCGATGCATGGAAAGCGCTGGGCCGCATTTACGAGCAGCAGAAGGATCTCGATGAGGCGATCAGTTGCTGGGAGCGAGTTCGCGCTGCGGCGCCGCAAGATGCCGAGGCGGGCAAGGCGATTCGCAATCTCTCTGCTGCACAGATGTTGTTCAAGACCGAGGAGCGCAAGAAAGAGGGAGACGGATCCTTCCGCGACATGCTCAAGAGTGAAGAGGATTCCGCCAAGTTGGAGGCCGCATCTTCCATCATCCGGACCGCAGAAGACGCTCGCAGTGCGACCGATATCGCGCGGGAAAAAGCCGAGGCAGATCCCGAGAATTCAAGGCTATGGCGCGACCTTGGTGACATGCAGGTGAAAGCACGGAACTTTGACGAGGCACGTACCTCCTACGAAAAGGCGCTCGAAGTCAACTCGCAGGATATGTATGCCGCGGACAAACTCGGTTCCTTGACGGAAGCGATATTCGTCGACCGGATCGAGAAACTGCGCCAGAAGTCGGAAGCGGGCGATGAGCAGGCCCGGACCGAGATGGAGCAGGCCATGGTGGAGCAAAACGATTTCATGATGGAAGACTACGCCCGCCGTGTCGCCGACCACCCGACAGACTTCGGGTTGAAATTCCAGTACGGAGAATTACTGCTGAAAGCCGAGCGCTGGGACGAGGCGATCGGTCAGTTCCAGAACTCCCGCAAGGACCCGAAATTTGTCACAGGGTCGACTTACATGATCGGAAAAGCCTTTTTCAACAAGGACCTGCACGATCTCGCCATCAAAGAATATAGCGCCGCAATGGATCAGATCAGCGAAAGTGACAGCGACGCTGCCAAATCCGTACGGTATGATCTGGCCCTGGCACACATGAAAAAAGGAGAGAAAGACAAAGCTCTCCACTACCTGGAAGAAATCATGTCGGTTGACATCTCTTTCCGTGATGTCTCTCAACTGGTGACCGAAATCCGCAGCGCTCTGTAGAACGACTGCAGGAAGGAAGAGGAAAATGCCGAATAACAAGTCGACTGAAAAAAGACTGCGTCAGGACGTCAAGCGCAATCTCCGTAACCGGATGAAGAAGTCCGAGATTCGCACCATGACCAAAAGCGTGTTGGCTGCGATCGAGGCGGGCGAATCCGACAAGGCAGTGCAGATGGCGAAGGAGATCCAGTCGAAACTGGATCGCGCCGCCAAGGCGGGCACCATGCACAAGAACACGGTGGGACGCCGCAAAGCCCAGATCCATCGTCACCTTGCCAAACTGAGCAGTTCCGCCTAGACTCCTCCGCGAGATCCGAGATCACCGATCCAGGAAATCCTTGCGGCCAGGTAGCTCAGTTGGTAGAGCACTGCACTGAAAATGCAGGTGTCCGCGGTTCGAATCCGCGCCTGGCCACCACTGAATCAGCAACGACCCCCCGTCACCACCGTGGCGGGGGGTCATTTCCATCTCGGGTTGGACTGTGATTCAGATACGACTGTGTTTCGGGGACAACCAATGGCCCCGCGAGCGCCACGGCGGGCTGCTGGGATGCGGCAGAGATGTATCCTACCGCGAATGCCAGCAGCACCAGGGAGCAGAGCAGCCACGGATACACTCTTCGATGGCGGTGTACCGTGTCTCCCTCCTGGAAGGTGTCTTTCATCTCGTTTCGCCACGGATCGTCGCCTCGTTCAGCCGTCTTCGACTGCTGGATCATCGATGCATCCTTTCCTGTAAACCGAATCGGCTTCCGTTCTCGACTCGCGGGTCGCGGCACGTCTCACTGCACGATGCGAAACTGGCCCCTGTTCTGGCGTGCGATGTGGGTGAAGAGATCGATCCCCTTCTGCCAGGAGCCGATGAAAACGGTGTCGATGTGGTGCCGATCCCAGTTGCCATGATGGATATCCTGCTCCACCGGTTCCGAATCCGATTGTCCCTGGCAGTAGTGAGCCCCATCTCCGATCAGGATCAATCTCCTCGATTCAATATCCACCGTCGAGGTGCGCAAGATTTTCAGTCCCGCAACCACTCCAGTCGAGATGCAGGTGGTACCACCGGGGACCAGTTGGCCGAGGAACTCTTTTGCCGAAATACAGGCATTGAGCTCGGCAGCGATCATCTCGGGATTCCAGATCTCGATCCTGTCGGAGAAGGCGAGCAGGCCCAGTTCCGCCTCTGACGACAGCTCATCGATGGCCATCACCAGTTCGTGCAACAGGTCATTCCACTTGTCGCCATCGGCTCGACCCATCGACCCGCTAAAATCGACCACAAACATGAACGCTTCCCCCTCGTAGATGCGGCCGTAGAACTGGATCGATTCGGGGATGTCTTCTTCTTCGGTAGGAGCATCGGCTCCACCACCGGAGGGAAGATCGAGGGGGCGTCGTTGCGGATTGTCGGCACCGACCAGAGTCAGTACCAGTGCCAGCAATACGACACAGGGAAGGAACAGTACCAGCACTCTCATCGTGCCACTCACTCACCAGGCGGACAGATTTCTTTCTCCCGTCGGACCGGTTCCACAGCTGGGGCAGCCGGTCCTCGGTCACTCCATCCCATCAACGGCTTTGCCATCCTTCTGGTTCCCGGCGGTAGAAAGTGCAGCGCGAGCGCAGCGATCCGCAGCCGTTTCGAGATCGACAAGTCAGTGAGGACCCTTCGCCGGTCCAACGTCGGCCTTGTACCAGTGGATGAAGCAATAGAGCCCGAGGAGAAGGCGCAGCAACGCGTGCCCTTCTCTTGTGAACGGCTCGGAGGAAGCGAAAAAGAACTCAGCTTCGTAGGTCCCATTGAGATTACTGAAGACGGTCAAGAGGAGTAGTGCCCCGACGAATTTCATCGGATGCCATCTCCAGACCAAACAATGAATCCACCATTCCATCATCGTGTCTCCGATTCCAGCCCTAGACTGTTGCATCGCAACCGGTAAGAGCTCCGATCGCCCGGCCTACGTATATCACGTGTGTGGCACTGATTCACCCATGCAAGGGGAGATATGAGCGGGCTATCCCCTGGTCTTGCTCCACCCCCTGGGTGGGAGAAGTTGCGGGTTCACTGGGCTACTGTACGATCCGCATCTGCCCACCATTCTCCTGGGCGATGGAACTGAACAGTTCGATTCCTGAGGCGTAGTTACCGAGGAAGATGGTGTCGATGCGATGCATATCCCAGTTCCCCGTGACAATCTCCGCCACCACCATCTCGGCATCGTTATTGCCGGCGCAAAACTGTCCTCCATCACCGATCAGAATCAATCTGCGAGAGTCGATCTCTTTCAACGAGGTGCGGAGGATTTGCAGTCCTGCATTGACTCCGAGGGAGATACAGGTCGCCCCCATCGGTTGCAGTTCTGAGAGGAAGGTGATGGCGAGCGCACGGGCATCGGGACCGGAGTCGACCATCTGCTCGTTCCACGGCACGATCGGAGTGGAAAAGGCGACAATCCCCAGTTCTGCATTGCTGGAGAGGCTTTGAATGGCGGTGACCATCTCCTGGAGCAGGGTGCCCCACTTGCCGCCGGTACTCATCGATCCACTGCGATCGATGACGAACAGGAATGCATCGGCCTCGTAGTGATGCCCGTAGAAGTGGATGATCTCGGCAATCTCTTCTTGGTCTTCCATCGACTGTCGCGATCCTCCCGACGGAAGGTCGAGCGGGCGACGTGTCGGCGCCTCTGCCCCTAGTGCAGTGAGAACCCACAATCCACTGAGTAACACGATCAATTTTTTCATCTTCTTCAACTCGCCAGGCGGGCGATCTTACCGGGGCGGGCAAGTCACCTGTTCGGTGCTCCTTTGACCCTCTTCGGCAAATCTCAGACCACTCTGAAGGAAAAATGATGGACACTCTCAGAATCGTCAATGACGGTCGCAGGGAGTGATTCGTACGGGTATGCTGTCGACCAGTTACAAAGATGGAGTCTTGACAGGATCCGATCGCCTCAGAAAGACGCAATTCGCCTCAGAAAGACGCCATGGCCTTTGCCTCATATCGACACACGAGCAGTGCCCTGCTGCTGGGAGCGCTACTGGGTCTGCTGAGCAGCTGGCCGCTGACCACCCCGGCGGACCCACCCGCCGCGGTCATCGCCCACCAGGTGATGCAAGTGGTCGAAGATCGCTACGTCGAAGAGGTCGATGGCCCCAAGTGGCTGCTCGACGGACTCGACCAGGCTCTCTCTCAACTCGACCGCCACAGCCGTTTCTTCGCGCCAGCGGAGGCGACCCGGTTCGAACAGGAAACCGGCGGTATCCTGTTCGGGATCGGCATCGTCATGAAGAAGAACGAAAACGGTGGAGCGACCATCGAGAAGGTGCTGCCGGATGGGCCCGCCCAACTGGCTGGAATCCTTGCCGGAGACCAGATCGTCTCCATCGAAGGGGATCGTTCCGAGGACTGGGAACTGACCCAGATCTCGGCACGGATTCGCGGGATTCTCGATACCGAAGTCTCGCTAGGCCTGCTGAGAAACAGCACCGAGTTGCAGATCACTGCTCGTCGTGCCGAGGTCCAGATCCCCAGCATCACCGAATCGACACTCTTCACCGCGAAAGATCGATCCACCCCCTCGATCGGCTTGATCCGATTGCAACAGTTCCAGCCCGACAGCTCATCTCAAATTCAGCAAGCGATCGAAAAGATGATCGCTGCGGGTATCGAGGGAGTGATTCTCGATCTGCGAAACAACGGCGGAGGCTTGCTGCACGAGGCGGTCAAGAGCGTTTCATTGTTCCTCCAGGAGGGACAGACGGTGGTCTCGACCCGCGGTCGAAGTGGATCGGGTGATCACCAGGTCTTCCAGAACGATGATGCTGGTCCCTTCCTCGAGTTACCGCTGGCGATCCTGATCGACCGCTACAGTGCCAGCGCTTCGGAGATCGTGGCGTCTTCACTTCGAGATCATCAGCGTGCGGTACTGGTCGGAGAGGTTTCCTTCGGCAAGTGGTCGGTTCAGGACTTGATCCCCGTCGGTCGCGGCAAGACTCGCTCTCTGGTGAAGTTGACCACCCAATCATTCCATGCCCCGCAGGGTCTCAGAGTGACCCACGATGAAAACGGCGACCGGGCCGGAATCCAGCCCGATCTGGAGGTCGAAACCAAACCACAACAGCAGCTCCAGTTGAGCAGCCACTGGCGACAGCGCAGTTTTGATCGGATCGAAAACCCAACCGAACTCACACGTCTCGCAGATCCCGATGATTCGCTGGAGATCGACGAAATCGGCAACGGTGATCCGGTCCTCTCGGCGGCGATCCAGTTACTTCGAGATGCCCCATCCCGAGCAGCACTGCTCAACAACTCGACTCCCGTCTCGCAGAAGACCGAAGGTCCGGCAGTTGAGGAGACTCCACGATGAAGGTCCTGGCGATCGAAACTACCTGCGATGAAACCGCCGCTGCGGTGATCGAGCGGGGCCCGGTGGTCCTCTCCGACGTGGTCTATTCGCAGATCGAAGAGCATGCACCCTTCGGTGGTGTGGTGCCGGAGATCGCCAGCCGTAGTCATGTCGAACAGTTGACTGCGTTGGTCGAGGAGGCGCTCACTCGTGCTCGATTACAGCCCTGCGATCTCGACGCCATCGCGGTCGCTCATCGACCGGGTCTGATCGGCGCCCTGATGATCGGAGTGACCACCGCCAAGGCTCTGGCCTGGTCGTGGGACCTCCCCATCATCGGAGTACACCACCTACAGGCGCACCTTGAAGCGGCGGCACTGGCGGGAGAAGAGATCTCCACACCGTACCTGGGTGTGGTGATATCCGGCGGCCACACCGACATGCACCGCGTTGAACAAGCGGGCCGGTCGAAGTGGCTCGGGGGCACTCGCGATGATGCCCTCGGAGAGGCCTTTGACAAGGTCGCCGCGGTGCTGGGACTCGGTTATCCAGGGGGCCCCGCAGTCGAACGTGCTGCCCTACAGGGAAACCCGAAGGCGCTCCGATTGCCACGAACCTTACTTGCAGATGACTCGCTCGACTTTTCCTTTTCCGGAATCAAGACTGCAGTGCTGTATCGCTGGCGCGGCCCCAATGCAACCTACCCCGGAAGAGCTCCCGGAGCGCCAGAGCCGCAAGACATCTGTGCAGCATTCCAGGAGGCTGTCTTCGATGTACTGGCGGAGAAGATCCGCCGAGCGTGCACACAGGAGTCGCTCGGTGAAGTGGTGCTCGGGGGTGGCGTCACCGCCAACCAGGCGCTACGAGATGGATTGGCCCAAAGGCTGGGAAATCAGTTCCGACTGGTCTTTCCCCCCTTGCAGTTTGCCACCGACAACGCTGCAATGATCGGAGCCCTCGCCTTGCGACGGCTCGCGGATGGTCATCGAGACGATCTGGAACTGGTCGCGGAGGCTCAACCATGATGCAACATGACAATCTCGACCTCGATCATGACCGCCAGCAACGATGCGGATTTCCCGAGGTGGTCTACGGAGCAGGCAAGACTCCAGAGGAGATTGTCTCGGCTCTCACTTCCATCGCGGATCGATCCCAAATCGCCCTGGCGACTCGTGTCGATGATCCAGTGGGTGCTGACATCGCAAGTCAGGTCGATGGTGCCCAGTGGCACCATCGATGTCGCTGTATCTCCATCGACCGGGAGAAACGACCGCGGCAGGGTCAGGTCACCATCATCTGCGCTGGATCGAGTGACCTTCCCGTAGCCCAGGAGGCACAGGTGACGGCAGATCTCGCAGGAGCCTCTACCCAAGTGATTCCCGATGCCGGAGTCGCCGGCATCCACCGGATCCTCGCTCACGATGAAATACTTCGCACCTCCAATGCACTGATCGTGGTCGCGGGTATGGAAGGTGCGCTTCCTTCGGTGGTGGCGGGCAGGGTCGCCGTGCCTGTGATTGCGGTCCCCACCAGCGTCGGCTACGGAGCTGCCTTCGGCGGAGTCACGGCTCTCCTGGGGATGCTCTGCTCCTGCGCAGCAGGGATCTCCGTGGTCAACATCGATAACGGTTTCGGCGCGGGTATCCTTGCCGCTCGAATCAATCGTCTCGCCTGCGATGGAGGCCCCGCCAGTGGTCGGTGAGACCTTTCCCGCCCTGCCTTCTCGCCCATTCGACGCCAACAAATCGACGATGGGATCGGTGACGGTAGTGGGCGCATCGACGGGCCTCAGTGGTGCCGCATTGCTGGCGGCTCATGCGGCGATTCGCTCCGGCTGTGGTCGAGTGACCATCGCAGTCCCCGCAACCGTGGCGAATGTTGCCGAGGAGCAAAAACCGCTCGAGGTGATGTGCTGGAGTCCCCTCGATGGGGAGTCTTGCTGGACAGCCACTGCGATCGATTCTCTACTGCAGTCCCCCCACCCCGATTGCTGGGTCTTCGGTTGCGGTCTCGGACGCGATCGAAAGAGCACTGCAGCGCTCGCCAGCTGGCTCCAGGCCCGCTCAACTCCGGCGGTGATCGATGCCGATGGATTGTGGCACCTCGGTGAAGATCCAGCGCTGATCGGGAAACTCGGCCCAGACACCATCTTGACCCCCCATCAGGGAGAACTGAATCGACTGGCACAAGTATTCGACCTGAAGGGTTTGCGACGAGAAGATCTCGGTACCACACTGCATCAGCGGAGTGGTTCAGTGGTGGTTGCCAAGGGCCCTGGCACCGTCACCATAGGACCCTCAGGAGTGCACACCAACCGCACCGGCAATCCCGGCATGGCCACAGCAGGCAGCGGAGATGTACTGGCAGGGGTGATCGGAGCGCTGGTCGCACGGGGGGATCCACCCGAGACTGCGGCCCGTAGAGGGGTCTGGCTCCACGGATACGCCGGTGACCTTGCCGCAACTCAACGGGGCCAGGAATCGATGATCGCCGGAGACATCATCGAGATGCTGGGCGAGGCCTTTCAGAAACTGGAGGAGTGCCGATGAAGATGCCTATGGAACAGTGCCTGGTCGATGACTTCGAGGTGATCGAAAACGTAGACCTCGGCGAAGGATGGTTCCGCCTCGATGTCGAAGCTCCCTCCATCGCATCGACAGCAAGGGCGGGCCAGTTCGTCCAGGTCCGCATCGGATCGACCGACGATCCACTGATCCGGCGTCCCTTCAGCATCTTCGATGTGGGACCGGAGCCGGGACCGGAGGCGACGATGCTGCGCTTGCTGGTGCAACGGGTCGGTCCCGGAACCCGCGCCATGATGCAATTGTCCGCCGGAGATCGGATTCACCTGATGGGTCCACTCGGACACCCGATGCCGCGACCCGCTCTGGGAGAGGACGGCGTCTTGCTCCTGATCGGAGGGGGAATCGGTGTCGCACCACTCTACTTCTATTGTCGCGAGCTGGCCGCAGAGGGATCATCGCTGAAGCACCAGGTGCTGCTGGGAGCCCGCAGTTCCGCCCTGCTGATCGGCATCGATGCCTTCCACAAGATCGGTGTCGAGACCCACGCGGCGACCGACGATGGCAGCTGCGGTTTTCACGGCAATGTCATCGAACTGCTCGAAGAGAAGCTCGAGTCCTTCTCCGATCCTCGCCAGGTCGCCGGAATCGGTTGTGGCCCTCACGGCATGAATCTGGCGCTGCGTGATATCGCCATCGAGCGCGATCTGGACTTCTCCATCTCCCTCGAGAATTACATGCCGTGCGGATTTGGAGCCTGTTTCGGCTGCGTCATCGAGGGCCCCGCCGATCAGCCTCTGCGCTATCGCAGGGTCTGCGTCGAGGGTCCCTGCTTTCCAGTGCGAGAGTTGCCAGAGAAGTTCTAGCCGTACACTTCCGTTACGCCTGCTCTCCTCCCCCCCATCCGGTGCTCCACCCGTGAGCCGAAGACTCTTCAGAATCGTCCCCGATGCCGCAAGAAGCGTATCTATTGGTGACGGAATCGCGATTCGCCGCGATGAATGAGATTCTCGGCCGTACCTTCTATCACCCACTGGCTGTTTTCTGGCCACAATATCCGGGTCAGCCGTTCTTCTGGAAGTCAGTGGTTCGATTGGCTATGGTATCTCCAGCAGGGAACGGCTTTTCTCACGGTGTGAGTCTGACGAGGTCTGCTGAAGTGTGCCTTGGACTTCTTGCCAGGATCTGCTGCTGAAACATCGATGGTGTGTAGAGGGTGTGTCGATGATGTTGCGCCGTCACGATGATCGATCCTGCGGGTGAACGTGCCAACAGGGACGCCGGGTTCTGATTCTTACGAGTTTCAGAACTCCTCAAAATTTGTACTCCGGAGGGGCATCGGCCCCCTCGATCCTGATGCGCCGGGAGAGTGAACCCCTCTCCCGGCTTTTTTCATCGCCGGTACAGAGTCGTCTCCTTCACTGACCCGGTGAGATCTCAGCTGCGAGCGGTGCCATCGAACGGCTCCTTCTGGCACCCACTCGCAGATCACCACTCGCCATCCTTTCGAGATCCTTGGGAAGTACCGCAGACAACCCGCGGCACCTCTCGCAGTTACCACGACCCTCTCCTCGATGCGAATCCCGAAACCCTCTTGTGAGATCGAGATCGCCGGTTCAGTGGTGACCATCCTTCCCTTCTGAAACTTGCGAACGGGACCGACATCGTGCGCATCCATCACGATGTGATGACTGGCCCGATGTGATGACTGGTGCCGCGAGCAAAGAAGCGCAACAACGCGGCTGCGAGAATCGTGACCCACTTCCCTTCGGGGAGCGACCGTGGGGTGATCCATGACGGGGTCCCCGCCAGCGGACGGGCCTCCTCACCTCCATCCGCTTCGACCACCCGCACTCCAACCTGAAAAGAACGGGTGACCCATCACAGGTAACCCGAGCATCGAGGCTGCGAGTACCTGGTCGGCCGCATCGCGGTTGGCGAGTTCCTGGTCGGTAGCAGCGGCGGACAGGACGGCGAAGCCACCTGACCGGAGGAGAGGACACAGGCACAAGCTACGGAAGGTCAGGCACAAACTACGGAAGGTCAAGCTACGGAAGGTACTGTGCGATTTCATCGGTTCAATCGGCCTGTTCCAACCCATCGATGCGAGTCGCCAACTGGAAATCAATCGCGGTCAAACCATCGACCGAATGGGTATAGATCTTCACTCCCACCCGGCCCCAACTCAGTTCCAGGTCCGGATGATGACCCAGAGCCTCCGCCACTGCACCGATCCTGTCGATCCGCTCGAGAGCAGAGACGAAATCGGCAAAGCGGTAACTGCGAACCAGGTGGTGCCCCTCCTCGACTCGCCAGTCGGGACGACTCTCCAGCCAGTGGTGGATCTGCTCGGACGAGACTTTTTTTTGCCGATCGATGGTGGGAGCCGGCTCCTCCGGGGAAGTCTCGTCAGCGGGCGAGTCGAGATTCATGACAGTCTCCTGACCGCTGCGATTGAGGGCCCACATGGGTCGATCCACGAGTGCTGGATCAACACCCTGACAGGTTATACAGGATAGTCATAATAGTTTCAATAGTAAGGACTTAGGACAAAACCGGTGGCTCCCCTTGGCCACCATATGTCCAATATGGCCAGATGCGGCCACCTCCAACGGTGCCATCGCCGGAGATCGCCTCTAAAGCACTGTTTCTCGTTTGGCATACACCTTGCATACAAACCGGTGAAGATATTGAACTTGTACAGATCGAATCGGCTCAGAATCACCTGCAGTGCAGGCCTGGCAGTTTCGCCTTGTTATTCAAAACTCGTTTATTCAATCCGCACTGTGCGTTTATTTTGTGCGGTTTGCCTCTGGTCACCGGCAGGGGTTTGAGGAGGGACAGGGATGGCCCTCTTCGACTTCGGCGACCAGAGGCTTATTTTTTATCTGGCTCTATTGCGACCCACTTTTACTCTCTCCGACCGCCCCCTTCCACGCTAGATCATCGCCGAAGGCATCTGTACCCTTGATGCAACGGGATCGATACCCTGGAAGGGAACCGATTGACTGCTCTTCTGGAACTACCCACCTTGGTTCTCAATCGAAGTTGGATGCCGATCCACACCTTACCGGCAAGACTCGCCATCGGTATGGTCGCCCGGGATGCGGCACGAATCATCGACCCCGAGACCTACTCGGTTCATGATCTCAAATCGTGGCATGCGATTTCTCAAGGCAAGGAGTTGGTCGAGGGACTCTCCATCCGCTCCGAAACTCTATCTCTGGCTCCTCTCGAGGTGATCGTTCTCACCTCCTATTCCGGGGTCGGTGATCAAACCGTTACCTTCTCTCGACTCAACCTGTACCGTCGCGATCGAAATACTTGCCAGTACTGTGGCGATCGCCCGGGTACTCGAGAATTGACCATCGATCACATCTTGCCACGCAGCCGCGGAGGCCAGTTGAGCTGGGAAAATTGTGTTCTCGCCTGCGTCAATTGCAACAAGCGCAAGGCCAATCGAACCCCGGAGGAAGCACGGATGAAACTGCTGTCGGAGCCGACTCAACCGGACTGGCGAATGATCCGGCGGATCCCCCCCCGACCGATCTGGTCTTCGTGGGAGAAGTTCATCAGTGATGCGTACTGGAGGCAAGAGCTCATCGATTGAGGTGAGGTCCGGTAGGTCGATCCACCCGACCGTTGCACGGGATCAAATGCTACTTCTCGGTGTGGGCCATTCCGGAGCGCGATCTGGCGCAGTAGATCCGCCCGTGGGGCTTGACCCGCAGGCGCCCCACCAGAGCACTGATTTCTCCGAGGGGCCGAATCCCTCGATCCCCATCATCGACGGGCAGTTCGGCTGAAGCTGCGAGATCCGGTGGAGGAGCCACCACATCGGCCATCGGATCGAGGCTCGGATCCGAGTCTCGTAGGTGTTCCACCCGTTCATCGAGCCACCGAACCACCTCCTCAACACTCTCCCCCTCGATGATTTCGTCGGTAGCACGATGGTGCTTTCGATGAAGGATTCGACACGCATCCAGATGGCCGGGAGCGCCTCGATCTCGAACCGCTTGCTGGAGCAAACCGTGGATGCGCGGATCATCCCAGCGCTGGTACTCATCCGGAGAATCGGGATATCGTCCGAGCGGGATCACCGCCCGCAGGAAATCGAGTAGATGGCGATCGAGGATCCGGCGAGTGTGATGAAAGTAAACCTGGGTGAACATCGAGAAGCGTGCCCACTGCATTCCCTCTGCTGCGAGAACACCCCCTCGCTCGATTCCGAGCCGCACTCCATCCGCAGTCTCCATCGGTTGCAGCGTGTGGAGGATTCTCGGCAAATCAAACTGACCGTACTGAACGCCAAGGCCTTGTGAATCACGCAGCAAGTAATCCATTCGATCCGCACCAAAACGACCACACACCAGTGAGCGAATGAAGCGAAGATCCGCAGGGAGTTGACGATCCGCTGGATCGAGTACACGCACCACTGACGGGTAAAGGTCGTCTCCGCGGATCTCCATCGGTCGCACCACCTGTGGATCCTCCAGCAGGGCACAGGTCATCTCCTCGTGCCCTCCTCGCGGCAGCAACTGCTCGGTGACGTGAGAAAATGGAGCGTGGCCCAGGTCGTGCAGCAGCGCCACGTGTCGGGCGATTCGCAGCAGGCGTACCCACTGCCTCTCATCGGCAACAAGACCCAGGGGAGCGAGCAGACGATCGAGACCGAGGCGACCTCGCATCTCCTCCAGCATCCGGGTGGCGACCTCGAGGGTACCGAGGGCATGTTCGAAGCGGCTGTGGCGAGCACCGGGGTAAACCCGATCGGTGAGCCCCAGTTGCGAGATCGATCGCAAGCGCTGGACCGGTGCACCGTCGAGCAGCGGGAGATCTTCCCGCTCCAGACGAATCAGCCCGTGAACCGGATCTCGGATCGCTTCCGACAGGATCAAACCGACCTCCCCTCTCGCACCGCAGCATGAGGTGAGAAAACCTCTTCAGCAAGATGGGACGGCGGTTATCCTGAGGACAAAGGAGAGTCTCGTGAGCGGCAGCCACTATTTTCACCACCAGCATCTCTGTCTCGACGGAATCGAACTGGGGTTCGCTGCCATCTGGCACGATGACCAGTTGCTGGCCACCTCTCTCAGTCCCGATGAAGATCGAGCCCGCCAACAGTGTCAGTTACAGGCGGGTTCTCCCCCGTTGAAGCGGGCTCCCTTTCCGCAGCCGCTGGAGCAGGACATTCGTACAGCCCTGGCCGGACAGCCGGTGGTCTGGCACTACCAGGCCAGCCCACGGATCGGTACTCCATTCCAGCGTCAGGTGTGGCAGCAGATGGAACAGATCGTGGTGGGATCGACACTCGAGTATGGACAGTTGGCCCGCCGAATACAGCGACCTGGCGCCGCCCGGGCAGTCGGCAGCGCCTGCGGAAAGAACCCGCTGCCCTTGAGGGTTCCCTGCCATCGAGTGGTACAGGCGGGGGGCCATCTGGGTGGATTTACCGGCGACCTTCGGGTGAAAGCGCTCCTTCTCGAGAAAGAATCCGCACCGTCGGAGCCTGACCGGAAGACATGGTCATGTGATGCAACGCCTCGCGCTCCTTGCCTTGCTTGATGTAGAGTTGTGCCAGCAGACGGTGGCAGGATGCGCGGCCCGGATCTCCCTGCAGGGAGAAGAAGAGACACTCCGCCGCCAGATCCTCGATACCATCTTCCAGCAGTAACAGTGCGAAGCGCTCCCAGGCCGCAGAGCAGGCCGGATCCGCTCTCAACAGCAAGGCCAGGTCGGAGCGGGCTTCCGCCAGCATCCCCGATTCCTGCAGAGCACAGGCGACCTCGAAGGTACCACTGGGAACCCCTGATTGTCGCACCAGCACCTGCTGATCTCCGAACAGCGAATAATGCTCCAGAATCAGGCCTTCGGTATTTTCCTCGAAGGGAAGGAGGACATGATCCACATCCGCATCGATGGTGGCTCTTCGATGAGTGCCACCGACCAGACCGTGAGCCCAGCGACCACCGACCGCTGCCCCGGGTGGGAGCAGCCGTTCCAGCCCTTCTCTCGACCTCTGCCAGTGCACATCTTCATGGGAGATGCGATACAGGTTGAGGGGCAGACAGAACGCCAATGTCGCCGCCACGGCGAGCCACACCCCTTGCGAACGTTTCATTCCTGAGCGGATCGCCAGAACGATGGCCAGTCCCACCACCGACAAGCCCATCGACATGGCGATACGGACCTGGGAGTCGGCACTCCCCGATGAGGCGAGGGAAGCCACCAACAAACTGGTGACTACAAACAGGGTCAACGCCAGGCGAGGTCCAGTTCCCGCCAGAGTTGCAGTGGCGATCACAGTACGCCCGCGCGAGGCGAGCTGGTCGATGGTGAGGAGGATTCCGATCGGAATCAGCACGACCAACGGAAACACTGGCAGGGTGCCCGACAGAAGCCACGGTAACAAACCAGCCACCAGAGTCATTCGCATCGGGCGGAACTGTTCATCTCGACCACGAGGGCCGGCGATCAACACGGCGAGAACAGCCAACAGCCAGCCCGGATCGGATCCGAAGATCGACGGCACCGCACCGCTTCGATAGAGGTCGGTACAGCCCGTCAGTCCAGCGGCCAAATTGATCGGATCCGCACCCACCTGACGCAACGACAACAAGATGGCTGCGGCCAGCAGCGTCAACACCCACCCCTCCGGGCGTAGGTGACGAGGAATCGAGCGGCGCACCCCTTCGATCCAGCAGGCGGGCGCCACCACCACGATCAGCGGGCTAATACCCCATTGCAGCAATGCACAGAGGAATAACGCCACCCATGGTGCAGGCTTCCAGCGAGCGCCGGCGAACAATGCCAGTGCCAGCACCGAGAGCGCCGCCAGTGGAATCGTGTTGGGAACGCTGGCCCAGGGCAAGAGTGTCGGCTGCAGTGCCACGACCAATGCCGCCAGAATTCCCACCGCCTCACCTCGTCGCCGGACCAGTGCAAAGGCGACCAGCAACAAACATCCGACCAATGGGATCACCGAGAAAATCTTGAGGGAGTCGAAGCCATCGCCGAAGAAATCCATCGACCAGCCGACCATCGCGGTAAAGATCGGTGCATTTACGCTTTCCTGAACTCCTGCATCGAGGCCGTAGAACTCGGCACGTGCATGAGCGAAGGGCCAGGTACCCGTTTCCGGATAGACCGAAGCGACACCGGTCGGTAGGTCAGGATCACCGGAAGACTTGCCACTGAGAAGGATCGCCATACAGATGACTAGCGCGAGGGCCAGTCCAGCCATCGGCATCCTGGGTGTCTGCATCCTCGATGTCGGACTCCACTGCATATTCACGGCGCGTCAGATACGATGCGGGAGCGAACCCCTAATTTTTTTGAACGGTAACGAAGTTGCCGGTAGGAGACCCCGAGTAATTGGGCTGCACGGGTCTGATTCCCCCCGGTGCGCTCCAGCGCCTGAAGAATCAGCGATCGCTCCGCCTCTTCCAGGTATTGTTCCAGCTGGCAGCCCTCCTCGGCCAGCATGATGGTGCCAGCACCGTCAGAGGATGTCACCACCTCCGCTATTGGTTTCGAGTTCAACTCTGAACTTTCTCGCAAACGAGTCGAAGAACCGACAGTCACCAGTTCAATCGCTTCGATCAAAGGTCCGCGGGCCAGAGCCACCTGACGCTGGATCACATTTTCCAATTCCCGGACATTGCCGGGCCAGTCGTGATCATGCAATACCTGCCATGCCTCATCCGTGAGGCCATCGATGGTCTTGCTCATCTTCTCGGCGTGACGACGCAGGAAGTGTCCCGCCAGCAGCGGAAGATCATCTTTTCTCTCTCGAAGTGGTGGCAGGTGTAGTGGGATGACGTTGAGTCGATAGAACAGGTCTTCCCGGAATCGACCCTGCCTCACCTCTTCTGCGAGATCCTTGTTGGTCGCGGCGATGATACGCACATCGGTGGAGATTTCCTGGTCGCCACCCACCGGAATCACCTTGCGTGATTCGAGGGAGCGAAGAATCCGCACCTGGGTAGCCAGGCTCATGTCTGCCACTTCATCGAGAAAAAGAGTTCCGCCGTCAGCGCTGAGAAACACACCCTTTCGTTCCTCGACAGCACCGGTGAATGCTCCTTTGACATGTCCGAACAGTTCACTCTCCAGTAGCCCTTCAGTGAATGCAGAGCAATTGACGGCAACGAATTGTCTCTGGCAACGCCGGGAGCCGTCGTGGATCGCTCGTGCGATCAATTCCTTACCACAGCCACTTTCACCGGTGACCATCACTGTGGAATCGATCGGAGCCACTCGTTCCACCACATCGAGCATTTCTCGCATCACCGGGGTATTCCCGATGAGACGCCGGACCACCGGCTGATTCGTGTCCTCGGTCAGATCAGTGTGAGCTGCCATCGCTCTACGGACGGCACCCCTCACGTCATCGTTCTGGAATGGCTTTCGCAGGAAATCGAATCCTCCTCGACGCATCGATTCGATGGCCACATCGGAGGTGGAAAATGCTGTCATCACCAGGATCGGCATCGTTGGAGCCACCGATCTAGCAGCCTCCAGTAAGTCCATTCCATCGAGTCCGCCCATTCTCATGTCCTGGATGAAGATGCGCGCTCCACGGGTCCTGAGGACTTCCATCGCCTCCTCCCCTGAGGCGACGCACTGGACCTGATAGCCCTCATTGGAGAGGACCATTTCAAGGAACTCGCGCATGCTCTGCTCATCGTCTGCGACCAGGATATCGAGGGGAATGGATGGCATCAGAAGGCTACTTTCGCAGGGGTACGAATCGATGTGGGTAGTGCCGCTTGGAAGGTCGTGCCAGTTCCGGGCTGGCTCTTCACATCGATCCAGCCCCCGACCGATTCGAGGATCTTTCTCACCAGAGCCAGTCCCAGTCCCCCCTCACGGGTCTTGGTCGAGACAAATGGCAAGAAGGCTTTTTTTTGTAGTTCAGCAGACATGCCGGCACCGTCATCAGAAATTTCGAGCAGGACATGATCTTCTCGCTGTGAACTGGAGATCTTCAGTTGACTCGCTCCCGCCTCGATGGCGTTGATGACCAGATTACGGATCACTTGATGAAGAGAATCTGCATCCCCGAGAACACGCGATTCCTCTTCGAGTTGACAGGTCACGGTCAGATCCCTGGCATCTTGACGCTGACCGATCGATTCGATCACTTCCTCGATGGCCCTGTTCAGATCCACCTCGGTGGATTGTTCGACCCGACGAGATCGAGAGTATTCGAGGAAGCCATCTACGGTTCGATCGAGCCGATCCGATTCTCTCCTGACGATGGTTTCCATTCGCTGCGCCTGATCGGGAGGCAAGGTTCCCGAAACCAGTTCCACTGCTGCTCCCCGGAGGGATGCGAGTGGATTGCGGATCTCATGGGCCAGTCCAAGGGCCAATTCTTCCAGTGCTTCCAGATGTTGGAGCCGGGCTTCCGCCTCGATCGCCCGCAGCTCGGAGCTGCGGTCGGTGAACACTGCCACTCGTAATCCTCCGTCGATCACCGTGGTACGCACCTGGAAACTCTTCTTCAGTCCGACTCTGGAAGACCAATCGATGCAGTGACCGAAATGACCCGACTGGCTGAAGGCGAGGCGCAACTCCTCATCCGTGGATCTGCGAAGAAGTTCTGAAAGTGGTTCTCCTCGCCAATCCTCTCCTTCGGGAAACTCGAGCAGGGCTCGGGCGGCGGGGTTGGTTCGGATCACACGCCCCTTCAGATCGGTAACGATGATTCCCTCCTCGAGAGCATGAACGATTCGGTCATGTTCCTCTTCGAGAGCCCTCCAGCGATGAGTCAACCGACCACTCAAGATGGCGACTCCGTGCAACGCCAGAGCCATCGCCATCCAGGACGCGGCTCCCTGACTGATGGTTTCTGCGTTCGACGTCTGGGAGATCAAAATGGTGGCGGCAGCCAGCACCAAGGAAGCCACGGTGGCTCGTAGTACTCCGGCTCGGGTCCCCCGTCTCGCTCCGGTGATGACGATCACCACCGGCAACAGGGGAGCAAACGGTGATGCGACTCCGCCGGTGATCGACACCAGAGCCAGGGAAGCGATCAGGTCTACCGTTTCCTGGCGCAATCTCATCTCGGGGAAGAGTAGAGTCAGAAGTGCACATGTGGCCCAACCGAACAGGACCAACGACAGTAACCAACCGCCACTACCGGTCGGCAGCATCGCCGTCAATCCAAATGCCATCATCGGGAGTCCCGCGTGGATGACGATGTTCAGAGGTCGTTCCTGTGACATTTATCTACTCCCGGTCGAGGTATTACTTCCCCATATTTCCGATCATTCCAAGCAGCGGCATGAACATGGCAATGACCATCGTTCCGACGATGGCTCCCATGATGACAATCAAGAAAGGCTCGATGAGCGAGGTCAGTTGCTTGACTGTCGCGCGAACTTCTCGGTCGTAGAACTCGGATACTTTCTCGAGAAGTTGTTCGAGAGACCCAGATCGTTCACCGATGCTGATCATGCGAGTGACCATCGCAGGAAACTGTTTAGATCTGGCGAGGGGAATCCCCAGGCTCTCTCCCTGGCGAACGGATTCAGCAGACTCCTGGATCGCACGGGCATAATGTACGTTTCCGATGGTCGAACCGACGATCTCCAGAGCTCCCAGAATGGGAACTCCACTGCGGATCAGTGTTGCAAAGGTCCCACTGAATCGAGATAGGGCCGTTTTCTGAATCAATGGACCAAAGACTGGAATCCTCAGCAATGCCCAGTCTCTGGCATAGACCCCCTTCGGCGTGCGGAGCGCTGCCTTGTAAGCCACAAACAAGCCGGTAAATCCTGCGGTTAGCAGCAGAAACTTGGAGGAGACCAACGTACTGAGAGCCATCATGAAGATGGTCAATTTGGGTAACTCTTGATCGAGATTTTCGAACATCTCTGCAAACATCGGAAGCACCCCGACCAGCATTCCGATGCTGATGATTACGATGATGAAGAGACTCACCACTGGATAGGTCATTGCGGATTTGATCTCTCCTTTGAGTTCCTCCGCCTCTTCCATGTGGGTCGCAAGGCGCTCGAGCACATGATCGAGTTGCCCGCTGACCTCTCCTGCCCGAATCATGTTGATGAAGATGTCATCGAAAACTTTGCTGTGGCGACTCAACGCGTTAGAGAAGTCAGTTCCCTGCCTCACTTCGGCAGCCACATCGCCGATCACGCTCTTCATGGTTTCGTTATCTGCCTGTTCCTCGATCACTTCGAGAGCTTCGACCAGTGGGATTCCAGACTGGAACATGGTGGCCAATTGCCTCACCACTGGAACCAGGTCCTTACGGCGGACTCTGGGCTTGAAGAATGAGATCTCGGTGGAGCCGAATCCTGAAAAGGAGACCTTGAACTTGCTCGTCCTCTTTCCAGTGCCTCCTTTACCGATGGAGGTCACCGTGAGTCCACGACGGCGCAATTCATCGATCGCTTCCGATTCAGTTTCTGCATCGACGGTGCCTGTGACCGATTTCCCCTGAGGGTTTCTGGACTTGTAATCGTACTTTTTCAAGGTCGTCTCCCGGGATCTAATCCCCCTGCGTCACTCGCAGGATTTCTTCTAGTGATGTTTTTCCACGTAATGCATTGAGCAGTCCGGCGCGCCTCAGCGTCACCATTCCCTGCTCCAGAGCGATCTCTTTGATGGTCAGTGCTGATCCACCCTCCACCACCGCTCTACTCAGGTCATCGTTCATCGGCATCGTTTCGAGCAGAGCAAATCGCCCGCGGTAGCCTCCTTGACAGCGTGAGCAGCCCACCGGCTCCCAGAGTTTGGCCCCATCGGCTTCCTCGGGGAGAAACCCGAGAGCCTCCAACCTTCTCGCCGGAAGTGGCCCCGCTTCACGCTTGCAATCCTCACACAATCTTCGGCTGAGGCGCTGGGCAGCGATGCACTGCGTGGCGGAAGCAACAAGGAACGGGTCGATTCCCATGTCCACCAATCGCACCACTGTCGATGGCGCGTCATTGGTATGTAGAGTCGAAAAGACACGGTGTCCCGTCAGTGCTGCCTTGATGGCGATCTCAGCGGTTTCCAGATCCCGAATCTCACCGATCATCACGGTGTCCGGGTCCTGACGCAGGATCGCTCGAAGT
This sequence comes from Planctomycetota bacterium, assembly GCA_014240375.1. Classification (GTDB taxonomy): domain Bacteria; phylum Planctomycetota; class UBA8108; order UBA1146; family UBA1146; genus QNYK01. Next base: position 10,877 of record JAAZXB010000013.1, on the reverse strand, counting down.
GCTCTGGAAAAGGTCAATCCGCGTTTGACGTTGACTGGAACCTGCACCACACCTTCGATCTGATACTCGACCGGATCTTCCACGGTTGTGATGTTTTCAGTCGGCGAGAGAACCTCATTGACACAGGAATAGAGAGTGGTCGACTTTCCCGATCCGGTCGGTCCGGTTACCAGCATCATCCCGAAGGAACTGGTGATGGCGTCTCGAATATCCTTCAACGCCTTATCTTCGAATCCAAGGGTCTCCAGACTCAGAGCGAGGCTTGTCGAATCAAGGATTCGCAACACCACCTTCTCACCATGAACGGTAGGAAGAGTGGAGACCCGGAAGTCGACCTGGCGACCGTCGATCCTAAGCTGGAATTTCCCGTCCTGGGGCACTCTTCGCTCGGCGATATCGAGACCGGACATGATCTTGATACGACTGATGATGGACGCTCGCAACTTGGGTGGCGGCGCAGGGATCTCTCTCAACACTCCGTCGCAGCGATAACGAATTCTGAGGGTTCGCTCCTGCGGTTCCACATGGATATCAGAAGCTCTCTCACGCAACGCCTGATAGATGACATGATTGACGATCTTCACTACCGGAGATTCGTCTCCCTCGAAGGAAAGTTCCTGGATCCCATCGGTCTCATCGCTATTGTCTTGCAGTTCCAGTTCCAGATCACCGTAGTCTTCCAGAACCTCCTCGATCTCCTTGCGACCGTCGCTGAACATTCGATCGAGCTCCGCTTCGATGCGGAAATCACACGCCAGAACCAATTGAACCTGACACCGGGTCACATTTCTGACTTCGTCGATCTGCACGATGTCATTTGGATCTGCAATGGCCACCGTCAACACATCTCCACTCTTGGAGATGGGGAGGACTCTGCACGATCGTGCGGTCTTCTCTCGTAGTTCCATGCAGGGATTTTCTTCGAGTTGGAGTCGGTCCAGGTCGATCGGGGCAATCCCCGTCTCCATCGCCAGAACTCCGAGTAACTCATTCTCTTCGAGTGTTCCGGATTCGACCAGCACCTTGGTCACCGAGCCGTTCTCTCCGACCTCCTGAATCGCGTCATCGATGGCCTCATCCTCGACCAGCCTGTGGCGAGAGAGCACTTTCCCCAGTCTTCGATTGAATCTTGTAATGGCGTAAGACATGTTCAGGACTGCTTCTGGAAGACTCGCTTGAGCTCATCCGGGTCGGTCGTGCGCGAGATCGCCTCCTCGTAGGTGATCTGCCTGGTCCGATAGAGCTCGTACAGCGACTGGTTCATCGTTTTCATACCCAGTCGCCCATTGGTCTGGATCGCCGACGGAAGTTGGTGCCCCTTGTCATCACGAATGAGGGCGCGAACAGCAGGAGTCGCCAGCAAGATCTCACTGGCAAGCACCCGGCCACGCCCGTCGGAACGGGTTACCAACTGCTGGCAGAAGATCCCTTCCAGGACGAAGGAGAGCTGGGTGCGTATCTGTTGCTGCTGATACGGAGGAAACACATCGATGAGACGGTTCAAACTCTGTACCGCATCATTGGTATGCAGTGTGCCGAAGGTCAGATGCCCAGTTTCTGCAATGGTGATGGCTGCCGAGATACTCTCCAGGTCTCGAAGTTCCCCGACCATGATCACATCTGGATCCTGGCGTAGAACTCGGCGCAGGGCGCTTTCGAAGCTCGGAGTATCAGTTCCCACCTCGCGTTGAGTGACCCTGCAGTTCTTGTTCCGATGAATGAACTCGAGAGGATCTTCGATGGTGACGATGTGGTCATTGCGGTTGCGATTGATCGAATCGATCATCGAGGCCAGAGTCGTCGATTTCCCACTACCGGTAGCACCGGTGACCAGCACCAGTCCCTTCTTCTTCATGCACAGATTCTCACAGACCTCCATCGGAAGGCCCAGTGACTCCATTTCGGGGATCACATTGGGGATGACGCGAAGTACGGCTCCTACAGAGCCTCGTTGGTAGTAGACATTGGTACGGAATCGCCCGAGGCCACTGATTCCGAATGCCATGTCCAGTTCTTGTTCCTTCTCGAACCTGCGAATTTGTTCGTTGTCGAGGATCGAGTAGACGATCTGACGTACCGCGTCGCTGTCGAGAACGGCATCCCCGGCGGCAATCAATCGGCCATGGATTCGAATCATCGGCGGGGACCCCCCACCCAGATGGAGATCGGAGCCTTCTCGCTCCACCAATTGCTGGACCAGGTCTTCAATAGTGATCAATTGAGGCTCCTTTTGCTGCCACGGACCGCTTCTTCGGGCGGAAGAAACGGAACGGTGGGATTCCCCGAAGTACTTCGAAGAGTAGCATCCGAGCCGATCATCGAGCCAAGAGCCCCCTCCCACAGAGGTGCTGGATGGGTCCAGAAGTGGTTCAATACCCCTCAGGAGCCCGTTCACTACCGGGGCCGAAAATTCGGCGAAACAAAACCCGGATTCCCATCGTCACGACAGATTCGAGAAGTACGCGGCGAGGATCAAAGGTGAGGCGCAGAGAGCGGGTCTGACGGGGAGCCAGACGCGGACTGCTGGGCCATCCTCTCCCCCTGCCGAGGGAGGCGGGTGATCCGAGTGCGAAGGAAGAGCAGATCCGGGCGGCAGGGAGACTTCAAAAAGTCACCGACGAGAAGTCGAATAGTCACCGACGAGAAGTCGAATAGTCACCGACCGGTTCACCAGCGGTACAAGACAAGGAAGGGAGCCACCCCTCACCACAAGAGGAGCCGCCGGCTGTGCCGACGACTCCTCTCATGGAATCGGTGAAGATGGGTGGATGAAGGGGTGAGTTCTACTCGACCTCTTCCCTCAGCGAGCGGGAAAGACGATCACCTCGACCCGTCGGTTTTGAGAGCGCCCCTCCTTGGAACTGTTGTCGGCGATCGGCCTCTGAGCGCCATAGCCGACCGCAGCGATCCTGCTGGTGTCGGCAGCATTGGCGGAGATCAGTTCCCTCAGCACTGCACATGCACGAGTCGAACTGAGTTCCCAGTTGGTCGCCCAACGAGACTTGGTCTTCTTGATCGGAGTCGAGTCGGTGTGTCCCTCGACTTGAATCTCACGTCCGGAAAACTGATCATGAAGTACACGTGACAATTTCAGCAGCGATTGATGTCCGCGCTTCGAGATCTCTGCGCTGCCCGAGTTGAACAGCACTTGCTGATCCAAGGTCAAGGTCACGGTTCCGCCATCGGAGGCTGCTTTGAGCCCATCGATCCCGTCAAATCCACCCAGATCCACATCCTCGATGATGGCAGATGCTGGAATCGGACGGGCCATCAGCGATTGATTCTCTGCCACCAGCACAGCATTCTTGGCGCTGAGATTGGCCATCTTTTGCTGGACAGTCACCAGTTCGGAGATGGCACTACTCTGCTCCCGCTCCGCGGTAGCCAGTTGAAATTCTAGCCGGTCTCTCTGCTCCTCAGTTACCCGCAACTTGTCCTGATTATAGGCAAGTTCTCGTTCCAAACTGGTGGTCTGACAACCAGCCGTGATCGAGACGACAAATAGCAGCAATAGTCCACGTGAGATCGAAAACATCCAGGTCACTCCCCTTCCAGAAATTTATTGAGAAGCGGAAATCACGACCGCCTCTTCCCCCTCCAGGAATCGATGTCCCGGTCGGTGGCACAGGATAACCCTGTCGGGAGGGCCGGGAAACTCACCCGATGAGAAGAGTCCAAACTCCTCGATCAGCGCCCCTGGAACAGACCGATGTATAGATCCCAGATCGTTTGTAACTCCGGGCGAGCCAGCAACATCGATGCGGCCCCTGCGGCTAGAAATGGCCCGAATGGAATATAACTGGAGCCCCGAACCACTCGCCACCAGATCCCCACCACCGATCCGAGCAAGCAGGCGATCAGGAAAGAGACGAGAACTGCCTCGGGGCCGAGGGTGGCCCCCAAGAACCCCATCCACTTGACGTCACCAAATCCCATCGCAGGCTTGCGGAAGATGATCGAACCGATCCAACCGATCCCCCAGATGGTGCCCGCTCCCACCGCAGCGCCACTCAGACTGTTGAATATTCGATCGACAGGGGAACTCCCCCACGGATCCGCCCCCCCCAGGTAGACGGCGGCGAGGAAACCGGCCACCGCCCCGACCACATAGGCGAGGAGACTCTCCTGAAAGGTCCGTCGCTGCTGTTGCCAGGTCGGAACCAGCCGCTGAAACAGCTGGCCCAGGACGATCATTGCCGCCGCTGCTGCCCACCAGACGTGCGCTTCGATGGATGCCCACCAGGGATCGGCAGTTGGACCGAGCCCCCCTGCTCCGCCCGATAACCAGGGCATCCAGGGTGAGATCAGCAATAACATCGAGGTCCCGGGAATGGTGAATCGATCGGGAATGATCCGGTGATCCAGGTCGATGCCGCTGACAACGATCAGGGTGGAGACCCAGATCCACAGCAGTAGCACCGAGAACAGATCTTGTGCGAGCCACTCCCCGCCATATCGCCAGGCGACCAGCAGGAACATGCATGCGGTGAACCCTTCGACCAGTGGGTACCGCGGCGAGATCGGTTCAGAACAATCTCGACAGCGACCGCGTAACCACAACCAGGCGAGAACCGGAACATTATCGAACCAGCGCACCGCAGACTTGCAGGAGGGACAAAAGGAACCACGAGGGTGGCTGACCCGGAGCCCCTCGATGGGAATGCGATAGATGCAGACATTGAGGAAGGACCCGACGGTACCTCCGAGGAGGGCACTGAAGAGCAGCAAGATCGAGTCAGGAATCAAGTTCGAGATCAAATCGCCTCCTCAAGACGCGACAGGATAGCATCGACCACCCGTGAGGGTGAGATTCCTTCCGTTTCGATCGGATCGCCGGACAGAAGGCGATAAGAAGTTTCGCGCCGGCCTCGCAACTGGCCCAGCAGCCGTCCCGGATCGTCCCCCTCCAGCAACGGTCGGGATCCTTCCCGGCAACGATCGAGCAGGATGGAATCGGGCGCATCGAGCCAGAAACAGCGCCACAGTGACAGCTGCTGACAGACCTCGGCCATCTCCACAGCCCCGCCCCCGGTCGCCATCACCAGCGGACCCGCTTTCCGTTCGGTGGCATCCGCCACGAGAAGGGCCTCCGCGGCTCTGAAAGCCGGGAGGCCCTTCTCGTGAATCCACCGTGTCGGGCTCCAACCCGATTTCAGTTCCAGCGCCTCATCGACATCCAGAAAAGGAACGCCGAGCCGCTCCGCCAGCAATTTCCCCACCGTGCTCTTTCCGCTGCCGGAAAGACCGATGAGAGCGATCCGCTCCATCTCCGTCTCTCAGCGACGGGACAAGGGGATCGACACCTCGATCAGATCGAGATCTCGTCGAATCGTCATCTGGATCTGGATCAATCCCGAGTATTGTAGCGAATCCTGAATGTCCTCGATGGAGCGAACCTCCATCTCGCAGATCCGGATGATCCAGTCTCCCCGCTGGAGTCCTGCATCGGCAGCCAGCGAACCCTCGTGGACTTCGGTCAACAAGATCCCGATGGCATTTTCTTCGACCTCGATGCCCAGCATCGGTGGCTCCAGATCTGCCGCTGCAGTCACGACCTCCAGCGAAGATTGCGGTCGGTCGATCTCCTCCAGAGCAGCACGAAGGGCGACCAATTGCTGCACCTGGTCACCGCGAAGCACCTCCAACTCGACCGGCGATCCGGCACCAATAGTGGCCAGAACCTCTCCGATCGTCTCGAGCGAAGTGATCGTCACGCCATCGATCTGAACCAGGCGATCGCCCACCTCGGCACCAGCCATCCCTGCATCACTCCCCGGTAACACCGCATCGATCAGAGCACCATCGGCGTCCCAGGAGACGATGACTCCGAGTGGTCCAGCGGTCATTCGGGCGGACACTGTTGTTGGGGCGGACACTGTTGTTGGGGCGGACACTGTTGTTCTGGCAGACGGATCGATTCGGGCCGAAGCAGCCACCGGGACCGCATCCTCCATCTCCGGGTCGATCACCGAGGATTGACCCTCGGCAGAGGGATAGGCTCCAAGGACTCCAGAGACGGTATGCTCACCGTCTTCACGGGCGTATCCGATGACGATGTTCTCGCCGGCATTTCGTCCCGAGAGTGCTTTTCGAAGATCGTCGATGGTCTGAACCTTCATCCCCTGGATCGAGGTCAATCGGTCTCCCGACTGCAGATTCATCGCCTCGGCACAGCTGCCGGAAATCACATCATCGACGAAGACTCCCGCCTGTTTCTCGACCGGAGCCACCCCGAGGAATCCAGGCACTGCTGAAATTGGAACTGCTGGAGTGGGCACGGCAGAATCGGATCCATCGGCGGCAGAGGTCGGGTCCCCGACACGGACTGCGACCAGGTCGCCGCCACCAAAACGTACTCGAGTGATCCACGGGTTGCCATCACGACTGTAGGAGACCTCGGTCTCGACTCCAGGAATGGTCGAATTCAACACATCTCGCAGCCCCTCGATGGTCCGCACCTGAGTACCTGAAAGTCCGGTGATCCAGTCTCCCACTGCTAGCCCCGCCACTGCACCATTGGATCCGGGTTCGACGCTGACCACCTCGAGACCGAACTCCTCGGTTTGCACGACGTTGATCCCGAGTGAAATCCCGGGCTTCATCACCAGTTCAGGCTTCTTCGGTGCCGGCTCGACCAGACGAGTCGCAGGTATCGAGATGGTGACATGCTGCTCTTCTTGCCACGGTTTCATGATTCCCCGGCCGGTGACTTTCATCACGCCATCGTCGCCTTTTCTGGCCCATCCGATGGTCACCGAGTCCCCCGCCTTCTTGGAACTGAGGATTGCGATCAATCGATCCATATCGGCATCTTCGCCATCCAGTTCAAAGATCGCGTCTCCGGCACGAATGCCCATCTGGTCAGCGGTACTTCCGGCGGTGATCTTCTCGACCAGCACCGAATCGACCGCTTTCACCTCCAGCGCCGATCCCTGCGCTTGGGTCACCTGGATGATCTGGATTCCCAGCTGGCCTCGTGGTCGATCTTCAGCGGTAGCGGCCGCAACGACAGGATCGACCGACCGTGCGCTCAGTTGGACCTCCGCCGCCGCGAGTGCCTTTTTCAGCGTTGCGATCTCCGCTTCCAGATCTCTCACCCGTAGTTGTGCCGCCCGTAGTTCTGCCCGTGGATCGACCTGTGCGCGCTGCAATTCCGCTCGGAATTGCGCTCGCATCTTGTCCAGTTCGGCATTGAATCGGGCTTCGATCTCCTTGAGATCATCGTCGAGCGTGATGCTGTCGACATCGGTCGTGACAGCGATCGGTTCTGCTGCAAGACTCACCACAGAGATCATGCTCAGAAGCACGATCAGAATCAGGGCCTTGGCCCCCTGGAATTGGTTCATGATATTCCCTTCCTCCCGATGGAGGTCCCTTGAACTGGATTGACTCACTGACAATATTGAACGGATACAATGTCCTCGACCATCCTGTAAATGCCAGAAGACGAGGCTCTACACCGAACTGGATTCTAGACCGACAGGTGTACACTCGGCAACGACCCGTCAGAGGATCTTCGACCCTCAGGAAGCGCCAAGGAGATCACGGATTCGCTCGATCGCGACCAGTAATTCCGCCTCAGGACGGGCAAAAGAGATCCGAATCGCTCCTTCACAACCGAATGCAGACCCTGCCACCACAGCGACATTTTTCTCTTCCAGCAGTCGCAGGGCGAAGGCATCCGCATCGGGAGCGACCCCTGCCGGACCGAGTCTCTCCGACAAATCGACGAAGATGTAGAACGCTCCACCGGGAACCGAGAAATTGATTCCCGGGATTCCGGAGAGCCCCTCCACCATCAGGTCTCTACGCCGGCGGAAGGTCTCGTACATCGAGAGCAATTCAGGATGGTCGTGGTGCTCCAGAGCCGTCGCGATGCAGGCTTGAGACACCGAGCATGGGTTGGCGGAATTCTGACTCTGTAACCGACCCATCGCAGCCGCCTGCTGTGAATTGCAAACGGTCCACCCGATGCGCCAGCCAGTCATCGAGAACGACTTGGAGAGGCCCGAGATCAGCGATACCCGCTGCGGGTCAACCGAGTAGGGGCTGTGCAGTTGACCGTCATGAATCAGGCTCTCGTAAATCTCATCCGAGATGATCCAGAGGTCATTCTGGCGAGCAAATTCCACCAGTGCAGCGATCTCATCCGCACTGCTGACGGTACCGGTCGGATTTCCCGGTTCATTGAGGATCAGACCGGCGCTCCTCGGAGTGAGATGCGGTTCCAACAATTCTGGAGTCAAGCGATGCCCATCCCGTGCACTGGTCTCGACCGTTACAGGAACTCCATCGGCCAGGCGGATCAACTCGGGATAGGACACCCAGTGGGGGGCTCCCAGCAGCACCTCGTCCGCTGGATCGACCAGTGACAGCAAGCACTGCGACAGCGATTGTTTCGCCCCGGATGAGATCACCACCTGGGATGGATCGACCTCGACCTGACGAGTTCTCGCGATGTGGCGGCAAATCGCCTCTCTAGCTTCGATGTGACCGGTAACTGCAGTGTACCGGGTCCAACCATCATCGATGGCCTCCTTCGCCCGCTCTCGGATGAACTCAGGAGTCGGAAAATCAGGTTCTCCAACACTCAGGTTGAGAATTTCGCGACCCTCCCGGACCAGATCCTGCAAACGGGAATTCAAGCTCAAGGTCGCCGATGGTTGGATGGTGCGTACACGCTGGCTGATCATGACAAGTCCCGATTCTATTCTGCAGTCACCGAAGAGAAACAGATCCTATCTGGAACCTGGACAGCATGCGAGAAGACGGCTCAGACTACGACGAGATCCACTCCAGAGCTGCTGAACAGCCATGTAGCGACAACACGCATCGGTGGCTAAGATGGAGACTTATCGGTCGTGGTCCAGCAGATTCAAGATCGGCCCACAGAGTCCAACCGCCGCTGCGCGAACCAGTATGCCTGGTAGATGAAAATTGAGGTCCACCATGCCCCGAAATCCCCTTCCACTCACTACATTGGTGATTCTGATCCTGATCGGTTCCATGTGGGTCAGTCCGGAAACAGCTCGTGGCCAGATGCTCTTCAGTCGTGGCGACTGCAATACAGATGGAGTCCGTAATATCGCCGACGTGGTCCATGGCCTGGGAATCCTCTTTTCCGGCGCAGGTCCGGCCAACTGTGCAGACGCCTGCGATGTCAACGACGATGGTGGAAACGACATCAGTGACCCCATCTACATGCTCGGTAACCTCTTTTCTGGCGGCCCCAATCCGCCACTGCCGGATGATTGTGGACCCGACCCCACCGCCGACACCCTGGATTGCCTGAGCGGCCCTGCCAGTTGCCCACCGCCGGTGGAAGACTGTAGCAACGGGGTCGATGATGATGGGGATCTCGATGTCGACTGTGCGGATTCCGATTGCCAGGGCGACCCTGCATGCGCCCCTCCAGCCTCCTTCGTGGTGGATATATACCCCATCATCTCCGATCAGTGCGTCTTCTGTCACGGGCCACCCTCCAATTTTGCCAATCTCGACCTCTCCCTGGAAGCGGGCAATGATCCCTACGCTCGTCTCATCAATGTTCCTTCAATCGAGTGCAGTTCCTACGTCCTGGTGGAGCCAGATGTTGCCGGGAGCAGTTGGCTTTGGCGGAAGATCAGCGGAACTCATGTCGAGGCCGCCGTCGGAGCGGGTTGCGATCCAGCAGATGCCGGCACCCAGATGCCGCTGGGTCCCTTCTGTTGCCTCGAGCAGGAGACCATCGATCTGTTCGAGCAATGGATCAACGAAGGTGCCAATCCCTAGCAAAAGGCCGCCAGACCCCAGCGACTCGGCTGAAATCTTCGCTGAACTTGACATCTGCCGCTGGAGCCCTACACTCCCTTTTTCCGTTTCGACGCCGAGGTGGCGGAACTGGCAGACGCGCCAGGTTAAGGACCTGGTGGGCATTAGCCCATGGGGGTTCGAGTCCCCCCCTCGGCATTCTCTTTCTTCCTCGATGGATCGCACCTGTGTGCGACGGGCCCTGTCCGTTGCGCACGGTTCAGTTACTCACGGTTCAGTTACGCACGGTGCCTCCCTGTTCTCACCGAATCCATCTACGCTGAATCCATCTATACCGAGTCCATCTATACCGAGTCCATCTATACCGAATCCATCTACGCTGAACCCCACTACACTGAACCAACCGTCCCCCTTCTGTCCCCGGTAAAATTCTATTCGCGAGAAATCGATTCTTCCCCCGAATTCAATTCGCCGGTACCTGCTGGGCCGCGTCGAGCGAATCAGGAAGAGACCCGTTCGATCGCAGAATTGGCTGCACTGCTGAGTCGTCATCGCAGTCACCAGACTGACAGACGAAGCTGCGGATGCCCTCGGTAGAATAAAAAGCGTGGTGGGAGATCTCACAACAGAGCGCCGGGCAGAGGTAGCCAAACGAGTAGCCACGGTAATTTGCCGCAGGAAAGGTGGTCCCCACAGGTCTGAACCCAGTGGGTCCAATAGAAAAGGGAGACAGGGCCATGCCCCATCTCCCCATTCCAAACTCCTCGACCGAGTCCGAACCAGTGAGCTGTCGCCCTCCGGATCAACCCCGGTCAGTCTTGCAATCCCTGCCGTCGCTTCACCAGTACCCGTACTTGGGACGAGTTGCCGGAGAAGACTCCGATCGCACCCCTTTGGTGCGCCAGGGTCGATGCTGACCGGAAGGCGTGGCTACTTTTTTTTGCGCCGCGCAGTCTTCTTCTTCGCCTTCTTCTTGGCTGGCTTCTTCTTCGCCTTCTTCTTGGCGGTCTTCTTCTTCGCCTTCTTCTTCGCCGTCTTCTTCTTGGCGGTCTTCTTCTTCGCCTTCTTCTTGGCCGTCTTCTTCTTGGCGGTCTTCTTCTTCGCCTTCTTCTTGGCCGTCTTCTTCT
>JAAZXB010000012.1 GCA_014240375.1 Planctomycetota bacterium | reverse complement strand
AGTTTTAGTACGATCACTCACGCTTCAACCGAACCGAGGGTTTTCTTGGAAGTCCTTCCGAGGAGTTCGCTCAAAAAAGAGCTCCATCCGGGACCTTGATCTTGTTGCCGCGGATTTACCTACGGCAGATCTCAGACCAGAAACGCCCACTATCACCCGGGCGATCCTCTTTCGGCCTTCGTCACCACTGTCCGTCCACGCGAGTGGGGCAGGAATATTAACCTGCTGTCCATCGACTACGCCTTTCGGCCTCGCCTTAGGTGTCGCCTAACCCTGGGCGGATTTGCCTTGCCCAGGAAACCTTAGGTTTTCGGCGAATGAGATTCTCACTCATTTTATCGCTACTCATGCCGGCATTCTCACTTCCATACTGTCCAGGACTCCTCACGGTATCCCTTCAGCCTGTATGGAACGCTCTCCTACTGATGTTAAAAACATCCCGCAGCTTCGGTTGTAAACTTAGCCCCGTAAATTTTCGGCGCGAAGGTGCTCGACCAGTAAGCTATTACGCACTTTTTAAATGATGGCTGCTTCTAAGCCAACATCCTGGCTGTCTTAGCACCGACACTTCCTTCATCACTGAGTTTACATTAGGGACCTTAGCTGGCGGTCTGGGTTGTTTCCCTCTCGACCATGGAGCTTATCCCCCAAGGTCTGACTCCCGGGATACGACCGCTGGTATTCGGAGTTTGGCTAGGGCGGGTAGGCGGGAAGCCCCCACAACCCCAATCAGTCTCTCTACCCCCAACGGCTATCACCCGAGGCTAGCCCTAAAGCTATTTCGGAGAGAACCAGATATCTGTGAGTTTGATTAGCCTTTTACTCCTATCCACAACTCATCCCCTCGCTTTTCAACGCAAGTGGGTTCGGTCCTCCACGAGTTTTTACACCCGCTTCAACCTGGCCATGGATAGATCACTCACTTTCGGGTCTACAGCCTGATACTGAACGCCCTGTTCAGACTCGCTTTCGCTTCGGATCCGTCCCTGAAGAACTTAACCTCGCATCAGACTGTAACTCGCCGGCCCATTATACAAAAGGTACGCGGTCGCCCGTGACGTAAACGCCATAGAGCTTCCACAGCTTGTAAATGCATGGTTTCAGGTACTATTTCACTCCCCTAGCAGGGGTACTTTTCACTTTTCACTTACGCTACTATTCACTATCGGATGCCAAGTAATACTTAGCCTTGGGGGGTGGGCCCCCCAGATTCACGCCAGGTTCCACGGGACTGGCGCTACTCAGGAAAACACCCGGAGGATTTTTATCTTTCGCCTACTGGACTATCACCATCTGCGGTGGACCTTTCCAGGTCCTTCGACTAGATAAAAATTTTGTAACCTCCTGCTCGTTCTGGAGAACGAACCAGGTGCTCCTACAACCCCGATACGACAACGCCTCCAGGCTATGACATCGCACCGGTTTAGGCTGGTTCCTTTTCGCTCGCCGCTACTAAGGAAGTAGAGGTTTCTTTCTATTCCTGAGGGTACTTAGATGTTTCAGTTCCCCTCGTTCGCTCTCAGCCCCTATGTATTCAGGACTGAGTCTTGCGCCTTCGACGCAAGGGGTTTCCCCATTCGGAAATCCCCGGGTCATAGCCTGCTGGGCGGCTCACCGAGGCTTATCGCAGCCTTGCAACGTCCTTCATCGCTTCTTGGCACCAAAGCATCCACCATGCACTCTTCGTAGCTTGACCACTATTTCTCGTTTGCACCGCATTCCCATCGCACCACACCCAGATGAAGCCGGGCCATGACACAATCGAACGGCGCGCACGGGTCTCCTGTGATCCGGAGATTGCTTATGCGCTCTCGAGTTTTGTCAAATCAAATCAAAAATTGCAGAGCATGTCGCTCATATTATTATTGACCAACCACCGAATTTTCAAAGATCGATCACGAATGGAGATGAGGGGGATCGAACCCCTAACCTCTGCCTTGCAAAGGCAGCGCTCTCCCGTTTGAGCTACATCCCCTCACTAGCAGGTTACAAAACACGTCATGAGAGGTCCTGCCAGGCAGTTCCCCGTCACAAAAGGGTCGAATGAATGGGCTTAGGTGGATTCGAACCACCGACCTCATCCTTATCAGGGATGCGCTCTAACCAGCTGAGCTATAAGCCCCTGGTTTCACACGACAGAAGTCCTGAGTGGACCCGTGAGTTGTAACCGGATCTAAAATTGGGCCCGCAACTGAAAGAAAGTCCCCAAGCGTTCCACTAGATGGTCACCCATCGCAGTGGTCCAAGTTATCCCTTAGAAAGGAGGTGATCCAGCCGCAGGTTCCCCTACGGCTACCTTGTTACGACTTAGTCCCCCTCACGACCCTCACCTTCGGCGCCCCTCTCCAGCAAGCTGGTTAAGGTAGCGACTTCGGGTGCGGACCATTTGGGTGGCTTGACGGGCGGTGTGTACAAGGCTCAGGAACACATTCACCGCAGCATGGCTGATCTGCGATTACTAGCGATTCCAACTTCATGAAGGCGAATTGCAGCCTTCAATCCGAACTGGGGCCGGCTTTTTGGGATTTGCTTACCCTCACGGGTTCGCTGCCCTTTGTACCGACCATTGTAGCACGTTTGTGGCCCTGGGCGTAAGGACCATGATGACTTGACGTCGTCCCCGCCTTCCTCCGGTTTGACACCGGCAGTCTCCTTAGAGTCCCCGACTTTACTCGCTGGTAACTAAGGATAAGGGTTGCGCTCGTTACGGGACTTAACCCAACATCTCACGACACGAGCTGACGACAGCCATGCAATACCTGTTCATGCTCCGCCAAAAGACGGTCCCGCCCCTTTCGGTTTGGTACCACATGAATGTCAAGCCCAGGTAAGGTTCTTCGCGTTGCATCGAATTAAACAACATGCTCCACCGCTTGTGTGAGCCCCCGTCAATTACTTTGAGTTTTAGCCTTGCGACCATACTCCCCAGGCGGGGTACTTAACACATTAGCTCCGGTAGAGAAGGCCATAGGCGCCACCCCTACCTAGTACCCATCGTTTACGGCTAGGACTACCGGGGTATCTAATCCCGTTCGCTCCCCTAGCTTTCGCACCTCAGCGTCAGTAACGGTCCAGAGAGCCGCTTTCGCCACCGGCGTTCCTCCTGATCTCTACGCATATCACCGCTCCACCAGGAATTCCGCTCTCCCCTCCCGTACTCTAGCTCGACAGTATCAGTTGCAGTTCCTCGGTTAAGCCGGGGGATTTCACAACTGACTTGTCGGGCCGCCTACGTGCCCTTTATGCCCAGTGATTCCGAACTACGCTTGCAGCATTCGTATTACCGCGGCTGCTGGCACGAATTTAGCCGCTGCTTCCTCCGAGGGGAGTTCAACCCGGAAAGATATTCTCTCCCGGGGATTACGCCCCTCCAACAGAGCTTTACAACCCTAAGGCCTTCATCGCTCACACGGAATTGCTCCATCACGCTTTCGCGCATTAGTGGAAGATTCTCGACTGCAGCCTCCCGTAGGAGTCTGGGCAGTGTCTCAGTCCCAGTGTGGCCGGACACCCTCTCAGGCCGGCTAGCCATCATAGTCTTGGTAGGCCGTTACCCCACCAACAAACTAATAGCACGTGGACCCCTCCTGAAGCGCCAGCCGAAGCCAGCTTTGATCACCAGGAAAACCTGGCGACCGTATGCGGTATTAGCCATCCTTTCGAATGGTTATCCCCCTCATCAGGGTAGGTCATCCACGCATTACTCACCCGTTCGCCACTCGCTCACTCCGAAGAGTTCGCTCGTACGACTTGCATGCCTAATCCATTCCGTCAGCGTACGTTCTGAGCCAGTATCAAACCCTTCAGTTTTATTCTGGCATACCGACAGTTCATTCAACAAACCCGCACTAAGGCGAGATCGAAGAACACCCAGCCGGTCAATCGCGTCACTAGTTGTCAATTACAAATTAGTCAATTCACTGAACTTGCGTTCAGGTCATGATCACACCACACCCGGGGAGGCATGGTGTGTGACCTTCTTCGCGTCACGGGCCCGATATTTCAAAGAGCAAACTCGTGAATTCGATTCGGGGACAAACCCCTCAGCCAACGAAACCTTGCACCGACCCGAGACGAATCTCGTTTCGGACTGGTCTGGAGTTGCCTGGGAGTGTCCCGAAGGGCGAACCACGAGCAGAAAAGGGATCCTACAGATCCATACAGGAACATCAACAGCGAATTCCGATTTTCTACGAGTTTCCAACTCCAATACATTTGGGCAGTTGGGTACAGCGGTGCATCAATCCTGGTCTCGGTCAGGCTGGCGCTTGTTGAGGTTGGACTGGAACTCGATGAAGGGGGCCGTGTTCCAGAGCCAGAGGGCCAGTGCGAACGCCGCGATGGATGCCCACTGAGAGACGGTCCACTCCCCCTGTGCCACGCCATGATCGCCGCGAATCGACTCCACCAGGCTCCTACCGATCGAATAGAGCCCCAGGAAAAGGGCGAAAGTACGGCCCGGTCGAGCTGCCAGCGGACCCCCGGCGAACCATAACAGGAGGGCCAGAATCGCTCCCTGGATCGATGAGTAGATCTGCGTTGGATGCAAGGTGGGACTGGGGTGCAGTCCATCGCCATGAGCCAATGACGGCGGACTGCCGGGGGGAAAGATCGCCGCTAGCGGCCAGTCGGCGGGGCACACCCCGCCAAAGCAACAACCGTTGAAAAAGCAGCCGATGCGGCCAAAGGCGATCCCCAGCGCCAGCGCCGGAGCGATCAGATCGAGCAATTGCCGCCATGGAGCGTACGAATGACGCCGCTGGAGCAGGTAGAAACCGACCAGACCGCCTGCGATGGCCCCGTACAGCACCAGACCACCATTCCACAGCCGAAACGTCTCGATCCAGTCCCCATCGGCATAGACCCGCTCACGGAACTGGATCAGGTACCAGACACGACCGCCGATGATCCCGCACAGCACCAGCATGACGGTCAGATCGGAGAGGGAGTCGGGGTCGAGTTTGCTGCGGCGGGCACCGGCACGCAGCAGCCAGAGGCCACTGAGAACCCCGAGCAGCACCATCGCGCCGTAGCCAAAGACTGGAAAATCGCCCAGGGGCGTGGGGATGCGAAACAGTTCTCTGAGCAGGATCTCCTCCATTCATGACTTCTGTCCCCTTGCCTACCGCAGCCACCGCACCGCATCAAGGATGCGCTGATCGGCCGTTGGCAGCCGCGGGAGTTCGGTTGGATCTTCGATCCTCGATCCCCACGGCGGGACAGTTCCGTTACCCTGTGTCGTGAACCCTGTGTCGTGAACCCTGTGTCGTGAACCCTGTGTCGTGAACCCTGTGTCGTGAACCCTGTGTCGTGAACCCTGTGTCGTGAACCCTGTGTCGTGAGAGGAGACGATCGCCATGAATCGAGCCCGAAACGCAGCACCGCGCAGGATCGCCATCCTCGGGTCTACCGGTTCGATCGGCAGTCAGGCGCTGGCCGTGATGGCGGAGGCGCAACCGGAAATGACGGAGCCGTGGCACCCGGTGTTGCTGACCGCAGGAAAACGCGTCGCTCCACTACTGAAACAACTTCAGCAACAACCGCCAGAGTGTTGCGTGGTCATCGACCCCGATGACATCGCAGCGTTCGAGGCGGCCGCTGGAGACGGCACCCGATTACTGGTGGGAGAACAGCATCAACTCGACGCCATCGCCCACCTCGATCTGGACCTGGTGCTCAACGGGATCACCGGCGCAGCGGGGCTCCGTGCCAGCATCGCCACGCTCGAGGCGGGGATCGATCTGGCCCTCGCCAACAAGGAGTCACTGGTCACCGCCGGGGCGCTCCTCAGGAGTTGTGCCCGCGCCAGCGGAGCCCGCATCATTCCGGTCGATTCAGAACACTCCGCAGTGATGCAGTGCATCGCAGATTCCGATCCGGCGACGATCCAACGCATCATCCTGACCGCCTCCGGTGGACCGTTCCGAGGCAAGACACGCGATCAATTGCGAGATGTCACCGTAGAACAGGCGTTACAGCATCCCACCTGGAAGATGGGGCCGCGCATCAGCATTGACAGCGCGACCCTGTTCAACAAGGCATTGGAGGTGATCGAAGCGCAGGAACTGTTCGGCCTCCCCCCCGCAGGCATCGAGGTGCTGGTGCACCCACAGTCGATCGTCCATGCCATCGTCGAGTATCAGGACGGCAGCAGCATCGCCCACCTGGGAGAGCCGGATATGCGGGTTCCGATCCGTCATGCTCTGCACCAGGGAACTCGCACGGTCGGTCAATTTCAGCCGCTCGACCTGGTCCACAGGGGGCAATTGACCTTCGAATCGGTCGACCACACCACTTTCCCGGCTCTGCAGATCGCTCAGGTGGTACTGGACCATCCCGGCACAACGCTCGGTGCGGTTCTGAACGCTGCGGATGAGGAAGCGGTCGCAGGATTCCTCTCCGGTAGTGTAGGATTCCTGCAAATCTACCAGTTGGTAGAAAAAGCACTCCAGCAGCATTCGCCAGAAGATCTGGTCAGCCTGGAGCAAGTCATCGAAACAGATCGCGAAACCCGCGAACGAGTCAGGAGTTGGTACCTTTGAATCTCTTGCTGGCCATCCTCGGTATCGGTTTCCTCATCTTCGTTCACGAACTGGGTCACTTCCTCGCCGCCAAGTTTGTCGGCGTTCGCGTCCATACCTTTGCGGTTGGATTCCAACCCACCATCTTCGGCTGGAAAGCCCGACTCCTCGCCTTCAAGTACGGCGAAACCGAATATGTCATCGGATTGATTCCACTTGGTGGTTACGTGCAGATGGCCGGGGAAGAAGTGGGTCAGGAGCGCACCGACTCCGATGACGAATTCCATCGGAAATCGATTCCTGGCCGATTACTGATCCTGGTTGCAGGCGCCACCATGAACTTGATCTTTGGTTTCTTGCTCTTCATCTTTGCCTTTACCGCGGGTGTCAAGCAACAGGCTCCGGTAGTGGGCAGTGCAACTCAGCAAGGTCCCGCATGGACTGCTGGGATTCGATCCGGCGACCTGATCAAGAAGGTCAACGGCGATTCGTGGAGCGATTACTCCAATGTCGCAACGGCCATCGCTCTGGCGGGTTCTAAACCTGTCACGCTGACCATCGACCGGCAGAACCAACTACGAGAAATTTCCATCGACCCGCAATGGGATCCAGAGGCGGGCCGTTATCGCATCGGTATCGTCCCTGCCATCACGGATCTGATCGTATCGGTCGCTCCTGACAGCCTCGCAGAGGGAGTCGGATTGCAAGCCGGGGATCGATTACGGGGCGCTCGCATTTCGATACCAGAATTGAATGTCACCGCTTCCATCGCCTCTGGACTTTCCCCTGATCGAACCCTTTTCAGTCTCTGGACTCTCAGAAACTCCACTGTCAGCGGCAAGCTGAGCCTGGATATTCTCCGAGGGGATGAGTCGCTGGTGGCTACCATCGACCTCACCCCACCGGCAACCACCGATGAGGCTGTTTCACCACAATCCAGTCGAGGAATAGGGGTGCTACCGCGATCTCGAACGGTGATGGCGATCCAGCCAGGATCCGCAGCCGCGGATCTGTTCCGAGTCGGCGAAGAGATCGTCTCGATACAAAATCTAGAGACCCAGCAGACCCAGTCGGTCGAGATCTTCGACCTCCTCACCATCGGAAGGGTGGCCGGCGACTCGGATGCTGAACTGTTGCTGACCTCTCGCGATATGAAAAACACAGCCAGGGTGAATGCCGAACAACTTCGTAGATGGCTCGGCGAAGAAGTGCTGATCGGCTCCGGGACACGCACGGTGGTACAGGTCGGAGATGTGGCTCGGTCGCTTGGCATCGCTGTTGGTGCAGAGATCATCTCCATCGGTGGTCAACTCGTCGGTGCCGGAGATTATATCGACGAGGAAATCACCGAGGGAACAGAGATCCGCTGGATCGATGCATCCCGTAATCCCCCCGCTAATCATAGCGTTTCTTTCATGAAGCCTTCTCCCCCTCTCGGACTTGTACTCGGGACCCCTGCTCGAATCGGTCGAGTCTTGTTCGGATCCCCTGCGCAAGTAGCTGGACTCACGGGCGGTTGCACCATCGATGATGTCAACGGCATCCGAATCGATCACTGGAGTGACCTGGTGGGAGCCTTGGCTCGAAGGGAACCGATCTCCAACATCGACTCGGACGACAAGTCTTCGAAAATCACCTTCACCGACTCGTCCAGTCAGCAGCGGGAGATGAGCGTGACCGCAAGGACATTGATGGAACCGCTAGGTATCATGATGTCAGCACTTCAATTCACGGAGAAGCACACTATTACCGAGGCAGTGGTTCAGGGCGGCCGTCAATCATGGATCTGGGGAGGTCGAATCTTCCTCACCCTCAAGGCGCTCTTTGCCGGGGATGTACATGGAAAAAACCTCAATGGACCGGTCGGAATCATCGACTTGGGTCGCAAGGTCTCGCAGGTTGGAATCGGCAACCTGCTGTTTCTGCTGGCGTTGATCAGCATCAATCTGGGAGTCTTTAACCTGCTGCCGTTCCCGATCCTCGATGGTGGGCACATCTTCTTTCTGATGATCGAGGGGATACGAGGACGCCCGGTACCCGAACGAATCCAACATTCGGTACACATGGTGGCATTCTTTCTACTGATTTCTCTGGCACTCTTTGTCACCTACAACGACTTGCTCCGACTCCGCTAATACACCGTGATTGGTGGGCTGCATTGCTCAAACCTTGGGCACGTTTCTTTCGCTTACGGCTATCCCCCACAGCCCTCTCCAACGTGGTGGCAGGTGCGATCCTCGGCGGCGCCGCCCTGTCACCCGATGGCGCCGCCCTGTCACCCGATGGCGCCGCCCTGTCACCCGATGGCGCTGCCCTGTCACCGGAGCACTGGTCAATCCTGATCTGCTGGACCCTTGTGCTGTACATCTTTGGCATGGGATTGAATGACTTCGCCGATCAAACCATCGACGCAACGCAGGCACCCCATCGACCACTTCCCGCGGGAGACATCTCGCGGGCCGCTGCGAGGTGGGCGTTGGGGGTGCTGGCGATCATCATCACCGTCCTGACGCTGATGATGCCGGAACACACTCGAGTTTTCGCCATCTCCGCCATCGCATGCGTACTGCTGTACGACCTCGGGCTGAAGAAGATTCCGATCCTGGGCCCGCTCGCGATGGGTGGCGTCAGGTTTTCGATCGTGATGGTGGCTGCCAGCTATTCAGGCTTCAGCGACCCCACCCTCCATGACCCCATCCTCAACGCCTCCGCGTGGAGTCATGCATTTCGCATCGGCCTGTTCACTGCCGCGGTCACCTATTTCTCCGAGCAGGAGCAAGGGAACTCGAATAGAGCACTGCTCAGAGGTCTGGTCATGGTGCACCTCGTGGCGCTCCTGATGTGGATTCCAATCACTCCATTCGAGAGTTTCTCGGCGACCAAACTGATCGGGTATCTGTTCCTGATGAGTTGGATCAGTAACGGTGGCGCCTTCGTCAGGGGAGTAGAACCCCAGCGCTGCACGATTGCACTGGTGATGGCCATTCCACTGCTCGATTTGATCCCACTGCTCGATTTGATCGCGGTCTCGGAAAATCGCGGGCAGATCTCTGGCCTCCTGGTGATCCTGGTGGCATGGTTCTCATTACGGCCGTGGACCCACTTCAGGATGCATCCGACCGAACCCCTACCGCTGGAGGAAACGAAATGAAAGTTGTTGTCATCGGTGCCGGGGGACGAGAACACGCCATCTGCCTTCAACTGGCACGCTCCCCTCGAGTCACGGAAGTGATCGCCTGCCCGGGAAATCCGGGCACCGCTCGCCTCGGTCGGTGCTGGGACCAGATCGACCCGATCGTCCAGATCGATGCCTTCATCGAGCGCTGTAAAGCGGAACAGATCGACCACGTGGTGATCGGTCCTGAAGCGCCGCTGGTCGCTGGTGTCGCTGATCGGTTGCGAGGTGCAGGGATCGCGGCTTTCGGCCCCGGTGCCGCTGCCGCTCGCCTGGAGGGCTCCAAGGCCTACTCGAAGCAGTTCATGGATCGACACCAGATTCCCACCGCACTTCATCGCACCATCGACCACATCGACGATCTCGAAGCGGCTCTCGATGCCTTGCCCCCTCAGGTGGTGGTCAAAGCCAGTGGCCTGGCTGCGGGCAAGGGAGTGATCGTCTGTGAAGATCGCCAGCAAGCACGGCAGGCCGCCACTGCGATGCTGGTGGAGGGCTCCTTTGGCGAGAGTGGTCGGGTCGTGGTCCTCGAGGAGCGGATTCATGGTCCCGAAGTGTCGGTGCTGGCCATCGTCGATGGTACCGATGCACTGCTGCTGCCCACAGCTCAGGACCACAAACCACTTCTCGATGGGAACATCGGACCCAACACCGGCGGGATGGGCGCCTTTTGCCCGGGCACGGTCATCGGGTCCGCCGATCTCGACACGATTCGTCGGACCATCATCGAGCCGACCCTGGAAGGGCTGGTGGCGGATCAGATCGAGTACTCGGGAGTGCTCTACGCCGGGTTGATGATGACGAAATCTGGCCCCCGCGTCCTCGAGTACAACTGCCGCCTCGGGGATCCCGAGACACAACCGGTGCTGCTTCGCCTGACCAGCGATTTCGCCGATATTCTCGAAGCCACCGCAGACCACTCCCCCTCCTCGGCCTCGGTCACCTGGGATCCACGTTCATCCCTGTGCCTGGTCCTCGCTTCCGAAGGTTACCCTGCGGCCCCTCGCAAGGGCCAACTCCTCGAGGGTGAGATCTTCAGTGACGTCGATGACGACATTCAGGTGTTCCATGCCGGCACCACGGCTGGTCCGGACGGAGATTGCGTCGTTTCGGGGGGACGAGTTCTGGGAGTCACGGCACTGGCCGATTCGCTGGAGGACGCGAAAAAACGGGTCTACGACAGAGCAAAGCAGATCCAGTTTGACGGAAAAATCTGTCGAACAGATATTGGCACCTACCAGGACACCTACAACATCAGTGAGTCGCTAGAACAGCAGTAGCCCACAGACTTCACTCGAGAATGCCGTCGATCATCGATGCAGGATCGCCGATCTCAGCGCCGCCACTTTGCCACTGGGCCGGCCCTGATCCAGTCGCTCGAAAAGGAGAGACGGTCACGCCCCGCCCCCGGGGCACACGACTCCCCTGCGAATCGCGCGAGTCATGGGTGGTCTGGTGAGTCCGAATCTCCGCTTCGCATTTCCGCAGAGATTTCAGTTTCTTCATCGCCGTCAAAGGTCCAGAGAAGAAACTGCCGCATCGGGCGAAAAATAGCGCCCAGCATCGCAAACCGATGGCCCGAATCGAATCCGGCATCGATCCGCGGCACCAGCCCCACCGGGTCACTGTAGGGGTCATTGCGGCCAGATCCTGCCCGGGTCATCGGAGCCAGTGGCTGCTCCTCGTGTCCCTCGTGGCCTTCCGACCCGCTCCCCGGGACCCGTTCCAGAACCGCCCGGTTCGCGGCGGTTCGAGCCAGCCTTCGATCGCCAGAAACGACCTTCGAATCGAACTCCTTCATGAGGACAGTTTCGACATTTCAATCTTCTGGCTCTCGCACAACCTCTCGACCGTCTTTTGCAGACTACTGAGTTTGGTCGAACGACAGTTGATATCAATCTTCACTGGACTCAGATCATTTGAATCCGCAGAGAGCCCCAACTCACCGTAGAGACTCCTCGATCGATCGTACGACCGCTTGGCGATGGCGTTGATGATCTCGCCCAGGTACTTCATATCCCGGGAGTGCGGAAGGATCGTCAGCGACCTGGACGCCTCCTTCATCTCCATTTGCAATTTCCGAATTGGATCTCGCACATCCTTGGCGCAGAAACTTTGCCAACTCTTGGGATCAAATTTCCCACCCTGCTGAAATCGGGTGGAATCGAGGGATGCACTGCGAGCGTCTTCAAAGGTGCGCTGGTACTTCAACCCGGCCTTCATCTTCTTCAAGAAAAATTCCTGAGCCTCCAGTCGAGCCTTGTCGATCTCCAGAGCGGAGCCCAGATCGAACTTGTTTTTCCAGAAGGACTGTTTCCAGGGAGCGGTTTCCAACGGGTACATCTTGGGATTCGACTCCATCGCCAATTGCACCTCTCTCGGCTGGCTTTGAGGTCGAATCTCGGAACGTAGTTGCAGATTCGAGATGCAGCCCTTCAACCCCTTCAACTCGATCACCTGATCGATCCGGCGCGTCCCATCGATCTCCACATTGAAGGAGTAGACGATGGTGGTACGCCAACGGATCTCGAACCCGATGACAGACTTCGCTGGAAGGGTTGGAGCTTTTCCCACCACTCTCATCTGCCAGACATCTTTCTTCATCGAGGTCTGAACAGTGATCAGTTCGATGAAGGTTGGAGCAGGCTTGGGTGGGCCAGAGTCATCCTGTGCGAGCAGTACTTCCCCCTGAAACAACGCCAGAAGCAATACCAAAAACACTCGCAGAATCATGATGGTTTTCATCCTTGATCCTCCTCTTCGGCGGGACCTAGCCCGATCATCTTGTTGATTTTCATCACCAGATCATTGAGATCTGAACTTCTTGGAATTCGGCGGCCAGAGCGAACCTTGACTTCTAATTTTTCAGGCTTGGTATCACTGCTGGAAGCCGCCAACCCCTGTGCGATGTACAGTTTCTTCGATTCGACAGTGGTGCGTTTCCCCACCGCCACCGAAAGTTCAAGCAGATAAGATAGTGCCAGGCGATGCGCGACGAATCGTGGCTCCTGAAATCCTTTGCGGATCTCCTCCTGCAATTCCACCAGCCGCCCGATCACCTTCTTGTCCATGAAGTCTCGCCACTTGTTCTCATCAAACTCACCCTTGGAGTTGACGTAATCGGTAGCGGCTTCAACGCCCTTGACCCCATTGCGAACCTTTGCGTCGAGGGTGGCCATCTCGGTGTACCGAACGGTGAACCACTCGCGGGTCTGTCGCAGTGCTGCTTCGATCTCTTCTGCCGTACCAATCACGAACTGGAAATCAAAATGAAATTCTGTCCAGGGGGCCGAGATGACCGGAAACAGTTCCGCTTCCTTCTCCAGTTCCTTCTTGGCCTTGGCGCTTTGCTTCTTGGGATCAATCACTGTACGGAACATGTACTTGTCCGCTGTCGGCTCGAGCGCCTTCAACTTCAGTTCTTCACGAATCCGCCTGTTCGCTGGAACGGTGATGGTGAAGGTCTGGATCAACTGACTGCGCCAGGTCAGCAACAGATCGATCTTGGTTCCCACCGGGATCTTGGGCGTCTTCGCCTGAATCACGAGGGTATATACCTTGCTCTTGTCCGACTTGGTCGCTTCGATCTTGGTGAATTCAAAGAGCCGAAGATCGGTTCCTCCGGGTCCACGACCCTCACCCTGAGCCTGGGCAAGAGAAGGGAGTAGGGCCATTGAAAGCACAAGAAACGCTCCGAGTGAGAGCCCCCGAACGATCCACCTGGATGGTCTACCTCGAACAGTATTGTTCATGTCGATCTCCCGATCCTATTCCTGAGCATCAGTCGCTCACCTCTGTGAGCAAGTATTCGGCAGACGGGAGATACACGGATAGGGTCACGTCGTCCAGTGCAGGGGTGACGAGAGCCTTTCCTGCATAGGGTCCCTGGCCAGTTCCCGCTCGCATCCGCAATTCGTAACTGAGGAAGCCGATATTGAAGCGATTGATGAAGTCCGGACTTCCAGTCGGGTAGAGCCAGCGACCCGCGATTTGCAGGTTATTACGCCCTCCCTCGCCCCGGATTCCACCTCCGGGATCCCCCAGTGGTCTTGTACTCTGTTGCCCATCGACATTGAGAACGCTCATCGTCTCGTCGGTCCACTGAACACTTTGTTTGGCGTACATCTTCGGTGCGTACAGCGTCCATGTCATATTTCTCAGACGCATTCGCTGGATCCCATCGGCAAATGGCACCATGAATGCGTTGGTGTAGATCCCCTCCTGGTCAGAGTAGTAGCCCTTCTTGCGGCTGTCGTCCTGGGTGTATTGCCCGAGGTAGACCCTGAACTCATCGATGGTGGCATTGGCCAGCACGCGCTTGATCGAAGGGGATCGAAGTGTGCCCTGGCGGTCGAAGTTGGTACCGAACTTGAACAGTCCCTCGGTGGAGACCGCCTGGTCACGGTAAAATCCCCCCACCTGGATCTGATCCTTCGGCTCCTCTTCATTGAGAGCACAGAACATTCCTTCACCGATGTTGTGATTGACAGCATCCACCGTGGAGTGGTCAACCCAGACACGAATTCCGTTGGTGGGAGAGTTATCATCGTACGAGATCGCAAGATGGTGCCACTCGTGCGCTCTCCAGTTCTCAATATTCACCACCACGTCACTGCGAGCCCAGTACTTTTGCGGATCGGTCTCCGCTTCATTCCCGGATTCGACTTCATCTTGATTCCCGATGAGCGGAATCGCCTGAGCAGTGAATCCCTTGGCAAAAGCCTGGTGGTAGTAGAGGCGAGAAACTCTCAACTCCCCCTCCGTGTTCTTCCAGATCCAGAACTGGGATCCTTCCGAATCGGTCGGCTTCTGCCCCACATCTGTCTGCACCTGGGTAGCACCGATCAAACCGGAAAAGGTCGGATCATCGCCGTTGAACTCCAACTTGACCCAGAACGAGACGGCCCCGTTGTAGTAGGGCAAGTTTCCAATGTCGTTGTTGTAATTCCTGTTGGCGGCACCCTGATCGGCAGGATTCTGACGGTAGCGCTGAGCTGGCAGGCGAAGGAAACGGCCGCCCAATGCCGAGGTGCGGAAAATGCTGCTATTGATGCCGTCAGGCATCAAATCGGAATTTTGAGAGGCTTCGTCGACAAAAGGTTCACCGATGTTCTCGTCTTCGACGGCACTGTCCGCGGCTCCCCAGACTTCTCTGGAATAGCGCTGCTTGTAAATGGTGCCCTTCTGACTGTAGCTCGCATCGAGAACCTTTCCCAACTCCTTCAACTTGGCCTGAGGGTTGGAAGCGGTACGCAACAGGTTGCCCAGTTTTCGAAGAGAAGCCTCATCCCGAAAACGAAAGGTGTGGGCGAGTCGAAGAGTTGCATCTCCCGACCACCGAGCCAATCGAGCCGAAGGTGCTGAAACCTGCATCTGGGCGTCGATGGCACCCGACAATTCGATACGGCCATCCTGATTCGAACCGGTGAAGTGATCTGGATGCAGCGCATCCATCGGGTCGGGCCAACTGGTGACATATTCTCGAGCACCACCTCGGGAGGCACTGGACCTTCCGATCGCTCGGAATGGACTTTCGAACTGATTTTGGGTGGTGTGATGGTAGACCTCAAAGAGTTTCACGACGCTTCGACGTTGTGCCTCCGAGAAGACATCCTCACTCGAATTTCCGCCACCGGTGATCTCCGCAATGCTCGAGATTTCGAAAATTCCTTTGCTGTCAAAACAGAACTCGGTGGTATGTCCCATACGAACATCGCTCTTGTCGTTTCCTGGAGCAAACTTGACCAGGTTCGACTTGTCGATCGCTCGGAAGGCTGGAGCGTTTGGATTGACCTTGTTGATGCGTGTATTTGGATTGGCATTGGCAATCACGATCGATCGCATCATGTCGTAGTACCAGGCGTTGACGGCATCGGTCGGCAATGAGACAGCATTGCGTGTACCACGTTCCACCTGTGGGACCCCAGCAACCCACATTCTCGAGGAGCCACCGGTACCACCACTGATCTTCTGGATCTGATTGTCGGTGGTGGTGGACTGCGGATTGAGCACCCAGACCGAATCTGCGGATGGGAAGATATCGGAGGGAAGGCGATTGATGAAGTCTTCGAATCCGATGTCACCACTCCCGAGGGGAGCGGTCCAGGATTTAAAAGCTCTGACTTTTCGCTGGGCCATGATGGCCAATGCAATCTTTCGCGCCACATCTACGGTCAGAGGCTGGGAGTAGACCCACACAGGCGTCTGCTGCAGCGACAGTTCCTCCTTGACCGGAGCCAGGGTTCCTCCGCCAAAGTCGATCGCCCCCTGGTTGCCGCTCTCCAGCGACTGCGAATTGATACTCATGTACGGAAACGCTCGACGCCCTCCCACGCCCATCAGCGTGGCGATCAGGACCGGTTCCGATGCGGTATTGATGTTGATGGGGGCTCGCGGCTCCCCCACGACCTGGGCAGCCCCGGTCACCTGCTGATTGCGTGGATCCCGCGGCAAACTGCGATTCACTCCGGTGGTTCCGGCAGTCCCGCCATTGTTGGACTGCCCCCCCACTCGATTGATCACTTCACGACCGGCACCAGACCTCTGGGTATATGGATTGACCCAGGCATGAGCGGTCACGAAGTCCGCCAGTAGCAACATGTTCTCGCGACCGATCAGAGCAGACAGTTCCGACTTGGAGGAGAACTTTCCACCGGGTAGTCGATTGCGAAAGACAATCAACTCCTCGCCGTTGAGTTGCTTTCCAGACTCATTGGGGCCACTCCATAGCGGATTCACCCCGTAACGTACATCCGACTTGAGAGCCATCCCCAGGTTGGTCAACATCTGAGCCAGCGTATCCTGCTCACCATTGAGAAAAATCTGAGAGGAAGTATCGATCAGTTTGATTCGAAAACGATCCTTGCCGTCCTGACTTCCAGCAACTCCCGGGTATGAGCCCCGAGTCAGCTGATCCCCGAGGGATGTCTCATCCGGTTCCGCTTCGCGCAGGTCCAGTACTCCACCGATTCGTGAACGACCGTCCCCTCCGGTGATTCCATAAATCCAGGGAGAGCGAGAGCGATCGTTCCGCACGTGCCCCTCCCAGAAGGGTCGGCTTCGAAGCATCGAAATCACCTCGGACTCGGCCGAGGATGAAAGCAGGAACGCCTTGTTTTGATCGCGGAAATTTTCCGTCGCCTTCAACTCCAGGCGCATCAAAGCGACAAAGGTCACCGCGATGATGGAAAGCAGAGTGAGAACCGCCAGCGCAATCAGCAACATCGTGCCACGTTCACGGCCATTCCCTTGAACAGGAATCGAAATCACAGCATCTGATTTCACAGAATCTGACGCCTGCCGTAAACTCGATGTCTTCAGAGCGATGCTCTTGGTTGGAAACATCGTTTCCCTTTCCCTACTCCTCATTCCACTCCATCTGCATGCGCCACGACGACGCATCCGAGACTCTCCAGTGCACACGTTCCGCACCACGCTGCTAGGCTTCGACGGGAGCAGCTGTCTCGGCAGTACCAGACTCAGTTGTCGTCGCTGCCGGGCCATCCCCGAAAAATCTTTGACGAAGTTCGGCGTCGAGGCGGCTTGTCAGTTCCGGATGATCACGCAAGAACTGGACAGCCCGCTCTCGACCCTGACCGATCCGCTCCTTGCCCATCGAGTACCAGGTTCCCGCTCGATTCACCAGACCTTCTTCCACCCCGAGATCGACCAGGTCTCCGTGGTACGAGATCCCCACGTTAAAAATGATATCGAACTCGGCCCTGCGGAAGGGTGGGGCCATCTTATTCTTGACGACCTTGACAACGGTTCTGTTCCCACTGATATCGCCATCGGTCTTGATGGCGCCAATCCGGCGAATATCGAGACGAACCGACGAATAAAACTTCAACGCCCGGCCCCCGGAGGTGGTCTCAGGACTGCCAAACATGACACCGATTTTTTCACGAATCTGGTTGATGAAGACCACCGTGGTTTTGGAACGGTGGATGACTCCGGTCAACTTGCGCAACGCCTGACTCATCAAGCGCGCCTGCAAACCGACATGAACATCTCCCATCGATCCTTCCAACTCGGCACGTGGAACCAGTGCGGCCACCGAGTCGATGACAACGATATCCACCGCGCTCGAGGCGACCAGCATCTCGGCGATCTCGAGAGCCTGCTCGCCGCTATCGGGCTGTGAAACCAGCAAGTTATCGAGGTCGACTCCTAATTTCTCGGCATAGGTGGGATCGAGCGCATGTTCGGCATCGATGAACGCCGCCACACCACCATTTTTCTGAGCATTGGCGATGGCGTGCAGGGTCAGCGTGGTTTTCCCGGAGGACTCCGGTCCGTACACCTCGACCACACGGGAACGGGGCAATCCGCCGATTCCCAGCGCCTTGTCGAGGGACAGTGATCCGGTGTGGATCACGTCGACTCTTCTCGACTCCTGATCGCCGAGCATCATGATCGATCCCTGACCACATTTCTTGTGGATCTGCTGCAGGGCGAAATCGAGCGCTTGCTTGCGCTGCGCGTCGAGCCCCTTCAGCGAATCGGTCAAAGAAGACTCAGGCGCTGCTTCCGACTTCTTGGTTGCGGAAGCGCGTGCTTTTCTCGGTTTGTCTACCATCTCGTTCCTCCATCCTCGCCCGGGGTTCCGGCGATCACCGGTGGGCGTCATTCCCCCTGGAATTTTTATTGCTAGTGGTTCGTTTCATATCCATCAGTTCCATTTTCCGATTCAAGAGGCCCCTGCCTCTTCATCGGTATTACCTGTTTGATTCTCTTCAGTTCGAGCGGCTCTGGTTCCAAGTTGATCGCGTGCGGAGTCCATCACTCGTGGCCTACCGAGAATTCTCTGGCGACCGTACTCTTGTTCGACCGAAGCCCCGTCTCGCCCCCGCTCGAGCATGCGCTGGCGCGCCTGATCCACTGTCGAACCGGAGTTCCAGGGGATTTGCTGGAGCAGGTAAAGTTGCTGGTCAGACAACTGACCAGAATGAGCTCGCAGCCATTGCACCTGAGCCCTGGCATGTTGCGCTGGAGAAACTGGAGCGGCTCTGGTAAATCCCGACGTAGATCCCGAAGATGCAGACGAGAACATCGATCGATCTGAGGAAGCAGAACATCCGACCACCCCATGAGCAAGGATGGCGAACAGTAGCAAGGTGATGACACCGGAGACGGTGCGCTTCCTCTCACTTCTCATCGGCTTCACTCCCGCAGGAGTGGCGCTCGCTTTCGAAAAGGAGTACGGCCAGGCTGTCACTCGCATCAAAGGATGTGTCCACTTCACCAGAAGAATCACCAAAGAGGGTTCCCTCGCAGGAATCCGACCACTCCACCCACACAGGACCACCGTATCCCGGGAGATCGCCACCCATAACCATCGCCACAAACCATCGCCACAAACCATCGCCGGACAGGCGACACAGCGGTTCGCGGGATCGATTCCTTCGGGAAACCTCCACCACAGGTGGGGTATCTTCGAGAAGGCCGCCGAGGATTACGGGTGGATCCCGGGGACACCGGATCCAGCACCATTCTGCACCGACGAAGGTGCGCTGTCAAAGCAGCGTATCCGGTGGTTTGGGCCAATAAAGGGGATCTCGGGCCCAAATACGGACACCGCTACCATCCGTCATAAGGGGTGGCTTGCGTCAATCCTCGATCGATCTCGAAGCCGGAAGGGCCTAGAAGCGGCGTGGGAACAGGTTGGAACCGCCCCCATAGGAGTGCGCGATGCGCAGCACCGCGTCCATCACCTGCTCCTCGATCGCCTCGAGGGTCCGTAATCCGGTCTCGGTGTCGAGTCCGATGGCATCATCGATCTGCTCCGACAGTTGTCCTGCCGCCTCGAACAGCTGGATGATGAACTGGAGGCTGGTCGGACGATCGATCTGATCGGGAATACAGTCGATCAACCGTTCCAGTTCCCCTGCGGTGACCTTTTCGGTGCCTTGATCGGTGACCAGGCTCGGTCGATGGATCGCCACTGTCAGGCCGCGTAACGGCAGACCGGAGCGATTGAGGATGGAGTGAGGGGTACCGGCGGGAACCACAACGGCGTTGCCGGGAGTCAGATCGACCTGTTGATCTCTCAATTGCACCAGCCCACGCCCCTCGAGGGAGATCACCATCTCCTCCTGCGCTGCGTGTTCCAGAAGTGGGGTGCTCTCGCCATCTTGCAACATCACTTCCCACAGTTCGAGGACGCGACTCGGTGAGGTCGCTGTCGGATCATCCAGGCGTTTCCAGGGACGAATTTTCATGGCGTACTCCCTCCAGAGAATCTCTCCGTAGAAGCATCCGATGGAATCCCCCGGCGGGTCCACTTTGAAGCGCATCACAAGCAGTATGAAGAAGGCCTGAAACTACCTAAAATGCCTCAAGAAGGTCGCAGGAGCACCTTTAGCACTCCACGCTCGGCCCCTCGGCGGAGCCCCGCAACTCCATCTTCCAGCGTGAACTCGTCGTCGATCAGGTCGCGAGGATCGATGCTGCCATCGGAGAGTGCAGCGAGCGCTGGAGCGAAGGGACCGCAGCGAGAACCGACCAACTGGATCTCATCGACCACCAGCGCCGAGGCATCGCAGTGGAGTTGTCCCGCATAGGTACTCTTCATCACCAGCGTCCCCAGCGGTCGCAAAGCTCGCCGTGCAGTCTCAAATCCCGAAGCATTCCCGGTGCACTCGATCGCCACATCGAATCCACCCGCCTCGATCTTCGCCTCATCGGTGGTCGACTCGATCGGATACTTCTCCAGCAGAGACAATTTCCGCTCGTGGCGCCCCAGTACCATCGGCGTGAGATTCCTTCGAGCCAGAACCCTGGCGACCAACTGCCCCAGTCGCCCATCGCCCACCACCAGACACCGATCGCCAGGACACAGATCGACCTGCTCGGGGATCCGCATCGCCGCTGCCAGCGGTTCGGTGAAGACGGCGCACTCATCGAGCACCCCATCGGGAACGATCCAGAGGTTGCGTTGTGGCAGCAGGAAGGATTCGGCGAAGCAACCGTCGCGCCCGACGATGCCGAGGACGGTGCGCTCCAGACAATGGTTCCCGCGGCCCGATTGGCACGAGTGGCACCGGCCACAGATCGCGTTGATCTCGCCCACGACCCTCTGTCCGAGCCACTCGGTGGGTCCCTCCTCGACGATGCCAACGAACTCATGACCCAGAACTCCAGTGAAGGGGTAGTACCCCGCCATCAACTCCAGATCGGTACGGCACACCCCCATCAAGGTCGGGCGTATGCGGACTTCATCGGCGGGCAATTCAAACCTTGGAAGATCATCACGAAAAGTCGATTGGCCATCCGCCAGCCAGATTCCATCCATTTGTGTTCCTCCATACAGGCGGGATGTAAAAACCCTGCCAGTTCATTTGAACTGCCTAATCGCATCTTGCCAGCTCCGAAGATTGACCCGCAAAGACCTCAGGCG
Source organism: Planctomycetota bacterium (assembly GCA_014240375.1). Classification (GTDB taxonomy): domain Bacteria; phylum Planctomycetota; class UBA8108; order UBA1146; family UBA1146; genus QNYK01. Next base: position 80,737 of record JAAZXB010000012.1, on the reverse strand, counting down.
AGAAAGGAGACCAGGCTTTCAAATCAGCTCTCCCTGGGGTCCTCTTCCAGCAAACCAGAAAGCAAGTCCTTGAGCTTCTCGGTATGAATTGGCTTTTGCAGGAATCCGTCGATGTGCTCGCTGATCTCCTCCAGATTGATCTCGTTGGGAAAGTAGCCAGACATCAAAAAGATCGGCTTGTCAAAGTCCAACTCCTTCAGTTTCAAGACCAGTTGATCTCCACTGAGGATCGGCATCACGATATCGGAGAGGACTGCGTCAATCTCATCGGAGCGCTCCTGGATGACTTCAACCGCTTTCTCTCCATCGATGGCGGTAAGGACTTGAAAGCCCAGTGAGTGGAGCATGAACTCGAGGGTATTCATCACTTCGGGTTGATCCTCCACCAGCAAGATGGTTTTTGGACCGGCACTCGATGCGTATCGGCTGACCTTCTGCATCTCCTTACGGGGTACAGCAGCGACATCACATGCGGGCAAGAAAATCGTGAGGGTGCTGCCAACTCCCTGCACGCTTTCAACCTTCACCAGTCCATCATGGTTCTTTACCAGGCCGTAAACCTGGGACAGCCCCAGGCCAGTACCCTTTCCGACCGGTTTGGTGGTGAAGAAGGGATCAAAAATCCTATCGATCATTCCAGATGGGATCCCAAGCCCATCATCTTCGACTCTGAGTCTGACCCAATCTCCCACGGCCAACTCCCACCGGTGCGGCTCTCCCTCTCCGATCGTCAGAATATCCGTACGGAAGGAGATCGTGCCACCATCGGGCAATGCATCGACCGCGTTGAGCAACAGGTTCGCCAGCACTTGCTGGAGTTTAGTCGTGTTGAACTCGACGTGGGCCACTCCGACATCGAAATCAAGTTTGACCTGTATAGAAGAGGGAACAACGCGATGTAGCATCTCGACCGCCTCGGGAAGGAACTCCACGAGATCGATTCGCTCACTCTCGGCATCCACTTTCCTGCTGAAATCGAGGATCTGACGGATCAACTGGGCTGCTCGCTCGCCCTGCAGCAGAATTCGATTGGAGTACTCGCGCACCAGCTCCGGTAGCTCTTCAGACTTCAAGGTGAGTTCGCTGTAGCCCAGGATCACGGTGAGAATGTTGTTGAAATCGTGAGCAATTCCGGCTGCGAGTTGACCAACCGTGGTCAACTCTTGATGTTTCAAGAGAGCATTCTGCGATTTTCGAAAATCGGTGACATCTCGCAGCACCACCACATACTCCTTCTGCTGGTCCTGCTGGTTTGGAACCAGGCGAGATGTCAATTCGAAGACATGTGGGATGTCATTCCAGGTGGTGGTCAGTTCGAAGCCCGTCAATCCACTGTCGACAATTATCTGCTCCCGCTTCAGATCGGGAAACTGAACCGTGGCCCCAATCTCGACACTCGAATTACCCAGTTTCTGCATGTGATCTCTTGCCGCCGGATTGATGAACAGTATTCGTTGCTGATCATCGAGCAGACAAACACCTTCCAGCAGCGAAGCCACCAGCCCATCGAGGCGTTGTTGGCTGGAGCGGTACAGCAGTTCACTCTGCTGCAGTTCCCGGTAGGAACCCTCAACCCGACGAGACATGTCGTTGAAACTACGGATGGTACGAGCGATCTCATCGGTGCCTGTGACTTCCACCTGGTGGCCCAGATCACCTTCGGCAACGGTACGGGTTGCTGTTTCGAGTCTTGCCAGTTCACCCGTCAGGTAATTCCCTAGAGCCAGCGAAAACAGCGCCACCAGGATCATCTCGACCAGAGCGATGAGGCCGAGCCGCTGTAGAGCATCTTTTTGAAGCCTGTCCAGTGCATCGGTAGAGATGCCGAGTTCGATCACTCCGAGCACCTGATTGGACTCCGGCAGTTCTCTTCTCAAATCGTAGATGCCATCATCGACATCTTCGGGTTTCAGATCCACTTTCCTCGCCACGGAGAAGTACTGCTCATCGCCCGCAGATGCGAGTTCGATGCCATCACGACCAAGAATGCGAGCGTAGACAAATCCTTCATTGGTCACCACGGAGTTGACGAACTCGACGAGAGTCGCCAGATCATGCTCAAGAATCGGGGTCTTGGCAGTGGTGGCCAGTAATTCAACCGCTGTCTCTCCGCGCTTCTCCAGTTCTTTAAGCGTTGAATCCTCAAGGGTTTGACTGCTGCTCCAGACGAGTAGCAGTAGTAAGAAACCCTCGATGGCGGCAATCCCAAGAACGGTCTTGAGACGGAAAGACATATCACACTCTTTCAAGCACAGGGAAGGAACTCAATCAGTCACTCAATTCGCTCGGTGCCAGATTCAGATCTCGTACATCTTTCCAATCCTCGTTCACTGCGGACTCGATACCGGCAAACTTGATACTCTCCAGCAATTGAAGGCCAACCTCGGAATTTCCGAGACCCATCAGAGCCGCTGCGAGCCGATTTCGAGTCTCCTCGTCGACGGAAGGATGGACCGCGAAAGCATGTGGAGTGTACTTGGCTGTCCTGTGAATGATGTGGAGTTGGTCGGAAACAACCTTGTCCACATTCTTGAAAGTTCGAACGATCCCCCCACCTGCGATGTAGAGCCCCTGGGCGACACTGCGGTAGACCGAATCATGGGAAGACACGTACTTCCGCGAGAATTCGATCTTCTTATTTTCCAGGTCCTTGGCGGGCAGTTTTGTCGCTGCAAACGCATCTGGTGCGGGGAACGCCAGAGTCTGGCCGTGGAGAGCCTTCAACTGCTCATCGGTCTCCAGATCTTTTCGAGCGACCAGGATCCCCTGAATCTTCTTGCCCTTTTGTTTGCCCACCGCAACGTAGCCTGGATCCTCATGAAACTGGGTGTAATGAAACGGATTCATGTAAGCGATGTCATATTTCCCATCCCTGCAGTTCTTTTCGAACTCAGGGATATCGCGTGCAGTCTGAAATACCAGTTGAACGCCGACCTCTTGGCTCAGTTGCTCCATGATGGGAATCCACAATCGAGCAAGTTTGCTCGCCGATTGCTGCGGGACGATGCCAAAGGTCATGGATCTGACCTGCTTCTGGGGAGTCTCCACCGATTCAGTCACGGTAGATGCGGCTGGACCGGGCACCTCCGAAGAGCACCCGGATAGAAGCAGCGCTGCGAAGAGTAATCCTCCGTGCCGCCGAACAAAACTACTGGGACTGTTCATCATTACTCCCTTACCACTGAGGACCCAGTGATCAAGTTTATACCGCAACCGTGCGACTTCCTACCAAACGGGTCCAGGAAGTGGCTCCAAATCAGGGTTTGCCCGCCCTCCACCAGATCGTGGAGTTCGACCTCAAAGGACCGTTCCGATAGTGGTGACTAGAGCCTCCACAGGACCATATCCGGTCCTCCATGGGTTATAGGAAGGTGCCCAGTAGCGGATTCGGTCACGCCCTACACTGCTGACCAGATCTGCACCACCTCTGACTCGGGCAAAGGGCCCCAGGGCTGTGCTTATACTGCAGCACCCTGGTTCATCTCCATCGGCTACTCGAATAAAATCCAGCGACCACTGCCATCATGAAACCAGAGAGCGAGAGTCGAATTTTCGATCGAGCCCAGACCTGCTTACTGGCAATGCTATTCCTCGTCGCCACCACTGAAGCTCAGGAACCCAACCGCTTCAACGACACTCCACTGCACATCGCCGCCAGCACTCACAATTTAGCCCTGGTCCAGCAGCTGGTCGATGAGGGTGCGGTGATCGATGCGAGGAACAAGAACAGTTTGACGCCGCTGTGGTTTGCCGCTCAACGCTCTTCAAACCCGAAGATCGCAGAGTACCTGCTCGACAGGGGTGCCCAGATCGATGCCAGAGGCCCGGATGGTGGGACCCCGCTGATGGCTGCCGCAGCACGATCCCATATTCCAGAGATGGTTCAATTACTGCTCGACAGGGGCGCCAGGATCGACAACAGAAGCGACGGGGGCGGGACCGCATTGATGTACTCCGTCGCACATTCCAGGACCATCGAGATCGTTCAGATGCTGCTCGATCACGGTGCCCAGATCGTCGACCGAAACAAGGGCGGCATGACGCCGTTGATGTTCGCTGTACAGCATTCCTACATGCCAGAAATCGTTCAGCTGCTTCTCGACAAGGGCGCCGATGTCCAGACCAGCAGTAATATTGATATGACGCCGCTCCATTTCGCCTCGGCGCGATCCTCAGAACCCGAGATCGTTCAGATGCTCCTCGACAGGGGTGCCCGGGTCGAGGTCAAGAACAACAAGGGGATGACTCCGCTGATGTACACCGCTCGTTACTCCTCCAGCGCCGAGATCGCAACGCTGCTCATCGACAAGGGCGCTGATCTGGAAGCCAGGATTGACGACGGCTCGGGCAGGACACCGCTGATGTTGGCCGCAGCACACTCCTCCAGCGCCGAGATCGTGAAGCGGTTCATCGACGGCGGCGCTGAACTGGAAGCCAGGAGCAACGCCGGCGCGACCCCGTTGATGATCGCCGCCCGTCACTCCACCAGCCCCGAGATCGTAAAAGTTCTCCTGGATGAGGGCGCTGAACTGGAAGCCAGGGGCAACAACGCCAACAACAACGACGACAAGATCCCGCAGATGCTCGCCAGAGACCCATCCTCCAGTGCCGACTCGACCCCGCTGATGCAAGCCGCAGCCTACTCCTCGACCCCCGAGATCGTCAAGTTGCTCATCGACAACGGCGCTGAACTGGAAGCCAGAAACAAGTTCGACATGACCCCGCTGATCGTCGCCGCAGCGCACTCCACCAGCGCCGAGATCGTGAAGTTACTCATCGACAGCGGCGCTGAACTGGATGCCAGTGATCCGCTCGGCATGACGCCGCTGCTTTTCGCCACCGGCAACTCCTCGCCCCCCGAGATCGTGAAGCTGCTCATCGACAGCGGCGCTGGGCTGGATGTCGCCGATCCACTCGGCATGACCCCGCTGATGTACACCGCTCAGTTCTCCTCCAGCCCCGAGATCGTTCAGGCACTCCTCGACAAGGGCGCCGATCCCCTCGCCCGCAACAACGACGGCAAGATGGCGATCGACTACGCCAAGAAAAACAAGATGCTGGTGGGAACAAAGGCTTATCAACGGCTTCTCGACAAGTCGTTGGAGTGAGCCGAGATCCTATCGACTCCTCGTTGTCATCGAGTAGGACTCCGATAGAGTGGATTCCAGCCCTTCTACCAGGGAACTCCACGAAAGGATCTCTCAGTGAAAAGCACACTCCTGAAGATGTCAATCTTGATCCTGGTCAGCCTGAGTGTCGGGTGCCAGGCGTTGAAGATGGACTATGGGCAGCCTGCAGCGCAGTTTCTGGAAAAGGATGTGGCAGCACTAGGACAGAAATATCTGGGCAAGAAAATCACCATCAAAGGAACCGTGACCCGGACCGATGTCAGCGACCCGCAAGCCGGATGGATCCATCTTGGAAACGGAATCCGTTGCGATTTCAGCCGTTTACCCGCGATGGCACAAAGCAAGAAGCCCGGTGACATTTGTTTTGTCGACGGCATTCTAAAAGAATGTGAGGAAGGGAATATCCTGCTCGAATCGGCGATGCTCCGGGATCCCACCGCGCCCTTCTCACCGGAGCGATAGAACTGCAGACGCGACTCAGGCGGTCGCGGCCAGCGCAGGAACTTGCCCGACCAACTCGTTCCACTGCGTCTCATCGAGACCGCTCGCGATCCACTGGCTCAGCACCGGCAGAAACTCCGGGGGAACCCCAGCAAGTATGTTCTGGGCGACGCAGACTCGATCGGCGGCATCGATGTGGGTGAACCACCACGGCATCATCTCCTGCATGAACTCCGGCGAGCAGAACTCCATGATCCTGCCGTCGAGGGCCCAGATCTCGGCCGCCTCGAAGTGCTTCATCATCGCCGGCATGATCTGCTGCTCCTCATCATCGAGGTGAGTCAGCAGTAGTTCCTGCAGTTTCGCCAGGTCGCCCTGGATGTCGGTGGAATTGCCGCCTGATAGAGTGGTCACGAGGGCTTCGATTTGACGGTGCTGATCGACGCTGGCACCGGTCGATCCGGGCGCGCGCTCCTCCAGCGGTGGAAAGAAGAGCGTGTCCTCCAGTTCCGAGTGCTTCTCGAGGATCCGCGCAAAACGCAGGAAGTCGCTGGCGAAGAGCTCGTCTCCGCCGCCGATGATTCGCGCCAGATCCCGACGCAGGGCACGGTGGACATAGACGAAATTATCCGCAACGGCGGCGTACTTTTCGGGATCGACTAGCACTGGATTGTCGGCGGCTTCACTCATCGCATTCCTCCTCAAAGACTCGACATCAGCGTCTTCTTGTCCCAGTAGGAACGGACGCAGGAGATCAATCCATCGGGATTGACGGTGAAGACAGAGACTCCCTCGAAGGTGAGTTCCTTCTCCTTCTTGCGCAACTTTGCGACACCGGTCCACCGGACAGCGGCCTCGTTACCCGCCACGAACATGTCATCCTCGGTCAAGGCCATCTTCTCGAAGAAGCCGGAGAGTGCCTTGAAGTAGTTGGTCGACTTGTCGCGGACCAGCAGCGGCGGCGTGCCGACCGGATCCCAGCTCAGTGCATCTTCACTGAAGAGTTCGAGCAACTCGTCGACCTGCATGTTGCGAAGGCACGAGAAGTATCCGCCCACGACCTCGGCGATCTGCTCCTTGCTCAACTGCTCGGGGGCCGCTGATTTCGGTGCCTCGGGCGGATGATCGCCGAGGTACTGCTCCTTGAGGGCTTCGATCTCCGCATCGTCGGCGGGCGGCCCGCAGTGCGAAGGCGCGTACTCTGCAACATACTCGCGCAGGTGCTCAGGCAGATCATCATAGGAGTCGATACGTGCGGCGGTGGTCTGCATGAAACCGTCTCCCATCCCGGCAAATGCCGGCAGCGTGCCGTAGCGGTTCATCACCATCACATCGGGCACCCCGGGAGCGGTCGAGCCGTTGTAGGCCTCGTTGAACCAGACCTTGCCGATGGGGGTCTCGACCTCGCCGTAGAGGGTCCAGTAGAAGAAGGTGGTGTCGCCGGAGCGCTGCGCAAAGACCTTGTCATTGCTGACCCTTGCGAGGCCGTAGAGCCCATTCTGGTGCGGCCCACTGAGGCCCTCGGTATGGATCACCACCCGGTTCTTCTTCAATTCGAACTGAGCGACGATGTAGGGATACTCGCGGATGATGTGGCTACCATCTTCATCCTGCAAGATCTCGCCGGTATCGGGATCACGATAGATCACCAGCGTCCGACACACCGCTTCCGCCTGGTTCCCTTCCATCTTCACCAGTCGGTTACTCACCAGCGCCTCGACTCCGGCGATGATCTCTCCACCGGGTTGGCGATAGAGTTTACCGACACTGTGGTAATAGATCGGCTCGCCGTCCCCCACATCGAAGGAGATGAAATCCTTGAAGGTTTCGGGGTCGAAGCCATGATCTGCATCTTGCGAGGCGGTCTCACCGCCCAGTTCTACGATTTCCATCGATTCACACTCCTGATTCAACTCTTCGCCCTGTTGAATTTCGTCCTGTTGAATATTGAACGGGCTGACATCCTCGGACCCGAGCGCCCGGACCCTGTGGCCGGGGCGCAGAATCAAGCCCGCTTGCGCCTATTAAAACCGAGTGGGAGGAAGTTCGCGAGGGTGCGGATCCAACTGCCTTCCAGCTCCTCGAAGATGCGCTGATTGAAGGCGAAGGCCTCCTTGGCCTCTTCGATCACCTCCTGAGCACGATCCTCGTCGAGTGGCAGGGCGCTGAGCCGGTTGCGGAACTCGTTCTTGAACGCCTTGCCATCTTCGATCTCGTCAAACTGGAAGAAGGTGAGGCCGATGCTCCCCTCGATATTCAACGAGCGTCGAGCGATCTTGGCGATCACCTGACCGCCGGAAAGGTCTCCGAGGTATCGTGTGTAACTGTGGGCGACCAGCAGGGTGGGGTCGTTGTCGCCGAGCCAGTGGATGCGGTCGACATACTCGCTGCGAGCGGGAGTGCTGCGCACCTGGCTGCGCCAGTGAGCCCCGTAGAGACTCTCGAGATCGGTTTCCAGTGAAGCCTTGCGGCTGAGTACGGGGAAGTAGATCTGGCCCAGCAGAGGGTGATCCCTGTGGCGCTCGAGTTCCTCTTCCAGCGCCTCGTACACGAGGTACATCCCCGCTTGCATGTTACCGAAGCTCTCGAGGTCCATGACGCCCTTCAGGATCCCCTTGATGAAGTTGGTGGACTCGGCGAAGCGGTGTGCCTGGGCGGTCTCGGACCGAAGCCTCTGAGCGAAGGTGACCTCTTCCTCTGTTCTGGTGGGAGCGTCGACGCGTCCGCTGCCGGACTGCTTGGCCTTCTCGTTCGACTCGGTCTCGCGCTCGATTTCGTTGTTCTTGATCTCGGTCATGATTCACCACCTTTTGGTCCAGAAGTCGCGGGGTGCGGGCCCGCTCACCCTGCGGGCGCTCGCCCGCTACCTATCTATCCGTAGCCAGGGGATCACCGGACCGGAAAACTTCTGTAGATCGAGAAATGGGGTCGGAATTGGTATAAATCGCTGATTAGTGGCGATACGCGTGGTTTTACAGTTTCCTGCTCCTGGCAGAGCCCGCGGATCTGCAGCCTTCAAATGCCAGCGCCCTCAATTGCCAGCGCCCTCAACTCCCGTGAGATCCGGCAGTAGAGGGCGTGGAGGCCACTTTCCGAGGAATCAGTGGGTACCCGATCGGTGCGGCTAGCCACCGATTCCCAGATAAACGGCCATGCTCGGCACTGCCAACCACAAGAGGCCCTTCACCGTGAAGAAGATCAGACCCCAGACTCCGAAGCGTTTGACGATTGCTGTCATGTTTCACCAACTTTCATTCTCTAGACTCCGGAGGCGGGTCCCGGCGGCCCAGCAGGCTCATGCCCGCTACTGGGTGATCCGCTTCACCGGGGGGGCCGGACCGATTATTTCAAATAGGTTCTGAGGGGCGCTGCTAGCAGCGCCTGGAGCCCATTACGGGCCCAATGACGCCCGTTGGAGGGGGGCGAGGAGCCTACCCTCGGAAGTTGGAGGGGGGCGCTGCCAGGGTACCGATGAGGTCGAAAAGGTGCATGAGGTCGACAAGGTGCATGAGGTCGACAAGGTGGAAGGAGTCGATGGGATCCGGCATTGCGGCGATCGCCCTCACAGGCAGGAATCTCCTGAATCTTCGCACTCGAGCGCATCATCGGTCGGATCCGGACCGCACGAGCCGATCGGCTCCGGCAGTGGCGGGGCCCCGCTGAAGAGAACCGCCAGCAACGTCACCGCATCGGAGATGTTGACCCCCCCATCATCGTTGGTGTCGGCGGCATCCAGACAACCCGGCGTGAACCCATTGTTGAAGAGGTAGGCGAGCAGGAACACGGCATCGGCGATGTTGGTGTTGCCATCGCCGTTGAGTTCGCCGCGCCTGAAGGCTCCGCTGACCGTCAGATTCAGGTAGTAGGAGACGGTCGATTGATCGTAGTTGCCGACGACGATATCGAGACCTCCATCCCCGTTCACATCGACCAGCTCCAGCCCCGAGAAGGAAACCGATCCGTCGAGGGTCCACACATCCAGGAATTCCAAGGCGCCGATACCCTGCAGGATGACAAGATCTCCGGAAGAGTAGTTTCTGATCACCAGGTCGGTGATGCCATCGAGGTCGAGATCCCCACCGTCCACATGGCGCTGATTCGATCCGGTGAAGATCGGGATTCCGGCCTGGGGAATCCCTGCAGCCACGGTGAAGATTCCAAGGTTCCCCAGCCCCTCCTCGACGGTCACGATCTCTGGCAGTCCGCCATCGAGATCGATGGCGATCGTCGACCAGTGAGAATCGGTCAGCCCGCCGATCGAGCGTTCCTCGGCGGAGAAGGTTCTGCCCCCCAGGTAGAGGCTGGTCGCCACCCCACCGCCGCTGCCGGCGTTGAATCCGCAGCACAGGTCGAGGTCGCCATCGCCATCGAGATCGGCGATATCAAAGCTGAGTGGATATCCCGTCAGCAGGATCGACGACAGACCGTCAAACGCTGCCAGCGGATCATCGATTCCTGTGCCCCATGCCACCTGTAACCGCGAACCGAACAATTCGACGGCGATCACATCGAGGTGCCCATCATCGTCGATATCGGCGAGTTGTACCTGCGGATTTCCGCCTCCCCAGCCGGGCACCAACCTCGGCTGTTCGCTGAAGGTTCCGTCGCCGTTTCCTTCCATGTAGGCAAATTGGCCGCTCAGGAAATCGGTCACGACCGCATCGATGACTCCATCCTCGTTGATGTCGCCGAAATCGATCGCCCAGGGCCAGTTGATGGAGATCGCGTTGAAGACGGGGGCATCGAAATTGCCGCTGCCATCGCCGAGAGCGACGAACATCCCCGAAGTGAGTGCCGGCTCCCCCTGCAAGGCGATGATGTCGAGGTGGCCATCGGAATCGACGTCCGCCATCTTGACGGCATTGACCTTGTCCGCCATCACGACCGATACGGGCGGGGCAAATTCGATGGCAGCCTGCTGAGATTGGCCAGTTGCGGGCAATAGCGCCGCCGTCAGCAGGGCGAGAAGTGTGTATCGAACGTTCATGAGTCCTCCCCCGCCATTGTCGCACGATTCATCGCTCAAGTCTTTCACCATGCCCTACCCAGGACTAAGTGCATCGTATGACAATTACCAACAGGCACATGTACAGGTCGGGGCTGGCCAGAACGCGGAGAAGAATACCTGAAGAGAAATACGAGAGCTGCAAACCGAGCGGGTAGCGACGGATCCTCGCCTGGCGAGTTGCATACACCTTTTCTCGAGGATGCATCGTAGGTCAGCCGGAAACTCCTGTGGTACTGAGAGGGGATAGGAAAGACCTACTCTGGAAAAAGATAGGGGTCGAACAGCTCCGGCAGTGTCGGAGTTGTGACCCGCTTACCGACCCAGGTCACGCGAATCTGCCCCGAGTTCAGGGAGTCCACCGTCAAGTCCTCTCGAAGGATTGCCAGATCCCCCAGTTCGAGACGGGCGATACGATATCTGAGCGCCTCTCGGAAGAACTTGATTCCATCGGCCAGTTCATGACTCAATGCCAGTGTGTGATTGATGAACTCGTCATCGTACCAGCCGTCATAATACGTGTAGATTCCGTAGCGGGTGTTGGAATCAATGACCTCGTTGAGAGTGCCATACCAGGGTGAATCCAACGGCTCCACTGGCTCGGCGAGATCGAGGATTCTGGTTTTAAGATGAGAGAGTACATAGTGAAGCTCGGGCTCACGATATAATGGCATCGACCCACCCGGCGCTGCGTTGCGAGAAGTCTGAAGCACTCCCATCGTAGCGACGTATTCCATTTTCATCGCGCTCCGGAACGCCACGACTGGCGGCTCGATACCATCCAGAGCGACCAGAAGTCGCCGCAAGTGATCCACGCTTTTCAGTTTGAGCAGCGAGAATCTGCACTTGTTGATCCAATCGGAAATCAGCCCGATACGGGTCGTTTCATCGATCAGGAAGCTTCCTCCTGTGTACCCTTCGATACATTCAAGAGATCGAGCCGCCCACTCCACTCGCTCTTCCAGCAAAAGAGCGTTACCCGAGAAAGGAATCGACAAACTGTTCATGCTCTCGAATTCTGGATTCAGCGCGAACAGTTGATTCGCACCGGAGCCAAACTGCTGAACGGTGCGCGCTTTTCTGGCTTGTGGCTGATGGGTCAACGCCCAGATCGCCTCGTATCGATCGATAAAAACCTGAAAAGGAACCCCTTCGACCTCCTGCTCTGGCGTCAACGTTGACGGATTTGAAGCGAGGTAATCGAGCAGGGCCATCCGATGGAGCAGCGGGAAATATCTCGGATCTCTCCCAGCAGAGATGTTTCCGATGTGCTGCGCCACACTACTGGCACCGAGCAACTGATGAATCTCTACCGTGAGACGTTGATTTTCAGTGCGGTATCGATCGAGAAGAAAGAATCCCAAGAAAATCAGCAACACTGACCACAGAGCAATGGCCAGAAAACTGCGGCTCCTCCTACTGGCCAGAATATTCATACCGAGGAATCCTCTCTCGCAGGGTGCAGCAAGAAGCGAAAAAGGTGTGGGTCCTACAGGATCGCTCTGCGAACGACGTAAAATGTCGACCACTCACCAGATGGGGTTGGATAAAGGTGTGGGTCCTGCAGGACTCGAACCTGCGACCAACGGATTATGAGTCCGTCGCTCTAACCAGCTGAGCTAAGGACCCACCGATCCCTTATCGTTCCAGTTCCAGTTGCCTCGTTCCAGTGTGGCCCCCTCGATGAGGCCAGCAGCACAGGATGGCGTTTTGGCGACGACGGAACAAGGGCAGGTTGGCCACTTCGGTGAGGATTCAGAAGATGTCACCCCTCGAGCCGGATGCGCCCCAGCGATTCCTCCAGCGTCGCCACCACCTCGTCGATCTGGGCCGGCTTCAATCGCGGATGCAGCGGCAAGGCGAGCATCCTCGGCGAGATCTGTTCGGTGACGGGAAGCGCTGCCGCTGGAGCCTCGTCGTAGGGAGTAAAGGTGGCGATGGAGGGGAAGTAGAGACCGGTCTCGATGCCGTGCTGGGCCATCGCATCGCGTAACGGAGTCCGCCAGCGAGAATCTTCGAGCAGCACGACAAAGGCGAACCAACTGCGGCGGTCCCCCTCATCGATGCGGGTCGGTGCCGGTGCAGGAATGACTCCCGGGATCGCCTCGATCCGCTCCAGATACAACTGGGCCAGCTGCTGCCGTCGCTCGATCAGAGCGTCGAGACGAAGCCACTGGCTGGCACCGAGCGCCGCCTGCATCTCGGTCAGGCGGAAGTTGTAGCCCTCCCCCTCGAAGCAGAAGCCGGCGGCGGTGCGGCCCTGGTTGGCCAGTTGCCGCACCCGATCGGCGAGCGGCTGATCGCGACAACTGACCAGCCCCCCCTCGCCCATCGTGATGATCTTGTTGGGGTAAAAACCGAACACCGCGGCATCGGCGGCAGCGCCGCAAGGACTGTCACCGTGACGAGACCCGAGCGCCTCGCAGGCATCTTCGATGACCGGAACAGCGCGCTGTTTCGCCCACTCGACGATGGCGTCGATGGGCACCGGGACTCCGAGCAGATCGACGGGAATCACCGCACTGACATCATCACTCCAGGCCGCCTCCAGTTGCTCGAGGCCGACGCAGAGCGTCTCGCGATCGACATCGCAGAAGCGCGGCGTGGCACCGACGGCACGAATGGCGTGGGCCGTGGCGATGAATCCGAGAGCCGGCGTGATCACCTCCCCCCCCGAAACACCGAGTGCACGCAAGGCCAGTATCAGACCTGCGGTGCCACTACTGCAGGAGACGGTGGGTCGACGGAAGGTGTCAGAGGCGAGTTGTTCCAGTTGCCCGATGGCAGGACCACCCGCGAGTCGGCCACTCCGCAGAACGGCATCGACGGCAGCACGGTCGTGGTGATCGATATCCGGAGATGAAAGAGCGATGCGCCAGGGATGAACCACACCCTTTGCTCCCGCAGGGGCTACCTCGGGAATCAGCGGGCGATCCTCGACCGGTGTCACCCTCTAAACAGCCGGTGGCGCAGGAGGACTGGAAGGGTCTGACCCGCTCTCGGTAGCCGGTTGCATCTTTTCCTTCATCATGCGACCCGCCTTGAACTTGACCGTGACCTTCTCGGGCACCTGGATACGGGCACCAGTGCGCGGATTCCGAGCGGTGCGGGGTGCTTTTGATTTCGGTTCAAAGACGCCAAAGTCTCGGAACTCGAGACGATTCCCGCAAGCCAGTTCCTTGATGATTTCATCGAGAAAACCCTGGATCACTTCCTTGGCCTTCTGCTGCTGGACTTTGGTATTTTCGGAGATCCGCTGGACCAGATCACGCTTGGTGATGGTATTCATGGAGCGAGCTCCTTCTTCAACAATACACCCGCCCCATCGACCGTCGAGATCGAGCCACCTTGAATTCAGGGGTTCATCCTGTAGACCCCTGTGGCATACGGGTTTGTGACAATCGAGGCTAGCACGCAGTGGACGCTCCCGCAACGAGCAGAATTGCCCTTTCCCCTGCCAAGGTAACGACTTACCGAAATCGACGGTGGAGGGGCTAAAAAGAGCCTCTGGAGCGCTTCTGGCACCCGGTGGGGCCAAAGCGATCCAGAGGTTCAGGGAAGAAGCAGGGTGGGGATGGTGGGGTTCCCGCTTCAGGACGCTTTCTTGCTGCCGTCTCCGTTGGCCGCCGCCTTGCGGGTAGCCTTGGTCGGCGCGGCGCCGCATCGGGCGGATCCGGTTCGTGACTGGACCGGGCGGCTGTACCCCAATCGCTTGGCAATTCCGAGCACTTCTGTCCAGGAAAGGAACAACTTATCGTTCTGCTTCTTGTATTCCTCGATGGCGCGGACAAACTCGAGTTCTTCTTGATTGAGTGACTTGGCCACGTGGCCTCCTGACTGATCTGTTCCGGGTGGTGTGTGAGTCTCTACACCACTCTTCGGTCTTCCGAAGTGAGAACTGAAGGGTCAGATGACGATATCTCGCTCGGCCAGGGTGAGCGATAACCGCTCGACCAGCTCCAGACACAGGTCCTCGATCTCACCGGCAGCGGGACCGTGCGGGTCATGACCAAAGATCGACACTCCAAAAGATGGTGCCTCCGCCACCTTGACCCGCGAAGGGATCTGCGTGCGGGTCAACTGATCGGGGAAATGGCGTCGGAGTTCCTCGACCACCTCGCGCGAAAGTCGCGTGCGAGGATCGACCATCGTCGGCACCACCGCGTTCCACTTGAGGCCGGGATGGAGCCGCTCCTGGACCAGCGTGATGATCTTCATCAACTGAGCCATACCCTGTAATGCCAGGTACTCCGCCTGCACCGGAACGACCACCTCGTCTGCGGCGGCAAGTGCGTTGAGCGACAGCAGACCAAGGGAGGGAGGACAATCGAGAAGTATCAGATCGAAGTCATCTTCGAGGGTGTCGAGAGCATCGCGAAGCAACATTTCGCGACCCAGTTCCTGCGAGAGTTCCCCCTCGGCACCGGAAAGGTCGATATGGGACGGTACCAGCGACACCCCCTCGCCAGCGACCTCGAAGATACACTCCGCCAGTGGTTTCTCACGTCGCAAGGCCGACTCGATGGTGTTGTGTTCAATTCGTTCGAGGCTGCCCTCGGCCAGAGAATCGCCAAGGGAGAGAGTCAGGTGCGCCTGGGGGTCGAGGTCGATCATCAACACGCGATAGCCGAGTCTCGCCCAACCCACCGCACAGTTGAGGGTCAGCGTCGTCTTGCCGACACCGCCCTTCTGGTTGATGAATGCAATCCTAACATCTCGACGTCGATTCGACATTCACTCCCCCCTCTTTCCCCAGCCCGTTCGATGAGACTAAACCGCTGCAGTGTCTTCAGCAAGTGGGATCCACAACTCTGGATGTGGCGAGCATCGCTGATTATTCTTTCTGCATGAAGAACCTCAGCTGCTGCCACTTATCCTTTGCCCTCGCTGCCCCCGAGCGGCTGGCAGTCCAAACCGCCCTTTCACGCTCTCTTCATCATCACACCGCCGAAGAAGTGGAAGAAACTATTCTTCAATCGATCCCCTACAGTGGTTTTCCTGCTGCGGTGGAAGCACTCGGCTGGCTTCGAGAGCGCTACCCCACAGCATCTTCACAACGCCCCACTTCTTCAGCAAGGGCTACAGGTCTGTTCGACAGCGTCTACGGAACTGCACGAGAACGGGTTCTCGACTCACTTCGAAAGCGACACCCCGATCTCGAATCCTGGATCGAACAGTTCGCCTACCAGACGGTGATGGACTCGTCGTGGTTCGGAGCCGCCCAGATCGAATCGCTGGCGGTCGCCTCGCTGATCGGCCAGGGGCGAATGAGCCCGTTGCACTCCCATCTTCGCGGCGCATTACGAACCGGCGTAAAAGCGTCCGAACTGAAGGAACTACTCGACTCGCTCGAACCGCTAGCACACCCAGAAGTACTGGAAGCGAGCCGCGAATTGCTGCGCCAATTGACCCTCAAGGACCAACCCGATCACTGAGTTGCGGCTCCAACTCCATCAGAACTGGCGCGAATCATAGGCCCAGTGAAGAAGTGCCTGTCGTTGGCGGGGACGACAATCCAGGTCACCCGGCGCGCAGTTCTTGACCACCTGACTACGATGACGACGCATCTGTCGCCAACGACGAATCTGTCGGGCGTCATCTTCGCCACGACGCCCCATGTAGTACCTGCAATACCACTGGAACCAACCGCGCGGATCATTCTCATCTATCCAGCCACGGACATACCATTCGCGTAGAGGCTGCGAGGCACGAATCTTGAACAAATTGAGTTGAGGATCGGGAATCCCGGGCGACAACTTGGCCTTTCGAAACCACGAGTCCGGGAACTCGTCGCGACAATCGGTCATGTAACAGCCACCGAAAACCCCCAGTTCCAGCATCTGTCGAGGTGTCAGTTCCGGTTCAAATTCAGGATCGAACTTCTTCCCCACGGCGACTGTCCGCTGATAAATGTAGCCCTCTTGCATCGAGTCATGAACCATCACTCGGACCGGAAGCATGTTTGAATGAGATTTCGTCACGAATCTATTTACCCCAGTTTCAAATATTGCGAAATGGCAGAGGCGATTCTTTCACTTTCTTCCCAGCTAGCGACCATCGATAGACGAACAAATTGCTCCCCCGGACCGTGTTGATCCGGATCCCCGACCAACGCCGCCGAAGGGATCGTCACGGCCAGGATTTTTTCATCGAGCAAGGCTTCCGACAGCTGTGTACTGGTGATTCCTTCCGGCGCTCTTTGCCACACATAGAGGCTCGCCTCAGGTTCACTTCTCGGCAGTCCGGCCTGTTCAAACGCCGCCACAAACAGATCGCGTCGCTTTCGATAGCCCGCTCGCATCTCGGCCACATGGGACTCGTCCGAATAGGCCGCTATGGCGGCTTCCTGGATGAACCAGGGAGTCCCCGTGTCGATATTGGCCTTCAGCTTGCGATAGAGAGCGATCACTTCAGGATCACCGGCAACCCACCCCACCCGGTATCCGGTCATGGCCGATCGCTTCGAGAGAGAGTTGAAGACCAACACCCCCTCCTTCCCTTCTTCGAGCGCCGAATGTGGCGGCTCGTCGAAGTAGATCTCGGAATAGGCCTCATCGCTGCAGGCGATGATGTTTCGATCACGGCACCACTGCACCCACCGTTTCAAAAACTGTGGCGAAGCGACCCGACCCGAGGGGCTCGAAGGTGTCGTCAACCAGAAGATCTTGGCTCGCTCTGCGATTTCATCTGGAATCGAATCGAGATCGGGCAAGAAATCAGTCGCTTTTTGGATCGGCGTGAAATAAGGCACCCCTTCGGCAAACAAGGTTCCACCGCCATAGGGCGGATAACCAGGATCGGGACAAATCGCCACGTCACCTGGATTGAGCAATGCTTCCGGCAGGTGAAAAATCGATTCCTTGGAACCGACCGACGACACGATTTCAGTTTCGGCATCGATCGAGACACCAAAACGACCTTCAAACCAATCGGTCACCGCCTGGCGAAAAGGCTGACTCCCGGCAAAGGGTGGATAGCCGCTGGCTGCATGTCGCTCGATCCCCTCGGCACAGGCGCGGCGAATGAACTCGGGAGTGGCTGCCGAAGGGTCGCCCATGCCAAAGTCGACCGGATGGAGCCCCTTGGCCCGTAGTTCCTCGGTGCGTTGGCGAACAGCGGCCATCGCATAGGTGCCTATACTGGAGATCCTGTTCGATCCGATACCCATCGTCATCCTCTCCGGTTGGTCCTCACCAGGTCGGGGAACTGCGCTGATACTGGTCGCGAAGAGGGTCGCTAGCAAGGGACTCAACCCTCATCGTGACCCTGCTCCCGGTCAAGGGCGAGCCGAGTTGGCCTGCCAGATCCTCAGACCTCGTAACAGATGACAGCCATCCCCGAAAGTTCGTTCCCAGGTCTCTCGGTCCTGCGTCTCGGTTTGCGCCGAAAGCAGTTTTCCCTGCGGATCCACCACCTCGAGGAGGCGGGTCTGGATCTGGCTCGCCGCCTCCAGGCTTTGCTCGACAGCGAGTTCAACTTGCTGGGCGGTGAGCAGGTCGAGGGCACGACAGCGACCGAACAGGTCGAGCCCATGCCCCGCCAATTTCATGCGCGCCAACAGCGCATGGCGCGCCGCCCGGCGAGGAGAGACTCCTGCCGCCAGCGCTCGCTGCTCCTCATCGAGTCGAAACTGCAGTTCCCAGGAGATGCGCCGGGTCGTCAGTAACAATCCATCGATCAAACGCAGTCGATCTGCAGCGCTCAGGTAGCCCGCTCCGACCGACTCGACCAGCGCAGAAAAGAGATGCAATCCGCCACAGGTGTAGGCCCAGGTGCCCGACTGTTCCGGACCCAGGGATCCATCGGGACGCCCCCCCTCCTCCAGGCAGCGGTGCACGACCCGGTCCGATTGTTCGACCGCATCGAGCAGCGTTCGGGCCAGTGTCGCAAGATCGGCATCGGCGGTGGCGGTCGTGGCGGGCAGTTTCAACACCGCCGCCGCCTCGACCAACCAGGCGAGATCGTTGATCTGCTTCCAGTGGGTGGGCATGGGGGTGGCGGCCAGCGCACGCTCAATTCGCTGCTTCAGATGTGGAGTGTGAGTCGATGGAAGCACCCAGGCGGCGGTGCGAAGGAGCAGGTGAGGGTGCTGCTCCCCACGGTGACCATCGGCACCATGTAAGGGGATCTGCACCTCTTCATCCTCGATCTGTCCGATCCACCTCGCCCGAACTGCTGCGAGACGGTTCGCTTCGGGGAATGCCAGCATCAGGTGAGCCCCAGCCCAGGGATCGGTGCTGGCGAGTCCCGCATCAAGGATCCTCGACGAAAAGGTCGCTGCTGGATCGAGCGGGATGGACGGGGTGCAGCCGATCAGCAACGAGAAGATGGGCCAGATCAGCCATTGCTGAACTGCACATCTCCTCCACCCGTGACCGATCGATGGACCTGATGGTAACAACTCGCGCCTCCTTCTCCGCACCATCAGATCGTATCGAGATCGTTGGAGCAAGGTTCCTTGCTCACAGCGCCGTCACGGGGCACTCTCTTGCCGGGAGGAGTCTCGATGATCTCGGTCCACAGTTTGGCCCTGGCGAGCCAATCCTTGCCACTGCTCGATGACCTGGTGCTGCTGCTGCTGGGGGCGATGCTGGTGGCCCTGGTCACCCGTAGGCTGCGCATCCCCTACACCGTTGGGCTGGTGGTCGCCGGTGCAGCGATCGGATTCTTGCGTCATCAGGGCGCTCTCCCGAGTGGTGCCGACCACTTCGCACTGACCGAGGAACTGATCCTGCTGATCCTGTTGCCTCCTCTGCTCTTCGAAGGGGCGATGAACACCGCCTTCTCGAAACTGAAGGAAAATGGCACGCTGATCGCCACCATGGCGCTGCTCGGCACCTTGGGTTGCATCTTGCTCACCACCGCGGCGATCCGTTCTTTGACCGGTTGGGACTGGGATCTGTCGTTACTCCTGGGAGCGATGGTCAGTCCCACCGATCCGGTCAGCGTACTGGCGATCTTCCGTGAACAGGCTGTTGAAAAGCGACTCTCGACCATCGTCGAGGGGGAATCACTGTTCAATGATGGCCTGGTGGTGGTGCTCTACCTGTTGCTGATGCGTGGCCTGGAACAGGGGTGGCAAGAGATCACCGTCGCGGAGGGATTGCTCACCTTCGTCCACATGATTGGAGTCGGAGCGCTGGTGGGGTTATCGCTCGGCTCGCTGGTCAACTGGCTGATCGAACGGATCGACGAGCATCTGATCGAGGTGCTCTTCTCGATCCTGCTCGCCTATGGATCCTACATGCTGGCGGAACGATTCGAGGCTTCCGGGGTGATCGCCGTGGTGTTTGCCGGATTGATGGTCGGCAATGTCGGTCGCCAGACCGCCATGAGTGCCACCGCCATCTTGAGCCTCGGCTTGACCTGGGAGGTCATCGCCTTCATCGCCAACTCGCTCGCCTTCATCGCCATCGGCTTTGCGGTCGATCCGGTGCTGGTGGTCGAGAACTTCCACCTGGTTCTACTGGTCTGGCTCGCCGCCACTGCAGCGCGAGCATTGATGACCTACGCCATCGGCGGTGTCGATCAGGCGGTGCGTGGCACCTATCCGCGATCGTGGCTGCACATCATTCACTGGGGCGGCCTCAAGGGCACGGTGCCGGTGGCACTGGCGCTCGGCCTGACCGGCTCGATCGCCCTCATCGATGTGGCACCACGGCTCCAAGCCATCGTCGCAGGGGTCGTGATGTTATCGATGTTGATCCAGGGCACCTCACTCAAGTGGCTGTTGAGACGGCTCAAGATCGTTCGTCCGCTCGAGGCGAGAAGGCGTTGGGAACGACACCAGGCGCGTTCGATCGCCGTCGAGACCGCCATCGAGGAGCTCGCCGATGCGGTCTCCAGCACCGAGATCGATCCGCAACGCATCGAGTCTTTGCGCGATCGCCTGCTGTCGATTCGTGATTCGATCCGCGAGGATCTGAAACAAGTGCTGGAAGATCACCCCGAATTCGCGGCAGAACAGGTCAGGGATGTGGTGATCCGGCTGCTCCATCGTCAGCGATCTGCGGTGGAAGAGGCCTATCGAGAAGGAATCCTATCCGACGAAGCGCTGCAAGATGTGCAGGCGGAAATCGATCAGTTACTGCTGGAAGAGTTCCCCGATCCGGTCCCCGGTGGCGACGGCGCGAGAGCCTCGTCATGACCGAATCGCAGTGGATCGAGACTTACATCCTGCCACGCAGCGGTGAGCCCTCTCGCTCCTTCCTCGGACCCGGTGACGACGCTGCCGTCGGCCCCCCTCTGGCCACCGATTCACCGGTTCTGACCGTCGATGCGATGGTCGAGGGGCAACACTTCATCGCTGATTGGCTCGACGATGAAACGCTGGCGCGTCGCTTGCTTCGCTGCAGCTTCAGCGACCTGTCCGCAATGGGAGCGAGCGCCGTCGGATTCTTGCTATCGGTCGCAACACCGCGCCTTCCTGGCCGACTGGGTGATCGGTTTTGGCGAGCCATCGACGAGGAGTGCGCGCGCCTCGGAATCCGCCTACTGGGGGGCAATGTCACCGCCAGCGACGGCGCCCTCTCGCTCCACTGTACCTGCCTTGGACGGATCCAGAGCGGGCGCGAATGGCGCCGCAGCGGCGCCAAGGAGGGTGATCTGCTGCTGGTGACCGGTGACCCGGGCATGGCTGCCCAGGCACGAGAGAAAATTGCGGGCGGCGGTGGAGTCGATCTCCCCCCGCACGGTGAAGATCGCTGGAGTTCGCCGATCTCGCGCCTCGATGTTGCCCGGGCACTGGCGCAGGCGCAAGTCGATGGCCCGATCGTCAACGCGGCCATCGATGTGAGTGACGGACTTCACATCGATCTGGAACGCCTTTGCCAGGCCAGTGGCCAGCGCGCCACCATCGACATCGATGCGTTGGTCGGCACTGCCCTGGCCCCGACTGCCGATCAGGTGCTGGCGGGTGGAGAAGATTACGAGTTACTGATGGCGATCGAGCCCGACGCCATCGACCGATTTGCAGAGATCGCTGTGCAACATTCGACACGCTGGCACCAGATTGGAGTGATCGATTCCGCCGACAGAGCGCCGATCACCACGGATCGGGTGCAGGTGCGACTGGGCGGAGCAACGTTACAGCGCGAAACCCAAGGGTGGGATCCGTTCCACCTGCAACAGTAGTGACTGAGACCCTCAGGCCTCTGCCCCCTCGATGGCGGGAGCCTCCTCGCCCGCTTCGAGGATCGCATCATCGATGGCGCTGCCCTCTTCAGGCTTGAGTAATGGAAACAGCACGACATCGCGCAGATTCTCGGCACCGCAGAGCAGTGCCACGATGCGGTCGATCCCCATCCCCCAGCCGGAGATGGGTGGCATCCCATGTTCCATCGCCAGCAGATAGTCCTCGTCCATCATCATCGCCTCATCGTCGCCCTCGGCATTGAGCTTGGCCTGCTCTTCAAGACGCTGCCGCTGGTCGATCGGGTCGACCAGTTCGGAGTACGCATTGATCACCTCCCAGCCGTGGATCACCAGCTGGAAACGGTCGGAGATGGTCGGTTCATCATCGTTCCTGCGGGCCAACGGCGAGAGGTCCACCGGATGCGAGGTGATAAAGGTCGGTTGCGTGATGCTGGGACGAACTGTTTTCTTGTACAACTGATCGATGAGTGCGCCTCGACCCAGCTTTGGTGCCCCATCGATGTGGATTCCGGCCGCCTCGAGTGCCGATCGCAACGAATCTGCATCGGGGCAGGATTCAACGGCAATGCCAGTACTCTGCTCGATCAACTCGAGCAGCGATCGCCGTGGCCACGGCCCTGAGAAATCGATCTCACCGGCGGCATGAGGCACCTGGAGCGATCCAGTGCATTGCTCGATCACCGTACTGAGCAACTTCTCGGTGAAGTCCATGTTGTCGATGTAGTTCCAGTAGGACGCGTAATACTCGAGCATCGTGAAGTCCTGCAGGTGAGAGGGATCCATTCCCTCGTTGCGGAACACCCGTGCAAACTCGTAAACACGGTCGAAACCCGCCACCACGCAGCGCTTCAAATAAGTCTCTGGAGCGATCCTCAGGTATACCGGCATGTCGAGAGCTGCGTGGTGAGTCTCGAAGGGAGTCGCCAACGCTCCCGATGGCTTGGTCTGCAACACCGGCGTCTCGACCTCATCGAAATCAGCCTCTTCCAGACCCTGACGAAGTCCCCGGATGAAATCGCGGCGCAAACGGAAGCGCGCGCGCGACTGCTCGTCGGTAATCAGGTCGAGGTAGCGACGACGGTAGCGAATTTCTCGATCGGAAATGGCATGGAATTTTTCTGGCATCGGACGCAACATCTTGCCGAGCAGCTGCCAGCTCGCTCCTCGTACCGTCAACTGACCAATCTTGGTGTGATAGGTCTCTCCCTCGATGCCGACGAAATCTCCGACATCGACCAGTTTGATGAAATCAGAATAGGACTCCTTGCCGATGCCATCTCGCTGGAGCGAACACTGGATGCGTCCATTGGCATCTTGCAGGTCAAAGAAGGTCAACTTGCCAAAATCTCGGCGGCTGACAATCCGTCCACAGACACGAACTCCTGTCACCTCCGGCTCGAGCCGTGCAGCCTGCTCCGGTGTGTGGGTCCGTTCCCAGCGCTCCGGATACGGTTGGATCCCCTGATCTCGCAACTTCTGGATCTTCTCGATCTTGATCTCGCGGATCCGCTCCTCAGACACGATTCCCCCTGTCTCCAGCTCCGGTACAGCCTGTACAGTCCCTGACCAGGCATGATCTCTGGCCGGATGCAGCCAAAAGCAGCCTGGTACGGCCAGGTGCGGACCGCTCCAGCCCCCCCGGTGGGAAGAGATCCGGTCCGCTATTACCCGGATCCTAGCCCGCTCAGCCACAGGGGTCAAAGAGACCGGATCGGGTTCGTTGACTTCGAGGCCGGTGGCACTTACTCTTCTCCCTTCCTAGCGATGCCTTCAGCGGTATCGAGGGAGCCTCGGAAAGAAAACCCGCCGAAACTGGACCGTATACTCCGGTCCAGCGTCCGGCCGCCAGAGAGAGAAATGAGGGAGGGACCATGAGTCCTAACTCCAATCGTCGAACTACACGTACTTTCGTCCTGCTCCTGTGCCTTGGAATGACCCTGGCCTTCGCCGGCTGTTCCTCGGGCCCCAAGAGTACCGTGGCCTCGAGCCTGTACTGGAAGCGAGTCTTCCGTCAGATGGGTGATGACCTGCGGGCTGCACGCACCGACATCGACCGCATCGTCTGGGATCTCGACGACCGTCCGATCGAACAGTACTAGTCGCACGTTTTCGTCGGCCAGTAGCGATCGACTCAGGCCCGGGTGCTCAAGCATCCGGGCCTGTTTTTTTGTGCCTGTTTTTTTATCGTGCCTGATTATATCGCGAGATCCAGCAGCAGAGATGCGCGGCAGAATCGTCAATCCTGATTCTCCTGATTCTCATGCAACTTCAATCGGCTGGCGGGAGCGGCAGTGATCTCGCCTCCTGACTCCACCTCGGACATCACCTGTTGCACTCGCTCGAGAGCGAGTGCTGCCTCTTCAGGTGAATACCATTCGATGGGCAACTTGCGAGCCCAGGCCATCTGGGATCGAACCAGCGCACGAGTCTTGACCTGGATCGATTCAACTTGTTGGTGGGGGTCGGTGCCGTCTTGTAGTGCCTTGGCGATTTGCTGGTACCCGATCGATTGGGCCGCGGTATGACTCCAGGGAGGATCGTGATTCGCCAGTAACTGCTCCACCTCCGCCACCCAACCCGCCTCGAACATCGCCTCGATGCGCCGAGCGATCCTCTGATGGATCTCTTCTCGCTGGCGATGCACCCCCAGTAGAAGTGTCCGCCGGGCATCGATGATGGGAACCCGTCGTTGGTGCCACACGGTGATCGGTTCGCCACTGATCTCATACACCTCCAGCGCCCGGATGATGCGCTTGTGGTTGTTGGGGTGGATCTGTCGTGCGACTTCCGGATCGACCTCCACCAGGCGCTGATGGAGAGTACCCGCAGGTGAGGTCTGTCCCTGGTGGGCGAGACGTTGACGGATCTGCGGATCGGACCCGGGCCCGGCAAAGATCCCCTCTCGCAAGGCGTGTAGATAGAAACTGGTGCCACCGCTGAAGAGCCAGGGCTGATCGGTGGGGACCTGGGCGGCCAACGCCTGTAACCAGTCGAACACGGTGAACTCTTGCCAGGGGTCGACCAGATCAACCATCGTGAAGGGACGCCCCTGCCGTAGCTCCTCAGACGGCTTGGCGCTGCCGATATCCATACCTCGATAGACCTTCATCGAGTCCATCACATGTACCGGCCAGTTCATCTGCTCGGCGATCTTCTGCGCCAGTTGCGATTTGCCACCGCAAGTCGGTCCTGCGACGATGACCGCCAGTGGTGGAGCCTTGAGTCCGATCATCGGCGGTTCCGTGCCACCGAAGGCATTCTTGCACGGCTCATGACGGAAGGTATCGGAGTTCCACCACTCCGTCCTCGATGAAGAGATGGGCCCCGCGATCCTCGAACGCCTCGAGAACGGTGAAGATTCCGCAACTCCCCCCCCGCTCCAGAAATTCCTCACTGGGTCGATGGTAGTGGCCACACACCACCTGGTCAAAACCGCTCTCCACCAGTTGCCCGATCACCTGCAGGTCCGGCTGAATCCGCGCCGGATCCTTGCGCTGCAAAGATTTGCGAGAACGACGACGCAAAAAAGTGGCGAGGGCGCGACACAACAGCAGCGGCATGTGGCGAACCAGCATTCGGAACGGTCCGCTTCGCAAGATCTTGCGAAGGCGCTGGTATCCGACATCGGCTGTACCGAACAGGTCTCCATGGGACAGGTGCCACCGTTGATCGCCGGTCTCGAGCAATAGATGATCGCCCCCGACAACCACCCCGGTGGCACGTTCGAACGCTTCGTCGAGCAAGAAGTCGCGATTTCCCGGAATCACCACCACATCGATGTTCGCAGCCACCGCACGTTGCAAGGCTTCCACTTCCCGACGCGTCTGCTGGAGAGCCAACTGTCCCGGTCCAAGCCAGACGTCAAACAGGTCTCCGAGCAGGTAACAACTCGCATCCAGCTGGCGACAGCTGCGCAAAAGAGCCTCCAGCATCGCCAGCCGCCGCGCCGACCCATCGCAGTGCAAGTCCGCTGCGATGATGCATCGACGAGTGGATGTCGAATCGATCACCGTGGCAGTTCCTGATGGGCTCATGCTTCCGGAATCGTCCAGTCATCGGGCTTGAAGTCGCTGATGGCAGATCGTTTTGGCGGAGGGGTCGAGGCCGCCGGAGGGGACTCGGGTGCCGCAGCGGGAGGCTTCTGCTGTCGCGACTCCTTGCGGGCAGGCTTCGCCGCCGCAGGCGAACGAGGCTTCGCCTCCGGGTCGGGCCCTCGCTTCGAGTCGGCGTAACTCGGCCAGTCGGGGGATGGTCGTCTCTCTGCAGGTCGTTTCTCTGCAGATTGTTTCTCTGCAGGTCGTTTCTCTGCAGATTGTTTCTCTGCAGGTCGTTTCTCTGCAGGTCGTTTCGACGGTTTTGCCGGGCGGCGCGTACCAGACTCGGCGGCATCTTCCGTGGTCTGGGGTTGCGGTTCGCGGGCCGCGGATCCCCTCCTCTCGGGAGTGGCGTTCGATCGGCCATCCCGGACAGGCTTACGCGAACTCATTTCACGTTTCGATTCTGCCGACGATTCTGCCGACGATTCTGCCGACGATTCTGCCGACGATTCTGCCGACGATGCAGCGGACGATGCGGCGGACGATGCGGCGGACGATGCGGCGGGCGACTGCGGCTTCCGACGTCTCCTCGAATCGTCGACTGCTTTGTCCGATGGAGCCGTTTGCGAAGGCTCTCGTCGGTCGTTACTGCGTGCTTCGTTACTGCGTGCTTCGTTACTGCGTGCTTCGTTACTGCGTGCTTCGTTACTGCGTGCTTCGTTACTGCGTGCTTCGTTACTGCGTGCTTCGTTACTGCGTGCTTCTCTACGGCGGCGACCATCGTCGCCGCTGGATCTGGCGGGCCGAGTGGTGTCATCCGACTCGATCGGTGGTCCCGCGGACTCTCGACCGGAACCGGCTTCTCGACGCGGAGCAGAATCGCGACGCGGAGAAGGCTCTCGACGCGGAGCAGACTCCCGACGTGACGCGGACTCTCCTCGCGGAGTAGAATCGCGACGCGGCGCAGACTCTCCTCGCGGCGCAGACTCTCCTCGCGGAGCAGAATCGCGACGCGGCGCTGACTCTCGACGTGGCGCAGACTCTCGACGTGGCGCAGACTCCCGACGTGGCGCAGACTCTCCTCGCGGAGCAGAATCGCGACGCGGCGCTGACTCCCGACGTGGCGCAGACTCCCGACGTGGCGCAGACTCTCCTCGCGAAGCAGACTCGCGATGCGGAGCAGAATCGCGACGTGGCGCAGACTCGCGATGCGGAGCAGAATCGCGACGTGGTCTGGACTCTCGACGTGACGCGGACTCCCGACGAGCGGCAGGTTCACTTCTGGGGATCGTGGGGCTCATCTGTACCGGTTCTCGTCGAGGGGCAGAGACCTCTGGCAGAGACATATCCTCCAGATCGATCTCGAGCCGGTCGGAAGATTGATCGGTCTCGATCAACAGATCAAAACTCTGACGAGCTGCGGGATCCAGATCGGGATGCGCAACGATCACCTGGCTCAATTCTTGACTCAAACGTGGAAGTGCCTGGAGGGTTCGCAAGACTCGCTCACGGTCCATCGCTGGGAACGGTTCATCGAGGAAGAGGAACTGTGGCGCACCCGTGACCGCCCGCACAAAAGCCTGGGCAAAGGCGAGACGGAAGCCAAAGGAAAGCCCCTGCAAGGTGCCCCCTGAAAGCTCATGAGTCTGGAGAAAATCACTCTTATCTCCAGTGAAGAGACGGATCTCGAACTCTGGCGTCACCTGAGCATCACGGTAGCGGCCGCCGGTCAGATGCGGCAGCAGTCGGCACAGTCCCTTGCCAAGACTGGGACCAGCACGCATCCGCACCGACTCGATGGTTTCATCGAGCAACTCGACCAGCAGTCGATGAATGTCCATCTCATCGCGAATCGCCAGTGACTTCTTGCGACTCCCGTCAGAAACCTCGGACAACGCCTGGCGACGCCCGTCCTGATTCTGATACTCACGAATCTCCGACTGGATGCGATCACTCTTGGAGCGTAGGCGTTTGACCGAGTCACTGGACTCATCCATCGACTTACGACGCTCCTTGAGGGTCGCGCGCACTCGATCGAGTGCACTCTTCAACTTCCCCGCCAAGAATTCGCCTGGCAGATCGCCCATGACTCCGTGGATCTCACGGCGAGCAGCACGTAAAGATTCCAGGTGTTCTTGTACAGAACGGACCCGACATTCTCCGATGTCGTCGCCAGGATCGAGCCCACCCGATGAACGGGACACATGCGCCCTCGCCGCTTCCAGTGAACTGTTTCCGACATTCTGCTCCATCTGCAATCGCGACAGGATGCCCTGAGCATCGAAGGTCTTCTGAAGACATTGAGATGCGCGGGTCGACAACCAACAGGCAGCGACGAAGAGGAAGGCAAAGAATGCAGCCACCAGAAATCCGATCCCCTTTTCCGGCTCCATCTGGGCCAGGAATTGAATCTTCTGGCCGATTCCCCAGTCCAGTTCAAGATCGAGGCCAAGCACCATCCCCACCAAGCCAGCGATGAAGAGCACCAAGGCTCCTGCGCGATGGCGCACCCGCGAGGTCGAGGAGTTGCGAATCTCTTGCTCCTGGAGTTCTTTCTCGGTGCCAATCGACCCCTCTTGATCTCCTTCGAGACGTGCTTTTAACGACTCGATGGAGTCGATCACGCATTGCTCGAGTTCTGCGCGGATCTTGCATGCATCGGAGACCTGCTCCAATCCATCGCGCAGCGGAGTGATGATGGAATCCTGGTCGCGCAAAGGCTCCGGAGCCAGGTCCGCTTGTAGCAACCCGATCAAGCCATTGCTCTTTCTCAGCGACTCGGAAGCGATCAGAGTATCGATGGATCGCAATTCGAGCTGGATCTTCTGAACCTCGTCACGCTTTTTCAGTTCCTGCTCCACCAGTCGTTGCATCTCACGCCCGTGAGCGCGAGCTTCCTCGACCTTGGAATCTCTGACCTTCAGTTCCTCTTCGAGATCTGGAATCTTGTCGATATTGGGTTGTAGACGCTGAATGTGCAGGTCATTGCGGTGGATCTCTTCCTGCACCGAGGTGAAATCTTTCTCCAGCAGATCGAGGGCCTGACTCGCTTCTCCCCGTGCTCCCTGGAGCACATCGATTCCCGCCACCCGATCGAGGAAGGATCTGAACTGCTCCGGGGTGGTGACCGATTCCCGCTCTGCCAGGTAGAAGGAGTGCATCGTTTCTCCGGCGCCGAGGTGAAAGCGTCTCTGCACTTCTCGCTGCACCTGGAGTGCTCCCGAGGCGATCTCTTCACCCGGCGGCCCCCCCGACTTGTCGATCCGAACCAGTCGCGCAAAGGAGGTGCCGAAGCGGTCCATCTCGCGCCAGATCCGATACCCTTCATCGGCATGTTCGAAATCGAGTTCGACCACACAATGATCATCGTCCCAGTGAATCAAGTCGGTGATCGAACCGCGCACCATGTGATGGGTTGAACCAAAGAGAGCGAACTGGAACAGTTGCCCGATACTCGATTTGCCACTCTCGTTGGGTCCGACAATTCCGATCAGGGCGCGACGGGGAAAATTATCGATACGAAGTTTTCTGAACTTCAAGAATCCCTCGGCTCGAAGGCTGCGAATCAGCAAGACGCCCCCCTCGGACCCGTCTCCTGGTCGTAGTCCTGCTCTGCGATGAATTTCTCTCCGAGACGACGCGCCTGCTCGTACTTGCGTAAACTCTCGGCATCGACCTTGCCTTCAAAAGCTCTCTTCTTCATCTCGAACAGTCGCCGGAACTCCTCGAGAGGCGGACGGATCGCCAGGCCATCGAGAAGCCAGCCTGCGGCATCTTGATCGGTGGCGTCATCGGGTTCGGAGCCTCTCCCGGCTCCACCATGGCGGCGTCTCGGCATCGTTTCTCGATCCTGCCCGGGTCTGGGGAAATGGAAATGTCGGGCCCACTGATTGTGAAGCCCACGAGATTGCTTTCAAGTTGCTTCAGCAAACGATCGCGGCAAGAAAAGCCTGCTCCACCGCATCGTCTTGCCCCTCTCCCCGCACCTGGATGTGGCCCTGACGAAGTTCCTCACCCCGATGAGACAGTTCGATCCTCAGATGTCGCGGTGGGAGCATCGATTCGACCCGTTGCGCCCATTCCACCGCGATCACCCCCTCTTGATGCCATTCCTGCCAGCCGTGAAGCGCCAGTTCGGTGGGATCCTCAAGGCGATAGGCGTCGACATGAAGCAGTGGCACCACTCCTCGGTGGAGTGAGGCGATGGTAAAGGTAGGGCTGCGAACCCGGCCATCGAGAGCCATTCCCCGGGCCAGACCACGCACCAGAGCCGTTTTTCCAGCTCCCAGATCCCCGTACAGGCCCACCACCAGGCCGGCCCGGGCCACAGCGCCGATCCGCTCACCTAGCGCCTCGGTCTGGGCCTCGGAGGCGAGCATCAGCCGCGTCGATGGAGTTTTGGATTCGGTCACGGTATCTGCCTTTCCGAAACGGCGAGCCTATCGGGCACCTGTATCGGGAACAACCCTGGTAGCGCGAAGCCGTTTCACACGCAAGGATGGGGTCGTGATGTGGGCCCAAACGGAGACTTCGAGTCATCCGCACAGCGCGATCGCCGCAGTTCAGTGATCCAGTTCGATAACGCTTTCAATCGCCAGAAGTGGCAAGAAGAGGTCTAGAGAGAGGCATGGTTTTCCGCTTGAAGTTCACCCTGCTGCTGGTGACGTGGCTGCTGCTGCCACTGCTGACCGTGTGGAGTGCCGATCCACAGGCTGATCCACAGGCTGATCCACAGGCTGATCCACAGGCGGTAGTTCCACAGGAGTACGAGTTGCCTGGCCCCCCCGCCGCTGGCCCCGGGCGAATCCCTCATCACCAAGATGTGGATTCGCTGTTGCAGATCTCCCGACGAGCCGGCGAGAATCCTGCCGCGGCAGCCCAGCAGTTGCAAGACTGGCTCGAGACGCGGCATGGATCGCTGATCTTTCCACTGCGGACCATCTCGATCGGCAGCCGTGGAACCCTTCGCATCGGGCGTACCTCTCGGCAACTGGAACGATTTGGCCGGTCGCTGCCGGATGGCTTTCTCGATGTGGCCCTCAAACGACTCGGTCCGATTCCCATCGATGGAGCCCATCCGCTGGTCTGGCAACCCGATCGAGCGATCGAGGCAAATCGTGCCCTGCAAGAGGCGCTCGAGCGAGCCGATCGAAGTGCCGCCTGGGCACTCCTGCAGCGACCTGGAATTGGTGCAGGGATCGACCCCAATTGGCTGCGCTGGCTGGCGGGTACGCCGCCGCTGGAAGGGCCCTGGAGACGCAGTGACGGACCGTTGATCCAACCACCGGTACAGTCGGCGGCAAGCCGCGTCGAGGGTTCACTGGCGATCCCGATGCCGGAGACAGGTCCGGAGGCGACCGCCCATCGCAAAGCCCGGGTGTGGACGCGGCGCCATCCGCTGTCGGACCTGTTCCCGCTACTGGGCCAGAGGACGGCACTCTTCGGCAACGGCCATCGTGTAGTGGCGATCGATCTCGATGAACCGACCCGAGAAGCGTGGCAATGGCAGGTCCCACGCCCCGATGAGTCCCCCGGTCGCACCCAACTGCCGTTCATCAGTGTTCCCGAGATTCCGGTCAGTAGCGGTGATCGCTGCGTCTTCCTGCTTCGGACGCCACGCCAATATCAGCGACCTTCCACCAACATCATTATCGAGAGCGGGCCGTGGAAAGATCTTGGCTGGCTGGAAGCGGTGGTGCTCGAAATTCCAGATCCTCAGAAACCTCCCAGCTCCTCCTGGGTCGCCCCCATCGCCAGCGAAGGATTCAGTGCCTGTCCGGTGCCGCTGATCGAAGGCGATCGGCTATGGCTGCTGGCGACACGCGGGTGGTCGACCCTCGAGACGTGGGTATTCTCCTTCGATCTGGCCCACGGCAAGGAATTGTGGCGACGTCAACTCGAGGTACGAGAACTGGAAGCCCACTCTCTCAATGACCTTCGCGACAAGATCCTCTCCGCTTCGCTGGCACGATCTGGAGATGATCTTCTGGTGAGTCGTTCCGGCGGAGCCATCGAATGCCTGTCCGCCAGTAGCGGAGCACACCGTGCCACCTTCTATCTGCCACGATGGCGCTTCGAGGAGTTGCCGAGCCTCAGTGATATTCGTTGGGGCAACCAGCGTTTCCTTGCCTACCCGGGATTACGACCCCGTTCCAACTCACCGATCCAGGTGCCGGAGGATGAGTCGATCCCGTGGCTTCTATTGCCGCCAGATGGACGGATGTTGATCGCCCTCGAGAAAGATTCCTGGCACATCCGCTGGAGCCATCCGGCGGGGCGCCAGACCTCGCTGCTGGGGATCGTCGATGGCATCGCCTGGCTGTTCGATGGGAGCATCGGGGTGGGGAAAAGTACGATTCACCTGACCGGTCTCGACCCACGCAATGGTGAGGTAGTGGCGGGACCGTGGGCCATCGCCCTGGCGGCACAATCGATGACAGAAAAGGATGATCCCACGTCTCTCCAGGAGCCACTGCTGAGGGGCCAACCGAGGATCTTCTCCGGCCGTATCTGGATCCCTTCCGCTGCCGGTATCGAGGTCCACTCGCTGCGCGATGGTTCCGCGTTGGCAATTCTACCGTGGCCGGAGAGTTCGAGGGGAGGCACGCCGCTGCCGCTCGAGGGTGGTGAACTGCTGATCGCACGACGCGCCGATCAGTCGATGCCATCGAGCAGTGTGATCGAGTTGGTGAGACCGATCCCGCAACAGGATGAAGTCCAAGATGGAGCCCAGGATGAAGCCCAGCAAAATGCTCAGGAAGAAGTCTCTGAGGAGGCCAAAGATGGGCGTTAAACTCCCCGGCGAATCCACGCCCTAGGCGGCGTCTTCAGGCTCCGAAGTGATCGCCCGACTCATGAAATCCACCTCGAGGCGAGGGGCCTTCACCCATAGATTTTCCAGGTCGTAATATTCCCGTGCTTCCTCCTCGAACAGGTGAATAACAATTTCACCATGATCCAGGCAATACCAGCGGGAGTCGTCTCGGCCGTGAAAGCCGATCCGGGGCAAGTGCATCGGCTTGAGGAATCGTTCGACCGAGTCCCCCATCGTTCGGACCTGACGCGCCGAGCGTCCGGAAGCGAGGATGAAGTAGGAAGAGATGTGGATCATCTCTCGTACACGCAATACCAGGATCTGGTCCGCCTTCTGATCAAACAGAAAACGAGCCGTATCGGCAGCGATCAACTCCAGCTGTTCCACACCCTGGCTTGCTTCCGAGTTCATGTTCAGATCCATTCGATACCTTTCGATCCTACAGAGAGTATCAGGCCAATCCCCTGCCACAAGTCCAGATGAAGAGAAGCCGCCCACCGGCAACCGGCGGGCGGCCCCTCGAGGATCGATCAGAACAAATCGGTCTACCCGGCCATCTTCAGGAACAGCGGCACGAACACCAGACTGACAATCGTCATCAACTTGATCAGGATGTTCAGTGAAGGCCCGCTGGTATCCTTGAACGGATCGCCCACGGTGTCGCCGACCACCGAAGCCTTGTGAGCCTCGGAGCCCTTGCCGCCATGCTGTCCCGTTTCGATGTACTTCTTGGCATTGTCCCAGGCGCCACCGGCATTCGACATGAAGATGGCAAACAGCACCCCGGTAGCCAGCGATCCCGCCAACAGTCCGCCGAGCACCTGCATCGACCAGCAGCCGACCGCGACCGGCACCACGATGGCGAGGAATCCGGGTAACACCATCTCGCGCAGCGATCCCTTGGTCGAGATCTCCACGCAGGCGGCATAGTCAGGCTTTCCGGTTCCTTCGAGGATTCCAGGAATCTCGCGGAACTGACGCCGCACCTCTTCGATCATCGAGCCCGCTGCCTTGCCCACCGCCTTCATCGTCAGGGCGGAGAAGAGGAAGGTCATCGCCG
The DNA here is from genome assembly GCA_014240375.1 of Planctomycetota bacterium. GTDB lineage: Bacteria > Planctomycetota > UBA8108 > UBA1146 > UBA1146 > QNYK01. Next base: position 47,097 of record JAAZXB010000012.1, on the reverse strand, counting down.
CTCCGAGGAACAGTCCGATGGTCACGTTGACATTGAGGATGTCGAGATTCTCGAAGATCGCAGGATCGAGACCAAGTCGATCGAGTCCTGCCTTCACCTCGTTGGAGTAGGTGTTGAACAGGGCCAGAGCGGTGAGGGCGGCCGAACCGATGGCGAATCCCTTACCGATGGCGGCGGTGGTGTTTCCTACCGCATCGAGAGCATCGGTGCGCTGACGCACTTCCGGATCGCAACCCGCCATCTCGGCGATGCCGCCGGCATTGTCAGCGACCGGTCCGTAGGCGTCGATGCCAAGCGAGATGCCCAGCGTCGAGAGCATGCCGACGGCACTGAGAGCGATTCCGTAGAGGCCTCCGAAGTGATGTGCGGAGTAGATCGCGACACAGATCCAGATCACCGGCCACACCGTCGATTGCATTCCGATGGCCAGTCCACTGATGATGTTGGTGGCGGTTCCCTGTTCCGAATCGGCGGCGATCTTCCGCGCATGAGGCGCCTGCTCGGAGGTGTAATGTTCGGTGATCTTTCCGATGATGATCCCGAGCAGCAGGCCCCCGACCAGCGTTCCGTAGATACCCCACTTGGTGGCGCCATCGGCAAACGGCAGGTTATCCCCTGGCATCTTGCTGAAGACGAAGGCGGCCAATCCGGCGAAGATGACGCTTGCGGTCAACAGGCCATTGAACAGCGCCGAGTGAACCTTGTTCTCGTCCTTGGTCTTGACCACTGCGGTGCCGATGATGGAGGAAAGGGTTCCCAGAGCACAGAGGACCAGTGGTAGTGCCACCCACGGCATGATATCCACGTCCATGTCTGCACCCTCGACCGTCGCAAAAGCCGCGATCCCGAGAGCCATGCATGCGATGATCGAACCGACATAGGATTCGAACAGGTCCGCACCCATGCCAGCAACGTCGCCAACGTTATCACCCACGTTATCCGCGATGGTGGCCGGGTTGCGCGGGTCATCCTCGGGGATTCCCGCCTCCACCTTGCCGACCAGGTCGGCGCCCACATCGGCAGCCTTGGTGAAGATGCCTCCGCCCACCCGGGCAAAGAGCGCGATGCTGGAGGCACCGAAGGAGAAGCCAAAGAGTGGCTGGACGAAGTTCCCTCCAGGGGCTGTGTTGCCGTGCCAGTAGATGAACAGGGTCGAGACGCCGAGCAAGCCGAGGCCGACCACGGTCAATCCCATCACCGCTCCCGAGCGAAACGCCACGGTCAAGGCTCCGGTGAGTCCGGTCTTCGCCGCTTCGGTAGTACGCACTGCACTGACCGTGGCAGTCTTCATGCCGATCCAGCCGGCGACGCCACTGGCGAGAGCCCCCACCACGTAAGAGATGGCGGTTTGAGAGTTGACCCCGAAGTTGAGGGCAATCGCCACGCAAACGGCGAACACTCCCAGCATCTTGTATTCGGTCTTGAGAAATGCCATCGCACCCTGCTGGACGAATCCAGCCAGCTCTTGCATTCGCTCGGTGCCGGCAGATTGCTTCTTGATCCAGCTGTTGAGGTAAAATGCATAGATCAGGGAAATCACGGAGATGCCGATGCCGAGCATCGCACCCTTATCGCTGGTCAGGTAGTCCACCCACGAATCCATCTTGGTTCTCCTTCATTTAACGGTCGAAACTCGAGCCCTGCGGATCAGGCCTCGTCGGAGCAGAATCAACCCTCAGGGCGTGCCGCTCATCCGGAAAAGGTGCTTCTACCAGAAACGGCGATGGGCGGCAACCGGATCGGCCCTACCGGACCTGAACCAAGTCTTGCCAGAAACAGGACTTGCATATAATTCGAGAGGATTCAGCGAAGCTCGATGTATTCGCCATTATTTTGCAGTGCGAGTTTTTTCATGAAGGCGCGCAATTTCTTGCCTGCTTGCTCGAACCCGACGGTATTGAGGCGGATGCGCCGAAATCGATTGGCCTCTCGCACCCACTGCAAGATCGGCGCTGTCTCGAGCAGCTGATTGTCGCGCCGCGGTGCGCCATCGGAGAGGAGGAAGATCGCCTTCAGGTTGGGCGCACCGAATGCCTCACGCAGGGCGTGATCGGTCCAGGTCTCCCCCTGAGCGCTGAACTTCCTCACGTATTGAATCGCTTCCCTCTTGCGGCGAGACGATGCAGCGATCAACCCCTTCGACATCGCATGCACCTCGTGATTGAAAGTGATGATGTTGAAGCGAACATCACTCGGCAACTTATCGATGGTCCGGATCAACTCATCCTGCACCCGTCGAATTCGCTGGCGAGCTTCCTGCTGCTTGGGGGTCGGTTTCGGTTTTTCTTCCTCTTCACCGACCCCGGTGCGACGCCCACCGACTCCGTCGCCCGGATCTTCCGGGAGGTCATCGATCACTTCCATGCTGCCGGACACATCGAGCAAGAAGACAACATTCTTGGCCGCCACTTCCATTCCGAAGAAGGCTGGAGGATCGCGCTTGACCGATGTCACTCCTCGCTTCTGTTCCCCTGGAGGAGGCCTCTTGTAATCGTGCTTTCGCGGCTCCCAGAAGTTTTTCCAGTCCGCAGCCGCCCTGAAATCTTCTCCGACCAGTTTCAGCAGACACTTGCGAATCTCGTAAGCGAGCAACGTCTCTGCCCGACCGGCTTTTTCTTGACGAGCCAGCGCAGTGATCAGGTGCTCGACCGAACCGAGGTCGTCCTTCTTCTCCAGTGCTTCGATGACGGTGAGGGAAACCGAGTCGTCGGGATCGTACAAGTTGGTCAGAACTGCCTTGTAGGCGTTGCTCTCCGAGCGTGCGGACAGCACCAGCGTCAAGATGATCCGCGCGGAGGAGCGCTTATCCTTGTTCGCCAGATGACAGAGTTGATCGAGTCCTGCGCCGGCCGGGATGCCCACCAACTTCGATCCGATGTAGCGTTCGATTCCGTAGGACTTGCCGCCGAGACCGACCTGGACCAGCGCATTGATCGCCTTCTTGCTGCCATCTTTGACCAGTTCATCGACCGCACGGGAAGCCTCGTCAAAGCGGTCCTTCTGGATCGCCTCGGCCAGTTGCGACCTGGCACGGGAGACATCGGAGGTGGAGGCCTCGAGGCTCCGCTCACTTCCGCCGTGGACGGTGGTCGCTGGAATTAGCCAGACCGAGGCGAAAAAGGTCAGGATGGCCACACAAAGAGCACCGACTCCGGATCGACGGAGGGCACTGGATCGTGAGGCCGGATGAGAGCAATGGGCGTGGGACATCGCCGGGCTTCCTTCCGGAGGCGGAATCGTTGAATTCCGACCAGAGGTCATTGTAGAGGTGTTATTGGCCGATGGATAGGACCCTGCCACCATTGTCGATTGGGCTGCAGCAGCAGATTATCGTATTCTTCTCTGACGGATCGCATCCCTGTGGATGTCCCGTGTCACTGGCTTCTCGGGCAGCCTCGTGCCTGAACCCATTTCGGCCCAGCCGAACGGAAGAAACCGAAACCATTCCCGTTTTGAGAGGGGGGGGATGGAATCGAGAGGTAGATGACATCGTGCACGAACCCCTCCATTCCCGAACCATCGGGCTGCTCTTCATCGGTTTACTGTTGCTGACCTGCGGCTGCCAGAAGAAGAGCGTCTTCGCTCAGGCCGCTGCCCCGACCATCGATAACTTCACCGTAGAGATACATAGTAGTTCCGCCGTGGTGGGCTTCGATGTGGTGGATCCCGCTGCACGGACCTGGGACGCCTGGCTCTATTACAGCGACGATCTTGGCCAGCAGTGGCACTCGGTCACTCCAGTCTCCGGAAGTGATGGCATCATCTCATTGACTCCACCCTTCGAGTCGGTGCAGACCGAATGGTCCTTCCGCGGAGATCTCACGACCCTACCACAGGCAGACATTTTGCTCGAAGTACGACTGCTCGATCTCGATGACCATGTTCATGCATTCCGACGCAGTGACCCTCTCTCCATCGGAGAGGGCTCCCCTCCCATCGTCGATTCGGTGACCATTCCGACCGGCGCCGTGGGAGGCCCGATCCCGGTCAACAGCCTGATTTCGGATGCGGATGGGGACTTTCTCACGGTCCATCTCGAATGGTCTCTCGACGGCAGCGAGCCGTGGAACATCGCCACCCTCGAAACGGGTGTCGAACTGGTGATTCCCGGCGACAAGGGGATTTCCCAGGTCGAGATGATCTGGAACTCGCACATCGATACTCCCGGAGTAGTGAGTCCCTTCGCCAGGGTTCGTGTGGTGGCTTCCGATGCGAGCGGATCGTCCACCGCCGTCAGTCCCTACATCGCACTCAATACCATCGCACCGATCGTCAACTCGATCACCATCGGCGAGATCCCCCCCTACCTCAATGGCAGCGAGCCTTACATCGACAACAACTCCTCAACCATCCCCTTCACCCTGTCGATTCCCGCCATCGGTACCCTGATCCAGGTCAATTGGAGCGCAGGAGCTGGAGGAGCCGCCGCCGATGCGCAAACCTTATCGATCGTGGCGAACCTGCCACTGGCCAATCGAGATTCCAACACCAACCTGGCGGACCTGTTCACCATCGATGGAAGCTCGGCAAGCTGGCAAGTCTCCGCCGCACAATCGCTGCCCACGGGCACCCTCACCATCACCGCTGTCATCGATGATGTGCGGGGTAACCCTTCCGAAGCACAGCAATACCAGCTCCATGTTCACCCGGCGTCGACCGCTTCCCTGCCCTTCGACTGGCAGGATCGCTGGAACCTCGACTTCTCCCGCGACAATTACAGCATCGGTTGGCACCTGGACTCGGTAGGAGATCTGGTCCCCTTCGCCAACACCGGAGCAGATGGGAGCGCCGATCACCAGCAGGACCTGGTGACCATCGGGCTGCAATCGAATCAACCCACCACGGCTGCGGTAGCGGCCGGTTGTGATCTGAGAGTGCAGTTTTGGGTCGAGCAATCGATCCTCGAGCGCATCCAGTACCTCTATGGCGAGGGCTCACTGCTCGACGGACAAGACCTGCAACCACAACTGAAATTCCAGGTCAGCCCGGTCAACTCGACCAGCGCCCTCGGCATCGGTGGAGACGACGTGGATGGCAACAGTTACGCACTGGGCCGCGCCACTTTCGATTTCAGAAACAGCAATACCAACGATGAACGAGCCCCCAATCGAGGGGTCTTCACCAGCAACATGGTGCAGTTCTACTGGAACTCCTGGACCTTTCGGAATCGATTCGAGGAAGTGCTCCCAGGACTGGGAGTGGCGGTCGGAGAACACCCCATCGATGCTGTGGTACTGGGGGAGAACTTTGAGCGCCTCGATCCAACCAATAGCAGCGCTGAGAATCAGCGCTATGACGGAGTTTGGAACGCCATCGACGCATGGAGTCGGATCGTCGCAGTGGTCGCAGCACACGAGGTAGGGCATGCCGTGGGTCTGTGCGCCAATGGAGCTCCACCTAGCGGATTATTCGGCGGAGTTTCGAGTGCCGACTTCACCGGCCCCTTCACCACTGCTTATCACGTCGACACCCCTGGACTGAATGTGATGTCTTCTGCACTGGGCCTGACCTCGGCACTGGTCGAGGGTGAATCGGGTTACCGTTTCAACGAACTGAACGAGGCGTACATCGCCGAGTGGACCACCCTGGAGCCGTAGATGATCAACAAAAACTCGATTTTCAAAATCATGATACTCCTCGTCGGCAGCCAACTGCTGGGACCATCGCTGTTGGGGGCCGAAGACCCCTGGCTGCTGTTTCGCAGATCGGATCAGGTCCTTCACGGGACCGTGGTCGAACTGCTCGGAGGAGAGAGGGACCGTCTCTATCACATCACCACCGATCGCCAGCGAGTCGCTGGTCGTGATAGTTGGTGGTTGAGAGAGCCGGAAGGAGAGGGCACCGAGGGAATCGGTGCCCTCATCGGTCAACGCGGGGCATGGCTCGTGGTCGCTGAGGTCGAAGGAGAATTTTCAACCGCAGATGCCACGGTCCTACCCGGCGGATATCTACGGGTGAATGACTCCTCGGTGTTACAGCCCCTGCAGCAACTGTTACAGGCAAAAACAGATCCAGCGATCGCCTTGTCACTGCTGGAAGCGACCGACGAGGTGGTACGTAGGATCGCCATCGGTTGGTGGCGCACGTATGGGCCGGATCCCGATGCACAGCAGTTGAAGATCATCGATACCGCCTTCGGTCGCGAGAGCGCACCGGCAGTACAACGCTCCTACCTCGAACTGTACCTGCAGAAAAACTGGCTCTTCGCTGCGCCGGGAATCGCTGATCTGATCCCCCACTCGCAAGACCCAGCGGTGTCGATGCTGACGATCGAATACCTGAAAAATCGCGGCACCGTACGCCAGAAGGCACGACTGGTCACGGCTTGGCCCGCCAGCGACTTGACCGGCAAGAAGCGACTCGCCCAAGCGTATCGCATCCTTGCTCTCGAGGAGGCAAGCCCTTGGCTACTCCAGGGTGTCACCTCGGAACATCCAAGTTTGCGCTGGAATTGCATCGAATCGCTGGCCAGTTGCGTCCAGATGGAATCTCGCAGCACCTTGCAATCGCTATTGCTCTCGACCAATGACCAGATACGAACTGCAACAATGTTCGGACTCGCTCGTAGTCGAACCCCCGGTGCGTGGCAACTTCTGCGGGAAACCATCGACCAACTCGACACTACCGACCCTCTGTTACCGCTAGCGACACAGTTAAGAAAACACCCGTGGAAAGTCCTCAAAAGCAGAGGGAGCCGCTGAACATGAATGACGATCTGAAAAAAATTCTCGAGCAAAAGGTCGCAGAGAAGACCGCCGGAACATTCCATCTGGGTCGTGGACAAGACGCCCAGAGGATCCTCTTCGATGGAACTCTATTCCAGTTTTATTCCGAGCCCACCGCCCAGCACTTCCCCGATGTCAGTGACTGGTCCAATGTGCTGGCACCGGAGCAACTCGACTCGCTGCTGGCTCTCTGGTACACCGAAAGTCGCGATCTGAAAGTGATCCTATCCTCGGTAAAGGACCTCGATGAGGGTGTCCGGAACAAGATCTGCCAACAACAGGCGGTCTCGATCCTGATCCACGCTTTCACCGGAAATGGCGAGGGTTTCCTGTTCGAGGAACAATCGGGCAGCACGGTGGAGATCACCAGTGGTATCGACGCCAAGACGTTGATGGATCAGTTGGATCAGCAGTTGGCGATACTGGAAAAAGCCAGAAGTATACTACCGGCTCCTGAGGAACTCGTGCTGCTCTCTCCCGGTGGGATCCAGGCTCGAGACGAACAGGGTCACTGGTGCTTCGCTCGCATCGCCATGCTGGTGGACGGTTTCAGGACCATACGGGAGATCGAAGCGGACTCCCCCTTCTCTCCCATCTGGACGCTGCACTACCTGGCAGGAGGAACTCGCCAGGGTTGGCTCTTCAAGAAGAAATTCCCCGAACTGGCCCGGGTCAGGCTCGACCAGATCGACGAAACTTCCCGATCTGAACTGGTAGAGAAACTGGAACAGGCGACACCGATGGCAGCGGAACCGATCAAGATTCTCGAGAAGTTGCGGCATTTGCATCAACTGAGCGGAGATCGCCATGCAAAGCGATCGGCGGAGATCCGCATCGTCGAAGCCCACCGAACTGCCAGGGATCCCGAGTCCGCCATCGCCATTCTCGACCAGATCCTGACGGAATCACCCGAAGATGATCTGGCCCACAACACTCGCATCGAGATCCTCGTCGAACGCTCCGAACAATTGCTCGGTGGCAGTCAACCGGAGGAGGGTAGGCGCTACCTCAGGAGAGCCATCGAGGTCTCCGATGAAGACCAACTGAGACTCCAACTGATCGCGACCCATGAGACTCCTTCGATGCAGATCCGCGAAGGAGTTCGCGTCGCTTCTCACTTGCACAGAGGGACACACCGCCGCAGGGCGCTGAGAATCATCGATAGCCTCGAGGCTTTGCACCCGGATGATCACGAGATGCAACAGGCTAAAATTGACTTCCTGCTCGACCATGGCGAGGAACAGGCCTCCGAACAGGCACTCGAACGCCTCGCAGCACGCCAGGCCTCCGAGGGAAACATCCACAGGGCGCGAGAGATTGCAGAAAGCGTACGGGTGCTACGGAGAAACAGAGGAGTCGAGGAGACACAAGCTCGAACGGGACAGAAAGCACTTCGCCACATCCGCAGGTTCTGCATGCTTGCACCCTTCCTGGCCACCGCAGTGATTCTCATCTATGCAGAGTTTTCGTTGCAACATGTGATCGCCACTGCCGATACCATGCCCCCGGAACAGTGGCAAAAAGAAGCCCAGCCCTGGCTCCAATGGCTCCCCCCCGGTCCGTGGAAAGAAGGTCTCGACAGTGCGGAAGCGCTGGTCGAGAAGCGCAGACAGGACGGTCGGAGCCACTACTCAACTCTCGCCCACAGTGCCATCCTGGCCGCCAAGGGCGCCCGCATCCTCGGCAACTCCGAGGCGGTCCGCCAGCAGTTGAAATTGGCGAGCCAATACGGTGCTGTTGCCGAAACCCGGAGTTTGAGGGAGCAGTGGGAAGCGCAAGATCATCAGGCCGCGGCACTGCGCCGCCGAGCCGATGAGGCACGGGTCCAGCACAACCTGACCGAGGTGAGGCGCATCAATTTCCAGTTACTCGAGCAGTACCCATCGAATGACGCGACCGCAGGCTTGACGATTCCGGTTCGGGTAAAAACCAGTTCACCGGCCCGAATGATCCTCGATTCCGGTGAAACGCTGATACCACCCGGCTGGCTCGAGGTCCCCGCATTCGGATCGAGACAGATCCGGATCGAAGCCAACGGCAGGTACAGCACCTTCGTGATCACCTCGGAGGGTCCGGAAACGATCGTATTGCCGACCCCCTGAGACGCAGTGCTCACCGGTGACATAAGTTCAGTCGTGTTGAATCAACCGCTGGAGGATCTCCTGAACCCGGCGAGGGTGGGCCTGCCCCGAGCTGGCCTTCATCACCTGTCCCATGAGGAAGCCGAGCGGCTTACTGTCGCCGGCGCGGATCTTTGTCGCGGCATCGGGATTGGCATCCACGACCTGCTGGACCCAACCGATCAGCGCAGCCTCGTCACTGACCTGCTCACCCGTTTGTGCAAGGATATTCGCCGGAGAGCAGCCCTGGTCGAGGGCCGCCTGAAGGATTTCTCGCCCCTTGGCCACGCTGATCCGATCCCCCTCCACCGCCTCGACCACCTCTACGATGGAAGCCGCGGTCAGTGGGTACTCCTCGATCGATTCCTCTCGATCATTGAGGTGCTTGAGGACCTCGCCACGAAACCAGTTCGATGCCGAGGCGGGTGAGAGACCAGCGGCCAGCAATTGATCAAAGAAGTCACCGAACTCTCGCCGCGCCAGGATCGATTCGGCATCTCGCGCATCGATCTTCAACTGATCGATGTATCGAGTTCTCCTGGCACCGATGGACTCGGGTAAAGAGTCCCGTTCTCGATCGATGTCTGACGCTTCGATGATCAGTACGGGCAGATCCGGATCGGGAAAGTAGCGGTAATCTGGAGAGTCTTCCTTGCCACGCATCTCCTCGGTCTGCTCCAGATCCTGATCCCACAGACGAGTTTCCTGACGAATCATGCCTCCCGCTTCCAGTACCACCGCCTGGCGAGCAGACTCCACTTCGACCGATCTCTCGATGGAGACGAACGAATTGAGGTTCTTCAGTTCGGTGCGAGTTCCCAGGACAGTATCCCCTTCGCGATGAATCGACACATTGACATCCGCACGAAGGTTTCCCTTCTCCATATCGCCATCGCAAACACCGATCCAGCGCAACAGTTCTCGGGTCGAGCGGACGCAGCGTGCCGCCTCGATCCCGCTCATCTGCAGCGGTTCGGTAACAATTTCAAGCAACGGACTGCTGCATCGGTTGAGATCGATACGACTGGTGCCATCTTCGGCATGGACCGACTTGCCAGCGTCCTCCTCCATGTGAATTCGGACCAGCGGCAGAACCCCGGGGGAACCATCGTCTCGTTCAAATTGGATGGCGCCACCGAGGGCATAAGGGCGATAGAACTGGCTGATCTGATAGCCCTTGGGAAGATCGGGATAGAAGTAGTTCTTGCGATCGAATCGACTCTCTCGTTGAACTCCGCAGTCGAGGCTGATCGCGGCTCGGATCGCCCGGCGAACCGCCGCCTGGTTGATCACCGGCAATGCACCGGGCCAGCCGGTGCAAACCGGACAGAGATGCTGGTTCGGAGTGGTTCCCGTCGATCGCACACAGGCACAGAACATCTTGCTCCGTGTCGACATCTGGGCATGGATCTCGAGGCCAACCACCGTTTTCCAGCTCGTCGTTTTCCCGCTCATCGTGCGCTCCCTTGCGGGAGTGCCCGATGCTTATCGTTCCAGCGCTGCCAACGCTGGCCAAACTCCAGTAGTGCATGGTCGCTACCGTGGGCCCCCATCAGTTGCATTCCGATCGGTAATTTTTCTTCATCAAAATCACACGGCAACGCCAGCGCCGGAACTCCGGCCAAGTTCGCGGTCACCGTCAAGATATCGCAGGCGTACAACGCCAATGGATCGTCGATACGCTCACCGATGGGGAAGGGAGCAAAGGGCGAAACCGGCAACAGAAGTGCATCACACTCTTCCAGTACCTGATCGATCCCTTGACGGATTAACTCTCGTACTGCCAGTGCACGGTTGTAATACGCATCTTGATACCCCGCCGAGAGCACGAAGGTTCCGAGCAATATTCTTCGACGAACCTCGCTGCCGAATCCTTGATGGCGACTGGTCTCGTACAGTTGCTGGAGATCTTCAGATTGCCCTCGCACTCCGACGTGAACCCCGTCGTAGCGAGCCAGATTCGACGACGCCTCGGCGGTGGAGATCACCTGGTAGCAAGCGTTCGCAGCCTCTAGATGCGGCAATGACCTCTCGATGATCTCGATCCCCTGACTGGCCATCTGCTGTGCAGCAGATCGTACCGCCGTGGCGATGGAAGCATCGATGCCCGGCCCGAGACCGTCGCTGATCAAGGCGACGCGACCGATCGGTGGCAGAGAAGAGCTGTCCAGGCGCAAACTGGTGCTATCGAGCGGATCGTGCCCCTCCAGCACCTGCAAGACGCTTTGACAATCGACGGCATCCCGGGCAATCGGACAGATTTGATCGAGGCTCGAGCCGAAGGCGATCAGGCCACGTCGGGAGACCCGGCCCCAGGTCGGCTTGATGGCAGTGGCATTGCAAAAAGCCGCCGGTTGGCGGATCGATCCGCCGGTATCGCTGCCGAGATGAAAAGACCAACCGTGACTCCCGGCCAGTGCGGCGGAACCACCGCTCGACCCCCCCGGCACCCGCTCTCGGTCCCACGGATTGGAGACCACACCGTGGGAAGATGTCTCGTTGGAAGCTCCCATGGCGAACTCATCACAACTGGTCTTCCCCACCAGTACTGCACCGGCAGCACGGAGGCGGCGAACCGCAGTGGCATCTTCTTGAGCCTGGAATCCTCGGAGCATCGGGCTCGAAGCATCGCTACTGCCGAGTTGTGTCGTGATGTTCATTTTTGCGGTAAAGGGGATTCCATCGAGTGGCCCAAAGCACTTCCCCTGGGCTCGCCTCTGGTCACTCTGATCGGCAGTTTGCTGCGCGGACTCGATGAAGATCTCGACCACAGCGTTCAACTCCCGGCCGACCCCCTGAAGAAACTCGAGGTAGCCGTCGATCAACTGACGCGAGGTGCAGTGGCCATCGGTGAGCCATTGCTGCGCTTCACCGACCGTGGCGTCCATCGGAGGTAGGGATGATCGATTCGACATGATCCCCTAGCCGACGACTCTTGGGGTGACAAAGGAACCATCTCGCCAGTCGGGAGCATTTCCGCCGAACGCTGCCGGGTCTCTGGGGCCACCGGCATCGGTCGGGGTTGCGGATTGATCTTCACGGGTCATCGAGACGGTCGCTTGCGAGACGTGAAGATCGGACCGATGGCCCTCGGGAATCTCGACCGATCGCAGTGTATCGACCAGATCAAGAATCTTTTCCAGGTGCTCGACCAGTCCCGGGATTTCATCGTCAGAGACTTCCAGCCGCGCCAGGTGAGCGGTTTTTCGCACCAGCGCCTCGTCGATCACCGGTCGATCAGGATCCGGCCGAGGATGGTGAGAAGGCCCATCTTGTGCCATGTCGCTTCCCCTCTCGATTTCGATTCATCGATTTCGATCCATCGGTACTCGAGTTGCAGTGCCCCCCGAGTTCCTCGCCAGCGATGGTGCAACGAATGAGCGCTGATATCGAAGAAAAACTCCCGACCGACCCGGTCGGTCGGGAGTGCACATCGCAAATTGGTACCGGCGCAGGGACTCGAACCCCGGACCCAAGGATTATGATTCCTTTGCTCTACCAACTGAGCTACACCGGCATGGGCACCGACGATAGCGGTACAAGCGCTGGCTGTCCAGATCGACCGTCCACTTCTGGACAAGAGGACGGCCGGAGACCGCCTCCGGCCTGGGCCGCACTGGCCGCACTGGCGGCACTACTGTGGCCGGAGCAGTGCCGTCTCTGTGGTGGGAATCCTCTCCCCGCCAGGGCTCTCTGCGGCACCTGCCTCGGTGATCTGCCGCCGCTGTCCCCCACCTGCCCCCGCTGCCTCCAGCGAGAGGAGCGGTTCGAGGGGCGCTGTGCCGCCTGCCTCGATACGGCTCCGCAACGCCCGCTGATCCACATCTCGACTCATGAAGGTTCTCTGCGGGGTCTGATCCTCAAGGGAAAGAGCCAACAGAGGGACGATATCGCCGGGCTACTGGCGTCCACCCTGGTCGATCGGTGGCGCTCGCTGGAGTGCCCATCCCGCTCTTTGCAGTTCGAGGAGTGCAGCCACTGGACTGTGGTGGCGATACCCAGACACTGGCGCCGAAGCTGGATCGAGGGGCTCTCCTTCGCCGAACGGCTGGCAATCCCGATCGCTCGTCAGCGCGGTCTGCCGTACCGAAGGCTACTGAGGAGGAACCCAGGTAGAGCGCAAGTCACTCTCCCGGCACATCGACGGCGAGCACTCGCGGCCCGTGCTTTTTACTGTGGAGCCGCGCCAAAGAGTCCCACCGCTCCATCGATCGTGCTGGTCGATGATGTTCTGACCACCGGGGCCACGATGGGTGCGGCAACCGCAGCCCTCGAAGCGGCAGGGTATCCGGTGGTGTTGTGGCTGGTCGCCAGCGTCAGTGGAGCGAGTTCGGGAACTTCGACTGCCGTGATTCCGACGGCACCCTAAGGAATGGCGACCAGGTAGGCGATCCAGGCATCGGTACTCTCCGCCCGAGTGGTGAGGGTGAACTCGCCGTCACCGTCACCTTCATCATCGACGCCCTCCCAGTAGACCTCGACCTTGGAAAAACCGGCATCGAGGAGGATCTCCTGGCTTTCACGCATACCGTAGCGACGCCAGTCGTAGGTGAACGCCCTTTTCATCTTCGACCCATCGGGGAAGTGGAAGGAGATATGGCAGAGAATTTCATCACTGACCCCGCACACCGCATCCTGATCCCAGATGTAATCGAAACCATCCTTCTCGTGTTCCTCTTCCATCTCCTCATAGGCTTCCTTGCCGCCATAGATGTCGAGAATGAAGAGCCCTTCTGGATGAAGGCTGGACCGAACTGATCTGAAGTATTCGAGTAACTCCTGACGCTTCTTGAAGATCCACCAGGAGAAATTCATCGCACAGATGATGTCGACCGGATCCTTCGGGGCATCCAGGACATCGGCGATTCGCAGGTCGACACGGGAGCGCTGTTCATCATCCAGCTTGGCGAGATTGTTCTCGATGCCCCACTCCACCGTCTCCACATCCAGATCGTAACCGATCGCCTTGCGCTGCGGATCTTCCTCGACCCAGGTGGCCGAGAGCAGGCCGGTACCACAGAAGTCTTCCCTCATCACGATGGCATCTCGTTGGAACTTCTGCGCAAAGAGCTTGGACATGAACTCGTTGTCTGCCGATGGTTCCTGAACCGCTCTCTGGTAAAGGTCGTGCTTGTTGGCCAGAAAAGCCTGTCGATCGGGTTTCTTCTTCTTGTTCTTCTTCTTCTTCTTGTTGTTCTTCGCCTCGGCTACCACGTCTTCCCCTTACTCACTGCAGTTGCACTCCGGATATCGCTTGAACCACTCCGACAGATCATCCGGACTTCAGACCACTTCTCAAGTTGTTCCTGCACGGTTCATCGGGAATCGCTCTTCACTCCAGCACAGTTCCGGCTCGAGCCCGTCGAGTCCCTCGATGATTCCCGCCGCCACCCGTTGACCCACCGCCGGTGAAGCGGTCACACCGTGCCCCCCGAGACCGACCGCCCAGTGCCAGCCTTCGATCCGCGGATCGGGACCCAAGAGGAATTGACGGTCGCGACAGAAGTTCCGATGTCCGGCCCAGATATGACGAGGCTCCAGATCCTCGATGGCGTCGATCGAGGGGCCGACCCGTTCCTTCACTCGTTGCCAGGGATCGCCGCAAACAGTCGCTCGACCCGGCTGATCGGCGATCTCTTCACAAGCGCTCCAGAGCGTATTCTCGTTGCCAAATTTGAGATACCACCCTGGATCATGGGCCCAGATCCACGGTCGAAGACGTGGTGGGTGGCCGATCGGATCGGAGTGAACACAACTTCGCAGGTACGGAGTCATCTCGATGGGGACACCCGCCGCCTGCGACCATTGACCCGCCCACGCCCCGCTCGCCACCACCAGTGCCTCTGATTTCATCTCGATTCCATCGATGTGGATCGAGGTGAATCGACCGCCCTCGATTCGTGGATGATGAGCGAGAGACCCCATCCGCAACTCCACGCCGGCATCTCTGGCCTGTGCTGCGAAGTGACCCAGTAGCGCCGGGACTTCGAGGATCCCGTCCGCCTCGACAAATCGTGCTTCCCCTGCCGGCAGCTGCTGGAACTCTGGAAACATCGATCGAAACTGGGTTTCGTCCCAACGGTTGAACGAAACCTGACTCCAGCAACCATCGGCGATCTCACCCGAGGGGTCAAAGATCACCGATCCGCACCTACGAAAAGGGGAGTTTTCTCGCCGGGAACTCCACAGCGATTCGATCTCATCGGCCCCCTCGATGCAGAGCCGGGTGGTGATGGGGTTTTCCGCGACCCTTCGGATCAGACCGGAATTTCTGCCGCTGGAGTGACTTCCTGGTCTCGATTCCTGCTCGACCAGCAAAATCGGTCCGATCCCCCTGCGGGCACAACTGGCGGCAGTGGCCAATCCCGCCAATCCGCCCCCGACAATCACCAGTTGCCAGTTACGGCCGACATCTCGCCGACTCGGCGCCATCGGGCTCCATTCGTGCAGGGTGCCAACTGCGAGCCTTCGAGGCCCGCTTCCAGAAATCGACTGGAGAGAGCGACACTCTCCCCGGTATCCTCTCAGCCTACATCAGAGATGCGGGCTCGCAACGATCCCTGGAAGGGAAGAACGATTGACGACTGATTTGGTGCTGAATCCTCAGATCATCGAGGTGTTGATCCTGCTCGCTGCCGCGTTGTTGCTCTTCGCCAGTGAGGTTCTCTCGGTCGATGTCATTGCGATCTCACTGCTGCTCTACCTCACCACTCGGGGCATCCTCCCCATCGAGGACGCGCTGGAGGGCTTTGGCCATCCGGCGGTGATCGGAGTGGGCGCCCTGTTCATCGTCAGTGAGGGGCTGCTCCGTACCGGGGCTCTCGGTTTCCTGTCCAATCATTTGCAGGAGTGGAGTCGCGGAAGCCATCGAATCATGACCGCGTTGATCCTGATCATCGTGCTGATCGCCAGCGCATTTCTCAATAACACCCCGGTCGTGGCGATGTTCATCCCGGTGGTTCTGGGAATTTGCCTGCGCAGTGGCATGAACCCATCTGCGGTTCTGATTCCCCTCTCCTACGCAGCTATCCTCGGTGGCACATGTACCCTGATCGGAACCTCCACCAACATCCTGGTGGCATCCATCGCGCGGGAGAGTGCCGGCATCGAACTCGGCATGTTCGAGTTCACCAAGATGGGTGCGATTCTCGCCGCAGTGGGCCTGGTCTATCTGCTCACGGTCGCTCCGAAACTTCTTCCAGTACGCCAGACAATCACCTCCCTCGCCAGCCTGGGAGGCGATCGTCGCCACCGGGAGTACATCACAGAGATCGAAATCCGCGGTGGAGAACTGATCGGAAAGCGCTTCGGCGACACCATCCTCGCCACCGCTGGCAAGGTTCGTATCCTCCAGATCATCCGCGGTGAAGACATCCTTTGGCCACCACTCGATGATGAGATGCTCGATCTCGGTGACGCTCTGGTGATCTCCGGCACCATCGAAGATCTGATGGAAGTTCAAGATCAAACGGGAGTGGCCAGTTTGTCGGAGATCGTCTCGGAGACGCAGGGAAGTACCACTCAGAAGGAGGCGCAACTGGCGGAGTTGCTGGTACTTCCGAGCAGTCCCTATGTGGGCCAGTTACTCGGTTCTGTCGAATTGCGCCGCCGCTTCGGGCTCAACGTGATCGGCTTGCAACGCCACGGCATGCACATGCGCAGCAAGATCAGCGAACACCCGCTGCGCATCGGCGACGTCTTGCTGATCCAGGGGACTCCCGAGGGCCTCGATAGGATTCGCGGCGAGGAGGGGTTGGTCCTGATGTCCGGGGTCGACGATGTGGTGGTGCGCAAGGGCAAGGCCCCGCTGGCGATCCTGATCCTCATCGCCATCATCGGATTACTCTCCACCCAGATCTGGCCGATGGCCACGGTCGCTCTGGCAGGCGCCGTGGCGATGGTGGTGACCGGCTGCATCAGCGGAACCAAGATCTACGAGGCGGTGCAGTGGAAAGTCCTGGTGCTGATCGCTGGAACGCTGGCGCTAGGGAAAGCGATGGAGACGACCCAGACCGCCGGCTGGCTGGCAGACCAGGTGCTTCACCTGCAACCTTACGTCGGCCCCTACGGACTGATCGTGGTGACGCTGGTCGCCGCAGCATTACTCACCGAGATGATTTCCAATGCAGCGGTCGCCGCAGTGCTGGTTCCGGTCGCACTGAAGATCTCTACTCAATTGGGACTCGCCATGGAGCGAGATGTCTCGCCGATCCCCTTCGTGATGGCGGTGGCGTTCGGCGCTTCACTGTCGTTTCTGACCCCCATCGGTTACCAGACCAACACACTGGTCTACGGTGCCGGAGGCTACCGCTTCAGTGACTTTGCCAAGGTGGGTGCCCCGCTGGTACTGATCATCTGGGCCATCGCAGGGACCTTGATCCCCTACTTCTGGCCCCTCTATTCCTGATCGGTTCCGATCGCCTCAGCGGCTCACAGTTCTTCAGGGACAGACGGTCTCGCTACACTGCAAGGTGTCGCCCGTCTGATCCTCACCGCAGTTGGCCCCCGGGGCCGGCAACTCTGCGGCTCCAGCAAAGAGGTACGAGAGCAGAGCGATCGGGTCTCCGATATCGATGGCCCCATCATCATTACTGTCGTGACCATCCTCACAGGTGGTGCTGGAACTGCCACCGCTGAACAGGAGCGTTAGCGTTGAAATAGCGTCGGAGATATCAAGTGCGCCGTCGCCATTTCCGTCGCCACGGACAAAGAACACGCCAGAGCAGGATCCAGGTTGAGACAGTGCATCGGCAGGATCGGAACAGGCAAGGCGTTCGTCCCCATCAAAATGACCATCGAGATCGCGATCGATCCCCATCCTCAGCGCCGAACCGGTCGGAACCACGGTGAAGGTCACTTCCGCACCGGCTACCGCCGAGTTGCGAAGGTCGGTGAAGGTGGTGGCTTCTGCGAGGATGTCGGACTGGAACACACCGGTGCCGGCGCCCACCATTACCCATCCACGAAGGAATCCGCCTTGCCACGCCTTGGCGATCACACCGACCCTGCCCAGACTCGCCTCATCGAGGATGATCTGCGCATCTGCGAGCACTTCAGCGTCATCTCTATTGGTCTCGTCCAGGGTGATCTGCATCCCCACTGCAGCGTGCGAATCCTGGCTCGGCGACCCGAGTGGTTCGAAGGGAGTCTGGTTACTTCCCTCTGGTAGGTCGGATCCAGAGAATGCCAGCATGAAGGCGGTCAGATCTGCAATCTGTTGATCATTGGTCACCGAGAAGGCCGGCTCACTGATGAAGCGTTCAACAGAATCCACCGACCCGTCGTGCAGGTATCCAAATCCGGTTGTATTGAGCAGTTGGGTGGTGTTGAAACCGGTGCGCTTGTAGACGTTTCGCAACTGAGGGATTTTGATGTTCCGCTGAACGGAACCGTCGACACTGACCATACCATGGTGCTTTTCCCCCATCGGACCGTCGGGAATCGTTGCCATGACAAAACCAGAACTGAATTCAGAGTTGGGTCCGATTCCGATGGGAAGCGCGTGGCAGGTCACACACTGCAAACCTCCATCGAGGCCAGCATTGCGATAAAGATCCAGCCCTGTCTCTGCATTTCCACTGCCCAGTATTTCACCTTCAGAACCGAAGCGACCGGTCGTGAAATGGCCGTCGAGTGGCAATGCGGTGGGCAACTCATTTCTCATGCCGCGAAACGGATTGGGCGGAAAATAGATGCTGGCGAGGTATGCCTCGAACTCCTGCATCGCTACCCCTCCGACCGGGAGATCATCCCCATTGATCGACATGAATGCGCCACCAAAGGCCTCGATACCAAATTTGTCTCCACGCCAGTGATGAGGTTCCTTCCCGATGATGTCCTGCAATGTCTGGGTCAACATCGGCCCCTTCATCGGATGGAAATCATCACACGGAGGAACACCCGGAAGCGGCAGACCCATGTTGCAGACATCGACGAATGGAGCCTCCTCTCCCGCCGGATCTCCCAGATCCCACGCCAGGCGATCGGTCCGCGCATCGACATGGCAAGAAGCACAGGAGACCTGGCCCATTCCGGAGGTGAGGTGTGTGTCGTAGAGGAACTTTCGACCCGAGCGCACCACTGCTCCGGTGGGATCGTGATAGGTCTCTCGACCACTGACGGTGCCGGTCTGAATATCGATGGAAGCGACCGAGGCATCGAAGTGCTCCAGCACGTAGAGCTTTCCCCTCGATTCATCGAGGGCGAGACCGGTCGCACCGGCACCCACGTCGATGGGATCCGCCACAAGATCCCGGGTTCCGTCCGCCTGGAGCCGGACCACATTCCCGGATCCCTTGCCTGCGACAAAAGCCTCGGTACCTGCGGCATTCCAGACGATGGCACGCGGATCTCCTATGCTCAGCAACTGCTGATCGAGGGGAACACTGACACCACTGGCGGGTAGATGCGGATTGAGATCATCAATCTGCGCAATGGCCGCACCTCCCGGGGCGATCATCGCATGCAGCACATCGATGAAGTTCCCGTTGAGATTGTGTTCGTAGCGGATGTGATTGAATGCCTCTGTTCCGACCACCGAGATGGCTCCATCGGTCGGACGAACACCGATCGCCATGCAGATGTTCATCAGCGACTGGATGTATGTGACCGAGTTGTCGGTGGTATCGATGACCGCGACATCATGATCTGCCAGATCCCAGCCGACCTGGCGACCCGAGAGGCCTGCCTGTGGCCCGCTGACCAGATCTCCCCAGTCACTTCCGTTATCATCGACCCACACATCCTGGTCGATCTTCTTGACGATCAGTGCCACGGGTGGAGGTGTACCGATGCTGGGGTTAATTGGTGGCTCAAACTCGCCATTGGAATTGGGCGGAGGATTGACGCCACCATAAGGCCCTGCTGGATCATTGACGACATTGGGCGGAAAAGCGATGACATTGGCCCCGATATCGAAACCACCGCCGAGCACGGTGGTGCCATTGCCCGATTCAAAGATGGCGCAGTAGACGATCGATCCGTCGGGGCTCTTGGCAAGTGCCCGAGGCTCCTCACCCACCAAGGAAATGATCTCGGGGGAGGCCGTCACATCGGATGGATCGAACACCATGATCTCATCGGTTCCCGAGCAGGAAACATAAGCGCGTTCCGGCGTGCCAGCAAAGATCACATCCGCAGGTTCATCCGCTGTCATCAATGTCCATCGGACATAGCCATTTTGAAGGTCGACGATACTGATGGTGTCTGAAATTCGATTCACCACCCACGCCTCGGTGGCATTGCGAGCTCGCACCGATACCGGATCGAGTCCTACCGGCACCGACATGAGCGGCACCGGGACACCGGAACTGATGTTGTAGATCTCCAGATGGGAATCTGCCGTGTTGGTTGCCAGCAGCAGGTCACTGCCCGAAACCAGTTCCAGTGGATGAACAGGAGGGCTTTCCCAGTTGACCCAGGAATCCGCGCTAACCTGTCCCGATAGGCCAGAGCAGAGGGACAGTGCAAGCAACAGGAACACGCTTTTAGTCGTCAGAGACATGAAGATGACCTCTCATGGGGATCAATACTGCGGTCAGGTTCTCTCGTCCCGATACGAGTCGGGGGTACTCTTCGATGATAGAGGCTTCCACGGGAAACCACTACCTGGAATACACGTCATCCATACGACGGGAAATATCGGCCAGGCGCTCTTGATCTCCGCCGCTCACCTCGGCAGACCCCCAACCACGGTAGCCTATCTCCACGAGCGCCTTCATCGTTTCAGACCACTGAACCGATGAGTCCGGATCTCCGATCTTGCAGGCGAATCCGGCCCACACTCCATCCTTCTCCTTGCGGGAGAGGGAATAATCCTTGATGTCGACCTTGATGGTTCGTGCGCCCAGTTTTCTCACCCACTCGGGGGGACTGCCATAACGAACGATGTTACCGGTATCAAAGTACCAGCCGACCCATGGACTGTTGAACTGATCGACATACTTCACCGCTTCATCGGCATCGGTGATGAAATCATTCCAGACATTCTCGAAGGCGATTCGAACGCGCAATTCTGCCGCCAGAGGAATCAACTGATGAATCGCCTCGGTCGATCGTTTCCACGCCTGCTCGTAGGTGACTCCATCTCGGCAAACTCCCGGCACCACCAGCACCGTGGTGCCACCGAAGAGGCGGCAATCTCTCAGCGCGGTTTCGACTCCCTCGATCCCCTGCTGACGGACCTTTTCGTCCGTCGCAGAAAGTGGCTTTCCCCAGTGTGAGGAGCACACCACTCCGGGAATCTCGAGACCGGTCGCCGCCTTCGCGCGCAACACTTCTCGCCAGTCGAGAGCGGAAGGCGAATCGAGTTCGACTCCGTCAAATCCGACTTCCTTGAGAATTTCGAACTTCTCCTCCAGTGTCTTTCCGACATTCGCCATGCCGATCTTGAGAGACTTCTTGAGGCGAGGCTGAAGCGAAGAGTCCGCTGGGGTCGACATTTCTGCCCCCGGTTTCATGGCACCCACCCAGCTACTGCCGACCACTCCCAGAGCTGCCGCGGAGATAAAATTTCTGCGATCCAACGCTGCCCCCTAGACCAGAGCCGTGCGTCCGGGGATCGCAACTGCAGGCAGCGCCAGATCACCAAACTGCCACTTCTCGGGGTGCAGGCTGTTCTGCGAGTTGAGTGCGAACTCGAGGGTGACTTCCTTGCCGGTGTAAGCACTCATCCGACCCATGATGGCGGTCAGGGTACTCATCGCGACCCGCTCCGCCTCATTCAGCGGTTCATTGGCGCGGATACTGGCGATCAGATCGGCATGTTCCTGAACATAGGCGTTTCTTCCACCGCCAGGGGCGCTCCAGTTCTTTTCGCCGGTGATGCGTCCGGAGGGATTGGCGACCCCTTTGGTGCCGATGATCTTCTCCGAAACCCGGTTCCAGCAGCCGTCGATCTGACGGCATTCACTGAGGGTTCTCACTCCACCCGGGTAGACGTACTCGACTGCGAAGTGGTCGAAGATATGGCCGTACTCCGGACCGGTACGCACCTGGCGGCCACCCATGGCGTTGGCCTTCTCGGGAGGTCCACCGAAGGCCCAGTTCATCACATCGATGTTGTGGATGTGCTGCTCGACGATGTGATCGCCGCTGGCCCAGGCAAAGTAGAGCCAGTTTCTCACCTGCCACTCCATGTCGGACATCTGCGGGGTTTGACGCGTCACCCACAGTCCCCCCTGATTCCAGTAGACCTGAGCGCCGACCAGTTCTCCGATGGCACCGTCGTGGATCTGCTGCATCGTTTCGATATAGCTCTTCTGATGACGACGCTGGGTTCCGGCGACCACCGCCAGCCCCTTGCGCTTGGCGACCTTGGCGGCAGCCAGTACCTTGCGGATTCCCGGCCCATCGGTGGCGACCGGCTTCTCCATGAAGACATGCTTACCCGCAGCCACAGCCGCCTCGAAGTGGATCGGTCTGAATCCGGGAGGCGTCGCCAGGATCACCATGTCGACACCGGAGTCGAGCAGTTGCTGGTAGGCATCAAAGCCGACGAAGCAGCGCTCCTCGGGAACATCGAAGCGATCCCCCAGCCCCTTGAGGTTGTTTCGACTCGAGTCGAGACGGTCGCGGAACAGATCCGCCATCGCGGTGATCTTGACTCCTTCGGAGGAGTTCACGCAGTTGTTGGCGGCACCGGATCCTCGGCCTCCACAGCCGATCAATCCAACCCGGATCACATCCGAGCCATCGGCATGCGCCTTGCCCTGCAACAGTGAGGGGGTCAACAAGGTCGCCGCTGAAGCGACCGCAGCACCCTTCAAAAACTCTCGACGGCTCGCACCTGGCTTCTGCTGGCTCATCATGACTCCTATTCCGTGTCCGTTTGCTGTTTTGTTCCGCTCGTACTGGCCCCGGGCCACCAGAGATCCGCCAGCACCGAGGCGAGCAAGATCCCCTGAGAAACGCTGTATGCCGTCCCCGAGACGATGATGCACAGCGTCCAGGATGGACTGAAACGGGCCAACCACCAACCCCCTACATCGCCGACCAGTCCCAGCCCCATGATGGCGATCAATAAGGAGATCCAGCGGCGCCGCCAGCGTGTCATGCACGCCAGTGCGATCACCACCAATCCCTGGATCGACAGCGCCAGGGCATGGGCATGGGTCGAGGCGGCCAGCACCTCGACCGGCGTGGGCAGCACCTTGCGGGAGAAGGCGATCTCCTTGATATCGTCGAAGTACTCCAGCGGTGGGATCACCGAGCCGGTCGCGGCACCGGCGGCCCTGGTGTGACATTCGATGCAACTCAGATCGATGATCTCGGCGGGTGGGATTTCCAGGTCGAGGCTGTCGTAATCCTCGACGATACGCCCACCCGTGAGCCAGCTCAGTAGCAACTCCCTCTGCGCCGCAGGCAGCGTCTCCGGATGTCCCCTTTCGAGGGCTGTACCGAGCAATCCAGGGCTGTCGATACCGTGGTACGCGCCGGTCACATCATCCAGGGTGAAACCGGGTCGTTCATCACGATTCTCGAAGTGACTCACCATGTGCGTCGCACTGGCGAGGAGTCCGATATAGAGCACCACGATCAGGGCGCTGATCCCGGTCCGGATGCCCATCGGTTGAGAACTGAGCCCCTCTCCAGCGATTGGCATTGATCCCATCGACTAGGCCTCCTTCAGATCGTCCTGTGAGATCTCGATCACGCCACCCTCGACCACCGCACGCTGTGCAGCGATCCCCACGGCAGTCGCTCGCAGTCCTTCACTGACCCCCGTCTTGACCTTCATCTGCTCTGCACAACTCAGCAGGAAATCTGCCACACCGTAATGGAGAGAATCATTGGGGAGTCCAACCCCATCCTTCAACTTGTTCTGACTGGCGAGTTTGGTCGCATCAGCGATGAGGGTGATCCCCTCGTCATTGAAGAAGCGCTGACGGTTGGCGTAGACTTCCCAGCCCTGCGTCGCCGCATCCGCTTCCTTGAACATCCAGCCATGACTCCAGGCCAGTTTGAATGCGGAGTTGACGCCATGGAGCACCTCGTAGCGGCCACCATATGAATTGCCCAGCGTCGCCTGGTACTGGAGACTCTGGCCCTTGGGAAACTCGAGGGTCAAGTTGACGGTATCGGCGACCTTGCGCCCATCTTCCCACACGAACACTCCGCCATTTCCCGACACACGATGGGGATACTGCCCGGTGAACCAATGAATGACATCAAACTGATGGGTGCCCCATTCTCCCGGCAATCCGAGCGACACGGTGGGGTCGAGACGCCAGTCGAGACGAGCTTGCCGCTCGGCAGTCGAGGCCGCTTGACGCCAGGAGGTTTTCCGTGAGTTCTGGGCGCGCATCGAGACCAACTTGAGGAACGCCTCGGTGCGGAAGAAGGAGCGAGCCAGCGAGTAGACCGGATTGGATCGCGCCAACAACCCGACCTGGAAAACTCGCGGATTGGAACGGGCGGCCAAGGCGATGGCCCGAGCATCCTCGAGGGTATGTGCCAGCGGCGCCTCGCAGTAGACATGCTTGCCCGCCGCCACTGCCGCCTCGGCAATCGCCCGATGCTGGTGGGTCGGGGTGGCGATGAAGACCGCCTCCACTCCCTTCTCGGTCGTCAGCAACGAATCCGAATCGGCATAGGGAGTGGCATCCGAGACGCGCCTCCTGGCACTTCTCAATCGCGGCTCATCGAGGTCACAGATCGCCACGATGGCCGCTCCCAGTTTCTGCAACTCTGCGGCAATCGCTCGACCCTGTCGGCCCATGCCGATGATGGCAACCGGATAGCCTTTCGGGACATTCGTCGCCATCGCTTCCAGTCCTGGAAGAAGTGCCATCCCGGCCAGTGCACCTGCGCTCTGGATCAAGAAATCTCTACGGTCCGTTTCCATCGTTCCTCTTCCACGGATGCCTCAGCTTCCGGTTTCATGTGAGTCGATTCTTCATTGTTGAGCCGATAGCCCTGCATCGTTGCAGGAATCTGTCGGGCCACATCTCCTTCAAAGCCAGCCACAGTCAGTGCGGTGGCCCAGCCATCACAGTCGGTTGCACTGTCTCCGACCACCATCGCTCCACCGCGATCACGCCCGAGTCGATCGCCGCTGAAGGGATCGATGAGGTGGCCCCCTGCGCCGCCGCCTCCGGCGGAGGTGACCGCCATCGCACGGTCGACCAGTCCGATCTGCTTCCCCTCGTAACCCTTCACCTCGATCGACCAGTCCTGCCTTCCCGGAGCCGCTCCCAACGCCACCACGCTACTGGTGCCGCCATGGATCAACGCACACTCCACTCCCGCTTCGAGCAGGATCGAGGCGGCCAGATCACAGGCAAAGCCCTTGGCGATCCCCCCCAGGTCGAACCTCAATCGAGAATCGTGTCGCCGTACAGTGGAAGCCGCAGCATCGAGTTCGATTCCCCCGAAACCATCTCGAGGAGCGACACCGAAGATCGGAGCGCGACGCGGATCCCCGGCCGCCAGGTCCGCTCCGATGACCGGATCAAAGAAACCGCCAGTCTGCTGATGAAGTCGGGAACAGATCTGCAGCAGTTCCAGTGTCAGCCCATCGATGGTCACCGGTTTACCGGCAGATTCGGCATCGATTCGTGCCAGTGTGCTGTCGTTGGAAAAAACATTCCACAACCGATGACAGGTGGAGATCTCCTCGAAGGCTTCCTCCACTGCAGCACGTAGAAGAGCGGGATCCGCTCCCCCGGCGACGATCTCGAATCGAGTTCCCATCGCCGGGAGAGCTCCCCTGTGCATCATCTCGTATCCCCGCGACCGACTAGCCGATGCTCGTGGCAGTCATCGAGGAAGGATCGAACTCGAACGCCTTGCCCTCCCACATCGAACGGGTCGCCAGGTCGACCGCAACGATCACCTTGGTCCCCAGATCGACATTGGAATCGGGTTGACGACGGGTGCGAATGCAATCGAGCCAGTTACGACGAAGCGCATCCTGATCATTGCCGATGCTCTCGCAGATCACCTCTTGCGGTTCGACATCGTCGGCGAACAAGCGCTGAGGGACCATCTTGCAGTTGCCCCCGTTGAGGTAAATGGTGCCCTGATGGCCCCGGATCATCGTCTCGAGACCCATCTCGTTGCAGGTCGACCCCGCCACGATGAGGGTGTGCCCCTTCTCGAACTGGATCTGCAAGTTGACCTGATCGTGATTTTCCATCGCCTTGTCGATGTAATGGCCACCGGTGGCCACCACCCGAGTGGGCCAGCCCTGATCGAGCGCCATCATCAACGGAGTGATCTCGTGAACCAGCAGGTCACCGACGATGCCGGTCGAGAAATCCTTGTAGCGACGCCAGCGAGCACACAATGCCGGGTTCCAGTCGCGAACTCCGGCCGGGCCACACCAGCGATCCCAGTCGACATTGACCCCCGGCTTCCACTCGGGATCGATGCCGTAGTACTTCCACTCCCCATCTCTGGAGTTGCGACAGTAGGAGGTCTGACTGAAGGTCGGCTTGCCGATCGCGCCCTCTGCAACCATCGCCTGAGCCGCCTTGTACTTCGGCAGCATGATCTTCTGGGTACCGACCTGGAGCAGCACATCGGGGTTATTGAGAACCACCTGACGCAGGCGCAACGCCTCCGGCAAACGCAGCGTCATCGGCTTCTCGAGGTACACATCCTTGCCCGCCATCAACGCATCTTCAGCCATCTGGGCGTGCCAGTGTTCCGGGGAAGCGATCAGCACTCCGTGAATGTCATCGCGAGCGAGCAGTTCCAGGTAATCGTTGTAGACGGTGCACTCATCCCCTTGCGCCTTGTTGATCTTACTCTCGGCAACAGCGCGGCGCTTATGGTTGACATCGCAGACTGCAACGATCTTGACCTTGTCCTCGCCACGGGTGGCAAAGCGGAGGAAGGAATCGATGTGGCCACCGCCCATCCCTCCGGTCCCGATGACTCCCATTCGCACCACTCCATCGTCGCCCAGGGGGGTGCGACGAGCGGCTCTACCGATGACACCGGTCTTGGCACCGATCCGCTCCGAGCCGAGCAAACTGTTCCCACTGATGGCGATGGCACCGGCTGCCAGTGCTGCGCCTTTGAGGAAGTCACGGCGGTCATTCCCTGCCGGCTTCATCGTTTCTTCATCGTTCATTTCGTCTCCTCTTCAAGGTAGATCTGTTGCTATTTCTTCACGACCGTCACCACTGATCGAGTGGCCCGACGGATCGAGTATTTCAACTACTGCTCGAGTATTCGTTCTTGATCCGGTACAGCAGGTCCCGGGTCGCCAGGATGCCGGTTTTTTCATCCCCGCCCCCCTCGAACTCGATTCCGACGAAACCCCTGTATCCCGCATCCATGACGATCTTCATCATTCTCTTGTAATCAGTCGCAGTCTCGTTGCCCTTCTCATCAAAGGCGTGACTCTTGGCGCTGACCGCCTTGGCGTACGGCATCAATTCCTCGACACCGAGGTAGCGGTCGTAACTCTTGCCACCTCCGAGGTTGAAGTTTCCGAAGTCGGGCAAGGTTCCACAGCGAGGCTGATCGACCATCTTCATCACCCCGGCCAACCATGCACCATTGGAGGAGAGCCCTCCGTGATTCTCGACGATCACGTTGAGCCCCTGGGCCGCGCCGTATTCGGTCAGCGACGACAATCCGTCCGCTGCCAGTTTCATCTGTTCGTCGTAACTCCCTGCGCTCGCGGCATTGACCCGTATCGAGTGGCAACCGAGGAACTTCGCAGCGTCGACCCAGCGGTGATGATTCTTCACCGCCTGATTCCTGGCACCGGCATCGGGATCCCCCAGTCGTCCCTCGCCATCGCACATGATGAGCAGGCTCTGGATATCATGATCCGTGCAACGTTTCTTCAAGTCGGTCAGGTACGCAGTGTCGTTGGCCTTGTCCTTGAAGAAAGAATTGACGTATTCGACCGCGCCCAGTCCGTACACCTCACGGGTCACGCGCGGGAAGTCGAGATTCGTCATCGTTCCACTTCGCAAGGTGCGATGCAGGGACCACTGCGCCAGTGAAACATCGAAGTTCGGCTTCGGAGCGGCTCCCCAGCGGGAACTCACGACGCCGTAACCGACGCCTGCACAGCCGGTCAGGCTCGCCATGACAGCCAACGATCCAACACTCCATCCGAAAAACTCTCGGCGATTCCAGTTGGGATCTTCTGGTCTCATGATGACATCTCCTTCTTTCCGGTCGAGGGGTACAGCAGAGCCAGCAGTACCAGACACACCAGGCTGGCGGCCATCGGTACCTGGAACATTTCGGTGGTCTTTGCATACCAAGGGGCTCCATCGGCGACCCGGGCACTCGCCCACTCGGCCACCGAACTGGCGACCTTGCTACCGACGATGATGCCGATACCGATGATCACCAGATTGAACAGGTTCTGGGCGCTGGCCCGAACATCCGTCGAGCACTCCTCATCGACCACCATGAAGGCGACGAAGATAAAGCAGCCGAAACAGAATCCATGAAGCGCCACCCCGAGGATCACCAGTGACATGCCGTACACACCACCTAGCATCGGAGCGTAGGCGAAGAGCGCCATCCGGGCGGCATAGGCGAGCAACCCGATCATCAGTAACTTCTTGCGACTCAGCGTCAGCGCCAGCAGCGGAATCATCGCCAGTACGAAGATCTCCGACATCTGGCCGATCGTCATCAATCCGCCACCGCCAATGCCGAAGATGGAGTTGAGGCTCGCGGCCAGCCCGGAGCCACCCAGTTCACTCTGAATGGTGTTGAGAAAAGGCGCGGTATGAACGAAGTAAAACTGGTGGATACAGGAAACAGGGACTGCGATGAGAAACAGCGTCAGCAGCGGCTGACGAGAGACCTCGCCCAGCGCCTTTACCGTGGCATTGTCTCCATCCTGAGACTTGCTCGGAGGAGTACTGGGCAATCCGAACAGACAGAAGAAACCCATGGTGATGCCGCAGATGCCGCTGAGCCTGAAGGCATCCGCCATGCCCGCATACACCTCCGGCGCCTTGGCGTTATCCGACGATCCACCGGCATGCATATGCAACAGCCACTGGCCGATGCCGATTCCGGCGACGATCCAGCCGACGGTACCCCACAACCGGATCTTGCCGAAATCTCGATCCCGATCGGTAAGGTGATGGAAGGAGAGGCTGTTGGTCAGCGCCAGTGTCGGGGAATAGATCAGGCCATAGATCAGGGCGTACCAGAAGAAGGTGTTGTAATCATCGAGCGAGGCCATCTTCCACGCCAGCCCTCCCCCGATCAGATGGCTGAGGGCCAGAAATCTCTCGGTTCTGAACCAGCGATCGGCGACCTGACCCGCGATGAAGGGGCCGAAGATCGCTCCCACCGCCCCGACTGCAAAGATATTCCCCACCTCGGCACCGGTGAAGCCCTTGGCGTTCATCAACAGATCCCACAGCAGCGGTAACCATGCGCCCCAGATGGCGTACTGGAGAAACATCATGATCGACAGGCGGAACTTCAGTCCCCCGTCCAGAGGGGCTAGAACGGCACCGTCATGGCCATTTTCGGACAATACACCACTCCTCCCGAAGGGGTTCAACGCAACTGGATTCGAGTCCGGTGGAAGGATCGTACGCCATCGGACCGCGAGGGGCCACGACTGACCGGGCTGGTCTCGCGGCGCTTCCCGTGCCATATTCCTCCAGGGGGACACTCATCATGAAGATCAAAACGGCTGCCCGATCACCGCTGCTGTGGCTCGGGATCCTCTCACTGCTGGTGGGATGCGGCGCCACCGATCCGCGCTCTGAGCCATTTCAGCCACTGTTCGACGGCCAATCGCTGAGCGGCTGGCAGGGGCTGGTGGGGAACCCCTACAGCCGGGCCCAGCTGGCACCCGAGGCGCGAGCGGAGGCGCAGCAGCGGGCAGACCAGCAGATGAGAGAGCACTGGAGCGTCGATCAGGGGATGCTGATCTTCGATGGCCACGGCTCGCACCTGTGCACCATCGAGCAATTCACCGATTTCGAGTTGCAGCTGGAGTGGCTGATCGAACCGGGGGGAGATAGCGGCATCTACCTGAGAGGCTCTCCCCAGGTGCAAATCTGGGATATTGCGCAACATCCGGAGGGTTCCGGAGGTCTCTACAACAACCAGTCCGGCGCATCGCGGCCCCAAGTCGCCGCCGACCTTCCCACCGGGCAGTGGAATCACTTCCGCATCCGCATGGAGGGAGAGCGGGTCACGGTCGATCTCAACGGCCAACGAGTGGTCGATGATGTGGTGCTGGAGAACTACTGGGACCGAGAAAAGCCGATCATTAACAAAGGAGCGATCGAATTGCAGTCTCATGGATCCCGCCTGCAATTCAGAAACCTGTCAATTCGCACATTTTAGGCCGATGTCGCTCCATTTTCCGTTCCGTGCCCACAAGTTAACATTAACTACTTGCACCAATACCCTCCACCCGGCACTATTATCAACAAGCCTATTGTCTAGGTTAGTATGTTTTTGTTATGCCTGCCGGTCCTGTATCGTAGGCACCTCGAACGGTTATTCTCTGGGAGGAATCCTGCTCATGTATCGCATGTATTTTGTCACGATCGGGCTTCTGTTTGGCCTGTTCGGCTCACCGACACTTCAGGCTCAGATCTTCAGCGCCGGAAGTGATTCCGCAGCCGCGGGTGGCACCATGAACATCACTGCGACCCTCGACAACTCCGGCTCCGGAGGTGCAGTTCAGGGCTGGTCCTTTGGCATGTGTCATGACAGTTCCATCGGAAGCGTCAGCCTCGTCCACAACGAAGAGAGTGACGGAGTCGATTTCAATCAGTCGTCGATTTTCCCGGGGGGATGGACCCAGGGAGTGGTGATTTGCTTCACCGGCTGTAACCCGATTCCCGAGGGGCAGACGCTGACCATGTCGAGTGCCGATTACGCCATCGACAGTGCTGTAAATCCGGGTAATTACCCGGTTCAGTTCTGCAACAGTCTCGGATCTCCGGTGGTCACAACGGTTGCCGTGGTCGGCGGCGCATCCCTGGTTCCGACCCAGAATGCCGGCAACATGGAAGTGATCGCCATTCCTGGTCCGACGTTCACTTACGCCGCCGCCGATGTCACTGCGGCCTACAATCCCGACGATGGGATCTCCGGATTCACTGCCGATCTCTCGGTTTCCGAGACGGACAACAGTGCCCTCGGAGCCCCTTTCCCCAACACCACTCAGGGTTTCTCGATGGGACTGGGGCACGATTCCACCCTTCTCGAGGCGACCTCGGTGACTCTGGTTGGCCCGGTCGCCGCCCTCGATGGTGGCAACGGTCCCAGTTTCGCAGAGTCCAGCATCTATCCTGACGGGATCACCATCGGCTGTGTCTACTCCTTCATCGGAGCAGAGACGATCAGTTACACTGCCGAGGAGACGGTGGCAGAGGTGGGATACTCGACGGTCGCAGGAACGCTGACCGGAGACACCGATGGTGCCGCGACCAGCCTCAACTGGAACGGTGGACTCGGATCCCCCAATGTCACCAATGTGATGGTGGTCGGCGGAGGTTCGATCGCTGCCGAGACCCAGGATGCGACCATCACTCTGATGGCTGCGAGTATCACTGCCTACCTG
This sequence comes from Planctomycetota bacterium, assembly GCA_014240375.1. GTDB lineage: Bacteria > Planctomycetota > UBA8108 > UBA1146 > UBA1146 > QNYK01. The sequence continues at coordinate 15,727 of JAAZXB010000012.1, read as the reverse complement.
CGCAGCGATGCCAACGCCGACGGAAGAAATGACGTGGCGGATGCCATCTGGATGCTCACTGACCTGTTCCTGGGGGGCCAGCACCTCGATTGTGAAAGTGCATCCGATGCCAACGGAGACGGTACATTCGATGTCGCCGACCCGACCTTCGTGATCCAGTTCCAGTTCCTCGAAGGTGCCGCACCGCCGGCACCGTACCCCGATTGTGGAACCGCCCCCGGTCAGGAAGCTGCGGATTGCTTCAGTTACCCCATTTGCCTGTAGCAGCACAGTCGGATGTGAGAAAACCAGAATACCCGGAAGGGGATCGGCCAACCGCCGATCCCCTTCCTTTCTTTTTCAAGCAAGTCAGCGGCTTCGAACCATCTTTACCGCTCTATTTTCATCGATACTCTGCCCCTCCGCCTCGACCAGTTGAAGGACCGTGCGTGCCTCGAAAAGATCCGGATGGATCCGCTCCGATCGGTCCGTGATCGCCTGTAGCAGGTGTCGGACCTCGCCGTCATAGCCATTGCCGGTCGGGAGTTCGATCACCTCCACTGCTCCACCACGATGAAGATGGAGAGCCTCAGCTCCCCGCGAGAGGTCAAAATCTGCCACCGCGTCGGCGAACGCGACCCGGTATCGCATCTGGAAAGGGTAGGAGGAATCGGGATACCACGCCGCTTCCGCCACCACCGACGACGGACCGTCGGGATATCGGTACTGGGTGACCAGTTGCGAGCGGGTGCCACTGGTACTGACTTCATCGGGTACTCCAAAGGTGGCAACCACGAAGTCTGCGTCATGGATATGAAGATCCATCAGAGCCCCGCCGGAGCGCTTCTCATCGAGATAGAAATCTTGACTCCAACCGGGCGCAGCACCAATCCGCTGGAAAAACGCACTCTTCACCGGGCCCAGTTGTGCCGATTGCACCATCTCTCTCAACCACGACCAGCCGGGCCAGAAGCGCATGCACATCGCGGGCATGCAGAGGCGATCGCTCTTGCCGTCGACATCGATCAGTCGCTGGACCTCGGAGCTGGTCAGGGCGACCGGCTTCTCCAGCAACACATGCTTGCCGTGTTCGAGCGCTTCGATGGCCAGATCGATATGAGTATCGGTCGGGGTGCAGATGCTGACCAGGTCGATATCGTCCGCTTCCAGCAGTTGCTCGATCTGCTCGCTCCAGCGAATCCCCAGCGCATCGAGGTCGACCTCATCATCGGCGCCCGTCTGGACATTGCCCTCGCCTCCAGCTCCAGGGGGATCGAGGCTGTAGATCGCTCTCACCTGGCAATCGAACCGATCCGTTGCAGCCCTTCGATACGCCTCGAGGTGAGTACGACCCATGAATCCAAATCCGACGATTCCGATTCCCAATGTGCTCATCGCGCGATCCCTCCCAGCTGCGCCTCGATCAGCTGGCGCGCTTGAATCACATCGGCCACTCGTTGATCCCCCGCCTCCCGTTCGATGACCAGGTCCGCGTCCAGCGATTGCTGCTCGAGCAGGGCGAAGAAGGCGGACCAATCGACGGCCCCTGCTCCCACCGGTTGCTCACTCCCCCACTCGCCTGTTACTGCAGACGGGGACGCATCCTTGATGTGGAGCTGGGAGATGTAGGGCACCAGCAATTCGAGGGCGGCGATCGGATCTCCCATGCCGTAGAGGATCATGTTCGCCGGATCAAAGTTGACACCGATCGAATGCGATTCCAGTTCTTCCATCACAGTGACCAGGGTGGCGGCCGATTCCTGCCCCGTTTCCAGTGCCACCCGGCATTCCTGCTGCTCGAATTCAGTGGAGAGTGTCTTCAAGCGATCGAGCATCTGAGCTCGCTCCGGGTCATCGGGGGAATGAGGAATGAATCCAGCATGGAAGGTGATCAGGTCGATGCCCGCCTCCCTGGCGATCCGAGCGTTGGCGCGAGCGGCTGCCAGGTTGCCTTCCCAGGTCTGTTGCGGACGAACACCACCGGTCACTTGGATCGTCTCGAAGGTGGAGTAATCCTCCCCTTCCATCATCATCATGCCACTGAGCACCTCGATCCCGGCACCATCGAGCGCAGCGAGGGTTTCGGCCACTCCCCACGATTGGCGCAGCGGATCGAGCGCCAGCTGGACAGCGCCCACGCCGGTCTCCAGCACCTTTGCGACCAGATCATCCGGTCCTTCAGGACGCAAGGACCAGGAACAGACTCCCACCGTCATACAAACCTCACTTCCACCCGAAGCATCCTCTGGACCCACCTCCGGTGCAAGGGTGCAGCATCGGACCGCTGGGGAAGGACGGTAACGGATGTTCGATCCCGCGGGTATTGCGAAATCCAGAGGGGGGATTACCGAAGGTGGGACCCTTGAAGTGGGGATCGTCGATGGAGATGAGGAAGGAAGAGATGAGGAAAGAAGAACTGAGGAAGGATCGGAGGAGAATCAAATCCGCCGCAGAATCTGAACTCACAATCGGCCCACAGATGCGGGGGATCGGTGTAGTGAGCCGTGAAAAGATGGAATTATAAGATGTTGGGAAGAAGGAAGAAAAACGATGTCCAGGTTCGCGACTGGCGAGGAAGACGGGACTCGAACCCGCAACAACCGGCTCGACAGGCCGGGACTCTAACCAATTGAGCTACTTCCCCAGTAGTCGCGAACCTCGACGCATTCCCCGCAGGGAATCCTCCTGGCCCATCGTCTTGCGAGAACGGATCTCACCCTACCGTCGGCCAGAGACTGAAATATATCCCCCCTGTCAGATCTGTCAAGCAAGCCGCAGCAAGAGCCGGGAAGCAGTGCCGATTCCCCTCTCCTGGAGTGCTTCTGTGGCGCATCCACAGTGACCCGCGAGGTGCCGAAGCGGCTAGAAGATCAACTGACCGATGAAGTAGAACAGGCAGACCAGAGTGAATGCCAACTTCGCCATCAGGCCCAGAATCCGTCCGATCAGAGACGCCATTCCGACCTTCATCGCCTTCTGCTGATCATCGCTCGAACTGCCTGAATCGCGTTGTTGTTGCTCCAGTGCACGCTTCTCTGCCAGGTAAGCACCGAAAAAAGTGCCGCCGAGAATGCCAAATATCCCCCCGATGATGGGGAGGATCAAGTTGCCGAGGATCCCGCCGACGAAGCCACCCAGCATCGCTCCCACCGACCCCTGGCGCGTCGCCCCCACCGATTGTCCGCCGAACCAGCCGGAGACGAATTCGACCAGTTCTGCCAGCGCTGCACCGCCCAGCAAGTACCACACCTCCTGGCTGACCGCCGGAAGATCGGTATCTTCTCCACCCCACCCCAGAAGCCACACGCCCAGCGCTGCCAGCCCCGGCAACAGCTGCCCGGGCAATCCGATGGTGATCACCAGCAGCGATAGCAGGCACAAGATGCACTGGAAGAGGTAGTAGAAGAGATCGGCTTGCTCCGATAGGCTCTGCATCATCGAGGTGCCTTTCTTCGGGTGACTGGATCGAGTCCAGTTCCCCCGATCGGATCCTACCGCAGGATCACCGCCCGACCAGAGACTGAATCTCCCCGGAAGGAAGAGAAGAATGAACTTCTCCAGCAAGCCCGTCTCCCGACAATGCGATCGATCGATCCGCCGCCCAGAGATCGGAAGATCTCGCCACCGCTGGATCTTGCCGCTGGGGTTGTTGATGATCCTGGGGTGGAGCGGCTGCGGCTCCCCGACAGCGACAAGGACCGATACCCGTTCCTTGTCCGACAGCGACCGTTCCTCTTCGACCTCCACCGAGGTGACCGAGGAGGATTACAGCCGAGCGATGACCGCGGGTGAACTGGTCGGCTTCGTCGGTTCCCGCCAGGTGACCGTGCTCGATGGCGGCTCCGAGATCACCACCATGATCCACAACATCTACGATGCCGGATTCCAGGTGATCGGATCCTACGACTCCGCCGGAGCGACCTACCGCTTCACTCGTCAAGGTCCGGAAAAGCTAGGCCACTTCGATCCCGAGCGGTCCTTCCAGATGGTCAGTGGAATCGACAGCCCGATCGAATTCAGGGAGGGCTTGCAGTAGTCGGAAGTTGAGAACCGGATGATAACAGATCTCTGGAGCCCATCCCCACGGGCTCGCTGGTGGATGTTCCTGTTGGCCTTCTCGATCCGGCTGTGGTCGGTGGCGGATTCGAGCGTGTCCGATCCCGCGTTTCTTTATCCGATCATCGACGAGCAGACCAATGTCGATCAAGCGCGTGGCTTCCTCGAACACGGCCCACCTCACGAGACCCCCTACTGGAAACCTCCCGGCTACCCGGCACTGTTGGCACTGCTGGCACTACCCTGGTCAGACATCGGCAGTAGTGCTCAGGCAGTTCCCGCCTCCTTCGCCTGGACGGTGAAGATCTTCCAGTGCCTACTCGATTCCATCTCTGCCCTGTTGATCCTGCAGATCACCGCACTGACCGCAGGTCGGAAATCCGCCCTGCTGGCGAGCGGGCTCTATGCGATCGCCTCGATGCCGGTCTTCTTCTGCGGACAGTTGCTCGATACCACCGTCTTCACATTCCTGATCCTGCTGAGCGTCTCCCTCGCCAGAAACGCGCTGGCTACAGGTCACTGGAGTGACTGGATCCAGGTCGGCATGGCGATCGGCCTGGCTTCCATCACCCGGGCGACCGGTCTACCCGTAGCACTGGGCCTGGCAGTGTTGGCACTACTACAACCGCGTCGCTGGAGCGTTTGCCTGGTGCACTCCGGCGCACTGCTGGGAGCCTGCGCCCTGACCTTGCTACCGATCGCCACTCTCAACTGGAAGAGTGGTGATGATCTGGTGCTGATCAGTTCCAACGGCGGCATCAACTTCTACATCGGAAATCGCTCCGGCGATGGCATCGGTGAAGACGGACTGACCTCGGTCGCCGCCGGACCACGCTGGAATCGGCTACTGGAAAAAAGCTCGCACCTGTCCAAGCCATCGCAACGAAGTCGTCACTACTACCAGCTCGCACTCGCTGAGATGGTGGCCGATCCACTGCAGTGGGCGGGTCAGATGGTTCGCAAGGGCGCCGCGTTGATCTCGGCACGGGATGTCCCCAACAACAAGAATCTGGTCGAAGAGACTCGAAGAAATCTACCTCTGAGAATCCTCGCCTGGCTCCCCGGAGCGAGCGGCCCGCTGGTGGCGTTGATCCTGGTGGGCCTACTGATCCGCCGCCGAGGCCTACCCGAAGAGGAGTGGCCAGTTCGAGTGGCGCTGCTGATGCTGCTGCTGACCACCTGTGCCTTCTTCATCGCAGGTCGCTACCGGGTGCCCCTGATGGCACTCGGCTGTATCGTCGCAGGTCGTGGATTGGCCACCCTGGGACTGCGATGGCGTTCCTTGTTTCTGTACCTCGGGATGTGGCTGCTGGTAGTGGCGATTCCAGTGCCGAGCCGGGCGCTGGTGGAGGACTACTGCATCGACCCGGTCGCCATCGGATATGTCCACGAACAGCGAGATGAACCGGAGGAGGCGACCCGCTGGTACCGGCGCAGTCTCGAGCAGGATCCCGACGATGTGCGGGCTCTGCACAACCTGGGGCACCTCGCCCAGCAAGCTGGAGATGTGCCGCGGGCCCTCGAACTGTTCCGTCAGGCGACCACCACCAGGCCAGACCACTCCCCATCCTGGAACAGTCTCGGTGCGTTGCTGGCGCCGATCGATCCACTCCAGGCACGGATCTGTTTCGAGCGAGCGGTGGAGGAGGAGCCGCGCTACCGCGGCGCATGGATCAATCTCGGACAGTTGCTGGAGAGTCATGGAGATCTGCACAAGGCACTCGATGCGTTCCAACGCGCTCGTCGTATCGATCCCGATCGCTCGCTGGCACCGATCCTCGAGGCACGAGTGCAACAAAAACTACGCAAGCCACGCAACGCCATGCGATTGCTCCAGATGGTCGACCCCGAGCGACTGCAACCGGGTTCCGCCGAACTGTACCAGCAGTTGCTTCAACAGGTCGATCAACAGTTGCAACTCTTGCAGACAAAACCACAGCAGGTCGATCCTGCACCCGTCGATGATTCACCCGTCGATGATTCACCCGTCGATGATTCACCCGAAGATGATGCACCCAGAGATCGTCCAGAAGAACGGGGAGTGGTCGGATAACGATGGAGGGTAACGGTCGCTCGCCTCGCCCTTCGCCGGCCCCCTCAGCGGCGGCGGCGCCAGACGGTCAGGTAGTCACGCCGTACCGAAGGAGTATTGTCCGACCGCAGCCACACGTAGTTGCCCAGTACGATGTCAGCGGCGCCGTCCTGATCCACATCCTCGATCAACACGGCAGAGTGCACCGGGTTGCCCACTTCCAGCGTCCGAACCTGCCACTTCCGGGCGTTCCCCAGATTCTCCGCCCACACCAGCGAGTCCCACTTCTTCCAGGTCGAAGGATCGACCTGGGGCATGAATGCCGCACCCACCACATCGAGATCTCCATCGCCATCGAGATCGCCCACCGCAGCGCGTTCGCAGCCGGGTAAGCGCAAGATTTCATGCAAGGTGGTAAAAGTGGAACCGATCCGCTCCAGCCAGCGAACTCCGTGAGTCGGTTTCGGTGTGTTGTCATCGAGGGTATCGCCATTGACCAGGACCAGGTCACGATCCCCATCTCCATCGATGTCGACCAGTTCCATGCCGGATGAGCCCCAGGCCGCATGAGGCCACTGCAGCAACACCTGGGGGGTGAAGTTACCGGATCCGTCATTGGTGAACTGCATCACCATCTCGTGATGCTGTGAGAGCAATGCGATCAGATCGGCATCGCCATCTCCATCGACATCTTCCACCTCGACCGCCACGAATCCATCGCGGCGATCGATCTGGTGCTGGGAATACTCGCCTTCTTGATTCTTCAACCAGACTAATTGTCCCGGTCCGCGGAAACCGAAAGCGCAGGCCACCAGATCCACATCCCCATCCCCATCCAGATCTTGCCCTTTCAGATCACAAGCGCGAGCGAGTGCTTCCCCGACTCGCTTGCCACTCCAGCGCCCTTGCCCCGACTGTGCCAGCCAGGCCCCTCCCTGGATCTCATTGCCCGGATTCATCCCACCGATCGAAGCGATCAGCAGATCCGGCCCCCCCACTCCGTCGAGGTCCTCATGACTCAGGGATGCGGGATAGCGAAAATCGACCGACGGCAGGAACGGGATCAGTGGCATCGATCCCGCGGGCCCGAGTGGCAAGAGCATCAACCGACGACTGCGCAGTTCCGAAACGAGGATTCCCCGAGCCGATCGATCCTCTTGCTCGAAGCGAAGCAGATCCGAGACTGCGGGGATCCGTTCCTTCTCCAGTCCGCGAGGGGTCAGTTCGATCGTTTCGAAGTTCAGATTCACTTCCGGCAAGTGGCGGGTGAACTCGAGACTCTCCGGAGCATTTTTCTCGTACCAGTACAATGCGATGGCCAACTCCTCGGCAGTGGCGGCGGGCTGTCCCCATTCGCCGACCATCTCTGCCATCGAAAGGATGACCTTCTCCCACGCATGGCGCGGTAAGACATCTGCGGGCAGCGGAGCGTGGCAACGGCTGCAGGCACCCATCACCTGATCTGCCGCATTCGCACGCATCTCATCGGTGACCTCGGGCAGGTCCGACCTCTGTAGCCGGGCCGAGGGAGTCGGGACGCCGGCGGCCGAGCGAGGCTGCAAGACTACCGGGTCGCCCGCAGATGGTCCGTTGCCCACGGGTCCGCTACGCTGTGGCGCCCCTGCATCTCCCTCACAACTGGTCAGACACACCGCTATTAACAGCAGTAGCCAGCGCATCGAGAGCCACCCCACGATCCCAGAGTTCCAGCAGTTCTGTTTCGGTCGTCTTGCCATCGGTGCCACTGGATGAGTCCTCCTTGGCCCTTAGAATAGCGTCACAACGGCGCCAGAGCGAAATTTCTGTGTTCGAATCTTCGCAGTAGCCATCCAGGGACCCCTCGGCAGGAGTTCCCCATGAATAACAGGAGATCCAGATGCATCGACTCACCCCTTGCGGCCCCTCCCTCTCGCCGGAATCCGCTTCCGAATCTGCTTCGGAATCTGCTTCTTTCGCCGGCGCAGGGTCGACAAAATTGGATTCTTCGAGTTGCTGCTGCTGCGCCGCCACTCTACTGCTGCTAGTGCTGACGATCGGCGCCGTCGCAGCACCCTCGACTCACGCCTTCGAAGGCGAACAGTGGCGCAGTTCCTCGATGATGCCCCTCTGCGGGATGCCCCTGATTCCCCTCTCCGGGATGCCCCTCTCCTTCGACGAGGATTCCGCTGAAGATCCGGCGGAAGAAAAGGTCATCCCCCCCACCTTCGACAGCGACGAGGGAAAGAAGAGTTTCAACGAGGGACAGGAACAGTTTGAACAGCACGCCTGGCGCGATGCAGGCCGCTCCTTTGCCGTGGCACGCAAGGCCAGTGCCGATAGCCGCTCGCGAAAGTTGATCCAGGCGTGGGAGAAGGCGTGCAAGGGGGGCAAGGCACTGGACCGCGCCAATGAAGATCTGCAAAAGGGCGCCTACCGCAAGGCGTGGAGTGCGGTGGCCACACTGCGAAAGAAGTATGGTGAAACACCGCTGGCGACGGCGATCGATGCACTGGAAGAGACGGTCTATCCCGAACTATTCCTCGATCTCGCCACCTTCGAGGAGACACCCATCGAGGTCGAGGAAGCCGCACGCAAAGCGTTACCCAAGGACCGAAGTCGTATCACCAAGGATCCCGAGCGAGTCTTCGAGGGGAAAGGGGCGCTCGTGTGGCGCTCCGGTGGCGGTCAGGGTTTTGCCGGGCTCAGTTTTGGTCGTCTTCCGATCGCCACCATCGAAGATGTGGTGATGGAGGATTACCGCTGGATCCGTTTCTCCATCTTCAACGAGGATGACAATTTTGGCAAGTTCACGCTCTTCTTTGGCACCGAAGCGATCAGCCCCAACCAGGCGTGGGCGGGCGCCGGAGGGGTCGCAGGGCTGCTGCGAAGGAACTGCTACTACCACCACTTCACCCTCAAGAAACCGGGCTGGAATCACTTCCGCATCGACCTGACGAAGCAGTTGTCGATGAATGAGGCGTTGGAGTGGTCCGACCTGCTGTCGCTGTATCTGCTGACGGTGCCACCATCGCACCCGAAACAGATCACCATCGATGCGGTGAAACTGGAAAAACCTTGAAGAGGCTGCAAAAACAGTGAGGCAGCGTCGATTTTGAGGCAGCGTGGGCGACGGTTGCACGATCGGATCACGCTTCACGGAGATCAACTGCCGCGATTCCACGCCGAGAGTGCCTGGCAAGCGGTTACCGATGACCATGAAAACGACCGCCTCTCGAAGCATATGTTGAAGAGAAGGAGCGAGATTGATCGTTGCCATTCTATCGGTACTGCTTTTATTTCCATCGGGGCAGGTCCCTGCTGGGCGTATCGATCTTGAATCACCACTGAAGAACACCAGCAACGGTGCGGTCGGGACCTATTTTTCCTGGGTCTTTTCACCGAATGGCAAGTGGATTGCCGGTGGCAGTAGTCCGGTGAAAGTGACCGACAATTCTGGCAAAACGAAATATCCCGCTGGAGTCTTCGTATGGGATGCCAAGACCGGTAAGTTTCTCAAGCGGCTTGGTGATCACGATGAAAGTGTCGATTTCCTGGCCTTCTCCGCCAGTAGCCAGAGGTTGATCAGTGGACATATCGGCCGAGCTCAGAGTAAGGACCCTGAACCGACCGTCATTCAGGTATGGGATCTGCGACGATCGAAATTGAAAAGCAAGTTTGGCATCGATGGAACAGCCAAGAGACCGCGCATGACTGCGGATGGAAAGTCGTTCGTCTGGTTGGGCCAAGATGAATCCCTTTCCGTCTGGAATCTCGATAAGGGCAAGAAGTTATGGCAGTTGAAGGACACCGGCCTGAAACATTTTGATATCTCACCCGACGGAAAACAAATCGTCGGCAACTTCTTTCAGTACGAGAAGATAGAGGTCTCTGGTAAGCCGCGGCGCAAGATTGTCTCGCGTGGGTTCAAGGCCTGGAATCTTTCCGATGGCAAAGAGCTCTGGCAAGTCGATTCTGATGATCGTCACTTGCTAGGGATGCAGGTGTTCTTCCATCCCCAGGGGGAAAAGTTTTTCGCTGTGGCCGGAGGCAATTCAAATAAACCGGGAACTTTGGTGAGTTTCGACGCTAGCGATGGTGCTGTTGAGGAACAGATGACTCTGAAGGATCTCGACAGCATCGGTACGGTCGGGATCTCTGCCGATGGAAGTCGCATCGCCAACAAGGCTTTCATGGGTAAGACGCTCACGGTGTGGAGTCTCGATGATGGGAAACAACTACTTCACTTGACGGCAACATTCCCTGACAACTTCAGAAATGTCGCATTCAGTTGGGACCTCGACCATGTCGGTGGCGATGTTCCGGGCACCAAGAAAGACAGATTCGATGTCATCGGCCCGGGAATCCTACCGCTTCGGCCTTGACGGTTATGGCAAGTTACAATGACCAGCACGGTATTTCTGGGGTGGATCACCAGGCGGAATCGGTCTGTTCAATGAGGTAAAGGTTGTTTTTCTGGGGTTGTTTTCTCTTTCTTGAGAATACCCTGTAGGAAATCCATCGCCTTGTGTGTCACCTTCAAATCGGCTGGATCTCCGAAGCGCTGATTGATCTGGCCCTGAGTCCGGTCACTGGCATCGACCACATCTGCCTGGATGTCAGCGGCTCGCAGCACATCCCGAAACAGCTCGGCTGTGATCCGGCGCCACGGGTTCTTTCGCAGCGTATTGCCGCTGGAATAGCAGATGAGAAAGGGAGCGATCCCCTGCCTTGCTATCGATCGCATCACGGCAGATGGCTGACGCCCGGGAAAATCGCGGCCCCCATCATTCAAACCAATAGGAGTGGCCGCAAGCGCTGTGAGTGACCGTAAGCGCTAGCTGCGATCCAGTTCTCTTCTTGCCGATTCATTTTGTGCGGCTTCGTTTCGCGCAGCCAGCCAGCGTTGTGGCCGCAGCGCTTCGCGCGTGATCTGGGCGACACCTCGCACCCGTTGCTCGCTCCACACCACCAGCGATTGCTCCTCGGGACAGTCACTGACGTCGAGATCCACCAGCGACAGCGCCTGGCCATGCCCCAGCCGTACCGCCTGCTGCGCATCGACTTCGACACGCGGCTGATGCTCCAGCAATTTCTCCAGCGGCCACCAGTCTGCGGGTCCGACCTGATCGGGACGCTTCGCCATCGACTCATCGAAATCGCCACTGGCGGTACGCCTCAATGCCATCAAGGAGGCTCCACAGCCGAGCTGCTGCCCCAGATCTCGGGCGATGCTGCGAATGTAGGTGCCGGGCCCACAGCGGATCTTCAATCGTAAACGCGACGATTCCTGCTCCAGAGTCTCGATCGAAGCGACCTCAACCGATCGAGCCGGTGGCGCAGTCCGATCGCCTTCACGCGCTCGCTGGTACGATCTCCGACCGCCGACGCGCACCGCACTGTGCGCAGGCGGCACCTGTTCGATGGTGCCGATGAAATGAGACAGTTGCGCTTCGATCTGAGAGAGTGGCGGAATCGGGCTCGCTGGATAAGGAGATGAGAGCGGACCTTCGGCGTCTTCCGTCTCACTGATCATCCCGAGCCAGACGGTCGCAACGTAGGTCTTGTCGTGCACCGTCAGCAACTCCTGGAAGCGGCGGGCAGCGCCGCCGATGATGACCATCACTCCGCTGGCGAGGGGGTCGAGGGTGCCGCAATGGCCCATTCCCCCCCACTGCAGTTGACGTTGCACCTGGTCGAGAACCGCTCGAGAAGATGGCCCCCGAGGTTTCCAGATGATGATGCCGCCGTCGGGAGCGTCGGGAGGACCAGGCAAGTGTGATTCCCTTCGTGAAACCGGCACTTCTGTCAGCCGCCCGAGGCCACGCCACGGCCACGCCACGCCACGCCACGGCCACGCGACACGACCCATCCCGCACCCGAAGCAAAGAGGCACCCGAGGGCAAAGAGACCCGAGACAGACTGCACCAGCCCAGATCATCCACCTGGCCAGATCGCAAACCGATACAAACAGCAAAGAAGTGGAGGCGCCGGGAGTCGAACCCGGGTCCCGAAACGCTTCCAGAAGAACATCTACAGGCTTAGTCCGCCATTTATTGCCTCGCGAACGGCTCCGACGGACAGGATCCGAGCCGCGAGCGCCGGTTCAATCTCGCCTGGAAGATCACCGGCAGGGTCTTCTTCGGCCAGTCCGTAAATTTGGCCCTCCAGTCACGATCACGGACAGACCGTGGTGGAAGGGGCGCTTAGTTAAACTAGGCAGCCATTGCGAAGTTGTTGTTCACAATTAAAAAGTTTTATCCGGTGTTTTAGGAGGCCTCCGGATCACCTCCACCTGCCATTCTCCATTCCGACGTCCGGTCGAAACCGTTTCGCCCCCTTCTGCTTCACTTTCAAATGGTCCTGGACACCTCATCGACACGACAGGTGACCCCGACCAAAGACTTCGACGATTCACGATCTGGAATTCACTACATCTAGAGTACCTCAAAGGTGACGAATCTGCACCGATATCTGTTCCCTCAGGCTCCATTCTTTTCTATCATATCCATGGTAATTGCCGTCCAAACCCCATCTCCCTCTGCAGGAGGGTGAAGACCACAGGAGAACGATGACCGACACCCAGATCTTCAGCAAGTTGGCCAATGATCCAGATTTCCGCGACCTGGTGATCGCATTCGTCGCAGACTTGCCGATTCGTTCCGGCAAGATTCTCGAGTTGATTCGAGGTGGATCCATCGACGATGCTGCAGAATTGCTGCACCAGTTGAAGGGAGCCGCAGGGATCTACGGCTACCAGCCGATTCACCTGCTCGCCAAGGAGGTCGAAAGTCTGCTTAAAAATGGCGACCCGATCCTCGAAGAGAAAGCCATCGAACTGGAGCAGTTGTGCCTGCGAGCTTCCGCCGAGCCAAACTGAGCGACACCCTTCGAAATCCCGCTCTGTAGCCCCGCTCTGTAGACCCGCTCTGTAGACCCGCTCTGTAGACCCGCTCTGTAGACCCGCTCTGTAGACCGGTTCAGTCGCCTCTTCTCATCGCTCGCTGGATCTCTCTCTTCTGTTCCTGATCCTTCTTGGCGCGACGCTTGTCGTGGCTCTTCCTGCCGCGCCCGACCGCGATCTCGACCTTGATGCGTCCCTTCTCGTTGAAGTAGATCTTCAACGGAACCACCGTCAGCCCCTTCTCTTCCATCTTGACCCGCAACTGATGCACCTCTCGCCGATGGAGCAACAGTTTGCGCTTTCGAGTCGGTTCATGGTTGGAATAGCCACCATGGCTGTATTCGGAGATGTGGACCTTCAGCATCCACGCTTCTTCCTGGTCGATCCTCACGAATCCATCGACGATCTCGCACTTTCCCGCCCGCAGACTCTTGACCTCGGAGCCCTGAAGGACGATTCCCGCCTCCAGCGTCTCGAGGATCTCAAATTCGTGGCGGGCACGGCGGTTCTGGGCGATGATCTTCATCGGATCTCGGATTCCATCCCTGAAAAGGCTGTATTGGTTCGATTCTCGGCCATTTTTGTACCACGGTTCGGGCCAGATCGTCACAGTCACTTGACTTCTGTCCTCCATGAGGATATCCATCTCGGTCGTGCCGAAGTGGCGGAACTGGCAGACGCGCCAGGTTCAGGTCCTGGTCCGGTTCACACCGGGTGGAGGTTCGAGTCCTCTCTTCGGCACCAATTTTTAACCTTGAGGGCGATTAGCTCAGCTGGCTAGAGCGCTACGCTCACACCGTAGAGGTCACTGGTTCGAGTCCAGTATCGCCCACCAATCTGAAACTCAAGCAGCGTCTGGTCTTACGACTGGACGCTGTTTGTAATTTGTCGGCCCCGACACTCGAAAAGTGCCCCGTGTGCCTCCCGGCGTGCCTCACTCCTTCGGTCACCAGCAGTCGTGGCTCCACCCGTAGTCACTCCCTGGCACCTGCGGCCTTGAGGAGTTGGATGATCTCGGGGCTGGCGGCGAACGTCAGCGGGGTCAAGCCTTCTCTGTCCCTGAAGTTGACATCCGCACCCGCCTTGATCAGCAGTGTGACGATCTCCGGGGGCGAGGAGCCGGCGGCATACAACAGCGGGGTATCGCCGTTATTGTCCCTGGCGTTGACATCCGCACCCTCGTCAATCAACACCCGGATGTAATCCGCCTTTGGATAGTTGGGCCAATGACCCTTCGAGCAGGCCGACAGTAACTTATTGGTGGCCTCTTCGTCCTTGAGGAGTTTGATGATCTCGGGCTTCTTGGCCACACTCAGCGGGGTCCTGCCGCTGTTGTCCTTGGCGTTGACATCCGCACCCGCCTCGATCAACAGCGTGATGATCTCCGGGGTGGAGGCGACCATCCGCGGGGTCGAGCCGTCGTTGCCCTTGGCGTTGACATCCGCACCCGCCTCGATCAGCAGTGTGACGACCTCCGGGGACGAGGAACCTGCGGCGAACAGCAGCGGGGTCTGGCCGTCGTCGTCCTTGGCGTTGACATCCGCACCCGCGTCGATCAGCAGCGTGACGATCTCCGGGGGGGTGGCCTCGTCGAACCAGCGGGCGGCGTGCAACAGCGGAGTCCGGCCGTAGTTGTCCTTGGCGGTGACATCGGCACCCGCCTCGATCAGTATCCGGATGTAATCCGCCTTTGGACCGTGGAGGTCCTTATCCCACGCCGACAGCAACTTCTCAGTGGCCTCGTATCTCTCAAGCTCCGACGGTCCGCAGCCCGAGGCGCAGATCATCACAGTCATCAGTGCAGCGATGCAGATCCGGTTCATCCGTTTCTCCTTCGATATTGATATTACCTGAATCATTCCGCCTGGAATAGTCGCCCGCTGGACGGTTCCCCCACCTGCTCGTCATGCTGGCTACATGGCGAACTCTACCGCAAGGCGAAGGCGGTACTGGCAACTCTCCAGGCTCGCAAACTCCAGGACAGTCTGGTCGATCGATCGACGATGGAGGAACAGTTCTCGATGCGGATTGTAGAGATCACCACCGCACTGGATAGCCTCACGGCACAACTAGCACCACGGCTGGTACCGCTGACCCGTGAGTCAGAGATCCAAGCCGTGTTGCGTGATGCGTTCCACCAGTTGCGAGATCACTTCGCCCGTGCGGACGAGTAGTGACTAGCCTTGAGAATCTCGACTCGGATTTGCTCTGCCCTTGCGAGTGTCGCCGCACTTGTCGTTGTTCAGATCCCAGCATTCTCGACCATCGCTTCCTTCGCCACCGCCCGCCACATCCTTCAACTCCGCGTCGGAGAGTCGCTTGCGGTCCTGGTCGTCGTTTCGCTTCTGGTCGTCTCGCTTGTTGTCGTCGGTCATATCGACCCCTTTCGTGGGTTGGTGTTGATCCTTCCATCCGGTTCCTGAGCCGCATCGGACAGAAGAATATACGGCAACTGCACACCACTCCCCGCTACTCATACAAACATGCCTATGACATGGAATAGAGGCTCTCAGCGATAATGAATGCGTGGTCAAGAGATCACAGGACGAGAGGGATCCGATGGACGATTCTGCGTGCGGAGCATCTCCGGATCTTCCCAACTCGTTCAAGGAGAGACTCGCCGCTGTCCTGGTGGATGCACTGGTCGCACGAGCATGAGCTCAGGCCGGTGTCACCTGGGTGGTTCATCCGTTTCTCCTTCGGTCACCAGCAGTCGTGGCTCCACCCGTAGTCACTCCGTAGTCACTCCGTAGTCACTCCGTAGTCACTCCGTAGTCACT
>JAAZXB010000120.1:254-500 GCA_014240375.1 Planctomycetota bacterium | reverse complement strand
GGGTCAAAAACGCTTTTCCCTTGAAGGCAGTGACACTCTCATCCCACTTTTAAACGTTTTGATTGAGCACTCCGGTGAACACTCGATGAAAAGAATTTGTATGGGGATGGCTCACCGAGGTCGACTCAATGTTCTGATTAATATTATGGGCAAAAGAGCAGAAAACTTATTCAAAGAGTTTGCAGGTGATCTTGGGCTTAGTAAAAATCAGACGGGAGACGTCAAATATCACCAAGGATTTTCATC
>JAAZXB010000120.1:0-244 GCA_014240375.1 Planctomycetota bacterium | reverse complement strand
ATACTGCCTGTTTTGATTCATGGTGACGCTGCCTTTTCTGGTCAAGGTATCGTAATGGAGACGCTCAACATGTCTCAGTCAAGAGGCTACAGAACTCAGGGCACTGTTCATATCATTATCAATAATCAGATTGGATTTACCACTTCAAAGCAGGACGATGCGCGTTCGACTGACTATTGCACGGATGTCGTGAAAATGATTAACGCTCCTGTATTCCATATCAACGCCGAAGATCCTGAAATGG
>JAAZXB010000011.1 GCA_014240375.1 Planctomycetota bacterium | reverse complement strand
ACACGCGGTTGATTCCGCTGTTTGCGACCCATGCATCTAGATCGCCATCGCCATCGAGGTCACCGAGGGCGACACCGGTGCTATAGGAGCTGCCGAGTGCTTGACCGCTGTCGGCGAAGTTGCCGGCCACTCCCCCCTGAATGCCGCCCTGGTTGATCCACACGCGGTTGGGTAGGGAGCAACAATTTGCGACCCAAGCATCGAGATCGCCATCGCCATCGAGGTCGCCGAGGGCGACAGCGAAGCTATCGGAGTTGCCGAGTGCCTGGCCGCTGTCTGAATACAGGGGGAAGAGGCAATCATCATCTGCGCAGTCGATCAGCCCGTCGCCATCATCGTCGGTTCCATTATCACAGATCTCGGCCACCTGGGACGGCAATGGAACTGTCGTGGTCAGGCTCAGTAGTAGGGCGAGCAGCAATAGCGGTAGGGTTTGTATGCGCGCATCGAATCGAAGGGACAATTTCACCTCCTGGGTGTCGAGAAGGGAATGGAGTCTGGAAGGTTGCCCTTGCAGGGAACTCCGAATCCCAAAGATATATCTGATGAATACCCGAGAGTATTTTAGTCTTGCAGAGTGCTCTGTAAAGAAGTTCGTGGGTGGGGTGCTGGCTTCCGAACACCGGTACTATTAGAGCCCTTGTATCGCCACTACTGGGGGGTAGGTTCCGGGCATGAAGAAGATGGATGACGATTCCGATGACGCTGCCGCTCGAACCCGCTTTGTGCTGTCGCCTCGTCGGGGGTGTGAGTTGCTTCGTTTCGAGCAGCGGCCGGAGGGTTTGACGGTGTTGCCGGATGATGGGAAAGCCTTTGGTGCCATCACGGTGGATCTGGCTTCTGCATCGATCTTGCGTCGGGCGAAGCAGGGGCGTGGTGGCCTGCTGGCGAAGGCGGTATTGCCGGCGGCGGGGGCACCGATGCCGTTGGTTTGGGATGTCACCGGCGGGCTCGGTCGCGATGCGATGACGCTGGCTCTGCTCGGTTGCGAGGTGGTGGCGTTTGAACGAAATCCGTTTGTCGGCATGTTGCTGCAGGATGCGAGGAGTCGGGCGTTGAAAGGCGCCGGACAGATCGCTGAAGCGGCGGCTCGGCTGACGATTCGTATCGGGGATGCACGCACGGCGATGAGGGCTGACGAGAGCAGTTCGACGGCTTCCGGATCGGGCCGGCCGGATGTCATCTACATCGATCCGATGTTTCCGGAAGGCAACGGCAAGAGCAGCGGCAAGAAGCAGGGCAACGGCAAGGCTGCAGTGAAGAAGGCAGCAGTGAAAAAAGCTGCAGTGAAAAAAGATGCGATGTTGCTCAGGATGCTGGTCGGTGAGGGGTCCGATCCGTTGCAGGATGAAGAACTGTTCACGCTGGCGATGGAGATCGCCACATCCCGGGTGGTGGTGAAGCGGTCGCTGCGGGCGCCCGCCATCGTCGAATCTCCCCCACCGCAGGTCAGTTTCAAGGGCAAGAGTGTGCGGGTCGATCGCTATCGCAGCAGTTCCTGATGAGAGGTGTGGAGTTTCGATGTCGGATGTGACCGGTCGCCGTGCCTACATCGCCGAGTTGCTGGGTACCTTTGGCATGGTGCTGCTGGGGACCGGGGCGGCGACGATGGATGGACTCGGTCATGGACTGGGCGCCGCCGGCGTCGGCCTGGTGTTCGGCCTCGCCGTGATGTCGATGATCCTCATCTTTGGCAAAGCCTCCGGTGCTCACATCAACCCGGCGGTGTCGTTGGCGATGGTGGTGGCGGGCAAGTTGCCGGCGAAACGGTTGGCCGGTTATCTGATCGTCCAGTGCTGCGGTGCCATCGTGGCGAGCGTGGTGGTCGCGTTCAGTTTTCCAGATGCGACATCCATCGGCGAGACGCTGCCCGGTGCTCCGGGACTGCTCGGTTGTCTGGGGCTGGAACTGTTTCTGACGATGGTGCTGGTCGCTGTGATCCTGTGGGTCGTCGACCAGTCGTGGGCGCGGGGCCCCATCCCGGCGCTGGTGATCGGTGCCACCGTCGGCATGGAAGCGTGGTTGGCGGGGCCGTTGTGTGGTGCCTCGATGAATCCGGCGCGAAGTCTGGGACCGGCGATCGTCTCCGGAAATTTAGATACGCTGTGGATCTACATCGTCGGCCCGGTGACCGGCGCTTGCTGTGCGCTGCTGCTGTTTCGGTGGTTGCGCCCGGTTGGGGGTGCGAGAGAGCACTGCGGCTGAAGGTAGCCATGATCGGCTGTCACGACCTGCTGTCACCGTATTCGTGCCTGTTCGCCAGGATACGCCATAAATTTGGTTCCTGTCCGATCGCTGGCCAGAATCGGATTCAAGTGGGTGGAATCGAGGTGAAATGATGTCTTACAAGAAGCTACCGATGGTATCGATCATCGCAATATTGCTGGTGGCCAGCAGCAGTTCGATGGTTGCTGCCCAGAAGTCGATGACCCAATCCGCGATGACCCAATCCGCGATGACCCAATCCGCGATGACCCAATCCGCGATGTTCCAGGCAATATACCAGGGGAAAATTGATGCGGTTCAGTCGGTAATCGACAGTGGTGTCGATATCAACATGCGCTATCAGGTGGAAGGGAAACGAGGTGGAGTGACTCCCCTCATGATGGCTGTTGTCTACCTGAGCACTCCAGAAATGATTCAGTTCCTCATCGACAGTGGTGCAGAGGTGGATGCCCACTGTGACAAGCAATCCACCGCATTGATTTACTGCCTGGGCATCGGCTCGAAGTTCTTCAAAACCTTACTGCCGGTTGCACCGGGTAGCACCCGGACGGATGCGGAACTGGACAGGGCAAAGTATGAAATTGTCAAAGTACTCCTGAACAATGGAGCCGATGTCAACTGGGCGAGATGGGAATCGAACCATCGTGATCCAGCGAATCGCAAGGTCAGGCCCAGAGACAGAACCGATGGAACCACTCCGCTGGCGTGGTATCTCCGCAGAGGACATTCAATGTACAAAAGAGATTGGATCTGCACTCCGGAGATGGTCCAGTTGCTCATCGCTCATGGCGCGGATGTAAATGTCAGTACAAGCCCGGAGCGTGAGACTCCATTGATGTTTTCCGTGGATCAGGGCCCTGAGATGGTCCAGTTGCTCCTGGATGCGGGTGCAAAGATCGAAGCGAAGTGCAGATACGGCGAGATGACTGCGCTGCATCATGCGGCCCATGGAATAAACGAAACCTCCCTCAGATCCGCCAAGCTGCTGCTTGCAAAGGGAGCAGAAGTGAATCTCAGGTCCAAGCTTGGCTATCCCCTGACTCATGCCTGCTCCAGAGGAAGTGCTCCGATGGCGGAAATGCTGATGAAACAAGGAGCCGATGTCAATCCGTCAGGAGGTGTCACACCTCTGATGGGAGCAGTGAGGGGGCAACAGGTAGAGATGATCAAGTGGCTCCTCGACAAGGGTGCAGACCCGGATGCTCTCGACCAAAACGGCTACACCGCCTTGATGTGGGCGGCGGAGGAGTATCCAGGAACCGATGAAACCGGGCGAGATAAGATACAGCTCGCTGCCGAGATCCTTACCATTCTCGTCGAGGCGGGAGCGAAAGTGAACGCAAGGGGTGCTGATGGCAAGACCGCCCTGATGTGCGCAGCGATGGAATCGCCACCGGTGTTGGTTCGTCAGTTGCTCGATCTGGGAGCGGACGCTCAGCTGAAAGACAAGCAGGGCAAGAGGGCCATCGACTATGCAAGGGAGAACTCATCCCTGGATGGATCGCCCGTGCTTCAACAACTCAAAACGGTTTTCTAAAAGGGCAAATCGTACAATTGCTCCGTCATTGTGGCCCACGCCGCACTCACGGAACGATCTGCACCGGGATCAACTTCCAGCGATTCTGTTCCGGATTGCCGAGGACGACGTGGTGCTTGCCTGGCTGTTACTCCTGAGCGCCTACTCACCAGATAACTCCGCAAGTTTTTTTCAGCGCCTTGTTGTGCCGGGCATGACAGGAAAAGCGCGGCTAGATCTGGCAGATGCGATGATCAGGTGAAGTGCCGGAGATCATTGCGGTTGCAGGTAGCCTCGCAGCCAGCCGCGCGATCCTTTGGGTGGCACACCGTCGGCGATATCACTGCCATCGGCGAGGGTGAAGGAGATCGCCAGCGGGAACTTTCCCGCCGGTGGGCCGGGGGTGTAGGTGCAATGGCCCCAGAACTGTCCGTGGGTGACGAGGTCGAAGCGAGTGATCTTGCCATCCTCGTGCTCGATGTGGCCGAGCAGGTTGGCCTGGTAGCCGCGGTTGCCGGATGCGGTTTCGAGCTGCACGGTGCCGCTCAGCAGACCTTTCTCGAGGGATAGATCGACGGCAGTGATCTCTTGCGGTTTCCACATCTGAGGTTCGCCGCGGGTGTTGTCGATCAGGTGAAAGCGCACCAGCCGTTGCTGCAGCGATGCAGGCAGATCACCGGCCACCAGCGCTTGTTGCTCTGCCGCCGTCAGCCACAGGTTGTCGCGTGACAGCGACTCCTGAAAGATCTTGCGCCAGTAGTTGGTGGTGGGCTCGTAGCCACCGAGGATCTTTGCCTGTACCCGCACGACCATCGCACCCTCGGGCACAGGTGCATGGTAGCGGCGATCGACTTGCCCCGCTTCGATCGGCGTTGCAGCGGGTGCCTGAAACTGTGCGAGTGCCTGCTTCATCAGGGCTTTGATCCGGTCTGCACCACGGTTGTTGTTGAAGCCGAGCAACTCGCCGCTGGCGCTGGCGAGGTAGAGCCCCTGGGTCGTCTTCTTGAAATCGTTGCGCGGACTCTGGCCGGCGATCTTGCGGTAGAACTCTCCTTCGGCATCTTGCTGGCGTCTGTGGTAGGCCTGGTCGATGGCGACGGCGATGAACTTGGTCTTCAGCAGCTGAACGATCTCGGGGTCGGCGAAGGTTGACTCACGGTCAAGGATTCCGTTGTTTCAGGTGCAGCCGAGGGGGTGGCCGTCCATCGCCCAGATGAAGATCGGCTTGTGCTGGTCGATGGCGGCGCGCTGGGCATCGAGCAGCGAGATGTTCCACGGGATGGTCCGCCACGGCGCATCGGCTGGCGCCTGCAGTTGCCGATGTAGTTGCTGGAATTGCTGCTGGGAGAGAGTGTCTTGGTCGTGGCAAGGCAGTGGCATCGAGGCGAGTGGCATCGAGCTGAGAGGCATCGAGCTGAGAGGCATCGAGCTGAGAGGCATCGAGCTGAGAGGCATCGAGGCGATGGATGCGATGAGGCAGAGGATCGTGATGTTCATCTACAGGACTCTTTCTGTCACGGAATGATCTGCACCGGGATCAGCTTCCAGCGATTCTGTTCCGGGTTGCCGAGGACGACGTGGTACCTGCCCGACTGATAGACCGGCGGATTCCACACCTCGCCCGCTTTCAGGCGGTATCCGTACAGCGCTCCCCCCGGGTCTGCTTCCCCATCCCCCTCTCGGGTGACACTGATCACCGTCATGCCATCCAGCTCCTGCACCGGGGCGAGGTGGGCATGGGGCGTTCGACCGTCGAGGGAGTGTTGCGAGACGGTGATGGGCCAGCCGGGGTACTGGCTTGCAGCGTCATCGCCGGGACGACTCCAGCGTGGCCACGATTCGAAGGTGACCTGGCGGCTGTCGTTGTCGATGCGAACGATGCCCCAGCCGGGGCCGCGGTCGAGCAGCCGCGATGGTTGCAGGCCAGTCCGGTAGGGGTTGCCCATCGCCAGCACCGTCATCTTGTTACCGAAGCCATCGAGGTAATCGCCGGTGCCACGATGCGGACTGACCTTTTCGCCACCTCCATCGGTAGAAGGGAACCAGCGCCGCGGCCAGGTGTTGGCCACCGCCGGTCCGGCAAAGGCGACTCCCCCATCGCGGAACTCATCGACCCCGTAGCGGATACACGATGAAAGGTGTTGATCGCCGGCGAGGTGAAAGGCGCGCGCTTTTCGGAGCAGGCGGATCGCCTCGTTCCTGGGGGATTGCGGCCAGCCCCCCGAATCGCAATCGGCGACGGGAACTTCACCCTCGGGCCAGTCGCCCGCTTCGACGATCGGCAAACTCAGCGTGATGCCGCCGGTTTTTCCCGGTGGCAAGGTGGCGACATTGGAGAAGGGGGTCTGCGAGAGCAGAAACTTCCACTGGGCACCGTAGCCCCAGTCGAGCGCCCACTGATCGAGGAACTTCTCCTGCGCATCGCCGAGTAGATGCAGACCCGGCAGATCGGCATCGACGGGATCGAACTCGGGATTGGTGAACCAGCCGTTGACCACCTTGCCCTGCGGCACCGATGGGCGCGGTGCACTCTTGAACTGGCGATCGGAGAGCACCGCGATGCTGATGTCGGCGTATTCGACACGGGTCGAGTAAACGCTGTAGCCCTCGCCGATCGGCCCATCGATGAGGGGATCGGGCAGGTGCGAGGTCTGGGTCAGGTGGATGGCGTTGACCTGGCGCGGGGCCAACTTGTAGCCACCGGAATCCTGGGCAGTGGTGCCCGGTTCCTTACGGCCGCGCTTGCCGCCGGCTCCCCAGATGTTGCCGTGATAGACATCGTGATCATCGGGGATGGTGATGCAGGGAGTGTTGCGGGTCAGTTCGCCGAAGGAGCGATACCAGCGCAGGAACTTGGTGTGGTAGTCGAGCAGCATCTTGTCGGGCGGACCACCTTCTGCACGAGAGATGTCCCCCTCGTAGATCTGATCTCCGGCAAAACAGAGCAGATCCGGTTGGTGGGATGCGACCCCTTCAGCAACCTCTTGATGAGGGAACCAGATCGACGATGAGTTCCACGCCAGCTGGCCGGTGAAGTTCTTCATGCAGGAGATCAGGCCGACCACGATGGGACCGGAGCCCGCGACCGGTTCGGCCCGAACGATACCGGAGTAGTCGTGGTTCTCTACCTGATCGTCTAAATTGCGGTAACGCAGTCGAACGCGGAAGGAGCGATCGCGCTCTGCATTCCAGTTTGACATGCGAAAGCGGACCACCCTCGACAGCGGCTCGAACTGGCCGCGAGAGATGGTATTCCACTGCTGATCTTCGAGGATCTGGAGCAGGCAAGACTCGACTTGAGGTGCCGATACCGGTGCCAACTGTGCGGTCAGCTTCCAGCTGTGGGTGCCCTTCTTGTTTCTTGTCAGGCAGTACTGAACCCCGTAGATGGGGCCGAGGGATTGGTCGTCGGTGGCGACCAACCCGTCGCCGTCCGCACCGAAGTTGTGGATCACCCACCCGTTCGACCCACTCTTGCCGCCGAGGTGGCTGGCAAGGCCAAAGGAGCCGTCGACCAGATTCGCCGGGACCTTCTGCAGAACTGCCGAGGAGATGAGGGTCTCGTCCTTCTTGGCATGGGCCGTGAGGAGCACGCGAAAGGTCGACTCGGAGTCTGGAATCACCTTCAGGCGCAACAGCCAGGGCCCCTCTCCTCCGTCGCCATTTCTGGTTTGCTCTGGGATCAGTTGACCACGATTTTTCGGTAGTGGACCTCCGATCGACCAGGAGCCACCACCGCCGCCGTGATGGAAGTCGCGAAAACCAACACGGCCATCCGGGTGAATCACCGCGAGGATTCCGCCATCGGCGGCGGGCTTGTCGTGGACCAGCGAGCGAATCTTCGGGTCGATTTCTGTGCCCCCGATGCCAAACAAGATTCCGCCGAAGGAACCTTCATGAGGTGCCGCGAGCCAGCCGCTGGAGATCTCGGTCGCCAGCGCATAGGAACCCTGGGTCGGGTGTGCCTCACTCGTCAGCAAAATTGTAGTTCTGACAGGATCTCTCTTCTGAGAATTGATGCAGTGCAGATTTCCATCTCGCACTTCCCAATCCTGGAGCCGATTGGAATTCCAGTCGGCTCCGGTCCATGTCTGGTCGGGAGTGCTGTTCCAGTTGAGTTCAATTTTCTGGCTGAAGAGTGCGGACCCGCTGAGGGGAAAGATCATCAGGAGTAGCGCAGTGCGGAGCAATATTATTGGCATCTAGACCCTTTCGATGGGTGGAGGATGAGGTTTATCGAGCATTGGATCAACAAGCACCTCCACTCCCGGGGGCCTGATCGTTACACTCGGGGTCAGATGGAGGCCACCACGGATGGAAATTGCGATGAGTCGTTCGATCACCACGAAATTGCTGCTGCTGCTCCTGCTGCTGCTCCTGCTGCTGCTCTTGCCGCTGTCGGCTCGAGAGCCACGACTCGAGGCCGCGCATGACGATGCCCTGGATCGGGCGATCGCTGGCTCCGATCAGAAGCAGGTCAAAATTGCCGTGGAAGCTCTCGCTGTCGAGGGGACCTCTTCGGCGATGGAGCAGGTGATTTCCAGTGCACTGCTCTCGGGGAACTCGGTGGTTGAAGACGCGGCGTTGGTCGGCTTGCGTAATCTCTTGCCGGGGTCTGGTCTCGATTGGTTGTGTACTCAGGCGACAAAGCATCCACGAAAAGAAGTGCGAGATCTGTTGCTGGGCTTCTTGTCGAAGCGCAAGGAAACGGAGTGCTTCCGCGCGGTTCTACAGGGGCTTTACGATGAAGAAGATAGTGTCGCGTTGAAAGCGATCGAAGCATTGCAAGGCAAGGGACACCCCGGTTCGATTCCTCACATGGTGCGTGCATTGCAACATCAAGAAGATCGTGATCGAGACCTGTCGCTGGTGGCGGAGCGAATCCGCCAGATGTTGAAGAAGTTGACCGGTGCAGATCTCTTTGCGGCATCGGAGTGGGACGCGCTGTGGAAGGGTAACAAGAAGGTTCTCGGTAAGGGTAAGAAACTCGATCCGGCAAAGATCATCCTGAAGGGCAGCGGCGTCAAGGTCGAGCCCCCCGCCTTTTTCGGACAGGAACTGGTCAGCAAAAAGATCGTGTTCGTTCTCGACACCAGCATCTCGATGAAGCAGAGAGATCCTCTCCCCGAGGGGTCGGAACCGATCGGCAAGGCTGATGCAGGAAAAACCGGGGTCAACAAGCGAGGGAAGAAGGACAAGGGCTGGGAAGATTTGCCCGCCTCTCGAATGAGATTGAAGAGAGTGCAGAAGGAACTGAAGCGAATGATTCGTGAGCTACCGCGCTCCTTCAAGTTCTGCCTGGTGACCTTCGATGAGGATGTGGATCGGATGTCTGATCAACTGGTGCAAGCGAGCCCGGATCAGAAGCGCAGGGCGCTCAAGTTCGTCGACAACTTTGAGCCGGAAGGATTCACCTCGACCGACCGTGCTCTTGAATCTGCATTCAAGATTCCCGGGGTTCGAACGATAGTCTTGCTCTCCGATGGAATGCCTTTTCGAGCCAATGACCCCATCGACGGCATGAAATTGCTGGAACACATCGATCATCTCAATCGCTTCGAACACATTCCGATTCATACCGTTGGCTTTGCTTCGACATCGGGAGATGCCGGAGGATTCCTCGAAGAACTCTCAAGAAGGAGCGATGGCACCTATACCGAAGTGCCTTGATCACTCGCTTCGATCGAGTTTTTCGTCGAACTGCTGTTCGATCTGGTCATGTTCCTTGGACGCTTCTTCGAGCTTGTGAAACGCAGTATCGATCGATTCTCTCATGTTCTTCAGTTCTTGCGATAATCGCGAGATCTGCTCGCCGTCACCGGCTTCCGATGCGTGGATCAGCCGCTGTTCCGTGTCCTTGGCTTTTTCTTCGATGGTGATGATGAGTTTTTCGTTGCGCTCCATCTGCGATCGTAACGGCTTGAGTAGTGCGGACCGTTGCTGGATCAGCTGCGCCCTCCCCCGTCTCTTGTCCTTTCGGTTCTCGTTCTTCTTGCGCTCGCCTGTATCTCTGGAACCAGCCTCTTCACTCCAGCCGAAGCGATTCAGGAAAGTGTCGTAATCACCTTCGAAGACCCGGGCGATTCCTGCATCGAAAACGACCAGGCGATTGCAAGTTTCTCTCAACACGGACTCGACGTGGGTCACCATCACCACCGCTCCAGGGTAGACATTGATCGCGTCGATGAGAGCCTCGGTGCTGGCCATGTCGAGGTGATTGGTCGGCTCGTCGAGCAGCAGTAGGTTCGATGGGCAAGCCAGTACCCGGCCCAGCAAGGTTCTCGACTTCTCGCCCCCCGACAGGACTTCGACCTTTTTCAGTGCCAGGTCGCCACCAAACATCATTGCTCCGCAGATTTCGCGCACCTGGGTTCGGGTCAGCATGGTGTTGGCGCTGTTGATTTCATCTTCGATGGTTCGCTTGTCTTGCAGCACTCCCATGGCGCTCTGGCCGAACAGGCCATGAACCGTCGATGGATGAGAGCGAACCTCTCCAGAGACCGGTTTGAGTTCCCCTGCGAGCAAGCGCAGCAGTGTCGATTTACCTTTTCCGTTGGGACCGATCACTCCGACCCGATCTCCGGCACCGACATGGAGTTCCATTCCGCTGATGAGGGTTTCTCCACCCTCGTAGGCGAACTCCATCGCTCGGGTCTCGGTCGACCACTTGCCAGGATTGTTGATGTGATTGAAAGAGAAGGAGAGGGTGGAAATCTCGTCGAGCTTGTCGAGTCGTTCTCGTTTTGCGATCTGTTTCAGGCGAGATTGCGCCTGACTGGCTCGCCGGGCCTTGGCTCGAAACCTTTCGACGAACCGCATTTCGTGGGCGATTTTCCTTTCGGAGTTCATCCGGGTTTTTTCATGCATCTCTTCTTCGATGTAGATCTGCTCCCAGGCCTTTTCCGTTCCTCCGGTAAACTTCCTCAGCTTTTGCCGGTGGACTGCGATGGTGTGAGTGGTGACCGAATCCATGAACTCGCGATCGTGTGTGACCAGTAGCATCGTCCTTCGCCACTTTTTCAGAAAACCTCGAAGCCAGCGAAGGCTGACGATATCGAGGTAGTTGTTCGGTTCGTCTAGCAGTAGCAGGTCTGGATCTTCCAGCAGTGCCTTGGCCAGATTGAGGCGCACCTGGTATCCGCCGGAGAGTTGTTCGGGGGCTTGATCCAGTTGAGCTTTGGAGAAGCCCAGGCCCATCAACATCGCTTCGGCGCGATGGATCTCGATGTATCCCTCTTCCTTGACCTGAAGGGAGAGACTCGCCTCTTCGAGAGCCGTCTTCTCGGCGAAGACCAGATGCTGAGAAAGGTGTCCGACACGGATTCCCTTGTGGACGCTGATTTGACCCTGATCCGGGGCTATTTCGCGAAGAATCATCTTGATCAAGGTTGATTTACCATGGCCATTGGCACCGACGATGCCGACCTTCTCACCCGCCTCGATGAGGGATGAGGCATTGTCGAAGAGGACCTGCTCTCCGAATCTTTTTCCGATACTCTGGATCTGAAGCACGTGATCTCCTGTTTTGGGTATCCTACCGCTTCCTCAGCGAAAGGCGTATCGTACCCGCAGGCGGAACGAAAAATATTTGACCCGAGGGGGGCCATTGAAGCGCGGATTACTACTGTTGCTGCTGGGACTGGGCCTCCTGCTGGGAATCCGCCACATGGATAGCCGCGGCTGGATTCCGATGGACAAGGCGAGGCTCCCCTACCTGCAGCAGGTCGCCGGCGATCGAGCCATCATCGCCTGGCGCACCTCCACTCGATTTATCGGAGTACCACGGATCGAATGGCAACTGTTCGGGGATGTTGCAGATGGATCGCAGCAGGTACACGTGGTCGAGGGAGAGACCGTTCCATCTCGATATGGTGAGGATTATCTCGATCATCACGTGGTTCTCGAGGGCTTGCCCCATCGAACAGAGATTCAGTACCGGGCCAGCAATGGTGACTTGTCGGTGGGAAGGGGACAGTTCCGCTCCGCTCCGGCAGTTGATCAGGATGGGCCGTTGAGGATCTGGGCGCTGGGAGATTCTGGCACCGGTGGTCCAGTGCAGTACCAGGTCAGGGATTCGATGGTGGAGTTTCTCGGTGATACGCCGCTCGATCTGATGCTGCATGTCGGTGACATGGCCTATAGCCGAGGTCGAGACGGAGAGTTTTCGGCACGCTTCTTCAGGCCCTATCGGGATATCCTTTCATCCATCGCTTGCTGGCCTGCACCGGGGAATCACGAGATGAAGAGTTCGACCAGCGTCGACCAGGCGGGCCCTTATTTCGAGGCGTATCTGTTACCTACCGCAGGTCAATGCGGTGGTGTTGCCAGTGGAACCGAAGCGTATTACTCCTTCGATTACGGTTCTGTCCATTTCATCTCGCTCGATTCGAGCGGAGATGCCATCGACCCGGCGGGTCCGATGATGAAGTGGTTGGAAGCGGATCTGTCGCAGACCGATAGCATGTGGATCATCGCATTTTTCCATCATCCTCCGTATAGCCTAGGTTCGCACCGGTCGAACAACTTCCAGGACAGCGAGGGCCGCCTGGTCAAGATGCGGGAAGTGGCGGTGCCGATCCTGGAAGCGGGAGGGGTCGACCTGGTGCTGGCGGGACACTCTCACATCTACGAACGATCGGGACTGATCCAGGGAGTGTATGGCTACGGGGAGAGTGTCGATCATCCGGTTCCTGCCACGGAAGTGCTCCGTAGCGATGGCAAGATCATCCGCTGGGAGGGTGAGCGTTACTGGACTGAAGATGGTGGTGGAACCGTTTACGCGGTGGTGGGTCATGGCGGAGGTCATGTCAAGAAGACCGGTGACCATCCGGTGATGGTGAAGAGTCAGGCCGTCTTCGGTTCGGCACTGATCACCATCGATTCTGACCAGTTGCAGATGGAGAATGTCCGATCGGATGGTGAGGTTACCGATCGGATCATCATCGATCGATCGCCGGATCTACCGGGGAAGTAACGCGGCGAGTCGGTCGCATCGGCAACCCCGGCTGGTGTACCCTCGGAGAGTGGCACCGCGCCATAATCGTTCGAGTCCAACCGGTGCGAGTCCGAGGAGGGATTGGTCATGAGTCAATCGGCACAGAATGCTGTCATCGCCCAGTCAGGCGGCCCCACGGTCGTCATCAACGCGTCTCTCGTTGGCGTGATCGAGGCGATCCAGGAGACCGGATTGGCCGGCTCCATCTACGGAGCGCGTCATGCGGTGCGAGGAATGCTCGAAGATGATCTGGTCGACCTCACCGATCTGCCAGGAGACCAGCTGGAGCAGATCGCCGCGACTCCGGGAGCCACTCTCGGCTCCAGTCGTGACAAGCCAGACGAGGAGTACTGCAAGAAGATCTTCCAGCAACTGGCGAAGAGGGACATCCGTTATTTCTTCTACATCGGAGGCAACGACAGTGCGGACACTTGCCGCATCGTTTCCGAGGTGGCGGCTGCGGCGGGACATGACCTCAAAGCGTTCCATGTCCCCAAGACCATCGACAATGACCTGGTATTGAATGATCACACTCCTGGCTTCGGCTCGGCGGCTCGATTTGTTGCTTGCGCGCTGATCGGTGACAGTCTCGACAACAAAGCGCTCCCGGGGATCAAGATCGATGTGATCATGGGGCGCCATGCTGGTTTCTTGACGGCGGCCTCGGCACTCGCCAGAAGCGAACATGGAACCGGGCCGCATCTGATTTACTTGCCTGAATCGGTATTCGAAGTCGAGCAATTCATCGCCGATGTCGATCGTGTTTACAGCGCCATGGGGCGTTGCATGATCGCCGTCAGCGAGGGGATTCACGATCAGTCTGGCACTGCGATCGCTCAGAGTCTGGCAGAGCAATTTTCTGGCGAGGTGGAAAGAGATGCCCACGGAAATGTCCAGCTTTCGGGCAGCGGTGCACTGGGCGATCATCTGGCTCGTCTGATTCGAGAGCGCCTGGGTCACAAGTTAAGGGTACGAGCCGATACCTTCGGCTACCTGCAACGATCCTTCGCCGGTTGTGTCAGCAAGGTCGATGCAGAAGAGGCGAGAGCCAGTGGTCGACATGCGGTGCTGGCCGCAGCCGATGGGTTGGCCGGGGCCAGTTTGACGCTTCGCAGGGTGTCCGATTCACCCTACCAGGTCGAGTACGTGCCGGTGCCGCTGGCAGAGGTGGCGGGAAAGACCCGAACGATGCCACCATCCTGGATCGAAGGCGGATGCGATGTGAACTCGGAGTTCATCGAGTACATCACTCCACTGGTGGGCCCGTTGCCGCAACTGGGGTCGATCTAACTGGCGCGCAGTACCGTCTAGAGCGGCTCTCCGCGGATTTCTTTTTTCAGCGGATCGGGCTTGTCGTCGATCTGCGGCGTAGATTCATGCGGCGTAGATTCCTGCGGCACACTCTGTTCAGGCACCGCATCTGTTTCGATGCTCTCGACCATCTCGCGGGTGAAATCAGCGCTCGCAGAGATCAGTCCCAGGATGAGACCGCCGATGAACTCGGGCCCGGTCGGTAGCGGGGATGTCTTGGTCGCTCGGAATCCACTCTCGTCGATCCACATGGCACTGGTCATCTTCCACTCATCAAAGATGTGAGCCGGTGGGATCGATGCGGCATCGATCGACAGCGAAGCCCGCTCCGAAATCGACTGAATTGCCGGGACGATGGAGGGCCAACTCCACTGGAGCAGCGCGCCAGCATCGAGCATGCCGATGCCATTGGGGCCGATCGCGCTCTCCTGGGTGGCTCCGGCGACCAGTGTCGGTAACTGGAAACGACCAGAGTCTGCCCCCCGGGTTTCGAGGCGATGAAGCAGCTGCTCCAGCACGGTCGGGTGGAGAGCGAAGACCAGTTCATCCCCGATGGTGGTCCATGCGGGCACCACGGGACTCTCGAGACCGAGGAGCTGAAGGTAGCGGATCGGCTCGACCTGACCTTCGTGCGGCGGTAGATCGAGTGTCTGGAGGCTACAGCGGATTCCAGAAGATCGGATCAACAGCTGGATCATGGGCAGCTGTTTGGCGAGCAGTCGATTCCATTGCTCGCTGTCGGCACCGGCCAAGGTCATCACCAGGCCTGGAATGATGCCTCTGGCAGTGGGTTCCTCGAACAGGGTGATTCGATGACCGAAGGCGGCGACCAGATTCTCGACCGAGGTGCCGATCAACGCCTGAAAGGTCTTCTTGCCCTGTTCCACCTTCCACTTCACATCGTCGGCCAATAGAGACACGAGTTCTTCTTCGATCTGCTCGAAGATGGCGGGTGCATCGAAGGTGGACGAGAAGAAGAGAAAAGGATTTTCTGGCAGGATCGAGAACATCTCCGAGGAGAGTGGAGCTCCTCCCCCGACGGTATCGAACACGGGGAAACTGACCCCGGAAGTGAAAGTCACCTCGTCAGCGCCGATCACCCCGACTCCGGCATGCAGAGCGCCAATCCGGGTGATCTGGTCGACGACTTGCTCGGCCCCTGGAGGGATTTCGGCACCGAACTCCTCCATCAGACCGAAGATCTGATCAAAGAGGGCCGGTAGATCGAACTGGAAGGATGCACTGATCCGTGAACTTCCGATGCAACGCTGAAGGCCATTCTTATATGTTTTGCTGTCGGCGAGGGTGGGTTGTTGACCTTCACACATCTCCAGGTAGATCTCGACACTGCGCTGGCCGCTGGCAACGACCAGCCGTTGCTGATGAATCCCCCACCAGATCTCTTGTGGAGGATCATTGTCGAGAGTAGCCACGGTCCATCGAGTGTCCGCGAGTGTCTGGATATGTGGATCTTCCCGGAGTAGATCGTTCTCCCCCAGCAGCATCGCGACCAGGTTTCGATAGTGCTGCGACTCTTCTCCTGCATCGATGATGAGATAACCGAGAAGTTCTGGATTCATCGGATCGATATCGAAATGTGGAATGCCGATCGAAACGCCGTGCTTCATCGCATGGATGATCATCTGAAGTCGGTCGGCATCGAGGAACACCGCTGTCGAACTTGAAGAATGACCACCGCTGTTGCGCGTTCCCTTCATCAAGGGTTCCAGCAACTGGGCCAGGGTACTGGCGAACTTCTCACGATATCCACGAAGTCCTTGATAGCGAGGTTGAGAGCAGATCTTTCCGGCGGGACTGCTGGCGAAGGAGTCCTCGATTCCGTTCCAGCCGCTACTTCCTGCGTAGAGGTAGCACCCTTCGGGATAAAAGCGTGCCAGGTCATCTGCTCGGACTGAACCACTGGTAAAGGTAGTCAGTACGGTGAAAATTAAAGTCAGTCTGTTCCACTGGGTCATCGGGATTTCTCTCTCATCTCGGTCCTGTGACGGATTCTGGATTTAACTGGAGGATGGAGTGGCCTGGAGCAAGATGCAACGGTCGATCGGCGCTCAAGAGTTTCCGAACTGCAACTTCACCAGGCGAGCGTAGATCCCATCGAGGGCCACCAACTCGTCATGGCCGCCTTCCTCGCGCAATTGGCCGTGGTGCATCACGAGGATCCGATCTGCTTTCCTCACCGTGCTCAGGCGGTGAGCCACGATCACCGAGGTGCGGCCCTTGACCAGCCGATCGATCGCATCCTGGATCAGTGCCTCGGTTTCGGTATCGACATGACTGGTCGCTTCATCGAGCACCAGAATCGGTGGATCGCCTGCAAGTGCCCGGGCAAAGGAGATCAACTGCCTCTCTCCGCTGGATAGGGTACGGCCACGCTCCATCATCGGTTCATCGAGTCCCAGTTTCTGGCGTGCGACGATGGCAGAACCGCGTACCTGTTCCAGTGCCCAGCTGATGCGGTCGCGGTCGAGGTTTCGATCGAAGCGGATGTTCTCTTCGAGAGTTCGTGAAAGAACCGAAACGTCTTGTAGTACCAGTCCAAAACGCTCTCGATGACTGGCGAGCGATTGATTCCGGATGTCCCGATCTCCGATGGTGATCGAACCACTAGATGGATCGTGGAAGCGTAATAGCAGGTTGATGATGGTGCTCTTTCCTGCACCAGTTGCTCCCACCACGGCGATGGTTTCTCCACTTCCGACGGTGAAGGACAAGTTTTCCAGTACCGGGGTCTTGCCGTCGTAGCTGAAGGAGACCTGATCGAAGCGGATTTCTTCGGTGCGCGCTACCGAACGGTCGTCGGCATCGACCACGACCACTGGTTCTGGTAGAGATGAATCGGTATCGAGGAGACCGAAGATCCGTTCACTGGAAGCCATCGCCGATTGCAGCAGGTTGTACTTCTCGGCAAGGTCTCTCAGGGGAGAGAAGAGGCGAGTCAGGTAGGTCCAGAAGAGAAAAAACTCACCAAAGGTCGCGGTGCCAGCATCGATCCGGGCGCCACCCTGGATGACGATGGTCACCAGTGCAATCACCGACAGGATCTCGACGGTGGGAAAGAACAGTGCATACCAGAAGATGCTGTTGAGATGCGCTTCTCTCAGGGTGCCATTGATCCGCGAATAGCGTTGAGCTTGTTGTTTTTCACGGCGGCAGACCTGCACCACTTCCATGCCACTGATCGATTCCTGGGTGTAAGCATTGAGGTGGGCGAGGCGTCGTCTCATCTCGCGGTAGTGCTTGCGTGCAAACTTACGAAAAATCGTGGTGGCCACCACAACCAGAGGTGTCACCAGCAAGACCATCGAAGCGAGTTCTGCGTTGGTCCAGAAGAGCATCGCGACGATTCCGGTGATGGCGAGAAGGTCCCCCGCCAACGACACGAAACCACTGGCAAAGAGTTCGTTGAGAGCTTCGACATCGTTGGTCACTCGTGTCACGAGACGCCCGACAGGATTACGGTGGTAGAAGCTGGAGCTCTGTTTCTGGAGGTGTGCGAACACCTCCATTCTCAGGTCCTTGGTGACGCTTTGTCCGGTCATCTCCAGCACCATCGTTTGGATGTACTGGATGATCAATTGCAACATCAAGATCGAGAAGTAGCAGCCAGCGATCAGCCACATCCAGCTGATTCGTTGCTGGTCATCGCTTTCTTCATCGATCGATTCGAGGCCCACCTGCTGCGCCAGTTCGGTGAGAAGTGAACCGGTTTCACTGCTCGCCTGGTCGCTGCCGATCGACATTGAAAGGGGCCCATCGATGGCTTCCTTGACCAGTAAAGGACCGACAAGGGTGAGCATCGTGCTACAGATGATCAAGATCACCGACAGCAGTACCATTCGGCGGTAGGGCCGCAGGTACTTCAGCAGTCGACCTGCGAGCAATCGACTGAAGGGGCGATCGATGAGTTCCTCGACATGGAAGTCTTCGACTTCGTCATCATCTTTACGGTCGTCATCTTTGTCAGGTTTTCGGGAGGTCATTCGAAATCCTCCAGTTCACCCTCGACCGTCTGGCGACGCCACAATTTGTGGTATCGGCCCTTCTTGTTGAGCAGCTCTCGGTGGTTTCCTCGTTCGACAATTCTTCCTTGATCGAGGACCAAGATCTCATCTGCATGAGTGATGGCACTGAGGCGGTGAGTGACGATCAGTGCGGTGAGATCCTCGGTCCAGTCACGCAGTCCCTCGAGGATGGTGGTTTCAGTCTCTGAATCGACTGCTGACAAGACATCGTCAAGGATCAGGATTCGAGGCCGTTGCAGGATGGCCCGGGCGATGGCAATCCGTTGTTTTTGTCCACCGCTGAGAGTGATGCCTCGCTCGCCAACGCGTTGATCGTAACGATCAGGAAACTTACCGATTTCGTCATGCATCCGGACCAGCCGTGAGACTTCGACGATTTCATCCATCGAGGCGTGATCGACTCCAAAGGAGATGTTGTCGGCGATGGTCGCACTGAACAGGAATGGTTCTTGCGGAACCATTGCAATCGATCCACGCAGTGAATCGAGGGTGTAGTGCTCGATCGGTATCTGGTCGATGAATATGTTGCCGCTGTCGGTCGGGGACAGTCGAGGAATCAGGTTCAGTAGAGTGGTCTTACCGCTGGCAGTCGCACCGACCACACCGAGAGTCTGGCCACCGGGCAAATCAAAGGAGATCTGTTCGAGGGTCGGCTCTTCTGCTTGTGGATAACGGAAGCACACCTGATCGAAGGAGACTCCACCGTCCTGTACCTGGTGTTCCGATCGAGCCTTCGAATCGTCCACCGCGGGGATCGAATCGAGGATCGCCTGGATCCTCTCGGCACTTGCTGCACCGCGGTGAAACAGATTCATCACCCAGCCGAGGGCGATCATCGGCCAGATCAACAGCAACTGGCAGCCGTTGAAGGTGGCGAATTCTCCCAGGCTCAGATCTCCCGAGAGGATTCGTAAGCCTCCGACCAGCAATAGCGTCACCAGCGCCAGATCACCGAACAATGAAAAGGCGCTGCCGGTGAATGCTCTCAATTGAGCGATACGGATGTTTTGCTGGAAGTAGGCATGACTCAATCGATTCATCCGGTCGATTTCAGCATCTTCCACGACGAACGCTTTCACCACCGGTGCGTTGGCGAAGTTCTCCTGTGCGTGAACCGAGATGTCTGCGAGCATCTCCTGACCGCGCATCGATCGGTTGTGTATCAACGGGCCGATGAAGCGTACCGTCATGGTGATCAGGGCCAGCGGAAACAATGACCAGAGGGTCAACTGCCAGTCGATTTGAAGCATCAAAGTGATAGTGAAGATCAGGATGAAGACGGTCTGTACCGAATACATGATCGCCGGACCGAAGACCATCCTGACAGCCTCGACATCGCTATTGAATCGACTCATCAGATCGCCGGTGTGCAACTTCGCATGGAATGATCCGTCGAGCTGTTCGATGTGTTGAAACATCCGATCGCGTAGTCTCTTCTCGATGCGCCGACTCGACCCGATCACCGTCTTGCGCGCCCAGAAAGAAGTGACACCGCGAATCAGTACTGCGCCGAGCATCGCCATCGCCACGGGAATCACCAGGTCGAGGCCGACACCCGATTCGAGCCGCTCCACTGCAACCCCGATCAGCCGAGGAACCGCCACCTGGCAGATGCTGGTCACGAGGATCAGCAGTACTCCGCAGGCGATCACGGATTTCTCCTGCTTGACCATCGGAACCAGGAACCGGAATGCTCTGATGGGGATCAAAATTGCTCCTGGCCTGGTGTTCTACCGGCGGCCCGCTCCGATGCGGTGAAGATCAGCAACGGTTGCTGGGGTGCCCGGGGAAGCCACAGAATCCCCTCTAATCGGTGCGTTGTCGAGCGATCAGCGATCAACGCTCGCTGTTGGGTCGTGGCATCGGGGCATTTCGCTGTTTTCGCCACTGATCGATGGAGGTGGCGAGCTGCTCGACCCGATCGACCTGTTGATCGGCGAGATCGTCGAGTTCTGAAGGATCTCGTTCGAGATGGAACAGATATCTGCGCTGGTCCTCGTGGAATTCGAGCATCTTCCATGGACCTCGAACGATGGAGGTGACCGGCGTTGTTCGCCATGGGCCGTGCAGGCGCGTGTATCCCTCCAGGTAAGCGGGAAAGTGCCATACCAGATCTCGATCGGGGAGCGTTGCGCTGCCATCCAGGAGTTTGGTCAGACTGACACCTTCAAGGGGAACCTCCGCCGGTGTCGGGACATGGGCCATCTCGAGAAGCGTCGGCACTAGATCGGTGAGTTGTATCGGAACATCTTGAACCCTGACAGGAGAGCCGGTGCCCTGGCCCCAGGCGATGAAGGGAACCCTCACTCCTCCCTCGAACAGCATCCCCTTGCCACCACGCAGTGGACCGTTATCGGTGAACCCTTCATGTCCTCCGTTGTCGCTGGTGAAGATGAGGAGCGTGCGATCGGAACAGCCGGTCTGTTCCAGCGATTCCCGGACTCTCTTGACCGACCGATCGACACTATCGACCAGCGCTGCATAGCGATGCCGCTTCTTCTTTTCCTGTGGTAATTGCTGGGCCCAGTAAGCGATTTCATCCGGGGGAGCCTGAACCGGGGTATGAACAGCATAGTGCGAGAGGATCAACAGAAACGGACGATCGGCATTCTCCTCGATGAACTGTACTGCGTGATCGGTCAGCGCATCTGCCAGAGCGGTGCCCTGCTCTTGTTCCTCCAGATGAGGCAGATTCCAGGGGGCGAGGTGTGTTTTCGGGTGGCCCCGTTGATCCCCTGCGATGGAGACATCGAAGCCTTGCTCGGCAGGATCCGCTCCGAGGTGCCACTTGCCGATGTGGGCCGATCGATAGCCGTGGTTGGCCAGCATCTCGGCGATGGTGATCGCTTCCGTTTTCAACTTATGCTCGGTACGAGGCGGTTCGAGGCGGCGGTTCTTTTTCTTGCCACGGGCTGCCGGGCGAACCGTGAAGATCCCGTGACGGGTGACATCGGTTCCTGTCACGAGGCAGGCCCTGCTCGGAGCACAGTTGGGGCCATTGGAAGCCGCACGGGTGAAGCGAATGCCATCGGCTGCAAGGGCATCGATGGCGGGTGTCTTCCAGGGGCTTCCCTGGTAGGAAACATCAGCCCAACCGAGGTCATCGGCGAGGATGATGACAAATGAGGGAGTGGCACTCGGTTCTGCTCTTTGCAGGTTCGAGCAGCCGAGGCAGAGGATGACCGGCAGCAGCCAGCGAGCCTGTTGGTTCATCCGGTGTTTCCTTCCCGTCGGTTCCGGTTGCAGGAGGATTTCATACCCAGGGCCCGATGGCCACATGGAAACGAGATCCTTGCCCGGGAGCAGTTCCTCTGCGAGCCTTTGCTCTGGAGGTCTCGATGAGGGAAAGCAATTTCAGTTGATCGTGGATGTGCCGATCCACTGTATTTCGTGCGGAACGATGCTGGTGGAGGAGATCCCCGAGGGCGAGGATCGCTTGCGTGGAGTCTGTCCTGGC
Organism: Planctomycetota bacterium; assembly: GCA_014240375.1. Taxonomy (GTDB): domain Bacteria; phylum Planctomycetota; class UBA8108; order UBA1146; family UBA1146; genus QNYK01. Next base: position 92,963 of record JAAZXB010000011.1, on the reverse strand, counting down.
TGTGGAAAGATTCACTACCGCAATCCCAAGATCGTGGTCGGAACATTGATCGAAAGAGACGATCAGATTCTTCTTTGTAGACGTGCGATCGAACCCGCCCTGGGCCTCTGGACCCCGCCGGCAGGATTTCTCGAGATGAACGAGTCTCTTGCACAGGGTGCGGCCCGAGAAACGCAGGAGGAAGCGCTCGCAGATGTGGAAATCATCCGCCCCTTCGCTCGGATTGATCTGACCCGGATCGGTCAGGTGCACGAGATGTTCCTGGCTCGTCTGAACAGTCCAGAGGTCGGAGCGGGCGCCGAAAGCATCGAAGTGAAGTGGTTCTCCTGGTCGGAGATTCCCTGGAGTGATCTGGCATTCCCGGTGATCGAATGGGTTCTTCGCCTACGCAGGGCAGATCTCGAGGCCAAACAGGAGAGGATCCACTGTGGTTGCCTTCGCTGGAATGATGTTGGATCTCCGATGTGTCTCGACAATTACGATCTAGGCGATTTGCAGTCCTTGATGCTGAATGGATGAAATCACGATGTCTGATGTGAAAATGAAACCGGTTCCTTGGCTGAAGATCGCATTCGCGGCATGGCTCGCATGGGCTGTCATGATGTTGATCATCATTTTCAAGGTGAACGGATGAAGGAGAATCGATGATGATTCTGGGATTGGTGCTGGCACTTCATTCCCCACTTGCTGATTTGGGTGGAGGATCCTCAATTCCGGATGAACCGCCCACCTCTGGTGAGACCGAGCAGGACACCCCCATCGATGAGAAGGCTCTGCGTCAAGCATTGGCGGTAGCTGGGCTACAGTTCACCGGCACGGAACTGGCACAGATGCTGCCGGTGGCTCTCGATCGCCTCAACGAATATGCAGCGATGGGCGAGCGCTCCATCGAGAACTCGGTGGCACCGGCATTCATCTTCAGGGCGCTGGAGACACCGTGGGTGCCGACGGTGGATTCACTGGCTCCTCAAGGGGCACTGCCGGACGTGAAGCGACCCGACGACCTGCGGGAGTTGCTGTGGGCGGAGATTCCGCTGCTGGCATCCCTGATCGAGACGCGTCAGGTTTCTTGTGTGGAGATGACCCGACTGTTTCTGGATCGGTTGAGGGAAGTCGATGCGATGTTGCATTGCGTCATCTCCTATACCGAGGATCGGGCTCTGAGTCAGGCGAAGGCACTCGATGAGGAGCTGGCCGCTGGAAAGTACCGCGGACTTTTGCATGGAATCCCCTACGGAGTGAAGGACCTCTGTGCGGTGAGGGGAACCAGGACCAGCTGGGGAGCGACACCCTACAAGGACCAGGTGATCGAGATCGATGCGACGGTGGTAAAGAAACTGGATGAGGCGGGGGCAGTTCTGGTGGCCAAGACCACTCTCGGCGCCCTGGCGATGGGCGATGTCTGGTACGGCGGAAAAACCTTATCCCCCTGGAACAGAGAGCATGGATCGAGCGGTTCCTCCGCCGGTTCGGCGGCTGCCGTGGGTGCGGGCGCGCTTCCTTTTGCCATCGGTTCAGAAACTCTGGGGTCCATCGTCAGTCCATCGACTCGCTGCGGTAACTCCTCGCTGCGGCCGACCGCTGGAAGGGTGTCTAGATTCGGCGCGATGGCGCTGTCGTGGACGATGGACAAACTCGGCCCCATCTGCCGCAACTTGCAAGATACTGCGGTGGTCCTCGATGCCATCGAGGGTGCCGATGGTCTCGATCTCGATGCCGTGGATCGTCCGTTCGAAGTGCCGGGATCGATGTCGATCGAGGGCTGGAAGATCGGATACTCCCCCGCTGCATTTGAACGAGCCGAGTCTCATCGAAGTGTACTCGATGAGTTGAAAGAACTCGGAGCAGAACTTGTGGAAGTGGAGTTACCCGATTATCCGGTGTGGCCGATGATGACGATCCTGTTTGCCGAGAGTGCGGCTGCATTCGACGAACTGACCCGTAGCGATCGAGATGATGAGTTGGTGGAACAAGGACCACAGGCATGGCCCAATAGTTTTCGTGCTGCCAGGCTGATTCCAGCGGTGGAATACATCCGTGCCCAGCGGCTCCGCACGATGCTGATGCGTGAAACGGCTTCTGCGCTTTCGGAAGTCGATGTGTACCTGGCACCGGCGGGTGATTTCAAGACGCTGGGTGTGACCAATTTAACCGGACATCCGAGTCTGGTGGCGCCATGTGGCTTCCAGGAGAACCAGATGCCGAGAGCGATCACCTTCATCGGGCATCCACATGATGAAGCGCGGCTGGTGGCAGTGGGAAGTGCATGGCAGCGTTCGACCACCTATCACCTGCAGCGCCCTGAACTTCCAGTCTCGGACCGATAAGAACCAAAAGGGGTACTTCTGAACTCTGATCAGGCCTTTTCGCTGGTCGTAGGACCCTCTGTGCCCTGGTTTCCCGGCAATACTGGGAACAGTGACAATCTCCCCTTCGAGTGGCTGATTTCCTGAGGAACGGGGAACCGGTCCGCGCATTTCTGCGTTGAGCCGGGTGCCCTTGATCCAACAGGAGTGAGATTCCAGCAAGTCAGGGGACCAAGAATTGTAATTAGAATTTCTATTCTGTTGGCAATGGTGCCTTCGGTGCAGAAATTCAGAATTTGCCAGAATCTGGCAAGAGATGGGAGTTTTGATGTCCAGTTACGATCCTGCGAAGACGGCGATCCTTTTGGTCGGCTATCAGCGCGACTGGTTTGACAGTGACGGTCTTTTCAACAGTGTCATCGAAGAGTCGAGTGCCGTCAGTGGAACCGTTGCAAACACTGAAGTTCTGCTCAACGCAGCTGTCGAATCGGGGATGACCATTATCTCTGTTCCGATCGCATTCAGTGAGTACCACAACGAGCTGGAGAACCCGATCGGGATCTTGAAGATGATCAAGGAAGCCGAAGCATTCAAGGCGGGCACCAAGGGTGCTGAGACCATCGATGCGATTGCCAAGTACGGAGAATGGATCGTCGAGGTTCCGGGAAAAATCGGTTTCAACGCATTCAGCAACACCGATCTTGCCCAGGTTCTTTCGAACAAAGGAATTGAAACGGTCGTCGTTTGTGGAGCAGTGACTTCTCTCTGCGTGAATGCAACCGCCATGAAGGCTGCTGAAGATTACAATGTCGTGGTTCTTTCCGATTGCGTATCCGGTCGCACTCAGGTCGAGCAGGACATGTTCTGCAATGAGTTGTTCCCATACTTCGCAGAAGTCCTGGACCACAGCAGCTTCATCCAGAAAGTCGGCGTAAAGGTATGAGTCAAGAGGGATCCATCCCTCTCGATCGAGAAGTAGAAGCGCAACATCGCCTCGTCGAGGAAATCGCGGCTCGAAAAGTTCGCCAGGAAGAAATCCTGGCGGCACTTCCGGAAGTCGTGATCTTGCTCGACGAGGCATTTTGCATCCAGTACTCCAATGCCGCCGGAGAAAAGCTGTGGGGAACTAATCCTGCGGATCCGAGCGACTGCTCGATCTGCGGACTCGCTGTCATTAATTTCATCCACCCTGAGGATCGGAACCGCTGGACTGCTCTGCTCGAATCGGTGTTGAGCTGCGATTCGACCGAGAAAGATAAACTACTCAGAGTTCGAGGGTCCGGAGATGAGGTGGTCTGGATGAACACCAAGATCTGTCAACTGGCTGACGGCGGAGTGCTTTGCACGCTCGAGGATTACACCACTCGTCGCCGTCACGAGACAGAGTTGACCAAGTCTCAGCGACTGGAATCGATCGGCCGACTTGCGGGCGGACTGGCACACGACTTCAATAATTTCCTTTCGATCATCATGGGAAATATAGACATTGCGCAGATCAAACTCGGGTCGACGGATTTGGTGAAATCAGAACTTGAAATCGCCATCAAGGCATGCATGAAGGCAAGCGACATCACCAAGCAAATGTTGACCTTCAGCAAGGGCGGTGCTCCAAGGACTGAGATCGCCTCGATTAAAGATCTGGTTCTTGAAGCGGCAGAACTGAACAGTCATGGGTCCAAGTTGAAAATCAACCTTGAAATTGACGATAGCATTCCCGCGGTGGAAGTGGATGTCGGTCAAATCCATCAAGTGTTTGGCAATTTGATCATCAATGCCGATCAAGCCATGCCGGGTGGAGGCTGCCTGTCGATTCGAGTGACACACGGTTCCCTTTCTGAAGAATCAGAAAAGAGGGGCGACCGAAATGCTGTGATCATCGAGTTCGAAGATCACGGCTGTGGAATCGCAGAGGATGAGATCGACCTGGTCACGGATCCCTACTACACCACCAAGGCGGACGGAACCGGCCTTGGATTGAGCACCGCATTCTGGATCATCCAACGCCATCATGGGAGGTTGAGTATCAATAGCATAGTAGGTCAGGGGACCACGGTTCGCATCGCCCTCCCCCGAAGTAGCAAGGTGTTGTCAGATGCGAAAGAACCACAGCACTGCGCAACTGATCGGGGTGAATACCGAATCTTGATCATGGACGACAACGATCAGGTTCGTGAAGTCCTGAGAATGATGCTGGAAGCGCTGGGACATCAGGTGGTAGACACTTCGGATGGCCAACAGTGCGTCGCTGAGTACCAGAAGGCCTTCACTGACGATCTCGTATTTGACCTGGTGATTCTCGATCTCACGGTGCCTGGAGGATTTGGTGGACGCTGGGCTTTCCAGCGGTTGAGAGAGATCAATTCGCAGGTGTGTGCGATCGTGGCAAGTGGCTATGGCAATGATTCTACGCTGGCGGCGCCAGAAGCGTTCGGTTTCAAGGACCGGTTGCACAAACCGTTTTTGATCAGCGAACTCGAAAACGTGATCGAAAAGGTGCTGGGGTAGTCGACCAAACGATGCCCTCGGAGAACCGCCCGTACCCACGTGTGTCGTCAAGTATGGGGATTACATCGTGGTCACTCCCTCGACCATCTCCGGCTCGGTCACCGTCGACACTGCTTTTCGGCGTTCGGATGTGAACCAGGACGGCACCATCGATATCGGAGATCGGGTCTGGGATCTGACCTGTCTCTTCCTCTGTTTCCCGGGCTGTTTCGAAGCCCACGATTCCAATGACGATGGACAGTGGAACATTGCGGATTCCATCTACCTGCTCAGTGATCTCTTCTCGGGCACGGCCGCTCCACCGGAACCCTTCATCACCTGTAGCGCGGATCCGACCGAGGATTCCCTCGATTGCGATGGCTTCGATAGAAGCCCTTGACGATGCATCACGGTGAGGGATTAGATCGGGGCTTGCCGAGTCTTTTCCAGATCAAGACCATCAGGCCGATGGAGATGATGGGTATCAGTATCAGGGCCGGTACTCCGAAGGGACTCAGCAGTAGTTTCATCGGCATCGATAGCGGCATATTGCGTTTGTTTGCATGATCGAGCAACCGCTGTCGATCGCCCGTGGTGATGGCTCGCACCACATCGAGGAGAGTCAGATTTTCATCATCTCTGCTGGTGGCGGCCACTCCAGTTCGCCCGCTGGTATCGATGAGTTCCCAGCCATTGGGAGCCAGCATTGGATAGACATTCTGGCCCTCGAACATCACGCCGGTTGCCGCATGGGCACGCACCCGATCCCCGATCTCCGGTGTCGGATCCTGTGCAGGTCCGCACATCACCATGACAGATCCCCCACCACTGGTGAGATAACTGAAGAATAGATTCCCGGGTGGCACTGTTGCCTTCTCGACCTTGTCGGGGCGAACGGTCGCCTTCCAGCGACGTGTCAGAACACCATTATTATCAGCGATGAGACGGTGTTCCAACGCGACTACTGTGCCGGTAGCGATCACCGTGGAGAGCGACTTCAGCTGTTCAGGCGAGTAGGGTGCTATTCCTGCCAGCAGCGGTTGGAGTAGAAGCAGCGGCAGCGTGAAGAGCGCAATCCACCAGCGGCTTCTGGGGATGGGTTCCAGCGGTATGGATCGTTGAATGGTGGACATCGCTACTCCTTTCCACACGGTGCGGTTCTCTGGATCATGCTAGATGCCTTCGGTGATGGTTCCAGTGTTGTTTGAATAGATGTGTTGAATGCACCGAACCGCTGCATTAAATGTTGTAAATACAGCCAAAAAGTGTGTCTGATGGCGGGTGAAAATCTGATAGTTGTGGAGATGGCTGTTCGATGAAGTCAAACTTCGTGGTTGGCAACTTCGGTCGTGCTCACTTGAACTACATTCCACCCCGGTGGAGCAACTTCTATTTTTCTTCAAAGGAGGTCTACGTGTCTCGATTTACTCTTATCGCGTGCAGTGTTTTTCTATTGCTGGGAACTGCAGTATCTGCGGATGACGACGTTCCCTTTCTGAACTTCACACTGGTCGATCCGCTCCCGGAGTCGATGATCGGTGGTCCCGTGGACGACACCGAAGTAGAGATGGAACGGATCGATGGTGGTGTGGTGATCGAAGGAGAAACCTCGGGGTTGCTTCCGGGCCATGCGTATACCATCTGGGCTCTCGTCTTCAATAACCCGGCTGGGTGTAACGAAGGCTGCCAGATCGCCGATGACATCGGTCCTGATTCAGGCTTCGCAGCGCTGTGGACCGGCATCGGATTCGTGGCGGACGAAGATGGGGAAGCAGAGTTTGAAGCGGTCATGATGGAGGGCGATCCCGCAGGAGAGGTCCTGATGGGCGCTGGCCTGACCGATGCGGAAAATTGCGAGATTCACCTCATCGTTCGTTATCACGGCCCTGCAGCATACGGTAATCCTGAACTGCTGGAGGCGCAGATTACCACTTTTGGGGGCGGTTGTGAGGAGTTCGGTTGCGACGATGTTCAGTACGCCGTACTGGAAGCCGACGATGATGATGACGATGGAGACGACGACGACGACGACGACGACGACGACGACGACGACGACGACGTTTCATTCCTCAACTTCACGCCGACCGCTGCTCCCCCGGAGCCGATGATCGGTAGTTCTGTGGATGACACAGAAGTGGAACTGGAACGGATCGATGGCGGTGTGGTGATCGAAGGAGAAACCTCTGAGTTGCTTCCTGGTCACGCCTACACCATTTGGGCTCTCGTCTACAACGACCCGGATGGATGTAACGGAGAATGTGACATCTTCGACGACATGGGTTCCCACTCGGAGTTCTCAGCGTTGTGGTCCGGCATCGGGTTCGTGGCGGACGAAGATGGAAAAGCAGAGTTCGAAGCGGCCTTGATGGAATGGGACCCGGCAGGAGAGGTCCTGATGGGTGATGGCCTCACCGATGCAGGAAACGCCGAGATTCACCTCATCGTCCGTCATCACGGTGCCGCTGCCTATGATGATCCAGATCTGCTGGAAGCACAGCTCTCCACTTTTGGTGGTGGCTGCGATGAGTTCGGCTGCAACGACGTTCAGTACGCTTTTCTGGTCGCTGACGACGATGATGGCGACGCTGATGACGACGAAAATGATGACGACGACGATGATGACGATGATGATGACGATGATGATGATGACGATGATGACGAGTTCGCATTTGTTGAGTTCATGATGGGGAGTCCTCTCGAGAGCTCCGCTTCTGGAAGTGCCATCGGTGGATCCAAGATCGAATTCGAGCAGTTCGATGATGGATTCTTCATCGAGGCGGAAACTTCCGGTCTTGAGCCTGGATTCACCTACACCATCTGGGCCGGGGTTTTCAATGATCCGACAGAATGTGATGGGGACTGTGATATCTCCGATTTCGGTGTCGAAGGGTGGTCGATCTTGTGGACCGGAGTTGGCCTGATTGCCGATGAAGATGGAGAACTCGAGTTCGAAGCGCTGGTCATCGAAAACGAACCTGCCGGTGAGATTGTTACCGGGCCTGGCCTGACCGACATGGACAATGCCGAGATTCATCTGTTCGTTCGCAGTCATGGACCAGCATCCGATGATCCAGCAGTTCTGGAGGCTCAACTCAGCCAGTTGATGGGAGGGTGCGACATCTACGGCTGTGGTGTTCCCCAGTATGCGGTGCTTGTTGCCGGAGATTGAGTTGGTTGCATCCGATGGAGCGGGTGGCTCAGTAGCGGGGCCTGGCTTCGCTGACGACCGGAACCGAAAGGGTGGCACCTTCGGCCATCTCGACCTCATCGAGATGGCCGGAAATCCACTCGTCCCCGTTCACGATGATGGCGTGGATATGTAGATTTGATCCGTGATGGGTCATCACCCCATGTTGATCCCTGGCGAAGAAACCCACCACCCGCAGCGCTGTCGATACGCCATGCTGCCGCCACGGTTGTTCCTCTGCAGCCAGATCGGGTGTTGCAACGGGGCAGTACCCGTTGATCACGTGCATCTGGTAACTACTTGCGACTCCCTCGATGAAAAATGGAAAGGGTTTGGCGGTGTCGATGCCGTGAGATCTGGCGACCTCCTCGATGGACTGCTCGAGTGAAGGCGAGTCCGGGAGTGGGTCTTGATGCCAGGTTTCGACGTGCGCAAGCGTCATCAGGGTTGCAGAACCGGGGTTCGGATCGTCTCTGGTGGTGGAAGCGCTGATTCCATCCGGCGTGGTGGCGACGAATATCTGGCCATCGAAGACGGTGATCTCCCCCTGCAGATCGGTCAGTGCGCCGACACCGACGGCATGAGGCTGCTGGCGAATCTCAGCGAAGGAGATGCGTGATTGCGTGTTTCCCATCCGAAGCACATCTCGCATGCCGCCATATTGTTCGACGAGATCGTGACTACCGGCGCAGCCGCAAAGGGATGAACCGAGGATCAAGAAAAGGATCGAGAAACGAATCACTCTGTAAGCCTCTCAAACATTGAACAGGAAGTGGCACACATCGGCATCTTGCATGATGTAGTCCTTGCCCTCGACGCGTAGCTTATTCAGGGGATGTGTCAACTATCCTGAAGTCGGTGTCATCTCGATTTCCTTTGCCCTGGTTACATTTCCTACACAGTGCCTGGAGGTTCGCGAGATCCGTGGCTCCACCTTTCGAGTAGGGGATGATGTGATCAACGTGTAGAGGTAATCGTTCTTCGTAAGCTTTGTCGCCTTCTTTTACTCCACACAATTCACATCTCTTATTTGCACGCTTGAGGACTTCGTATCTTTGGTTTTTCGTTAGTGGAGAAGACTCGAATGGATCCCAGATTCCTTCCCCACGCTTACGAACGTACTCGTGTATTTTTTGTTCACAAACCTGGAGGATCTCAGACTTTTGCTCTAGCGTCATTGGCTCTGTGGTCAGAGAGACTAGTTCTTTGTTACGCTCAAGAACACCATGTTTTTTTAAAGTTTGTTCCGGCCACCGTTTGAATATTTTTTTGTACTCTTGGATCCGACTCTCGTCCATTACGAGCATTGATATAGCGAGTTGTCGTACCGTTGCTGCGCCGTCACATTTGACAAGTTCCTTGATAAGCAATGGCTGATAGATGTGAGCCATGCTCATCTTGTCTTTAATGAAATCGATGAGTTCTTCATGTTTCATTGATCATCGCCGTTCGTTGCAATGTTGATTCCAGAGTCTGCTCACCGCTACCGTCAGTCAAACATTGAACAGGAAGTGACACACATCCGCATCTCGCATGCTGTATTCCTTGCCCTCGACGCGTAGCTTACCCGCCTCTCGGATCGCCTTCTCCGATTTGTACTGTTCCATGTCGGCGATCGAGTAGATCTCGGCACGGATGAAGCCGCGCTGAAAGTCGGTATGGATGACACCGGCGGCTTCCGGTGCGGTGGCTCCCTTGGCGACGGTCCAGGCGCGGATCTCCTTCTCGCCGGCGGTGTAGAAGGACTGCTGGCCGAGCAGCTCGTAGGTGGCGCGAGCCAACTTGGCCAGTGCCGGTTCGTTCATGCCGTAGTCGGCGAGCATCTCGACGCGATCGACTTCATCGAGTTCTGACAGTTCCTCTTCGATACGTGCGCAGACTGGCACCGCCTGACTACCACGTTCTTTGGCCAGTTTTCGCACCGAAGTGGCCATGGCTCCTTCACCGATGGCGTCGTCATCGGAGACGTTCATGACGAACATCTGTTTCTTGGTGGTGATGAGTCCGAGTCCCTTGAGCACACCAGGTGTCCGCGGATCCGATCCAAGATCGACCTCACGGGCGGGGCGGCCTTCCGCCAGTACCGGATACAATTTCTCCAGCAGGGCCAGTCGCAGAATCGCTTCATCCTCGCGACTGCGGGCCGCACGCTTCGCTTTATCGAGGGCACCTTCGACCGTCTGGAGATCTGCCAGCACCAGTTCGATCTCGATGGTCTCGATGTCTCGCAGCGGGTCGATGGTGCCATCGACATGAGTGATCTCTTCGCCGCCAGGGGCTTCCTCGAAGCAACGCACTACCTGGATGATGGCATCGGTTTCGCGGACATGGCTGAGAAACTTGTTACCGAGACCCTCCCCGGTACTGGCACCTCGAACCAGGCCGGCGATGTCGACGATCTTCAACGAAGTGGGAATCAGTTTCTGCGTCTCGATGTGGTCATTGAGGATGGCAAGTCTGGGATCGGGAATCGCTACGACACCGATATTGGGTTCGATGGTGGCAAAGGGGTAATTGGCAGCGTGAGCCCCGGCGGCGGTCAGCGCATTGAAGAGAGTCGACTTTCCCACATTGGGCAATCCAACTATTCCGGCTTCCATCGTTGTAACTCCTCAATACTGGATCCAGTTTGCTGGTCGGTCCTGGTGGATCAGAAATCGACGATCAGTTTCGTTGATGACGTATCAGGATAGCGTGGAATCGACTCGTTGGCTGTCAATTTGGGTCGTATTCCTCCAACAACATCGTGCCATATTGCTCGATGAACTACTGGATGAACTGCTCGATGAACTCATCGGCATTCATTTAATGGCCGAGCGTTCGATCGTCCTTGGTCGGATCTCGGGGACCACCTGCTGGCCATCGATGACACCCGGTTTGTTGGCGACTCCCACCTGTTCTGGAGATTTTCCGACCCACTCGGTCTTCTGCCCTGAGAACTGCACCGAGCCATTTTTTGGATCGAAGGTCAAGGTGGTGAAGAGGGAATCCTGATAGGGGCAGGTGTATTCGATCCACGGATGGGCGGCGTGAACTTCTGCGGGGTAACTGATGTTCTTGTGATTTCCTCCGACCCACTGATAGGAGGCGGAGTTGATATGCAAGTGGCTGACGTCGCCGATACGAATCAGGTCGTCGATGTGAGTATGACCGTTGATGACGAGTACGATTCGATCGGCAGCAGTGTTGAGAATCTTTTGCACCTGCGCGGCATTGTCGATGCAGGATGGCCCCGCCAGTGGCTGGTGGCAGATGACCAGCATCGGACCCTGGTGGCTCTCGAGTTGCTTCTTCAACCACTCCATCTGCTCCGTGCCGATGTGAGATGGATAACCACCCTTGTGTGCGGGATGTCGCTCGTTGCCATCGAGGACGATCAAGCGAAGGCCCTTCACATCCTTGGTGTAGTAACGACTCTTCATCTGCCACTCCTCGAGCAGCTGATCAAAACTCACGCCGCCGTCGGTGTCGTGATTGCCGATGACATGAAGTGCCAGTGGGTGAGCCTTCTGGAATTGCTCGACGATGGGGCGGTTCTGCTTCTTGGCCTGGGCGAAGTCTCCCATCTGAACGATGGCATCGGGGGGATCTGCAGCCATCGCCTCGAGAAAGGCATCGAGCCGGGCCGGGGCGTCATGCATCACATCGTGGTGAAGATCGGCGATCAGGCCGATCTGCACCGGTTTATCCAGTTGCCGGATGGCAGATCGTGCAGTGGTCGGCAGCGCCAGCAAACATGCGGCGGCTCCCATCGATTGCAAGAATCGGCGCCGAGGAAGCAGCAGCGATCTTCGTTGCAAATCATAGTCCTGCTCCAGCATCGGTCACCTCCTGCAACGAGTTCGTGGATCTGACTTCAGGGTAGTCGAGGGATCGAATCGCCACGAGGAACTTCTGCTGCGGTGGGGCTTCGCGCTTCTTGAGTGCGACATCCGCGTGAGCGCAGTGGGTGGTTACGGCGAATTCGAGAGTGCGAAGCGCGGGTTCGAGTTGTGGCATCGAGCCACATCTCTGCCTAGAATGCGCTGTGCGGTGGATCTGGGCGAGTCGCAGGATCCTCGGTTCAGGAAAGCAGGAGAATGATGGAAACTGGAAATTCACTGGTAGTGTTTCTGTCGATCATCGGATCCTTCCTGTTGATTCTGGTGATTGCACTGATCTGGGGTATTCGGATCTACAACAAGTTGGTCTCTGGGCGCAATGGATTTGAAAACGCCTTCGGGCAAATCGATGTGCAACTGACGCGCAGGTACGATCTGATTCCAAACCTGGTGGAGACCGCCAAGGGATACATGAAGCATGAGAGAGAAACTCTCGAGGCTGTGATCGAAGCGCGTAACCAGGCGGCTTCTGCGACCCAGCAGGTCGCCAGGGCCCCTGGAGATCCGCAGGCGATGCAGCAGTTGATGGGGGCAGAGGCCGCATTGACCGGGACTCTGGGTCGGTTGTTTGCGCTGGCAGAGGCCTATCCTGACCTGAAAGCCAATTCCAACATGCTCTCGCTTCAAGATGAACTGACCTCGACGGAGGACAAGGTTTCCTATGCGAGGGAAGGATTCAACAATGCCGTCACCCGCTACAACATCCTGCGGGAGTCTTTTCCGGACCTGATCATCGCTTCGATGTTCAAGTTTGATGCTGCGGAACTGTTCGTGGTGGACGCTCCGGAACAACGGGAAGCACCCAAGGTCTCATTTTCCTGATGGAACTGGTGTCTTGTATGGATCTGCTGGAGAGCGGCTTCCTTTTCCGGGGACTGGCAGCACAGATCGATTCATCGCTGGGATCTCTGGAACAGATTCCCTGGCAGCCGCTGGCCATCGGGTTCGCAGCGGTGGCGCTGTGGATCTTGCTGGCAGAACTCTCGGTGAGAGCGCGGCGCAAGCAGCGCTTGATCGACGATGTTCCCACCTGCAAGACGGCAGGGGTTTTCATCGGACTGGTCGAGGTCAAGGGAACTGCAGAGTCGGATGATCCACTGGTCAGTTATCTGGCAGAAAGCCTCTGCATTCATTACTCCTACACGGTTTCAGAACAATGGCGTCGTCTCGTCACCGAGACCTACACCGATAGCAAGGGGAACACCCGTACTCGTACGCGGATGAAGACGGGTTGGGATACGGTCGATCAGGGAACCCGATCGTGCCCCTTCTACCTCGAGGACGACACCGGACTCTTGAGGGTTCTCCCGGCAGGAGCCGACATCGATAGCGCAGCTCTCTTTTCGAGAAGCTGTGGCCAGGGGGATGCCCTCTATTACGACAAGGGACCGCAGAGCAGCGTCTTCGGCTCGACAGGGACACGAAGGTTCGTCGAGAATGGAATTCCCCTACACCGAAGAATCTATGTGATGGGATCATCGCGGTTACAAAAAGATGTGGTGGCTCCGGAAATCGCCAGCGATCCACAATCACCGCTTTTCTTGATCTCGGTGAAGTCGGAGGAGCAGAAGTCGAGCAGCTACAGTTTTCAATTCTGGGGCTGGTTTCTGTTCGGTTTCGTCACCGCAGTGGCACTTCCAGCGTGGCTGCTCGCTGGAGCAGTCCCGGGCCCCTGGTGGATCTCGGGAGTTCTGGGGGGAGGTGTTTTCTTCTGCTACTGGACAGCACGCTGGGTAGTGATGGTCTACAACAGTTTGATGGCATTGAAGAATCGGGTCGAACAGGCCTGGAACAATGTCGATGTTCAGCTGAAGAGGCGTCACGATCTGATCCCACAACTGGTCGAGGTGGTGAAGGGATATCAACAGCATGAAGTGGGTCTTCAGCAGCACCTGGCTCTGTTACGCAACGAGGCGCAGGTCGCCGTAGGTGAGGTTGCGACCGCCTGTACCCCTTCTTTGATTGCGCTCAAGGAGGCCCATCCGGAGTTGAGGGCGAACAGTTTATTTATCGATTTGCACGAGGAACTGATCCGTACCGAGGAAAAGGTGGCGCTGGCACGCGGCTACTACAATGACATCGTGGAAGAGAACAATGAGCGGGTTGAACGGATTCCCGATCGATTCTTTGGTTCGTTGGTCAAGATGAGAAGAAGAAAGTACTACGAGGCGAGATCGTTCGAGCGCGCAGCGGTTCAGGTCGATCTGGTGACCGAGGAGACCTCATCAGCCGAGAAGCGGGCCTAGGCTGGGGTCCGCTCCGTGAGATGGTCGATTCTATACGGGACAAGGAAATTAACAGTGAGGAGCACCATGACTGGAATGATGGCACAATTTCGCGGCGGACGAGTGCCGCAGTTTCGCGGCGGACGAGTGCCGCAGTTTCGCGGCGGACGAGTGCCGCAGTGGAATCATCGATGGCGTAACCTCGCGGTGATCGGTTCGATGGTGCTTTGTTTGGGTTGTGTCCAGCAGGGACGACTGAAAGATGGAGTTGCAGAGGAGTCGCCGATGGAAGACCAGAGCCGATCAGGGTATTGCACGATGATGGTACTTCGTCATGCAGAGAAGGGATCGGGGGCCGATCCGGATCTGACCGAGGAGGGACATCAGAGAGCGGAGGCGCTGGCACAGCGACTCTCCGGGCAGCCGGTCCACCGATTGCTGTGTACCGAATACAGGCGAACCCGGCAGACGCTGGAACCGCTTTCTTCCAGGGTCGGTGTAGAAATCGAAACGATCCAGGCGGGCGATGCCCCGGCGTGGCGAGATGCCATCGCGACCATCGGAGCGGGGCAGTGTGTGGTGATCTGCGGCCATCAGAATACCGTGCCGATGTTTGTCGAGGAGGTGGGAGGATCGATCGGAGGTACCGATCGAGTGTCGGGGCAGAACTGGATTCCCGGACATCTCTTCGATCGGCTGTATATTTGCAACTGGCCAGCAGCAGATTCTTTGCCTTCCTCTGCAGTAGTGACAAGAGAAACACAATATGGCGCTGTCTGTGACTAGTTAGCGATTTGAAGGGCGTTCTCGGTACGATAAGATGGAAGGACTCGGTGTTGGGTTGGTGCACTACAATTTGCACCAAGTGTCGATGCTATTCAGATGGGGGCAGGAGCCCCGATCCAATTCGGTTCGATATGACTATTAATATTACTGTCCTGTGCGATCAGACTTGCATGGACAAATCAGAAGTGAGGGTTTCATGATGACGCGAATCAAACTTGCACTGGTGCTGGTGCTTCTTCTCTCGACCGGATCGAGTGCTTCATCGGTACTTCCGGGATCACACCTGTGGGATCTCAACGAGGTCTTCTCCAACTCGGATGGGACGATTCAGTTCGTCGAGGTCTATCAACCGACCAGCGCTTGTTGTGAGAACAACCTCGGCACCAAGTGGATCGAGAGTACTGCGACCAGTAGTACCTTCACCTTTCCGAGCGGGGTCGCTGGCAATACGGCCTTCAAGCACATCCTGATCGGCACCGCCGCCTTTGCCGCCTTGCCAGGAGCTCCCACTCCAGACTTCGTCTTGCCCGATAACTTCCTCGGACTCAACGGTGATACCATCACCTTCTACTTCTATGACGAGTGGATCTATGCAGCCAACGAACTGCCCCTCGATGGGGTCACTTCGCTTCAGGTGAATCTCACTAGCGGACTGCTCGAGACCGGAGTCAATTCCCCCACCAACTACAGTGACGTGACCGGCAGCGTCGATGCCGGCGGCCCTCCTCCGCCACCGATCTCCGTTTCCTTCTCGATGGCCAGCGACAGCGTGACCGAAGCGGCGGGAATCTACACCGCTACGGTGGAACTCTCCTCGGCTCCGACCTCCGACATTGCTGCTGGCCTGAGTTTCTCCGGTACAGCGAGCTCCGGGGGATTGGACTACTCGGCCAGCGGAATGCTCCTGATTCCGGCCGGATCCTTGACGGTGGATGTGCCGATCACGATCATCGACGACAGCGTCATCGAAATGGATGAAACGGCGATTCTGAACCTCCAGGTACCTCCAGGAGTGGTTCTGGGAACTCCATCCAGTTTCACTCTGACCATCGGTGACAACGATGCACCACCGGTGATCGACTTCGTCCGGGGCGATACCAATGCCGATGGAGCCATCGGCATCGCCGATGCGATCTTCTTGCTGACCTACCTCTTCTCCGGTGGTAGTGCCAGTTGCCTCAACGCTCTCGATGCCAATGACGACAACGGTACCGATGTCGCAGATGCGATCAGCCTGCTGACCTACCTCTTTGGCGGAGGAGCTGCGCCGACCGCTCCGGTGGTTTGTGGTCAGGATCCGACGCCGGGCCCACTCGACTGCGGGGGATTCGCCGCTTGTCCCTGAGGAGTTGCAGGTGGCTGTCGCTCACACTGGTCTTGACCGTGGGGGCTGGTTGTCAGCAGGGCGAACTGAGAGGGCCTTCAGTACCGGAGCTGGATTGCTCCGGCTGTCTTGAGGCGTTACCGATCAATGGCTGGTGTTCTGCCTGTCAACACGGCCTGGTGGCCGGCCTGGTGATTCCATCGCTACAGTTCCATCAAATCCTCGATGCCCATGGACATGATGTCGAGATCGATACACTGCAATGTGGCATGTGTCTCATCGTCGCTCCTGAAGATGAGTTCTGTACTCGCTGTCGCAATGGCTTTGTTGCCGGCCAGCTGTACTTCTCTGAATTGACCTGGTCGCTGGCACTCGGGGTCCAGGATGGCTCCGGCGGAGATTGTTCAGGTTGCAAATTGGTGGTGGGTGAGGTGGGCCAGTGTCGAAGTTGCGGCACACCCTGGGTCGGATCGGTTCGATTTGATTCGAAGGAGGCGGCCGCCAGAGCCGCCCAGCAGTACCGCAGGCTGGTCGAGGCGTTGACCCGGCTCGAGTGCTGCGAGGAGTGTGCCATCGCAGGTTTCTTTGGCGCACGCTGTCGAACTTGCCATCGAGACCCGATACCAGACCCCCTCAATTAGCCGATTCCTGGCTGAATTTGGCAGTTCCTGTAATTCCTGAATAAAATTGGGTTTTCCTGTCCGGTCTCCGTCTGGACCCGGATCTGTAGTTAGGGAAGGGGGGGCGCCGAAGGCGGGCTGGCGATCCCCCCGACCCTGATCGAAAAACCTGAACACCTCCTCACCGGAGCCTCTGGGCTTATCGCCCGGGGGCTCCGCGTCTTTTTCATCCTGATCTGAGTGGAACGATTGCGGGAGGAACGATTGCGGGAGGAACGAGTGCGCCGGGGGATCTGCTGGGCTTGGAACCGTCGAGTCACTCCGATTCAGCGCTGAAGGAACCGCTGGCATGTACCGGGGCGATCTCGCCGCGCTCGACACCACGGTGAAAGATCTCCGGGTAGTCATCCTGAATCCAGCGCAGCAGGTCGGTGGGTTGCTGCTCTTGGAGCAAGAGACGAAAGAGATGAGGGCCCTGATGTTTGCCAGGGCGGTGTCCGAATGGGATCCAGCGCAACTGCTGCCACGCCACATCGAGCGCCTCTCCTCGCACAAGGTGGCGGTACAGCGCCGATCCAAAACCGGTCTTGTCCTTTCCTCGTTTGCAGTAAAGAAGGAGTGGGCGCGGTGCATCTACGAGGAGTTGGCTGAACTTGAGCAGCGGTTCCGGGTGTGGAAGATCGGAGGAGCGCAGATGGAGATTGTGATATTCGATGCCGAGAGATTCGAAGTCGATGGTGCCGCTGGCCTTGTCGCAGCGATTGGCACGGCGAAGGTCGATCGCAGTGCGAATTTTTAATCGAGTCAGGGTCCGACAGAAAGACGCAGCGGAGCTGGATCCACGAGCGATCCGCCAGGCGTGGGGAGGATCGAGAGGATGCAGATTGAATTGCATCCAATGCCTCCAGATCCCTTTCAAGGAGTCCATCATGCGGGTTCCCTTCTCCCGATCGAGTCAGACTGGCAAGGTCGTGCGCTGGTTCCTCGGGTATGATCTTGGCAATTCAAGTGACCCACGGAAAGAGGATCGGATGAACTCGGTGTATTCCACCCTGTTGTTGGGGGTAATTCTCGCTGGAACGCTGACTGCAGCAGGAGACGAGATCGATCCAGTAGCGGTCAGCACGCCCCCGGATCTGAAAATTACGACGGTGCCAGAAAAGATGTCGGAATTTCAGAAACATTTCAGCCAGTACACATCGGTATTCGGCGTTCATGTCCTTGCCACCAGGGGTGTGTCTACCGACAAGGTGCGGCATGTGGCCGCGGTGCTGGCGGAGTACCTCGACAATGATGAGGACGGAGTGGCGGACGATCCCAAGGTCGTGGAGGCGATGGCTGGTCGACAGATGGGGATGGTGCTGTTTGGCAGCGAGCGAGAGATGGAGCGACTCGATCGTTCAGGGATCGATCAACTGGGTTACCACCATCTCCAGGGTCAATTCGCCGAGGAGACCAAACCACCCGGCGAGTTCGATGCGACCATCGAAGAGGTGTTGCACCTGGTGACCACCGGATATGGCGAAGCATACCCGCGTATTTTTGGCCCCAGGCCAGGCACCGAACTGGGCGACTGTCTCGATCGAGCGAGAGGAGGTCGATTCGGAGCAGTGCCCCGGCGCTACCCGGAGAAGGCGTGGTTTCACTACGATGATCGAAGCTGCGATTACCCCTGCATGGCGGTCGAATATCTCTACTGGGCCCTGACTTCGCTGCTCGAAGCACAAGCAGACCCCGAGCGGGCGCGCCAGATCTCCCACGAATGGGAGTTGACCAGTGGAGAACTGGTGCGAGAAAGAGACCCATGGATCACTGCACTGCTGGAGGATCCCAAGTATCGCTGGGCTACCCGGCTTCCCGATGGCCGCTATGGTCCCGCACAGGGGAAGACGAAAAAGCCTCAACAGGACGAAGGTGAGCCGCGTCGATGAGCCGTCCTGTAGCACTGGTGACAGGTGCCAGTTCTGGCATCGGTCTCAGCTTTGCTCACCAACTGGCACGAAGAGGATACGATCTGGTGCTGGTGGCCAGACGAGTCGATCGGCTCGAGAAGATCGCCTCCGACCTGTCTCGCGAGCACTCCATCGACTGTCGGGTCGAAGGGCGGGACCTGTCCGATCCATCGGCGGTTTCCGCTCTGGTCGCCGATCTCGAACGAGACTCGGTCGAGGTCGAGGTGCTGATCAACAACGCGGGATACGGGCTTTCAGGAGCCTATCTCTCCCAGCCGTGGGAGCAGCACGAACAGTTCATCCGGGTCCTTCTGACTGCAGTCTGTGAGTTGACCCACCGTTTGCTTCCCGCGATGAAAAAACGAGGAAAAGGACGCATCATCCAGGTTTCTTCGGTGGCGGGTTTCTTGCCGGGAACTGCCGGCCACACCCTTTACGGGGCAGTCAAGGCTGCATTGAACCTGTTCACCGAATGCCTCGCCCTCGAGTGCAAGGGCAGCGGAGTGCATGTCACTGCGCTATGCCCTGGTTTCACCTACACCGAGTTTCACGACGTGACCGGGACCCGCGAGAAGATGTCAAAGATGCCCGGCTACATGTGGTTACAGTCGGACCGAGTGGCCCGAGAAGCTCTGGAAGCCTGCGACAAGGGAAAGATCTACTGCGTACCCGGGCTGATCTACAAGAGCTTGCTCTTCATCCTGTGGCTGATTCCTGCCCCTCTGCGTCGCTGGCTGGTGGCGAGACAGGGTTCATCGTACCGCGACTCCTCCTCGGAGACTCCGGTGAATACAAGCTGAGTTGCCGACCACCTTGGGCCCGTGGAACCTCTTCAGCGGGTCGTGACTGCGAGCACTGCAGCGAAATCGGGTTGATCCGCAACCTCTGTCACGTACTCGACATGCAAGAGCTGGCCAGAGGCGTCGATCACGAAAACAGCTCTGGCCAGGCATCCTTGGAGGGGGCCATTGGCGATCTGAACCCCATAAGCTTCTCCGAATGCCGCTGAGCGATGGCAGCTGAGAGCGGTGACATTTTCAACGCTTTCTGCTCCACACCAGCGTTTCTGGGCGAAAGGAAGATCTGCACTGACCACCATCACATCGATGTTTTCGTTGCGCGCTACTTCGTCATTGAAGCGCTTCGTTTCCGCCTGACAGACCGGTGTATCGAGAGATGGAACAGTCGCGATGATTCGAAATTCACCCTTGTAGGATGAGAGGGAAACCTCTTCGAGGCTGTTGTGGAGAAGCACGAAATCAGGAGCCGTATCTCCGACGGCGAGGGGAAGTCCTGTTACATCGAATGGAGTCCCTTTGAGAGTGATGGCTGCGGTTCTGGTGCTGGACATGATTCTCCTTTTGGTCGGCTATTGGGAGCGAAACTACCGAGTAGTTTCAGAGCGATTGGGGCTGGAATCAAGTAACAAGGCGTAAGGAGTGTAACTTCTGAAACCCCCGCAGATGGGCACCTGTGAGCCTTTGGTGGCCAGATAGTGTTGCAGAGTGGTGACCAGGGAACTCGCAGGTGAACCACTCAAGTGTCGAAAGGTAGAGAAACTTGGTTCAGTGTCAAACAGTAATGACTTGTCACTGGGTGATTGCAGTGGAGAGACGTTTATTTATAGAGTTGAATGTTGGGAAGTGAATGTGCTTTATTTTTCTTATGTATAGATTGCGAATAGAGGAGAAACCGGCGCTGCGTTCGCTTCGTTATTGTGAAAAATAACAAAATGCTGGTTTCCGAATCGTTATCAGGAGCAAGAAAGGCGATTTGGCCCGACGATCAGTGTTCAATTTGGATAGTTCAATCAGCCTCCAGTTTGTCCCGATGGGGAATGCATGATCAGAGGTGTGCGTGAAGACTGTTTAATCCGAGATTTCGAATGCAGTCTCGAGGAATCTACAGATCGTTGGCATGGCACGCGGATGAATGCCCACCAGGGCAATAACGATCCCAGAAATGGGAACCAAGATTTGGTGATTGCTGATTTGGTTATTGCTCGGTTGTCTTGATTTCATTGAGATCGATTCATGGGTGATGACCAAGGTACAACCCCAGGGAGATCCACGATCACTGATCGAGGGTCTCCCGTTTCAATTATTCGCCCTGCTGTGGATCCGCGGACCGGATCAATGGTTGTATCCTGAGCTTGCGGAAGGCTACAGCATCGCCGTGCCCGAGAAATCCGATGTGTCCGGTGTCCCTCTTCAGGCCAGGGTGCTCCCGACCATCGATGGTTCCTCCGCGGCTGACGGAGTCCAGATCGGCATCGAGGATGACATGCCCATTGAGGATGATCTTCACCTGGCGACCATCACAACGAACTTCTTGCTGGTTCCACTCTCCGACCGGTTTTTGGAATCCACGTCTGGCCGGAACCACTCCATAGATGCTGCCATGATACTGATAGGGTTTCAGGTTGGCCCACTTGTCGGCAGAGTTGTCGAGAATCTGCGCTTCCATTCCTGCATAGGCAGCATCGCCGGATGAGGGTGTTCGCAATCCGAGTCCGTTGTTGGCACCTGGCGAGAGTTTGAATTCAAATCTCAGGATGAAGTTGTCAAATTGCTCCTCTGTATAGATGTTTCCACCGTTGCCTGCGCTGCACTGAATTTCTCCTGCTGAGAATTGATAGCCATCGGTGTGGCCGATCCAGCCCTTGGAACTGGAGCCATCGAAGAGGGCCCTCCAGGAACCCAGCTGTTGTCGAAGCCGAGTGGCAACGACACGTCTATTCTCGGGCACTCCGGATGTCAACAGGAGTGCATCGAGCAAGTTGCGGGCATAGATCTCATGGTGATTTGCATCGAGGCGCTGCGCCAGTTCGATGACCCGCTGAGAGTGAGCCCCCTTCTGATCGGGATCCGCGGCGAGAAGCAGATCGATGATAGGTTTCATCGCGGTCTCGGCACCCAGGGCCACCAGGGCATCGAGCGCTGCGAGCTTCACTCGCTCATCATCTTCCTTCAGGGCGGTTTCGAGCGCTGCGATCACGGTTGCGGAGCCGTTCCGGGAAGACAATGCCTGTGCAATGGCCGGCTTCCAGCGAGTGGGAGCATCGAGCATCAAGGAGACGAGCGCGTGTTGAGCGGCATCTCCTGAAATCGATCCGAGCGACCGAATCGTTTCATCGGACCACGGTGCATCGGCCTGGATCGATGCGGTCAAAGCAGTGACGGCGACCGAGTTGCCGAGGGAACCGAGCATTCTGGCGAGAAATCTCGAGACACCATCGACAGCAGTTCCAGTGAACTGTTGGGTAAGGATGGCTCCGAACTGGGCACTCTTCTGTTCCCTACCGGGGGCAGCGGCGAGCATCACCAGGCCATGGATCGACGACCGAGCCGCCACATCGGAGTTCAAGAGTTGTTGCCACTCTTTTGCTGTTCCTCGAGTTGCATTGCGATCGACGACCTGCAACAGCACTGCCAGGACCAGTTCTCCATCATTGGCGAGCGCCTGATCGAGAATGTTGTCCTTGTCAGATGAATCAATCCCGCTCAATCGGGCGAGCAATTGTTTCGCCGGGTTCTTGTCGGAGACCGATTCCTGGTGGCCATTTACTGGCTGGAGTGGAGTGGCCATCGAGATCATCAGGATCAGGTAAGAAATCGAACGCATTACATCTCCAGATCTAATTCCGAGTGGATGCAGAGGGATCGAATCCACCCGCGCACCCCTGATTGTCGATTCCACCATTCTTCATCCGCTGAAACCACAGCGTCAATATACCTCGACATCTTGAATTCGGTACAGGGTGAGTTGGCGATAGTCTTCTGTCGGGTCATTCTTTCAATGATTTGGTGGTTGTAGTAAAGCGTCGTATGGCCTCGTCGGCGATCACCGCAATCAAGATGATTCCACCGATGATGGCGAACTCTGACGAGTGAGGGATGCCGTCGATCAGCACGATCGCATTGCGAAGGACCTGAACCAGCGTGGCTCCGATCAGCACACCGATGATGGAGCCTTCTCCGCCCCGTAATGAACAGCCCCCCAGTACTGCCGCTGCGATGGCGTACAACTCGTAGAAGTTGCCGAAGTTGGAAGGTTGTGCGGAGCCGGTGTCGAGCACAAAAAGCAGTCCGCCGATGCCGGTCAATAGACCACACAGGGCGTAGGCTCCAACCTTGACCCGATCGACCGCGATACCGCAGTGACGAGCGGCGGTTTCATTGCAACCGATCGCCTTCAGATGTCGTCCCCAGACGGTTCTGTTCAGAAGGAGCCAGGAGATCACCGCGATGACGATGAGAATCACCAGTGGAGCGGGTAGAGCAAATCCATCGATTCCTGGCAGGTGAATTCGGCCATTTCCGAGGGAGCGTAATGCGCTTCCTTCGGTGCCGAATCCGACCGTGTTGTCGGCCAAGATCCCTCGGGTGAGTCCTCGATAGATGAACAGGCCACAGAGAGTGACCAGGAACGGTTGCAACTTCAATCGTGTCACCAGCATGCCGTGGCCTATACCCAGCAGCGTGGCGAGAAGTAGTAATGCTGGCACCACCAGCCAGGGAGTTACGCCGACCACGGTGATGAGCCATGGGGTGAGGCAGCCGACCAGGCAGATCAATGATCCGATGGAGAGGTCGATACCACCAGTGATGATGACCAGCGAGGCACCGATGCCGATGATGCCAAACAAAGCACTCCTTCGAAGCAGGTTCTCGATGTTGTAAGCACTGACGAAGGATGGGCTGAACAGTGTTGTCACCATCGCCACCGCCACCAGCACTCCGAGGATGCCGAGTAGTTTTCGCTCATCTCTCATTTTGGTTCTCCTCCGGTGGCCAGGGCCATCACCTGTTCCTCGCTAGTGGTGCTGGTGGTGAGAGTTCCAGTGATCCGTCCCTCGTGTAGCACCACAATGCGGTGGGAAAGAGCGAGTACCTCTTCCATCTCGCTCGAAGAGAAGAGGATCGCCACCCCATCTTTTGACAACTGCATCAGGCGCTGGTGTAGTTCTTCCCGTGCACCGACATCGACTCCTCGGGTTGGCTCATCGAGGAGCAGGACTCCCGGGTGGAGGGCGAGCCATTTTCCGATCACCACCTTCTGTTGGTTTCCACCGGACAGATCTGAAACGGCCAGATCGGTCGCAGCAGGGCGCACATCGAGGTTCTCTACCAGTTGCTTGGCCACCTCCTCTCCGGCACGACGCTTGAGCCAGCCGAAGGAGCGACCATGGCGGTGAATTCCGGGCAGGACGGCGTTCTGTTCGACAGTCATCTGGAGAGCCAGCCCCTGAGAAGCTCGTTCCTCCGGGACCAGTGCCAGTCCCATCTCGACCGACCTCGCGGCATCGAAAGGAGGGACGGTGATTCCGTCGACCTCCACGACTCCGGTTCGATCTCGCAATCCGAATAGCGCCTCCAGCAGTTCACTTCGGCCGGCCCCGACCAGTCCCGCCAGGGCGATCCGCTCTCCAGCTCTGACCTCGAGATGAATCGGATCAGGGTGTGCTGAAGTGGTCAGATCCTCGATCAGTAGTCGTACTTCCCCCGAGGTGGTTTCCTGTTCCTTGATTGGTTCGAGGTCTCGACCGACCATCAGGCGTACCATCTCCGAACGTTCGATCTCATCTCCTGCGAGGGAGGCGACAGGATGACCATCTCGCAGCACCATCACCCGATCCGCCACCTGCTCCACCTCGGCCAGTCGATGAGTGATCAGTACGATCGCGGCTCCGGCGGTCTTCATCGCATCGATCTGTTCGAGCAGGATGCTGGTTTCTACTGGAGAGAGAGTGGCGGTGGGTTCATCGAGGAACAACACACGAGCATCACCATCGAGTGCTCTGGCGATGGCGATCAGTTGCCTTTGCCCGTGACCGAGGTCTTGTACCGGCACATCGAGAGGTATTTCGAGGGACACTTTTTCGAGAGCGTTGCGCGCCTGGCGCAGGCATTGGTCCTCATCGATGAGACCAAATCGGCCGATCGGTTCGGATCCGAGCAGCAGATTCTGTGACACCGACATCGCGTCACAGAGTTCGAGTTCCTGGGGAATGTGGGCAATCCCGCGCGAGAGAGCGTCTGCTGGACCCTTCATCGCCACCGCTTGGCCGTCGATACGAACTTCTCCTTCATCGGCCCGATGAACACCGCACAGGAGTTTGACCAGGGTACTCTTCCCGGCGCCATTTTCGCCGACGATCGCGGTGATCTCGCCGCTTCGTATCGACAGAGAAACGCCATCTACTGCACAGACACCGCCGAATCGTTTGGTCACCGCACAAGCTTCGATGAGGGGCCCACTGGAGGTCACTTGCCCAGTTTCTTGCGCATATCCTTGCGGAACGATTCGACTTCGGCCTTGCGAATGGTTCTGGCGGGAACCTTGAAGATTCCGTTTTCTGGAATACCAGAACGATCGCCAGAGGCGAGCGCTTTCAGAAGTCGCATCGATGCGGCGCCGTACTCGTAGGGGTTTTGCACGATGGTACCGTGAACGGTGCCATCGATGATGCCCTGCAGGGTGCGCTCGTCTTCGTCGAAGCTGATCACCTTGACCTTGCCGATGCGGCCCGATTGCTCCAGTGCTTCGAGGATCAGCGGAGTGTTGTAGGCAAACAGGCCGATGCAACCGGCGATGTCCCCATGACGCGACAGGATATCCTCGACATTGGCCTTTCCCTTGGCCATGTCGAACTGGTCGGTGAGAGTGGCGACCACCTCGAAACCGTTGCCGACGATCTGTTCTCCGGGCTTGTCGTAGCGACTCGAATCCCACTCACGGCCGAGGATCTGGTCGATGACACCCTGGCGACGCAGTCGTGCGTTGTCCTGTTCGAGACGTCCGACGAAGATGGCCACCTTGCCACCCTCCGGGAGTGCTTCCTGGACCAGTTCTCCACACATCCTTCCCGCTTCGTAGTTGTCGACACCGACGAAGCAGATTCGTTTCGAATCGGGAGCATCCGAATCATGAGTGATCAGCAGTGTTTGCTCGGCGATACGATCGAGGAAGGGGGTCTGGTTGGCAGGATCGATGGGACTGACGGCGATGCCGTCGACCCCCTTGACCATCAGGTCCTCGATGATCCGCTTCTGATCCGCCAGTCCATCGGGGGGCATGTGGAAGCTCGCATCGGCCCCGATCTCGGAAGCGGAATCTTCAACCCCCTTGCCGGCCAGGACCCAGAAGTCGGCGACTCCGTTGGTGACGAATGCGAGTCTGGGTGCGGCATTGGCGTTGGGTTGTACCACCGACCCTTTGAAGGAATATGCGAGGTAACCGATCAGGGCCAGCGCGATGATGAGTGCGACAGAATTTCTCATGGGATCCTCCTCTAATCGAGATCAGGGCAGGCAGACGCCGCCGTTGACGTGGATGTTTTGTCCCGTGATGAAACTCGCCGCTTCACTCGCCAGGAATACTGCGGCTCCACCGACATCGGAAGGAACTCCCCAGCGTTGCATCGGAATCACATCGAGGTAGCCCTGTTTATCCTCTTCAGAGTCATTCTCATGTCGCTCGACGGGGATCCATCCCGGCGAGATGGCGTTGACGGTGATTCCATCCGGTGCCAACTCGTTGGCCATGCTGCGGGTCCAGCCGAGCTGTCCCCCCTTGGCAGCAACATAGGCGCTGAAGGGAGAGAGTCCCCTGGTGTAAACCTCGCTGGCGATGTTGATGACGCGTCCCCACTTCTGCTCTCGCATGTGAGGAAGAGTGGCCCGGGTCAGCAGATAAGGGCTCTTGATGAAGAAGTCGATCATCGACTGGTAGAAATCCCAGTCGTATTCCTCGATGGGCATCTGCGGTTGGGCCGGTGTTGCGTTGACGACGACGATATCGATGGGTCCCAGCGTTTCGGCAACTTCAGCAGTGAGGCGTTGCACTCCCGCTTCGTCTGTCACATCCCCGCGAAAGAGCGCGCCTTCGAAACCGGCATCCTTGAAACCTGAAAGAGCCTCCTCGGCTCGCTCGACATTGTTCTGGTAGTTGATGGCGACCCGTGCTCCAGCAGCTCCGAAGGAGTGCGCCATCGCCTTTCCAAGGCCGGTGCTGGATCCGGTGATCAGCACGGTTCGATCTGCAAGTGAGAAGTGACCTGACATCTGAACTCCGCTTCTCGAGGTGGTCCGGGATTGAATCTGTATGACTCTCAGGAGAGTAGAGCCCCCAGGATGGCGGTCAACGGGCAAGCACCGAGGCCAGGGGTGCGTCCCGGCTCAGCATCGGCGCTACAGAGGAGGGGAGCATCGCCGTATGAGAGCCCCTCAGGAGGTGAATACGGCAATTCAGGAAATTCCAGATGAGAGCGTCCGAGATCGCCAGAGAAGCGGATTCAATTCATGTCGTGACACTTCTCCAGGTCCAGAATAGTCAGGTTGAACCCATGCGGATTGCTGTTATCGGTGGAAGCACTGCAGGATTGGCCTCTGCGCTGAGATTGCGCCAGAGTAGCCATGAAGTCTCCGTTTTCGAGCGGAGAGCAGGCACCAACACCGGTGGCTTCGGGTTGCTTCTGACTCCTTCCGTCCGACAGGGATTGAATCGCCTCGGGGTCCATCAGGAATCGATGGGATACTCGGTGGAACAGTTGGATATTCGCGATGCAGAGGGTCGATCGATCCTCTGCCAGGGCCTTCATGACACGGTAGGAATTGAGAGATCCGAGCTTCAGAACGCTCTCCTCGCTTCCCTGGAGCCGGGGATTCTTCACCAGGATAAATCATTTCTCGGCTTTGAATCAGATCCGCAAGGGGTCGCTCGAGCGGCGATATTTTCGGATGGAACTCGCGTCGAAGCAGATCTTTTCATCGGGGCCGATGGGGTTCGCTCAAGGGTCAGAAGCAGTTGGACCCCGGGCCCGGCGTTGCGTCCGGTGCAGAGCGTCGAACTGGTCGGAATGTACCGGGGAGACGCAATCCCGGAACTCCTGAACGGACGCTTTCTCAAGTACTGTCGAACCGGCGAGGGGATCTCCATCGGACTGGTTCCCACCTCCACAGGAAGCGTCACCTGGTACATCCAGTGCGATCCGCGGCGCTGGCCGATGATCTTATCGCCGCAGCAGGAGAAGCTGGCCTGGCTCCGGCAGGAAGTGCAGCAGTGGCCAGATCCTGTCGCCGAGATCATCCTGGGGTCGGAACTGAATCAGACCCACCTGTGGAGGACCACGGACAGGGATCTTCCATCGCGTTTTCATCGAGGAAATGTACTGCTGGTAGGAGATGCAGCGCATCCACTGTTGACCTTCACCAGCCAGGGCACCGGATCGGCGATCGAGGATGCTCTCGCCATCGGCGATCTACTCGACCATCATGTCTCCAGGACGCCGGATCCGGAACAACTCGATGGAATTTTCTGCGAGTTCTCCAGGCACCGGATTCCAATCCTGAGAGCGCGCCTGCAGATGGGTCGCCGGATGCAGTCGCAGTTTCTGAACCCTACTCGCCGCACCCAGCAGATCGTTCCGATCAGCTCGTGAGTCGTCGGGTTATCGTGGAGGCTGGCTGTTGAACTTCGATGAACCCACTACCTCGTTTTCCTCGGACACGGTGAATCTCACACTGCTTCGTCAGCGCGCCTTCAACCTGCGCTGGGCGGAGGTCGATTCAGATGTCATTCCCTTGACGGCGGCGGACCCGGATTTTCCGGTAGCCCCACCGATCATCGAGGCGATCACCGCCCATGTATCCGATGGAGTGCTGGGTTACGGACCCACCAGAGGGCTGGTGGAATTCCGTGAGGCTGTCAGTTCCTTCCTCGAAGTCGGGGGGGTTCCGTCGCATCCCGATCAGGTGCTGGCGACGGACGGCGCTGCCTCGGCGCTGTGGGCCAGTTGTCGCGCGGTACTGGCCGCCGGCGATGAGGCGATCACCTTCGATCCTGTCGACTTTCTGCTTCCTCATTGTTGCGAAGTTGCGGGGGCGTCGGTGGTGCGTTGTCCACTGGAGCCGATCACTGGTGCCATTCCCGAGGGAGCCCTGGAGCAGTTGATCGGACCGCGTACCCGGGCGATCTTGCTGTGTAATCCACACAATCCCACCGGACGGGTTCTGCGTAGGGATGAACTGCAACGGGTCGCGGCACTCGCCGTGAAACATGACCTGCGGATCATCAGTGATGAAGTGTGGGGAGACATCATCCTGGGTGACGTGCCGATGATTCACATCGCTTCTCTCGGAGAAGAGGTGGCCAGTCGAACCATCATCGTATCCGGGTTCAGCAAGACCTATGGCCTGGCGGGACTGAGAATCGGTTTCATTCATAGTGGCAGCAGGCTGCTCGCAGATCAGGTACTGGAAGCCTCAGGTGCACCGCGCACCACCTTCGGCGCGTCGGTGGTCTCACAGGTGGCAGCGGTGACTGCGCTACGAGACTGTCAGCAGTGGCGAGGAGAGTTTCTCCAGCATCTCCGACGGTTGCGAAAGAGCGGTGCGGCACGGCTCGATGCGCTGGATGGCTTCCACTGCATCGAACCGGAGGGAACCTACCTGTTCTTCCCCGAGATTCGAGAGACGGGACTGGAGGCGTCCGCCCTCGCCGCTGAACTGGAGGCGAAGGCCCGCGTCGCAGTGGTCCCTGGAGAGGAACGATGGTTCGGTGCCGGAGCGGTGGGCCACATTCGCATCTCTTTTGCCACCAGCGACGAGATTCTCGATGAAGCCCTGTCGAGAATCGAAAGATGGAACGAGACTCGCTGAGGCTCACTTCCTTTGAGGCAGTTGTAACTGATCGATGGAGACGGCATTGAGCAGATTGCCGGGTGATCCCACGTGGTAGTCGTGACAGGTGGTGCAGGTGGATACCACCTCTTGCCCATGACAGTCGGTGCAACGATCTCGAGTGATCGCCTTCCAGTCCCTCTCCTGCTGCGGATCGTCGTCGAACTGGTGACAGCTGAGACAATTCTTGCTCGATCCAGGCAGTACGTGGGGGCCGTGGGAAAACCGGGTCGATTGTGGGGATGAAGCAGGTCGCATCGATTGTGGTGACCAGTGAACCGGAGCCTTGCCATACTGGACACCGATGTGGCAGGAAGCACAGTTTCCCGCCGCCAGTGGGCCGAAGACTTCCTGGAAGATCGACTCCGAATCGGCATCCTTCCCGCTGCCCCCGGCTTCCAGGGTGGCCCACGCTTCGATGAACGGGTCAGCGTGTTGAACCGGTCTGTAGCGAATGGAAGGTTCCTCGAAATACCACCCACCGCCACTGGCCCACTTCTCCAGATCCATCCGCTTCGTCGATGAATCCGGCTCTTCTGTGGACACGTTTTCATCCTCGGACTCATCCAGTAGTAAGTCATCGTCCTCATCCAGCAGCAGGTCATCGTCCTCATCCAGCAGCAGGTCGTCCTCTTCATCCCACGATTCCTGGTCAGCAGCGGCTTCCGGCTGACCCTCCTGTTCCGGCTGACCCTCCTGTTCCGGTGGAGCGAACCAATCGGAACTGGCCAGGAAGAGCACGGATCTGGGTAGCTGCCCACCAAGGCGGTGGATCTGTCTGCGATCGAGTCCTTCCTGGACCGAAGGGGAGACGAGAGAGCGAGTGAAGAGTTCAAGATCGGAACTCAGTGCAGTAGTAACCCCCTCTTTGAAGAGGTGGGCCAGCTGCTCTGTCGCCGACAGAATCTCATCGCTTTTTCCATCGAGGGAGTACAGCTCCACGGTGGAGAGTTGTTTCAGAGTGGAACTGTCGATGCCGGCATTTCGAATCCAGCGCAGGCTCCATGCCGTTGGGAATTCGGATCCGCCATAAGGCCAGTTTCCTATCTCCTTGCCCGCCTCTTGAAGTGAAGCGGTGTCGAGCGCCGGGATGGATAGAAATTCGATTCCCTTGTCCTTGCCGGTGGCCTCGTGACCACTGATGGAATCTGCATGGCATGGTGCGCAGGAAATTTCGAAGGGTCTGACGATCATTCGATGCTGATCTTTCCCGAGGTCATGGCAGTCATCACACGATTCGGGTGCCAGTTCAGGATATTCATCGAAGTGCTTTCTGGCGTGTTCCACATGGTTGAAACCGATGGCTTGTTCCGGTTGACCAAAGTTATTGCTGAACTCCGGGTGCCCATCGGAGAAGGAATGAAAGGCCTGCTGGTGACATGATTGACAACGAGCATCGTTGACAAGTGCGGCACCATTTTGAGGGCGATGTTCTTCATGACATCGAGCGCAGGCAATATTCTGCATCGAGGTTTCTGATGTGGAGTTCCCGGCGAATAGCGACTTCAGGTACTCCGGAGAAATCGAATGTGGATCTCCACCAAATTCTCCAAGGTCGTGGCATTCGAGACACTTCATCGATGCGTGCGGATCTCCTTGTCCCATCACTCCTCGCCGAAGAAATTCCATCGATGCCATCTCCACCGGCTCATGGCAATCGGCACACTTCAGATGCGAGTGAAAGGAGCTGTGCAGGCCCGGGTCGATGATCGTTTGGTCGTTTCCAGAGATGATCATCACCACGAGACCGATGGTCAGAAGAATCGCTCTTCGAAAGTATTTCTGTCGTTTCTTCCATTCGCTGAGCACCGGAATACATGGCGAATCGAGATGGGGGCAGCGACCGTTGGGAGACGGCCCTGCACTACAGTGACCTTCCCTGCTGCCACACTGGTAAGGCTGGTCGGGACGCAGATAATTGACAACCTGGGCGTCGGTAGGAGTGCGCTTCTTCTGCATCATTGCACGGTTCCCGCGGCAAAGGCGTGAGTCAGGATTACATGTAGCAATATCATGATCACCATTGCACCGGTGAACGGGAGGTGAATCAAAAGCCAGCCTCTCATCCAGGAATGGAGGCGAAGTTGGCGATCGAGTACAGACTTCCTCAGAACTATCTGATGAATCTTATCTTCGACACTGTTGGATTCTAGTTTTGAGAAGTTGCTGTGTCGTGAATAGGAATCTACTACTGCATTTGGCAGGTATTGTTTTTCCTTTTTTCCGGAGGAGAGGGAACGGGCCTTGCTGAACAGAAATGGTCGAAGAATCGAAAGATAAACCAGTTCGTACTCGTTGTGGGATGAGGACTTTCGCAGTTCGAGGATCAACGAATCTGCTTCTTTGATCAGGGTAGCAATCTCCTGATCGATTCTTGCCGGAAGGAGATGAATCGACTCCCGCAACGGTTGAGGAATGGTCCTCAACAGTACCCATCCCGTGAAACCACTCAGCAGTATGACAAAGTAGCCGATCCAGAGCAGGGTATCGAAGATACCCGTCGGAAAACGAAACTCGGTGTGTTCAAGGAAGAAATAGCCACCGAGAACTCCAGTCGTCAGGTGCAACATCAGCCAGGTCGATGTTTTTCCCAGCGGAAGGAAAGGTAACTTCTTGCGGACGCCGTAGACGCATAGCAACACGAAGCTGCCGAGTAGAAACCAGCCACTGGTCCTGGCCGGATCTCCAAGGGATTGATCGGTTTCATGTATGCAGTAGCGGAAGGCAACAAACGCTACCGCCAGCAAGGTGATCAAGGAACCGGATGGAGGCTTCAGGTTGATCATCAGGATCTCCTCCACAATCGATCGGCGAAATCGCGATCGCCGAAGTTGACCCTGTGCAGTGCATCATGAGGGCAGGCATTGACACAAGCTGGCCCCGAGGGTTGGTCGATGCAGAGATCGCATTTTGTCGCTCGCAGGATGGGGGCTCCAGATTTCGTGTCAATGATGGGTCGTCCCTCGGAATCCTTGATTTCCACCGTCCGGATGTTGTCGTAGGGGCAGGCTTCTACGCATGTTGCACAACCGATACAAGTGGAGTCATGGATGACGACATTCCCGCTGGAGTGTTCTCGATGAATGGCACCGGTCGGGCACCCAACCAGACAAACTGGATCGCAACAGTGCATGCATGCGGATGCCACCATCAACTGGGCGTGTCTTTGTCCCTCCCTGATGAAACGTGGATTTCCATCATGGGTGACGGCGCAGGCTTTTACGCAATCGTCGCAATCGGTACACCGATCCAGGTCGATGATCATCGTCTGATTGCCATTGATGGTCCTGTGGTTGACGAGGAAATCGAGGAGCTCCCGGGAGACATCGAGCTTGTCTCCGTCCCTGCCGAATTCTTCAAGGAGCAGACTCTCGGGAATGTGGGGAAGGATCAGGTCCTTGACCGCAGGAGTGGAAATCATCAGCAGGTCGGTCGCTCCGATGCAGTGCAGGCTACTGGAAGCTACTGGTGCTTCCCCTGAATTCTTGGCGTCGATCAGTTCCTTGAGTCCGAAGATGTCTCCAGGTCTCAGGTAATCGACGGTGTCGGTGACTCCTCGACTGTTTCTGGAGATGCGTGCAAACCCGTTGAGCAGCACATAGATGCCGTCGAGTCTCCACCCTTTCTTGATGACGAGAGTCTCCTGATCGAGAATTTTATCTCGGTTTACCTCTGTGGTTCGAATCCCGTGATTCCAGTTCTCGTTGCCGTGTCGTTCAAAGATGCATCCATCCAGCAGTTTCGATCTATCGAGGGGAGGAATCATGTCGAAGAGCGGGAGATCAGAGAAGATGTTCCCCATCGATCTGGCTCTGACTTCTTCTTCGAGGTACTCCCGGAACAGCCGCGACTTCCGGCAGATGTCTCGGACCCCTTGCCACCGTAGTTCTAGAATTTCCGATGTTTCGTTGGCGAAGACGGTTGCAGTCCTGGATGACCTTCTGAGTGCGGCGATTTCTCCAATCGACCTTCCAATCGGAATCTCTACAGACTTGAACTTCTCGATGAACTGGTCGAGGTCGTAGGGAATCATTCGCGACTTCTTGATCATCGCCTTTTTATCGAAAGTGGAACTGCTGATGGGATCAATATTTCTCGATTCAGTATGCCTGGAATTCTTCCACAGCTGCGAGAGAGCTTGCCACCAGGTCCGCTTCTTTGGTGTGCTTCTGGTTTGTAGCACTTCTTCGCCGGCGGGATCGAGGAGGACGTGTGTTGAACCCTTCAGGGCAAAAAATACGGATCCGCCATAGTCACCCTTCCGGATGATGATATCGCCAGGTTGATAGCTCACCAGTCGGGCATCGTTTTTGAGGATGTCGATGATGGTCGCGCCACTGGGTTGAAAGTCTGTGCATGCGAATGAAAGGGCCGTCCCTGACAGGGCCCAATCAATCAGATGGTCGGGGAGTGGTTCATCGCCGAAGGGCTGGTCCCAACGTTTCGGGCGATCTACTTTGACTTCCTGTTCATTCATGGCGGGTGTTCATTCCAGGAGCACTACTCCTGTTTCACAGATCCCATCTTGTAGTCCTCTTCCTTTGCAATCAGTGAATCTATTGCAGAGAGGGTGCTGCCGTCATTCAGTACCGCGAATGCATTCAGCGAAGCCGTGACCTGCTCCGAAGCAGCAGCGATTGCATCTTGATTTTTAAGACTCATTTTCAGATCCACGATGGCGGCCATCGCTTCCTTGATCTGTGGGTTGTCGAGCACCTGATTCACGGCTTTAAGTCTCTTTCTCAGCAGGCTGAACCGCTTGGCGTTCTTTATCGCATAATTACCCTTCGCCTTTGCGGTCGCCACCGCTTTGAGGACGATTTCCATCTCCGCCATGATTCCGATGATGTGGAACAGCCTCTGCTTCTCGATGGATGCGAGTTTGTTTTCTTGTCCCTTGGAGTAGAAGTTGTTGTGGCGAACGATGCCCTGGCTCCACGAAACCAGTTCGAATTCACTTCCAGCGGAGTGCTTTCCGGTGTTGACGAGATCTTCATGAGGCACGACATGGCAACTGACACAGTTCCTTGCGATGCTCAGCACCATCGATGGTCGTAGCATTCCCGCGGCTTCCGCATCGTTCCATCGTTTCGCGATCTCTTCCTCTGTTTCCTCTCCCTCTTCCTTGTCGCTGAACTCGCCGTGACGCTTCATCCAGTCGCCAGCAGCCCCGTGGCAAGATTCACAGGAGATGCCATTGGAAATCAGATGGGTCTTATCCGCCGCCTGTTGGGCCGTGGCATGGCAGTTGATGCAAAGACTTTCCCTGGTGATCCGAGCGATGTCCATCTTCTTGGCGATCGCATGGCCTTCCTTGCTCCGGTGCACTCCGGTGATCGAGTCGTGATGCGGAGTGTTTTCCCACACCCCTCCCGAATGTTTGTGGCATTCGATGCAATCGGCAGGCCCAATCACCTTCGAGGTATCAAAGCCGGGACCGATGGGGAGATCCTTCGTTGTCCTCTCGGCTGCACCGAAAGAAATCGCAGTGATGACAACAGAGACGGCGAATACAAAGAGGGGTTTCAAGTTCATCTGCAGTGTTCTCCTTTGATCCGATCTAACAGTTCCATGATGTTTCAAACATTCAGGACAATATTGGAGGTAGGTCTCGCCACGCACGTAAGGCAATGCCCTTGCGAGATGTCTACCTCAGGTTCTTCGTCATACTCTATCTTGCCCTCCAGGAGGGGAACTTCACAGGTTCCGCAGTTTCCTGATCTACAGCTGCTGTCGATGTGGATCCCGGATTTTTCGGCCAACTCCAGTATCGAATTGCTACCATTCCACAGGATCGTTTGATTGCTCCTGTTGAAGTGTAGCGTCCACTTTTCAATGTTTGTTGGTGTCTCTGTTGCTGCTGTCGAATCAACGGAGGGATTTTTTCGAGTGGATGCGGGACCAAAAGCCTCCATCAAGATGCTGTCCGATGAGACTCCCGATTCTTCAAGGGCAGGGACAATTGCAGACATCATCGGTGGTGGACCGCAGATGTAATACTGGAGGTCCCCCCCACCGGTGATCTGGACCAGGCGTTCGACATCGAGGAACCCCTCGTGGTAAGCGGGATCGGTTGTGGTGAAGTCCTGGCCCTCCTCCTGATGGCTGTAGAACACATGGAGATCCAGATTGCTTCTGTTCGTGATGAGTTGCTCGATGTGGTCGCGAAATACATGTTCATCGCGATTCCTGACAGCATGGATGAAGAAGCACTTTCGATTGATGTTCTCGGTGCAGATGGTCTCGAGCATGCTCAACAGTGGAGTGATGCCGATCCCCCCTGCCACGAAAACTGCTGGACGGGGATCTTGGCGATCAAGGACGAACCTACCTGCAGGACTGCTCACCTCGAGTAGATCACCGATGGAGATGCTGTCGTGCAAGTACGAAGAGCCCTGTCCTGGAGGAGCACTGGGTTGGTCTGGGGGTGACGGGATCCTCTTCACGGTGATCTTGTAGCGCTGCGGATCCCCGGGGGCACAAGAGAGGGAGTAGTTGCGGGTAGTGAGTTTGGTCTGTCCGGGGATTCGAAACTGAAATCCCAGGTGTTGTCCCGGTTCATAACTGGGCAACGCTTCGCCATCGACGGGTCGAATCAAGAAGGAACAGATGTCATCTGTCTCGGCCACCTTTTCCTCGAGAATGAATCGGCGATATCCGCGCCACGCTCGATTTGACCCTGGTGTGGCGGAAGAAACTGGAACCAGTTCGAGTTCCCTCTGCAACTTCTTGGCGGAGAGGTTCATCAATTGTTTGGTTCTCCTGAACTCGACGATGGGTTTTAACATCGAGATCAAGGCTTCCAGCAGGACCAGGATTACTATTCCTGATCCGATCCAGTAAATAATTTCAGCGAGATTCAATTGTTAGAACCTCACCAGGAACTCGGTTCGAATCCCATTGTTGGTGGCCCCACCCTCGTCCATCTTCGTGTAGCCATCGCATTGCACCATCACTCTATTCGAGAGTTTTTCCTGGTAGCGGATTCCCATCGCTCCGGAGGCAGGATCACTTCCCTCTGTCGGTGTTCTTCCACCCAGTTCAACGATGAAGTTACGCTCACCCCCGGAGAGGATCCACTGGTAGCCAACTGCGCCGCCAAAGGAACGATCCGCTCGATTGCCCAATGCTGGCTTGAAACTGCCCAGGCCTGCTGCTGCGAAGAGGATTCCAGCCTTTCCCAGGGGACCACCCTTGGCCGGTGATCTGCCCGCGGAGGAGAACTCATCGATGCCGAGGAAAAGAGTTCCGTAGGCATTGTCATCGGTACCGTATGGAGTGGTCGATGCTTCGGCGAAGAAAAGCATTCCGTCACTGACCTGGGCATTATCAGCTTCGGATGCTGAGGAAACACACCAGCGAATTGTAGTGTTGAAGGTGCGGCCCCATTTCTTGATCCGCTGCGATGATCCGATTCCAGCAAAGATGCCATCGCCTCCCTGAGCAGTCGGAGCAGTCACTGCGACGAGGTCGGCATCGATGGTGCTGGAATAGGTGTCAGTCTCTGTGGAAATTCCGAACAACCTGGATTGGGTGGAGAGCTTGTTGTCATCGCGGTGTAGTTGCCCCCAGCCATAGATCGTGGTGAATCGCATATTGGATGCCCCAGTGAAGGGGATGAAACGGGTGACACCAACTGCATCCATGTTGTCGTTGACCAGGATTCCATCTTGCAGATCAACACCCCATCTACCGAAGCTGAAACCGTAATCCAGTTTCTTGTCTCCGGCCGGATCGAGTCGAGGAAACAGCTCGCTGAGCTCTCCTTCGAAGAAGAAAGTGGTCAACTCGAGACTGGTGTTGTCGTTCCATCCTTCGCTTGCTTCCGGTTCGATGATGTAGCCGGTGAACTGGCCCTGGTCCTGAAGCGGTTGTAGTCCCACCAGGATTCTTTCGGTGCCGGACAATTGCAGGTTTGCAAAGAGATCGATGCGATTGGCCCATTCGATCTTCCGATTGTCATTGCCCGCTGGGTCGATGACATTGATTCCGGTCCGCAGGTTTCCATAAACCCACAACGATGGTCGCCAGACCGCACCGGTGGGAATGTCGAAACCTCGCCCCAATCGGCCGGTGTCGAGAAAGCCTGGGCCCAGTTCTAGAAGCGGTGGAGTCGGCTCGATCTGATCCTCGGGGATCAGCGGGATCGGATGATCGGGAAGTCTACTGGGACTCTCTTCCTGTTGGGACCAGCCGCGCTGGCTGAAAAGGACGAGAATCAGGCACAGGAGCGTCGTCTGGATGCGGCGGGACGGAGGGGAACTGCACCACCTTCCAGCGCTGCTGGGAACGATCTGCGGAGGATTCAAGATCCATCTCCCTTCGTCACGGGGATCTCCACGACAGCGGATCGTTCGGCGACCACCACGGCCCCATCCACCAGGCGTTTGCCCAGTTCGCGAGGGGACAATCCATAGTCAAAGCCCACGTGCATCGTCTGGTGGATCAGATTGACAGGAACTGCCTGGGAGACGAAACGAGCCTCGACCGTGTAGGGTCCGTTCCCTGTCAGCATGTCGCCATCGACATGGTAGCGTGCGGTTCGGTGCCCCAGCGGCTCGATGCCTCGCCGATGTTTTCTCATCCCCTTCGGGTGACCGTAGATATTGTTGGGCCTCGATGCCGGCCGGATGAAGGGGAGAGCCGTTACCGAATTGTTGATGGTGAGAACCTGCTCTCGGTCTCCTCCCCTGATATTTCTCGATATGAACTTGGATTGTAGGTTGAACAGTTGTTCATCCAACTCGATCTCGCCACTGCGGACATAAAGGGAAAAGTTATCCCGGACATCTCCATTTGGATCCCGATCTCCGGAGACGAAGACCATTTCCCCACGGGAGTCCTTGACCTCGATTTGAACCACGAAAAATCGCTCCGCATCGAAACCTGTCGGGAGGTTGTGACCCGTGGTGAGGTTCTTGACATCGATTTCGAGATCCATCCCATCATCGCTGGCTTTGGTCACCCGGATGTCGGAAAGGTCGAATCCTCGTTTTAGCACGGCGATTCGTTGTTGCTTGGCCCATTCGAGCAACTCGAGTTGTTCATCGATGATCAGCCGGGCTGCTTCTCTATCATCGATGGAGAACCATTCATCGGGGAACTCGAAATCATCGGGGCAGTTCTCCTCGAACTCCTCGGTTCCCCAGTTCGCCTCGACATCGAAGAGGAGCCACTCTGCGAGAGACTTCAACTCGTTCGCCTTCCGGTTGACGGGGAAGATGCCCGGATGGATCAGGGAGTAGTCAGGGCCGGCGAAGAAGTGATTGGTGAGTTTCCGATCGGCGGTGGGAATTCCATCTACCTCTGCTGCGGGGCCGAAGTTGTAGCCGCTGGGAATGCCCTGCTCCCGTCCCATGTGACAGTCGTTGCAGGTGATCCCTTCCGCTGCGGCAGGGGAGTTCCTGTACTCGCTGATCAGTTCATGCACCTTGAGACCGTTCGGAGCAAAAACTTCGTGACAACTGCCACAGAAAGCAGGATCTGAGATCTCCGGGAACTTTTCAACCTCGGCATGGATGGCGCGGCCCACATCTTCGCGGTCAGTGTTGACCTTGAAGGTCTTCGGGTCGTTGAGGATGCGGGCCAGTTCGGCGTTGCCCCCGGGACCCTTCACTGAATCGAAGATATCTCCTTGATCGATTCCCAGTCGCCCCGACACCTTTCGATACGGCGCACTCATCCGATGGCAGGTGACACAGGTGATCCCCTCCCTCGAGGCGGGGTGGCGATCCAGATTGGAGATGCTGAAGGCTTCTCCCATGTCGGAGCCCACCGGAGCGTGACAGCGGAGACAGAAGTCACCATTGGTGCTGCTGGTCCCGGCATTCATGGCATTCTGCATCGACATCATCAAGGGACTCAGTTGCGAGTATGCATGCTGCGACACCGACCATTCCTTGTACTGAGTCGGGTGACACAGCGCACACTCGTCTGCCGAAGGGAAGTTGCTCCGGGCAAAAATCTTGGCGTGTGTTTCGTCCGGAGTTGGTTTCACATCCGGTTTTTCGGCGACTTCATCGAGGAGATCATCATCGAGGAGATCATCATCGAGTAGTTCATCATCGAGTAGTTCGTCATCGAGTAGTTCGTCATCGAGTAGTTCGTCTTCGACAGTCGGTGGATCGGGAGTCGGATCCTGGGCGGATATCGAATTCAGTAACAAGAACAGCATGAATACGCTGAGGCCGATACCGGAGAAGAAGCGTCGCCGTGATGGAGCCACCATGATTACCTCCTTGGCATCCGGGAAGAACTCTGAACCCAATCCCGGATCGCCGTAACTGTTCGAGATGATCACCCCAGATTCTCAGGCGACCAACTTCTTGGCTGCATACTACCAACTCTGTACGGCTTTGAGTGGTTCCTTTTCGATGAACAATTTGGTCATGGCGAGGTGATTCACACGGTCTTTCTCGCGAAATGATCAGACCGGGAGATCGAGGGGAGTCTTCTTCACTGGGGCACTATTACAACCGTTGATTTCTCGGCGATCACGATGGCGCCATCGACGAGTTTCTCGGCCAGTGCTCGAGGTGAGAGACCGTAATCGAATCCGACATGCATCGTGTGAAGAATCAGGTTCACGGGGACCGATTGAGAGATGAATTTCGTCTTGATCGAGTATGGTCCCCGACCGGTGAGTAGTTTTCCTGCAACTCGATATTTGGCCGTTCGATGTCCCAGCGGTTCGATACTTCGATGGTGTTTTCTTACTCCTTTGGGGTGGCCGTATACGTTATTGGGCCTGGAGGCGGGACGGATGAAGGGGAGGGCCGAGACCGAGTGATGGGCCGTGAGCACCTGTTCCCGCTCTCCTCCACGCACGTTTCTGGTCAACACTCTGGATTGCAGATTGAACAGCTGTTCATCCAGTGCGACCTCACCATTACGGACATAAAGGGAGAATCCATCCCTGACATCGCCGTTCGGGTCACGATCTCCGGAGATGAAAACGAGATCTCCTCGTGAATCGGTAACTTCGACCTGGAGGACAAAAATCCTCCCGATCTTGTCGGCGGGGAGATTGTGCCCGCTGGAGAGGTTTTTCACGTCGATCTCGAATTCGATTCCCTCTTCACCCGCCGAATTGACACGGATATCGGAAAGTCCGAAGCCTCGCTGCATCATCTCGATCCGCTGTTGCTTGGCCCAATCGAGCAGTTCGAGCTGTTCATCGATGATCTCACGTGCGCTGTATCGATCATCGATGGAATTCCATGCTGCGGGGAATTCGAAGTGATCCGGGCAATCGTCTTCGAATTTGTCGGTACCCCAGCCGCTGTCTACATCGAAGAGGCACCATTCGGAGATCGATTTGAGATCCTGGGCCCGTTTGTTGATGGGGAAAACACCGGGATGGAGCAGGGAGTAGTCAGGGCCTGCAAAGAAATGATTCGTCAACTTCCTGTTGGTTGTCTTTTCTCCACCGACCACCGCACCGGGGCCTTGTTCATAACCGGACGGGATCCCCTCTTCCTTACCCATGTGGCAATCGTTGCATGAAATTCCCTGGGCCGCTGCGGGAGAGTTTCGATACTCGCTGAGAACATCATGAACTCGGAATCCGTTGGGTGTGTAGACCTCGTGGCAACTTCCGCAGAAGGATGGGTCTTCCAGCTCAGGAAACTTCTCTACCTCAGCGTGGATGTCGCGACCGACATCGTTGCGATCAGTATTTACCTGAAACGATTCAGGTTCACCGAGTACGCGCATCATTTCTGCATTGCCGAGGGCACCTTTCACGGGAGCGATGAGATCTCCCCTGTCGATCCCCAGTCTTCCCATGACCTTTCGGTAGGGAGCACTGATACGGTGACAGACGACACAGGTAACTCCCTCTCTCGAGATGGGGTGTCGATCGAGGTTCGAAATGTTGGCGGGTTCGCCGATGTCGGATCCGATGGGTGTATGGCAGCGAACACAAAAATCTCCTGTGGTGGAACTGGTACCCTTGTTCAAGGCGATTTGCATCGACACCATCAGCGGACTCAATTGAGAGTATGCGTGCTGAGAAACGGACCACTCTCGATATTGTTTGGGATGGCAACTTGCACATCGGTCTGCCGAGGGAAAGTTGTTCTCTGCAAAGAGGCTACCGTGAGCATCGAGAGAATTGTCGCCGGATGCCTGGTGGACAGGTGTATTCTCTGGAGGTTTCCCAGGTAACGGTTGATCGTCATCGAGCAGATCGTCATCGAGGAGATCATCATCGAGGAGATCATCATCCTCGACAGTTGGCGCTGGAGGAGGATCCTGAGAATAGACTGGATGATGGGATCCAAAGTGGTTCTCGGATGGTCCTGCAAGGATGAAGAAACCCAGCAGGAAACCGATGAGTACAGAAGTGATGGGCGGCTTGCTGGCGGGCATCACCGGTGCCTCGATTTCGTCTCGAAATTCGGTTTGGGTCAATCGTGCTATGGAGAAGCAGCATAAGACAAAATAACTGGAAACTGAATGGAATCCGCCAGGGCGACAATTCTCAAGGGACAAGAGCAGTCAATTCGCTGGAGGAGTACTAGATGAATCATCTGTTGTCATTTTGCTTGTTGAGTATTTTCCCGGTGTTGGAGTTGCCTG
This sequence comes from Planctomycetota bacterium, assembly GCA_014240375.1. Classification (GTDB taxonomy): domain Bacteria; phylum Planctomycetota; class UBA8108; order UBA1146; family UBA1146; genus QNYK01. The sequence goes on along the minus strand of JAAZXB010000011.1, from coordinate 50,934 downwards.
TTTGCCAGCCGTCACGACCCGACATCATCGTCATCATGGCCGATGACATGGGTTGGTCTGATATCGGATGTTTCGGCGGTGAGATCGAGACTCCGAATCTCGATGAACTGGCCGCCGGAGGTGTTCGTTTGAGCCAGTTCTACAACACGGCTCGCTGCTGTCCGACGCGGGCATCACTACTGACCGGTCTCTATGCTCACCAGGCGGGTGTCGGTCACATGGTGTACGACGGCGGCTCGTCGGGCTATCGAGGCGAACTGTCCCCGACGACCGCGACCATCGCTGAACACCTGACTGCCGCCGGCTACCGCACCTACATGTCGGGCAAGTGGCACGTCACGCACAATCTCGGCAAGGCAAAGCAGCGGATCGAGCCGAAGAAGCGGACCAACTGGCCCATCGACCGGGGGTTTCAGCACTTCTTTGGCACCATTCACGGAGGTGGTTCCTACTACGATCCGGTCTCGCTGACCCGGGGCGAACAATATCTCCCGGCTCCTGAAGGGGACTACCATTACACCGATGCCATCAGTGAAGAAGCGGCAAAGTTCATCGAGCAGAATGCCTCCCATAGCAAAGCGGCTCCGATGTTCATGTATGTCTCGTACACCGCTCCCCACTGGCCGCTTCACGCTCGCCCCGCTGACATCGAAAGGGTCCAGGGGCGCTATCGCGACGGTTGGGATGCGATGCGAGACGCGCGACTGAAACGTCAGCGCGACATGGGGTTGATCGATGAGGCGTGGGATCTATCGCCTCGTGATTCTCGAATCAAGAGCTGGCAGGAAACGCCGAACCACCCCTGGCAAGAGCGGCGGATGGAGGTCTACGCGGCTCAGATCGAACAACTCGATCGCGGCATCGGCCGCATCGTGGATGCACTCGAGGCGCAGGGTCGACTCGAGAACACGTTACTGCTGTTTCTGGCTGACAATGGTGGTTGTGCCGAGGAGATCACATCGGGCTGGAAGAGTCTGACCATCCCGGAAAAAACCCGTGACGGTCGCGAGGTGAAAAATGGCAACAACCCGAAGATGCTACCGGGTCCGGAGGTGACCTATCAGAGTTACGGATTGCCGTGGGCAAACGCCTCCAACACCCCCTTTCTGCTCTACAAGCACCATGTTCACGAGGGCGGGATCTCGTCGCCACTGATTGCACACTGGCCCGCAGGGTTACAGGGCAAGGGTGTGATTCACGATGGACCCGGGCATGTCATCGATCTGGTTTCGACCTGCCTCGATGCCGCAGGGGCGGCACCGATCACTGAACTGGATGGAATCGCCATGCAGCCGATCGAGGGGGTGAGCTTGCTGCCGATTTTTGCGGGGAAGCCCGCCACCGAACGTCCCATCTTCTGGGAACACGAGGGGAATCGGGCAGTGAGACTGGGGCGCTGGAAACTGGTCGCGCGTCACAACCGGCCGTGGCAATTGTTCGACATGGAGGCAGATCGCACCGAGCTCCATGACCTCGCAGCCCAGAAACCGCAACTGGTCAATGCCTTGCAGAGCAGCTACCAGCAGTGGGCCCAGCGCGCTCAGGTTAAACCGTGGCCGTTGAACCGATAGCGCAATGCCGTCCGCTAGCACAATGCCGTCCGCTAGCACAATGCCGTCCGCTAGCACAATGCCGTCCGCTCGGAGATCAGATTCGCCAGGGTGCTCGCATCGGCTGACGGATCAGCCGATTGGCTTCCTCATCACCGGGGAAGGTCTGCCCGACCGGGTCATACTGTAGTTTGCGTCCGGTTCGAATCGCGATGTTGGCGAGGTTGACGAGGCTGCACGAGCGGTGCCCGTTCGATTCGTTGAGGGCAAAGCGCTGGCGAGTTCGCACCGATTCGTCGAAATTGGTGGGCCCCGCTTGGGGCGGATCGGGCAGGTCGTCGATGCCATCGAGAAGATCTGCCGGTTCGGTGCGCATGCCCCGAAACACCTTGCCGTTGGGTCCTTCGATGTACGGTAGTCCCGCGGGATCCTTCGGCCCCCACTCCCTCGATTCGAGGATCAACTCGGTTCCATCCTGGTACTTCAACATCACCTTGCCCCACGGTCCGCATGAATCGGGGTGTTGCGGCCATGGCGCGATGGCACTGATCTCCGAGGGTGATGTGTGGTCCTTGTCGAGGATCCACTGCACCGGGTCGAGGTAGTGCTGCCCCATGTCGGCGAGGCCCCCACCGTCGTAATCCCAGTAGCCACGAAAGGAGCCGTGGGTGCGGTGAGCGGTGTAGGGCTTGTAGGGGGCTGGACCCAGCCAGGCGTCGTAGTTGAAGTGGTCGGGCACCGGTTGCGGGGCCAGTTGCGGTTTTCCGGTCCAGTACATCTTCCAGGCGAAGCCGGTGTCGGGACTGACACGAACTCGAAGTGGACCTCCGAGGCGTCCCGAGCGGACCAGTTTCTTGATGCGGTTGGCGGGGCTGCCCAGTCCGTACAATCCACCCTCGAAGCGGAACCAGGTATTGAGGCGGAACACCGCCTCGGTTCGTTCGATCTCCTGCACCACCTTCATTCCCTCATCGATGGTGCGACTCATCGGCTTCTCGCACCACACATCGAATCCGGCTCGTGCCGCCGCCACGCTCATCAGTGCGTGCCAGTGAGGGGGAGTGCAGATGTGCATCACATCGATGTCCGTACGGTCGAGCATTTGACGCCAGTCGCTGTAGCCGCTGCAGTTTCCGCCGGCGTGTTTCAGACCATCCGCAAGGCGGTGGGCATCGACATCGCACAGCGCCAGGGTTGTTGCGGTTTGTCCCTCACGATGGGGACGGATGTGTGCGCCGCTCCTGCTGATACCACCACAGCCGATGATGCCATGAGTGATGGTGTCGCTGGGCGCAATCCTGCCCGGTCCGCCGAGGACATGAGCGGGAACGATGTGAAATAGGCTCACCGCTGCAGTGGCACTGGCACCGAGTTTAAAGAGTTCTCGTCGGGTGATGGGCGAAGTGGCCTCAGCATTCTCATCCGTGTGTGTGGGACTCAATATTCCTCCTCGTACATCTCCTCGGAGTCTTCCCGCTCTTCCTCGTCTTCCAGCTGTTCCTGTTCCTGTTCTTGTTCCCGCAGCAGTCGCTGGCAATGAATTCCAAGCAACAGGGCGGTACTCCCCTCGATCGCCACACAGATGATGGTGTATCTGGAGAAGGAATCGCCATCGAGGAGCAAGCTGGAGGCGCGTGCCAGCGCAGTTCCCAGGTAACACCACGCCAACGGTTGTAGCCACGTGGCATAGATCGGGTTCCACAGCGCGCGCACGGTTACGACACCGAGCATCGTCACCAGGCCTCCCATCAATGCTCGCATCTCTCCCAACGAAGCGGCGGAAAGCACACCGCTGTAGGGTTCGCTCCCCTGCCACTCGAGCATCTGGTCGATGACCATTCTCGGTTCGATCATCACCCAGACACCGAATCCGATGTTGCCCAGCGCGACCAGCAGCAGAAGGTGTCGGATCAAGGTCAGGCCCCTCCGTCAAAGAGGAAGCGGTGTTCCATCGTATGCTTGTAACTGCTTCCCGGTTGCAGGATCACCGTGGGCCAGGCGCCGTTGTCTTGCTTGTTGATCGCATCGGGCCACAGTTGACTCTCGAGACAGAACGCTCCGTGTTTCTGGTACACCGCACCGTTCTTGCCAGCGATTCCATCGAGGAAGTTGCCACTGTAGAACTGGATCCCCGGCTGGTCCGTCCAGATCTCCATCGAGGTGCCGCTGGCGGGATCGAAGGCACGGGCGGCAAATCGAAGAGTGCCGACCTCCTTGAGACTGAATCCGTCGATGACGAAGTTGTGGTCGTAGCCACCCGGGTCGCCGTCGCCGTTGCCGGGCAGCGCCCCGATATCGGTACCGATCGCCTTGGCCGCTGTAAAATCGAGCGGTGAGCCACTCACGGGGGTGATTTCCCCGGTGGGGATCAGGTTCTCTCCCGCTGTATAGCGGCTGCAATTGAGTGTCAGAACCTGTTCGAGCATCGATCCGGAGGAGTGCCCGGCCAGATTCCAGTAGGAGTGGTGAGCCAGATTGACCGGCGTGGCGCGATCGGTCTCGGCAGTCATCTCGACAAGAAGTACATCGTCGTCGGTCAAGGTGTAACGCACGGTTGCGTGGACTTCACCAGGATATCCCTCGTCTCCATCGGCGCTGGTCAGCAGTAACTCGATGCCGATTCCGTCTTCACTGGCGAGGGGTCGCGCACTCCAGACTGATTTGTCAAAACCCTTCACTCCACCGTGCAGATGATGGTCGCCATTATTTGTGGCCAGAGCGTATTCGGCACCGTTGAGAGTGAACTTTCCGGAGTCGATTCGATTGGCACACCGTCCGACGATGCAGCCGAAGTACTGCGATCGTTCGATGTATCCCTCTAGATCATCGAATCCCAGAACGATATCGATCATCTCTCCTCCGGGTCCCGGAACCAGGCACTCGGTCACGGTCGCTCCGTAGTCGATGATACGCACACGCATTCGACCATTGTCGAGAGTGAATCGTTGAATCTTCACCCCGTCGATCTGGCCCCATGGCTCCACCACGATTCCATCGGTCACTGCAGGTCCCATTCCATCTTTGGTTTCGCGGATCCATTCTCCAGGTCCCTGACAGCTGACGGTGATCGCCACTGCGCTCAGGAGAAGGGTGCGAAAAGAGTATTTCATGAGTCGTTCAAAATTCACGGTTAGGTTCCTCTCTTGGGTACCCAGCATGATGTCGGATCGCGGCCTCGGGTCCAGAAGGAAGGAGCGGGATCGTCGGGGTCTCGGAGATGTGGGGAGGAGCGGCAGAAGGGCAAGCGATGGCGAGGTGACCGCGAGGGAATCGAAGCAATTCGCCGATGGGAGCGATGACCGACCCGTTACGAACGGCTGGCATTGAATCTGCTGGAAGGCCCCGGAATGAACCGGATTGAACTGGAATGACCCCTGAAACCCCCACACTTCGGACTTCGACAGTGGATGTAAGTGCTTTCATTGAAATGAGTTGTGGCTCTATTGAGCGGTCGGTCCCGGGGAACTGTCGATTTCATGGCGTTTGCGATTCAAGACTCTCGAGGGCCGATGGAAGGCCCGAGGAGGGTCATCATCGGCGGATGAAGCACAAGACCGGGTTTCCGGTTCGGTTGACCGATGGGAGGGACATCGGTACCCTCCTTGCTTGCGATTGCCAAGAGTGGCCCGAATCTACCGGGCGATGGTTGAAAGCCGTGAACCGACCGGGTGCAGCGCAGGCTCCCCGGGCAATGGACAGGACCGAGAAGATGGCGCGTCGATGCCAGATCACTGGAGCCGGAACTCGATCCGGCAACCGCAAGGCCATCCGAGGTAAAGCCAAGTACCTCGGTGGAGTGGGTACCAAGATCACCGGACTGACCAAGCGTCGCTTCAAGGTGAACCTGCAGAACAAGCGCATCTGGGTGCCGGAACTGGAGCAGTTCATCCGCGTTCGTCTCAGTGTTCGGGCACTCAAGACCATCACGAAGAAGGGTGCGTACCGTACCCTCATCGATGCGGGGATTCTCCAGCCACCCAAGTAACGGCGGCATCATCTGATCACTTCTTGTTCGATTCTTTCTCGCTCGGCGCCAGTCGATCGGGATATGGAATCATCCGACCTGCACGGCTTGGCATCCCCGCCTTGACCTGGCGCAGGTGTTTCCCGAGTGTTGCAGATAAGGTCGTCAGCACCTGCGGGTTTTCTTTTGAAAGATCGTTCTTCTCTGCCAGATCATCGCCGAGGTGATAGAGCACCCGGGTGGGGAGCGGGTGGTGATAATAGATCATCTTCCACGGTCCCTGGCGGATCGAACTGAACGGCAAGATGCCCGGTCCTCGTGGTCCCCAGAAGTGCGGCATATGCCAGAAGAGCGGCCGATTGGGGTCGATCGCCGGGTCCTCTCCTCTCAACAGTGGCACCAGGCTGATTCCCTCAAGGGTCCTCTGATGAGCGGGTGGGCACTCGACTCCTGCGACCTGCAAGAGGGTCGGAAAGTGGTCATGACTGATCACCGGAGTGGCGCAGATTCGCCCGGCGTCGATGGTGCCGGGCCAGCGGATCACCAGCGGTACTCGGGTGCCCCCCTCCAGCGCTGAACCCTTGCCACTGTTGAGTGGATGGTTGTGGGTGTGCGCCTTTCCATTGCGGGCGTGAGCCGACAGGCCACCGTTATCACTGGTGAAGATGATGATGGTGTTGTCGAGAATCTCGAGTTCTTCCAGCGCCTTGCGCAGGGTGGCCAGTGCACGATCGACCGTCTCGATCATGGTGGCGTAGGCGGCTTCCTTCGCTGGCAGTTCGGAGTAGCGATGACTCCAGCGTGAATTGGCGATGATGGGAGCGTGCACCGCGTAGGGTGAGAAGTGAAGGAAGAACGGTTTCTTGCGGATGTGCGCATCGTGAATCGCCGCCACCGATTCCAGTGCCAGTGCCTCGGTCAGATAAATATCCTTGCCGTGGTACTTCTCCAGGCCCGGGATATCCCACACCGACTTTCCCGGGTGAGCGGGATCCTTGGCGAAGTTTCTGCTGCCACGATAGTCGGCGGGACCCCCCGCTGCGTGGCCTCCGATGTTGACATCGAAACCGAGCTGAAGGGGGTCTTCGCCGGCGGTTCCTTTGGCCCCCAGATGCGCCTTGCCGGCATGAATCGTCTGGTAGCCCCTTTGTTGCAGCAGCAGCGGCAAGGTCACATCGCCGGGCTGCAGCCCATTGACCTTCCAGCTCGGTGGGCTGGTCCCCTCTCGCGCGCGTCCGGTGTCCTGATCCTTGTGCAGGATCCAGTAGGTGATCTGGTTCTGCTGCGGGGATCGACCGGTCATCACGCTGGTGCGAGTCGGGGTACACACCGGAGACGAAGCATAGGCATCGGTAAAGGTGATCCCCTCGGCAGCGAGGCGTTGCAACTGCGGTGTTCGGTAGGCATCGCGGTGCGGAGGACCCTGCCGGTGGAGGCGCAGGGAGGTGTCTTGCCAGCCGAGGTCGTCGACGATGAAGAACAAGATGTTGGGAGGTGCAGCATCCTCCGCTGCGGTCAGCTGCGAATCGGTGCAGCAGATCGAGCCGATCAGGGCGAGCAGGGGTGTCAGTATCACGATTTTCATACCGGTCATGATACGGTGGCCAGAGCGACCTTGTCAGGGGTGATTCGCTTCAGGTGGAAGGTCGGCGCGACACCAGTGCCCGCACCGCCAGCATCGCTCCGAGTGCCAGGTATGGCCAGGGAGAATCGGTGCGGGAGAACGGCAGCGGATGGGTTCCCGCCAGCAGTAGCAGGCCATGGCTCAGCAACAGCAATGAGAGTATCGCACAGATCCAGCGGACCGGTTCGAGACGTGCGGGGGGACGGTCGGCGGCGCTCACCGGGTCAATCCTCTTCCGCCTCTTCTTCATCCAGTTCATCGAGTTCATCGAGTTCGTCGAGTTCGTCTTGGTGTAGTCCGAATGGCCGCATCACCACTCCCAGTCCAACCACCAGCGCCAGTGCGATGGGGATCGGCCAGGAATCGAGAAGGGTAGGTCTTGCGAAGATGAATCCGATGAGGAGCAGTACCGTTCCGGGGAAGAAGTCGAGCGGTTCCACATCGGTGCCGAAGGACATCACGGTTTGCCACAGTAGATGCAAGACTGCGATGATCAGCAGCGTGGTACTCAGCACCGACAGGAATCCGTCCTTTGCGTAAAACACGAAGGAAATCAACAAGGCCACTCCAACCAGCAAAGCCCCGACACGCTGAGATTTATTCATCGCTGTTTTTCCTTCGGTTCAGGTTCCTCGAGCTCTCGAGCGCTGCTCTGGTGCAGAAGCCTCTGCTGCAGCAGCCACTCACCCCACTGCGGGTCCGCACGTAGTGCCCTCAGGTCGCCATCGACTTCGACCATGGTGATGCGAATCGTCGATGAGAGCAAACTGATTTGAGCCGCCTCGAACGCCTCTTCGACCTTCCCCGAGAGCGCCAGGCAGCACGCTAGATTGTAGTGAATCGCATGCATCTCGTCGGTCAGCGCTGACTGAAGTCGCTTCGAGACCCGCGGGATCAGGTCCTTCATCAAGCCGACCCGCCGCTGGTGGGTGAGGCTGGCTCCGGCCAGATCCGCACTTCTAAATTGCAGATCGCCGAGTGTGCCCAGTCCCTTGAGGACCTCTGCCAGGGTCACCGTGGTCGGCGGCGGGTCGGTGATTCGCCGCAACAGACCGATCCAGCGGTCGAGAGTCTGGCGTTCCCCGAGGCGAGCCAGCAGCAAGCCGACTTCAGTCTCGACCCACGGTTCCAGCAGCAGGTCCGCCATCGTTTGATGGAGGGCACCGATCAGTTCGGTGTTGGCGACATCGTGCAGGGCATTGGCCGCCTGGCGTCGACGCGCGATGAACAGATCTTCGTTGCGGAGCATCGTCAGTAGAAGTCGTGCGGCGGGAGTTCCCAGTGGAACCAGAGCGGCGTACTGCCCTCGATATCGCACCTGGTCCTCGGTGGCGGCGACCCGATCCAGTTCCTCTTGCACGATGGTCGAGAGGTCGGCGGGCAACGGAGCTGCGGAGCTACCGCTGGAAATCGCCATCGTCGTGACCAGCAGCCACAGCAGTGACTTCTCCGGTCGAGTAGCACGGGTCCGCTTCGAGTGAGCCATCGCACCTCCGAGGTGATATCAGAGCCATCTTTCGCAGCGGGTCAAGTGGCGATGGGGCTCGAGCCGGAGATCTGCCGCAGTAGTGAAAAGGAAACGAGACCCGGGAACTCCTCGAGGGAAGTCCCCAGGTCTCGGATTGGAAGGAACCATCTGGCGATGGATCTTCACTGGGAGATGGTCAGTCTCCCCTGGTTGGCATTGGACAGTCCCTGGAAGAAGTCGAGTCCCGCTTCGTCGCCACCGGTGAACACCGTATCGATGGGAATCCGGTCCCAGTTCGCCGCCAGGATGTTCCAGTGAGCGATTTCCGCTTCGGAGATTCCGCCGCAGAATGGAGCACCATCGCCGACCAGAATCAGTCGACGATCGTCATGATCGCTCTTTCGCAAGGACACTAGCCCTTCGATCACCGCTGGCGCCAGGCAGGTCACACCATGAGCCTCGATTTGCTGGATCCAGCCGACGGCGGCGGCCTTGCGCGCAGGGCTCGCCTCACCGCAGCGCATGTCGAACGGGATCATGTTGCTGCTGAAGGCGATGGCGCCAAAGTCACTGTGACTGCTGAGTGAATTGATCGCGCCGACGAACTCCGTTTTCAAGGTGTCCAGGCGTCCACCCGAGGCCATGCTTCCCGACACATCGAGCACCCAGAAGAAGGCATCGCCATCGAAGCTCTGACCGAAGAACAGAACGTTGTCGGGGAGGATATCATCCGAATCCTCATCGTGATCGGCGCCACCGCCAGCAGGCAGGTCGAGGGGGCGACGACTACCATCTGCACTGGCATCGGTGATCTGCGGGTAAAACGCTACCAACAGCAGTAACAGTGCCGCAATGCTTTTCAGCAACGCCCTGTTGTTGGGTTCGGATCGCATCGGTGAGCGATCACCGGGTTGGGTTTTGATTTCAGTCATCACAACCTCGCTTCCAGATCTCCCCGATAAATGTTCGGGGTCTCGATCTCTATACGGGTCATCCGCAAAACGCCGGAAGTTGGACACTCACCTGTCATTCGAACGGGATCCAGGACCTTCAGAACCCGGATAAATTGGCCAGCAGGAGGCGTATTCTGGGCGTATTCTGGAATTTAGTGAGGTCAGAAAAGTTCGCCGGATGGCGCTCTCAGCGCTCGACGCGCTGCATCAGGGCGGCGTAGCCACCGTCTCCGCCGAGGTCTCCCGGGAGCATATCGATCTCCTCGATCAGCCTCAACTCGGTGTTCTGTTCGAGGGTTCTGCGGATCACATCCTGGTTCTCCTGCGGTTCGACCGAGCAGGTGCTGTAGAGCAGGTGACCTCCCATGGCGAGGTGTCGGATCGCCGCACGCAGCAGCGCCAGTTGCTGTTGCTCGAGATCGCTGACCACTTCCGGCGAGAAGCGCCAGCGTGCTTCGTGGCGACGATTGAGCACCCCGCTGTTGGAGCAGGGGGCATCGACCAGCACCTGGTCGAAGGACTCGTCGATACGCAACCGACTCGGATCTCGGTCCACTTCCATCAGGTGGATGGGACAGCAGTCATGCAGTTGTAGCCGTTGCAGGTTCTCGGCGATCCGGCGCAACTTCTGCTCTGACAGGTCACAGGCGAGGGCGCGCGAGATGCCGCCGCGATCGAGCAGCGTCGCGAGCTTTCCACCGGGTGCGGCGCACATGTCGAGCAGTCGAGCCCCCTCTCGCTTCGGCATGCGCAAGGCGAGGCGGCGAGCGGTCAGGTCTTGTACCCAGAAATCGCCACTGATGAAGCCGGGAATCTTCTCGACTCTCGTGCCTCGTTTTACATCGAGGGTTTGCGGGGCCCCTTGAGCCGCTCTGGAATGGATCCCCGCCTTCTTCATGACGCGAATCTGGTGCTCGAGTTCGCGTCCTTGCTTGAGCACGATGAACAGCGGTGGTGTCTCGTTGTTGCGAGCCAGCAGCTGGCGCACCTTCTCTTCAGGGTAGCGATCGAGCCAGCGGCGAATCAATTCGGGGGGGTGGCTCGATTGGATGCTCCAGCGCTGGATCCGCCCCGATTTTCCTCGCTGGAGACGTAGCCCCTGGATTCGTGCCCAACCGGTCGCAACACGCACCGCATCGGTCGGATCATCGAGATCCTCATCGACATCCTCGACCGCGTCGCAGAGGGAGCGAAGTACCGCATTGATGTATCCAGAATCGCGTGCCGCTTGCTTCGGGTCCTCGATCAACTCTTTCCAGCCAGCGACCGATTCCGCCACCGCAGCATGGGCAGGAGTGCGAAGCCAGACTCGCTGGTAGGTACCGACTGCGATCGCCGACCGAACCGTCCGTACGGCCTCGAGGAAGGGGCGATCCATGAACAGGTCGGCGAGGAAGCGAACGCTGCCGCGGAGTCGCACTCCGCCGTAGCACAACTCTGAAAGAAATCCCCGATCGGATGGGGACAGGCTGCAGAAATCGAGATACTCCCCCAGCAGCTGATCCATCGGAGTATGGGAAGCTTGCTCCCACAGGGTCAACAGATGGATCGCCGCTCCACGGGTCGACAACTCTGCACCATTGCTCGCGCGCCGGATCACCGGGTAGGGATAGGGAGGCTCCTGCTCGGGAAGATCGAGATCCTCGACCTCTTCATCTCCAGCGTCGGGAGGGTGACGATCCTCGGTGGCTCGAGAAGGGCGATCGATGTTCATCGGTTATCTTCTCCCTCGAACCGGTCTCCGGCTTGAAAAGGCATCCCCAGTTGTAACTGTTGCACGGTCATCGAGTTCTTACCGATCCGCTGCAATCGTTCGATGGCGATGGCGCCCTGGCCGCAAGCGACGACGATCTGCTGATTGGAAACTTCCAGCACAGTACCTGGGATGGCGCCTGGCATCCCGTCGATCTGACGGACCTGGTCGAGGATCAACTCATCGCGCTGGCCCCCGGCGCAGTGGCGAAGCACCGTGGAACGGGTTCTGGGCCATGGTTTGAGCGCTCTGACCTGACGATCGACAAAGCTCGCCGGTCCGTCCCAGCGAGCCCATCCTTCCGATTTTTCGACCTTCGGGGCGAGGGTGATCCCCTCTTCGGGCTGTTCCACCTGCGGTGCATCGCCACCCTCCAGCGCTTCGAGATGTTGTTCGAGCAGCTCTGCGGCCAGCTGGGAGAGGTGGTTTTCCGCCTCCTCGGCGGTCACCTCGGTCGGTGCGGTCCACGATCGAGAGCCGACCATCGGTCCGGCGTCGAGTGCTGCGACCATCCGGTACAGCGTCACTCCCAGCTGCTCATCTCCCGCCAGCAGTGCACGCACCACCGGGGCGGCGCCACGCCAGCGTGGCAGCAAAGAGCCGTGCAGGTTGAAGCAGCCTCGTGGCGGGCCTTCGAGAAAGCGCGAGCCGAGGATCAGCCGGATATCGGCGGTGATGATCAGTTGCGCTGCGCTCTGCTCGAGGAGCGCGCGACCGGCTTTTCCGCGCAGTCGCTGACACTCGAAAACCTCGAGACCGAGCGATTGTGCTTCCGCCTTGATGGGGCTGGGTCGCATCTTCCGTTTACGACCGTGAGGTGCGTCCGGCACGGTGGCGACCCGCAGATCCGTTCGCAGTGAATGGAGCTTCCGCAGTGCGGGGATTCCGAAGGGCCCGGAGCCGAGGAACAGGATGCGCATCGTGCTAGGTTTCTTCACGTATTCGGACCAGGAGCGGATTCTCCGGATCACCCTGCTCCAGCCGTAGCTGGTGCAACCGTGCTAATTCCAGGATCGCCAGCAAGGTGCCGATGGCACCGGAGATTCCTTGACTGCGTGGAAACAGCTGGTCGAAAGGGAGTGCCGTGGATGGGTCGCTGCGAAGTCGCTCGAGGACCTCGGTCATCGACTGTTCGATGGGGATCTCTTCCACCGAGATGACGGTGAAGGCAGAACGCTCATGGAGCAGATCGAGTACTCGCTGAAATGCTGAGGCGAGATCGAGAGAAGACGTTTCCGACAGGTCGAGGGTGCCGGGGGGTGGCGGGGGCATCTCGTCTTGTAGGCGTTCGTAGCCGAGTGAGCGCAGTCGGTGTGCTTCCTCCAGCAGTTGAGCGCGTTCCTTGAAGTCGCGATACTCGAGCAGTTGTTCGACCAGACTCTGGCGCGGGTCGTCCAGTTCCTCTTCGAGCAACTCATCTTCCTCTTCGATCAACTCGGGCGAGAGCATGCGACACTTGATCTCGACCAGCCGAGCACCCATCACCAGGTAATCTCCCGCCTGGCGTAGATCGAGGGTCTCCTGCTGCTGAGCCGCTGTGACATGGGCGAGGAATTGTTCGAGTACCTGGGCCACCGGAATGTCGAGGATGTCGATCTCGTTCTTGTGGATCAGGTACAGCAGTAGTTCGAGAGGCCCGGAGTATTCCTCGAGAGCGGTGCAGAATCCGTCCTCCCACCGCTGGAGCGTGGATGGAGTCGCGGGAACCCCGCTCTCGGCGCCGGCGTGAAGGTCGGCGGGGGCCGATGGAGGACTCTCGGAGCCGTCGTTGGGCTGTGGTGGATCGCCGGTCAACTGGGTCACTATTCGCTCTCCTGGGTCCCGAGGAGTGCTCCCCCAGTGGGAGCAGTGCTGGACAGGATAGCAGAAGGGCGTGGTCGGTGTTCGTGAAGGTCGGAATTACCCTTGCACACGAGGATGGGTTCGGGAGACTGAAGGGCGATGAAACCCACAACCCCCACCCCCCCAGGAGAACATCCGCCACGGCTGCTGGTGCTCGATGTCGACGGAGTTTTGACCGACAACCGTCTCTCCATCTCCGAGGAGGGTCATTCGGCGATGAACTTCCACGTGCCGGATGGAGCCGGGATCCGCTGGCTGATCGAACACGGCATCCAGGTCGCCTGGATCTCCGGCCGCAACTCCAAGGTCACCGCAATGCGTGCCGCCGAACTGGGCGTTTCCGAGGTTCACTGCGGAATCCGCGACAAAGCCAGCTGCTTGCAGCAAGTGCTGGATCGCCTGTCGATCGGAGCCAGCGATGCGGTTTATGTCGGAGATGATCTGATCGACTTGCCTCCGATGGCGCTGGTCGGGGTCCCGGTGGCGGTCGCCGATGCGCATCCGGTGGTGCAAGAGGCGGCCTGCTGGGTGACCGGACGAGCCGGCGGCCAGGGAGCGGTACGTGAGGTCTGCGAGTGGATCCTTGAGGCTCACGGGGTCTGGGAAGAGCTGGTGAATCGTCAGCTGACGGGGGATACACCTTGAGACGCTTCACCTTTTTTCTGGCGGTGTTCTCGGTCGGCCTGGTGGTGTTCCTGCTCCTCACCGGGCAGTTTCAGGGGACAGAGGAAACATTCGAGAATATCGAGAACGAGCCGCCGCTAGATGTCTCCGAACAGAATCATGTCATCCTCCCCTTCTACGATTACTCGCTGGGTCGGCTGCGATTCACTCTGCGCGGACTGGTCGACCTGAGTTCAGGGCTGGTGCTGTCTCCCGGCAACCTGATGAATCAGAGCGACCTGCTCGATGCGTCGATCGAGATGCCGGTCTACGCCGCAGGGCGAACCGAGCCGATCGACAAGATCATGTTCGAGGCGCAAAGGGTTTCCTATCCCGGCGGCGAGGAGGCGCAGGTGATCGGAGACCTGCGAGTCATCGGTGCCGGCGGATCACCGGAGATGCGAACCCGTGACATGGTGATTCGTTGGGCGGACGGTGAGGATATCCGAATCGAGGGGCACTCCCCGGTGCAGGTCACCTGGCCCGAACTGAAGCTCTATGGTTCCTCGGGTATGCATGGCTCGATCGGTTCCGGTTCTGGTCTGAATAGCCTGAGTTTCTCGCCGCCCCTCATCATCGCCATGAAAGGGATGGTAAACGAGGATGGGGTCGTTACCGAGCAGGGCCTCGATGGAGCGCCGGGGCAGCAGATTCGAGTCCTTTGCAACGGCCCGATGACCCTCCAGGGGGCCGAGAACTGGGTTCGATTTGACGGCGGAGTGCAGGTGTTCGAAGCACAACCTGACGACCCGATCATGCCCCAGCAGGCTGCTCCCCCTCGGCACATTTTCGCCGATTACCTCGATCTTCATCTCGAGCCCATCACCCGTCGGTTGGTGCGAATCCAGGGGAGTCGTCGCGAGAATCCGATCACCATCTACCTGGGGGGCGGAGTACGAGTCGAGGGAAATCAACTGCACTGGCAAAACGGCGAGGCGCGGGTGCGACTCTCGCAAGGGGTGTTGATCCACAGTGATCTGGGCACCTTCGAGGCGCAAGAAGCGACGGTCCTGACCCAGGAGGGGCGCTGTATCATCAGCGGTGGAGTCACCGGAAAGATGGTCGGCCAGGCGATCACCACCGGTTCCGCTGAATCGCAGAATAAGGCGCTGTGGCAGATCACTGCCGAGGACGCGGAGTTTCAGTTCGAGGAGGGCCAGTTGCTCACCCTGACCGCCCGGGCGGCAGCGGGGCAAGTGGTGGTGATCGAGGAGCAACACCCCGAGGGAGCGAGAATCGAGGGAGAAGAGCTTCGTTGGCTCGCCAACGATCAACAGATCGAGGTTTTCTCGACCGCCGATCAGCGCGCGCTCTTCAGCGCAGGGAACAACCGTATCGAGGCAAAATCGGCGGCGCTCTCCATCGGTAATCCAAGCCTGGTCTTCGCTGGAGGAGTCCAGGCTCAACTGGTCGAATTGCCGACCGGTCCAACCGATACGGTGCCGAAGTGGCTCGGGGAGAATCCCAGCTGCGTGGTCGAAGCGAACCAGCTGACGTTGCAGTGGGATGCCCAACAGCGTCTCAAGCAACTCGATGCGAGAGCCGGTGAAGAGCCGCTGAGTTTGCAGATCCAGGGCACCGAATCGCTGCGTCTCGACGGCTCTCAGCTGCAGTGGCGAGGGATCGATGGAGTGGTGCGGGTCGAGGGGGAAGGTCGTCAGCAGATCCGCCTCGGCGATCGCGCCGAACTGACCGCCGATCGTCTGCGTCTTTCGTTGGTGGAGAACCAGGCCAGCGGCGAAGGAATGGTCGAGGCGAAGATGGGTCCTTCCGCAGCCACCGGGTCAGCCAGCCAGGTGGTGATCGGTTGCGACGAGGTGGTGGTTTCCTTGGCGACCGATGGGATGCCAACGGACAGCGCGGAAGGAGCGACAGAGATCGCTCCGGGCAGCGTCATCGCAGTGCGGGCTCTGGGCCATGATGGGCGTAAGGTCGAGATCGATGACGGCACCATCTTGGCCCGCTGTGAAGAGTTGCTATGGGATGCTGTCAATCAACGTTACCGGTTTCAGGGTAAAGGGTTACAGCAGGTGGAAGGGGCTGGAGATGAGCAAAATCCAGACATCATCGAGGCGCAGACGATCACTCTTGATCCGGTTGCAGCGACCGCCCAGTTACAGGGCCAGGCGGCAGCCCGGGTGTACCTTGGAAATGCCTCCGCAGGAGAGGCGGTCGAGACCGATCGGAAACTGGCCTGGAACCTCTCTGCCGAGCGGATCGATGCGAAACTCGATCTGAGTGGAGAGCAGATTCGACTGGTCGATGTCCAGGCCAGCAATTCGGTTCAACTGCAACAGCCGCAGGGCTCGATCGAGTTTCGTGGTCAGCACTGTCACTGGGACCAACTCCATCAGCGACTGGTACTCTCGTCGCAGGATAGGCAGGGATTGCAGACCTTCGTTCGTGGCACCGATCCTCAGGATGAAGTGGTGGCCAGAGAAGTGGTGCTGGTGCGCTCGACGATGCCGGGCAAGGACTCTCCGGAGCGGCTCGAGGTGTTGCTCTCCTCGGTTCTGAGTGCGACCTTCCAGCTCGATCCTGCCGCCGAGGAAGAGGTCGGACAGTTCCAGCTGAGAGCCGATGAAATGTTACTGGTATTGAGGGAGCCACTGGAAGGGGGGTCGATCCGACCCCACGAGGTGCTCGCCTGGGGCTCGACCGATCTGCGAGGAGGTCCCTATCGGATCCTGGCGGAGCGGGCCCGAGTACTGCTGAGAAACCGTAGCGTCGAACTGGAAGGCGGTGAGCGTCAGCCGGTCCAGGTGTTGCGAGACGGCACCTCCGACCTCCCCCCCTCGCGCTCGGTCAAGTTGACCTGGGGCTCTCGAGGCTACCGGGTCGAGAGTTTGCCCCGGGGCGGTGGCTGGTCGATCGGTGATATCGATTCTGCTCTCGAGCGAATGGACCGCACGGATCACAGGCCCTGATCGGTGCGGCACCCCCTCCGGGACGATTGCTGCTCGCTTCCAGTTGTGATGAGTTGTCCATCGGTCGTATCATGCCGAGTCGCAGATGTTTCACCTCGTCGAAAGGGCGCCCGATGCTGAGATCCAACAGATGGTGGTTGTGGCTGACTCTCGTGCTACTGGCCCTGTCGGCCGGATGCACCAAGGTCGACAAGCGGATTGATCCTGAATACGACCTCGGGGATGCGCAGTTGTTGGTGATTCCATTCCAGCAGAAGTCGAGGGCTCCGTCGTTGTTGCGTTGGCACTACGAATCGGTGGCGGGGACCACCCTCGCCCGGGCGATTCGCATGCAACTTCCGGCGGCCTGTGATGGGGTCTATCTGGTTCCGGATGATGAGGTGTCGGAGCTGGTGTTTCACACCGATTCCGACCGCGTGCCGTGGCAACAAATCGGTCAACAGGTCGGGGCCACACATGTCTTGACCGGTCGTATCGAGCGCTTGACCTTTCGCGATCGCCGCAGCCTGGGAATGCTCCAGGGACGGCTGCAGGGCTACTGGGATCTCTTTCGGGTGACGGATGGAAGGTCGGTGTTGAGGCGTGAGTTCGACATCCGAGTGCCTGAAAATCCCGAAACTGGCAGGATCTACGTTTCCTTTGAAACCTCTGAAAATGAACTGCAAGGGGCACTTCTGGCCCGGCTAGCCGAGCGGGTCGCTTCGGTCCTTTGCGGAGAGAGCATCGAGAAGCTCGATTGAACTCGCGGGAGTGTGGTCGGTCTCCTTGCTGTAGGGGGTCCTTGGCGACTATAATCTCAGCAACCCGGGACAGGTCTCGTCGGTAGCAGGATCAGAATCCTGTCGAGTGCCAGCGGTGACCTCGATCCCCGGATTACAGTCCCCGGATTACGGTCCCCGGACTTCGATCCCCGGACTTCGATGGAGGATTCTGATGACGCAGAGCATTACTGGCATCTGCCTGGCGTGGATGCCGGGACCCTTTGAAATGGGTGTGATCCTGTTGGTCGCATTGCTGATCTTTGGCAGTCGCCTGCCGTCGGTGATGAGGAACATGGGGAAAAGCGTGACCGAGTTCAAGAAGGGTGTTCGCTCGAGCGAGGAGGATCTAAAAACCGCCATCGATCCGCCAGAGACCCCCCCCACCAAGCACAGCAATCCCGCCCTTTCCGACTCCGAGGGGAACGAACGTTATCCCGAAGAGTAGTCTCGAAGAGGAGGCCGTGGCGATCCGCCGAGTGCCCCCTCTGTAGCGGTCAGCGCCCCTCTGCCAGCCGCTCGGCGAGGAACTCCGGAAGTCCCGACTGGCGGATCTTCTGCTGTACCGCCTCGATGTCGTATTTCACCCTGAATCGTTCGATTCTCCGCTCCTCCGGCTGATAGATCACCAGGCTCGCGGCCGGATTGCCATCCCTCGGCTGTCCAACGCTGCCCACATTGACGATCGCCTGCAGGCCTTCCTGCAGTTCCACCAGAGCATCGGTGTTGTAGCGGATGACGTCGCTCAGCAGGAAGCTGACCGGTACATGGGAGTGCCCGATGAAACAGACCGGGGTCTGGAGTTGCTGGAAGGAGAGGTGAGCATCCCAGGTGGTCTGGATGTAGTCGAACAGGTCCGGTTGATCGAGGCTGCCATGGACGATAGAGAAGTCGGTCTCGTGATGGACCAGCGGCCAGCTACGAATGTACTCGAGTTGCTCTTCATCGAGCTGGGAACGGGTCCAGAGTGTGGCTTGGCGGGCGATGGGGTTGAAGTAGTCGAGATCGAGGAGATCGAGCACGGCATGTTCATGATTGCCGGCCACGATCACATCGCAGCGGTCTTGAATCTGGCTGAGGCAGGCTCCCGGATCGGGTCCGTATCCGACCACATCGCCGAGGCACAGCGTCCGATCGACCCCCTGCTGGTCGAGCAGCTCGAATACAGAGGTGAGCGCCTCGAGGTTGCCGTGGATGTCGGAGATGACCGCGATTTTCAAGGAGATCCCCTGTTCATGCTGATTTCTAACATATCTTTGCCTTCTTCATCTCCCCCCCCGATGGTCTTGCCGGGGAGTGGCTCTCGGCTGCAGGTCGGCTGCTATTCTAGTGAAATCCTTCGATATGAAAAGACCTCTGAGCAGGAACATCGAGGTTAAAGGCATTATCGGCCATCCTGTTCTGCGGGACCTGCTCCACGGCCGCCCTGCTCCACGGCCGCCCTGCTCCACGGGGGCCTGTTCCACGGGGAACAGTCGACCTCGACGATGCCCTCGATGCTGGGTGGTTCCACGGGGAACATCCGGAAAGTTGGGCCCCATCGGACAGGCTTGTCTCGAGCAGGCCGGGAGGATACCCTTCCTCCTGGGGCCCCCACGGAGGGCTGGGGAAGCAGGAGGAGAGTACTTTTGGCCAGAGTGATCGCCATTGCGAGTCAGAAAGGTGGAGTCGGGAAGACCACCACTGCGGTGAACCTGGCCGGATACATCGCCCTGGCCGGGCACAGGTGTCTGCTGGTGGATCTCGATCCCCAGGCCAATGCCACCTCGGGACTCGGCATCGAGTCTCCCCCGCGCTCCCATCTTCCCGCCCTCCTCGACGGTACGCTCGACTGGAATGAAGTCTCAGAGGAGACCGCCATTCCGGGCCTGCGATGTTTGCCCAGTACCGTCAATCTGGAGGTGCCGGTGGCCACCGCTGAAGCGCGTGGCGGTGGAGCGCAACGGCTACGGCAGCAGTGGCTCGATGCCCCCCCCTCCCAACTCGATGTCGTTATTCTCGACTGCCCTCCCTCACTTGGGCCGTTGACCGATCTGGCGCTTCACGTCGCCGACTCGGTGCTGGTTCCGGTGCAGTGCGAGTACTTTGCGATGGAGGGGTTGGCGCAGGTGCTGGAACTGGTCCGTCGAGCGGAGTCTTCGCTCGAGCGCAAGATCGAACTGGAGGGGCTGGTCCTGACGCTGTTCAGCCCCGAGGTCGATCTGTGCCACGAGGTGGCGGAAGAGGTCCGACGCTACTTCCCCGAAGATACCCTGGATACTCCGGTCCTGAGGGACCCGGCGCTGGCAGAGGCGGCCAGTCATGGCCAGCCGATTTGTCTCTATCAACCTCGCTCCGCTGGAGCTTGGTCTTACCTGAACCTCACGAAGGAGGTCCTTGAGCATGAATGGACGGAAACTGGGACGAGGGCTCGATGCCCTGATCCGGCGCACTGAAGAGATTCCCGCCGGTCAGACTCCCCCCCCCGAAACTACGCAGGAAAGCGCTGTAGTGGTGGTTCAACTCGATCCTGCCTTGATCCAGGCCAATCGAAATCAACCTCGTACTCAGTTCGACGATGGAGCCATCGAAGAGCTCGCCCGATCGATCGCCACCGACGGCATCATTCAGCCGCTGGTGGTGCGCCGGGGCAGCGATGGGCAGTACGAATTGATCGCCGGGGAGCGACGCCTGCGTGCTTCACGGAAGTTGCAGCTGGAGCAGGTTCCAGTGATCATTCGTGAGGTCGAGGACCAACGGATGTTGCCGCTGGCGCTGGCGGAGAATATCCAGCGAGAGGATCTCAATCCCATCGAATTGGCGCGAGCCTATCGTGCGCTTCAGCAATCGTTCGCCCTGACCCAGGAGCAGCTCGCCGAACAAGTCGGCAAGAAGCGCTCCAGTATCGCCAATACCTTGCGCTTTCTCGAACTGGAAGATGAGATCCAGGACAGCCTGATGAATCGCCGGATCAGTGCCGGACATGCCAAGTTGTTGCTGTCGGTGAGCGATCACAAGGAGCGCCGCCAATGGCACCAAAAACTACTGTCCAAAAGTTGGACAGTTCGTGATCTGGATCAGGCACTACGACTGAGTAAATCCCATCCTTCTTCCCCACCAGTAGCCAAAAAGGTGCCTTCAACTGGGACAAATGGGGCAGGGACCCACGTTGTTGCTGAGGAAAAGCGACTAGCCCTCGTACTCGGAACCCAGGTGTCGGTGCTGGAAACCTCCGCCAAAGGGCGTGGAAAAATCGTCATCGAGTTCTTTTCGGCCGAAGACTACGAACGAGTGACTCGCATCATCGTCGGGGGCAGCGAGTCCTGAGCCGATTCTCGCTGGCGCATTTGTGCTGCGGGATGGGATGCTTATGGGCACCTTTCCCGCATGCCACGACAGTGGAGGCTTCCGATGATCCTGATTGCTGTACTACTCCTTTCGGCGGTACTGATGCTGTGGGGCATCGGCCACCTTCGTGGCGATCTGTTGACTCGCAGACCGGTCAAGGTGGCGATGTTTCCGGCGTTGATCTTCGACGGATTGGCTCGCACACTCTCGTGCCTGGCCACGGCCACTCCGGTGGTCGGCCTTTCACCCTGGCGTGATGGGGCACCGTTTCTGGTCGAAGGGCAGTGCACTCTCCAGCGACTGGGCGTGCCGTTGACCACGGCTCTACGCCTCTCGGTTCTGCTCTTAGGATTCTCTACTGCAGTGTTGTGGTTTCCGGAAGCGACCTCGACGATCCCCGATCCTGGCTCACTACAACAGTCGTATCAGCTGGGAAGTGGCCACCTGGCCTCGAGGGTATTGTCGGCTCCTGTCGAACTACTGGCGACCGGAGTCACCACTGGGTTGTTGGTGGCGTGGCTCGGCGCGATGGTACTGGCCGCAGGGCTCCGTGGACGAGATACCGCAGCAGCCGTACTGCTGGGCGCGATCCTCTTCGCCGGCCTGGAGATGGCCGCCAAACTCGGACTTCGTTTTGGCACCTTCACCAATGGTTGGTTCCTGAGTCGCTTCTACGAGGTGGAAGCGGGGCGATCACTGATCTTGTTGCTGCTGGTCGAGGTTGCGGTCCTGCTCGTATTGAGTGCCATGCATCTGATTCCGATACTGGTTCAAAAGATGCGTCCCGGGGCCGAAAAAGATTCATCTTCCGAGCCGGATCGTCTCGTGCATCACCTCTGATCCTGCGGACCCCTTGCCGATCTGGCCTCTTCGCCTATCATTCCCTGTAGCCCTGAAACTCCACGCAGTTCGTGTTGAGTCGAGGGCCTTGAATGATCTGGGTCGAGGAGGTGGTCATGTCTCGAGTCTTACTGACACTGCTGTTGGTCTGCATCTTATCTCCATTCCTTGCGGGGCAAGGGGAGCAGGTCTCACCACCCGAGACGAGCTTATCTCCGGGTAGCGAACAGATCCGCCTGAGTCTCGAGCAGTCGATCCTGCTGGCACTGGAGAACAATCTCGATCTGGTAGTGCAGCGACTCACTCTCGCCAGTGCAGAGCGGGATCCGCTGATCGCAGAGGCCGCCTTCGATCCGCTTTTCAGGACCGGTTTCACCATCAATAAGTCGAGCACTACCTCGACCAGCATCATCGAGGGTGCGGCAGTGGGCGAGCAGAGCGAACGGGACAATCGCACCTATTTCCTCGGCTTGTCGGGCCAACTTCGCTATGGAACCACCTGGAATCTGCGCCTCAACGGCAGTCGTTCTTCAACCTCCGCCGTCAGCGAGTTCTTCAGTCCGCTCAACTACCGTGGCGCCTATGACCTGTCCCTCAGCCAGCCGCTTCTTCGTGGCTTTGGCCGCAGTATCACCGAGACTTCGTTGCGGATTGCGATCCGCAATGTCGAGGCCTCACGCCTGGCGATGAGGCGGACAGTCGAGACGACGGTGTCATCGGTGGTTTCTTCCTACTGGGATCTGGTCTATGCGAGAAGAAATGTCGAGGTGCAGGAGCGCGCCCTGAGCGAGGCGAGCGAGCTGCTCGAGATCAATCGGCGTCGGCTCGAGGTGGGGACCGGTACCGAACTCGATGTCATCAGTGCCGAGGCCAACATCGAGACGCAGAAGGCCAGCATCATCGATGCGGTCAATCAGTACCGTGATCTGCAGGATGTGTTGCTCGACAAGGTCAATTCTCCGGAGTTCAGGATCGGCGGAGACTCCGGCCCGATGTTTCGCGACCTCGAGGTGATCCCAACCACGTCTCTGGAACTGCCCGATTTTCCGGTGGTGATGGCCGAGGCGGTGGAGGCGGCGCTGATCACTCGCCTCGAACTGTTGCAACGCGATATCGAGATCTCCAACAGCGAGGACCAACTGCTCCTCAGTGAGGATCAGCTACGCCCCAATCTGTCGGTCGAGGGAGGTTGGAATCAACCGGGTAACGACATCAGTTTTGATGGTTCCTGGTCCAATGTCGGCGAAGACTATTCCTGGAATGCCGGGGTTAATTTCGAGTTTCCACTGGGTAATCGTGCCGCCCGCAATCAGATGCTTCAATCACGTGAGAACCTACGCCGTTCCCAGGTCTCGCGAGAGCAGGTTTCTCATGCGATCGTGCTGGAAGTGACCCGAGCGGTGCGTGAACTTCTGAGTGCACGTCAGAGCGTCGAAACGACCCGTGCGGCGACCCGGTTGCGTCGCAAGGAACTCGATGGAGAGACGAGGCGCCTGGAGGTCGGGGTCTCGACCGCCTACCAGGTGTTGCAGGTGCAAAATAGCCTGCTGCAATCGCAGGTTTCAGAGTTGCAGTCGAGAGTTCGATTGCGCAAGGCGATCGCTACCTATCGAAATGCCACTGGCACCATCCTCTCGGGCAGAGGGATCCAGCTCGACTGATCTGGGGAGAGCACAACACAGCCAGTGCTGCAGTCTGTCGCATCAGTCAAGAAAGCCCTGTTCCCCGCTACTGTTGCATTCACCTCATCGGGAATATGATAGTTGTTGAACCTGAATTCCTGGCGACGAAGGAAGTGGGGATGAAGCGATGTCAGACCAACCTAAATTCACCATCCAGGTCCTCCTGGTGCTGATCCTGGGGCTCGGGCTCCTGGCTCCTCTCGATCGTATCGAGGCGCAGGAGTTCGAGATCAGCCTGGGAGTCAGTACCCTCAATGGCACGGCCTACAATCTGTTGGTGGGGATGGCCGAGGGTGCATCGGATGGCTACAACCCCGGTGAAGATCTGTATGCTCCGCCCGCTCCGCCGACTCCTTCCTTCTATTCGAGCATCAACTACTCCAACGATTCCTGGTTCTCCTGCATCATCGCTTCCGATCCCGATCCGGTGGTCTTCATCCTGGAGTTGCAGTTCTTGATCACCGATCCGATCCTCATCGAGTGGGAGCTGGGAGGATTCACTGCTGGCGGGGAGTACACCCTGCGCGACGCGGTGGGGGGGGGATTCATCGATGTGGATATGACATCTCAGGATTCTTTACTGGTCGACAACATCGCAATGACCAACCTGGTGCTCGCGATTGTGCCGCCGCCGGCAGAGACCTTCGTTCGTTCCGATGTGAATCTCGACGGTTCGACCAACCTGGCCGATGCGGTGAGATTGCTCGAGCACCTCTTCATGACGGTGGCGATCGATTGCCGCAAGGCCGCCGACGGGAATGACGATTCTGCCGTCAATCTGGCCGACGTGATTTTCCAGCTGGCTTTTCTCTTCAACGGCGGCTCAACGCCCCCAGAACCGTTCCCCGGCTGCGGTACCGATCCGACCCCGGACCCTCTCGAATGCCAGATCTACTGCCCCTGATCAGACTGACGAGGGGCGGCCATCGGGTATTCTCTCCAGATAAAAGGGGGGATCACAGATCCCAAGAAGTTCACATCATTGGTAACCTGTTTGTATTCCCGAATATCTCTAGTTAACCCAGATGCCTCAAAACAGCCAGCAAAAATCGTTTAAACAGGCCATGTAAAGAACCCGCGGCGGCTCGCCTAGCTGAAGCCGAGGTTGGCCCCCGTGTATTTTTTAGGATATACGAATGCTATTGTAAGCAACTGTGGCCAGAAGATTTACAGGCAATACGAAGATAACAAGGCTGACAACAGTGCTTATTGCTGCTCACGGGCCTGATACGCCTCGATCCTCTGATGAGGGTCTCGCGAGACGCTTCCGCGATCATCCGGAACCTGGTACTGCAGCGCCAGCTTCTCCAGTTCCTTCTCCAGTTTCTCGCGTGTCGCTGCGTGGGCCGGGTCATCGACGATGTTCTTCATCTCCTTGGGGTCTTCCTGCAGGTCGTACATCTCCCACTCGCCCAGATTGTAGAAGTGGATCAACTTGTAGCGCTCGGTGCAAACACCTCGGTGACGTCGCACCATGTGAGAGGTGCGCTGGTTCTCCATGTACTCGTAATACTGGTAGTAGAGACTCTCTCGCCAGTCTTCCGGTTTATTACCGAGCAGCAGCGGCACCAGGCTTACCCCTTGCATCTCTTGCACCGATGAGTCCTTCGCTGAAACCCCCGCAAGATCGAGGAAGGTCTGGGCAAAGTCGAGATTGCTGACCAGGCTTTCCTCGACGGAGCCGCCATCGACGACACCGGGCCAGCGCACAATCAGTGGCGTCTTGTAACACTCCTCATACATGAAGCGTTTATCGAACCAGCCATGTTCACCGAGGAAAAATCCCTGGTCCGACGAGTAGATCACCACGGTCTCGCGGCTCAGGTCCAGTTCATCGAGGGTCGAAAGCATGCGGCCGATGTTGTCGTCGACCGCCTGGATACAGCGCAGGTAATCCTTGAGATAGCGCTGGTACTTCCACCGGACCAGGTCGTCGCCGGTCAACCCGAGTTGCTTCAGTTCGGCATTCTTAGGCTGGTAGGCAGCATTCCAGATCGCCGTCTGCGCCTCGTCGAGACCCCGCTGTGGGACCAATTTGAGGTCGTTCTTG
Source organism: Planctomycetota bacterium (assembly GCA_014240375.1). Lineage (GTDB taxonomy): Bacteria > Planctomycetota > UBA8108 > UBA1146 > UBA1146 > QNYK01. The sequence continues at coordinate 25,533 of JAAZXB010000011.1, read as the reverse complement.
GTCAGGGTGGTGGCGATCTCCATATCCTGGATCCGTGCGGCGGTGCCACGGCCACTGTAATCATCGAAGAGATTGTCCGGTTCAGCGATGTCGATGTCGTCGAAGCGATCGAGGTAGCGTGGGGGAGGCTGCCAGTGACGGTGGGGGGCCTTGTGCTGGACCATCATCATGAAGGGTTGATCGCCATTGCGCTCATCTTTGAGCCAGTCGAGGGCCAGGTCGGTGATGATATCGGTGGTGTAACCGGAATGTTTGCGGTCGGTATGGCCCTTCTCGTTGTCGGATGGACTACGCATCATCGGATTGTAGTAGGGGCCCTGGCCGAGCAATCGCTCGTAATGATCGAACCCGGTCGGTTCGGATTTCAGGTGCCACTTGCCAAAGATGGCGGTCTGGTAGCCGGCTCGTTGCAGCAGTTTCGGAAATGTCATCTGGGAACCATCGAAGCGTTCGGCGTTGGTCAGCACGCCGTTGAGGTGACTGTGCTTGCCGGTCAGGATCACCGCGCGACTCGGCGCACAGATGGAGTTGGTGACGCCACAGCGGCGAAACATCATCCCGTCTGCAGCCAGTTGATCGAGGTGGGGTGTGATGTGGTCGGGAAAGCGACTGCCATAGGCACCGATGGCATGGGAGGCATGATCATCGGTGAAGATGAAAAGGATGTTGGGCGCCTTGGCCGGTCGCTCTGGATCGATGGGCTTTGGATCGGTGGGTCGAGTGATTCCCGCCCCCGCACAGCCAGCCAGCAACAGCGATAGCCCGCACACCAGAACCCCAAGGGTGGACAGAGATGGACAAGTAATTTTCATCGTGGCTCCCTTCATAACAGGAGCAGCAGCATATCCTCACGCAGGTGCTGTCGCACCTGAAGAGCCAGGCCACGGCTAGAAATAATGAGTGCCATTGCGAGCCGACCTACGGGTTCGATTTGATGCGTCGATCGGACCCGCTGCCGGGGATACACTGTGAAGGATCGATTCTGAGTCCAGATCGAAGACATGACGCGGAAGGTTGGGTTCACCGATGCTGAAATTTCACAGGATCATCGCAGTGGGATTGCTCACTCTGCTGTGGCTCGCACAAGCGACGCAGCCTCCACTGCTGGCGGACGAGCCGCTCGATGCTCCCGCAGGAGGCAAAAAAGAAGTCCAGTTCGTGCTGCAGGATGAGGAACGCTCCCGCATCCTGGATCTGTTCCAGGCTAGCGAGGAAAAGATCAGTCCCAACGGCACACTCGAACTGATCTACGACTTTGTCTCGAAGAATGAGGTCCTCGGAGAGGACTGGACGCCGATCCCGACCCACCAGTTCGGACGCATTGGCCAGCCGGTGCGCTGGACCCGTGGTGGCGAGGGCGCAGTGGTGGGAGTTACCGGAGGCATCTACATTGCGGACAAGGGGCAATGGTTTCACCGGGCTGTCTGGAAACCACAGGTCAAGATGGAGTCGACCTATTACTCCTTCTGTGGCGGCAGCGTGAGGGATATGTTTGCTGCGACCTACGCATGGACCAAGGGTTTGCGGCGGCGAGTCGGCAGCAATCTTGGCAGCCAGGTGATGAGGATTTCTGGTGTCAAACCGGCGGGCGGGATCGGCAAGCCTTCAGAGATCATCTTTCGTGAGCCGGTGAATTTCGGTTTTGAACTGAAAGATGGCCAGTTCAGTGCTCAGCGCGGAGGTCGCACCAAGGTAGAAACGAGCAGCAGCAAGTTTCTCAAGAAGCTCGACAGTGGCCAGGTCGGATTTGTCTGGAGCGGCAATATCCGCTGCTGCATCACCAAGGTGACCCTCCGTGGCCAGCTCGATCTGGACTGGGCCGCCAAGTCGATTCCCGACCTCAAGACCCGTCTCAAGGAGCATCGGGCGAGCAATGGATCTCGCTGATCAATCCTCTGCGGGTGGTTTCTTCGCAGCTCCACCGAGGGGGAACGAGACCGTCTGGACCGCGACCGGCTCCTTCTTTCCCTCCTCGATGATGTAGGTGCGATCGAGGGAGAAGCCGAGGTAGCGGGCGTGGCCAGAGACAGGCCAGCGCACCGTCACCGCAATCACTTCAGTCGCGGCACCGAGTCCCACCTCCAGTTGTGAACTGGAGGCGCCGAAACTTCCTCCGGTGCCGACCACCCGGTGGATGGTGCGTGGTCCCGATTTCGTCTTCACATCGATCTGTACCCTGGCATGGCGTGCGTCGCGGCTCGATCGGGTGCCGGAGAGTCTCAATGTCAACCAGTGGTGTCCATGGCCTGGGTTTTCAAACAGAACATTGGCATACCCATCTCCTTCGTAGGCTCCCCCCATGGTCGCGAAGATGTCCTGATCGCCGTCGTGGTCGATGTCGCCGAAGGCGATGCCGTGGCCCTTCTGCAGGTGGCCGAAGCCACCGCTGGTGGTGACATCCTCGAAGCGTTTTCCTGCGGCATTGCGAAACATCCGGTTGGGAACCAGGGTGGAGAGGCCCGGCTGACCGGTTCCGAAGTAGGCATCGAGCCAACCGTCACCATCGAGATCGCCGAAGTTTGCGCCCATCGGGAGTACCGTGTGACGGATGCCGGTCTTCTCCGAGACCTCCTCGAACTTCCCGTCTCCGAGATTGCGATAAAGGCGAATCCCCTCGTCGGCGGTCGGCATCCCGAGATAGTCCGCCACGACCCCCTCGAGCATGCTCTCCTCGAAACTACCGTAGGAGCCGGCGAGGATGTCGAGACGACCGTCATGGTCGTAGTCCCAGAACCAGGTCGGGAAGCTCAGTTGGGGCGATTCAACGGCGGCTCGGACAGTGATGTCGATGAATCGAGGTCGCTCTCCTTCAGCCGCAGGGCCAATGTTTTCGTACAGTGCGTTGGAACTCGCCATCGTCGAGAGGTACAGATCGAGATCCCCATCGTCGTCGATGTCTCCCCACGCCACACCCTTCACATAGGCGATGTGGTGCAGACCGACCTCTTGGCTGACCTCGACAAAGGTGCCATCTCCGCGGTTTTCAAACAGCTCGCACGGATGAACCTCACTGCTGGTCGATTCGTTTCCGATGAAGAGGTCGAGATCGCCATCGAGATCGTAGTCGCCCCAATCCGCAGTCTGGGTCGGATGATAGGACACCAGCCCCGAGGCCACGGTGACATCGGTGAACTTCTCCCGGTCATTGCGTAGTAATGTGTTGGGATGATGGCCGGCACTTCCGAGCCATGCTCCACGAAGAATCAGCAGGTCAGCGTCGCCGTCATTATCGTAGTCGGCGTGAGTGATGTTGAGTCCACCGGTGATGGAGGACAGACCCATCGGTTCGGTTCTATCCTTGAACTGTCCCTGGCCGTCACTCTCGAAGTAGTGGACCGGATCCATCGGTCCCCAGGAACTGACGAACAGATCGAGTTTCCCATCTCCATTGAAATCTTCGAGGCTGGCCCCTCCCGCCAGTCCCACCGTGGCGATTCCGACCCTGGGAGCGACATCGCGAAAGCGGCCCACATCATGGGAGGAGGCGAACAGCCCCGGCGACAGGCGTAGCGGCTCCGGAACTCCCTCTGGCCAGTTGCCGAGGGCCATCGAGGCGAGGTTTCGCAACCATCGAAGATCGAGTCGATCGGGAGAACGAGCCAGCGACCAGTCCAGGTTCTCTATCGCCAGCTGCATCCCCTCCGGTTGCTGGTGCACACCACTGCCGCCGATGGGGAAGAGGCAGGAATCGAGACCATGCATCGCCACGCAGTTCTGCTGCTCTCCCAGGCGCAAGCCGCCGATCATCTGGCTCCATCGAAGGGCTTCCTCGACATCGATGATTTGATCTCTTTCTTTGGTCGGTAACGCCGACAGCAAGGAATCGAGGCGGAGCAGTCCCTTGGAGATTTCCCCCGCCTTGATCCATTCGTCGGCGGATTGATGGAACAGTCGAAACTTGTCGCCATTGGTGCTGGCGGTGCGGTAGCGAAGCCCGAAGAGCTCGGCACGCTGGCGGTTGAGGAACTTGTTGCTGCTGGCGTCTGCCTGGTGGAGTACCTCGAGGTAGTTGTCGGCTGGATCCTCTGACTGCACCCATTCGCTGAAGAAGTGGCCAGAAGAGAGGATCAGTGCTGCCAGAAATGCAGTGGTGGGCAGCCACCGGGACTGGGATCGGATTCTCGTCGACAAGGGAGTTACGCACCTTTCCGCCGATTTGGCTGCACCGTAGCAGCGGAGATCGGATCGACAAGCGGCTTGTCATCGGGCTGTGAAGAGTCCACTGACCGTGAAGAGCATTTTGCAGCAGATCCGCTCTCGCCTCTTCTACTTTCGACGGTCCGAGTTCTCGGTACTCCCGGCTGCTCTCGATAGAGCGATGATCCAGAAGAGAGGTTCTCATGACCATCCTGTTGCAGATACCCACTCTCGTGCTGTTGTGTGCCCTGCAAGGTGCCGAAGGTCGTGGCAAGCCCGAGATTCCTGCCTTCCCGTTGAACGCTGCCGAACAGGAGCGAATCCTCGATCTGTTCCAGGCGACCGAAGAAAAAATCTCCGCCGATGGCACCGTTGAACTGACCGACGATTTCGAGCGGGAAGATCGAAGCCTCGGTGATGACTGGTTCCCCTCTCCTGGGTCGGAGATTTCGGGCAAGTTGCGCTGGAGACGCGACTGGGAGGGCCACTCCAGAGGGGTCTCCGGCGGTGTGATCATCGCCGATGAGGGGCAGTGGTTTCATGCGGCGGTGTGGCAACCGGATGTGCGAATGGAACTGACCTACGTCTCCTTCCTCGGAGGTCGCCGTGGTGACATGGTGGCAGCGGTCTTCGTCTGGTCGAAAAGGCTACGGCAGCGGGTAGGCAGCAATCTCGGAACGCAACTGGTTCGTATCGCCGGCACCCGGGCGGCGGGGGGAGTGGGCAAGGCCCCCATCATCGCTTACGAGGAGCATCACAAGTTCGGCTTGGAGTTGAAGGGGGGTCGCTTCAGTTCCCTGCTCAACGGACGTGCCAAGGAGCAGACGGACAGCAAGAAGGTCCTCAAGAAACTCGGTGGTGGCCAGGTAGGTATGGTTTGGCGCGGCACCATCAGTGGCATCATTCCTCAGATGAAGATCTGCGGTAAACTCGATCTCGACTGGGCCGCCGGCCAGATCGCACCGCTGCGAGAGCGACTCGATCAACACCGTCAGGAGATGGTCTCGGCGAAGAGATGAAATCTCGACAATAATCGCAATGAGGAACCCCCGGGGTGTTGGGAGAGCCACCCCGGGGGTTTTCTGTGTTTTTCGCGGCCGCAAGACCTCAACTGGATTCCCCGGTCGAATCAGTCGCTGCCTGGAGTGCAACAACATGGAGAAGGGCCATCAGGAACCGGAAAAATCGGTGGTGCTGCCGGGAAACTCAACTGGTTGAAACTCCCCCGTGAAATTTCACTGAGAGTGCGACAGGCGGTCTCCAGTTCAGGATCACCAACGGTGCCTTCAATGCCGACAAAGAAGAGATGGATGGGAATGTCGTCGAGGTAACTCCTTCGATTTTGCAGAAACGGTAACAGCGAAGGTTCTCCAGTGGAGTAGCGGTCATCGACGATGAGGACCACTGCCTTGTGCCTCTCAATATCTTTCCGGGCCAGGAGAAGGGTGTTCTCCAGCGCCGCCATCAGTGAGGCACCGTTGGCAGTCACCCGTGTGTTTTGCCAGCTCACCGCCGAACTCTTGATCGCAGGGATTGCCCGCGTCGGAATTTCTTCGAAGCGTTCGACCTGGTTGTTGAAGGCGACCGCTCCGAAGCGAGCCCTGCTCGACATTCTCGCGAGGAGATCATTGAACTCCATTGCGATGATCTGTGCGGGTTCTCCCGCCAATCTCTCTGAGCGCTCCACGCACAGGTAGAGACTGTTGGCGAAGATCTCTTTACCGAAGATGGGGAGGATCTCGGTGGATTCCTCTCCTTCATCCAGGCCTCCTCCTCCAGATGGAAGATCCAGTGGCTTCCTCTGTTGGTTATTGATGTTCCCATCCGGAGAGTCTTGAGCGGTGGCAACAGCTGCGCTGCCTGAAATACCCACCCAGAAGAACAATCCGAAGATGAGAGCACCGATGTGGTGAAGAACGAACCGGTTGGGTCCAGGTTCTTTACGCATGGGTTCTCCTTTCTCGAGAAATCCGTGGCGGGATCAAGAAGAAAGACGGAACAGATGAGGATTTCATTCCGATTATTTTTTTGAGTGCACTAATTATTATATGTGTTTCATATTGGCGAAACGAAACCGCTGTAGTTGTGAAATAGAGTTTACAACTCTGATAGAAGTGTGCAGGTGATGGCACAACGGATGGCAGTCGAGAGAATGAACGGATATTTCTACAAGATCAGGGAACCGAGTTCTCTTCACCAGCGTCAAGATGAGTTCGTGCCATGTGAAACAGGATCAGCGTACGAAATTGAAATGCCGGAGCGGGGTTTCCTTCCCCGCCCTCGAGAAACGACCCGCCGAATACAACAAGAAGAAGCCATCGGGTTGAAGGACTTGCGGCTCTTCACAGGTTGATGGCGACGACTGCTCCGGCGACCGTTGCCACCGCCAGCAGCACACTGATGGGCCACCACCACAGGAATACTCTTTGAAGCCGCATGAAGCGCAGGCCGATGGCGATTGCGATCAGGTTGGCGACGGCTGCGCCGATCAGCAGCACCATGCCGAGATCGGCCAGATAGTTCGATGCGTTGCCAGTGCGGCCGAGGATCAGCGAGATCCCTCCATACAACGCCCCGCCACCGACCGCAGCCACCGCCACGGTCACGGCAAAGAAACGCCCCCCGGATGATGGTTGTCTGTCTGTGACCATGGGATGATCTTATCGCCAACCAGGAAGCGACCGCAGCAATATTGTCAAGAAGCGAGTTCCTGCAGCCGCAGTGAACTGAATTCGAAGCGGACCTGTTGCAACGACTCGGGAGTCGGTTCCTTCCAGGAAACGACATATTGAAGATGACATGGCCAGGGCTTCTCGTTCAGCGGTTTGCCTTCAACTTTTCGTTTGATGGTTGTTGACGTGACGGAGCGCTTCGTCCGCTCTTCTTGAAGGCTTCCAGTTGCGCCGTCATCGACTCGACGATCGCTGGATTTTTACTGTACAGGTTGTGGGTCTCGCCAGGATCGGTCGCGAGATCGTAGAGCTGTCCGGGGGCATCCGGATCGTTGTTTTTCAGGGCGTAGGGTTTCATCCCCCAGGCCCCGTCACGCTGATAGTTGTTGCCCCCCGATCCCTTGTGGTCGAGATACTTCCACAGGCCATCGCGGATCGACAGCGCCAGTGACATCGTCTGCTGCAACAGGTAGCGACGCACCGGTTTGTCGCCCTGGGTCCCGAGCAGCACCGGCAGCATGTTGTAACTGTCTTCTGCTGCATCGTCGGGCAAGCGGGCATCGGTGATTTCGGCCAGGGTCGCCATCACATCGGTGAGACTCAGCAACTGATCGCTGCTGCTGCCGGCCTTGACCTTGCCGGGCCAACGGACGATGAACGGCGTTCTGTGGCCCCCTTCCCACTGGTCGCGCTTGACGCCGCGCCACGGCCGGGCGCCGTCGTGCTGGTGGGTTTTGCGCATGTCGATCACGGTGGGAACTTCCGGACCGTTGTCGCTGGCAAACATCACCAGCGTGTTGTCGGCCACGCCGAGATCATCGAGGGTTTTCAGCAGTTCACCGACGATGAAGTCCATCTCGAAGATGAAATCGCCGTGGGGACCTGCACCACTCTTGCCCTGGAATCGTTTGGCGGCGAAGGAAGGGAGATGCACCGCCTGCATCGAGTGGAAGAGGAAGAAGGGCTTGTCGGGGCTGGACTGGACGTGCTTCTGTAGAAACTGCTGGCTCTTCTCGAGGAAGACCAGGTCGACCTCTTCATGTTTGAAATTGTCAGCGACCCTTCCCCCTCGGCAGTCGTTACCGTAGGGATGCTTTGGCAGTGAACTCTTGTCGAGCAGTTTTGTCGGGGGAACCGGGATGCGGTCGCCATCGATGTAGGCGTAGAGCCAGTCGGTGGTGGGGCAGCAGGCGGTGCCGTAGAAGTGATCGAAACCGTGATGGATCGGTGCGTCGGGGATCGCTCGCGTGTAATCGATCTGCTCGACCCCCTTGATTCCTCTGGTCTCGATGCGATTTCCATCCTTGTCGAGAAAAGTCATTCCGATGTGCCACTTGCCGAAACAAGCGGTGGTGTAGCCCTGGTTCTGTAACATCAGCGGAAGCGTCAGCCGTTCCTTCTCGATGAGGCATGGACCTCCAACACCGGTGAAAACACCGCGATAGCCGGTACGAAACGCCATCCGTCCCGTCATCACGCTGTAGCGCGTCGGAGTACAGACTGTTGCCGGGCTGTGGGCATCGGTGAATCGCATCCCCGCGCTGGCAAACTGATCGAGGTGCGGGGTGGGGACCTTCGATTCGGAGTTATAAACACCGACATCTCCGTAGCCGAGGTCGTCGGCGAGGATGAAGAGGATGTTGGGCAGGGAGGTCTCTGGCAGGGTGTCATCTCGATTTGTGTCGGGAGAGGAAAATCCCACGATGGTAACTGCTGCGATGATCAGGCCGAGAATCAGCCGATGGTGCTTTTGCATCGCTCCCTCACTCCGATCTGGAAATCGAGTCACTTGTCGGAAAACAACTCCGGGTTCGCTTCACGGAAATCGCTGGCCATGCTGGCGGTGATCTCGGCTGCCGTCGATCGTCCCTGCTGGATCAGTGGATCTCGCGTTGCGCTGAGTTGTCTGTAGCCGCTGAAGTCCTCGTCCTGGGTTCCTGCTGGAGGATCCTGCGCCATGCGGCGAAATGTCAGTTCCAGATCCTCAGCGTTGGAGGCGAGCATCGACTTCTGAAGTACTTTCACCGCCTGTTGTAGCGTCTTTCTGTTGAGATTTTTTGAGATCACAGAGAGGGCGGCATCGATGGCTCGTTGATGCTTGGTGGCAGAGGACACCAGCGACTTGAGGCTCTTTCGCCACGGTGTAGCTCCGCTAAAGGACGTGTTGACGATGCGAAAGTGCGCCATCCAGGGCTGGAAGGAACCCTTCTTCGCTGACTTGCTCGCTTTTTGTGCCTGCTGGATGGTGGAAGCGTGGGCGGATTGCACCTCTTCGAGGAACTCGACTACCTTCTCGATGGGCGCACGAAGTGCTTTACCCTCATCGCCTTTTTCCCGTCTGGCGAGACTTTTTGCCTTGTAGGCGGATGAGGAGACGATGGTCAGGTCGGGGGAGTCCTTGGCCAGTTCACTGAGGGCGACGCTCAATGCCAGTTGCGGGCTGTCTGCATTGACCTGGTCGAGCCAGTCGAACATCTCGGCGACCTGCGTGGGCAGCGGCCAGTGCCCGGAGCGTTTGGTCAATCCCTCGACGATGCTCATCTTGATCTTCTTGTAGCCCTGTTGCTTGTAGATCTTCTCGGTGCGGTGGGCGCATTCGACCGAGACCACCGCGTCTGCTTTTCCATGCAGGATGCCGATCGCGACCTTATCCTTGGCCAGCTTGTTGTGGTTGACGCTCAGCACGTTGCCGGCGTGGGCGACGATTCCATCGACCAGTTCGGTGTAGGCGCCGGCGAACCAGTAGCAGAAGAACGCCCCCTGGCTGTGGCCGTAGACGTAGACCTTGTCGATGGGGAACTTGCTCTTGAAGTGACGGATGAGCCCGGCGATGTGATCACCATCGGGTTTGCTCTGGGTGAAGTTGAAGGTGTCACCGCCGCCGGGTGTCATCCCTTCCGGTGCGATGACGATATCGTTGCCACGAAATCCGCCGCTACTGATGGGGTAGTTCCAGAACGCCCAGCCCCAGGTCAAGCCGGTGCCGTGGAGCATCAACACCAGGTTTGGCGGCTTCTTTGGATTGATCTGGTGCGGCAGTCGGTACCAGTACGACTTCCCCTCAGTGGATGTCCATTCCAGCGTCTGGCCCTGCGGCGCATTCGGCGATGGTGCCACCTTGTCGACCTCGCCGTACTTCTGCGCTGAGGCTTCGGCGCAGAACAGAAGGACAACGAGCAGCCCGGTCAGCAGAACCCGGAAATGGAAGGGGATGTTCATCGGTATTCTCCCTGGTTTCGATCGATTGTATTGACTCCAACATCGTCAGTATCTTCCTCCATCGGTTGGCCGACAAGTCTCGAGTGGAGCCATTCGGTGGCCGGGCAGCTACGGAGGTCACGCCCGAACTGGGGGGAAGTGAAGAGCCTCGAGAACCTCCAAAGGGTCATGGCCAGGGTCCTACCCACAACAGGACAGTTTCCCGTGAAGGGGCACCTGGGCCGTTACGAGATCCAAGAAATCCACTCGCATCCGACAACTACTTTGTTGAGACTACGACAATTGTGCCATCCCTGCTCGGGATCTTCGGACCCCACACCGATGCATCAATACCGACTGCTTCACGAAGGAGATTTCCCATGCAAAAGTACACCCGTTGCGTAGCTATTCTGGTGCTACTGCTAGGTATCGTTTGCTCGCCAGCGGTAGTTGGGCAACTCCCTCCGGTGCCTTTCCCCGCCGAGAATCCACCGACGGAGGAGAAGCGTGTGCTGGGCAAGATCCTGTTCTGGGATGAACAGCTCTCGAGCGACGACACCGTCGCCTGTGGTACTTGCCATCGGGCGAGCGCCGGTGGGGCCGATCCCAGGCTCGGCACACATCCCGGTCCGGACGGACTGTTCGGGACCAGTGACGACATCATTGGCTCACCGGGGGTCGCCCGTGCCGACCTCGCTGGCATTCCGCTGCTGGACCCGTTGTTCGACTTCGACGTTCAGGTGACGGGCCGTTCCGCTCAGCCGGTCATCGGATCGCAATGGGCTTCGGATATGTTCTGGGACGGACGCGCCACCAGCACATTCATCGATCCACAGACCGGACTGGTGAGCATAGCCAGCGGAGGGGCTCTGGAGAGCCAGGCGGTCGGACCGCTCCTCAGCTCTGTGGAGATGGCCTTCGAAGGTCGTACCTGGGATGATCTGGTGACGAAGATGGCGATGGTGTTGCCACTTGCACTCGGCACCGACTTGCCTGCGGATGTAGCGGCGATCCTGGTCGGGGGCACCGACTATCCGGCACTGTTCGACGCTGCCTTTGGATCGCCGGAGATCACCGCCGAGCGAATCGCTTTTGCCATCGCTACCTACGAGCGGACGCTGGTCCCCGACCAGACTCCCTTCGACCTCGGTACGTTGACACCGCAGCAAGAAGTGGGATTCAATTTTTTCAACAGCAACGCCATGGTTTGCCGCAATTGTCACGTTCCGCCGCTCTTCACCGACAACCAGTTCTACAACATCGGTCTACGCCCATCCGATGAAGATCTCGGAAGATACAATGTCACCGGTGATGTCGGACATCGGGGTCGCTTCAAGACTCCGACTCTCAGGAATGTGGGTCTGCGACCGGCCCAGATGCATGTCGGCTGGGTGATGGATGTGCAGGACGCGATCGATTACTACAACGCGCCGGTCTGGCCCACTGTCGACCTGGTGACAGGTCATACCCAGTTCATTGCAGAGCAGACTCCGATCCCCGTCCCTGGATCCCCGCCGGGTGCCGCCCCCATCTACAACGACATCTTCGTGCCCACCCCGTCTCAACCGGCGGTGATAGAGTTCCTCACCAATGGGCTGACCGACCCACGGGTGGCAAACGAAACCTTCCCCTTTGATCGACCGACGCTGCAGAGCGAATTGCCCGCCCCGGTTCTGTTCGTACGGGGCGACTGCAACACGGACGGAGTTCATGATCTCTCCGATGCCATATCAGTACTGATCGTACTGTTTCCTGCGCCAGTATCTCCGGCGATGGATTGCGAGGACGCCTGCGATGGAAATGACGATGGGGCGATCGATCTCGCAGATGTCATCGGGATGCTCTCATGGATATTTGAATTCCCGGCGGTTCCACTGCCTGCGCCCACCAGTTGCGGACCGGACCCGACGACGGCAGAGTCGCTGGAGTGTTCGATCTACTCCAACTGCCCTTGAACAGCGGTTCCCGCTGACTTGCACTGATAGGAAGCACAGCAAGAAAGTTGCGGCGCCCGCCACCCTCGCCGTACTTCCGTGCAGAAGTATCCACGGAGCAAATTAGAAGCAGCAACACTCCTGTGCCGATCGGTTGGGGCTGAAAAGGTCCGTCATCGGCTCTGTTCGCCACCGATCTTGCAACTCCCCTGTCCGACAGCCGCGGATCTCCGGATCTACGGGATAGGCCCGCGTGATGAAGAGGAGCAAGATCGATGACAAGAACTCAGACGCTGGCAATGACGGTGCTGTTGTGCATATTTTCCGCAGATGTCGTCGATGCGACCTCCGAGGTCGCAGTCCCTGCTGATTTCATTCTCACCGAGGCGGAACAGGAACGGATCCTCGATCTGTTTCAGGCCACCGAGGAGAAGGTCTCCCCCGATGGTACGGTGGAACTGACCTATGACTTCGAGAATGAAGATCGGAGCCTCGGCGACGACTGGTTTCCCTCTCCATCCGAGAGAGGTGCGATAGTACGGTGGAGTCGCAACTATGAAGGGATCAGCGAGGGAGTTTCTGGCGGTATCATCATCTCCGATAGCGGCCAGTGGTTCCATGAAGCGGTGTGGCAACCGGATGTAAGGGTCGAAGCCACCTACGTGTCGTTTCTCGGCGGCAGCCGAGGAGACATGGTTGCCGCTGTGTTTGCCTGGGGGAAAAAGTTACGTCAGAGGGTGGGCAGTAATCTGGGTTCTCAGTTGGTACGCATCTCCGGCACCAAGGCGGTCGGCGGCAGCGGGAAAGCGCCGGTGATCTGCTACGAGGAGCACAAGAAGTTCGGTTTTGAGCTGAAGGATGGCCTGTTCAGTTCGTTGCTCAACGGCCGTGCCAAGCATCAAAGTGACAGCAAGAAGTTGCTCAAGAACCTCGCTGCTGGTCAGGTCGGCTTCGTCTGGCGTGGCACCATCAACGGGATCTTGCCGAAACTGAAGATCACCGGAAAGATCGACCTCACCTGGGCTGCGGAGCAGATCCCCTCGATACGAGAGAGAATTGAAGCCAACCAGGCGAAGTGAGTGCTTCAATTCGAGCCCGCGGCATCTTCACGCATGGCGATCATTGCTGCGGCTTTTCTTTCAGCAACATCTCTGCCAGGGCATAGCCGACCAGTGAGTAGTTGGAAGCGGATCCGTTGTAGTGGCAGTACCAGTGACCACCCCGGCTCCGGAACTCCTTGTTGAGTTCTGGTGTGGGCAGTTGATTGTCATCGGTGTCGGCGATGCCCTTCTTGCGCTTTTCATTCCACCAGTCATCGCTGATCCGTCGGAGTTCCTGCAGACGAACATCCCAGTAATCGCTGGTGGGGACGAAATAGACCCGCTCGAGAGCCGGATCCTGCGCGACGGCCAGTTGTGCTCTGCGGAAGTTCATCATCGCCACCGCTTCCCGGTCATCCGGGTTCTTCTTGGCCCTGGCGGACATCTCGTGCCCTCCGACTCCCATCTCACCGATGGCGATCGGCAGATCTGGAGCCTTCAGATCCTTGCGAACGTCGCGAAACATCGCGGCCAGGTTCTTTGAATAATTCTCGATCAACTGATCGCCGATCTTTTCGCCATCGATCTGAACATGCCACTGACAGAAGTCGTTCCACCCCTGGAACCAGGCCATCCCCGCCAGCTCGTAGCCCTGACCCTGATAACCGGGAACCACCTCGCCGATGTTGGCGAGGCACTGCTCGATCTCCGAGATCATCTGTCGATAGAAGTGACCCACCTCGCGCTCCTGGCCGTCGGCGGCCTGACGCTCTAGCATCGCAGCGTCAGCACCGATCGGTTTTCCAGCAGTGGGGGAGCGAAAATCACAGTACACATCCTTGCCGCCCCATGCGGTCTTGATCAGCAAAACGGGTTCGTCGAAGTGCTCCCCGACGATGGCACCGAACAACAACTCAGGACCGACCTCCTGATCGCCATAACCCCAACCCACCGTCAACGGGCCGTGCTTCTTGTTCTTCGCTTGCCAGGAGATGGTCACATCGTCTCGAGTCTTCCACGTGCCATCCTTTTCCTTCAGCAGATCGAGCAGATGACCATGGTTTGAATCCTTGCCGAGGATGTCGAGGCTACGAATCTGTCCGTGCCCTTCCATATTCGACTGCCCCGCCAGGATGAAAACTTTTACTTTTGGTAAGGCAGGAGCTGCGGAATCGTCAGCAGGCGATTGAATTCCGAGGGTTGAACTGGTGATCAGGCACAGCAGAAAGATTTGAAAGTTACGTGTACTCAACCGGAGCATCGGGATCCTTTCTCGTGGAAGCCACAACTGCAAACTTCAGATGAGAGTGGCCGATGGATGATGTCGCACAATAGCATTGCAACATTGCGATCGCATCATTCGGCTCATCTTGAAGAGAAAAATTGCCGAATTCGAAGTGGAGAAGAAGAATCTAGAAAGTTTTTTCTCAACTACTCTTTCGGATGCGAACAGTGAAATCGAGACTAGAGCACCCATCAATTCTGTTCGCCACATGTAGAGTTTCGGTGCAACGGGGTGTCAAAGTAGATGTGCGACATATAGCGACCTATAGCGATATACTCATGAAATTGGCAACAAGGAGGTGTTCGGAATTCATTGTTCATCCGGAGTGAGTGAGTTGAAGAGTGGAATGATATCACCGGCTTTGATCCATCGTTGTTTCCACCCTTCGAGAGGAGAAGCAACAATGTGATGCTTGCAGTTCGTTTTAAAACCCTTCAACATGAAAGTGCATCAGGATCGAGGGGGCTGGGTGGTCCGAAGAAGCCAAGGCGCTTCAGCGGTACTCCTGGCCGGGGAAGGAAAGAGCGCGAGCGGAAATCGTTTGGCGTTCCGATCCCAGGGGAAAGGCCAGGCCGGCCCCCTCTACTTGTTGCACTCCCACCAAAATATCATCACCGGTATTTTCTGACCGTTATTTCGAGTTGAATCTTGCGCTCCATCTTGGTGCCTTCTGCGTGTCCACGAGGCGATCGGACCTGCGGTGACTTCTGTTGCTCGGTCTTGTGGAGAGTTGCTCAGGCAGTACGCACCCATCCGCAGTGATCCTGATGAAGCAGGGGTCATGAGGGGATGAAGAATCGAAGTCGTCGGAGGAAGGCACGGTTGGGATTCGCTTTGCGTTGCAGTCCTTGTTGAGGATGAACGGTGGACCCTTACTCCTCGGCTGGGTCGGCTGCTGGCGGTTCTTTTGCGGAGAGCGGGTCGCGACCTCGTTGCTCCCGCAGAGCGTTGCGCAGCAAGAACTCGATCTGGGCATTGATGCTGCGCAGGTCGTCATCGGCCCACCGTCGCAGTTCAGCGTGGAGCCGCTCATCGATTCGTAGCAGAAAGGACTTTCGCGCCATCGTCAGCGGGCTCCCCCCAGATGGTCAGGCCCGTTGCGGGTTTCACGGCGTGAGCCACTCCTGATCATGTGTAGAGGCTTCCCGTATTGATCACCGGTTGCGCATGACTGTCGCTACAGAGGACCACCAGCAGGTTGCTGATCATCGCCGCCTTGCGTTCTTCATCGAGCTGCACCACCTGATTGGCTTCGAGACCACGAATCGCCAGCTCGACCATACTCACTGCACCATGAACGATCTTCTGTCTCGCTGCGATGATCGCTGAGGCTTGTTGGCGTTTTAGCATCGCACTGGCGATCTCGGGGGAATAGGCCAGATGGTTGAGGCGCGCTTCATCGATCACCACTCCCGCCTTCTCGAGGCGAATGGAGAGTTGCGATTTGAGGGCCTGGCTGACCTCCTCGGTGGAACTGCGGAGAGTGAACTCGGTGGAGGATTCATCGTTCTCCTCGCCATGATCGTAGGCGTAGTCATTGGCCAGATGGCGCAGAGCAGATTCACTCTGAACTCGCACGAAGTGGGCGTAGTCATCGACATCGAAGGATGCCTTGGCGGTGTTCTCGACCCGCCAGACCACCACCGCAGAGATCTCGATGGGGTTGCCGCGCTTGTCGTTGACCTTCAATTTTTCACTGTCGAAGTTGCGGGCCCTTCGGGAGATGGGGGTCTTGGTCAGGAATGGATTGCCCCAGAAGAAGCCGCTTCGAAGCTCGGTGCCCCGGTAGTTTCCGAAGAGTAGCAAGACCCGGGCCTCATTGGGTTGGACGGTGAAGTGACCCAGCAGCAGTAACAGGATCACCGGCAAGGAGATCGCCGCGCCGATCTTGCCTGGAATCGGAGCCACGATCAGCAGCACGATGGCAGCGACCAGCAGCAGCAGATGAAAAAACAGTCGAACCCAGCCGTTGGCGACCTGGATAATCTTCTCTTCAGTTTGCTTCATCAAAATCTCCCTTCGATCTTGTATATCATCATGATATCACATTGATATAGCAGGGTCGAGGGGCAAAATCAGGCCTCCGTCGATAGAGTTAAACCCTTTCACTAGAGGAGGTTACTGAGCATGAGGGGGCAAATGAAGGGCCAGATGGATTACAGTGGCTGGTCATCGGAGTCCTCTTCAGGCGACTTCTGGGACTTCCCTTTCGGTCCGAATTCCCACCCCAGCTGCACCACCGGTCCGCTGAAATCGAGCACTTGATCGATTCCGCCGTACTGGTGAATCGTGTCGATCCGCCACCCCAGTTGCAGGCCGATACTGGAGCGCGCCGGAGTGTATCCGAGCAGAAACTCGCCGCGCTCGGTTCTCTCCCCGGAGGCGTCGTCATCGGAATGAAAGCTGCGAGCATGGCCACGGGTGTACTCTGCGATCCATTGCAGCGAAGCGGTGTCGTCCGCGGAATCGTGCGACCGGGAGCTGTTGAACGACTCCATCCAGCGCAATCCCACCTCCGCTCCAAGTCCCTGAAATTGTCCGGCACCGATGGTCGAAACAGTCAGCGAAGTTCCAACGAGGAGGGTGAGGCGAGGGGGCACCCTCGAGAAGCACTCATCGATGATGCCATCCGGATCGGACACCGAGGGGGCCGCGCCAGTGTCTCCCACCAGGATGATCTCGCGTCCATTCACTCCTCGGTAGCGGACTCCTCCATCGGGCACGTTGGTCGGGCCGTCCGACCCGAAGGTCCAGCTCGATTCCCAGTAGCCGAAGTTGTTCAACTGAGTGCCGGGGATGGTGGCAGTTTCCCAGGTGGTGCTTCGCTGCTGTTGGCTCCATGCATCGGAGTCACCTTCAACTCCAGCCAGCGCAATTGTCGAATCGGCGAAGGAAAGGCCGTAGGAGGAGGTTCGAGCACCCTCGATCGGCTGCGGACTCTCGAGATCACCCAGCAACCGATCCTTCACCAGTCCACAACCAGAGAAGAGCAGCACACCCAACAACCCGCACATCATCATCCACCCTCGACCGCCGATCCCTGGCGATGGTGATCGTCGAGACTGCCCGGATGAACTGACGGGGGAGAGGGAGTTCCCCCTGCGCCAGCGAAATGGCGAGAGCAACGGATGGTGAGGAGAAGGGGCGTTTGCCCCATTCTGAGCCGTACCCCTGCACTGAAAACGATCACCCGATTCGATCTCCATCGATTTGCCTTCCCGCTGTTGGACCCTCAGGTAGACGGACTAACTCGCCGAGTATTCAGACGCAAATCAAATTCATCAAGGTTGGACCGATGGGCAAGGTGGATTGACCGGTATCGGACCCCTATGGTGTTTGTGAGGCTACTGGGTTGATCCACTCTGGTCACTCCTGGCCCTGTGAACCTCATCTGCCCGAAGGACGGTCACCATGAAACACTCCCAGAATCCCGCGTCGATCAGCCGCAGGGGGTTTCTATCCGCGACGGCGACTGCCGGGTTGCTCTGGAGTCCGACCCTGGCGGGCTGCGGTTCGATGGAGATCCGGGGCGACGATGGAGATGAGGCGAGAAGTGTCATCTTCCTGGTGGCCGATGGGATGAACACCGGAACCTGGACCCTTGCCGACTACTATCTTCAACATCGATCGAAGCAACGCACCGAGTGGGTCCAGCTGTATCAGGAGAGAGCCGTGACCCGTGCCCTGATGGAGACCTGTTCAGCGAACTCGCGGGTGACCGATTCTGCGGCGGCAGCCAGTGCCTGGTCGACCGGAGTCCGCATCGATAACGGAGCCATCAATTTCGCTCCCGACGGATCCGAACTGGAGCCGATTCATCGGAGGGTTCAACAAAGCGGTCGTAGTACCGGCCTGGTCACCACCACTCGGGTCACTCATGCGACCCCCGCAGCATTTGCCGCCAATGTAAAGGTTCGCGGCGAAGAGGATACGATTGCACGGCAGTATCTCGAGCGAGAAGTCGACGTCTTACTGGGGGGCGGAGAGAAGAACTTCTCGGCCCAGACACGAGCCGATGGAATCGATCTGAAACAGCAGTATCAGGCGGCCGGCTACCAGTTACTGCAGTCGAGGGACCAATTGCTGAACATGGGGGAGGAGCGAGCAAAGCGGCTACTGGGCCTCTTCTGGCCGAGCCACTTGCCCTACAGCATCGACCGCAACCAGCAGCCTGAAATCGCCCAACAGGTTCCCACCCTGGCCGAGATGATGCGCCGAGCGCTGTCCTCCCTGGAACAGAATCGCCACGGATTCCTGCTGCAGGTGGAAGGTGGAAGGATCGATCATGGTGGGCATGGCAATGACGTCGGTGCCGTCGTCCATGACCAACTCGCTTTCGATGAGTGCATCGCGGTGGCCCGGGAGTATTCCCAGCAGCACCCCGAGACACTGGTCATCGTGACCACGGATCATGGTTGCGGAGGATGCCAGCTCAATGGTATGGGCAGTGGCTACCGCGATACCGACCAGACCGTTTTTCCAGGGATCGATGCCATCGGTGCCAGTTACGAGTATCTGCAATCGGTGTTTCCTTCGCTGGAAACAGAGCAGTTCAAGGCGTTGGTCCAGCAGCGATTGCAGGTCGAGATCGATGAAAAACGACAACAAGAGCTGGTGGTCGCCCGAGCCAAGGGTGGTTATGCGGTGGCCAATTTACTTCGCTCCTGGCACGGCTCTTATGCGCGCACCGGGGTCAACTGGACCAGTGGAAATCACACCGGGGAGTTTGTCGAGCTGTGCGCATGGGGACCGGGGAGCGCTGCCATCGGTCAGTGGATCCGTAACACCGATCTCCATCCGGTGATCGGGAAGGCACTCCAGTTGTCCTGAGATCAGTGAAGAAATTGCAGGACTTCCATCCCACCCGGAAAGGAACTCCACGGGGTTGCTCCCGATCGGCAGCGACGAACGGACCTCGACGAACGGACCTCGACGATGGATCGCTCCTGTCCATTGAATACAGAGCCAAGATGGTTGCATAAGTCCTTAATTAACAAGCACTTATTATAAATCCAGCAGCTCGCGAAAAGAACACGCAGCGCTCTTCTTTCCCGGGACCTCTTTCCATGATGTACGATCCACTGTTGTGGATGAGTGTGTCACCGCTGGAGACGTAATTGGTGGAACTCCACATCGAAGGAAGGTTTGTTTTGAACCGTACGGGTCTGCGCCATTTCTGTGCTCTTGCGACAACGATCATCTTCATGACGCTCTCTCTGGTCATGAGTGCCTCCGCTCAGGGTTCGTTTTCCACCGGAGATTCTGAACTGGAAAAGTGGATCGTAGAGCCGAAACTTCGATTCGATGAATGGCTCGATGATCAGCGACCGTCCCTCGAACTTGCTTTCGATCTCAGCATGAGAATCGTCGAGAAGAGTGGTGGTTCAGGGACCGGTCATGTGAACTGGGTGGGTATCGATCTGGTCGATCGGTTGACCTGGGATGGACTGCCACTGGCCTCTGTCATCTTCCAGGCGTACGCGATCGAGGCCAAGGATTTGCCTGCGACCCCCATCATTTTCGATGAGCCTCGTGACTGGCAACTTCAATGGCGCTTTGTCTACCTCGACTTTGATCGCTGGGCACACAAAGGGTTTTCCTGGAAGGTGGGGCACTTCCAGGTGCCTTTCGGACTGGAGTGGATCAGCGATACTACTGGCACTCTTCGTCAGTACACCAATGCAAAAAATCTTGGAGTGAAAGCAGACTGGGGAATGAGTGGGCACGGAACCCGCAATGGCCTCGACTACGAAGTGGCCTTGACTCGCGGAAGCGGCAACGAGTACAGAGATGTCGATGACAACCATGTCTTTGCCGTGAGGATCGCAGCTCACCCGAGCAGGGTCTTCAGTTATGGGGTGTCATTCCTCGATGCGAACTTGACCGGTCAGGATGCTCCGGTGGGGTTGGGTGCCTTTCCCAAGCCAGACCGGATGCGTTATGGAATTGACGGTCGCTGGACCTTCCCCAGCGTCCAGCTGCTCGGGGAACTCAGTAGTGGAAAGAATGACGATCTCGAGGTCTGGTCCGGACTGATCGAGGCAAATCTCACGAATTCCGACGAACGCGATCTCGCATACATCCAGACCGTGGGTGCGGGAACCAAGGGCGCATCCGGCTGGGATGAGCGAATACTGGTCAATCTGGGCGTTAAACGCCTGATAGGGCCAAGCCTGTCGCTCGAAGCGCAATGGACACACGATCTGGAAGTTCCAGGAAATGGGGCTCTCGGGGATACAGGAGTCCTTCAGATGCGTTATAGGTTTTAGGAGGTGTGCCCGATGTCGATTGGATTCGATGAACGAGTCAAATGGCCGCGGATGGCCATCGCCTTGCTCGGGCTTCATCTACTGGTCTTGCCCACCGTCCTGGCCGTTCAGGATTCTACAGGGGTGTCATCCGATCGCTACGATCGACCGAGTCGATCCACCCCCTTCTGTTCGATTACACAGTTCAATGATCGTGCCGAAGATTTGTTCCCTGAACTCACTATTGACACTGTCGTCGAGGATACATTGGTGGTCACTTCCGCGATGCGATCACGGATCAAGGAGTACCTCAAGGTCGATTCCATTCCTTACGACATTCTTGGCAAGCACATCATGTATTTTCCGGTAACGGATACAAAGCTGCCTGTGGGCTTGATGCACTTTCGAAAGATGGCAGGGAAATACGGCCTGGTCACGGTGGGGTGGCGCCTCGATCTCGATTTCAATCTTGTAGATTTCGTCATCGATGGGAGGGATCCAGCCATCGACGACGTGATGGAGATGAAAGAGCAACTCAATCTAGCCTTCAATGGTGCGGATCTATTGACCATGAGAATGTGGGTAGATCTTGGCAAACTCAGCCTGAATCAGGCGGGCCAGCAGGCCCTTCAGGTCGAGCAGTCAGCGGAAGATGTCCATGACCTCCTTGGAATCGTGGTTTACCTGGCAGGACTCACCCGATCCAGTGCATTGATCCAGTATTCGAATACTCAAGATGCCCACAATGCCTCCAGGGAAGATCCTGTTGACCTGCAAAAGAGACTGATGATGTTGATGTCCATTCCCGCATCCCTTCGAAAGGGAGTCCGCGACCTCAAACCGGTGTCGAATTCCCGGATGGCCAGCGTCTGCAAGGTGCTCAAGTCGACCAGGATCCCGGAGATCATGGAGTTCAAATGCCGAGCGGATGGGGCCACGAGGGTACTGGTCAAGCCTGGCCATTCCCCATTCTGGCTCGTCGATACGCAGGTGACGGAGGACGAATCGATAGTACTTCGTTGGATCGTCAACGACGCCTTCGAGATTCTCCATGTTGAGCCATTGTTCAGCGATGTGATCCCATTCGATGACCCGTGGGAGTCGCTTCTAGAAGGTGTCAGGAAACAGGTAGGCAGCACTGCAAAGGTCGATGGCGAGCAGTGTTCATCGGGAACTGAAGTGCTGGCAAAGCAGGTCGGGATGTTATGCCGCCAACTGCTCCTCGTGGACCGAGGGCACTGAGGATGTCGATCCGCCCGACGCTACTCTTGATCCTTGCCTTGACGATGGGGGTCACGATGTGGCTTACCTATACCTGGACCATTGAACGTGGAAAAGTGGATAGTTTTCAGAGCGATGTCGAGAACAATTTTGATGACGCGAGCCGTATTCTGGAACTGTTCAAGATGCATATGGGACACCTCTTTCTGATCACTGACTTGGCAAATCTAGAACAAATCTCTCGTGGGCCCGTATTGTTGAGGCTGTTCACTGAGACCCATGATCAGTTACCCCAACTGGTGAAGGAAACCGAACAGGCAATAAATCGATTATTCGATGAGTTCAAATTGGTAGAGAGAACTTCCGATCAGAAACGTTTTCAAGATGGATATGAGGCTGTCAATGCCGCTTTTGCTGAGTTGAAATCGGTACTGACAGACTATGACACCGCTCTAAGTTATTTTATCGATGAAGTGAATCCCATCGGACCTAAGCCATTGAATGACGTGGAGAGAATGGTGCTCGATCGCTTTGCTGTTTATGAAGAATCGATGAATCACTTCAGGACAGAGGTCATGGCAATCACCATGAGATTATTGAAAGCAAACAGTGCTGAAGTGACGATTTATGGAGTTGTTGCGCTGATATTGCTCACCGCATTCATCTACTTGGCCAGTAATGCCATCGCAACTCCACTCGAGCGGCTCAGCCTAGCATCTGAATCTGCAATGCCCCCGGGGGGCGAGTTCAAGTATTCAAAGGGAGAGTTCAGATTCAAGGAAGAACAGGTTCTTGCCACTGCGATTGAAAGCCTGGTTGCTGTCAGGAATGAACAGGAACACGACCTCGAGGCGAAGGTGATCCGAAGAGACGCAGAGCTGGCCCACCTCAGTGGCATGGATCAACTGGGAAATGTCGCCGGCAATGTGGCTCACGATTTCGCTAACTTCCTCACCATCGTGATTGGATATGCAGAGATTTCCTTGAAGAAGGAACTCTCCGACGATCTGAGAAAAAATATCGAACTGATCCTCGATGCCGCGAATGGTGGAAAAGGAGTGACCGAACAACTCCTCAAGATCAGTCGGAGATCTCTGGATGATCTGAATCCGGTTGCCATCGATCCGTCCTCGTTTGTCGAACAGATGGAACCGTTATGGAAGCCATTCTTGGGGGCGAACATCCAGATGGTGGTGGAGTCTCATGGGGAAGTGGGACAAGTTTTCATCGAAGATCAGGCCTTGACTCAGATCATCATGAATCTCGTGACCAATGCCCGCGATGCAATGCCCGACGGAGGTCAGATCAAGATTGCAGTATGGAATGGCTCTGAATTCAAAGAACACCCCAAGCCAGCACACCTGGACCCGACGACCGAGTATTCGGTCATCGAGGTGGCTGACGAGGGAACAGGGATTCCGGATTCGATGCTTGAGAAACTGTATCAACCCTACGAAAGCACCAAGGACAAGGGCAAGGGAACCGGTTTTGGCCTGTCGATCGTCCACAACATGGTGCACGACGCAGGGGGGGGGATCAGTTTCGCAACCGAACAGGGGGTGGGCACCACTTTTCAAATCTGGCTGCCAAAGTTTGTCGCCACAGAGTCGAATCTCACAGAGTTGAATCCCGCTGAGTTGAATTCCGCTGAGGGAGCCAGGCTGTTATTGATCGAGGATGAGGCGGCATTACGCGAGATTGCGACACTGGCCCTCGAAGCAGAGGGTCATGATGTGACCGCCGCTGCCAGTGGAGTGGTGGCGATCGAAAAGCACGAGGACGACCTGTTCTCCTTCGATGCGGTCATCTCTGACATTCGAATGCCGGGTATGGATGGCGACGAGGTGATCAAGAGGTTCAGGAAGCAACACCGCTCCCTGCCCGTGCTCTTCATCTCCGCCCATAGCTTCCGGGAAATCGAGGAGAACCTCGAATCGTCTTGTCCGACCCTGTTCCTGCAGAAGCCCTTCTCCATCGAGGATCTGAATAGTCGCGTCCACCAACTGCTGGAACTGAAACACGGTTGAGCGGGCAATCCCAACGCAGTGCAATCCCAATGCAGTGCAATCCCAACGCAGTGCAATCCCAACGCAGTGCAATCCCAACCCAGTGCAATCCCAACCCAGTGCAATCCCAACGCAGTGCGATCTTCCAGGACATCTTCGAAGGTTGACCAGTCTGGATCGTCTGGATGTCATCGATTCCCCACATCCAGTGAGGCGTTTGAGTGGACGGCCAACTAGACGACGGCATCCGCGGGCGACTCCTCGACCAGGCGCAGCAACTGGATGATCTGATCGAACCGCTGCGCGATGGCGATGGAACTCCGAAATTGTGAGCGGTTTTGTCGGGCAGAAAATAGTTGCCGACATATTGAATAATTCTGCTACATTGAAGATCGGGACTCTGCCCGATGCACGCCGCATTGAACGTTGTAGAGGTTTTCTTGAACAAGTGGGTGATCGTCGCGGCATTCTTGATGCCGCTTGCCGTGTGGTGCGTGGAGCTCGCGATAACTCCTTCCTCTCATGAGTTCTTGTTGGAACCGGAAGCGGTCAACTCGAATCCATGGGCCACTAGATATCATGAGTTCAGGACGGAGCTGGAAACGAGGTTTGAAAGGCCCGGCTTTCATCGAACAGAACCGACATCAACCCGGGTCCTCTGGGGAAAATCCGGGTTGTCCATCTTCAACCGGGGCAAGGTGGACATCTTCTGGGGAGAGTTACCGCTGCTGGATTGTGGAGGGCCCCTCTCGGAGTCGGTGTTCGATTTGCTCTGGGAAGAAATCACCACCGAAGCAGAAGATCGTATGGTCCTTATCCCGAAAAATAGCGACTTGATGGAACATTACTTCGTCTGGGATTCCTTCTATTGGCGAACATCTCATCTGAAAGTGTGTACTCCTCAGGTGGTGAGCCTGCTTCAGAGGGAAGAGTACCATCATGATTACTACATAAATTCTGGAGTGAGTGCCTCCGGTCGAAATTTCATCTGGCAGGATTCCAGGCTGGTTGAACTCAACCTTGCAGATCTATTCAAGGTTTCGCCATCGAATGATTGGTATGAGGTGCTGACAAAGGAGGTCACGGATGATCTTCAGAGGCATTATTCTGATGGCTATCGACCTTACGGGGAGATTTATCAGTTCCTCATCACCGAGCAAGGATTGGAGATTCTTTTTCAGACTTCTGAAGTCACACACTTTCGCACCAAAAAGTTCATGGGTGTGGTCGTTTCGTGGGATCTGATGGCACCGTTCCTGAAACCGGGAGCCCCGGTGACCATCTGGTACGAGAAACAGTTACAGAAGCGATGATGATGCCGCCACTGTAGCGAAAAGGAGTGCCGAGGGGATTCCCACGGCTCTCTTAAAATGGAATCTCATCTTCCCCATCTTCCTCGCACCCCTTCACCTGAGCGGGGGCGCGCTCGAAGGGAAAAGGCATTCCGGAACAACCGGGAGTGACCCCTGCAGCGATGGCCCCGGCAAAGAAGAAGATGCGCAACCCGACCGGCATCGTCCTGCTCTCCCGGGGAGGAGACAGCTGGAAAGGATGCTGGGGCACTTCGGCGGAGGACTGTTTCACAACCGCGATCCTGCGCAGGGCATTCAGTGTCAGCAACAGCGACGGATACAGTTTCTGTAGATTCTCCAACCACCTCTGTGGCCAGGTCGAGCTGAATCCAGTGGGATCGATCTGTTCCATCGTGCCCTCGCTGCAATCGGCATGATTGTAGTGACCCAGCACCTCGAGAAGTTCATCGAAGGTCGCCGAATCCTTCGCCTCTTTCCTC
>JAAZXB010000119.1 GCA_014240375.1 Planctomycetota bacterium | reverse complement strand
CGGTCCGGAGAGAATTTCGATCGAAAGGGCCGCCATCTCAGCATCTGCCTTCTCTGGAAAGGGAACTCCCAGTTCCAGGTCAAGCGTGCGAGATGAGAGATCTTCGGAACTGGCAGTCCAGCGAG
The DNA here is from genome assembly GCA_014240375.1 of Planctomycetota bacterium. Taxonomy (GTDB): domain Bacteria; phylum Planctomycetota; class UBA8108; order UBA1146; family UBA1146; genus QNYK01. The sequence goes on along the minus strand of JAAZXB010000119.1, from coordinate 383 downwards.
TCACTCCGAAGAACACGAAGTGATCCTGCAATAGCCAGTCGAGCAAACTGCGGGTCGCAAGGATTCCGGGATCAGGGCTGAGCGCAGCGCTCTTTCTTATCGAGCGAACCGAATCGCAGATGACGCCCTTCATGCGCTTGTAGTCCTTTACCAGGACGGTGACGCTGGCGAGCCTGTCCTCGATGTTGCGGAGCAACTCGGTACGGATTTCAGGATCTTCAACCTCTGCGATCTCGAAGTGACAGATCACTTCATCTCGAGACTTCGCAGCTGTTGCATCGATAGCAACGATGGTTCCTTCGCGATCACGGAGAACCGATGCGCTGGCGGTGTGCCTGCTGACCAGTTCCAGGCCATGCTCTTCGATGATCATCTCGATGGTA
>JAAZXB010000118.1 GCA_014240375.1 Planctomycetota bacterium | reverse complement strand
CAACTACTCGATCGGATCGAGCAGAGGGTGGAGTGGCAGCTGTCCTTTCCACTGAGGAAACCTGCGGCTTGTTTTCATGGCGGAGGTTTCTTCGATGATGTGGGAGATGGATTTCAGACCCTTTCGCGACGGCAGGAGATCATCAATGCCGATGTTCTGGACGCATGGTTCCCCGCCGCTCCCGGTGTGATTTCGACCCTCTCCGAGCACCTCGACTGGCTGGTGCGAACATCTCCTCCGACCGGTTGCGAGGGCCTGATCGCAGCGATCGCTGCGGCGAGGGGTGTGCCGGGATCGTGTATCTTGCCGGGGGCCGGATCATCCGACCTGATCTTCCTCGCTTACAACCAGTGGCTCACCTCCGCGAGCAAGGTGCTTCTACTCGATCCAACCTATGGCGAGTATTTTCATGTCTGCGAAGAGGTTCTGCGTTGTCAGGTCGATCGCTTTCAACTACGCCGCGAAGATGGCTTCAAAGTCGCTGGCGAACGGTTGCAAGAGAAACTTGC
>JAAZXB010000117.1 GCA_014240375.1 Planctomycetota bacterium | reverse complement strand
CTAAGCTTCCTTATTCTAAGTCTAAACTTACTAAAAACCCTGAATATAATATTAATTTAGGCTCATTCTATATTGCTGGCTTGTTATTAGAATACGAAGGTTCTTATCCATTTTCTATAGCAGCATATAATGCTGGACCTAAAAGAGTAAAACAATGGAAAAAAATTAACAAAAATCCTCAAAAAGGTCATGTTGACTATGTTGATTGGATTGAGTTAATAAAATTTAAAGAAACAAGAAATTATGTTCAAAGAGTTTTAGAAAACTACAATGTTTATAGATACATTTTAGAAAAAAAACCTATTAAAATGAAAAATTTCTTTAAAAATGATCCACTTTATTAATGGCGGAAAGGGAGGGATTCGAACCCTCGGTACATCTTACGACGCACGACGAGTTAGCAACCCGTTGGTTTAAACCAGCTCACCCACCTTTCCGTTATTAACTGTGTAACTTGAAATCATTGAATATTCAATATTAATCAAGTATTTTGACAAAAATATGAAAAACAAA
>JAAZXB010000116.1 GCA_014240375.1 Planctomycetota bacterium | reverse complement strand
ATTGGCGCTGGTTCGAGAGGCAATTGGCCAAGCGCGCCTGATCCTTCGCCTTGGCCAAGGCCGGCAACAGCATCGCCGCCAAGATCGCAATAATGGCAATCACCACCAGCAACTCGATCAGCGTAAACGCCGCCCTCCTGCGGTTCAGAGAAAAAAAACGGTCAAAATTAAGGAATAAGGAGCCCAAAGCGAAAAAACGAAGCTACAACCCCCACCCCACAACACAAGAAAAGTCAGGTGCCCAAGCTGTTCAGGCCATCGCTTGGCCAAGCCCAAAGGTAGGGCGAGCTGTCCCCAGCGGGCCGCAATGGAAAATATGGCGCAGATTTTCAGGATCGAAGAGGATCATTTTAAAACACAGATTTTCAAAGATTTATCCGTGCCAATCCGTGTCTTTGGCAGCCTCCTCGGCTAAAGGTTTTTGCAGAAGTCGTTCAGGCTGGCCATGCCAGTTTGGATATGCTCCATCCTGGTGGCGTAGCTGATGCGGAAGTTGTTGTCCGCACCGAAGGCGATGCCGGGGACGG
>JAAZXB010000115.1 GCA_014240375.1 Planctomycetota bacterium | reverse complement strand
CGCGGTGGACGATGTGTTCCCGGCGGCAGATAGCGGCGTGGTCAATAGCTGGACGCTGGTGATCGAGGCGCAGGGAGCGGGCTTTACCGATTGCAACTCCAATGGTGTCGACGACGACTGTGATGTCTCTTCCGGGACCACACCCGATTGCAACGGCAATGGAACCCCCGACAGTTGCGACATCGCCGCCGGTGCACCCGACTGTGATGGCGATGGAACACCGGATGGCTGTCAGTTAGCCGCCGGCAGCGCCTCCGACTGCAATTCCAACGGCACCCTCGACAGTTGTGATCTGGCGGCGGGAACAGCCCTCGATTGCAACGGAAATAGCACTCCCGACAGCTGCGACATCGCATCGGGAAGCAGTGTCGATGCCAACGGCAACGGAACTCCGGATGAATGCGAGGTGATCCTCTTCATCCGCGGCGATGGAAACACTGATTCGGTGGTCGACATCTCCGATGTGGTATTCATTCTCACCTACCTCTTCCAGGGAGGACTCGATTCCACCTGTTCCGACACCATCGAT
>JAAZXB010000114.1 GCA_014240375.1 Planctomycetota bacterium | reverse complement strand
AGAGCAAGGAAATCAATACCTTACGTGTGCGCCAGTCTGGGTGATGTACATGATAATGATGGTGATGATGCGAATGATGAGAATCATGATGACGATGATGATGATGACGATGACGATGACGCAGCTGATGATGATGACGATGTTGATGATGATAATGATGAGAATGATGATGACGATGATGATGACGATGATGATAATGATGGAATAAAGGATAAAGATGATCCCTTTCCTAAGAATGATTTCAGGGGAATGGAGGATAGCGATGGCGATGGTGTGCCAGATGATCGAGATGCCTTTTTTGGTGATGAATTTGAATATCAAGATTCTGATGGCGATGGCGTCGGTACCAATGCTGATTTTGATGATAATGATCCTACTGAAACAACAGATTTAGATAACGATGGAGTCGGTGCCAACGCTGATGTTGATGATAATGATCATACTGAAACAACGGATATAGATGGCGATGGCGTAGGTGATAATCGAGATAACTGTGATGGCGAGGCTAGTGAAAGAGGGTGGAGGAG
>JAAZXB010000113.1 GCA_014240375.1 Planctomycetota bacterium | reverse complement strand
ACTCCTTCCAGCGCTCATAACTTCCATCGATGGTGAGCGTACCGGATGTGAAGATGGCTGCTGCTGCACGATCCCATAGCTGTTTCAGGTGAGGGCCGGGCCAGAGGGGAGCGACGCTGATGGCTGCAGGAAACAGCGGCACCCTCTTTTTATTTCCCAGTTGCCAGAGTGGACTGCTCCCCAACATTGCCCACTTAAATCTCCCTTCCCCTGCGGGGAATTCGAGCGTTCCGATCGGCTCTTCATCGAGGAACGAGAGCACTTCTTTCTGATCAAAGGAGAAACCGTTCCTCATCAGCCGGGTCACGAAATCATGGGTTCGGTTGACGGTCTTCAGGAACTCGTCCCAGGATTTGGCGAGCCGTTCCAGGCGTGAGCGGAAGTCAGTGAAAGCATCCTTGGTGGAATAGGCTGCGCGGCTATTGGTATTGCTGCCAGCCACATCGGGATCTTCCGATTCGATTTCTTCGGCTATGGAATTTTCAAAGGACTCCTTCTGCACCTCGAGTTCTTCGAGACCTTTCTTGTAGTG
>JAAZXB010000112.1 GCA_014240375.1 Planctomycetota bacterium | reverse complement strand
GAAGAAGAAGAAGAAGAAGAAGAAGAAGAAGAAGAAGAAGAAGAAGAAGAAGAAACAGTTATAATCATTATCATAATCGAACATTCTATTATCCTCATGAACATTTTGACAGAACGTAGAACAAAACCAAGGGTGTGGAAGCTTACAATAGCAGCACATATATTTATTTACATCCATAAGCTCGCCGGTTTTTTTTACCTCTAAATAGTTGGTCTCTCCGCCCCTTCGGCGAAACTGGACAGGTCGGAACTATCAAAGGGCGATATTAGGCAGTTATAAGGCTAATCAGTTTGTTTGTTTGTTTCCATTTAAGCCCTTACGGTCAGTCTACATTAATACACTTGTTCCTTATTTATTTGCATCCATGAGCTCGCCACTTTGTTTGACCTCTGCATAGTTGGTGTTTCCGCCCCCTCGGCGAAACTGGACAGGCCGGAACTATACAAGGACGATGTTAGGCAGTTATAAGAGTAATCAGTTGGTCATTTTATTTCCATTTAAGCCCTTACGGTCAGTCTACATTAATACACTTGTTCCTTATTTAT
>JAAZXB010000111.1 GCA_014240375.1 Planctomycetota bacterium | reverse complement strand
TCTTCTTCTTCTTCTTCTTCTTCTTCTTCTTCTTCTTCTTCTTCTTCTTCTTCTTCTTCTTCTTCTTCTTCTTCTTCTTCTTCTTCTTCTTCTTCTTCTTCTTCTTCTTCTTCTTCTTCGAGAGTGGCCTCTGGTACGAAGAAAGGTGCTGTTGAGATGCTTGTCCAAAGTGATGTCAATTAAGTTATACACAATTATATTCATCACGAACAGTTTACTTGCACCCTGTCTGTCCTGTAGTGTCGAACATTGAAGTTGATGTAACATAGATGTTGCACTGCTTGTGCACTGGTAATCTTCAATGGCGAATCTTGCGGCACGATGCTGAACTGCCTCAATCTTGTTAATGCCTTCCTTTTTGCTAGGGCTCCATATCGTGGACGCATATTCAAGGGTTTGTTTCACCAGCGTGCTGTAGCATTGGGCCTTGATGTTGGGTAGGCAGCGTCTGATGTTTCTACCCAAGAAGGCTAGGGTGGAATTTGCCCTTTCGGTCACTATATCAATGTGATGGTCCCAACTTAGGCTTTGGTGAATGTTCATGCCAAGGTACTTGGCA
>JAAZXB010000110.1 GCA_014240375.1 Planctomycetota bacterium | reverse complement strand
TCAGCATCGAGACCCGAGGGATGGAGCACTCCTCGACACTGACCTACTACAACAATCTGGGCGCCGTGTACCTGAAGCAAGGAGATCTGGATCGTGCGTTACCGTGCTTCCAAAAGGCACTCGATGGGCGACGCTCGCTCCTGGGAGGTCTACACCGAAAAACACTGTGTGCGCTCAACAACATCGGTTCTGTTTATCTGAAAGATCATCAGCCGGAAAAAGCTCAGCAATCTTTCCGCGAAGCCCTCGATGGTGCTCGACAGAATTCAAGGATGAGCACCAACACTCTCACCTTTGCCAACAATCTCGGTGGCGCTCTTCGCGAGCTCGGAAAGTACGAGGAAGCGCTCGTGTTATCGATGGAGGCGGTCGATGGGCTGGAGAAGAAGTTCCCCGGTGGCCATAGAAATCTGGGCAATCTCCTCAGTGGGCTGGCCCAGACGCTGGTGGCAATGAAACGCTACGAGGAGGCGGAGGCGCCGGCACTGCGAGCTCAATCGCTGCTGTACCAGTCGCAAGGGGAGAAGGGCCAGAGCCTCGAAACCTCGCTCCAGACACTGGTC
>JAAZXB010000010.1 GCA_014240375.1 Planctomycetota bacterium | reverse complement strand
CGCCGAGCCGATCACAGCCGGCGACACCGACTTCAGCATCACCTCCGCAGTGACGACCACCGGCCCCGCTCTCGATCCAGCGGTGTGCGCCATGAACGTGTCGAACGACCAGATCCATCACGACCTGTACTACTGCTTCACCGCCGCCACCAGCGGCGATGTGCTGGTCTCGACCTGTGGCGGACCCACCATCAATACCCGGCTCGCCGTGTACGGCGATTGTGCCAGCGACGACCCCAGCGCCGTGATCATGTGTAACGATGAAGCGGCCACGGGCAGTACCGCTGGCGGGACCACCGCCGCCGGCAGTAACAACCCCGCCTGCACCAACTTCGCTGCAGAACTGATCTTCGAGGCGACCCAGGGCGAGAGTTACCTGATCCGCCTCGGCACCTTCAATTCGAACGAGTTCGGCGATGGCACCGTGACGCTGATCGATTGCCTCGCTGCGCCGAACCCGACCGGCGGCACCGATTGCAACGCCAATGGCATCCTCGACAGTTGCGACATCGCTGCCGGGGCTGCCGATGACAATGGCAACGGCATCCCGGACCAGTGCGAAACGAACCCCTTCATCCGAGGCGATGCCGACGCCGATGGAGCGATCAATCTGGTCGATGCGATCGCCATCCTCATCCATCTCTTCAGCGGCGGCACGATCCCCTGCAACGATGCCGCCGACATCGACGATGACGGCGCACTGAGCCTGCCCGATCCGATCGGGCTGCTCGACTACATGTTCAGCAATGGACCTGCCCCACCGCCCCCCTTCCCCGCCTGCGGCATCGATCTGACGGTAGATGCCCTCGAATGCGACAGTTTCGGGGCGTGTCCTTGATGCTGGTGTGAGGATGGCTCGCGTGGGATAATGGAGGCGGGTTTGCTCCGTGCCGATGGTATCGGTCGCGCGAGACTCTGGACTGAGGTATTGACGATGAGAACTCCACTCGATAGTGGCTGCGCCTGGCACTGGTTGCTGCTGCTGTTGGCCTTCGCCAGCAGTGGATCGGTGCTGGCACAGCCGGAACCGTGCGCCGGAGCCGGGGTATTCGCCGAGGTGGAACTTCTACCCGGCAATTACCCCGCATCTTCGGTGGCACTGGGTGATCTGGATGGGGACGGCGATCTCGATGCCTTCTTCGTCTGCTCTCTCTCCTGCATGACCCGCGTCTTCTTCAACCAGGGTGGGGAACAGGGGCAGCAGGCGGGAACGTTGGTCGACAGTGGCCAGCAGATCACTACATGCAACATTCCGCGGGTGTCGCTGGGTGATCTCGACGGCGACGGTGATCTCGATGCCTTCATCTCCTGTGGCGAGGACTACCCGCACCGGGTGCACATCAATCAGGGTGGAATTCAGGGAGGTGTCGAGGGATTCTTCAGCCACGGTGGCGAGCAGGAACTTGGAAACTTCCAGGGGCGCGGCAATGCCCTCGGCGATGTCGATGGCGATGGCGATCTCGATGCCTTCGTCGTGCACGACTACTACGAGCCGGATCGCATCTACATCAACCAGGGCAATGGACAGGGCGGCATTGCCGGCGAGCTCGTCGATAGCGGTCAGAGCCTCGGTTCCTTTCGGAGCAGTTCGGTGGCACTGGCAGATCTGGATGGAGACGGCGATCTCGATGCCTTCGTCACTCACTTCAACGTGAACGATGTCATCTACCTGAATCAGGGAGGAGACCAGAATGGCATCGAGGGGGTCTTCATCGAGAGTGGTCAGCTGCTGCAGAGCTGGAATACCAAGGATGTGGCGCTGGCAGATCTCGATGGCGACGGCGACATCGATGCGGTGACGGTCGGCGGCGGTTCCGGTGGCGGTGGAATGTTACTGACGAACCAGGGAGGCGCCCAGAGTGGCATCGAGGGCGAACTCATCTCGACTGCCGGTCTCCCGGGCAGCTACACCGACCGGGCGGTCGCCATCGGCGATATCGACAATGACGGAGATCTCGACGTGATCTTCGCCAGTGACTCCATCTACGAGATTTTGCATGTCAACCAGGGTGGGTTGCAGGGAGGGACCATCGGTACCTTTGTCACCGATGATCAGGCGATCCTATTTAACTTGTTCACCCATGACATCGAGCTGGGAGATCTCGACCAGGATGGAGATCTCGATGTCATCAGCGTCACCTCTGGCGCAGGGCTTCACCGGAATCTGTTCATCGCCCCCGATTGTGATGGCAACGGCAACCCCGATCCCTGTGACCTGCAGCAGGATCCATCCCTCGATTGTGATGGCAACGGCGAGCTGGACAGCTGCGAATTGATCACGGGTGCCAGTGACGTCAACGGCAACGGGATCCTCGATGTCTGCGAGGAAACGCTCTTTGTTCGTGGAGATGTCAACAGCGACGGCGCCCTCGACATCGCCGATGCGATCTCCTCGCTCGATTATCTGTTCGGGGCGGTTGCGCTGTCGTGCCAGGATGCCGCCGACACCAACGATGACGGGCGGCTCGACATCGCCGATCCCATCCATCTGCTCGGATTCCTGTTCAGTGGAGATACCGCTCCAGCGGCTCCATTTACTGATTGTGATACAGATCCAACCGATGACCTGCTCCAATGTCAGAGTGCGGGGAACTGTCTCTAGAGATTACGGGAACCGACCGGAATTGACCTGCGTCACGTCACTGAGGGACTCGTTCCCGAGGGAGGTCAGTCATGCTGGGTGTCACCACCAGATGGAAAGTCAAATCCGTGCTGCTGTGCTCGGTCATCGCTGCAACCCTCTCGATGGCTTCGACGAGCCTCGCCGATGATCCGCTACCACCGCGGGTGGTGGTCGAGACGGTTGCCGAGGCGCTCCAACTGGATGCGAGCAGCCAGCGGCTCAAGGTGGTGCTGCGCGATCACGAAACCCTGGCGGCGGTACTCAAGCGCGTGCCCGATCTAGCCGATTTGCACCTCGATCATCCGGGCAACCGGATGTCCATCGAATCGATCCGGCTGCTGCGAGAGTTCAAGAAACTGAAACGACTGGAGTTTCGCGGCGATCCGTTCCTCAGTGATGAGAAGTTTGTCGAGCTGGGCAAACTCGAGCAGATCAAAAGCTTGCGACTGCTGCTGTTGTGACCCAATTTCACCGATGCCAGGTTGGCGTCGCTGGGTGGGCTGGTGTCGCTCGAGAAGTTGAACATGAAGGGGTGTCGCGGCAAAGCGTGGCTCAATGAAGCAAAGGTGTGGCAGGCGATCGAGCAGGAACGAGCCCGGCGAAAAGCGCGCAAAGACAAGTAACCCCCCTTCCCCGACTGCGATATCGATTCGACGGCGGATGCACTGGAATGCGCTGATTGTCCTTGATCGATGAGCATACGTACTTCGTAATCGTGCCCAGCAGTGCAGAGTGAGTGTATTTTCCCTGTAGTGGGATGGCCTGCATTCTGGATGGGGAACCGATTGAACCGAGAGAATCAGCAAATACAGCAAACACCCCCAGGCTGGGTCCGGTGGCTGATCGGCATCGGTGGTCTTCGCCTCGCATTCATGTGGGGTTTGATGGAGGCATCGGTGTTCTTCCTGATTCCCGACATCGTGATCAGCATCACGGCTCTCTTCGGGTTCCGTCCTGCGCTGAAGCAGGTCGGCCTGGCGGTCATCGGCGCCTTGCTCGCAGGGATCCCGCTCTATCTCTGGGCACAGCAGGATGCACCATCGGCGAGGCAAATGGTGCTCCATGTACCGTTTGTGCGCGCCTCGATGGTGGAGGATGTGCGAGCCAATCTGGTCGAGAACGGCGCCAGTGCGATGCTGCATGCCTCGACATCGGGCATCCCCTACAAGCTCTTTGCAGTGGAGGCGCCCGAACACATCGATCTCACCGTATTCGCATCGATGACTGTGCCATCTCGGCTAGAACGACTGCTGATCACGCTTGCGTTGTTTGGAGGCATCGGTGGGTTCCTTCGAAAGCAGATTGCAATGCATCCACGACGAGCCCTCGGGCTGCACCTGCTCTTCTGGGTCGGTAGTTACGCCTACTACTGGAGTATCGTCTGAACTGCTCGGTCTCGTTCCGCCTGGTACCACGAGTCTGGTACCGCCAACTGTAACTCGACCCACTTCGGATGTAGGATGCCGCCGCAACCCCGGAAAGGTGGCACCCCGATGGTTCCGAGATCTCTCTCCCGGATGGCGTCTGTCTCGATCTTGCTGGCCCTGGTGATCGGCTTCAATTCCATCGCCACCGCACAAAATCCGGGCTTCATCATGCGCTTTGAAAACAATGCCAACGTATTGCCCGGATCGAATTTCACGGTCCGAGCCTTGCTGGACAACCCCGGAGGAGATCTCGCAGGATGGAGTGCGGTGGTCTGCCATGATTCCAACATCGAGATCCTCATCGCCGAGACGGGTGAGGCCGCTTCGATTGCCAATGGAGGAGCCCCCTGTGATTTTGTCAGCACCGTGGTTTTCCCCGGCGAGGGAGTCCGACAGGGCGTGATCGTCAGTTTTCCAGGACAGAATGAACTGCCGATCTCCACCGAACATGAACTGATCCTGCTCGAATACACGGTTCTCGGAGCGGTCGGATCCGATACGCTGATCGAGTATTGTGATCTCCAGTTCTCGTCGGATTCTTTTTACTCCGATACCATCGTCATCGAGACCACCGGAATCTCCATCGTCCCGACAACGATCTCTGCGCCCATCTCCATCAACATCGATCTGTTCATCCGGGGAGAAATCAATGGAGATACCTCCATCAACATCGCCGATGCCATGTTCCTGCTCTCACAACTGTTCAGCGGCGGTCCGGAGGGTTCCTGTGCCGATGCGAACGATGTCAATGACGATGGCTCGGTCAATCTGGGTGACCCCATCACTCTGCTGGCCTACCTGTTCAGCGGAGGAGTGAACCCATCGAATCCCTTCCCCACTTGCGGGATCGATCCATCCGGTGACACTCTCGGCTGTGAGAACTTCGTCAGCTGTCCCTGAAGACGCTCGAGAGCTGCAAAGTCGCGGGACCTAAGAGGTCGAGACGCTCCTGTATCTGCCCACATCGCCCCGGTTGAGTGTTCCCTCATCCCACATGACGACTGTCATATAAGTACGATAGATCGGTGCTTCCGCACTCCTCTTCCAGGGGGGATACTGGAGGATCGGTCCGTTATCAAATCCAAGGAGTGTGTCGATGCGTTCACTACGGCCTCGATCCCCAATTCTGGTCATCATCGGAATCCTGTGGTTCGCCTGGCCCTTGCCCAGTTCGGCTCAGAGTGGCCCCTGCGCAGGCAATGGCACCTTCGAGGATAGTGGGCAATCTCTCGGCTCCCTTCAGGGAGTGGCAGTGGCACTGGGAGATCTCGATCTCGATGGCGATCTCGACTGCTTCGTCGTCTCCAGCTCGAACCAACCCAACCTTGTCTACCTCAACGATGGCAGCGGCTCCTTCTTCAACAGTGGCCCGGCAATCGGGGTGATCAACGGCACCTCGGTATCTCTCGGAGACATCGATTCCGATGGCGATCTGGACGCAGTGGTCGCTTGTTCGGCAGAGCCCAACCGGGTCTATCGAAATCTTGGCGGACTGCAGGGCGGTGTGGTCGGAACGTTCAGTGATAGTGGTCAGACCCTCGGAAATTCCTTCAGTTACGGGATCGAACTGGGAGATGTCGATGGCGATGGCGATCTCGATGCCTTTGTCACCAACGTCAGCAGCCAGCCGAACCGAATTTACACCAATGATGGCAACGGCTCGTTCAGTGACAGTGGTGCGCTACTGGGCAATTACGACAGCGTTTCGGTCGCTCTGGGAGATCTCGATGGAGACGGCGATCTCGACGCTTTCATCGCCAACTCCGGTTCCGCCAATCGGATCTATCTCAATGGAGGTGGGTTGCAAGGAGGAACCGAGGGTGCCTTCAGCGACAGCGGCCAGACTCTCGGGGCAGCCATCAGTTTCTCGGTCGACCTTGGCGATCTCGATGGCGATGGCGATCTCGACGCCTTTGTCGGCAACACCAATGACCAGTTCGACCGCATCTATCTCAATGCTGGCGGTATCCAGGGGGGTACCGAAGGCTTCTTCTTTGACAGTGGTCAGGAACTGGGTGCCGTGGGCCTGGCCCAGAGCCACGAAGTAGTCCTCGGAGATCTCGATGCCGATGGCGACCTCGATGCATTTGTCGCCAATCGAATGAATCAGCCAAACCTGGTCTACCTCAACGATAGCAGTGGAGCTTTCACCGATAGTGGGCAGCGGCTCGGATCATCGTGGAGCCTGTCGATCGCGCTCGGCGACCTCGATGGCGACGGTTACCTCGATGCCTTTGTCGGCAATAGCGGTGGCCAGACCGATCGTGTCTATCTCAATGATGGGACCGGTGGACCCGACTGTAACCAAAACGGTATCGGCGACCCCTGTGAGATCGCCAACGGACTCGCAGAAGATTGCGATCAAAGTGGAATCCCCGATAGCTGCGAACTGAACGATCCAAACATCGACTGCGACAGCAATGGTTTGATCGATTCCTGTGAACTGGCCGCGGGAACTGCTGGAGACTGCAATGGAAATGGCCTGACCGACGCTTGCGACCTGGCAGCAGGGGCGGCCGACTGCAATTTCAATGGCCTGCCCGATTCGTGCGACATCGACTCGGGAACCGAGTTCGACTGCGACCTCGATGGGATCCCCGACAGTTGTAAATCGGGTCCTCTCTTCGATTGCAATGGCAACGGGATCCCCGATGAGTGCGACTTCAATCAAGGCACCAGCATCGATTGCAATCAGAACGGGATTCTCGACGACTGCGAGATCCTCAACGGATTCGCGCTCGATTGTGACCTGAACGGAAATATCGATTCCTGCGACATCGATGACGGCGCTCCCGACTGCAACGGTAATGGCATTCTCGATGTCTGTGACCTGCAATCAGGGGTGAGCCTCGACTGCAATGGCAATCAGTGGCCAGACGAATGCGATATCGCCAGCGGCTTTGAGACCGATTGCGATCTGGATGGAAGCCCCGATGCCTGCCAGCTGGTCGCCGGCGAGCCCGATTGCAATCAGAATGGAATCCTCGACTCCTGCGATCTGACCTCCGGGGGATATGATTGCAATCTCGACGGTGCCATCGACAGTTGCCAGATCTTCGATGGGTCCGCTGCAGATTGCGATCTGAATCGAAACATCGACTCCTGTGACATCGCTGCCGGTGCCTCGGACTGCGATCTCGATGGTGTTCCGGATGACTGCCAGCTGGTGGCTGGCGATCCAGACTGCAACGCCAACGGTGTTCTCGATGAGTGCGATCTGGACGGTGGGATCAGCCAGGACTGCAACAGCAACGGGAGCCCAGATGAATGCGACATCGCGGCGGGCCTCGATACCGATTGCGATCAGGACTTGGTGCCGGATGGCTGCCAGCTGATCGCCGGAGCACCCGATTGCAATCTGAATGGCGTTCTCGATGACTGCGACCTGGCATCAGGGAGCAGCGACGACGCCAACTCCAGCGGTGTTCCAGACGAATGTGAGGAAACTCCCTTCCGCCGTGGCGATTCCAGCGCGGATGGAAATGTCGACATCGGAGATGCAGTGGTGACCCTCGATTTCCTCTTCACCGGAGGATGGATCTCCTGCGACAATGCCGCGGACACCAACGATGATGGATCGTTGGACATTGCCGATGCGATCGCTCTGCTGGGATACCTCTTCAGTGGTGCCACTCCCCCACCCCCTCCATTCTCCGACTGCGGCATCGATCCGACGGTGGATGCCCTGGAATGCGACAGCTACGTGGTGTGCCCGTGACTGGAGCGATCCCGGTGGTAGAATGGTAGACAGCCTCAAAGAACTGTTCCGTCATCCCTGGGAGGTGATCCGTGGTGTTGAGAACTGTCATCTGCATTCTGGTGCTCTTGCCTGGCTGGCCTTGCGCTGCCCAGAGTGGCAGTGATTTCATCCTCGGCTTGACATCCACCTTTGATGCTGCCGAGAACCAGCTGCGGGTCGATGTTTCCATCGACAATGCTGGTGGTGACATGCAGGCCTTCAACATCGATGTGTGCCACGATTCGAGCCTGCTGACTCCGGACGCCATCCTGTGCGGCCCTCCCCTGCAGGCTCTCAATGGCGGAACGGGACCGGCATTGGCACTGTCCTACATCGATGCATACGGGGGGATCGTCTACGGCGTGGTGTTCAGTTCCTTCGGTGGCAGCGAAACGATCCCCATCGGTTCCTATCCGCAGATGTTTCAGATCCGCTACGACCTGATCGGTGCCCAGGCGATCGACAGCGAACTGTGTTTCTGCGACATCCCCCCCTGCAGTAGCGGTAGTTGCTCGGTGGCCGCTACGGAGATCGTCGTCGGTGGGCAGTCCTACTCACCCGTACTGAATTGCTTCCCGATATTCGATGGAGACTACCTGCGCGGCGATAGCAATGGCGACGGCAACATCAACATAGCCGATCCCATCTTCAGTCTCGCCTATCTGTTCAACCAGGGATCGATTCCACAGTGCATGGAGGCTGCCGATGCCAACGGCGATCTCGGGATCGACCTGGCCGATGCTCTGTACCTGCTCAACTACATCAATGGACTGGGGCCTGCACCTCCGGCTCCCTTCCCCGATTGTGGCAATGACCCCGGCACCCCGCTGCTCGGCTGCGCCAGTTACATCGCATGTCCCTGAGCAGGACAGGACACTCAACGGCTTGCATGGAGATCTCCGCTGCAACATCCATTATTTTTCCATCTGGAAGATGCTCTGTTTCCAATTATTAAAAGGGCCTGACCGCCGCTGCGGTCAGACCCTCTTTCTCAAGAGAACTGAATATCAAGTAAAAGCTCAATCCATCTTGTTCAGGCTTTCTTCCGATGAGCTACGATCGCCATGAAGCCGAAAGCACAGCCGAAGACCAGTGCCATCGAACTTCGCGACTTTTTCAAGGCCTCGGCTTTCGCCCTTTCTCCCCGATCAGGAACAGGGGGAAGTTCTACCAATGCAATTGACTCCTCCGGTGGGCCAACGTCTTCGGTATCATCACTCTTATCTAGAACCGCACCCTCGTTCTTCGCACAACAATCAGGAATCTCTGCATCGATCTGGGCCATCAATGCCTCTACAGACTCCATCTTTGAGACTCTGCGGCTTTCCGCCTTCAAGAATTCGATCACACTAGAAACTTCATGATCATTGAGCTCCAGGTTCGGCATCTGGACCTTCTTGTATGCTGTGAACAGCGACAAGGCGATCGGGTCCTCTTCCTGTAACATCACATCGGGTTGCTGGATCCAGCGTCTGAGCCACTCTGGTTTCCTTCTTTCAGTGACTTCCAGCAGGTTCGGGCCCGTTCGTTTCAAGCCATCACCCTGACCAATGTTGTGGCAGGCCGAACATCGTGCACGAAATAGGGCCTCTCCCTGAGTCAATGTCCTAAGCTCGGGGAGTTCTCCGTCATAGCTGTTGAGATTCTGGTTCTCGTTCTTCTTCTTGTAGCTATGCAACCAGGACCCTATTTCATTGGCGAGAATGTAGGGGTTCTCGAAAGGGGATCTTTTCATCCAACGACCGGATCTCTGGTTCCCGATGATCATGCTCAGATTGTGGTCCTTGGGATCCTTATTGATCTCATCGATGTACAGTCCGAGTTTGCGACGTAGCAGTTCAATCTCTTCGCTCACACCGGTCAGGAATAACCAACCTGGACCGGTTTGATAGCGATTTGCATAGTCTGCAAGAACCTCTGGAGTATCTGTCTCCGGGTCGATGCTGATCGAATAGAAGAACACATCGTCTCCCACTCGATTTCCAAGAATCTCATATACCTCTGTCAGCCGTGCCGTCTCCAGTGGGCAAGCATCCGGGCACTCGGTGTAGATGAAGTTGATCACCACGACCTTGTCCTTGATGAGATCGTCAAAGAATCTCACCGTCTCGCCCGTATGAGTTTTCAACTCCACATTTGGAAAGTACTGAGATCCCCATCGGTTCCCGCCAAGCCGGGGATCACTCGATGGGTCTACTTGCGCGAAAACCGACGGGGCTGCAAAGAGCACCAATGAGGCCAAAAAGCCGAGCAACAGGGCGTAGAGGCCCCCAGGATTTGGGTAGTTTTTCTTAGTTGTCATCGTCTTCCTCTTCTTCGTCGTCATCATCGTCATCGTCATCATCGTCATCGTCATCGTCGTCATCGTCTTCGTCGTCGTCGTCGTCATCGTCATCGTCATCGTCATCATTGTCATTGTCATCGTCATCGTCATCGTCATCATTGTCATCGTCATCATTGTCATCGTCATCGTCGTCGTCATCGTCATCGATGGGATCGCCGGGAGATGGACCGCCTCCGACACCGACACCGAGCCCATGACCGCTGATGTCTCCCGAGTCAACACCAGAGCCGAGATTCTCAGCACCGACGCCGGTGAATCCGAGTACCTGTGGGCCGAATCCATCTCCAGTCCGGAAAGTGGAAAGTGCTACCGTGTCGACGTACTCCACACCCTCGTAGGTGGGCAATGGAGTGGGCATCAGTAGCACCTGACCTGGATGTTCGATGTCCCACCTGAGTAGCATCGCGTGGTCTTCATGCTGCGTGTTATGGCAATGTTCCATGTAGCTGCCTGCGAACTCACGGAATCGTAGTGCGATTTCCACGCTACTTGTGCTATCAGGCATGCGGCCAATTCGGTAAACATCTTTCCTGGCCCAGCGTTCCCACTCGGGCGGCGCTTCTCCACCCCGGCTGAGAATGATGCCTTCTTCGAAGTGAATGTGAACTGGATGGCTCCAGCCATTTCCACCATTTTCGATGTGCCAGATTTCGAGTTGGCCCTGGCTTGCAGCGGCACTCAATCGCCGTGCATCTGCCGTCAGCCCTGCTCCACCATCGGTCTTGACTGTCCACGGGGCACCATCGGTACCTGAACTTCTTCCGAATGTGAAGGTACGGTGGATCGCATTGTCAATCTCGTCCTGAGTCGGCTGCCTCAGTGGGATCATCTTCTTGCCACCAACGACATAGTCCTGGGGATTCATACTCAGGTCTTCGCCATCATAGCTCTTTACGCGGAACTCAAGGAACTTACCGACACAAGGATCTCCGTCGATCCACTGATCGCCGTCATCGATCGCTTGATAGGCTCCGGAGAGGACATCCTCGAGAGGAATCGCCTGCTCTGGCCTTCTTCCGCCCTTGTGTTCGAGCACGTTGACGAAGTGAAGTACATCTCCTTCAACGAAATTGCTGAAATCAATGACGATGTCATAACGCTCTGCAATCGACTGGGTGGGCAGGATCCCCACTTCAGTTCCAAGCGTGCCGTCGAAGGCCACGGCGTGCTCCATGACGTTTCCATCATTACAGATCATGTGGAAAGGAACTGGTGTTCCGTCCTGCTTGACCAGAGCGATCTTCATGTAACGCGAGACGGATCCATTGAGAATTCTGAAGCGATACTTTCTGGCTCGGACATCCATGTATGGCTTGTACTGCCAGTTGGTGAGAATCCTGTCGCCCATGAAGCCATCGACGTTGAATGGGTTGAACCAGAGCTGGCCTTCATCGTCCCATGCCTTGTCGGCGAGTACCAGGTTCACATCGTAGTCGCGGTTTCCCCAGTCCAATGCTGTACCACTGGGTAGCCTGAGGTTCACGCCATCCTCCAGGCCCTCATTACCACGATCCAACGAACTGTAATAGTTCATCATCGCAGCGTTGCCCTTGTAAACGTTTTGAGCCGTGTAATCTATCATGTGATCGTGGAACCAGTGGGTGCTCATGATTTCCCGGTAGTCGCCAGGAATCATGTTGATTCCACCGTTGCCATCGGGAGAACCGCATCGTGGATCCGTCGCTTCGGTATTGATGGTGTCGTGGCCGGCAACCACCATCGGCCAGCGGTAATCGTAGAACTGGCCCGGAAAGAAGAAGGCGTTCATATAGCCATCGCTCTCTGCCGGATTGTGGCCGTTGTGCTCATGAATCGAGATGGTGTGAAGCCCAAATCCACGATTTGCGGCCGGATCGATCGGAAGCGCATTGTGGATTCTCATCACCACAGGCTCTCCGTAACGGGCTTTCAACAGCTTCGGAGGAAAAGTGCCGTCAAAGGTCCAGAGTGCGGATTCAACTTGCGCGGGAAATGCAGGGTGGAACCGGCACTCGGTACCAAGCGCCTGGCCATCAAAACCGAGCAATCCAGTAGTGTTGTAGTACAGTCCATCGGGTCCGAATTCACTGCCATTGGTGGCCAGTTCCGGTACCGGTATCAGGACATGAACTGGAATCGGCAAACCATCTGCATCGAGAACCAGCAGACCATCCTGGTCCACTTCAAATAGCGGTTCCCCGAGAGCATTGAGCTCGAATAAGTGGTTTCCGAATTCATCGACCTCACACAGGTAATTGCCATCCTCATCCGTCTCGTAAACGGTCTCGCCAAAGTCGTCTGTCTGGTAGATCACATTCCCGAGGCCGTCGAGCGCCGGGAGGGCATTTCCTAATTCATCTTCCATCTCGCCATAGCCATAGCCATGTCCCTGAAGAGCATCTCGAGAGCCACCGTTGTTGCGCGCTCCGGTCATCGATGTCTGGAAGAATTGCTTGGGGGGAAACTCATCCCAGCGCTGGTGCGACCACCCTTCTCCGGGAGGTCTTCCTTCGCAGGGCATCTCCGGGCATGTGCGTCCGATGAAGCTCTCGATCTGTGTTTTCCACTGGTTCTGTGCATGAGTATTGGAGGTTCGAGTGGGCATAGGGTTCATCGGTTGAGCAATAAAATTAACCAGTGCCTGTTCATCAGGACAGGATTGAGCATCGATCCCTGTTGGCAACGGAAGGAAAGCTGCAGGAACAGGAATGGGAAGTCCATCGGCATCCAGCACCAGCAACCCATCTGCATCCGTCTCGAAAACCACATTCCCGGCCTCGTCGAGGGCGAACTGGGGAGTATCCACCAGGGGAGAAGAACCAAACTCCTCGAAACGGAGTAACTTCTGATCGAACTCCTGTGCTCCAAAGAGCGGGCTAGGCATTCCACCCGTTGGGATATCAAAGCCACCGCCTTGAAGGTCATCCGGCTGGAGCACATTGTTGGCATACACTGCTGCCACTGAACTACCATCGAAGGCGCCATGATTGGTATGTTCCAGGCCTTCGGGCAAGTCCCCGATGATCAGCGGACCATAGTGAGATGGGTCAGACTCTGGTGGATCCCCCACGATCATTGAAGTGACAACACACAGGGCGGCAATGGTCATGAATAGATGGGACCATTGAAATCGAAGTCTCATATCTCCTCCTTCTCGAAAAACAATAAAACAAACGCTGTAGTAATAGTGGCAACTCAGTGTCCGCACCGATTGGGAGTGGCTGCCTTCCTTCACTCCCGGAATAGCCTCATGAACTCAGTACACCTGATCTCATGATCAAGATTGAACAATACTCATAAATTCGCTCATGTACAGCAATGACACTATTGACCACAAGCCACAAATGAAGTTCAGACATAACATCATTCAAAGTCAGGTAAGTTCCAAAATCCAATAGATCACGCCCATTTGCCCAGGAACACGCGAATACTGAACTTCAAGAATTTCCCTGTAAACTGTCATTCCTGACAATACTACAATTCAAGACTCTTGTGACCGTGTGGTCAAGGAGCCTGACTCCTCGACTTCTCGATTACAGAACCATTGTCATTCACTAACAGAATGTACATCGATGAGCACTGCCACGGTTGGCGCTGGCAGGATCGGAACGGGTCAATTCCGGACGGGGCAGACCCGTCCAGTGGTCGGGATCTGGAGGATCTCCCGAGCCCTATCGGTGTTCGGTGGATCCACGGAGATGGGGACCCGTTTTCAGCTCCCCATCGCTGCCATCCAGAAGCAACACCGGAACAGAAATGGAGAGGTCTGTGCCGCTCTTGCCGATCAGTCGCGTCGACTCTCTCGACGGTGAACCACCCGTTTCTCGGCTTCTTCGAAGCGGCGCTTCTCGTCATCGGTGCCGGGCGTCACTTCAGGAACCTCGGCGGGTCTCTTGCGGTCGTCGAGGCCTACGAAGGTGAGGTAGGCACTCGATGTGTGGATGATCTCTCCGGTGAGGGGGTCCTCCCCCTCGACACGGACGCCAATCTCCATCGATGTGCGGCCGGTGTGGTTGACCATCGCCTTGAGAATCATGAAGTGGCCGCCGGGGATCGGCGCCAGGAACTCGACGTTGTCCATCGCTGCGGTGACCACCGGCCGCCGACAGTGGCGCATCGCCACCATCGCACAGGCCAGATCCATCAGGTGCAACACCTTGCCACCGAGCACATTGCCATGACTGTTGGTATCGTTGGGTAATACCAGTTCACGCATCTCCACGGCACTCTCGGTGGGTGTCTTCTCCTGGCGATCACTCATTGGCTGGCTCCCCCCATCGCTTTCATGACGCACCCGCCTGCTCACGATGAGCCGCCAGGCGCTGGATGTACAGGTCCAGATCCCATGTATTAGTCACTTGCTGGGCGGAAAGGCCCATCTTTCGGGCGATGCCCACGCCATGCTCGATATCGTCGAGTCCTGCGATGGAGTGCGCATCGGGATGAATCCCGATGTCGATGCCCAGTTCCTGGATGGTGGGGCCCCATCGCCAATCGACATCGAGGCGGCGTGGATTGGCGTTCAACTCGACGATCACCCCTTCTTCGGCCGCCACCTTCAGCAGGTGAATCATATCCAGTTCGTAGCCGTCGCGCTGCAGCAAGAGCCGGCCGGTCGGATGGCCCCAGACGGTCGTGTAGCGATTTCGAAGCGCACGCTCGATGCGATCTGTTTGCTGCTGTCGTGCCAGGGAGAAGCTGGAGTGGACGCTGGCGACCACGTAATCGAGTTCCGCCAGGACTTCATCGGGATAGTCGAGCGAGCCATCGGTGAGGATGTCGCTCTCGATACCGTGAAGGATGGTCAACTCCGGAAACTCCTGGCGCAATTGATCGATCTCTAGACGCTGCTGATGCAGTTGATCGATGGTGAGTCCTCCGGCGTAAGCGGCAGTGCGTGAATGATCTGCGGTTCCGTAGTACTTCCAGCCTCGCTCGGCAGCAGATTGAACCATCTCCCGCAGCGTCGCCTTGCCATCGGACCAGGTCGAATGGCAGTGCAGGGTGCCCTGGATCTGTTCAAACTCGACCAGGTCGGGCCACTCTTGCCCGTCGCTGAAGAGTTGTTCTGCGCGTTCGATCTCCCCCAGATCTTCTCGCTGCTCCGGTGGGATCGAGGCCAGTTCGAGATGCTCGTAGATCGACTCTTCATCTGCGGTTTCCAGCGGTTGATCTGCGGCATCCCAGAGGCCGTATTCATTCAACTTCCAGCCGCGATCTCGTGCTCGTTGGCGCAAACTGGTGTTGTGCTCGCGGCTGCCGGTGAAGTGCTGCAGAGCGGTGGCGAACTGTTCGGGAGTGACGACTCTCAGGTCGACTCCGATTCCCTCCTCCGACTGCACCCTGCTCTTGGTCTCCCCTTCCGACTCCACCTCACGGATCCCCTCGGTCGCCAGAAACGCTTGCCGGACCAAAAGCGAATTCTCGGTCGAGGCGATGAGGTCGATGTCTCCCACCGTCTCACGACTTCGTCTCAAGGAGCCCGCCAGTTCCACCTGATCGACTGCAGGACACCTTTGCAGCGACTGGAGAAAGCGTGTCGCCACCAGTCCACTGACCGACAGCAAACTTCGACCGGCAAAGCGTCGCAGGTTCTTGATTCCCTTGAGGATGACATTTTCGGTTCGTTCGGCGAACCCGGCCAACTCGCGAATCTGCTGCTGGAAGCAAGCGGCTTCCAGTTCCTCGATGGTCAGGATTCCAAGCTCTTGATGAATCGCGCGCACTTTTTTGGGCCCAAGACCGGGGATTCGCAGCAACTCGAGTAGTGACTCCGGCACCAGTGCACGGATCTCAGCTTCCTCCTCACTGACTCCGGAAGTCGTGAGATCCCGGATGATCGATGAGAGTCCCTTGCCGATTCCCCGGATCGATGTGACTTGATCCTCCTCGACCAGTTGATCCAGGTCCCCCTGCCAGTTCTCGAGCGCACGGGAGCCCTGCTGGAACGCTCGAACTCGAAAGGGGCTGGCCCCGGAGATTTCGAGGATCTGACCACACTCGGCGAGCAGCTGGATGATCTCAGACTTGTTCACGATTTCTCCCCTCAATATCCACCGTGGAGTCCACCGTGGAGTCTACCGTGGAATCCTCAACCACCCTCTCCAGCGCATCGATCCAGTGGCTGGCGACATCGACGCCGGTGGTGCGGGCGATCCCCTGCAGTCCCGGAGACCCGTTCACCTCCAGCACCAGGTATTGCCCATCCTCTTCGATCAGATCGACACCCGCACAGCGAAGCCCCATGTGATGAGACGCTTCCAGAGCCAGCGACTTCATGTCATCGGAGGGTTCGATGGCGATGGCACTTCCACCCCGATGGAGATTCGATCGGAAATCACCTGCTGGAGCGGTCCGCTGCATCGCGGCCACTACCTGGCCATCGATGACCAGGATTCTCGTATCCTGCCCTTCGCATTCGATGTACTGCTGGACGATGAACTCGCGCGATTGAAACAACACGCTCTCCATCATCGATACTGCGGTGGATACCTTTTCCGCAAGAATCACACCACGCCCCTGTGACCCCGACATCGGCTTGATCACCACTGGAGCTCCGCCCACCCGCTCGATGGCGGCCTCCAGTTGATCGAGATCGCGCACCAGTTCCGACTGCGGAACCGGAATCCCCGCGGCAGACAACTTCTGAAGAGTGGTCATCTTGTCCTGCGCTGCCAGCAGCGAATCGACTCCATCGAGGAGCTCCACTTGTTGCTGCTCGAGAGCTCGTCCAGCGGCCTCGACCAGTCCCGGAAACCGTGCGCCGAGTCGGATGATCACCGCATCGAGGGGGCCCACTTCCAGGCCATCGTGAAGCAGGGTCGGCTGAGTGGTGCGGACCGCCAATCGGAGCAGTTCCAGATCGACCCATTGATGACCGCGGGATGTTGCTTCCGCCGCCAGTAATTGGCACGAATCGAGTCCTGGATCTGAGGTGATGATGGCGATACGCATCGGCTGGGCCTCCCGGTCCTGGGTATGACTACAGGGAGATGGGATCCCGCCGAGGACCCGGAAGCAAGGAGCGTTGAAAAGATTTCACCGGTGCAGGATCATTTCGCCTGCGGGTAGGCGCCGTCCAGGGTCGAATCAATCTCACTGGTGGCCTCGCGGCGCTGCCCCGTTTCTGCATTGTAGATGTGAAATTCTTTCACCATGCAGCCATAAGCGTGGAGGGTGACCGCCACCTCGTCACTGGAACAATTGTCCATCCGGTGCAAATCCATTGCGGGGGGATAGACGGTCCCGACCGATCCGGCAGTTCCGATGAAGGTCTCGACCGGCACCAGGCAATGCTGGCCTTCTTGCTCATCCGGTGCGTAATTGGTGAATCGCATGCGGCCGCGCAGGACCCCGAGAACACCCCAGGAAGGATGGTCATGAATCGGCGTCCCCTGCCCCGGTTTCCACACCAGGCACAACATCGAGAGGCGATCCTGCGGATCTACGTGGAGCAGATGACGAGAATACCGCTGGGTTCCCGGCTCGAACTGGCTGAGAAACTCATCGGAAACTCCAGCCGCAAATCTCTCGACCAGTCGGACCAGTTGGTTGAGTCGGGTTCGCTCCCGCTGCTCGGTGGAGATGGTGATCTCCATCTCCTCGATCAGCTGCTCGATGGTCGCGATCGGTTCCACGGGTCCCCCGGATCTTCAATGTGGGTGAGAAATGACGCAATACGGCAGCCAACCTCGATCTCAGAGCATCGACCTCAGAGCATCGACCTCAGAACATCGCCTCAGAACATCGCCTCAGCGCCTCGAGGTACCCCCCCTCGAGCCAGGTCGATTCGGTTCCAACGCCTCCGCAGCCCCGATCTTACCGATTCGAGGAGTTCCCGGCAACTTGATCGAACGCCGCAAGCCCCGGATCCGCGGATTGTCGGCGGTTTTCCTCGTGGATCCTGTCCCTTGAGACAGGTTCGGCCTTATCCTGTCCCTCGGACCGGGGATCGTCCCCGGCGGAAACGAGGATTCGTGCACTTCAGTGTCCAGATTCCGATCCGCTTCGGCGATGTCGATGCCGCGGGAATCGTCTACTACCCACGGTTGCTCGACATCTGTCACCAGGCTTTCGAGGAGTGCTTCCAGCAGCGCGGGCCAATGCCCTATCACCGCTGGACCGGTGACCAGGGTCTGGGATTTCCGACCCGTGATCTGGAAGCGGAGTTCACCGCACCGGTGATCTATTCCGATCCGGTTCAGGTCGATGTGGCGACCTCGGATGTGGGCCGTAGCTCGGTTTGTTTCCACTTCGTCGGCCAGCAGTCTCAAGGAGATGGGGATCCAAAAGTCTGCTTCGAGGCCAGTGTCACCAAGGTGTGCTGCTCCATCGAGGGAATGACACCTGTTGAAATTCCAGCTGATATCCGCGAGTTCTTGATCTCCCTCGAGGTCCGCCGATGACGACACTGAGAATCGTCGAGATCTATCGCTCCATCCAGGGAGAGAGCACCCGGGCAGGACTACCTTGCACCTTTGTGCGGCTGGCCGGCTGCCCGCTGCGCTGCCGCTGGTGCGACACCGTCTACTCCTTCAAGGGTGGCGAAGAGCTCACTTTCGATTCGATCTTTCAGCAGATCGACGACTACGGGATTGGCCTCATCGAGGTGACCGGAGGTGAGCCGCTCGCCCAGCCCAAGACTCCACAGTTACTGCAGGCTCTCTGTGATCGTTACGACGAGGTATTGCTCGAAACATCGGGATCGTTCCCGGTGGCAGATCTCGACCCGAGAGTCGGTGTCATCATGGATCTCAAGGCACCCGGTAGTGGCGAGGAATCGCGCAATCTGTGGTCAAACCTCGAGCATCTCAAGGATGGTGACGAGTTGAAGATCGTCATCGCCGACCGTACCGATTACCAGTGGGCCAAGGCCGTGATCGAAGAGCACTGCCCCGAGGTACCGATCCTGTTCTCACCCGTCTTCGGCGAACTGGAACCAGCCGAGTTGTCGGACTGGATCCTCTCCGATCGACTGGCGGTTCGAATGCAACTACAACAACACAAATACATCTGGGAGCCGGAGGCTCGACGAACATGAACGCCAGCCGCAACGAGATCGTCGAACTGAATCACCGATTCTCATTCGAATCTGCCCATCACCTTCCACATGTACCCGAGGATCACAAGTGCCGCAGGCTTCATGGCCACTCCTTCCAGGTCGAAGTCTCGGTCAAGGGGCCAGTGGGAGAGTCATCCGGTTGGGTGATGGACTTCGCAGACTTGAAGGCTGCGGTTCGACCGGTGATCGACACCCTCGATCACCGATATCTCAACGAGATCGATGGCCTGGAGAATCCGACATCGGAACACATCGCCATCTGGATCTGGCACCAACTCATCTCTGATCTACCCGGCTTGAACTGCATATCTGTCGATGAAACCTGCAACAATGGATGCACCTACCGGGGTGACTCTCTGGACAGGAGCTAACCGTGTGCGGAATCTTTGGCATTGCTTCGACCGAGGAGATTTCTGGCAAACTGCTGAGGTCTCTTGAACTGCTGGAATATCGGGGCTACGACTCCTGCGGTCTGTCCTACTTCGATGAAGAGGGGCACCTTCAGGTTCGCAAGGGTACCGGACCGGTCAAGCAAGTCGCCGAAGAGGAGCAGTTCTCGCTGGTTTCAGGTCGCACCGGCCTGGGGCATGTACGCTGGGCCACTCACGGTCGAGTGAGCCGTCTCAATGCTCACCCACTGACCGACTCCTTCGGTGACCTCGCCATCGTCCACAACGGCATCCTGCAGGATTACCAGCAGTTGAGGGATCAGTTGACCGAGGAAGGTCACACCTTCCTGTCAGAGACCGATTCCGAGGTGATCGCACATCTGATCGAGAAGGGTCTACGCGATGGCCTCGCTCTGGAACAGTCGATCCTCTCCTGCGCTCGCCAGTTACGAGGGACCTACGCCATCGGGGTCACCAGCCAATCGGAACCAGACGTGCTGTATGCCTTGCGTCAGGAGAGTCCCCTGCTGGTCGGAATCGGTAGCGATTTTCACTGCTTCTCATCGGACCCTCTCGCCTTTGCCGGCCTCACCGATCAGGTGCTGTGGCTCGATGATGGGGAGATGGTGCGCATCGATCGAGACTCCTGCGAGATCAAAAACATCTCCGATGGAGAGGTCGTCCATCGAACTCCAGAAACGATTTCCATCCCTCAGCGTGCCGCAGAACTGGCTGGGCACCGAGATTTCATGTCAAAGGAGATCTCGGAGAATGGTGACGTGGTGCGATCCGCTCTGGCGGTCCCGGATCAGGCGATCGACCTGATGGTGAAGGCGATCCAGAACTCCGACCGCACCGTGATCACTGGAGTGGGTACCAGTTACTATGTCGCACTGATGGGCCAGTACATGTTGAGTGGACTGGCCCATGAGTTCGTTCCTGCGATGTCATCCGATGAGATGCCACACATGGTGAGCCTTCGAGAGGGAGACCACGTACTTTCGATCAGTCAATCGGGAGAGACTTACGACACCCTGAGAGCGCTGCGCATCTCGAGGAAACGAGGTGCCTCTCTTTCGGCGATCCTCAATATTTCTTCTTCCTCGATGGCCAGAGAAGTGGATCACTTCATCGATCAGGGAGCCGGTCCTGAAATTTGCGTGCTCTCGACCAAGTCGACCGTCTCTCAACTGGTGATCCTGTTACGCATCGCGTTGCGGTTGGCCCAGGTCAAGGGGATGCAAGATGACGAACAGGTTGCTTCTATCCAGGAAGACCTGGAACTTCTCCCCCAACGACTCGATTCCATCTCTGAAGGGGATCATTCACAGATCATGGACCTCGCGAAACATCACAGCGTGATGAGAAACTGGTTCTTCCTCGGGCGTGGAATCCAGCACGGGCTGGCACTGGAAGCGGCACTCAAGTTCAAGGAAGTGACCTACTGTCACGCCGAGGGGATGTCTGCTGGAGCGCTCAAGCACGGCACCATCTCGCTGATCGACGATGCGATGCACACGGTGATCTTCCTGCCAGGAACAGACAGCCCGCAATTGCGTCAGCATTCACTGGGAGCGATGGCTGAGATCTCTGCCCGTGGTGGCAAACTGGTGGCGTTTCAGCCACAAGGGTGCCCGCCACCTCAACCACGCCCGGAAGTTCTCATCGAATGCCCGGCAGCGGGCAAATGGACCGTGCCGATCCTGCAATTGATGCAGGCCCAGTTGTTCGCCTACTACACCGCACGAGCACTGGGCCGAGACGTCGATAAGCCAAGATCTCTGGCCAAATCGGTGACGGTGAGTTGACCGGAACAGGCGAGGAAACGACGGCCGCGAGTCACTTCCTAGAAATCTTCGAAGAACGTCGGAATCCCGATCCGATTCACATCAAAACCGATGGAGATGAAGGTCTCCTCGAGGGCGTCATTCTGCCTGACCCCCAGCACCCAGGTCTCGTTCAGAAACAAGTGTGCTCCGTAGACCAATCCCATGTTGGAACTGGAGCCGCAATCGACGTGATAATTCCCGAACTGATCCATGAAAAATGTTTCGTCGTAGAAGGAGTTAAAGTCGGATCTGTCCGCATAACTCCATCCACCGAAGATGCCGATTCGTTCCTTGAACAGGTAGGTCAAACCGAGGCTCACCGCTGAGGTCTCCCGATGAATACCACGGGGCTCGTTGCCAAGAGGATACCCAACATCACATGAAACATCGTTCGATGAATACCGGGTACCACGCAGGCCAGAATCATGCGTGTCAACATAAGTAATGAATGGGGACACGCCACCTTGCTGGTAGCTCATGAGACCGATCGTTCCTGACCTCTTACCCACACCCAGATCGATGACCGGTTTGCTGGACTCGAATAATGCACTGCAGCCTGAACCGCAGATACATGCCACGGCGACGGCGAAGATCAAAGATCTTTGTTTTCTCATTCGAACTCATTCCACACGCGTAATGCGTGACTTACATCGATTCCAACTCATGCGGCAGATAGTCCATCGGGGAGCGAAAGTAGTGCCCTGGCGGGTAAAAGAGCAGATTGGTCGCACAACTGGTGTAAGTGCAGGCGTAGTCTTCCAGTTGCCGACCGTAGTGAGTCAACTCGCTACCGGCACGAAAGAGGCTTCCCCAGTGAGAGTTGGTTGCGGTACTCAGTTTGGATCGAAGAACTTCTCGCTGGCGAATGAAATCCTTGAGCGTGTCGGTGGCTTGCTTGCGTGCGACCGCACATTCATGTCGCAGTTTCTTGAGACCCTTGCGATCCGAGTCGACCACATCTTCGATACTGAGAAGGCATGCCTCGACCGCCTTCCAGTGCATCACTTCACGCTCGGTCCCGGTTCTTCGTTCATCCACTTCTCTCAACTGACTGACGATACCTGGCATACCAGACTGGACGGTTAACTCCTCTTCCAGTTCCGGAACCACCAGCATGGTACGCCAGTAGACGTTTTTCTTGGAGGAGATGAGATCGGCATAGATGTGATCGCCCACGTAGAGCACTTCGTTTCCGCTACAACCGATGTGTTTCTCGATCTCGGCCAAATTTCCACCGATCAAGATCTTCTCATCGATTCCAACTTTTGCGTCCTTCGATTGGGAAGGCCGGAAGTAGCCGGGCTTTCGAGCCTCCACCACCACCAGATCGAACAGATCGAGCCAATCTTCACCCAAATCTTCATCTCGACCGAGCACCGTGTTCATCATGGCAACGGTATATTCCCACTCACTGTTGGTCAGCAGGAACACCTTTTTGCCGGTCGCTCTCAGGTGTACCAGCAATGCCTCGGTACGAGGATCGGGGAGAATATACTTCTCTGGATTTGCAGTGATCACCTGCTTCAGTGATCCGTCCCGATGAATGGTGTCGGTGTGATGACGGATTCGTTGCCAAAGATCTCGCCTCTCGCCTGCTGCGGTATGATCGACCAGTGCAGACCACAGTAGAATCTCAGGACGACTGAAGGCATGGTCCACCTGGATGAAGCGATCATCATCGGTGACATGCGGGATGATATCTCGATCGCCATAGAGATCGCGTTTCTGCCCCACGGTCAACTTGCTACGCCCACGGAAGGCACGCAAGACGTGTCCATAACGATCGGTCTTCAGCAATACCCCCTCGTCGATGTCGAGGATCAGCCCCTTCCTTGCGAAGCCAGGATCGGGCACCTTTTCCAGCCACTCGCGCGGAACGCCCTCGTGCTTGACGAGCCGATCGGCCACCAGTTTTTCGGCCAGGTCATCCAGTGCAGGACAGTTGTAAACGGCGAGGGTATGGTCAAAGTCGAAACCAACCGCGTCGACCTGACCAAATCTCAGGGTTCGATTGGTGTAGATGGCCCGCTGATGGTCGAAGACCGGGGTGCGAATCGCCATCGCGATCATATCAATCCAGTTGGAACTGGTCAGATCGGATATGACATCCGACCGGTCGTCGTGGCTCTTCCCTTTTCTTTTGCCAGCACTTTTTCCGCTCTTCTTCACCTTGCTGTCACCCATCTGTTTTCTGGTATTTTTTCTCGGTTCACTCAAACCGGCCCGTTCCGCGAGTTGTTTCCTGCTCGCGAGTTCACCTTGGCCTCTACTGCATTCAAGTAACGAATCGTTCGCTCGACCAGTTCCGGTGCCCGGTGAGAGTCACGTGAGAGCTCCACCAGTGCAAGACCACTGTAGCCTCGCTCCACCAGTAACTGCAACAGTGGACCAAAATCGATCTCCCCGGCACCGGGCTCCAGGTGCTGATGGACTCCATCCTTGCAGTCGTCGACATGAACATGGATGACATCTTCGATCACGGTCGCCATCGAGAGTTCGAGGGGTACAGATTCGGTCACGGCCAGATGCCCCAGATCGAGAGTCAATCCAAGAGCGCTTCCAGTCACCTGCTCTCGTAGCCAGCGCCAATCCGCCAGGCTTTCGATCACCATTCCTGGCTCCGGTTCAAAACCGATCGAGATTCCGCTGGCGCAAGCGTCAGCCACCACTTCTTCGAGAGCCGTCACCAGATGGTCACGACACGCCGTTGAATCGATCCCTTTCTCTGCGACACCGCTCCACAAACTCACCGTCTTGGCTCCGATGGCCCCGGCAATCTCCATTGCACGACGGTAGTACTCCACCCTTCGCTGGCGGTTTGCGGCATCCGAACTGACCAGCGATGGCCAGTGCTTTCGTTTGGGGTCGAGGGCGTAACGCGCGCCTGTTTCGATCACTGGCTCCAGTTTTCTGGCGCGGAGTCGCTCACCAATCTCCGCGAGGCGAGAGTCGGTGACCTGGAATGGATCGAGATGATGATGGTCTAGAGTGATCCCGATGCCCTGGTACCCCGCCTCTGCCAGCAAGTCGATTCCTTGCTCGAGAGTATGGTCGGCGAGACCGTTGGTGATGTAGCCGTATCGCAGCAACTCACTGCCGCCCATCGAGTCGTACCTGGACCCAAGCGATGGCGGCGTCTCGATCCACCACCTCGCTTTCGCGGCGTGCGTCTTCCAGAGCCTCGAGCATCGATCCGATCTCCGGGCCCGGCTTCATCCCCATCTGAATCAGGTCACGTCCCTGTAACAGCGGATCTCTCGAAGGAGCCCGTTCCTTCCATTCCTTCCACAATGCCAGGCATGTCTCGTACAGACTCATATCGGCATGACTGCCGAGGCAATCGACCCGGCACAGTTCGAGCAACTCCTCGAATCCATCCTCCTCGAAGACGCGGTATCGACGGGCGATACGCATCTGTGGGATATTCATGAACACCAGATGTCTCCGAACCAGGTAAACGATTCGTTCGGTTTGCTGTCTCGACAATCGTAGTCGATCACAGATCTGCTCGGAGATGGTGGCGCCCAGTTCATCGTGACCATGAAAACGAATCCGATCCTCCGCATCCTCGAAGGTGCCGGGCTTTCCCACATCGTGAAGCAATGCACCCATCGCCAGGGTGAAGGAAGGCTCCGAGAGGTGCGACAAAACCAGGCCGGTGTGAACGAAGACATCCCCTTCGGGATGGAACTGAGGTGGCTGCTTCACGTCCCGCATCTGTTCGATCTCTGGCAGGATGCATTGCATCAACCCGCTGTCGGAGAGGAGGTGATATCCAGCGAGCCGATGGGGAGACACGATGATTCTCTCCAGTTCATCTCGAATCCGTTCGCCACTGACATCATCGATGAACTTGGCCTCCTCCACCACCGCATCCCATGTGCCTGGCTCGATGGGGAATTGCAGGACTGTGGAGAAACGGATCGCTCGCATCATCCGCAGTCGATCTTCCTGAAATCTCTCTCGCGGCTCACCGATCGCACGGATGATTTTCAACTGCAGATCTTTGCGACCACCGACATGATCCACGACCTGTTCGGCATCGATGTCCCAGAACATTCCATTGATGGTGAAATCTCTCCGCAGCGCATCTTCCTTCTCGTCGGTGAATCGAACCGTCTCTGGTCGGCGACCATCGGCGATCCCGATGTCGGCGCGGAAGGTCGCGACCTCCACCTCGCCTTCCGGTTCGACGATCCGCACCACTCCGAACTGGGCCCCGACCAGCACCGTCTTATCGAAGAGTGCATCGACGACCTCCGGGAGCGCAGATGTGGCGAGATCGAAATCCTTCGGGGGAAGACCCAGCAGGTGATCGCGGACCGCTCCACCTGCCAGCAGGCTGCGGTGGCCCGCTTCGACGAGGCGCCGATGGACCCTCAATACATGATCGGGGATCTCCGGGGTTGTGGTCGGCTCTGCGTTAGGGGTTGATCCGGCCATCTTCGTGCGTTCTCCTCCAGAAGACCTCCCCACAGCGGGGCGGTGACCAGAGGATAACCGACCGGGACCGGTCCGGGTGCCGAAAGGTACTGCGAGATCGATTCCGCTGGCCACAGGAGTTCGATGAGCAGCGAGAAGGACGATCTCCGGCGAATCCGAGCCCTCTCGGCCCAACTTCACCAGCACAACTTCCGCTATTACATCCTCGACGACCCGCAGATCTCCGACGCTGAATACGATCGACTTCTGGACGATCTCCAGGCACTGGAACAGCGCTATCCCGATGCGGTCCACGCTGATTCTCCGACGCAAAAGGTCGGAGCCCAATGGGGCCCGGAGGACTTCATCGCCGATCGCCTCCCACCGGTGCAACATGGCGTGCCGATGTTGTCGCTGGAAAATGCCATGGGAACAGATGCAGTTTTGCAATGGGTCGAGCGGGTCCGACGGGGTCTCGAACTGCAAGATGAAGACGCCAATCCTCCCCTGACGGTCGAATACAAGTTTGATGGGGTGGCTGTCTCGATCCTCTACGAGGATGGAATTCTGGTGAGAGCTGCAACACGCGGCGATGGACTGGTCGGCGAGGAGGTGACGGGAAATGTACGCACCATTCGCTCGGTTCCTCAGCAATTGACCGACAAGAATCCTCCGGCATGCGTCGAGTTACGAGGAGAAGCCATCCTTCTTCACGCCGATTTCGATGCGATGAATCGATCGCGCAGTGCCGAGGAGGGATTGTTCGCCAATCCCCGTAACGCCGCCGCCGGATCCCTTCGCCAGCTCGATCCGCGCATCTCGGCCAAACGACCCCTCGATGTCTTCATCTACGGCGTCGGCGACCAGCAGGGGATCGATCTCTCCTCCCAGCAGCAACTGGTCGATCGATTACCGGGCTGGGGTTTCCTCGCCAGTCCGTTCCTGCGCAGCGTCGACAACTCCGAGCAGTTGCTGGAGATCTACCAGGAGGTGCTCGAATCGAGAGAGCAACTGCCCTTCGACATCGACGGCCTGGTGATCAAGGTCGAGGGGGTCGAGTTGCGCGAGCAACTGGGGATGAGAGCTCGATCCCCGCGCTGGGCCATCGCTCTCAAGTTTCCTCCGCGACAGGAGACCACCCGCCTGCTCGAAATCCAGGTACAGGTCGGCCGCACCGGGGCGTTGACCCCGGTAGCCCACCTCGAACCGGTCGAAGTGGGCGGCGTCACCGTGTCCCGTGCAGGCCTGCACAATCCGCAGGAGATCGAGCGCAAGGGGTTGATGATCGGCGATCAAGTGGTGGTCCAGCGCGCTGGCGATGTGATTCCGCAGGTGGTCAAGTCGATCGAATCGCTGCGCGATGGATCCGAAAAGGAGTTCCACTTCCCCGACAAGTGCCCCGCCTGCTCGGAACCGATCTGGTGCCCCGAGGGGGAGGTGATCCCCCACTGCCAGAACCTGCAGTGTCCGGCACAAATCCGCGGACGCATCGAACACTTCGCATCGCGCAGGGCGCTCGACATCGATGGCCTGGGAGAGAAGTTGATCGATCAACTGGTCTCCGAGGGACTGGTGAAAACTCCTTCCGATCTCTACCGACTGGAACTCGATGAGGTGGCTGCGCTGGAACGAATGGCCCAGAAATCGGCGGAGAATCTGGTCGCAGCACTGGAGCAGACCAAACAACGCTCCTTTTCGCGTCTGCTTCATGCCCTGGGCATCCGTCATGTCGGCGAGCGAGTCGCCGAGTTGATTGTAGATTCGCAACGAGACATCGACACCCTGATGGCCGCCAGCAGTGAAACGCTGGAACAGATCGATGAAATCGGCCCCGCCATCGCAGCGTCAGTGGCCGATTTCTTTTCTCGTGACTCGGTGCGCCAGGAGCTCGAGGTGCTTCGAGCCGCAGGATTGAAGATGAAGGCGGACGGTCCACCCGCGGGCGAGACCCGGGCCGGGCCGCTCTCTGGCCTGACCGTCGTGATCACCGGTACATTGCCAAATCTGAGCCGGGGCCAGGCGAAAGCGCTGGTCCTCGCCGCCGGCGGCAAGGTGACCGGCTCCATCTCGAAGAGTACCGACCTGCTGCTGGCCGGTGACAAAGCCGGATCCAAGCTGGAGAAGGCGAACAAACTCGAGGTCGAGGTGATCGACGAGGCCGAATTTCAACGACGAATCGATGAGACAACCACAACCTGACCCGAGGCGTGACTTGATGTAGGATCTCTGCGACCCATTTGAAGCGATACGAGGGAGGCAACCTGTGAGTGAAGAGAACGATACCACTTCGAGTCGAGGCCACTGGGGAAGTCGATGGGGCTTCATTCTCGCTGCTGCCGGCAGTGCGGTCGGCCTCGGTAACATCTGGAAGTTCCCCTACATCACCGGTGAAAATGGTGGAGGACTGTTTGTCCTGATCTACCTCGCCTGCATCGCCTTCGTCGGTCTCCCCATCATGCTCGCCGAGATCATGATCGGTCGATCGGCCCAGAAACAACCGGTCGGTGCCTTCCGCAAGTTACAGGGCAAGGACACTCCCTGGACCGTCGTGGGCTGGTTCGGAATCGTTGCCGGTTTCATCATCCTCTCCTACTACATCGTGGTGGCTGGCTGGTCGATGGACTTCGCCCTGAAGTCGGTGCTCAACTTCACCGAACCGGTCGAAAAGGTGGCGACCATCGAGGCGAAGAGTTTCCGCTCCACCTCAAGCGATGACCAGCTTCGTTCCTATCTCGCAGAGATCCGTGCAAAACACCAATCCCGTCAAGAAATCGAATCCATCCATCGATCGGTCAAGCCGTCCGTCTGGGAGATGCATTCGATCTGGCAAGAAGTGCTGAAAAAGCAACCGACTCGCAGCTTCAGTGATGATCCACAACTGGCCGAGGCGGTCCCGCTGGCACAGAGCAAAATCGCCGAGAAGGCACGGGTAGAAAAACGATCTCTCGCCGATGCGCTGACTCACTACCAGCAGATGGATATCGATGAGGTCTCCGACGAGGCGGAAGCCGCCAAGCGCAGGGAAATCATCGCCGCCAAGGTCGGCGCGATCTTCGGCGCCACTGCCAGCGACGGCTGGACCAGCAGTTTCTGGGCAACCCTGTTCATGTCGATCACCATCATCATCGTCGCCGGAGGAGTCTCACGCGGGATCGAACGGGCCTGCAAGGTGCTGATGCCGATACTGATCGCGCTGATCCTGTTGATGGTGGTTTATGGAGTCTTCCAGCCCGGATTTGAGGAGGCCGTCCGATTCGTTTTCGAGCCGGATGCCTCGAAGTTGCGCCCCAGTGGTGTGCTGGAAGCACTGGGCCATGCGTTCTTCACCCTGTCGCTGGGGATGGGCTGCATGCTCACTTACGGCTCGTATCAGAAGACCAAGATGGGACTGGGAAAAACTACTTTGATGATCGCACTGTTCGATACGGTGATCGCTCTACTCGCCTGCATGATGATCTTTCCCATCATCTTCTCCTATGGTCAGGAACCCAGTGCAGGCCCTGGACTGGTCTTCATCAGCATGCCGCTGGCCTTTGCCGAGATGGGTGCTGGTGGGCTGCTGCTGGCGATCGTCTTCTTCGTGCTGCTGGTGTTTGCCGCACTCACCTCGGCGGTGTCCTTGCTGGAGGTGGTCTGTTCCTACCTGATCGACGAGCAAGAATGGCCACGCAAAAAGGCCGCAGTGACGGTCGGACTGGCCTGCCTCGCCTTCGGTCTGCCCTCCGCTTTTGCGATGGATTCAGGATTCCTGCTCGAAAGCTGGGAATCCGGTTACAGCAAGAACTTCTTCGACACGATGGACCATCTCGCCTCCAACTGGCTGCTGCCGCTGGGCGGGTTACTGATCGCCATCTATGCCGGCTG
This sequence comes from Planctomycetota bacterium, assembly GCA_014240375.1. Classification (GTDB taxonomy): domain Bacteria; phylum Planctomycetota; class UBA8108; order UBA1146; family UBA1146; genus QNYK01. Next base: position 90,461 of record JAAZXB010000010.1, on the reverse strand, counting down.
GGTGATGCCTGCCCGGCTACGGGCAGCAGAGGTGGAGGATATGTCCCCGCTACTGGTGAGCGGTTGGCTGCTGCTGATCCGCTTCGTCGCACCGGCACTGGTGCTGGTGGTACTGGCCCAGAAGATCGGCATCCTCGACATCAATGAACTGCTTGGTTGAGAAGAAACCGGTTGAGAAGAAATCGGTTGAGAAGAAACCGGTGGCCACGACAAGCGCACAGGTGAAGACACTGGCGTGACGCTAGGATCCGCTCTGAAACTCCTGGTTGAACTCGGCGTGGATCTCCATCGCGTCACCGGGGCCGTCCGCCTCGTGGATTCCGCGGTCGTCGGTGCGGCCACTGCGGATCGCCTCGATCGACACCCGATGGGCCACGGGATCGACCCGATAATCGATGCGCCAGGTGCGCCAGCACCAGGTGTAGACACCGGGACGCTGCGCCATCTCCTTGACCCGATGCCCACGGCTTGGCATCGGCCGAAAACGCAGCGTCGGTAATGCACGATCCTCCAGCGGCACCTTCCTCTGTCCCAACCACGCCAACTGGGTCGAAGCGAGTTCTTCCACCACCACTTCATGAGGAGCCCAGCCCTCCTCTGCCCACCCCGCCGCACTGCCTGGATGCGCATCGGAGTAAGGCAGGTACGGTTTGATATCGATGATCGGAGTGCCATCGAGCAGATCATGATCCTCGATGAAGATACGGTGCCCTTCGATCCGATCGAGTCGCACCGCCGACAATCCGATGGGGTTGGGACGGTGAGGAGCGCGAGTGGCGAGCACCCCTCTCTTCGAGCCACCGCGCGGCGGCAGCACCCTCGGTTTCCAGCCCCGTGCTCGATCGAGCCAACTGATCAGCCAGATGCGATCGAAACCTTGCAGATCATCGAGCATCGAGGCGGGGTGACCTCGGTCCAGTTCGATCACTGCCGCTGGACCCGCACCCAGCCCCGATTGACGCGGCAGGTCTCCCTTTTGCGTCACATCGCAGTGCAGGGTGCCGATCACCTCGACCGGGCCGATGGTTTGCTGCGATTCAGGTTTCTCGATGCTCATCGCCATCTCCATCCGTCTTCGGGTCCGAAGTGCAAAGGATCCATCCCTGCACCGGTCAGAACAAGGTAGAATTCCGATTCACCAGGAAGGGGATGATGATGGCAAGGGAACAAGCACGGGTCGTGGCGCTAGCGGTGCGTCCGGCGCAGCGAGGCGATCTGATCGAACGATCATCCTTGCAACTGGATCCCGCCTCTGGGGTGGTCGACGACCACGGTAGCCGCCGCCGCCGCCAGGTGACGATCCTCGCCTCCTCTCAGTGGCAAGCCGCGTGTTCTGCTCTCGATGAAGAACTGCACTGGACCACTCGCCGAGCCAATGTGCTGGTCTCGGGCATCGAGTTCGGCCCAGAAATCCTCGGCAAGAAGTTGCGCATCGGTGATGCGGAGATCCTCGTCCATGGAGAACTGGTGCCCTGCTATCGGATGGACGAGCAACAGGACGGACTCCAGCAACAACTGGTACCCGGCTGGCGCGGAGGGATCTACGGCGAGGTGCTCCACGGCGGAAAGATCGAAATCGGCCAGGGGTTGCAACTGCTCGAACAGTGCTAGTGATCGAGGATCCGGATGAAGGCCGCGATGATGGTCGGATCGAGTGCGCCGTGCTCCGCGATGATGAACTCCCGCAACACATCGAATGCGGGTTGGCGAGGCCTCCCGCCATCTCCAGAAGTTTTATGGTCGAAAGCGATGGCGACCGCTGCGATCCGCAGCGCAATCGTCAACCGCTTCGAGTCCCAACCGAGTGGGCCGTTGCCATCGATGCGTTCCCGCCACCCATCGATGATACTGACAGCGTTCTCTTCCAGCTTCAGCAGATTCAGATCCTGCCCATCGAGCTCCGGGCCATCGAAATGCGACACTTCGTGCAGCAGTAGCCCGCAGATGAGTGATCGCAAGAATGACTCGGTGGCCACTCCCAGTCCGGTGGCGAGTTGAATGCCATAGTGAGCGATTCGCCAGCTTCTGCCGTACGCTTCCGGTCGATCGATCTGAACCGCTTCGACCGCTTCCAGCCACTGCGGAAGCGATTCCAGAGTGGTGGTAGAAGATGACTCGAGCGGGCCAGTTCCTTCAACCCCGTGATACCGTTTCAGCACCTCGCTACGCTGGTACTGATGGTAGAGGTGGCGATCACTGCGTCGTATCCAGACCAGGTCTTGCCCCGCCTCGAAAAGTTGACGCCGTAAATCACCACCGAAGTTCTCCCCCGTTTTTCGGCACAGCACTGAATCGCAATCGATTCGCAGATACAGCGGTGCAGGAATCGCCACTTCACTGGTCAGCGAAGCGAGTGGGATCGGTTCCAGTTCCACCGTCGACATCGCACTGGATCTGGGAACCACGGAGGTCTCAGAGAGAGACCGAGATTCGACTGGGCGTTGACGGGGCGAGCACTCCACGGTTCCTCCTCGTGAATCCGCTGAGGGATTCAGGCAGGAACCGATCGTGGTTCCCGAGAAGAATACCATCGTCGCCTCACCTAGGGGGAAAGCACCCCCTGGAGCTTCTCTCGTGACTGCTGAGCCGCTTCTTGCACCATCTCTTGCCAGCGTCGTTGTGGATCCTTCTCGAACGCCTGAACGATGCCCCGGCTCGAGTTCACCAGCGCTCCCAGACCCTGCTCGTCAAAAGCGGGAGCCAGAGACTCGATCGCCCCCCCTTGCGCACCGATGCCAGGAATCAACAGGAACGAACCCGGAGCCGCTTCTCGAACCCGGACGATTTCTTGCGGATAGGTCGCCCCGACCACCAGTCCGACGCCGTGGAAACCGCAACTTCCCTGCGAACCCTTGCCCCACCCCTGTGCAGCACGGGCGACCTGTTCAAAGATGGGAAGGGGGTCGTTTTCTCTCTTCTGAAACTCACCGCCACCCGGATTGGAGGTACGAGCCAGCACGAAGATGCCACGCCCCCCATCTCGAACACGAGCGATGAACGGCTCCAGCGAATCGGATCCGAGATACGGATTGACCGTCAATGCATCGACAAAGGGACCCGGGGTGCCCGGTTCATCCCCGAGCAGTGCCTCGGCATAGGCCTCCGCCGTCGAACCGATATCTCCTCGCTTGGCATCGAGGATCACCGGAACACCCTGCTCGGATGCACTTCGACAAACTGCCTCCAGTGCTCTCCAGCCGCGCCATCCCCAGCGCTCGAAGAAGGCGATCTGCGGCTTGACCGCTGCCGCCACCGATGAGACCGCTTCGATCACGCCGATTCCCAGCCGGGTCAGGGCCTGTTCCGGATCATCCGGCGAGATGTCGGGAGGAAGCCGATCGAGCCGCGGATCGATCCCCACCACCAGGCGGCTCTCGATCGTCTGGATCCGCGTTGCGATGCGATCGGAAAAGAGGTCATCGAAACTCAAACTAAACCTCACCGTCATCGATGCTGGAGGATTCCAGTCTCAGTTCGGCACGGGACAACCCCTGCCGCAGTCGTTCTGCAATGGTTGATTTCTCGTTCTCTTCGAGGGGCGACTGTTCGAGGTGCAACTGGCCACCTCGGTACGCCTCGATCGCCTGGGCAGCGAATCCCGACGCAAGAAACGAGTCCGCCACTTCCAGGTAACCCTGCCACACTTGTTCGGGTCCGTACATCCATCGATAGAAGTGATCCAGGCCATCTTCATCGGCCTGCGCAACAAAACGATCTCGATGCATGAAGAGAGAACGAATCAGCACGGGATCCGATTTCCAGCGGTGGAGCAATGCTTCCAGTGCTGTGGTGGCGACATCATAAAGGTGAGCAATCCTGTGGACCTTCTGCGGAAACATGTCGTGCACCTCATCGAGTACCGCTTTCTGCTCGGTCAGTAAATCACGACCGGAAACCGACCCTCCGAGAGAATCGCTTCCGTAGGTCAATACGTTGTAATGCTCCTCCTTGAGGATGCTCAACTCATGGAAGATGTCATTGACCAGGCGATCGATGAAATCGGTGCTGTCCTCGGTTCGAAACAAGCGGTGACAGACTTCCTTGAGCGGGACCAGATATTCATCTCGGAGCACCTCGAGATCCTGATTCGACAACAGGTCGACCAGTTCCCTGGGAGAGAGGCGGATCTCTTGACGAGGTTGATCGAACTTTTCGACATAGCCCTGGACCACCTGTTCGTAGCGATCATGGAGGGAGAAGAATGCGCGTCGAGAACGGTAGAAGCGTTCGATGACACGCCACACCAGCGAACCCTGGGTATCAGCGAGTACCATTTTTGCTCCTCTCCTGACCGACCGCCGGTTCGGTTGCCGTCCCTTGCGGCTGACAGCGAACCCCCGAGGTGAAGAGTTCCAGCATGAGGTCCCCTTGCGGCGTGAGAAAGGACTCCGGATGGAATTGCACACCCCAGGTCGCCTCGCCGATCACTCCGATCCCCATCACCAGCCCCTCCGAGGTCCAGGCAGTCACCTCGACCTGCTCCGGCAGCGTCTCCCGAAGCACCGCCAGGGAGTGGTAGCGAGCCGCAGGGAAGGGGCTCGGCAGCGGGGCGAAGATCCCCTGGCCCTGGTGAAAGACCGGTTCCGGTTTGCCATGGACCGGGCTGCCGGTCGCCGCCACCGATGCTCCCAGCTGCTGGGCGATCACCTGGTGGCCGAGACAGACCCCCAGAATCGGGATTCGGCCGCGGTAATGCTGTATTGCCCTGGCCGCCAGTGTGGCCCGCTCTGGAGCCCCAGGCCCGGGCGAGAGGACCAACCGATCGGGATTCAACTGGTGCAGTTGCTCGAGACTCAACCGATCCGCCAGCCGCACCGAGACGCGCGCTCCCGATCGCGAGAGCGATTGGACCAGGTTGTAGGTGAAGGAATCGTGGTGATCGATCACCACCACGTGGGATCCACCCCCCTCGACACTCCATTCGCCGCATCGGTCTCCGGCAGTGGCGGCGGGATTGGTCAGAGAATTGTCCACACCGATGACAGCACATCCCTTCGATGGACCCTTGTGGCCGATCTTATGCCGCCAGAGGGCCCCTTTCCACCGATCGTGTTCGTTCATGTTCTTTCATAACCACTTGCAGCAGAACAGGTTGTGATCATCCCCCCGATTCCTTCACGATCCAGGCCCGTTCCTTGCTACTGTTCTTGCGGATTTGAATTGGAGCCCAAGACAAATGCATACATCTACTCGTGCCTACATCTGGACGCTATTTTTCGCCTGCCTCGCTGGCTGTGCCCCCATCAAGACTCAGGTGGAATCGGTCACCCCCTCCGCGGGAGCCGTCATTCATATCGATGATCTCTCGACGGTCACCACCATCGAGGTGCTCTTCGATCACCGGATGGACCTCGCAACCCTCACCAGCGAGAGTTTCATCGTCACCGGAAGCACCAGTGGAGTCCTCACCGGTGTGATCAGCGGAGTCGGTGAGAATCGTACGGTGATCTTCACACCGCTGGTGCCGCTGCTGATCGCCGAAACCATCGATGTGCAACTGACCAGTTCGATTCGATCCCAATCGGGTAAGGGACTCGATCCCTACTCGTGGTCCTTCGTCATCGAAGGAGGCATCGTGGTACCGCCTGGCAGCGGGTTTGCCGTCCAATCGATGACTCCTGCGATCGAGAGCGTCACCGCTTCCCCGAGCAGTTTGCTCCAGCCCAAATTCACCAGTCCCTACAACCCCTTCTCCGCCGGCAGTGCCACGGTAGTGGTCGACGGATCCCGCTCAGGGTCGCATCAGGTGACCTTGCAAGATGTTTTGACCGGCATCGACACCCTCAAGGTGGCCACCGATCGTGACTTCCTCGCCGGCGAGCGCGTCACCATTTCGCTGCTCGATGGGCTGTACGGGATCGATGATACCCAGCTCGAGCCAACCATCCTCGGCCTGACGATTCGCAACCTCGGATCGCAGTGGCCCGGAACCCTGCTCGATTCCGGCACCGGGCTCGGCGCCGGCACCATGGTTTTTCTCGATAACGATGCCGATGGAATCGACGAATGGGCCAGCGTTCACGCCGATGGCACGGTAAATCTTCAAGATGCCACCCCGATCGGCCTCGGCAACAGCACCAGTTGGACCCTCAGCGAACCGCTGGCAGGAGCCGTGGCGGGAGACTTCGACGGCGATGGACGAATCGACCTCGCCTGTCTCGGAGCCACCGGAGAGCGGATCCACCTGCTGCGAGGATCGTTCAGCATCGCATTACCGCTGGAAGCCCCGATCGAGATCCCTCTCTCGACCGTATCGTCCGAACTGAACGCAGCCCATGCCGACGAAGACGGAGTCATCGACATCATCGCCACCGGCCCCAACGGCCTGACAGTGGCGTGGGGTTCCATCTCTGACCCACTTACACAGCAGGTTCATCTCGATTCCAACGAAGTGGTCGGTCCTCCCGCTGTGGCGGACCTGAGCGGCGACGACCTGATCGACCTGGCCGTGGCTCAGACCGATGGAACAATCCTCCTCCTGAGCGGGATCGGTGGTGGCGAGTTCATCTCAGCCGGGAACATCAGCGGTTACTCCGCTGCAGTCGGTGTGATCGCCGGAAACCTCGATGGAGATGGCTTGCGAGATCTGCTGGTCATTCCATCCGGGAGCGACACACCTTCGACGCTGCTCTCCGATGGAGACATGAGCTTCTCCCTCCGAGTGCTGTTCAATGGCGTCGCGCACCCGGGAGTTCAACTGGTCGACTGGGACGGCGATGGCAAACTCGATTGCCTCACTCCGGTTCCGGGGAGCGCCACACTGAACTTCTCTGCAGGAGTGGCTGACGGCAACTTCTCACAGCCGCTGGCCCTCTCCCACACCGTTCCTGTTCGTGCCTTCACCCTCGGCGATGCCGACGGCGATGGTGCACTGGACATCGCCCTCGAAAGCACCGCTGGCGACTGGCAAATCGCCCGTGCCGAGCCGATCAACCTGCCCCCTGCCGATCGCATACGGGTCGAGGATCTGATCGTTTCTCCGGGCGATCAAAACATCACCTTCCCGGTCATCGTCGATTGCGAATCGGACCTTCAGGGCTGGACAGTAGTCCTCACCTGGGATCCCTCGGTGATGTCGATCGACTCGCTCGATTCGACCGGAACCACCTCCGAGTCGCTGATCGAGTTCGAACTCTCCAACATCGATAACACCCATGGCGTCTCGATCCTGGCAGCGATCCTCGACATGGTTCCACCCTTCGACAGTCAGACGCTGGTGGCTGGCAACGATCACGAGATCGCTCGTGCGGTGGCCGACATCGAAAATACCGCGGCCCCCGGTGCGCATCTCTATGGACCGGCAGATGGCTACAGTGCCAACGCCTCGCCGATCACCAATAACTCCTTCGTCAGCGCCGGAGTCTCCATCGCACCAGAACTGGTCACCGGAACCGTCACCGTGGACGCCGCCCCGGCCACGGATGACCCTCCCCCCGTCGAGCAGGCCACCTTCATCCGTGGAGATGTGAACCGCGATGGCAGCGTCAATCTGACCGACGGCAGTCAGTTACAGCTGTGGTTGATCGGCAATGGCACCTCCCCCACCTGCCTCGATGCAGCGGACGTGAACGATGATGGGATCGTCAATCTCTCCGACCCCATCTCCCTGTTCGCCTTCCTTTACCAGGGCTCCAATCCCCCCCCGGCTCCCTTCCCCGCGGTCGGTCCAGATCCGACCGCAGATGGACTGGACTGCAACCTGTAGTCCAGACAGGGAGCCACACCCCCCGTCACTCGACCAGGATCCACACCTCCCCCGCCAAGAGGTACTGATCTGCCCCCCCGGATCCTGGTCGGGTCCCCATTTTCTGCCAAATTCGGCCGCTGCCCCGTCTCCTCAGGCGAGCGCATCCTGCGGCACGCCTGGAGTCGCTCCCGAGCGTCGCCATGACTCCTTTTTATCCCCAGAATTTGAACTATTTTTTGGCGGAATGGCTCCTACTGCAGACTCCCGCCTTTCTTCAAGATGGCCACAAGTTGGGCGTTGATGGATGCCCCGCCCCTAGATATGGTGCGCCCCACGCCCGCAAAAATTCGTCGTGCTGCGGCACGGGAGGCGCGGGATCAGGGCTCAGAAGCGCCAAAAATATCGGTCGCACGAGTGACCATCTCGGGTTTCAGACTCGAGTCTCAACTCGGGGCTGTAGTTGCGTCAGCGAGGAGAGCCGATTCGACGATCAGGGGCGAGAATCAGAGCAGCGTCCAGTGCATTACCGGCGCCTGTTCAGGAGAAATCAGTTCTCCATCAGTTCTCCTCCAGGGTTCACGAATCGGTTTCTTCAGGGGTACCCATCGTCGATGATTGTCGATGGGCAGGTTGGGAACTCTCGACGAAAAACTCCCGAGGGTGATCCTCAGGATGATCTCGACGAGAATTGGGGATGAACACCACTTCGTCATCCGTTTTGAAAGGGAAGTGGTTACGAATCGAGGGCGTGTCGAAGAGGCCATCGGTGCAGCACTGGTGGAGGAGAGACACGCGAAAGCGTCGAACGGTGAATCGTCGAATGGCGAATCGTTCGGCAGGATTGCGGTAGAAAACCTGGGGCCTGGTTGAGGGGTTTCCCTCACCACTGCTGCAGGTAGACGAGAGTGGAATTGATCTTCCGGATGTCCGCGTGGAGTTGGCATCCTTTGAACCGAGAAGAACAAGCCCCGATCGAAGCGCTCGACTGGTCCTCCGTAGCTGGGGATGGAGAGTGCAGGATCGGGCAAGGGTTAAACTCTTCAGTGCACGGCCACTGAAGAAAGAGACCCGCAAGTTCCCTGGTTCTGGAGTTACTGGTTCGGGCACTGCAGCCTCGCTCACCCGTTGCCCAACGGCAACGCTGATTCGAGTCTGCGGGGTCAGGGTCTGGCTCCCCTCATCGCAAGATGAGGTGCGGAAGATGAAGAGCCCCCTCTTTTCCACTTCTACCCAGATCCTGTCGATCGAACACGTCGATCGAACACGTCGATCGAATACGGCGATCGAATACGGCGATCGAACCGTGTGATCCGTGCTGAAATGGCTCTGTGTGGGAACGCCCAGACCCGGTGATTCGTTGAACAGATGAGGCATTCTGTCCGGAGAGCCGTCGCAGTGAGAGCCGTCGCAGTGAGAACCGTCGCAGTGAGAGTAGTCGCAGGAAGCGAAAGTTGTTGTCAGAAGTATCAAGGGTTACGCAGGAGTCACCCTGGAAATCGCAGTTCGAACAGTTCGAACCCAGTGCAGTTCGAACCCAGTGCGCTTCGAACCCAGTGCAGCGATTCGAACAGGGTGTCGCTAGTTTAGAGCAGAGTTTAATGGGGAAAGAGGAACATCGTTGAAAATTGACCGCCGGTACACCAACAGTGAAGAAAGTCCATACGCCAGTTTCAAGATCACCAAACGTCAATCCGAGATTCGTAATCCGGATGGCACGGTGGTCTTTCATCAGGACAACATCTCGGTTCCTGAAGGGTGGTCACAAGTCGCCACCGATGTCCTCGCACAGAAGTACTTCCGCAAGGCTGGAGTTCCCCAGGTCGATGACCAGGGAGAGCCGATCCTCGATGACCAGGGCAAACCGGTCCTCGGAGGTGAAGTCGACTGCCGACAAACCTTTGGAAGATTGGCCGGATGCTGGACTCACTGGGGTTTAGAAAATGGCTACTTCGATTCTTCTGAAGATGCACGCTCCTTTCATGACGAACTCTGTTACATGCTCGCAGCTCAGATGTGCGCACCCAATTCTCCTCAGTGGTTCAACACAGGATTGCACTGGGCCTACGGAATTGATGGACCGGCGCAGGGTCACCAGTATGTCGACCCGAGCAGCGGAGAAGTCACCGCCGCGACCAGCGCCTATCAACGGCCGCAACCTCACGCTTGCTTCATCCAGAGTGTCAAGGATGACCTGGTCGGCGAGGGCGGCATCATGGATCTCTGGACCCGCGAAGCACGCCTCTTCAAGTACGGATCGGGAACCGGTTCCAACTTCTCCTCACTTCGAGGAGAAGGAGAACCGCTCTCTGGCGGAGGGAAATCCTCGGGGCTGATGTCGTTCCTCAAGATCGGTGATGCTGCAGCAGGTGCCATCAAGTCGGGAGGAACCACCCGCCGTGCAGCCAAGATGGTTTGCCTCGACCTCGATCACCCCGATATCGAAGATTTCGTGACCTGGAAGATGCGCGAGGAGCAAAAGGTCGCCGCACTGGTCGCCGGATCTCAACTCTGTGCCCGCCACCTGCAACAGGTGCTGGCCAGTTGTCATCAGGGAACTGCAGAATCTCGGGTCACCAACACTGACCCGAAAAGCAACGGCCAGCTCGCCACTGCGCTTCGTGATGCCAGAAAGCAATCGGTGCCTGAGCCATCGATCCAGCGCATTCTTCAACTGGCAGCGCAGGGAATTGTCGCCATCGAATTCGAAGAGTTCGATACGGGCTGGGAGAGCAAGGCCTACCAGACTGTTAGCGGCCAGAACGCCAACAACAGCGTCCGCGTTCCCAATGCTTTCTTCGAAGCCCTCGAAAACGATGAGGACTGGAACCTGATCCAGCGCACCGATGGGGAAGTCTTCAAGAGCATATCTGCCAAACAATTGTGGGATGACATCACACACTCCGCATGGTCCTGCGCAGATCCTGGAATCCAGTTCGATACCACCATCAATGAGTGGCACACCTGCCCTCAGGACGGTCGAATCAACGCTTCCAATCCCTGTTCCGAGTACATGTTCCTCGACGACACCGCCTGCAATCTCGCCTCGTTGAATCTGGTAAAATTCCTCGACGAGGATGGCAATGTAGACATCGAGTCCTTCCGCCATGCCACCAGGATCTGGACCATCGTGCTCGAGATCAGTGTGTTGATGGCATCCTTCCCCAGCGAAGAGATCGCCCGCAGGTCCTACGAGTACCGAACTCTGGGTCTGGGATACGCCAACCTCGGCACCGTCCTGATGCGGATGGGAATCGCCTACGACAGCGAGATCGGGCGCAGCATCTGTGGAGCCATCACGGCGATCCTCACCGGCGAGTCCTATGCCACCAGTGCAGAGATGGCCAGGGAACTGGGTCCATTCCCTGCCTTCGACCGCAACCGCGAAGGAATGCTGCGAGTGATTCGCAATCACAGAAAAGCCGCATTCAATGCACCCGATACCGACTACGAGGGACTCTCGGTGTTGCCGTTTCCCCTCGATGACAAGATTTGTCCGAGCGACCTGATCGAGTCCGCGCGCGAGTGCTGGGACCGAGCCCTCGATTCTGGACAAAAATACGGCTACCGAAATGCCCAATCGACAGTGATCGCCCCGACTGGAACCATCGGCCTGGTGATGGATTGTGACACCACCGGAATCGAACCGGACTTTGCCCTGGTGAAGTTCAAGAAACTCGCTGGTGGCGGGTACTTCAAGATCATCAACCAGAGCATGCCGCCGGCCCTACAGAACCTGGGGTATTCGAACTCGAAGATCCAGGACATCGTTCACTACGCCGTCGGTCATGGCACCTTGAGAGGCGCTCCCGAGATTGACCATGACGCCTTGCGAAAGGTCGGGTTTGACGAGGCTTCCATCGCCAAGATTGAAACTTCCCTCGGCAGCGCTTTCGACCTGCAATATGCCTTCAATGACTACTTGCTCGGTGAAGGATACGCACAGAAAACTCTCGGCCTCAGTGGTAAAGAACTGGAGATGTGGGCGGTCAATCCACTGCAAGCGATCGGATTCAGTGCGGCACAGATTCAGGCCGCCAATCAGTTCGTCTGTGGCACGATGACCATCGAAGGTGCTCCTCACCTCGAGGAGCAGCACCTTCCCATCTTCGATTGCGCCAACCGTTGCGGTCGCCTCGGCAAGCGCTTCATCCGCTCCGACGCTCACATCCTGATGATGGCTGCGGCTCAGCCTTTCATCTCTGGCGCCATTTCCAAGACCATCAACATGCCGATGGATGCGACCATCGAAGAGGTCAGTAGTTCTTACAATCTCGGTTGGAAGTCGATGCTGAAGGCTGTGGCTCTCTATCGGGATGGGAGCAAATTGTCTCAACCACTCTCCTCCTGGGGCGAAGAGCTGGAGGAGGAAGAACTCCCCGATGTGCCGAGCACCATGCCTGAAGGTGTCGAAAAGGTCGTATACCGATACCTCGCTCGGAGACGGAGACTTCCAGATCGCCGCAGTGGGTACACCCAGAAGGCGATCGTCGGGGGGCACAAGGTCTATCTCCGTACCGGTGAGTACGACGACGGTACTCTCGGAGAGATCTTCCTCGACATGCACAAGGAAGGTGCAGCCTTCCGCAGCCTGATGAACAACTTTGCCATCTGCCTCTCTCTCGGGCTCCAACACGGAGTTCCACTGGAAGAGTTTGTCGAAGCGTTCACCTTCACCCGGTTCGAACCGAACGGGATCGTGTCCGGCAACCGCAAGATCAAGATGTCGACCAGTGTTCTCGATTACATCTTCCGAGAACTGGCCATCAACTACCTGGGTCGAAATGATCTGGCTCAGGTCCAGGAAGATGATCTCCGATTCAGCGCGATCGGTACCTCCTCTCATCCCGAATACACGGATGAAGAAGAAGTGACCGTTTCCGGAGATGCCTCTGGCTCGTTCCAGGGCTCCAGCCAATCCAGCCCCACCACCAAACCCAAGAATACATCTGGCAAGGTCGAGCAGGCCTCCTCCACGACCGCAACACTGTCCAATCGCGAAGTCTCTCGAGCAAAGGGCTACACCGGAGACCCGTGTCGTGAATGCGGGATACTCACGATGGTCCGAAACGGAACTTGCCTCCGATGCGATTCATGTGGAGCCACTACCGGCTGCTCTTGAATCCACCAGAGATGGACGAAGAGAGTGCTGGGCCGCTGCTGTCTGACCGATCAGCAGCGGCCCAGCGCTCCAACTCGCTCGAAACAGGACGCTCACTATTTCCGGTATCAACCCCATCGCTGAAAGATGATAGTTGGAGGTGCTCGATGTCAGTCAAGTCAGACCGCTGGATTCGAAGAATGGCCGTAGAGCACGGCATGATTGAACCCTTTTCCCCCACCCAGGTGCGTGAGAGAACCAACGAAAACGGAGAACAGGAACGCGTCATTTCCTACGGAATTTCCTCCTACGGATATGACCTGAGAGTTTCCAACGAGTTCAAGGTGTTCACCAATGTTCATGGATCCGTGGTCGATCCAAAGTGCTTTGACAGCCGTTCATTTGTCGATTTCACCACCGACTGCTGCATCATCCCACCCAACTCCTTTGCCCTGGCTCGAAGTGTCGAGTACTTCCGGATCCCCCGAAACGCCATCACGGTGTGCCTCGGTAAATCGACCTATGCCCGCTGCGGAATCATCGTGAATGTCACTCCCTTCGAGCCGGAGTGGGAGGGTCATGTAACCCTCGAGATCTCCAATACCACTCCCCTGCCCGCCCGGGTTTACGCCAATGAGGGCCTCGCGCAGGTTCTCTTCTTCGAGAGTGACGAGGAGTGCGAGACTTCCTACCGCGATCGTGGTGGGAAATACCAGGGCCAGACCGGCATCAATCCGCCGAGGATGTGACCCGAAGTAGCGACCACCAGCAGGGGCATGAGCAGTGGCATGAACGCTGGTAGGGCATTACGATGCCAACCGGTGCCCGCTGCGTCATCACGATCAGGGCCAAAAGTGAAGGGGATCTCGGTTGAGTCACGATTCAGGTTCAGCAGCCAATCCAGGCCTGGTCGCGTCTTGCGACAGCGCCGAGTCCTGCGAGGTCATCCTCTCCGCTGCACTGGCGGGCGAGAGGATTTCATCCGCCGATGCACTGGCACTGGCTCTCCACGCCGATGAAGACTCCCTCTTCCGGACCGCCAACTCGATTCGCGAAAAGTGGCACCCGGACTCCGTGGTCACCTATGTCGTCGACCGAAACATCAACTACAGCAACGTTTGCACCTCGGTGTGCTCCTTCTGTGCCTTCTACCGCAAGCCAGGAGATCCCGAGGGCTACGTGCTGAGCCTCGATGAGATCCATCAAAAGGTCGATGAAACCATCGACCTCGGGGGCAGCGGGACCCTGATGCAGGGTGGTCTTCATCCCGATCTTCCCTTTTCCTGGTACACCGACATGCTACGGAGCATCAAGGATCGGCATCCCGAGTTCTACCTCCATTGCTTCTCCCCCACCGAGATTCACGCCCTCACATCGGTGACCGGTCTCGACTGCGAAACGATTCTCCGTGAACTGAAAGATGCCGGACTCGATTCGATTCCTGGCGGTGGTGGAGAGATTCTCGTCGACGCGATTCGCAAGCGTAGAAGATCATCCTGTGGCACCGACGACTGGCTCGATGTGAGTGCCACTGCACATCGACTCGAAATTCCGACCACCGCCACCATGATGATTGGTCTCGGTGAAGATCTCTGGATGCGGGCTGAGCATCTGGAGAGGATTCGACAGCTGCAGGATCAAACCAACGGTTTCATCTCCTTCATCCCGTGGACCTTCCAGCCGGATAACACACCACTGGGACGAAAGATCAGCGAGCGAGTTCCGGCACGGGAATACTCTCGGTGGCTGGCGGTGTCTCGCATCTTCCTCGATAACATTGCAAATCTGCAGGTCTCCTGGCTCACCGTTGGTCTCGAAGAGGGGCGCATGGGTCTGCAACGAGGAGCCAATGATCTGGGATCGGTGATGATCGAGGAGAATGTCATTTCGGCAGCAGGAGCGGATCACACGGCAACTGAGAAACTATTACGGGACACCATCATCCAGGCCGGGTTTCAACCTGGGCTGAGAAATGCCGGCTATAAAAGACTGAAGTCTCGAATCGCTCCGACCGCTTTCTCGGAGAAGAACGGATGAAGCGCCCGGTCACTGATCCGACCCGGGAACGTGAAGAGGTCGCCAAGGCGACCGAGGCGATGGTTTCCAACTGGATCATTCCAGAGGTGATCCCCCAGGGGATCTGTACCGCCATCGTGCCGGGAACCGAGTGCCTCGACGGCGCACGCCTACTGGCCAGAACACTTCATACTGCAATACTGCGCTCTCGTCCCAGAACCCTGGTACTGGTCGCCACTGGAACGGGTACGATTCCGAGAATCCGTGCGATGGGGAGCCTGACCACCACCCTGGGTGATTCGCCCATAGATGAACGCCTCGCCGCCAGGATTGCTTCCTTCTGGCCTGGAGATGTCGACATCATTCCCAACGGGGAAGATGAGAACTCACTTCCGACGCTGCACAGGATCGGGCCGTTACTCGCACAGGTGCTGGTACCCGGCTGCCGCATCGTCCCGGTCGAAGTGCCGGCAGAAAGAACGATCGATTTCGATCCCATGGTGGTAGGTAAAGAGCTGGGTCGACAGTTGAAGTTTGAGTACGGCTGCTTCCTTCTTGCCTCCTGCACCCTCTTCGCCAGAGAGAATCAAGACTCGCAGCAGCAAGTGCCGATGCAGATCCGCGAAGACGCCAGGATACTGAAGCATCTACTCGAACCGGAACTGGATCGTCTCTGGGAGCAGGTCGTCGAAACCGGCCTCCAGAACTCCACGCCATTGGTACTGGCCACGGCTCACGCCATCGAAAGAGAACGCCAGTGTGGTCATCTGCTGGAGCATGGAGTGGTGGAATCTGGCGGAGATCGATTCGGCGCCGCAGCGATCGTTCTTTAGAAGGGGCTCACGACATGAACTCGATAACGACCGGCGATGGTGACCTGGGAGACACGGGTATCCTCGGATCTGACCGCCTTCAGAAGTGCCATCCCAGAATCGAAGCTTACGGCGCCGTCGATGAACTGAACTCGGATCTCGGAGTGTGTCTTTCAATGCTGGCGGCTTCCAAGGCCTCGATTCCTCCGGCACTGGATCCCCAGTTGCGAGAAATCCAGTCGATGCTCTTTTCGATGGGTGCTGACCTGGCCCAGCAGGACTGCGGGTTGAAGGGCGGGGCCAGTCCCCGGATTGGTCAGCCACATGTCGACCGATTGACCGATTGGATCCATCGCTGGGAGGCGGACCTCCCTCCGCTGAAAGAGTTCATTCTCCCCGGTGGGGATCCGATCGGAGCACAACTCCACAGGGCCCGGACCACCTGTCGGCGAGCGGAACGACGCACGGTTGAGTTTTCAGGATCGACGGGAGAAGGAAAGAGTGCCGTGGTGGCGCTGAACCGGATTTCAGACCTGCTCTTCTTGCATGCCCGGGGAGCCAATCTCGCTCTCGGTCACCAAGATACTCCGTGGAAATCGATCCTCGACCTCTGAACCTCGACCTCTGAACTCCATGCGCAAAGTACAAGACGCACGGCTCTCGGATCAGGTCCGCAAATTTTCCGCCAGGAACTGAGATTTGGTCTGGGTTTGGGCCTGGAGCGTCACCCCCACCTCCCTGGAGATCCGGTCGAGGAACTCTCTCGCAAGAGCTGGTGTATCCCCCTCCACCTCCACTTCCCAGCGCAGCACTCCATCTGGAAATCTTGTTTCGTCCATCTCCACCCGTAGGCCGGGGGCGACTCGATAGCAGCGGCGCCGATTCTCTACACGGCCCCATTCCAAAAGATTTTGCAGCGGACTCTCACAACGAGTTCTCGATTCTTCGACGACTGCCGCATCGATGCGCAAGATCGCTCGTGACTCCGCTTCCAACGCCAGCGCAAGATCTAGCGCCACCGCCTCCTCGATCTCCTCGCTATCAAACACTCCTTCTCGCCGAGAACTCGCGATCTTGAGCGTGAGCCATGCCGAGGGCGGCTCGATCCGAAGTCTCAACATCATCCTCCGGGCAGCCAGTTGCCGTTGATCGTCGAAGTAGATATTTCTTTGGTTCTTCTCCTCCTCGAATCCTGGCAACGCCTCGCACAATCTCTGGTAGTCGAGAGCGCTATCGATGGCCAGCTTCAGTTCCAGTTCCCGGAAGCTCATTCTTCTTCTCCGGTCACTCCGAACTCTTTGAGCCAGTGATCGATCTGATTCTTGCTACGAGGAGGAGGAGGTTTATCCGAGGAGTCGTCCACTGCAGACTTACTTCGCCCGGTTCCGAGTCTCATCACGGTGCTTCGGAATTCAGAGCAGACCATCCACTCGATCCCCGCTCCTCCGAGGCGCGCCCCGATATCGGAGTGGTCGTCGGTCACCACTATCAGTTTTCCCTGACCGCTTTTTTTCCTCGCCATGGCGAGGATCCTGTCGTCTGCCGACGTTCCATGCTGTGCGATTGATGTGGATACCCCGCCCCGATTTCGGGTCGAAGTCCCGCCATCGTAAACAACATGAAACAGTTCATCGGAAGATCGAAGCCTGCTCAGATCGTGGTCCAGTAATTTTCGGGCGGATTCGAGACCACTCTCCACCATCCGCTGGCGAAGACGGGGATCTGAATGAATCAGGTTATTGCCGTCGATGATCCAGATGACCACCTGCACTCCCCCCTAATCGAAATCGAAGATGGAGGGAGGCTTCTTGTTGGGATCGTCCTCGGCCTTCTTGAGGCCCTCATCGAACATGTCGTCGAGCCGGTCCTCTTTGCCTTCCTCGGAAGCGAGAACATCCTTGAACTTGTCGGCTGCGCGCTGGGCTCCTCCGGTGGCATCCTTGACGGCATCCTCAAAGGACTTGGTCTCACCGTCTTGGCCCTTGGTCACCGTATGGAAGATCCGCTTGGCTCGAGGATCGATGGTCAAGCGGGTATCACAGCAGGGGCAATCCACCTCGAACAGTCGGTCGGGACGCCCGGACACCTATTTCACCCTGCCGAAGATGAGACCCAAAATCTCGTTTCTGGTCGCCAGGTTCTCTCGGATCACCCCTCTCATGGCTGAGGTAGTCATCACGCTGCCCGGTTTCCGAACCCCTCGCAAGGTCATGCAAGTGTGGGTCGCCTCGAGGACCACTGCCACCCCCTTGGGCTCAAGGGCCTGAGTGATCAGATCGGCGATTTGCGCGGTCAGTCTCTCCTGGACCTGTGGTCTTCTGGCGAAGTGCTCCACTGCTCGTACCAGTTTGGACAGGCCGACAATCTTGCCTCCTGGCAGGTAGGCGACATGCGCCTTACCGGAAAACGGCATCAGGTGATGTTCGCAAACGGAGAAGAACTCGATATCCTTCAGCAATACGATTTCATCGTACTCCTCATGAAAAACCGTATCGAGAAGTGTCGAACTGGATTCTTTCAAACCCGAAAACATCTCGTTGTACATCCGGGCGACCCTGTCCGGGGTGTTGATGAGCCCCTCGCGAGTCGGATCTTCACCGACTCCCTCGAGAATCAGTTTCACACCTTCACGAATTTTTTCTGAATCAAACTCTGCCATTGAACTCATCCGATCACTCCCAACCCGGTTGCAGATCTACCCGTCCCGAGATGGAATAAAACGCGATGGGATTATCCCAAACGATTTTACGGATCACATCCTCTGAGAAACCTTCCCGGCGCATGCGCCAGACGGTTCGAGGAACACTGAGCGGATCTGACGGCCCCCAGTCACAGGAAGAGTTGACCATCATTCGGTCAGGACCGTATTTTTCAAAGATGGCTGCCGCTCGTTCGGGGCTCAACTTGGTCACCGGATAAACGGTATGCCCGCACCAGAAGCCATTATCGTGGCTGACCTCGATCGTCTCTTCAGTGTTGTGATCCATCAGGATCCGCGAGGGATCCAGATCCATCTCCTGAACCACCTTGATGGTTCTCAGCGTTCCCTCAAGCTTGTTTCGATGAGGAGTGTGGATCATCACCGGAAGTCCTGCGCTGAAGGCCATTTCCAGCTGACGGCGAAGGATCGTCTCTTCATCGTCGGTGATCAGATCAAATCCCAGTTCTCCCACCGCCACCACCGAAGGGCGCTCGAACCACTCCTCGATCCGCGTCAGAACCTCTGTGGCAAGATCGATGTCATTGGCCTCTCGAGGATTCACTCCGATGGTGCAGTAGTGCTTGATTCCATACTCTGCTGCTCTCTGAGCCTCGAAATTGGTGATGTGGTCGAAATAGTCGTAAAAAGTACCCGCATGCTTTCGCGGTTCGCCGAGCCAGAAAGACGGCTCGGTGAGAGCGACGATTCCCGCCACTGCCATCTTCTCGTAGTCGTCGGTGATCCTGGAAATCATGTGACTGTGTGGGTCAAAGATCCTCATCTGGAAACCTTTCATTCCTCTCCGCCACAGCGGTCAGGGCTGATCGTGCATGGTACCGCATGAAAACGGTACATGGGAACCGCTCACCCTCCGGCGAAGGCCAGAATTTTTGAGCGATGGGTCACTCTCGACTCAGTTCCCCTGGTGCTCGATCCACCGCTCGGCATCGAGGGCAGCCATGCAACCGCTTCCGGCTGCGGTAACCGCCTGTCGGTAGGTGAAATCCTGCACATCACCACAGGCAAATACACCCGCGACACTGGTACGGGAACCTTCCGTGCAGCGGATATAACCATTGTCGTGGAGTTCGACCTTGCCATCGAACAGTTGAGTGTTCGGAGTATGACCGATCGCGACAAATAATCCGGTCAGATCGACACGAATCTTCTCACCAGACTTCAGGTTTTCCACCTCGATCCCGCAGACCTTGGCATCTTCCTCGAAGATCTCGGTCACCGCTGAATCGAGCATGAACTCGATCTTCGGATGATCGATCGCCTTTTGCTGCATGATCTTCGAGGCGCGGAGAGCATCGCGACGGTGAATGACGGTCACCTTTTCGGCAAATCGCGTCAGGAAAGTCGCCTCCTCCATGGCAGAGTCGCCGCCTCCCACGATGGCGATCTCCTGCCCGCGGAAGAAGAATCCGTCGCAGGTCGCACAGGTACTCACACCGTGTCCCATCAGTCGACTCTCTGCCTCGAGGCCGAGCAACTTGGCACTGGCCCCGGTGGAGATGATGACGGTCTTCGCCTCGACCTCCTGGGAAGCACTCTTGACCCGGTACGGATGACTGGAGAAGTCGACCTCTACCACGTCCTCGTACACCACCTCTGCACCAAAGCGTTCCGCCTGGTTCCTGAAATTCTCCATCAGTTCGGGTCCCATGATTCCCTCGGGGAATCCAGGGTAGTTCTCGACATCTGTGGTTAGCATCAACTGCCCTCCACTGAGCGATCCCGCAAATACCAGTGGTGCCAGTTGAGCACGCCCCGTGTAGACCGCCGCAGTGTATCCTGCCGGTCCCGACCCAATGATCACGACTTCACGAACCATCGATCTTCCTCATTTCAGCAAAACAGGTACCAGGTGCTTCTCCGGTGATCTTTACCGGCACCATTTCCATGGCGGATGCGAATCGATTATCGCCTGGATCCACCTCAATTACTTCGAATCCGGAGACAAAAAAAAATCCACGAAGCGAATCCATCGAGGCCTCATCGGGGTTGTCAGAGGGGATAGGAACGGCCACGAGCAGCAGTTCTTGACCCTGACGAAGAGGTTCGTAGTATGGAATCCGGTCCGCTGGAGCGATGACACAGCCACACTTCACCGGTGCCTGTGGACCGCATGAAAGGAGATGACGATGAATTGTATTTCTTCAGCCACGGGGCTGGTCCCGCTGGCGCGGCTCACAATCCTCCTGGTCACACTGCTGTGGGCGGTGCCGATCAGCGGATTCGTCACTTCTCCCCTCCCACAGGTCGAGGAACCCGAATCCACGCCCGAGGAGTCTACCGATTCAAAGATCGGGCCGGTTCCCAAGATCGACCTGGGGGATGCCGCCCTCAATTCGGATCTCGATCGTTTTCATGAATATCTCGAACAGCGCGAGTTCTCTCGCGCTCGATCGATCATCAAACGCCTCCAGGGAAAACTACGGAAGTCAGAAGATCCCATCGCAGCTGTTCTTGAACGATGCTCCAAGGAAGCAGAGGCGGGTGTGGTTCTCGAGAAGGCCCAGAAGTACTTCGACAAGGAGAAGTTCAAATTGGCGCTCTCCATCATCACGAAAGAGGATGCCGACGGAACCGCATTTGAAGGCTCCCTCAACGGCGAGGAACTCTCCACGCTTCGCCAACTCGCTTTCGAAGAGGTGTACTTGTTGCTCGAAGACTTCGAGAAGCCCAGGTCTGATTCCAGCGACGAGCCGGAGGAGCAAGAAGATGCGGATCCCCGGGGAAATCGTGGAGGCCCTCAAGCGGCCAAGACCAAGATCGTCGGAGGGACACCTGAGGACGGCGACGTTCGGACCGGCAAGTTTGCCATGCACTGGCAGACAGGTACTGAAATCAGCTGGATCAATCTCGGGGATGCCGTTTTCAAGAAAATGATCGACGAAGGCCTGAGCCTGACCGACTATCGATTCCTCAACATCTCGATCCGCTGCGAAGATCCCAAGGCACGACCACAGCTGTTGATCCTGTTCGATGCCAACGGAGACCAGGTGAGAGCCCCACGCGGCGGAGGACGCAGGGGCGCAGGGCGTGCGTTCCAGAGAGATGGATATAACTCCGCACTGATTCCCCAGGGCCGCTGGCAGGACCTACGCCTCGACCTGAAGAAGTTCACTCGTAAGGGAGAAGTGCAGTGGGATATGGTCGAAGCGTTACGAGTCATATTCAGTGGCGGACCCGACAGTCTGATCATGATCGACGATGTTCGCCTGGAGAAGCTGTAGAGTTTCCTCTTGTCCAATAGCAGTAGATCGGGATGATCTCCTCTGGGGGGCCCGATCATCTTGAATTCAGCGTCCGGACAGTTTGAAGCCAAGCCGATCCAGATCGATTCGACTGCAGCACAGCCCGCAATGTGTTTGTCCCATCTAATTCTGCCCCCATTGCCCTGGCACCATCGAATTTGTGACTCCCATCCCATCGGATGGCTGCTGCTTCTTCTGCTCCTACCGCAGCCGGCGCTGGGACAGCAAGGAGGAGATCCGTTCGACCAGGTTCCATTCGACCAGGTTCCATTCGACCAGGTTCCATTCGACCAGGTTCCATTCGACCAGGATCCGTTCGACCAGGATCCGTTCGACCAGGATCCGTTCGACCCCTTCAGCACCAACCCCTTTGTTGAAGCGCAAGAGCCTCAGTTAGAAGACAATTCCGATCACGGTTTCATCCACCTCAAGCATGGCGGCCGCATCTCCATCGTAGGCCCAGGGGATGTTCCCCATCTCGAACTGGTGGGAACCCTTCGCCTCGATTCGACGATCCACACCCAGCAAGATCCCTCCAGCCTCTCCGGCACCAGCCTCCGCAGGAGCGACATTCGTATAGAGGGCAGCGCCCTCGAAAAAAATCACTTTCGATTTCGCCTGAACTTCGAAGATGAGAACTCGGCTGGGGTCTTCTCGGAGTTCTGGATCGACCGTCATATCCGTGGTGGATTGCATCTGACCGGCGGGAGGATCGCCAATTCGATGGGACTCCAGGGCGGGCTCTTCCAGGAGGATCGACTCACCGTCTCCCAAGGGCTGATCGATTGGATCTCCGAGGGCTCCAGTACTTCCATCCGAGGAGGGGGACGCTGGCTCGATGATGCCATCATCACGGACCTGCAGGCGAGGTTGGGAAATTCGGTCGATCCTCGTGGGCTGAGATTCGGGGGGCAGGGGATCTCCGGGCGACTCAGCGTTCAGCCCTTCAGTCGATTGCTGTTCGGCGGCCCCGATGCCGTGGAAACTCCTGGGAGCCGCTTCTCGATGTTCATCGCGGGTCGCCTCGAGCACGGTTGCGAGGGTCGGATCCAGGTTCTGAGCCCGGAAGAGTTACCCCTGATGAATACCCTTCCGCTCGAGGTGGAAAGCGCGCGCTGGGTTCGAGCCGGCTGGCGCTGGCCGCTACTCGAGTGGCTACATCTGGAAAACGAATGGATGACTCATGGCCTCCATGGAACCGAAACCACTTCCGGACCCACCGACCTTCCGGGAGATCTCACCGGCTGGCAGTTTGGAATCAGGGCCCTGATCTCTCGAAACAACTCCCTCCCCACACGATCCGGACCCGACCTTCCACCCACCACCTTTGATGCTCCTTCCCCCTTCGATGGGCCCAACGTTGAACTGCTTCTTCGTTACGAGAGAGCGCACCTCGCAGGAGAACTGGAAAATCTCGGCCTGCTCGATCCTGGCACCGCTGGCGGGACCGTCCAGGTGCTGAGAGCCGGGCTTTCGGCACGGTCAAAACCGTGGGTGAGGTGGTTGTTCGAGGCGACCTGGACCAGGACCGATGAGTCGATGACGACCTTCGATGATGATCGAGGGACCAATTTACGGTTGATGCTCGAATTGGGCGGATAGCCACCGTTCCGGTCATTCCTTCCGGGAACTGATCCCTTCTCCAGGCTAGATCTCGACGATTCCCCCCCACCGATTTGCACCGTTGGGGATCACCGTCGTACTCTTCTCGGGACCCGTTATGTCCACATCACGCCCGATGGACCGCGAATGATCCCCCATGGAAGAGGTTTCACGATGGAATCGTGCCCCGAGTTGAGGACCCCGCAGGACGGATACACCCTGCTGGAGGTGATGATCGCGCTGGCGCTGCTGACCGTCGTCGGAACCGCAGCAGCGATGTTGATGCTGCCGATCCTCGACGAGCAGAACCACACTCGAGAAGTGACCCAGGCGACTGGACACACCCGAGCAGTGATCGAAGAGTTGAATTCTCGCACTATGGAAGACCTGACCAACTCCCAGGATGGATACCTGCTCTCGAGCAACTGGCCGAAAAAGGGGCGCCAGGTCTTTGATGAGACTCCGACCCTGCTCGAGATGGCAGATCTGACCATCCCCACCCTCGATGTCTCGGTCACCGACATCGAAGCCGACCCCCTGGAGATCCTCGTAGAGGTCACCTGGGAGGGCCGTGATCAGGGACAAATTCAACACCAGTTCTGGGTCATACGGACCCGGTAGGAGTAGACCGATGAACCCCACACACCCGAGACCAGAGGAGGGCTCGACCCTCCTCGAGATTCTCATCGCCACGACGGTCTTCGTCGTGGTGCTCGGATTGAGCCTGGCTCTCGCCACCTCCTTCGCACGCTTCGGCGGTGATGCCGATGCCGATGCCGCGGCTCAGTTCGACGCCCACCGTAGTTTCACGCGGGTGGAGTCGATCCTGAGGCAGGGCTGGTCGACCCCGGAACTGTCTGCTTCGGGGGAGTTGCTGGAGATCGATCTTCTCGGATATTCCTATAACGGAAGCACCGGGGAGTGGGATCGAATCTTGCCGGAAACATGGCGTAGAGGATACAATCTGTCGCTGGGGCAATACTACTTCGAGGACTCTTCCGGATCTCCCTTGCCAGTGGTTCAGTGCTCGCTCGAGTGGCAGCGTCTCTCTGCCGATCCTGCCAGTGACGATTATCACTTCGGCGATGTGGTCTGTACGATTTTCGATTCGCTGGGAAACTCATCCAGTTCGACCCTGGCCACCCGCATCGGTACCTATCAGCTGAATGAAGCCGGTACCGATCGATTGCCCGGACTCTCCTTCGAGATCCAGGGCCTTTCGATCATCGTCCAGCTGAATCTTCAACGCGAGAGCGACCATGTCCCCTACTCGGTGAAGAGCAGGGTCAAGAGACGCAACTTCATCGAGGATTCCCAGTGATCTCCAATACTACCGCTTCGATCGCTCCCACCCGCCCAATGCCTCACTCTGGAAGGTCTCCCATGGAACCAACCATCCTGACTCCCCCATCGATGATGGATTCTGAACTCGACCACTCCAGCGCGGATCCGCAGCGAGGATCGGCCTTGCTGGTCACGGCGTTCATGATCCTGGTGATCGGATTGATCTCCTCTGCAACGGTCGCCACTACCTTGACCCGCAGCAAGGACTCTCGCTTCCAGCTCGACAAGTTGAAGGCCAGAACACTGGCCGAATCGATCCTCGATGCGGCGCAGAAGGACATCTTGGTCCGGACTGCCAACTTCGATGATCCCTTCGCGCTCTCCACATCCGCCACCGGAACGGTGCTGATCGGTGGAGTCAGTTACAGCTGGAATGCCACCGATCTGACGCCACAGGTGTACTCGGCAGAGGTCAATACAGACGGCTGGAGACCGATCGAAGTGCTCTACGATTCCACCGATACGAATGGGCCGACACAGACCCTCTACACCCGAGTCGTTCAGCTTTTCCCCGGAACCTCATCGACCTCGGGAGTCGAGACGGACACTGCGATGAGCCATCTTCGCAGAACCATCGAGGTGCAGAGAAATCCCCTCTTCGACTTCGCCATCTTTTTTGATGATGACCTGGAACTGCTCCCTGGCCCCAGCATGACCTTTGCCGGAAAAGTGCACGCCAACGGAGACATCTACGTCGGCGTCGGAGGAACCCTGACCATCGATTCCGATTACTTTCGCTGTACCGGTGAGATCTTTCGTGAGCGCAAGAACAACGGAAGCACCACCAATGGAACCGTCGAGATCAAGGACAATAACGGAGTGTTCCAGTCCCTTGGCAATGACGAGGACTTCGAGGCGTGGTCAGATCCGCAGGAATGGATCGACTTCGCAGATCAGCAATGGGGTGGCACGGTCCAGTCCGGGAGCCATGGAGTCTTGACCCAGAATGCTCCCGATATCGGATCGATTTCCAACGACGGACACTATCGCACCAGTGCAGACCTGGTGATCCACAACGATCGGGTTTACCACGTCCAGAACGGAATCGAGGTCGATGTCACCGCACAGATGGGTGGTGCCGTTACCGAGAGTACCGACGACATGTACGATGCCAGGGAAGAGACCTATGTTCCTCTGACCGAACTGGATCTCTCCAACTCGACTTTCCAGAACTACATCACCAACGCCAATTCAGATACCGACCCCGACAATGACATCCATCAGGTATACGCCTATCGTTCACCGGACCCGGAACCCGCCAACTGGGACCCCGGGGCTGCAAGCGGTTGGATGGAGGGAATCCGCCTCACCGATGGAGCCGAACTCCCGGCTGACCTGCTGTTTGTCAGCGAGGATCCGATCTATGTCCAGGGCGACTTCAATACTGCCCACAGAACCGAAGGCGATCCGCAGATGAGAACGGCTGCTGTGATCAGCGATGCCGTCAACCTGCTCTCCAACAACTGGATAGATGAGAGGTCTCCTGGCGACAGTTCCTCTGACATCGATAAGGCTTCCGAAACCACCTACAACATGGCGATGGTCACCGGCAATGTCAGGACCCCCGACGGTGGTGGAAACTACTCCGGCGGACTGGAAAACTTGCCTCGCTTTCATGAGAAGTGGTCGAATGTGAAAGCCAACATCAACGGAGCCTTCATCAATCTGTTCCAGAGCCGCGTGGCGACCGAAAGATGGGGTAAATCCGGGGTCTACAATCCACCGATTCGGAACTGGCTGTTCGACCCGAATCTGCTCAATTCCAGCGCCCTGCGCAACGTGTTCCCCCAAGCGGTCAGTATCGATCGCCTGGTGTGGGACGAGGGTCAGCCGCTGATGCCGGGAGTCCAGTAGGAGAAGGGCGCCATCGCAGTTATCCTGCCGGAACACCGCGCAATCGCGCCCCGGAGGAGAGCAGCACCCGGATGACACAGCAGCAACCAGTCCCCCACCGGAGGTCGATGAGACTCCCGGTACGACGCACCCGCCCGGGCCGCTCGGCGCGTGGACTCGACGAGATCGCTGTCGAGGAACCGCTGGAGATCCGGCTGCGCTGGAACCATCAGGGCACCCAGCAGGATCAGCTGGTCACCACCACGATGCGAACTCCCGGAGATGATTTCGACCTGGCGGTCGGGTTCCTGGTCGCCGAGGGTTTGCTGGGATCGACCGAGTCCCCTGCGGGCGTGACCCACTGCACTGAAGGCGATGTCGAGGAACCGCTCAATGTCGTCACCGTGATCCTCAAGGACGGCTCCGATCCAGATCTGGGTTCCTTGACTCACACCGGCTTCGGTACCAGTGCTTGCGGCATCTGTGGTCGAACCAGGATCCAGGATGTCATCGATCGGGTTCCCTCGACCGCCAGTGATCGACACTACGATCCGCAGTGGCTCTCTTCCTTGCCTTCTCGATTACGAGTCGATCAGGGTTTGTTCGAAAGTACCGGTGGCGTTCATGCGGCAGGAGCCTGGGCCCACGATGAAGAGGTCGCGATCGCAGTGCGTGAAGATGTTGGCCGACACAATGCCGTCGACAAACTGGTCGGAGCCCTCAGTACTCGCAACCGACTCCCCGCCTCTGGATTGGTTTGCGCGGTCAGTGGAAGAGCCAGTTTTGAACTGGTTCAAAAAGCGGCGGTTGCCGGATTCGATGCACTGATTGCGGTCGGTGCCCCATCGAGCCTGGCAGTAGAAACCGCTCGCGAAGCGAAGATGATCCTGTGCGGTTTCACCGGAGATTCAGGACTCAACTGTTACAGTCAGTCGGCACGGCTGGGGCTCTGAACCGATCGAAGGCCTGCTCATGGTTTCCTGGCGACGATCTTTCCATTGCGCTCTTCCAGCGATGTGACGGCGTGAACCGGGTCATGCTCCAGCACCAGTAACGCCTGCTCTTCCAGCGCTGCTTCAAGCATCCTCTGCTTCTCCTCGACCACGGTGATGGCGCAGATGTCATAGCCCATCGTCCAGGCGGCTCTCAGGTGGTGCCAGGTCGGCGCCAGATCCGCCAGGTACCGCATCACACGCCCTCCCCCCTCTATTCGCACCGTCTGCATCCCCAGAGTGTGCCCATCGACTCGTTCAACCGAAATTCCGGGGAGGATTTCGCCATTGCCATCGATCTTCTCGAGCGGAGCCGCTGCCAGCGGCTCGATATTCTGGCGCAAGTAAGAAGCCCGTTCCCTGGCATTGGGCGACAATCCGGTGTCCCAATTGGCCTGCTGGACCCAGTGAGTGGCATCGGGGAAGAGCGCCGTAGATTGGCCCTCTCGATCGAGTTGCGTCGCCCCCCCGACATGATCGAAGTGCAGATGGGTGAGGATCAAGTCGGTCACCCGTTGCGGATCGACACCGACACTGCGAATCGCCCGTCGAAGTGGCGCTTCCCCGGTTCCTTCGGGCAGTTGGATGGCGAACCGATCGCGAAATGCCGGATCCTCCTTGTCTCCGACCCCCGCATCGATGAGCACCACTCGATCTGATTGGGAATCTTCCAGCAGCAATAATCGGGTCTTCATTGGAATCCGATGCTCAGAATCGGGTTCAATACAACGCTCCCACACGACCCTGGGCACCGAGCCGAACATCGCTCCCCCATCGAGAGAGAGACTGCCCCCGTCGATGATGGTGGCTCGCCACCTCCCTAGCGTTTCCGACATGTTCATCCGAACTCCCCTCATGCAAGTATATTTTGCACCGAATCTGCGGCATTACCTAGAAGATCACCCCTTCGAAAAGAAGTCTGCAGATTGAAATGCGCCGAGGACCTGACTACTATGAGTCCAGGAGAGAAGAGTCCGCTCGATCTCTACGGTCAGTCCCCGGTGGACTGAATTTGCGAAGCCCGCCGCAATCCTTGAGGTGACCGAACTTGACCCGAAGTAGCCCCGAAATCCAAGAGGTGGCGAGATGTCCGAAACAGTGACCAGCGGTCCTCCGATCATGAAACTGGATGAGGTGAATGCCAGACTGCCTCTTCTGATGAGGATTGGTGAGGATTTGCTGCAGGTGATCGAAAAGAAACAGCTGCTAATCCAACAGTCGCATTCGGCCAACGCGAATCCAGATCCCCAGAAGAGTCCGACAAAATTGACCCTCCGAGGTGAATTTCGTCAGCTCGAAAAGCAATTGGACCTGTTGATCGCTGAAATCACTGCGCTGGGCGGAACGCTGATCGATCTACAGACCACTACCCTGGAATTCCTCGGCGAAGTGGACGGAAATCTTGCATGGTTCTCCTGGCAAGCGGGCGAGGATTGCATCCGTTCCTGGAGACCTATCGATGGAGAACCCGGAGAGCGACTGGCTCTTCCAGGGTTTGTACTTGAGACCTCGAATCAGGATGTACCTGGTGAAAACGGGAAAATCGTCGAATAATTGTCCAGCGGACTCGTATCGGTGTTTCGAGGTGATCCGAACAGCAGAGGAAGAAATCCATGACCGACAACTTGTTAACCATTGATGACACCAACTTCGACAGCGAAATCGGCAAGGGCGTGGCGATGCTCGACTTTTATGCCACCTGGTGTGGCCCCTGCAAGACGATTGCACCGCTGATCGAACAACTCGCCGATGAATTCGCCGACAAGGGAGTCAAGGTGGGCAAGGTGGACATCGAGCAAGCCGAAGCGCTTGCCGTGAAGTACTCGATCCAGGGAGTTCCCACTCTTCTCTTCTTCAAGGATGGAGAGGTCGTCGACCGTATGACTGGCGCCCATCCCAAGCCTTCGATTAAAGAGAAATTATCCTCTATCAGTGGATAATCCACAGATGTCATCGCTGCCATTCACCCAAGTGATCTCTTCAGCCTCTTGCAGGTTATCGTTCCGGCCCCATCGGATCCGTGAAGTTCTGTGCTGGTGTGGGGTTCTGATCGCGATCATCATCGCAGGATCCGGCTGTTCCGCTGATCACGCTTCTTACGATGGCGTGCGCTCCATCGAGAAGGCGGTGCATCCGATCTTACCTGGCGCCACTGCTTCGCAGCGCTTTGGAACCGATCGACCCACTCGCCCGCTGGAACCAGACCCCTCGGTTCCAACGCTGGCGTACGATCTTCCTGCAGGCTGGATCGAGGCTCCACTCACTGCGATGCGGCGAATCAATGTCCGTATCGCTGGCTCTCCTGACGCCGAGTGTTTTCTCATCGTGATCCCTGGCGGAGGTACCCTGCGCGACAACGTCGATCGATGGTGTGGACAGATGGATCAACCCAACCTTTCAGATGACGCGCTAGACAACCTGCCAAAAGCTACCCTGCTCGAAAGAGAGGGTGTTCTTTTCCAGATCGACGGCACATTCACCGACGGTTTTGCCTCGAAGACGGTCCCGGATGCACGGATGATCGTCTATTCACTACCGCTGGGTGACACGACCCTCTACCTCAAGGCGACCGGACCACGCACCTTGCTGCTGGAACAGGCAGACGCCCTGGTTGCTTTTGCCGGTTCGATACGGCTTGAGGTCCCTCAGAGTCCACCACCAGAACCAAATGTACCCAGCATTCGCTGGCAAACTCCGCAGGGCTGGGAAGTGGATTCGGCCAAACCGATGAGAGAGGTGACATTCATCGTCGGTGGCGAAGCGCGCTGCTGGATCACCGTACTGGCGGGAGATGGAGGCGGGGCTCTCGCAAATGTCAATCGTTGGCTCAAGGAGTTGAGTCTCGACCCCATCGATGAACAGCAACTCTCGAAACTTCCTACGGAAACGATGCTCGGCGGGCAGGCCATCGTGGTCGAGGGCAGTGGCCCTTACGCCAGCATGGGGAGTACCCCCAGACAGGGCTGGTCGATGATTGGATTGATTCGAAATCTTCAGGACCGTGCAGTCTTCGTCAAGATGGTCGGACCCGACGCCGAACTCAAAGAGGCTCGATCGAAGTTGAAGCAACTGGTTCTGTCACTGGAGGTGGTCCAGTGAAGAATTCCAGCGGGTTGGCGCTCCTGAAAAAGATCGGCTCGCAGAAGGTGGCGACCGTCATGATGGTCTTGCTGCTGATGCTCACTTATCTAGGAACACTGGAGCAGGCCGAGCATGGACTCTATCGAGTCCAGCAGAAGTACTTCGAGTCGTGGGGATTGATCCACCACTTCAGCTCCGCTTGGTGGTTCGTTCCATCGGATGCCTTCAGCTTCTCCATCCCACTCCCTGGTGGCATGACCTGCATGATCATCTTCACCATCAACTTGCTGGTCGGCGGGATTCTTCTGCTCAAGCTGCAGAAGCGTAACTTTGGCATCTTCATCATCCACGTGGGTATTGCACTGATGATGAGTGCGGGACTGGTCAAGCTGAAAGCTTCCGATGAAGGATACCTACAACTGTGGGAATCGCAGGAAGCCTCCGAATACATCAGTCATCACCAATGGGAAGTTGCGGTATTCGAGACGGGGAACGATTCAGTGGATGAGCATCTGGTACTGTTCGATCGCATGGCAGGGAAATCAGAGCTGTCGATAGAACCGACCACAGGACTGCCATTCCAACTGAAATTCAGTGGTGCCCTGGCCAACTGCAGGGCGCTTCCTGTGGGGCCCAACTGGACTCCAGATTCTCCAGCGATCGACGGCTGGGGACTGCTGGAGCAGCAGGAACTTGCAGAGAACGAGCAGAATCTCCCCGGTCTGACCATCGACATGATCCCGACCGATCGAGAAGATGGCTCCCGGCAACAGGCCCTTCTCTGGGGTGGCCAGAATTACCCCTGGACCTTTACCGTGGCCGACAAGACCTTTTCCGTGGCATTGCGCAAGATTCGCCATTCGATGCCATTCTCGATCCGCCTCGACAATTTCGAAAAGGTCGATCATCCGGGTATCTCGATGGCCAAAGAATATCGAAGCGACGTGACCCAGAGAGCCGCAGCGAGCCAACGAAAAGTCCGGATCGAGATGAACGATCCTCTGCGCGATCAGGGGCTAATCCTCTTTCAATCGAGTTGGGGCCCCTCCAACGCAGCACCGGATGCTGAACTGTACAGCGTCTTCACCGTGGTACGAAATCCGTCGGATCAATGGCCTCTCTACTCTTGTATCGTGATCGGCATCGGAATGGCGATCACCTTCATCCAGAAGTTCCTTGCCTACAGCAAGAAACAGGCGAAACGGCACGAGGTGACCTCATGATGACTCCAAGATGGCTTCCCCTGCTGTTACTAGTGAGTTGTGGAGTCTCCGCACAAACGGACACCAACCCACCGCTGGTAGGAGCTCCAAGCCTCTCACAAGATGCCGCGGATGCGGCTGCGCCTTCGAGGGCCCCTTGGTCCTCCAGGACGATCAAGGCGGTTCAGCACTGGCCCCTTCAACATGGTGGCCGGGTCAAACCCTTTGACACCTTTGCTGGATTCATCATGTTAAAGGTCAATGGCAAACGATCCTTGACCGTCAACCAGGAGAAACTCGGACCCGTAGCCTGGGCTCTCGACTGCATGCTCTATCCAGAGATTGCGCGGAGCTACGAATGCATTCGGGTGACCAACTCGGAAGTCCTGACCAACGCAGGGATCGATGTCTCCCAGAGGAAGCGAAGCGCGCGCTGGAGTTTTGACGATCTCTTGCCCGCTCTTGATCAGATCTTCGAGACCGCAGGCAAGATCAGCGAGACCAAGGAATCTTCCAACTGGAGTCTGGTCGAGAGACAAACGATACAACTGGCCCAGAACATCCGAGCGCTGGAAGAATTATTCCACGCTTTCGATGCGGCTCGTTGGACCTTTCCTCTGACATCGGTTCCCGAGTTGCAAGCCATCTATGGGACCACACCAGCCACTGGATTCTCGTCGCTGATCGCCGGCGTCACCCAGCTAGAAGCCCTGGCCAACACCGATGCATTGCTCAAACTGCCAGAAGATCGCAGGACCGAAGTGGTCAACGCCCTGCAAGAACTCAGGGAGCAACTTGTTCATCAGTTGCAGATCGCCCGGCAAGGGATCGCCTGGTTCGCGCCGGAGCAGACTTCTTCGCAAGAGGACTCTCCCCCTGCGGTCTGGGTTCGATCGGATGTGATTCTTCAGAATGCCCTAGTGGGTTCTCCCGTCGCTCGCCAAGCCGATGCGTTGAAACAGATGGAAGCGATGGTGGCAGCCAGAGACGACCGCCCACTCCTCCAGCAGCAAGCGGTGCTGGTGCAGGAAAAACTGGCTGAGCTGGCAGATCTCCACGGCCAGAATAATCGAGGGTCACTGGAAGTGTTCTTTTACAGCATCGATTTCTTTTATCGTGCGCTGATCTGCTTCATCCTGGCCTTCATCATCGCCTGTCTCAGTTGGCTCAAACCGGAATCCATCCTTCCATCGCGAGGAACCTGGCTGATGTGCCTGCTCGGACTGATTCTGCTCACCACCGGAGTCACCCTGCGCTGCATCATCCAGGGGCGTCCGCCAGTCACCACGCTTTACGAGACGATTCTCTTCATCACAGCCTGTTGTGTTGGTATTGCGCTGGTCATCGAAGCCCTCGATCGGCGCAAGATCGCTCTCACAACGGCCACAATTCTGGGATCGATCGGCTGCTTCCTCTCGATGAAATACGAGTTGAAGGAAGCGATCAGTGCCGGTGATACGATGCCTAGCCTGGTTGCCGTACTCGATACCAACTTCTGGCTGTCGACCCATGTCACATCCGTCACTCTCGGATATTCGGCGGGATTGCTCGCCGCGGCCATCGCTCATGTATGGGTGATCGGTAAGATCCTTGGTCTTCGCAAGAACGACAAGGAGTTTTACAAGAGCATCACCAGGATGGTCTACGGGACCATCTGCTTCGGACTCTTCTTCAGCATCGTCGGAACCATTCTCGGTGGAATCTGGGCCAATTACTCCTGGGGCCGCTTCTGGGGCTGGGATCCCAAGGAGAATGGTGCGCTGATGATCTGCCTGGCAGAGTTGATCATCCTTCATGCACGGATGTCCGGGCTGGTGCGAGAACGTGGTTTCCACCTGCTCGTACTGGTCAATGGCATCATCGTGGCGTTCTCCTGGTGGGGTGTGAATCTGCTGAATGTCGGCCTTCACTCCTATGGATTCACGGACGGAATCCAGCAGTTGTTGAACTGGTTCTATGGTGTTGAAGGTACATTGATCGCACTCTCGCTGCTGGTGGCTCTGATCCAATCCAGACGTTCCTCCGGTTCCTCTGGGCTGAGTTCCACCTCGAAATGATGGACCTGCGGACCCATCCTCCGGGCTGTGTGATCTTTGATCTGGATGGAACTCTGATCGATTCCATCGATGACATTTCCGATTCTGTCAATTCGATTCGCACTCAGCGTGGAGCAGAACCGTGTTCCAGGGAACAGGTCCGCGGTGCGGTGGGACATGGTGCGCGAGTCCTCTGTGACAAGATCCTGTCCGATATCCTGCAACCCGATGAATCGATGGAGCAACTGTTCCACCAGTTTCGAGAGAACTACATTCAGATCGCACGCGATCCATCCCGTGACATCGGTTGGTTACCGGGAACCATCGAGTTTCTCGATCATCTGCGAGCCGCACGAGTTCCGATGGCGATCCTGACCAATAAACCACGCAGCGTTACTGACCAGTTGATGCCGCGCCTCGACTTACAGGGCCCCTGGAAAGCGGTGATCTGCCCCGAAGATGCGGGGACCCCGAAACCCGATCCTGCAGGGCTCCTGTCCATCCTTCACTCTCTCGATTGCGAAGCGGAAGATGCGATCATGGTGGGAGATTCCGCGGTCGATTTTGCCACGGGCATCGCTGCCGGGGTACGTACCGTCGGCCGCAGGGACGGATATGGCACCGCCTCTCCACCGGAGCCAGATGTATGGGTCGATCAGCTGGTCGAATTGATCGCGCAGTGAACAGAAAGGGGCTCCATTGAGTACCGCAACCTCCGGCAAACGAAAGCTGAAGAAGACCTTCCAGGACGAGCACGACCGACTGTGCCTCGGTAGCCATCTGTCCGTTGCAGGCGGGAGCTGGAAGGCTGTCGAAGAAGCGCAGCAACTGAAGTTACGATCGCTGCAGATCTTCACCAAGAACGCCAACCGCTGGGTGCAACGACCGATCGAGCAGAAGGATGCCATACGATTTCGCGAGGCGGTGAGTGAATGGGGCTCGCACCCGGTCAGTAGTCATGACTCCTATCTGATCAATCTCGCCTCACCCAAGGAGGAGCTGTTCCAGAAATCGATCGATGCCTTCACCGATGAAATCGAACGGGCTCAGCTACTGGGCCTCGACTTTCTGGTGATGCATCCAGGGGCGCATGTCGGTAGTGGAGTCGACGCTGCCATCGATCGCATCGCTGCTGGAATGCGTGAGTGCTTCCGCCGCGTGCCCCACGAGAAGACCCGTATTCTGCTCGAAAACACCGCCGGCGGGGGAACGACGATGGGACGCTCCTTCGATGAATTGACGGATCTGTTGAGCGCCATCGACACTCCGGAACGAACTGGTACCTGTCTCGACAGTTGCCACATGTTCGCTGCCGGCTACGAACTGCGAACCGCTGAGGGATACCAGGAAACGATGAAGCAGCTGGACCGAACCATCGGAGCCCGACGCGTCTTCGCCCTGCACCTCAATGACAGCAAGGGAGAGCTGGGGAGCCACCTCGATCGCCACATGAACATCGGCGAGGGGCTGATCGGAAAGAGCGGATTCGAGCAGCTGCTGGACGATTCTCGCTTCGATGGAATCCCCAAGATCCTCGAAACACCCAAGGAGGACGAGATGGATCGCAAGAACCTGGCTCTCCTCAAGCGTCTCGCCAGAAAGAACCCAACAGCATGAATGAACCATCCGACGCTGCCGAGATCGAGTGGGTGCCACTTCTCCAGGGTGGAACTGACGGCATCCGAGATGCCGCTCGGCTGCTGGAATCCGCCGGGATCACGCCCAGCATCTCATCGGTTCCCGGGGGCTGAGGAACCAAACTGATCCTCGCGGTCGCGAAGAAAGATTCACCGGCTGCAGCAGCACTTTTACAGGAGAAGGCGGTACAGGAGTGGGAATCGACGACAGGCACTTCCGAGGACAACACCGCCGAAGATGCCTGCCCCGCCTGCGGAACGACCGCAGGGAATTCGGAATCCTGCCCCGACTGCGGGCTTCGACTCAAATGACCCCTCCATGGAAGGGAAATCGATGAGATCCATCCTACTTGCGCTGACGATGCTCTGCGCGAATCCAGCAGTGGCGGTCGCTGCCATCCCTGCCTCGACAGCACTCGCCAGGATCCAGGATCCGGAGCCGGGCATTCCACTGCGCAAACAACAGTTACGTGGCGAGTACGGACGCTATCGCGCCAACAATGATCTCACCTATTACCACCTCGACATCCGCGTCTCGCCCGAGACCCAGACGATTCGCGGCAAGGTGACCATTGGTTTTCGAATGCTGTCCGACGACCACCGTATCCAGCTCGATTTGAACAGCGACCTCTCGGTCGACAAGATCGTGCTCGATTCCCAGGAGCTTCCCTTCGAACGCGAGTTCAACGCGGTATTCGTCGACCACCCCGACGGATTCAAAGCGGGAGAACAATACAGTCTCAACTTCCATTACTCGGGGGCTCCGAAGAGCAGCAGTCGATTTGGGGGGATCAGTTTCGATGAGGATCCGGCCGGTCGACCGTGGATTTACACGGCGTGCGAAGGACCAGGATCGAGCTACTGGTGGCCCTGTAAGGACCAGTGGCGTGACGAGGTCGAGAGTATGGACATCAGCGTGGAGGTACCCAACGGATTGACCGACGTTTCCAATGGTCGATTCATCGGCCAGGAAGATCTGGGGGACGGGTTCACGCGCTGGAAGTGGCGTGTCCATTATCCGATCAACTCCTACAACGTTTCGATCAACGTGGCGGCCTACGAACACTTCTCGGATCAACTCGGCGAACTGACCCTCGACTACTACGCCTTGCCGGAAGACCTGGAAAAGGCCAAAAAACAGTTCGCCCAGGCAAAGCCGATGATGGAGGCGTTTCAGCACTACTTCGGCGAGTACCCCTTCGTCAAGGATGGCTACAAGCTGGTGCAGGTGCCGTATTCGGGGATGGAGCACCAATCAGCAGTGACCTACGGCAACCGATTCACCAACGGTTACCTCGGTAAGGACTGGACCGGCGTCGGCGTCAGCATGAAGTTCGACTTCATCATCATTCACGAAAGTGGTCACGAGTGGTTCGGCAACGCCATCACGGCAGCGGATGTGTGCGATATGTGGATTCACGAGGGGTGGACCACCTACCTCGAAGCGATGTACGTCGAGAAGTTGTTCGGCTACGCAGACGCCTTGAAGTACATCAACGGTTATCAGGGAAAGGTATCCAATCGGCGACCGATCATCACGGAGAGAGGCAGGCATCAAGAACCTCCCGGCGACCAGTACTTCAAGGGGGCGTTGTTTCTGCACACCCTGCGCAACGTGCTCGAAGACGATGACAAGTGGTGGGCGCTGGTGCGCGAGGTCTACGATACCTTCAAGTACCAGAGCATCGAGACCGAGGACATCGTGAAACTCTTCAACAAACGTTTCGGAATCGACCTGAAACCGGTGTTCGATCAGTATCTGCGCCACGCGCAACTACCGCTTCTCGAACTGATCTTCGATGACGCAAAACAAAGCGTATCCTACCGCTGGAAGACGGACGTAGCCGATTTCGCCATGCCGATCCGGGTCGGAGAAAGAGGTGCCTGGCAGCAGATCTCGCCGACCACCCAATGGCAGACCCTGTCGACCGAGCTGGGCCAGCAGCACTTCGAGGTGGCGACCGACCTGTACTACGTCAAGGTGGCCAAACAACAGGCGCCGTGAGAACGACTGAGGACTGACCGGAATCTCCCACCGCAGGTCTCCCACCGCAGGTCTCCCACCGCAGGTCTCCCACCGCAGGTCTCCCACCGCAGGTCTCCCACCGCAGGTCTCCCATCGCAGGTCGCCAACGACAGATCGGCGCCACCGGAGAAGCCTGCCCCACTACGGACTCCGACTCAGGGGATCCCTCCAGTGAAGGGAAATCTCCCCGGCGAGAACTCGCGAGATGGATTCGTTGTGCGCTCAATCACCGGGACTCCAGTGAGCCGATTCCCGGGTGCTCAGTAAAGCGGCGGCGACCTCGGCCGTATTCAGGTCGACATCGCTGCTCTGGATCAACTGTTGAAAGCCACTCGGATCGCCCATCGGCCAGCTCATGGCACAGATCCTGAGGGCAGTTCCTCGCACCGACTGAGAAGGGTCAGTCGCCGCCACCCAGCGCAGCGCCTGGGCCCAGTGGGGTGGAATGGTACCTCCTCTACCGAGCCCTCCCTGACTGCCGAAGAGCACCAGATTTCGGTACGCCTCCGATTCGATCGATTCTCCGCGCTGGTAGATCAACTGCTGCAAGTCCAGTTCGGTGGCGCGCGAGAAGCCGGACAGCAGAGCGGAACCGTGATACTCCTGTTGCACCATCAGATCAGCGGCCTGATCGAGAAAACTCGGCAGCTGATCCGCTGAAATTCGACCGAGCACCACTTCCAGCAGTGGCACGTGCAACGACGCCTCCGATTGACCGATCCAGCGCACTGCTGCTGCTGGATCATCGGCCAGCGTCGAAACCACCGTTTGTTGCGCCACCCGACGAAGTTCAGGAATCGACGACTGGAGCCATTCACCCGCCACAGCCAGCGCTTCCGCATCGGCATCGACCAGACTCATTTCGATCAGCTGGAACAGTCGAGCGCGAGTTTCTTCCTCGATGGGGCGCTGCCCCTCGACCGATTCCATCCGCGAGGCCAGTTCGATGGCGTGCCACGGTTCCAGCACCCCTTCCAGCTGCAAGAAGCGTGGGAAGTAGCGGGCCCGCTCCTCGCCATCGATCCACAGCTCAGCCATCGCCAGCACAGTCCCCCCTCGATCGAACCACAGCGAAGCCCAATCTCCCTCCGCTACTTTTTCCTGCTGCAGATGGTCCGCCTCTCCATCGCCGATTTCTTTGCCGATAGAGAGGGCCGTTGCGAGCGCCACCATCCACGCATCCTGCTCGTCTTGCCCCCCTTCCGTCTCCAGTAACAGGGTCAGCAGCTGATCCCCCATCCCCGGTTGAGACCTGAGCAGCGCGGCGATTGCGGCGCTTGGATCCTGTTGCGCTCGACCGGCGGCGATCAACGCAGCGAGCGCCTCTTGCCACGGCGGCTGCTGAGGTGTGGAATCAGGGGAGTGTGGTTCGATCCCCACCCCCTCCTGAACTGTCACCGGCGGCTGGGCTGCCGCATCATCGGTGAACAGTTCCGCCGATCGAAACAGTGGCGAGGACTCCCTCTCCCTCTCGAGGTGCGGACGCCGCTCTCTGGGGCCGCTCTCATCCTTGGCCCGCTGCACCACAAAGGTGAACCCCGTCAGTAAGCCCAGCACCACAACCACCGCCAGCACCATCCAGCGCGACGGTGAACTCTGCCACGAACCGTTGGCTCGCTTCTTCATAATTTCGCCCCTCTCCCGGGAAACTCCCCTGAGTTCAACGCTGATTGCACGCTTCCGTGGCCGTACCCCCGGCGCAGGGTGCCGCGATCCAGCTGGCCTGCTCCAGGATCTGAATCGCTTCTCCGACGGGCAGGCAGTCGTGATCCCAGCAGATGATGAACCGCCGTACGCACTCACAGCGAAGTTCCTGTCGCATCACCGGCAGCGTTTGCGCCAGCAGCAGACAGCACCCCGGCGCCGGCGTCGGCACCCGATGCGCGGGTTCGATGATCACCCAGATCGGACAGAGATTGGGCTGTAGCAGGATCTCGACATCGAGTCTGCTGAGGATCAGTTGCAGTGCGGATCCGGTGCACTGATTGGTGACCGGGGAAACCAGTTGCTTCCACTCGACCAGATCGGTCCCCACCGAGGGGCACTCACCACTACAGTTGAGGCCTCCCGGCACCGAACCGTCGGTACTCTGGGCATGAATCTCAACTCCGGCACCGCTCACCAGCAGCAGCCCCACCCACACCAGCAGCAGCCAGCAAGAGAAGTGGCCGCTACGATTGCTTTCCGTTCTCTCCAATCCCCTTTCCGTTCTCTCCAATCCATCGAGCACTTCGAATCCATCGAGCACTTCGAATCCATCGAACACTTCGAATCCATCGCACACTTCGAACCCATCGCACACTTCAGCCATCTGCAGTGGATGAATCTCGTTCATCAACACTTCCTTCCCTGATCCCTCTCGCCACCATCATGCTCGCTCAGGAAGAACAGAAATCGACTTCCGCTATTCCCGGATCGTCTGCTTCCGGTCGGCTCGATGGGGGGTGGAGGGCGACGCTCGCAACGGCGAAGAAGGGGAGGGAGATGATCCGTGCGCTGACGCCACCGATCGATCGATGGAGAGAACTATCGAGAGATAGATGGAGAGAATCGTCTCAAAACAGATCGCGTTGCGGCCCCGGTTCTGTCGCAGGGCACGCCACTCCACGGGACCGAGACCTCGATCTTCCGTGTCTTCGATCTTCCGTGCACTAGCTCTTCCGTGCCTTTGCCCTCGATCGGGTTGCGGCCCTGGAGATCAGCCGGCGGATTCGACCTGCAGCGCCAACTTGATCGGCAGCGAGAAGGTGCGGATCCGTTCATCTCCGCGGTACAGCCCTCCGACAAATCGGAGGCGGATGATGTACTCCCCCTCCTCCACCCGATCACCGACCCGGAAAGATGTCGAGGCTGAAAAACTGGAAGTGAGTTGCTCGACATCGCTTTCTCGATAATTGCCCGCCTGCTGCCCCTCGTAACTCCACGGTTGTTGCCGTTGCAAGACCGTGACTGCAGATCCATGCTCGACGATGGTCAACCCATCGAACTGAATACGACTCTCGAAGGCGGGTCGGTCGAGCAACCCCTCCGCGAGAAATTCGCCAAACTCATCGCTACTGTTGGTGAACGAACCACGCGTCACTTCCAGCTGATCGGTGCTGTCGAGCACGATGTAGGTCGGGTTGGCGTAGTAGCCGGAATACTCGATTTGTTTCGCTCGATAGCCTTCTTCCACCTCGCTGGTGGCGTCATCGGTAAAAATCTCAAACAGTTCAAATTGGCCGAGCAACTGCTCGACTTCGGGCTCGCGGAAAATACCATTTTCCATCAGCCTGCAGTTCTGTCAGGTGTGGCCAGTGAAGTTGAGGAAGATGGGTCGAGGAGATCTCTCGCCGGCAGCAATCTGGTCGCGCAGTTGCTGCAACTGATCGACGAAATCGAGCGGATGGTCTCGATCGAGCACCACCCAGGGAAGGTGCTGTTGTTGGTGAACACTGGGCACCAGCAACTGTGCTTCGAGGTTCTCATTGAGTCGCCAGCCGGTCGTCGCATAGAAACAACTGACCGCTCCCATCAAGGTCAATCCCAGCAGCAGTCCTCTTCCGAAGGAGATCGATTTCACCGGAGAATCGTGGGGGAAACGAAGTTTCCCGGCCAGGTTGAGGGCCAGCGCCAGCAGTGTCAGACCCCAGATCACCATGATCACCTCGCGGTTGACCACATCACCAAACTGCCAGTAGGTGGCCACGGCACTGAAGAACTTCCACGCCGCCAGCAACTCGATGAAGCCGAGGATCACCTTGACCGTCGAGAGCCAGCCGCCAGAGCGAGGCAGGCCGGTCAGCGCCTTGGGAAACAGAGCCAGCAACACGAAAGGGATCGCCAGGGTGGTACTGAAGGCGAGCATGCCGATTGCCGCGTACCCGGGACCTTCCCCCGCCGCCAGAGCGAGGAGAAATGCGACGATCGGTCCGACACAGGTGAAGGTGGTGACGCTGAAGACCAGCCCCATCACCAGCACGCTGGCGGCTCCACCACCACCACCACTGCCTCCCACCGCGGATCGGAGCCAGTTGGGCAACTGGATGTCGTAGTACCCGAACAAGCTGAAACCAAATACGACAAAGAGCACTCCGATGGCCAGATTGACAAAACCGTTGGTGGCCATGAAGTTGGCGCCCTCCTCCCCGAGCAGCGCCGACAGCAAGAATCCGAGCGCTGTGAAGGAGACGACGATTCCCGCGCCAAAGAGACCGGCGAGCCACAACACCCGAGAACGACTCTCGTGGGCTTGCTTGGTGAAGACGCTGACGGTGATGGGGATCATCGGATAGACACAGGGAGTCAGTAACGCCACCAGTGCTCCGCCGAAGGAGAGCAGGATGATTCCGAGCAGTCCCGCCTGCTCCGCCGCCCCGCGCGTGTCCTTGCGGATGGCGGGGATTCGCAGCGCCTCATCGACGGCTCCCTCCAGGCTGAACTCGATCTCATCGCCGGGGCGGACCTTGCGCTGACTGAATCCTGCCGAGATGCGAATTTCACCATCATCGACCTGTGGCCGAAGCGGCGAATCACCGCCGTCGGCGGAATCGTTCCCGGTCGGCGTCGAGTCCGCAGGAGCCTTGCCCGAGAAGAGGGGTATCTCCAGCGAGACCTGTTCGGCAGGAAGGCAGATCATCGCATCGCAGACCATGTATCCAACCGTCAGCTGGAGCGGCTTCAGTGGCTTCGGCAGCGGCTGCGGAATCGAAATCGGCAGCCGAAAGATCGCCTTGCGCTCATGCTCGAGCAGCACTCCACCCGATCCGTCATCGCGAGGGCGAGGTGGAGTCACTTCGATCGGTTCACCGATGGTCAGTGCAGAGTCCTCAGCGATGTGAAAAGTGGTCGGATCGCCCAGATCGGGATCGAGCCCGATGCCGTAGATATGCCATCCTCGTTCGATGATGGCGTGAAGTTCGACCTGCACCGTGGTCCCGGCCTGCAGCTGGTCGACTCCGATCGCACGCCAGGAAACCGGTGAACCCTGGAGTGATGCTTCCACCTTCAACGAAGCGGGGATTTCTTCCGCTGCTGCACCCTTTTCGGCGGAACCCTTGGCCCCCACCGTGACCACAGCCTCGACCGTGGCCAGCGAAGGTGGAAGACATTGCTTGGCAT
Source organism: Planctomycetota bacterium (assembly GCA_014240375.1). Lineage (GTDB taxonomy): Bacteria > Planctomycetota > UBA8108 > UBA1146 > UBA1146 > QNYK01. Next base: position 48,031 of record JAAZXB010000010.1, on the reverse strand, counting down.
CACAGGCCTGGTAACTGATGTCGATGAGTATCTTACGAGGGCCCGCCTCTGCTCCCTCGGGCACCTTCAGCGGAACTTCGAACTGGACCTTGCCCTCATGCTCATGCACCAGCCCGAGGATGGCATCATCGCGCTGGTGGGCTGTCTGCTCGCGGATGTCATGATGGAGTTCCAGATCTCCCGATCCGGCCAGCACCAAGGTGGTGGGAATCCCCTCATCTGGATTCATCTCGAAGCCATAGATGTGCCATCCCCGTTCGATGGTGGCGAACACCTTGACCACCACTTCGGTACCCGGCACCGCACCATCTACATCCACAGCAGAGAACTGGACGGGAGAATCATCTTCGAAGCCAAGAACATCGAGATCGAAGCCATCCAGACCTGGAGGAGCCTGCGCCAGTCCCGCGGTCGAGATCAGCCCACAGAGAATCAGCCCACAGAGAATCAGCACTATCATCGATCGGATCAGGTTCATCGGTATCGCCTTCTGCTACGAGAGGTCCAGCGTCGAGTCAATCGTCGAGCGTCACTCGTCGAGCGTCACTCGTCGAGCGTCACTGCGGCAAGGATTTCTGCGGCGGGGAACTCTCCACCGCCGGGAGTGTAGGCTCGAACCCACCGATCCCCCACGACCAGGAAAGGAATCCCGCGCTTGCCGGTCTGGCGCTCCAACTCGAGGGCCGCTTGCGGATCCTCCGAAATATCGACCTTCTGGTAAACGATTTCGTGTTCATCGAGAAATCGGGATGCACGGGTACAATCCGGGCACCAGGTCGCTCCATAGAGCAGTATCGACGATTTCTCCGCCATCCAGACCTCCTAATGTCTCCCCGGCGAGATCTTATCATGGCCGATTCCATCTGGCGACACGCCTTGCTTGGATGCCCGGGGAGTTGACGGATATCCTACGCCAACGGGGCCCGCTGGGTTCCCACCAACTCGACCCCTTACGGGGCCAGAAGGGTGGATCGGAATTGCAAACTCTTCGTGATCACTTCTCCCTGGGAAAAGAACCCCTCGCGGCTCCCGTCTGGATCCTCGGCCCGGATGTCATCGAGGACGAAGGATTCACCCTGGAAGTCGCCCAGGTCATCGCCAACATCGCCGCAGTGAAAAACCTACCGGTGATCTTCAAGGCCAGTTACGAGAAGGCGAATCGCTCGAGTGCTTCTTCCTTCCGCGGCCCAGGGATCGACGCCGGTCTGGAAGTTCTGGCTCGAGTCGGTCAGGAGACGGGACTCCCTCTGACCACCGATGTGCATGATGAAGAGCAAGTTCGTCGTGCCGCTGAAGTGGTCGACATCATCCAGATCCCGGCATTTCTCTGCCGTCAGAACTCACTGCTGGAGGCGGCGGCCTCGACCGGCAAGGTGATCAACCTGAAGAAGGGCCAGTTCCTTTCTCCCTGGGATGTCGCTGCTCGAGTCCAGTTGTTGCAAGAAGCAGGGGCCGCCGACGTGTGGGTCACGGAACGGGGATCCTCCTTCGGCTACCACCGGCTGGTCAATGACTTCAGGGCGATCCCTCTGACGCAACAGACCGGTGCCGCAGTGATCTTCGATGCGACCCACAGCGTTCAGACTCCCGGTGGACCGGAAGGTGTTTCCGGTGGCGAGCGCCACTTCATTCCAGTGCTCGCTCGGGCCGCAGCGGCCGCCGGAGCGGACGGCCTGTTCCTCGAAGTCCACCCCGATCCAGATCAGGCGCTCTGCGATGGTCCCAACGCCTTGCCTCTCGATCGACTCGAGGACTTCATCGAGCACCTGTTGCCGCTGCTACACTGTGCCCGTGAAATCCCGGATCTCGACCTTTGACCACTGCCCTCGCCGATTCCTGGAAGATCCGTGTGGTCATGCCGGCACTCGACGAGGAGGCGGCGATTGGCTCGGTGATCGATGCGATCCCCGCCCACTGGGTCGACTCGATTCATGTCGCGGATAACGGCTCGCGCGATGCCACCGCAGAGGTGGCCCGAAAACGCGGTGCCCGGGTCGTCGATGCCAGCAGAAGAGGTTACGGCTCCGCCTGCCTTGCGGCGCTGGCGGACCTCGATCAACTGGCGCAGCAGAACTCCGATGAGATCGTCGTGTTCCTCGATGCCGACCACTCCGATGACCCGGCGCAGATCCCCGCTCTGATCACTCCCATCATCGAAGATCAGGCGGATCTGGTACTCGGTAGTCGCGCACACCCGGGAATCGAGGCGGGTTCCTTGACCCCACAACAACGCTGGGGAAATGCGTTGGCCACGACCCTGATCCGATGGATCCATGGTCATCAGTATCAAGACCTGGGCCCGTTCCGGGCGATCCGCCTCGACCATCTTCAGCAGTTGCAGATGAGCGACCCCGATTTCGGCTGGACTGTCGAGATGCAGTTGAAAGCACTCCGTCATGGATTGCGGATTCGAGAGATCCCACTGCCCTATCGACGCCGCGTCGGCGAATCGAAGATCTCCGGAACGCTGCTCGGTAGTTGCAAGGCGGGCTTCAAGATACTCCAATGGATCTGGCTCGACGCCTGGCGAGGGGATCGACCCGCGGTGGATGCCCTCGCATCCCCTATCGAGGAAAAGAGGCCATCCGATGGAGGGAATCTCCTGTGATCGCTGCAACAAGAGCCTGTTGATCGATGAAGATGTGCGCTATCAGGTGCATATCGTGGTGCAGGCGGCCTACGACCCGATGGAAATCACTGCAGATGATCTGAAGAACTCCAATCCCGGTAGTTGGGCGGCGCTGATCCAGCAACTGGAGAAGTTGACGGAGCAGGAGGCTCAGGATCAGGTCCATCGCGAGTTCCGATTTGACCTCTGTCCTCCCTGTCAGAAGATCTACCTCGCGACACCACTTCCCGGGCGCTCCGAGTAGCTGTAATCCGCTTCCAGTACGCTGGGATCGGGGACATTGACGGTGATTTCCCCGACCACACGACCCGCGACATTGCGAACCACAGACGGCTGGTGTTGTTTCCACTGTTGCAAGGTCGTGTCGTCGATCCAGTGCATCCGGTGCATCAGATCGGGCACGGCATGTACCAGACCTCGATCACTTCCATCGAGCGACTTGATGATCAGCGATCCCGAGGGGCCCCAGATCGCCATCACTCCCTCGGCACCCTCCTTGGCTCTCCAACGGCCACGGAAGAAGCGACTCCAGCGAAGGGGCAGTCGGCCCTCTCCACTGAAAGCTTTCGGATGGGAATCGATCGCGTCATGTATCTGCTGAACTCTCTGCTCCAGTCCACATCGTTGGAGGAACTGCTGGTCCTGGAGGTTCCTGAATGAGCGTGCGATGGAAGCGATGGGCATGAAGTAGGTCGGGGCGCCGCATCCGTCGATCCCGAGTCTGGTCTCATCGAGAATCTCACCGCTGAACAGTTCCAGGGTTGCACGAATAGAACGCTGCAACGGATGGTCAGGGTCGAGATATCCCTCGACGGGAAAACCGCGTGCCACACAACTGAGCAACATGCCTGAGTGCTTACCGGAACAATTGCTACAGGTGACATCGGGCAATTCACCGGCAGCGATGATGCGTAACCGTTCACTTCTGGAGAAGGGAGGGTGGATTCCACAGTGGAGGTGAGATTCAGATAGACCCCCCCGCTTGAGTAGCCCTCTCACCAGTTCGCGGTGAGCCCTTTCTCCAGCATGACTCGAGCAGATCACTGCCAGTTCTCGTGGAGTCAAGGAGAAGGTCTCTGCGATCCCGGCTCTGAGCATCGCCAGCGCCTGGAACGGCTTCGCCACCGATCGAAGGAAGGTACCCGGGTCGGAAGCTCCGTAGATTCGTCTCGGTTCCCCCAGTGGGGCCGCGATGGCCACCGCATCATGGTAGGACTCCTCGCGGGAGCCTCTCCCGATGCTGGTCCTCAGTCTGTCAAAATTCGACCCACTCAACGCAGCCTCCGGTCACGGGGTGTTACTCCCTGCCGTCAGCCTCCTCGGGGGGTACCGGTAACGGCGGGGTGGGAGATCGGTCCTGATCTCCACTGTCGACTCTCGCCTCGAGTCGATCGAGGCGTTCCTTTACATCGTCCCGTGCAAAGTGCCCTTCCGCTAGCAATCTCATCGAACGAATCAGTACCGGGTCACTTTCGAGCGGGGACCTCGATTCGAGGCGCAGGAGCAGCCATTCCCATGGATCCTTGGCCAGCAACCGGGGCGCTACCGGTGTTTCTCCAGAAATTCCTGCAATCCTCTCGAGGTAGAGGGAGAAACTGGAGGTGCTGGCGGTCGGATCTGCGGCGACCAACGCAGCCTCGACCGCTCGTCGGTTGACGATCTCGACCTCGACGATGCGGATCTGACGTGCGATCACGCTCAGATTTCCGGGCAGAGGATCCACCCCGAAGAGCTGGATGGTGGCGGTCGCTTCGGCGAGCAAGGCACTCCAGCCCGCTTCAGAATCCTCCTCGACCAGTTCGGCAATGGCTCGTTCGAAGCGAAGTTTTTGCAAGATCAGCCACTGCTCGAATCGGCCAGGAGAGCGGGTTCTCAGGTCGGTGGGTTGCGCCGCAGCCAGCAACATCGCCTTCACATCCTGGTGATCGAGCAAATCATGGATCCAAGCTCGTTGCTGGCCAGAGTCGTCGATCATCAATCTGCGGAGGAATCCAAGCGATGGATCGGTGGGGACCAGGTCCACCGCTTCCTGGATGACCCCGGAGAAGAGATCATCCGAACGAGGGAGCTTGGTCAAGATTTGAATGAAACCGTCGCAAGCTCCAACTCCTCCGAAGCTGCGTATCATCTGAAGTGCGGAACGACGCTCCAGTTCCGATCCGATCTCTCCGCCGAGCACCAGGCGCGTCAACATCGGAATCACCTCTTCGACTCCGAGACGACCCAGTCCGTTGATGGCGATCGACCGGAGGTTTTCATCGGTCGAGTTTTCGAGCAACTTGGCGTAGAAGGTGAGCACTGGTGCCACTGCATCTTCGGGAATCTCACCGAATACTAGCGCTTCCAGCACCGCCTGATTCAGCTCCGGAACCTGGTTCGAGATCACCGTGAGAGACTCGACGGTTCGGATGGTGATTCCGACCGCCCTCGAGGCGGCGATCAATCGCTTCAACTCCGCCACATCGGCAGCGTCACCACGGGCTGGGATGAAACGTTCGATGGCATCGTCCACCACATCGGTGACCGGAGATCTCAAAGCGGTCGCCATCTTGAGCGCTTCCCGAGCGATTCTTCGCTTGCCGTTGGAGAGCCCTGGAACCAGGGTATGAATCCTCTCCTCGAGGAGTCTCACCAGCTCCGAATCTTGACTGAAGGGGAGCATGCTCGACAGTGCGACGAGCGAATCGATCGCCAGTTCTTCACTCTGGGCAAGGGATACCAGCGAAGAAGGATGATCCAGCGCTCTCACCAGTTCGAGACAGCGATCGCGTAGCGGTTCGAGGATCTCCTTGACCGACATCCCACCGAGGTCAGGCCCCTTCACCGACCCATCGCCAACACGAGTGGCCTGGATGCTCTGGGCGAATCGGGGCACCTCTCCCAGGGCCGCACTGCGGATGGCGATAGACTCTGAATCTCTCATCGAATCGAGGATCCAGTTGCGAAAGCGAGGAGCGGACTCCACTTCACGGAGTAATCGATGCGCTCGCTCCCAGGTTTTCAATTGTTCCGCCATCGCAGCGGCACTCTTTCGCTCGATGATCCCGACGAAGATCGGTTGATCCCGATTCTCCCCCCACCAGCGGACCCACTCCGCTCGACCCTGCTGCAATCCCAGGAAACTCGAGAGTGCATCGACCAGTGCTTCCGGCGATGCCTCCTGGTCGGAAGCGAGGCGATCGATGGCGACATCGAGAGTTCCTCTTGGATCCCAGGCGGCCAGGATCGGCAACAGGCGTGAGATCAGTCGTGGATCCTTCTCTGCCGAAAAATCGGTCAACAGGCGATCTCTTTGCTCCGGGTCCGCAGCCCAGCGGCGGAAATTATTCTGGACCTGATCGAGAAAGGGCCAGTTCGCCTCGAGGCGAAGCAGCACCAGCAACACGGGGATCCCCGTGCTGCTCTTCTTCATCAGACGATCCTCCAGGATGTTGCGGGTCCTTTGTGGATGCTCCCTCGCACGATCGGTCAACAGATCGAGGAGTAGCGGAGAACTCCAGGCGGGAGCATCTCCCGAATCGATTCGCGCTCCGAGCAGCGTCAATGCCCGCACCCAATCGGCAGGATCTGCGGAATTGAAATAGGCGACGACATCCTGGTGCAACTGCTCGTCCGGATGAATGGGAGTCGCTTCGGGCGGAGGATCCTGGATCGCCTCGCTCTCCAGCTCCAACCTCTCTTCGAGTCGATCGTCCACCGGGGCGACCGGGGCCGAAAGCTGCGGCTCCTGAGGGGACTGAGCGAGAAGTGTCGGAGCGCTCACCGGCCAGGCGAGCAGAGCGATGCAGAGGATTTTCACCCGGATGGACAGTCCTGTTCGGGAGTCGCGGGGAATCGATGGTACAGAATAGCAAACCGTGCCAGACCCAAAGGCCCGTACGATCCTCCTCGAAGGTGGTGACTGACCCCTCATGAAACTCATCCCCGACCAACCGGACCTTCTACAGTCCAGAAGTTAACTCCTCTACACTCCTGCGAAGTTGTAGTTCTAGAACACACCTGCACTGAAGTTATCATCCGGTGGAGGCATGTCACCTGATTCGGAATCCTCCGCAGCATCCTCAGAAAAATCGTCCGATGCTTCATCCTTGCCGAGGAAATCCGCTTCTGCCGTCATTCCCGAATCGGATCGATCATCCCTCTCATTCGACCTTGCAGGACCCCGTCCACGACCCGATCGAGCCGGCTCGTTTTTGATCGCCTCATCCTCCCCTTGCGACTCGTGGACCGGCCCGCGGCTCGGTCGCGGGTCAGAATCGCCTCGACGAGGCGAGTCTGCTGCGGAAGCGTGGGCCATCTCGCGCGGTCGCTGGGAATTGGGGTGATCTTCAAGACCGTCGAGGTGATCCTCATATGCGGCCAAAACCTCATCCTGAATCACTTCGCGGAAGGAGGTCAAGATCGGATGTGCAATGTCTGCATGCAATTTGGTGCGTCCCTGTTCGATCTCGTCGGAGAGGCCGCGCGGAATCGAATTGCCGCATTCGTTGCAGTACATGCTTCGGACGACATTCTTGTAATGACAGCGAGGGCACCGAATCGTCAGTTTTCGACTCGGCATGGCGATGAAGAGGCCCTTGTTGCCCTCGATGAGTCGGATGTCTCTCACCACGAAACAGTCATCGAAGGTGACGCTACAGAACGCTCGTAACTTGTCATCTCGACCGCCCACCGGACTGATCCTCACCTCAGTGATATCCATAGCAAATCCTCTCCCTCGACCGCTGCCTGTTTACTCTCGCTGCTTATCTACTCTGGTGACCCCAGGATCGGGCACTCGCTGGAGATGCCACCCTGCCGGCGGATTCGTGAACCCGATTCCGCAGAGTAGAACTCCTCAAGAGCACTGCCCGGCACGAATTCACCGCGAATTCACCGCGAAATTCCTGCGAAATTACCGAGAACTCACCTCCGGAATCCACATCGGGACTTCCAGTACCTGGATCGCAACAGATCCACAATTCTCGGTCACCAGATGTCCGGTGCCGTCAGCCCAATCACCCAGATGGGATCGAAGCAGAGAGATCTCTTCCTCGGCTTCGGCCCGTCCAGTTGCGGCAACGATGAAACAGGAGCCGCTACCGGTCATCGACCAGCGGCCAGGGTGAACCCGTTCCAGGAAACTCGCAATCTGGTCCAGCGCCGGTTCGATCCGCCGCACCCCGTCGAGTAGTCGATTGTGAAGGGAGCCAACCCAGTCCGACTTTTCGACGAAATCGCACCCTTGAAATGTGGACCGAGAATCGCCCGAAGTCAAGTGTGGACTCAGGGATGCGTAAGCCGTCCGGGTGTCGACACCAACTTCGGGAATGAGCAGAACGAAATGAGCCAGATCCCCACCTAACAGCGGTTGGGGGGCATCTCGTAGCTTTTCCCCCCTGCCGTAGGCCACTGCCGCCCCCGATCCCAGGAAAAAAATGACATCCGAACCCAGTTGCTGAGCATGGCTGTGGAGCTCCTCACCCCCCCCGGGAGCCTTGAATAGATCGTCGAGCAGCACCAGCATCGCAGCGGCATCGCTGCTGCCCCCGCCGAGCCCCGCGCGCGATGGGATCCTCTTGGTCAGTTCGATCGCGAGTGGCGGAATCGAGCGAGTGGTGCGCGCCAGCGCCAGCGCTTGCATGACCAGGTTGTCAGCGGTTTCCGGAGCACCGGACCCGATCACCTGCAAGCGATCTTGCTCCACTGAAGTGGACGCATCCTCCGTTGCGGAAGCGACACGGATGGTCAGGCGATCAAACAGTGAAATCGGTACCATCAGCGACTCGATCTCGTGAAACCCGTCGGAGCGACGCTCGATTACTTCCAGCCAAAGATTCAGTTTGGCGGGGGGCGAGGCGGTCCCCTGCTGCTCCTGGACCTGACGTTGTATCAGTGGGTATCGGTTCATCAAGGCTCCAGGATGATGTTGTCGATCAGCCTCACGCCACCGACGATTGCTGCCATGCAGATCACTGCACCGCGGCTCCGATCCACCATCTCGAGCGGTGTCAGTTGTTCGCGATCGATCACCTCGAAGTACTCCAGTTCCACTGCAGGATCGAGTCGCTCGAGCGCCTTTTGTTTCACCTCTGCACTCTGAACGACTCCCTCGGACCACAGTTCCCTGGCCCTGAAGAGTGCCGCAGACAGGGTCAACGCCTGCCTCCTCGACGGAGCCTCGAGGTACCGATTTCTACTGGAGAGGGCCAGCCCATCTTTCTCCCTCACCAGTGGACAACCCGTCACCTCGATCGGGATGTCCAGATCCAGGGTCATCCGCTGGATGATCTTCAACTGCTGGTAATCCTTCTCGCCGAAATAAGCCCGTTGAGGTTGAACGATCTGAAACAACTTGAGAACGATGAGACAGACTCCTGCGAAGAAGTGCGGCCGTGAGATCCCGCACAGTTGCTGCGCCATCTGCGGCAGGTCGATCCGGGTCTGAAATCCAGCAGGATACAGTTCCTCGCGGTCGCCGACCCAGACCAGATCCACCCCCTCCTGCCGTGCGACTTGCAGATCCTGTTCGAGGGTTCTGGGATAGGTCTCGAGGTCTTCATCGGGGCTGAACTGGGTTGGATTGACGAAGATGGTCAACACCACCTGATCACACTGCTGTCGCGCCTGCCGAAGCAATGCGCGATGCCCCTCGTGCAACGCCCCCATCGTCGGAACCAGCCCCAAGATGGAATCGCCGGACAACGCTCGACGCCAGCGACGAAGTTTCTCGATGCCGCTGGCCGCTTGTGGATCCACAGGGTCGGCAGGGTCGGCAGGGTCGGTACCGATGACCTTCATCGCAGAGCCGGATCGTGACGAGGATGATCGAGCGAAGCATCTCGCGGATCCACGACGGCTGGACTCCACTCCTGAAGCAGTTCCAGGACCGTCTTTCCGCCAGCAGTGATCTGAAACTCCGGTTCCAGTTGAGCCCAGGGTGCCAGCACAAAGGATCTCTGCTGAATCCGCGGGTGAGGAAGGGTCAGGGGCGGCTCGTCACGTTCGATCGAACCAAAGGTCAAGAGATCGATATCGATCACCCGGGGCCCCCATCTCAACTCACGTACTCGCCCCAGATCGGTCTCGATCTGCAAGCACTCCTCGAGCAATCGCAGAGGATCCTGGTGGCGACTGACTCCCTTCACCACCTGATTCAGATAGCGCCCCTGGGGAGGGCCCACCGCTTCCGTCTGGTGGATCGGCGACCACTCCATCTCTTGCAAGACCCGCTCTGCGATCAGTTCTCGGGCGGCGGCGAGGTGTGAATCTCGATCGCCCATGTTGGATCCGAGAGCCAACCTGACATCCCAATCCATCATCACTCCTCTTCAGAAACGGCGGCCGGTGGCTCCTTCGATCGTCTCAGAGGCGAACCGATCCACTGAGCCGCAGGCCACAACGCATAGCCGAAGAAGATCACAAACAGCAATGGCTCCTTGAAGAACACCACCACCGTGACGCCAAATACCATGCTTGCGAAACGGTCGAAGTGCATCCCCTGGCCAAACATCTGGCTGGCCACATGAGGGTAGGAGATCCGATTCGAGACCATCAGGTAGCCGAGTAAGAAGCAGCAGATCGGAAGGTACTGGGGAATCATCGCAAGCGCGTGGTCGAGCCCCTCTGGCTTGGTGGCGCTGAAGTAGGTCAGGAACCAGGCGTCCCAGTCGGTCAGTGTGAAGTACATCAATACCAGGCTGGTGATGACCCCTGCGGCACCCGGAGTCGGCATCCCATCGAAGGCGAGATGGTCTTCACTTTCATGCCCGTCTCGAACTGAATTGAATCTCGCCAGTCGTAGCAGCGCTCCGAGGAAGTAGGCGAGGCAGAAGACCCACATCAACTTGCTGAGGGGATTCCCCACATCACGGATCTGATCGAGGTTCCCGTGGTGAAACAGCGCCAGCGTCAATCCTGCCGGAGCGAGCCCGAAGGTGACCAGATCCGCGAGAGAATCGAGTTGGGCCCCGAGTGTCGTACCTCCGCCTGTCGCCCGAGCTACCTTCCCATCGAACACATCGAACAACATTCCCGCCAGGATGAACCAGGAAGCTTGATGGAGCCGAACCAGGAGATGGGTCTCACCTCCCTCCAGGCTTCCTGCGATGAGGGTCAATGCAATGAATCCACAGACTGCATTACAGAGAGTGATGATGTTTGGAATCACTGCGATGTGACGCGGCATCTCCTTATTTCCATTCGCCAAGGATCGTCCTTCCACCCTGGACCTTCTGTCCAGCCTTCACTGCGGCCGTGAATTTCTTCCCATCCTTTGGCGGGATCACGATCTCGGTCTGCGATCCGAATCGGATCATTCCAAAATCAAATCCTCGATCGATGGCATCTCCCGCTTGCAGTGGACAAACGATCCTGCGTGCGATGAGCCCGGCGATCTGTCGCACCAAGATCTTCAACCCGTCGTGAGAGCGGATCCCGATCTCCTGACGTTCATTGACCTCTCTTGCACTGGCCTGGGTCGCGCTCTTGAAAGTGCCATCGACATGTCTCAGATGCTCCACCACTCCGTCGACCGGCGAGCGATTGACATGGACGTTGAAGACGGACAGGAAGATCTGGATCCGAACCGCAGGGCCATCGACATACACCTCATCTTCGACATCCTCGACCACGATGATCTTGCCGTCAGCGGGGCAAATCGGCAGATCCCCGGCGGGAGGAACTCGACGAGGATTCCGAAAAAATGACAGGACGAACACCCACAGCAGGAAAGGAATATGCACCAGAGCCCAACGGGTCACCGGATCCTCGACCCCGTAGCCGATCAGCAATGCAGCGGTCAATAGCAACCCTGACGCCCACAAGATCACCGGAGTTCCGTGGCGGGTCAGGCGATTGCCCAGCAACCCCGAAGTGTTGGCTTTCAAGGAAGTCGTGGTCATGGTCAGCATGGTTCCTCTCGATCGGTTGACACCGGTCACCTGTGAGCCGGACAATCGGTCACAGCCTCGTGGCATCGTGAGCGATCCGACCACCAGAGGCAACTGTTCCGAAGGGAGATCAGATGACAACGATCCGGCAGATTCAGGGCCGCATGGTGCTCGATAGCCGTGGATTTCCGACCCTGGAGGGGGAATGCCTCCTCGATGATGGCAGTCGCGCCACTGCGATGGTTCCCTCGGGAGCCTCGACCGGCGAAGCAGAGGCGCTGGAGTTGCGAGACGGTGGCGCCGACTGGGGCGGCAAGGGAGTCGAGAAGGCGCTCTCTCACCTCCGTGGAGAGATCTCCGAGCTGCTCACAGGACGCGATGCGTGTGACCAGGAGCAGATCGACCAGCTCCTCTGTCGCGCCGATGGAACCGCCAACAAGTCTCGCTTCGGAGCCAACGCAACCCTGGCCATTTCGATGGCGACCTGCAGGGCCGCAGCGATGAGTCGCCAGCTACCCCTCTACCGTTACCTCGGAGGTGACGATGCGGTCCGGTTGCCGATTCCCCTGATGAATGTGATCAACGGCGGAGCTCACGCCGACAACGCCGTCGACGTCCAGGAGTTCATGCTGGCTCCAGTCGGTTTCGATGATTTCCCGACGGCACTTCGCGCCGGGGTCGAGGTCTATCATGTATTGAAAAAGCGCCTGAAATCTCGCCACCTCGTCACCGCGGTCGGTGACGAAGGCGGTTTTGCTCCCGACTTTGTCAGCGATGAGCTGGTGCTGGATGAACTGGTCGCAGCCATCGAGCAGGCAGGGTACACCGTCGGCCACGGTCAGCAGTTCAACTTCGCCCTCGATGTCGCAGCCAGCGAGTTGTTTCGCGATGGGAACTATCATCTGGGATCTCATCCAGAGCCTCTCTCCTCCGAACAATTGATCGACCACTGGTCTCTCCTCTGCGAGCGCTTCCCCTTCACCAGCATCGAGGACGGCCTGGATGAAGAGGACTGGGATGGTTGGAAGCAGATGACATCCCGCCTCTCCGGAATTCGGCTGGTCGGAGATGATCTGTTCGCCACCAATCCGCAGCGAATCGCTCGCGGCGTTGCCGAAGGGTCTGCCAACGCATTGCTGGTCAAATTGAATCAGATCGGCACCGTCACCGAGACGCTAGAGGCGATCCGGGTCGCCTCTGAGGCGGGATACCGGATCATCATCTCGCACCGTTCGGGAGAGACCGAAGACGACTTCATCGCCGACCTCGCCGTGGCCACGGGGGCCGGCTGGATCAAGACAGGAGCACCTTGCAGATCGGAAAGGAACGCCAAATACAACCGACTGCTGCGTATTCACGCAGATCTTGGTGAGCGTGCTTTGATGGGACCCTTGCAGTTCTGATCGAAAATTGTTTCAATCATCCCACCCGGTCGCCGCGGGGCTTGCACTACGAACTCACCTCGTAGTCGAATGGAGTTTCGACCTGTCCAGGATCCAGCCGATCAATCGATCCTCGCCACTGCGGATCCTCCCGGGGGTGACCGATCTGTTCCGATTCAGCACTCCTCAGTTCATGGTGCTACTGGTCGGGATTTCCCTGTCGATCGTGGCTCAGGTTCACCTGCCCAGGCATGCCCAAAATCGCGACCTGGACGCTCATCTGAGTACCTTGATCTCACAGGGACAGTTACTGGAGAATCACCTGGACCAGGCGAGGATTGAGCGGGAGGCGTTGGTCGAGGATTCATTCTTCCAGCAAGAAGCGCTACGTGAACTGACGGGCCAGCACAGGGTGGGTGAGATGACCCTGAGCGACAAACTGCGGCGGGGTCAGGGAAGCCAGGCGCCGACACCCTGATCCGACAGCCTGATCCGACAGCCTGATCCGACCCGGATCGTCTCCGCTGACCCAGCAACGCGTTTCGCATCTCCGCGGTTCGCAGCTCCGCGGTTCGCAGCTCCGCGGTTCGCAGCTCCGCGGTTCACAGCAACGCGGTTCGCAGCTCCGCTGTTTGCATCGCACGGATCCCATCCCTTCTGGATGATGATCTCTTCGATCAGCGTGGGATCCAGATCTTCTTGCCGATGGGGAGTGCGTTCGGATTGAGTCCGTCATTCAATTTCTGGATCTCGAGCCAACGCCCACCATTGCCCAACTCGTCCCGTGCGATGTCATACAAGGTGTCTCCATCGCGGATCTGAACCTGTCGCATGCCGCTGCGTGTCACTTCTGCAGGAGCCCGCATGGTGACAGGAGCCCGCATGGTGACCGGTTCCTGCATCGCAGTGGCAGAATCAGACCCGGGAATCGTCAGCAGCCGACCAGGAATCAGCGTCGTGGTCTCGGTCAGGCCTGGATTGACTGGCAGCAATTCAGCCCAGCGAATTCCCGCCCCCAGTTCGCGAGAGGCGATCCTCCACAGGCTATCCCCCTCGAGCACCTTGATCTGGCTGCTGGGACTCACCCTGTTCGACGCCGAACCGGCCACCACCGCAGGCTGCTGCAAGCGATCGGTCCGCGTGGTGACGACGGGCTCGATGCCCCCTTCGTTTCGGATCACGCCGGCGGCCGGAGTGACCTCGATCTGGTCGGTGCGAGCCACTGCCGGCTCCACCTGAGATCCACCGACGGTGGTATTCATCTGGGGAGCATCCTTGGGCCCGAAGGACGGTGCTGTCTGATCCTGTTGATCCACCCGAGCGGGCGCTGTCACCGGTCTCACGCTTGCACTGCGCCTTGCAGATCCATTCTGATTTGCCGCAGCGGGCTGACCCCCCTTCGACTCGCTCCCTCTTGCCGTCACAGCGGAACTGTTGGAGGTGGAGTTGGAGAGCGACCGACGACTGGACGACGGTCGAATGGCGGTGTCTCGATTGGAGATACCGGTCACCTGCTCTTCAGCAGTGGGACCGTTCTGCACCTCGCTATCGAGTAGATTGGCGATGACAACCACCACCAGCACCATGATGAGAACGATGCCTATCTTCGTACCTGTACCCATGGAGTCCCCCATTCCCTCGCGAGGTCCGAAGACTCTCGCTTCCCCGAGGTGGGTGCCGATTGCATGCGGAGGAAGATCCTCCACAACCGTTCGCAGAGAAGATACCCCGAACCGGAGGCTGGATCTAGCATGGTGAGAGGGGTACTCAATATTTTCGTTCCCCATCGATGACCGAGCCTCACCGATGAAGGGAGGGCGAGTCGGTTCAGGGAACCGACTCGCCCTCCTGGTCGATCGAACTCAACGAAGGTCTACCCCTTCAGTGCGGCCTCTGCCAGAGACTGCTCGTGCCTCATTCTCGCCTTCTCCTGGAAGTGAACCAGGGCCGGCGATGCGACGAAGATCGACGAGTAGGTACCGACGATAATCCCTGCACAAAGGGCAAAGGAGAACGCTTGAAGACCTTCTCCACCAAAGATGAGCAGAATCAACACGACCAGGAAAGTGGTCAGAGAGGTCAGTAAGGTGCGGCTCAACGTCTGGTTGATGGACTTATTAACAATATCGTTGTAGTTAGCATCTCGTCGGGTATCGACCAGGTTCTCACGAATCCGGTCAAAGATCACGATGGTGTCGTTGAGAGAATATCCCACCACCGTCAACAGGGCCGCCACTACCGGTAGATTGATCTTCAGATTGAGCATGTCGCCCAGCAGGTAATCACCCACTGCCATGGCACCGAGGGTGAACAGGATGTCGTGGACCAGTGCAACGATCGCAGCCATGCCGAAACGCAGTTCAAAGCGGATGCTGATGTAGAAGATGATGGCGAGAAAACTGATCATCAGTGCGACGAAGGTCTTGCCCTGCATGTCCTGGGCGACCTTGCCGCTGATGCTGCCGTACTCGGGGAAAGGCTCCGAGAAGTCGATCCCTTTGACATCTTTGAGACTCTGGGTCAGGACTTCGTGCAAGGCCAGAGCAGCGGTGCTGTTCTCCTGAGCCTCGCTTCGAACCGCGAAGGTCACGATGCCTGAAGACTCTTTCTCCTCGGTCACTGCTGCGACGGGGAAGCCTGTGGCGAGGATCGCTTCTTCCACCTTACTGGCTGTGACGCCCTCATCCCCTTCCCCTCTCAGGGCATTCAAATCGGCTGCGAAGACATACTTCTTGGCCGCTCCCACAACATCAGTTTCCGCAGCTTCATCGACCTGATCGAGAACTCGACCATTCTCGATGGCATTTGGCGCCAGCAAGCCCTTCTCGGCGAGCACCGACTGCACCTCGTTCTTGAATGCCTCGGTCTCCTCGGTACCACTGCCGAGAGTCTTGGTCTTGAGAGAGTAGCGAGTGGCGAGGTCACTCCCGGCGGACTGGCCCTGATCATGGAGCGATTGCATCTGAAGATCCTCGAACTGGTTGGCACCATCTCCGGTAGCCAATCCCTTGAAGGTATTGCGCAGTTCCCCCTCGGAAGTTGGTTGGGTCAAGTTGACTACCAGTTTGGTTCCACCGGTGAAGTCGATGCCCATCGCATCCGATCCTCGATAGATCAGTGCAAAGAGGCCACCGAGCACCAGAATGATCGAGAGAATCCGAGCCACGCCTCGCATCGACATGAAATCGATACTGGTCTTTGAAACCAAGCGCCCCATCTTGAGTTCCTTGATGACACCCGCGTCGATCATGGAACTGAGTAACAGGCGGCTGACAAAGATCGAGCAGAAGAAGGAGGTGAAGATTCCAATCGACAGCACCACGGCAAATCCCTTGACCGGTCCGGTTCCGAACTGGAACAGCACGAAGGCGGTGATCAGGGTGGTCAGATTGGCATCAAAGATGGTCCAGAAGGCTCGTTGAAAACCCGCCTTGAACGCCGCAGGTAACTGCTTTCCTCGATCACGCTCCTCGCGGATTCGCTCGAAGATCAGGATGTTGGCATCGACCGCCATTCCAACCGTCAACATCATGCCAGCCATTCCCGGGAAGGTCAGGGTGTTGCGGAAGATGACCAGTAGTGTCAGCACCAGCATCAGGTTGAAGAACAGTGAAAGGTTGGCCACCAATCCTGCGGCGCGGTAATAGAGCAGCATGAAGACGACCACCAGCAAGAAGCCGTAGATCATCGCCTGGGTTCCTCGATCGACCGATTCTTTTCCGAGAACCGAACCGACCGTCTGCTGACTCTTCAGCACCGGCTTTGTCGGCAGTGAACCGGCACGAAGCAGGGTCACGATGTCATCGACCTCGGCGCGGGTGAAGGACCCGCTGATCTGTCCGCGACTGTAGATCGGCTCATTGATGGTGGCGACACTCACCGCAACGCCGTCGAGAACGATGGCGAGGGAACTGCCGACATTCTGAGTCAGGTTACCGAAGAGAGTACTTCCGGCACCACCGAAGGTGAAATTGACTGCAGGCGCACTGGTTTGATCAAAGCCACTGCTGGCACTCTGGATGAACGAGCCGGAGACACGGTTCTCGGGGCCATTCTCGACCACCACCGCTTCCCCGCGATTACCGTTCTCATCGGGCTTGCGGTAGGTCACGATCCGGTCGAGTTCTGCCGGAACCAGCTGGGGGTCTTGCTGGTCAACCGGGAGCGAGTTGTAGGCCATCATCGCCTGTTTTCGGCGGGTCATGTCCGCCTCGATCTCTGCGACCACCGTCGGGGTGCTGTATTCTTCAGCCGAGACCAGATGGATGTTCAACTGGCCCGCTCGCTCGATCTGACCCTTGAGGCGCTCGAGCGCATCATTGTCCGATCCGGGCAACTGGATCAGCAGTCTGTTATTGCCAGAGATGGCAACGCTGATCTCCTTGAGGCCGAAGCTGTCGAATCGGGCAGAGATCACATCCTTCACATCGGAGGCGACGCTGGACCTCTGGGATGCAGGAACATTTTCCAGCGGAATCTCGTACAGGAGTTCCGAGCCGCCCTCGAGATCGATCCCCTTCTTGATACTCGTCTGGTAATCCCCGAGGGAATAGATGCAACCTGCAATGAGCAGAGCCAGCAGGATATACCCGCGGAAAAACTTGGACATCATCGTGCGTTATCCTCTTCCATGATCTTGGGTGGGGCATCCTCTTTCGAAAGAACAGCGACCACCGACTGGCGAGCCACTCTCATTCGAACATTTTTCGATTCATCGATGGTCAAGATCACCAGATCATGATCTGCATCGACCTGCGCCACCTTGCCGACAATTCCACCGGCCGTACGTACATTGTCGTGTTTTTGAATTCCTGAGAGTAGTTGCTCATGCTCACGGGCTTGCTTGCGTTGCGGGCGGATCAGCATCAAGTAGAACACCACTCCACAAATGCCGAACAACGGCAACATATCCCACAGGCTTGCTGCCGGGGGGGGACCATTGGCCGCCGGCACCGCAGTCTCCTGCGCCAGCATCGCTGCGCAATGGATCTGTCCGGGAATCCACCCCGTGATGAACGCAAAGTGTGACAGCATCGCTGATCCTTTCCCGGCTCCTGGTCAAGCATCGATCTGCAAAACGCAAATCAGACCCCTGAGCCACATCGCAAGATGCACGCCCATGGGGAGTTGCGAATCTTAGTGCCCCACTGCTCAGGATTCAACCAGACCGGGAATGGAATCGTGACAAGAATGCCCCCCTGAACTGCTCCCAGGACCCTTCCAGGGTGGCCTGACGCGCTCTTTCAAGGAACCTGTGGAAGACCCTCAGGTTGTGCAGAGACCCGAGGGTGTAGCCCAGCATCTCCTTGCGCAGATAGAGGTGATGAAGGGTGCCACGGCTGAACTGGAGGCAGGCGGGGCAATCGCACCCCTGCTCCAGCGGCTCTCGATCTCGGCGATGCACCGAATTGCGGATATTGAGAGACGACCCGTCGGAGAGGAAGAGGGTCGCATTTCGAGCATTTCTGGTCGGGATCACACAATCGAACATGTCGATCCCCGCCTCGATCGCCACCAGGAACTCCTCGAGACCACCCACACCCATCAGGTAGCGCGGCCGGTCGATGGGGAGATGCTGCGCACCACCGGAGATGGTCTCCAGCATCGCATCGCGGTTTTCTCCGACACTGACTCCCCCGATGGCATATCCATCGAAGGGTAATTCTCGAAGTCGTTGTGCCCCTTCTCTCCTGAGATCCTCCTCGACTCCCCCTTGCAGGATTCCAAAGAGTGCCATCGGTTCGAACAGTTCCAATCGATGCCGGTGTTCGATCGCACGCATCGCCCAACGTTCGGTGCGCGCCAGCGCAGAGGCGGCCACGTCACGATCAACTCCTGCTGCGGGGCAAACATCCAGCACCATTGCGATGGTACTGCCGATGCGGGCCTGCAGATCGAGCACCGACTCCGGAGTCAGGAGTATCGCGTCTCCATCGATGTGGTTGCGAAAGTGGACTCCCTGCTCCTCGATACGATTGCGATGGCCGAGAGAGAAGACCTGAAAACCACCGGAGTCGGTCAAGATCGGCCCTTGCCAACCCATCATCTGGTGTAGCCCTCCCAGTTCGCGAACCGTGTCGGCTCCCGGCCTGACGGCCAGATGGTACGTGTTGGAGAGGACCACCTGGGTTCCAATCGAACGCAGTTGATCCGGGGTTACTCCTTTTACGGTGCCCTGGGTTCCCACCGGCATGAAAGCGGGGGTCTCGATCTTGCCTCGCGGTGTCGTCAGGGTGGCGGCTCGAGGACCGCGTTGCGATCCCGCTTCCAGCTCGAAAGAAAAACCATCGAGCATCGGGTGCTGTGCTTCGATCTTTTCCATCACCAGCAACTCCTGATCTCGACCCCCGGATAGTAATGCTGAAGAATCCACACATCATTGGCGCCGCGCCTTGCATAGCCCTGGGCACCCACCTGGCACATGCCGATTCCGTGCCCCCATCCTCTCCCGGAGAAAAGAAATCCACTGGAAGATGGCTGCACGACAAAGTTGGTCGAGCGCAATTTGTGACGGCCACGACTGCGAAGAGTCGCACGCAAGCGTTTGCTATCGACCTCGAAGGAACCGAGGCTGTGATCGATGCGTAGATAGGGCACATGTCCAGACTCCGCGGCATCGACTGCCACCACCGTGTCGATTTTACCCAGTTGGATCCCGGTCCCCTTACACAGGTAGGCCACAGCATCGGCCAGATGTTTTCGCGGCACTTCCTCGCTCCAGCGAAAAAACCGACTGCTCTGACAACCATCGCAGCGAACGCTCGGCATCGTCGGGACCCCACGGATGAAGTAACTCTCTGCTGCGGAACAGGTTTGACCGCCGCAGGTCGAATGGAAGAAGCTCTCGAATAGTTTTCCTTGCCAGAGCAAGACCTGACCTCGCGTCTGTTCGACGGCATCGATCACTTCCTTCGGCACCCTCGCGGTACCGCCATAGGCCTGGCTGCGGGTGTCGCCTCGCAGGTCATAAGATCGACCGCGACCGCGCGCCTCCATCTGGAACATGGCATAGGTTCGAGCGGCAATCGCCTGGGCCTGCAGTGCCGCCGCAGGAAAACTGCTGGCGGACATCTCGCGAGTGACGACTCCCAGCAGATATCGTTCGAGCGACAGTCGCTCGATCATCTGCCAGCCGGTCGCCTCGGGTTCGGGAATCCATTCGACCCACCCCTCGTGATATCGATCTCCGATCTGCATCTCACCGGTCCGCGAGCGAATCCAGACCTGATCCGTCCAGCGACGATTCCCGATGTGAATCACACCGGCAGCGGCGATCACCTCGACCGGAGCGGCAATCGTCGCCGAATCTCCGGCCCAGCGGATCTGCAATCGGCCATCGGATGACTGGACAGTGCGGCGAAACTGACCCTCGTCGAGGAGAATCCCGATGCGGGGCTCGCCGGTCGGCTGGAAAGCCGTGCTCGCCACGAGAGAGCCGGCCCGCGGATCCTTCAGCAGCCCCCACGATCCCAGCGCCAGGATCGCTGCCACGACCAGCACCCGGCTCACGAGCGGCCTTCGAGGTCGAGCGCACCCTGGGATGTTGGCGCAGAATGGGATGTTGGCGCAGAATGGGAAGGTGGCGCAGCATGGGAGGGTGGCGCAGCCTCGTCGATCTGATCATCCCTGCATCGAGGCCCGAGTACTCGCCCTCGGGGAGTCTTGGCAAGAAAACCACAGCGGATCAAATAAGGTTCGTGAACATCCTCGATGGTTCGTTCCTCTTCGCCGACGGTCACCGCGATGGTCTTGATCCCAACCGCCTGTCCTTCGGCACGAGCGACCGTCTGCAAGATCCTCCGATCGAGGGCATCGAGCCCATCGGGGTCGACCCCCAGCCGGCTCAGTCCATCGTTGGCGGCTCCCTCATCGATCTGTGCCTTCCCCTGCATCTGGACAAAGTCACGGACCCGCTTGAGATATCGATTGGCGATCCTCGGTGTCCCGCGGCAACGACCGGCGAGCGCTTCGGCACCCTTGCGGGTCACATCGAGGTTGAAAATCCGCGCACTTCGAAGGAGAACATCGACGATCTCGTCATCATCATACAACTCGAGTTTTTCCTGAATTCCAAATCGAGCTCGAAAGGGTGCGGTCAGATTGCCTTCTCGAGTGGTGGCAGCGACCAGCGTGAAACGAGGCAGATGGATCCGCATCGAGCGTGCGTTGGGGCCCGAATCGATGATGATGTCGATCTGGAAGTCTTCCATGGCGGTGTAGAGGTATTCCTCGACCACCCGGCTGATGCGGTGTACCTCATCGATGAAGAGCACATCGCCCTCTTCCAGTTCGGTCAATAGACCGACCAGATCCTTGGCCTTTTCCAGCACCGGTCCACTGGTCGCTCGAAAACCCACCTCCATGTGACCGGCAATCAAGCCGGCGAGGGTGGTCTTTCCGAGCCCCGGCATCCCCGACAGCAGGACGTGGTCGAGCGCCTCCCCCCGCTCCTTGGCGGCGCCGAGAAACACCTTCATGTTCCCGACCACGCTGCTCTGCCCGATGAACTCGGAGAGCTGGCTCGGGCGGATTTGCTCGTCACCGAGGCGTTCGTCTGTACCGACCGCTTCGGCAGTGACTTGCCGCCGCTCGGCGGATGATTCGGACTCTTTTCGGGACATTTCTCCCGTGCCTCCTTCGTTGACGACGCGATGATCAGAGAATAGACCGCCTGGCTCCTGCGAACCAGCCCCAGCGAACCGGCCACAGCAGACCCTTCTCAGCAGCGACCTCGATGGCTCCCTTGACCGCAAGCCCTTCGCTGGTGAGGATCCTACCCTGTTGGGGAGCCACATCGGAGGATCCCTATCGGAGAATCGAAAGTTGTTCACCCCGCTCGAAAGCGAGTCCCGTGCCCTCATCCAATTCCGATTCCGGAGGTCTGAACGCACCATCTCGAGCAGAACCCTCTCGACAAGGACTGGGGCCGATACTACTGACCCTGTTCATCGACCTGGTCGGTTTCTCCATCATCTTTCCGCTGTTTCCTGCCATCCTCGATTCCTATCGTGGTGACCCATGGCTCGAGGGCTGGCTCGAGACCCTGCGATCGCTTTCACCGCAGATCGATGAACCGCGTCTGGTGGTCCTCTTCGGCGGCGTCCTCGGATCGATCTACTCCTTGCTGCAATTTCTCCTGAGTCCCTTCTGGGGCAGCCTTTCCGATCGCATCGGTCGTCGACCGGTGCTACTGATCACCATCTGGGGAAACCTGATGGCGGCGCTCCTTTGGGCCTTCAGCGGTAACTTTGCGCTGCTGGTCCTGTCGCGAGTGCTGGCGGGAATCGCCGGAGGAAACATCTCGGCAGCCACCGCAGCAGTGGCGGACCTGACCCCCGGACCGGAACGAGCTCGAGGCATGGGATTGATCGGAGCCTCCTTCGGACTCGGCTTCATCCTCGGCCCTGCCATCGGTGGCGCCCTCAGCCTGATCGATATGACTCCCCTCTGGCCCGCTGCCGAGGGGGGCTCGCTGCTGGCCACCAGTAGTTTCACGGCAGCGGCGCTCGGCGTCTGTGTACTCTCCGCCATCAACTGGCTGTGGGTCTGGTTTCGCCTGAAGGAAACTCGTCCGGCGGGATACCCGCCGCGACCGGTGCGCTGGCAGATCTCTCTCGGCGGGCGCTGGGGAAAGCAAGTGATGCGGGCTCAGTTGGCGAACCTGATCTTCCTGATCGGATTCAGCGGCATGGAGTTCACACTGGCGTTCCTGGTGCAGCAGCGCTTCTCCTGGCACAGTGCCGACATCGCCGTGATGTTCGTCGCGATCGGCTTGACGCTGGCGCTGGTGCAAGGCGGGCTGTCACGACCGCTGGCTCGAGTGTGTGGCCCTCATGTCACGTCAAGGATCGGGATCAGCCTGGTCATCGTCGGCCTGATGGGCGTTGCCATCAGCACCTCCGAATGGAAGTTGTGGCTGTCACTGCTGCCCCTGTCGATCGGTGCGGCGATGGTGATGCCGATGCTGTCGACCATCGTCAGCCAGGCGGTGGGTCCTCAACAGCAAGGGGAGGTGCTGGGCAATTTCCGTTCACTGGGCAGTCTCGCACGAGCCTTCGGACCGCTGCTGGCGGCGATCCTCTACTGGCAAGTCGGTCCTGCGGCGCCGTACTGGGTCTCTGCGGCGATCCTGCTGATCCCTTTCTGGCTGCTGGCAGGTGGTCTTGCCAGAAAGTCGTGAATTCCATAGTATTTCTTCACGCCGCTCGACTACAGCCTCTGAAAGGGCGTGTCGTGCAAGACCAAAAATTTGATTCCACTGACGGTGCTACCGCTCCGTCCCTGCCCCACCCATCTCGACTTTCTTCGTCTCTGCGATCTCCGATCCGATCGAGTCTGATCCTCCTGCTGCTGACCTGCGCGGTCGGCTGCAGTTCCGCACCGATCGATCGCGAGAGCCCGCTGGGTTCGGAAGTCGGTCCCGCCGATGTCGCGGCGATGGTCACCGGTACCTGGCAGGTGAGAAACGAGGAACAGCAAGGGATGGCGGTCCTCGGTGGACTGCTCTCCTACGACATGACCACCACCGAACAGATCGACGGGGTGGCGGTGGCGCGAGAACGCATCAGTGCCGGACCGCTGTGGATTGCCGGCACCACCGAGAGCCGTGCCATCACCAGCGCCGGAGAGGAGAGTCATGGCAACTGGTTCTTCCCCTTCTGGCGCTACCAGGAGGTCAATGGCGAGAGAACCCTGTATCCGCTGATGGTCATCCCGATTCCGCTGGGAAGTTCCTCGGAAAGTGACCAGGCTCGTTTCGAAGAAGACCTGACCTGGGATGAGCCGGTCGCTCAGGCGATCGCTCCTCGCGACCTCGAAGCGACCCCCTTCATCGATCCTGTGCCCGACATCCCGACACTCGATCCGCTCGATCGGAGCTATCGTTTGCGCCAGGGGGATACTCTGTGGTCGCTGTCGAAACGCTTCTACGGCACCGGTCAGCGCTGGCGCGACCTGGTCTCGGCGAACCCCGCTCGCTTCGACGATATCCACTCGATCCGGGTCGGAACCACCATTCTCATCCCTCGTTGAGGGGCCAAAGAACAGCGTAGCCGCAATCGGTCTGCGCTTCGGTGACCGAACTTTCCTGACAGCAGTCGGGAAACAAGTCCGACCTGTGGGGCTCGGGAGAAGGTGCTGTCGCCTGTTGCTCTCTCCGATGGACTGCACGGCACCGATTCTGGCGGCGAATCCACACCCTGCGACCCATTCGTAAATGAGACATTAGGTTTTACAAGCACCTACTAGTAAACCTTTGTAAGTCCTATAGAATGGAGTCTTCCGCCCTCTCGACATTAGGACAGGGAGAGCGGTTTTCCGGCTTCTCTGTTCGGAGGCCGGGTTTCACAGCGAGGAAGGATTCACAGCATGCTGTTCTGGAAGAGTATTACAGGGGCGATTTGCCTCATGATCTGCGTTTCTGGCATTCAGGCCCAAAATTATGCACTTCACTCGATCCCCACCTCTGGTTTACCCGGGGCAACCATCGAGGCGAACATCGACCTGGAATCCCCCAGTCCTGCCCAGGGGTTTCAATTCGGCCTGATTCACGATTCCACACTCTTGACCCCAACCTTGGTCTCTGAAGGCTCGGCACTCATCAGTACCAACGCCGGCAGTGGCGCCGACTACTTCCACTTCGAACTGGCTCCCATCGGTGGACCTGGAGTCGTCGTGGGTGCCATCGTCAGCCTGTCTCCACCACTCGAGTCGATCCCTGTCGGAACTCACCAGGTCGCGGTGATCCAGTACAGTCTCAGCGCCACCGCCGAGCCTAACTCGTCCTCGAGCCTGACCTTCATCAACACCCTCGGTAGCCCGTCGGTGAACTGCGTGATTTCGGTCGGCGGGGTTTCTCAACAACCGATCCTCGACCACGGAAGCCTTTCCGTCGAGACTCCGGCTCCCACGGGAGTCACCGTCACCGTCGACGATCCCTGCACCTGTGACGCGACCCTTTCCTGGACCAATGGTGGACTCTACGACACCATCGAGATCACCAGGGATGGTGCCACCACCTCTCATGCCGGTACCGATACCAGCCTTCTGATCTCCCTCACCGACGCAGTGGCGGCGAACTTCGAGGTGGTCGGAATCCGCAACACGCAGGCCTCGGCCGCCGGACTCGGAAGCGGGACTTGCAATCAGACTCCCCCCTCCATCGGACCCTCGGATCTGGTCTGCACCATCGATCACGAGACATGCACCGTCACCATGAGTTGGACCAACAATGATCCGACTTACCAGGACCTCACCTTCAGTGTCGATGGTGTTCTGGTCAGCACGTTGGCAGGAACTGCCACTACCACCTCCCATGTTCTTTCAGCAGAGCTGGTCGATTTCTCGCTGGAGATCGGTGGATCAGGCGGCTGTGGTGAAGCGATGCCTTCGATCAATTGCGTCATGATGTGCTTGCCTGAGCGCTTCAAGCGTGGCGACGTCAACGGCGACAGCGGAGTCGATATCTCCGACGCCATCGGAACCCTGAGTTACCTGTTCCAGGCCACTCCATCGCCCTGTCTCGATTCGATCGACACCAATGATGACGGCGGTGTCGACATCTCCGACGCGATCTCGGTCCTCAACTACATCTTCGCTGGTGGTGCCGAGCCGCCGGCGCCAGGCCCGTCCACCTGTGGCATCGATCCGACCGTGGATACGCTCGATTGCGCCAACTACAACACTGCGGTCTGTAACTAGGTTTCACCACCGGGTTCGGACTGATTCGGAAAGAAATGAAACGGGCCCGCAGGGTATCCCCCTGCGGGCCCGCACTTCATCTGCACTTCAGTGCTGGTGACCACCGGCTCAGATCGCCTCGAAGAGGTGCCCCATCTTGTTCTTCTTGGCGCGCAGGTAGCCCAGATTGACCGGTCCCGGCTCCGGTTCGATGGAGATCCGTTCGACCACATCGACGCCGTGGGTGACCAGCCCCTCGACCTTGGCTGGATTGTTGGTCAACAATCGCACCTGAGTCCCCCCCAGTGCCCGCAAGATGGCCGCGGCATCGGAGTAATCACGCAGGTCCGGTGGGAAACCGAGCCGCTCATTCGCCTCGACCGTATCGAGACCTTCGCGCTGCTGCAGGTGATACGCCTGGATCTTTCGAGTCAGCCCGATACCACGCCCCTCCTGAGGCAAGTAAAGCAGAGCTCCCCGCTCTTTCGATCCGATCTGTTCCAGCGCCATCTGCAGTTGAGAACCGCAATCGCAGCGCAAGGATCCGATCACATCGCCGGTGAAACAGGCGCTGTGGATTCTCACCAGTGGAGCACCGTCCCCATCTTCGGTTGCGAGTTGGCCCTGGCGCAGAACCGTGATCGGCTCCCCGCAGTCGACGCTCCACGATTCGATTTCGAATAGACCATAGGGGGTCGGAAGTTGTGCCGAAGAGAGTTTCACCGGATTCTCCGCAACACTGCCGATCGCTTCTGGAATCGTCGATTCCCGGCACTCCTCCACCAGACTGGCGATGGTTCCCAGCAACAGTCCATGCAGTTGTGCGAACTTCTTCAGATCCTCCAGCCTCGCCATCGATCCATCTTCATTCATCACTTCACAGATCACCGCTGCGGGTTGCAGTCCTGCTCTACGCATCAGATGAACAGAAGCCTCGGTGTGGCCCTGTCGGCTGAGGATTCCGCCCGGCTTCGCCTTCAGCGGGAAGATGTGACCAGGCCGATTGAAATGTACCGGGGTCGAATCTGGATCGGCCAGTTGACGAAGAGTGTGGGCTCGATCGAAGGCGCTGATTCCAGTCGAGATCCCATCTCTGGAATCGACCGAGATGGTGAAGGCACACTCGGTCGGATCACTCGGTTGCGAGTGCATCGTCGGCAGTTGCAGTCGCTCGACGATCTCGCGCCCCAGCGGAGCGCAGATCAGACCCCGTGCATGGATCGCGAGGAAGTTGACCTGCTCCGCCGTGATCGACTCGGCGGCCAGCACCAGATCCCCCTCGTTCTCACGATGGGCATCGTCGATGAGGATGACCATCCCACCACGGGAGATCTCCTCGATCAGTTGGTCCACGGTTGCAAGGGTCAATCGAGACTCCTACCCATGAAGGGCACATCACTCAAAGGGTCAGGCTCTGACCGAGAGTGCCATTCTAGTGGCTCCAGCGACCAGATTGCAGTCATTCCTTCGGGTCTTCTCGATGAAATCCAAGTTCCTCGACCTCCGCTCCCAGCCGCTCCAGTAACTGTCGTAGCCGATTCCCCATACGTCTGGCGGCACCCGGTAGATCGATCGTCCCCCAGATCAGCATCAACACCTTACAAGTAGTGGCATCCGTCTTCGACCGTTGAGAATCCTTGACCGCATTGGCACAGGGGCCCAGACCATCTCTCAGGCACAGCAGGCCGGCCAGATCGATCTGCTGATCGGACTGATTGAAGATGTAACTCTCTCCGGCACTTCCCAGCGAGATCTTCAGCGGCCCTTCCAGCCGATCGAGGTCGACCACGCTGAGGGGGATTCCCTCGCTGCGGGAGACCGCATTCCCCACATCGACCAGCGGCAAGATCGAAGCCAACGCTCCCCGAGCGGCAGCCGCCACCAGCCACTCGCTGGAAGGTTTGCCCCGACCCGCAGGACGATAACCACCATGCCTCAACAGCGCTCGAATATGCTTCTTACACGTCTCGTCGACCGATTCAGGGCCGGCAGCGGCGGTCAACAGGTGCTCCAACCACTCGGGACTCTGCTCTCCCTGTGGCCCGGCAAGTTCCGCACGGATCGCCAGCGGATCGAGTAGAGGATGAGATTCCACCTCGATGATCATCGTGCTCCTGCCCCAGCGGTAGTTCGGTTGCCTTGTCCCATCGAGCCAACGAAGCCGATGAGTCCCCGGCATTGGGATCAGCGGAAAAAGACGTTGGACAAACTCGGTTGGCGGTGCAGTAGAGAGACTTACATCGAGGGGCGGGGGGTTATTCCTCCGGGGGCTCGCTCGGGGTCTCGCTGTTCGGAGTCTCGCTGTTGCCACTGCTCGAGGGGCTGCCGAGGTAACCGGGCAAATCGAGGCCGGCACTCTTGGCGACCGCGTGGAGGGGCGGCAACGAGCCGAGCATGCCGCTCAGAAAATCAGCGGTCGCGGTCTTGCCGTTCGCCTTCGATCCGGAGCCGTTGTCCCAGACGGTGACCTTGTCGATCTGGATGCCCTGGATCGCCTTGACCTGTTCAGCGATCAGTTCCGGCAGTTTCTCGGTGATCATCAGCATCGAAGCGTACTCGGGATTGTTGTCGACAGAGGCAACCAGGTCACGGAAGCCTTCCGCCTTCTGGGTCAGAATGGCACGTGTACCATCGGCCTCGGCGACCAGCATCAGCTTCAGGCCATCGGCTTCGCCCTTCTTGACGCGACGGATGTTCTCTGCCTCGGCCTCTGCCAGGGTCACGATGCGTTGCTTCTCGATCTCGGCAGGGACGACGATGTCGGCGTACTGGGTGGCCTGCTCGCGGTTGGCGCGTTCCGTTTCGGCGGTGCGCTCGGCGGTGTAGGCTTCTTGAAGCGCCTGGGCAGACTTGACCTTCTCGGCTGCTATCGCTACACGTTCTGCTTCCGCCTGCGCTTCCCGTCGGAGGGCGTCCGATTTTGCGATGGTGATCTGGGCGGTGTTCTCGCCTTCGACCGCTGTCGCCGTGGCAGCGGCGACACTGACGCGCTGGTCCCGTTCGGCGTTGGCTTTTCCGATCTCACCGGAGCGGGTCTGTTCTGCGACCTTGATCTTGGCGTCGTTGATCGCCCGCGCCGCAGCTTCCTTACCGAGGGCGTCGATATAGCCCGACTCATCGGTGATGTCCTGGACATTGACGTTGATCAGCCTGAGGCCGACCTTCTTCAGTTCGACCTCGACACCGTTGGAGATGTTGTCGATCAGTTTGTCACGGTCGGCGTTGATCTCTTCGATCGGCATGGTGGCGATGACCACACGCATCTGACCGAAGATGATGTCCCTGGCCAGTTCTTGCACTTCCCCGGGCGACTGCCCGAGCAGGCGTTCGGCAGCATTTTCCATGACGCCTGATTCGGTAGAGATACCGACAGTAAAGGTCGAAGGTGTGTTCACGCGGATGTTCTGCTGGGAGAGCGCTCCCTGCAGGTTGATGTCGATGGGAATCGGAGTCAAGTCGAGGTACTGATAATCCTGAAGGATGGGGAAGATGAACGCGGCTCCGCCGTGGATGCACTTCGCCGAGGCACCTACCGCGCCGCTACCGATCCATTTTCCGTAGATCACCAGGATCTTGTCGGATGGACAGCGGCGGTAACGCTTGGCGAAAGCGATCAATAAGCCGAAAAGCGAGACAACAAGAACTACAATGCCAATGATATTTTGAAGACCTTCGGTGCTAGATTGCATCAGAATCGGCATCATTCACCTTCCTTTTCTTCGCTAGTGTCGGGTTCTACGACCAGGGTGCTGGGATCGAGGACTTCGGTGACGCGTACTCTATGGTTCTTCTCGATGGCATCTCTGTGGCGAGTGACCGCATCGACCACCCGAAAGCGACCCTGCACGTTCAGGGCTACCTGACCATTGCCCTCCATGGCGGCGGGAATTGGAATGTAGACCTGAGCGGTGGAGCCGATAGCGTTGTCGTAGTGCACCGTTCCGTCTTGCCGAAGGCTGTAAAGGAAACGCATCAACTTGAGGATGACCCACAGCCAGAAGACACCAAAAGTTGAGGCGATCAGCAGCGACACCAGGTAGGAGGCGCCTTCGTTGTTGGCGATGATGCCCGCCCAGCCGAAGCCGAGCAGAAAAGCGCTGATGGCACGGGTTGACAGCAGACCCAGGCCCGATGGGTGACCATCGGGTCCGTCCATGTCCATGTCGCCGTCGCCATCGAGATGGACGAGGCTCATCACCAGCATCACCATCGTCAAGGTGGTTCCGGCGATGGCAACTGCCCAATAGGCCTTGGCGAGGCCCGTTAAACCTGCAAACCACTCTTCCATGATCCGTATCCTTCCGGTGCGATACCTGGCAACGCCGAGCAGATTCGAAGTGTGTCTGGTGGTGCTGTAGTCGGTTGAAGAAATCCCCGGAAGCAGCAGTGAAGGAGAGGTATCACGTTTTCACTGCTATCGGTGAGACGACGACAAAAGCGCATGTCTCCACCAACAAAAACGAGGCTAAGGTCATAGGTGTCATAATCTACGCTTCCCCAAATTCATGACTCTATCAATTTATTGACTCACACCAAATGACCACTCAAATTGATTCCCGCTGCAGACTACCTGAACATTTACCCCGGCTCAACAGGCCAAAAGCACCGCCGAAATCGGCTTCTGGGCGCAAAACGCCACACACGCTCGGAGCGCTTTTCCAAGCAGAGGCTTTTTCCTCCTAATTATTCTGGCCCAACACAGCGATCATGCGAACTTCAAGAGGTGACCGTCGAGGAGACCTGCAACAACGGTTGCAACTACCGGGATGAATAGAAGAAGAAACTGACCGTAACCGCCGCTGGCCAACTCCTGCCATCAACTCCTACTCGTCCTCCCCCATGATCCGGAGAATCCGCAGAAACAGGTTGATGATATCCATGTAGAGCGCCGCCGCGCTGTCGATGGCATTGTCGACGGTTTTTGGGATCTGATTGGCCCGCGCCCAGTCGTAGCCGATGTACCCGCAGAAGAGCAACGCCACCGCCCAGTCGATCCAACCGGGTTGCCCTCGCCCCGTGAACAGCAGGTACATTTCGAAGAAGATGACCAGGCCCAGTCCCCAGAAGAGGGTTGTGCTGATCTTCTGGAAAAACCGCGGGAAGACGGTCCCCATCATCATCATCACCGCCACCACCCCACAGGTGACCTCCATGGCATTCACGACAATCGCATCATCGTAACCAGCCACAATGATGTTGACGACAAAGCCAAAGGGCACCACGACAAGGTTGTAGCCTAGGAAACTGATGACGGGGCGGGTTGATCTGGTAAACAACCAGATACCACAGAGACACGAGGCGAAATACATCAGGAAAAACATCCAGATCGACATCACATCCAGCACCGCAGTCGGATCGACAATCTTGACAATCAGCCAGTTGAGGAAGAAGCCCCAGAAGAGCACTGCGCCGAGAAGAAAATTGTACATCTAATCGCTGAGAATCGTCCCATCGATCTCGGTGCGACTGAAAACGCTATTGGTATCCATCGGCAGACTCCATCTTCTCCTGGCCCGCTGGCTTTTTTATCGACATTGATGCCAGTCTACTTCGATTCCAGTTCGTGGGACAGATAGTCCATCGCCGATGCTCATCAACCGCGATCCAGCGACTTGCACGGCGGAGTCGGGGGCGTCTTCACGAAGTAAATCGCTGACCTGTTGGTCGCGCGCTGGTGTAGGTGCAGGCGAAATCCTCCAGTTGCCTGCCGGAGTAGGTGAGTTCGCTGCCGGCCCGAAAGAGCGATCCCCAGTAGGAGTGTGTTCGTAGTACATTTTTTGCGCCAAGGAAAACTGATTAATTCCTTTTACAAGTAGTGGCGTCCGTCTTCGATCGTTGAGAATCCTTGACCGCATTGGCACAGGGGCCCAGACCATCTCTCAGGCACAGCAGGCCGGCCAGATCGATCTGCTGATCGGACTGATTGAAGATGTAACTCTCTCCGGCACTTCCCAGCGAGATCTTCAGCGGCCCTTCCAGCCGATCGAGGTCGACCACGCTGAGGGGGATTCCCTCGCTGCGGGAGACCGCATTCCCCACATCGACCAGCGGCAAGATCGAAGCCAACGCTCCCCGAGCGGCAGCCGCCACCAGCCACTCGCTGGAAGGTTTGCCCCGACCCGCAGGACGATAACCACCATGCCTCAACAGCGCTCGAATATGCTTCTTACACGTCTCGTCGACCGATTCAGGGCCGGCAGCGGCGGTCAACAGGTGCTCCAACCACTCGGGACTCTGCTCTCCCTGTGGCCCGGCAAGTTCCGCACGGATCGCCAGCGGATCGAGTAGAGGATGAGATTCCACCTCGATGATCATCGTGCTCCTGCCCCAGCGGTAGTTCGGTTGCCTTGTCCCATCGAGCCAAGAGGCTACCATCTCCCCCGTGCAGCCAGCCCCACCGGGTCATCGGTGGCAGTGAAGGGAGTCAGGGTGCCACGGGATTCAATTTCAATCCATGACCGATTCCTCCTCGGTACCGAGTGCGATTCCCTGCTCGCACGACAGTTGCTCGATGTGGCCGAGGATTCGATCGTCGCCAGTGGACGAAGAGGTCGACTGGAATCCATCGAATGGCAGGGCTGTCGCTATGCTCGCAAGGTCTACCTGCCGACCGGCCCCGCATCACTGCGAGGAATCGCTCGAAGATTCTCGCGAGGATTACTACGCCAATGGCGCTGGCGACGTGCGTTTCGATCGTGGCGGGCGATGGAAGCCGGGCTACGCATCGGTTTGCCTCTGCCGATTCCCTGGGTGCTCGACACCACGGGAGAAGAGGCGGTGCTGATCAGTTCATGGACTCCCGGTGAACCGATTCATCACTGGGTGGCACGCTGCAGTCATCACGGTTGGCGCCCCAGCGATCAATTTCGTTTCTGTCGCTGGATCGGATCCAGACTTCACCAGGTGCTCTCGCAGGGATTCGATACCGACGATCTGGCACCACACAACGTGCTGGTGAGTGGTCCCGCCGAGGGGCCCTGGGAACTCGGCATCGTCGATCTCGATGATGCCACCGTCGGTCGTGTCCCGAGTCGCCACAAATTGATCACCGCGCTGGCACAGGTCGGTCATCTGCCACCGACCATCTCGGCCTCGATGAGGATGCGTGCCATCGATCAGTTTCTCGATGAAGACGGAGATGCACTGCTGGGCCCACGCAGTCAGGCGATCTCGGAGATCTCCAACGAAGTGAACCAGATGGCATTGTCGAAGAAAAGAAAGATGATTGCCGCGGGACGCACCGAACCGCTCGCAGGTTGGGGACTCGGAGCAGATGGTCTTCCGCTACCCTTCACGGGAGCCGGTCCGGGCCGCTGATCCCCGACTAGAAGTCGCATCTAGATGGTCGCCTAGATGGTCGCCTAGATGGTCGCCTCGAGTAGATCGAGACGAACCACACGGCCATCTCGATCGACCTCTCCGAAGCGCAACACCTTGGTCGGGCACTCCACCACACATGCGCTGCATCGAACGCATTGCGGATCCTCGACCGGGATCCCCCGCTGGGCAAATCCCATCACATCGATCCCCTGGTGACAGACCGTAGTGCAAATATTGCAGGAGATGCATCGTTTCTTGTCGGCGATGATGCGAAAGCGTGAGAAGCGTGCGTAGATGTTCATCAGCGCCGCCAGCGGACAGGCAAAACGGCACCAGACCCTGCCCGAGAAGTGCCAGTACAATCCGACCCCTAGAATCCCCGAGAAGAACAGATCGACGGTCCACTCATAGCTCAGTAGCGGAATGCCATGAAGGATTCCGTGGTAGATGGAAAGAGACCATGACCCAAGCCAGCTGTCGGGGAAGCACCACGACCAGAGCCGGGTCTCGAGCAGGATGAGGGTCAGCAGCAGGAAAAACTGGCCGATGAAATTGAGACGATGGGTCCACGGGCCGTGCGGCATCTTGTGCCGCTGTGTATCTCCCAGCGTTTCCGCCAGGGCTCCACACGAACAGATCCAACCGCAGTACACTCCCTTGCCCCAGCGGTAGATGGCCAGCGGTAACAGCACAAAGGTCTGGACCACGGAGATCACCAACCACACCATCATCGGCTGGTCGGTGAACACGTTCCAGAAGAAGAGCGGCCACGCGAGGATCAACCCGAACGCTCGCCAGTACTCTCTCCCCGGTGGGTAGTTCTCGGTGATCGGGAACAGTGCATCCGCGAGAGTCCGACCCCAGCCTTCGTCGAAGCAACCGAGGTCACCGAGCCAGGGCAAGATCCAGTACGGCAGTAGAAACAGGGGAATCGCCTGGATCGAGATGAGAGTCCAGGTTTGCCATCGTACGTACGGGGTTGGCCTCCGGTGGATGCGGCGCATCCCGAACACCAGAACCACCAGGGTATAGACCAGGCTGTACCAGAACCCAGGCTGCGAGACGCTGGTGACCAGCGTTCCCAGCAGGGTGCTGCGATCGGCGAAGGCTCCTCCGAGACTGGTCCACCACTGGTCGAGGCCACCAGGGAAACCACCCTGATCGATCCACCACTCGGCCAGCGGGGGCCACACACCCTGCCGCTTCCAGTGGTAGATCCAGGTGAACAGGGCCAACACCAGCAGCAAACTGATCCAGCTACGGGCCGTCCATTCACCACGGATTTTCACTCCGCTACGCCTCAGTAACCCGAGCGGAGCCTCTCGACCGATCATCGTATAGACCGAGGTGGACTCGATCTTCTTGACCCCGGTGGGAGTCTCGAGGGTCACCGATTGAGCATCGATTTCAATCACCTTGGCGGACGCTTCCAGTTGAAGCGTGCCCCTCTCGACGCGTTGTTCCACTCCCTCGATACTGGCACGCCCGGGGCGCAGTAACTGATCTCCTCGGTGGGTCAGCGTCACCTTTGCGTCGGCATCGGCGAGGCTGATCGCCACCTCGCAGGCAGAATCTCCCCCCCCCACCACGACCACCGATTCACCACGATGATCGGAAGGATCATGGAGCCGATGGGAGACATGATCGAGATCTTCCCCGGCAACACCCAGTTTGCGATGGTCTCCACTGCGGCCGATGGCGATCACCACACGACTGGCTTCGATGCGGGTGCCGTCCTCCAGTTTCACTGTCAATCCAACGGCGTCTCGATTCACCGACAGGACCCGGCCGGAGATCGATTCGATTCCGGCACGCTGCGATTGCTCCAGCAGGCTGGCGATCAAGCCTTCACGGTCGAGATCTCCTTCGGGGAGTTGCAATTCTCCTGCAGGAACCATCGTGTCGGGGTTGGTGAAGATCGGTTTCTTGAGTGGGAAATTCTCGAGGGTATCGAGTCGTCGTGCCGACTCGATCAATTGGAAGGAGATGCCGAGGCGCTTGGCCTCCATCGCTGCCGCCAGCCCCGCCACCCCGGCTCCGACGATCACCAGCGGCACACGTTCGCCTGCAAAAGGGATCGACTGCTGCGCCATCGATCGCACCACACGGGTGCCCGAATCGATGGCGAACTTCAACAGCGGAGTTCCGGTCAGGTCTCCGACGATGAAGAGCCCAGGAACACGTGTGGAGTAGTCATCGGCAACATCGGGAAGCGCTTCCACCGTACCTGCTGGCCATTGCAGGTGAAGCCAGTGAGCAAAGCTGGACAGCCCCCACTGCACCTCGGGTCAGTTCCCTTGGATCAGATCGACCTTGCGATCGAGAGAGGTGACCAAAACGCTCGGGTCGAGGGTTTGACCGGTGGCATCTTCCAGCAACTCCAGTGGTAACCGCCGTCGACCTGGAGCGTGAATCCGGGTTCGTAACCACTGCAAGATCCCCTCGAAGCGCCCAGCCGAGACCTCTGCGTCGATATCGATCTCCTGGTCGATGGCCTGGTAGAACTGCGCCGAGTAGAGGGAGCCCAGCAGATAGGTGGGGAAGTAACCGAACAGTCCGAAACTCCAGTGGATATCCTGAAGCACACCTTCGCGATCGGTATCCGGCTGGATACCGAGATACTCCTGCATCTTCTCGCGCCACAACCCGGGAAGATCGGAGGTCTGGATCGATCCATCGAAGAGCCCCTGCTCCAGTTCGAAACGCAAAGCGATGTGCAATCCATAGGTGACTTCATCCGCTTCGACTCGGATCAGTGAAGGTCGCACTGGATTGACGGCATTGGCCATCTCCTGGGCACTGACACCTTCCAGTAGTGCTGGAAAGTACTCACGCATCTTGGGCAGGAAGTGACTCCAGAATGCCTCGCTACGGCCGATTTCATTCTCCCAGAAGAGACTCTGGGACTCATGAATTCCCAGCGAGATGCTATCGCACAGCGGTGTGTGCTCCCACTCCGGGTCCAGACCTTGCTCGTACATCGCGTGACCAGATTCGTGAATCACACCGTACAGGTTGCTGGTGAAATTGTCTTCCGAGACGCGGGTCGTGATCCTCACGTCATGGGGCGCCGCTGGCGATGTGCAGAAGGGATGCGAGGTCAGATCCAGTGATCCTCGATTGAAGTCATAGCCGAGTTCCGCCGCCACCTCCTTCGAGAAGGCCAGTTGTTTCTCGCGATCCCACGGGCCCTTCATGAAGGCGGGTGTGGTGGTGGGCTGGGAAGCGGCTCGCTCGACCAACGATTGCAGCCCTGGCACCACAACCTTGCAGATCTCACCGAAGCGGGCCGAGGTCATCCCTCGTTCGTACTGGTTCATCAGGATGTCATAGGGACACAGTTCCTCATCTTGCAGGCAATCGGCAAACTGGCTCTGTAATCGAACCTGCTGCTCGAGCAGAGGCGCAAACTGCGCGAAATCGTCATTGTCTTTCGCCGACTTCCAGGCCGCCATCGATTGAGAACAGGACTCGGCAATCTGCGAGGCGAGAGGAACCGGGATTCGAATCGCTTGTTCGTAATCGTATCGAACTTCACGCACCAGGGCTTGCAGGTCGAGGTCACCCGATCCCGAAGCCACATCCTCTGCCTTCGAGAGGCACTCCCCGAGGGCAGGATCCTGCGCTCGCTTGTGCTTGATCCCGACGATCTCGCCCAGTGCTGCCGCACGCGACTCGCTTCCCCCGGCGGGCATGTAGGTTTCCTGGTCCCACTCCAGCAGTGCGATCGAATGCTCCAGTAGCGAGATCCCTCGCAACTTCTCCTTCAACTCGGCAATCACATCTGCACTCATGTGGTGGGCTCACTCTCGACATGGATCTGGCCGATTCCCTCGATACCATCGAGTTCGAGAGCTTCGACGTAATGGATCGAACAGACTGGTTGAAAGGTTTCATCTCCGGCAACCTGCTGACTCGGTCCTTCGAGTTGAGCAGCTCCGTCGACACACTTCAGGTTGAAGATCGCCTTGCGATTGCAGCGGTGGCAGGTGGTCTTGATCTCTTCGATGGAGTCCGCCAGTTCCATCAGTCTGCGACTACCCTTGAATAGTTGGCTACGGAAATCGGTCCTCAGCCCGTAGCAGATCACCGGAATCCCCAGTTGATCGGTGATGTCACGAAGTTGCTCAACATGAGCGACCGACAAAAACTGTACCTCATCCACCAGCACGCACTGGACCTGATCAAAATCTGCCTGATCCAGTTTCTGGGATTCCGACAATACGATGTGAGCCGGGCGGTGCAGGCCGGCACGAGAAGCGACCTCCTGAACCCCGTACCGGTCATCGAATCCAGGTTTGATGACGACGATCTTCTTGCCCTGTCGCTCATAATTATGAGCGACCGCCAGCAAGTTGAGCGTCTTTGCACTGCCCACGGTACCGTGCCTGAAATACAACTTGGCCATTGAGATCCTCCTGCGAAGCCACGCTTGACTCCGGTGCAGGGTATCCGGGACTCGGGCCCGATTCCATGCTAGCCGTCGGAGTCTGGCTGGGGATTCCCCTCGGCTGCTTCACCTTCCGCGGGGACCGCAGGCACCGCCTCATCGGTCGGGGGATTCACGGTATCCGCTGGCTCCGCCTCTGCGGGAGGTGCTTCAGCCTCGACCACCGCACGCAGCACTTCTCCCACCTTGAGCAGGGAGTCCTTCACCCAGTCACGCACCAGCACCGTGCGATGATTCCCGATCACTCGCGCAGCCACACCCTTCCCGCCGACCGACAGATCTTGCTCCGATCCGAACTGGATGGTGTGTATCGATCCATCCGCCAGTTCGATCTCGATGAAGGACTGGACCGGCTCGAGTCCCAGCGCCGAAGCATCCGCCGGATCTGCAGGCTCTGCGGCCTGGACATTCTTCAAAGCAGTGATGATGCCCTTGACGGTCGAATCGTCCGCCGGCACCGACTCCACTTCGCT
Organism: Planctomycetota bacterium; assembly: GCA_014240375.1. Classification (GTDB taxonomy): domain Bacteria; phylum Planctomycetota; class UBA8108; order UBA1146; family UBA1146; genus QNYK01. Next base: position 10,229 of record JAAZXB010000010.1, on the reverse strand, counting down.
GGAGAATCGGACCATCCACAGTGGATCATCCGATCCCGCCACCACGGTCACCTGTGCTGGATCCTCAGGGATCGGTTCCGGTGAACTCTTCCAGTTCAACTGGGCGTTGGCCTCGGGAGTCTGGATGTGCATGCGAGTGACCACCGCATCGGAGGGAAGTTGAAATAGCATCTTGTGGGTCCAGCGCCCTGCTTCCAGACTTCCGCCGGCAAACCCTGCGCGATTCCGCAGATTTGGAGCAACGCTATACACTTCATCGGTTCCGCCGATGCGAATGAAAGAACGCTGGTATCCATCGGCTTTTCCGATCACCAGATCTGCCAGAGATTTGCCTGCTGAATCCGTCAGAGCCACCTTCAATCCACCGCGATCACCGACCTCAAAGGTGCCATGACTCTGCGCCTTCGATGCGCGCTGATGAGCCCCGGTGATCGATTGGATATCTAGCAGCAGCCTCTCGATCTCCGCCTGGTCCGCCGGGTAGTTCCACGCCGATGGGACCTTCCAGTCTTCTCCTTCTCGCTCCAGAACGACCGAAGAATCTCCCAGCATCATCTCCACCCTTGTCACCTGATCCACTGCCAGGCCAGAGAAGGAAGAGATGGCAGTCGGAATTTCAACGTCATCGGAGTACTCGTCTTCATTGGTGTAGTAGAGCAGTCCTGATCCCACGATGATGGCCAGAACCATCGCAAAATTTCTGGAGTTCATGACGATACCCTCTCGGAGTTGACTCGGTTTTCATGAGACGCAGAAGAAGCCGCTCGACTCGCCGAATAAACCAGATAGATCAACATCAAGATCAGCGGGATTCCAACCATGTTGCCATAGGTGACCAGGTTTCGTTCGTTTCGTTCGGTCTTGCGAAGTGCACTGGAGACCTGAACCTTGGCGCGGATCTTCGCCAGATCCGGATCGAGGGCCAGCGCCTCGATGGCACCGACCAGGAAGCGGACATTTTGCTGATACATACTCAGTGAAGCGTACTTTGCGATGTCGGCAGAACCCAGCAGCAACACCCTTCCTGGCTGTGATTCCATCGGCGCCACCTTGGGCCCATCCGCCGCATCGGTCTCCTCTGTCGGATCCCAGGGGGGAACCGCGCTTCCCTCCTCAAAGGTCGAAGGAAAACTGCCCTCGAGCAACAAGCACAGATGCCTTTCCGCAAGCAGTGCCGGATCGTCGGGCACCGTGTCCATCTCCTTGGTGTAACCGGGGCTGTACTTCGGTAACCAGGATTGATCGGAGGAACTGGCCAGCACCGAGATCTCGACACCCGCTTTCGCAGCCATCTCTTTATTGATCGCAAAGGGAGTGGCGAAGGGAAAGATGATGGAACCGGCGCCACGGGTCAGCGGCGAGGTCCCGTCGAGCCCGTTGCCACTGGCAGAGGGGCACAGGTTGAAGGGAACCGGCTGGCGGAATTGAGAACCAAAGGGACCTGCGCGAAGAACCTCGATGGAGCCGCATTCCTTGCTGGCCACCAGTACATTCTCCACCGTCTCGACCCCCCACATCCGCCAGCTCCTGGAGAGTGCCGGAGCCAGTGGCGTGAACTGCAGTCTTTGATCGAGAGTTCCCGATGTGGTGGAACTCATCACCATCGCGGGTCTGCCGGAGATGATCGATCTCTCGATCTCGAAGCGCTGACGATCGGTCAGTGCATTGGGCTCCGCGATGATCAGCAGTGATGCCTCCTCCGGCACCAGTGAACTCTTGGTCAGGTCGATGCGACGAACATCGAATCGCTCCTTCAGGATGTCGTTGACGAAGGGGTCGAAGTGACCCACCGGTTGTTGCAGCGGGTTACCACTCGAATCGGTCGTGATCAGATCCTCGGGACGACCATGGAAGAAGGCGATCACTGGCTTGGAACTACTGGCCAGCTTGGCGATGCGGCTGACCAGTTCGTACTCGAGTCCCTCGAGATTGGTGTGCACCGGAATCGCCTCGACATCCCGATCCAGATACTTGAGAACCAACGCACTGTAGAATGGCACGATCTCGAAACCGTCATCTTTGAAGGATCGACCCTGTAACTCGGGGATCCCCTGCTGGGCCAACTGCTGCTTGATCTCATCGGCGAAGGAAGTCGAGCCTCCCATCAGGGCCTGGGCTGGATCCTGAGCCGGAATATCTCCCGACTCCTCCTTCGTTCTGACGTACTCCTCGATGATTCGACTGGGATTGATGACCTGAACCTTCAGTGCGGCTCCCGCTCCGGTCGCCGAACGCTGAAATTCTTCGAGGTAATCGACCGTATCGCGACGGAGGTTTTGCAATCCTGAGGGCATCTTCTCGCTGACCCAGTACTCGATGGTCAGTTCCTCCCCCAGTTCAGAGAGGATTCTTCCCGTCTCGGGGCTGACCGTGTGGATTCCGATCCTGGTCAGGTCGATTCGCTGGTCAAATTGAATTGCAATCATGTTGCAGATCACCAGCAACAGGACCAACAACCCCAGGGAAGAGATCCAACGAGTGGCGAACTGTGATTTCCGATGATTCATCTTCCCCCCCTACTGCTTCTTCAGTTCGACCTGGAACACCGTCAGTGCCAGGAACAAACAGGAGCCCGACAAGAAGTAGACGACATCGCTGATCGCCAGTACTCCTCGCTCAATCGACCTGAAGTGCGATTGCACTCCCAGTGCTTCGACCGTTCTTGCCAGCGGTTCGCTGGTACTGGTGAGAAATGCTGCGAAGTCAGGGCTGAGGGCGAGTACCAAGACGATGCCCGCAGTCACCCCGACCAGCAGAGAAACCACCTGGTTCTGAGAAAGTGCAGATACCCAGCACCCGAGTGCCAGAAACATCATTCCCGCCAGAACAGTTCCGATGTAGCCGCCCATGATCGGTCCCCAGTCCACCGGACTGGCAGACATCCAGGAGATGGTAGCGGGGATGCCAAGACTGCACACCACACTCGCCAGCATTACGACCACCGAGGCCAGCCACTTGCCGATGACCAGATCCTTGACCGGCAACGGCAACGACAGCAACACCTCGGTGCTACCGGTCCTCAACTCTTCCGACCACAACCGCATCGTTACCGCGGGTGCAAAGACCATCATGGTGAAGGGGGTCAATCCGAACCAGACCCTCATGTCGGCACTCTCGATGATGAAGAAGGGTGAGTAGAGGAAGAAGAAAAAGGACAGGATTGCGATCTGCAGTGCGATGAAGATCCACGCGATCGGGATACCGAAGTAGGCTCCGCACTCTCTTCTGGCAACGGTCAGGATGTTTTTCATCTCTGCAACTCCTCTCCACCGGTGAGACGCAGATAGACCTGCTCGAGGCTCTCACGGCCTACACCCACCTGAATCAGCGGAGATCCACTCTCCTCGAGCATCTTCTGCAAATGATCGAGATCTGGATTCGAATCTCCAAGCCACTGGTGAACCGTTTCTCCCGGGGACCCGGGAGTACCTTCTGCCAGTTGCAACTCAGCACATCGCTGCGGATCCACTCCGCTACCTTCGACCACCACCTGCCATCCTTCACGCAACTCTCCGGCCAGTTCCTCAGGAGTTCCATCGGCGATCAATCGTCCCGAATGGATGACGATGATCCTCGAACAGATCGCGGCGATCTCCTGCAGGATGTGGGTACTGAAGATGACGGCGCATTCCTTGGCCAACTCCCGGATCAGATCTCTCACTTCGATGATCTGTCGCGGGTCGAGGCCGTTGGTCGGCTCGTCGAGGATCACCACATCCGGGTCATGAATCAGCGCCTGGGCCAATCCGACTCGCTGACGAAAACCTTTCGACAAGGTTCCACATCGACGGCGCAACATCGCCTTCAATCCGAGTCGATGGGAGATCCGCTCGATTCGCTCGGCCAGATCGGAGCCGACGAGCCCCCGGGCGGTGCCAACAAATCGCAGGTAATCGATCACTTCCATCTCATCGTAGAGAGGGACGCTTTCGGGTAGGTATCCGAATTTCATCTTGGCTGCGATGGGATCGCTGGCGATATCGATCCCGCAGATCTTCGCCGTTCCCTCATCGGGGGCGAGCAAGCCAGTGATCATGCGAAGCGTGGTGCTCTTGCCCGCTCCGTTGGGTCCGAGGAAACCGAGGATCTCTCCTCGCTTCACCTTGAACGACACCTTTTCTGCGGCTCTCGTCTGACCAAACGAACGACTCAAGCAGTCGGCTTCGATGACCACCTTCTCGAGTGTGGAGGGGGGAGCGGTAACACTCACACCTCCTGGATGACTCTGATCCATCCGGGCTCCATTCTTTCCTTCATTGCAGGTCCACGGCCGACAGGTTCGACCGAGAAGCCACAAGATGAAGAGAATCAGCCCTCGAATTCAAGCGGTCTTGCAGTTCATCGTCACGAGAGTTTGCAACTCACCGAGATTCCGCACATCCCGGCCGTAGAGGAGGGTAGCGGCTCCGATCCGACGAGCCTCCTTGGTATTGGCCGGTGCATCATCGACGAAAAGGACCTCATCCGGGCGAATTTCGACCCCCAGACACTCCTCGATCTCCTTCAGAACCTCCAGGATCGCCTCTCCCTTCTCCATCAGACCGTATCTCGGATAGAAGAAATGATCTCGGATTCCGAAGGCATCGAGCAATTCACCACAGACCTCGGCATCGCCCCGACAGGCGAGGGAACAGATCCCTCCGCAGTTGTGGATCGATCTCATCAATTGCCGGGTCCCGCGCCGCAGCCGCACCGATGCAGTAGCACAGGTCGCCAGATGATGACCCTTCATCTGAAAGGGCCCATGATAGGGACAGGCCTCCTCCAGGTCCTCACACCAGAGTGTCTCGTCCAGATCAAACACAAACAGTCGATATCCCATGCCTGTCCCCTTCCTCGCTACCCAGCGACAAGGACGATCCAATCCTCGGCATGGTTCCCACCATCCGTCATCGAGGATCGAGGGGCGAGGCGAAGATGAACGCCTCCTTATCAGGCAATGAAAGCACAACCGATCTACAGGAGGGAACTGCCAGCCGAAAGGTGTCGAGTCTACACCACTGATCTGCGCATCGACCGGCGGTCGAGAGGTTCAGGAAGGGAGGAACTGGGGCGTCGATCAGTTTGTTGGATCGAAGCGATCTTGATTCCGCGGAGCTTGTGGTGCCGCTGGCAGGGTCGAATCGGTTTCCGATTCGACCAGATCCTGCGCTCCGGGGCTGAGGAACACCTCGACCCGATCGAACGCATGCATGCCGAGCAGCTCTCCGATACGGTTCTGAGCCCTCAGGCCATGCGCCTGCTCGCGAATCATCTGGCACAGTTGAGTCATCTGTTGTGCCAGCGATTCCGGCAAGAAATCGATGGCATCCGCCACGCAGAAACTCTCGGGATTGTCGAGGCCGATCGCCTCACCCAGTTCCTCTCCGACGATCGATCGCTGACGCTCTTCATCGATCAGTCGATTCAGAATGCGTCCATCCCGATCACGAGACTTCTCGATCGAGTCGTAATCGGCAACCATCCCCGCCTCGTCCAGATCGACCAGAACCTGCGCCTGCTCCTCATGTAACTGAGTGATTCTGCTCATGATCTGCGAGAGTTCGGTGGACAGGTCGACGATCTGCTGCTGTGGGAACTGTGGGTCGGTCATGGTGAATCACGCTTTCAAGGCACGGACGATGCCATGCTGTTTCTTCGACCATCGGCGAGCAAATCTGGAGTCATCGGGTCATTTTCTCGCTGAAGCGGCATTTTTCACCCCTACGGGGGAATTTCCGCCCGACCCGCGGGGTGCCACCCGGATCCCCTCGAGACCTTCTCGAGGTCTCCTCGAGGCCTCGAAACAACGAGTTACCACGAATAAACGAGTCACCACGAATAAACGAGTCGAGTTGCCCGTCAGGGCCAGCGGGAGTAATTTCTGGGCGAGCTTCTCCTGACCCGTCGAGCGGCCAGCGCCGCAGCGAACAGATCGACAGGTGGATCGAAGACCATCGCAAAAAGAACATCGCGGAAAGAACAGCGCGGAAAGAACAGCGCGGTAAGAGCGACGCGAGAAGAAATATGTGGGCGGGTGGCGGAACTGGCAGACGCGCCAGATTTAGGTTCTGGTCCCGAGAGGGGTGGGGGTTCGAATCCCCCCTCGCTCATTCTTCTTCACTCGTCTCTCCCATCGATTTCGCAGAACCCGATGCTCCGGTAGAGACCGATCGCCGCTTCATTGGCTCGATGCACCGCAAGGGGCAACTCGGTAAAGCCGCGCTCCTGCAGTGCCGCGATGCTGCAGTGCCGCGATCCTGCAGTGCCGCGATCCTGCAGTGCCGCGATCCTGCAGTGCCGCGATCCTGCAGTGCCGCGATCCTGCAGTGCCGCGATCCTGCAGTGCCGCGATGCTTGCAGTGATCAACGATCTGGCATGCCCGCGACGCGGGTAGCGGGGGTGCGTCATCGAAAATGCCAGCAACGGCAAACCCTGGTACAAAGTGAGGAGACTCGCGGCAATGATTCCACTTCCCTCCGATGATCGGAGGATGAAGGATGCATCGGCGATCCATCGGCCGTAACGACCGTTGAAGGTACCTTCGACCTCTGCCAGCGCATCTTCGAGAGTTTCTCCATCATCATCAACGGTCCCCTGATAGGCCTCGAACATCAACATCGCCAGCGCTGCCCTGCGATGGTCGGTGCCCTGCGATGGTCGGTGCCCTCCGAATCCGCAGTGCCCGAGGACACCCACGACTCGAAGGACTCACTTCTTCTCTCCACCTCGATTTCATCGAGCAAGAATTCATCGAACAAGAATTTATCGAGCAAGAGGCGCATCCGTTTCCTCATTCACCACTCCCGCTGGCGATCTGTCGCAATGCCTCGACCACCTGGTCCCGTTGCTGTTCATCGCTCTCGAGTCCGGGAGCGATGCGCATCGTCCCCCCCACTTCGAGCGTCCCGATGTGTCGGTGCGCCAGCGGGGCGCACTGCAATCCGGCACGACAGCGTGCACCGCTGCACACTTCAAGTATTGCGGCGGCCTGCTCCGGTGGCAGCCCCGGAAAATCGAGAGCGAGCACCGGGGTCCGTGCATCTCTTCGACCCTCTCCGCGACTCTCTCCGCGAAGTTCCACACCAGCGATGTCGGCGATGGCCTGGCGCCAGACCTCGCGCAACTGGCTCCACTGCTCGAATCGAACAGCCACCGGATGTTCTTCGAAGAAGTTCAATGCCGCGTCGAGCCCGGCGATTCCCGGCAGGTTGGGAGTTCCCGACTCGAAGCGTCCAGGACCCGTGGCGGGAATCGTCGGGTGCGCACTGTCGACCCCGTTGCCACCGATCCACAGCGGCTGCGGTTCGTAGCCAGGTGCCAGGTAGCAGGGTCCGATGCCCGGCGGTCCGCCGAGGTGCTTGTGGCCGGCCATGGTGAACGCCACCAATCCATCGATTCGTCCCAGATGAAGCGGCACGATCCCCGCCGACTGGGCGCCATCGACCACCAGCGGCAGCGAGTGTTTCTGGCACCACGCTCCCACCTCCTCGATCGGCTGGATGATTCCCGTCACGTTACTGGCGTGCTGCAACACGACACCGAGCGCGGGGCCAGGCTCCAGCCGTGCCAGCGCTTCGAGGTCGACCAGACCGGCCGCATCGACCGGCAGGCAACGCACCCGCTCCTCGCCGAGCGCTCGCACTGCCGGGCGCCACACCGCATTGTGCTCGAGCGCACCGATCCAGAGGATCGCATCGGACTGCGGATCCCGGCACAGATCGGCGATGATGGTCGACAGACCGAGCGTCGAGGAGGGAAACAGCACCATCCGCTGGGGATCGGCGACTCCCAGCAGATCTGCCAGTCGCTGGCGACAGGAAGCGACGATCTGGGAGGCCGCCTGTGCACCTCCATGCGCTCCTCGGCCAACACTTCCGGCCAGATGCAGGGCCCCCTTCATCGCCTCTTCGACCCCCGGATGGCGTGGGTGAGCGGTGGCGGCATGGTCGAGATAGATCATCGTTCCTCCACCGAGATGGTCCGCTGCTGCTCGTCGATCGTCAAGGGAACGCCCTTGCAACCGCCGAGAAATCGCAACAGGATCGACCGCTACCACCACTCGGTCCGATTTCAGGCGTCGAAAAGACCCGTCAGAAGCGACCGTCGGGAAGGAACCTCGATGTCAGCCTCACACCTCAGTCTCGATCCAGACCAACTCGATCGCAAGGAACGATACCTGCTGATGGTCTCCTCGGTAATTCCCCGCCCGATCTGCTGGATCTCCACCATCAGCGGTGAAGGGATCACCAATCTGGCCCCCTTCAGCTTCTTCGGCGCGGTCAGCAGCGATCCACCGACGGTGATGCTGAGCGTCGGTCGCCGCAGAGACGGCAGCCACAAGGACACCGCCCGTAACTTGCTCGACACCTCCGAGGGCGTGATCCACATCAGTCAGCAGCAGGACGGAGCCACCATGGTGGCCAGCAGTGAAGGACTGCCACCGGGCCAAAGTGAAATTGATCATCTCGCCCTCGAGACGGTCGCTTCCGATCAGGTGCGTCCTCCTCGGCTACGAGAGACCGCCATCGCAATGGAAGCGAAGGTGGTGCACCACCGTGAACAGGGCAACGGACCGGTCGATCTGTTTCTGCTCGAAGCGGTGCGATTTCATCTACGCCACGATCTGCTGGTCGATCGACTCCCCGATGCGGGCCAGGTCGAGGCTCTCGGTCGACTCGGTGGCTCGCTCTACTGCGACACCTCCACTCCCTTCATCATCGAACGTCCCGAGCAGGTATCTCCCCCTCCATCGGGCAGGTAGCATGACCAGCGTGGTGCTCACCACTCTCGCGGGGAAACCCTGGATCGATCCGGGGCGGGGGAGCCGGGTCGAAGCACCAGAGAGCCTCTGAATGGAGGAGCGATGTATTCCAGCAGATCTCACGCCGATACTGCGATGACGATGGATAACGGATCTCGGACCCGAGCACTGGTAACGCTACTGTCCCTGCTGATCCTGATCCCGTCTTGCCACCGCAGTGGTAACTTCAGCAACAGCGGTTCGGTGGTCGTGGTCGAGAATCCATGTCTCGAATCACCACTGCCCTCCTACCCTCCCGGATATCCGCTGGCACTGCTGGAACTGCAACCGCTGGTCGAGATGGAACCGCTGGTCCCTCAAACCCCCGACGGCATCTCCTGTATCCCCAGCGTCTACCTGGTCGCACCGCCGCTTCCGGAAGGACTGCTGCTCGATGAGGAGACGGGCACCATCTCGGGCACTCCGCTGATCAGTGGAACCACCAGCGAGCATCTCATCACGGCGATCTTCCCCGATGCGGCGGAGGATTTCCTGATGACCATCATCGTCTTCCCCTTGCCTCCCGCCTTCAGTTATCCGCAATCGCAGGTAAACCTGGTCGAGGGGGATGGTGTGGTGCTGCTACCGACCCTCCTCGAGGGGTCAGGTCCAATTGACAACTGGAGCGTCGAGACCCCCGCTGCGGCGCCACTGTCGGCCATCGTCGACACCCTCACGGGAGAACTGGCACTCTTTGGCACCGGCGATTACAGCGCCACCGTCACCGGCACCAATCGGGTCGGTTCGGCGACCTTCCAGGTCACGGTGATGACCCAGCTGTTTCCGCGCGTCGCCGCTGCGTTACTGTTTGAAGATGATGGAGATGGTGTGCTCGGTGCCGGAGACATCATCCGCATCGAAACCGATGTCGATGTCATGGTCCCGTCGGACGGGTCGGACGCGCTGACTCTTTCTCCCGAGAGTTCTCTCGGTATCGATCCCAGCATCTCGACGGGCGCTGTCGGCGTGACCATCGTCGAACTTGGCGAGGGCGCCTCCCTCTCTGGCCGTGGTACCGCCGACGAGGTGGGAGCCACCTCGTCTTCTCCACTGCAGATCTCCCCGACCTTTGGTCTCGTCGGAGCACTGATCGATACCGCCACCGGCCTGCCGCTCACCGATCCGCCGCCGCTCGACCTGTTCCCCGGTGTCCACTCCAATCCGGTCAGCGACCTGGCCACCACCGCACTGATCGCCGTCGACCTCGATGGCGATGGAGATGATGAGGTGGTCGCCATCGTCGAGGGACAGTTGACCCGCTTCGATCGCGACGCCAGCGGCAACTGGAGCAGTGAACCGTTCGGCCCGGCGAATCTGGCTGCAGTGGCGTGTTCCGATCTCGACCGCGATGGCGATCTCGACCTGGTCACCAGCGGCCCCGATGGGATCTTCTGGCTGGTCAATCAATCGGCTTCCTTCACCATCCAGGCGTTCGATGGGAGCGCG
>JAAZXB010000109.1 GCA_014240375.1 Planctomycetota bacterium | reverse complement strand
CCATGTACTGAATTTCGCCCCTCGGAGCGGCAGTGCCGAGCCGCCGTGGTGGCGGAGTTTGAGATGCCATGGGCCATTGTCGCTGGTGAAGATGACGACCGTATTGTCATCGACGCCGGTTTCTCTCAGCGTTTTCAAAACCTGGCCGATCGAGTAATCAATCTCTTCGATCGTGCGGATGTACGCTTTCTTTGGATCCTTCGTGTAAAACTTGTCTGACACAAAAAGAGGGATGTGCGGCATGGTGTGCGGCATGTAGAGAAAGAAGGGTTTGTCCTTTTTGCTGCGGATGAATTGCTGCGCCTCTTGGGTGTAGCGTTCGATGATCGTGTTTTGATTCACAGGGCGTTCGATCACTTTTGTGTTGCGAAGCAGCGGGACGTTCCATGGGGAGATGTCGCGTTCGATCCAGGCACGGTCCAGGTTGCGGTCCTTGCCCTTCACGCCGTCCATGTCGTTGGAGTAGGGGATGCCGAAGTAGCTGTCGAATCCGTGGTTGGTCGGCAGGAATTTCGGCAGGTGGCCGATGTGCCATTTACCCACGGCCGCAGTGGCATAGCCCTTGGTCTTGAGAATC
>JAAZXB010000108.1 GCA_014240375.1 Planctomycetota bacterium | reverse complement strand
CGACGACGTCTTTGTCCGGCATCAAACCGAGGAACAAATAAAGACCGGAGGACTGACGGTCGGCTTCACCGGCTATGGCGGAAAACACCACATAGGGCCGGAATTCCAACTCGGCCACCTCGTCGGCGAGGCTTACGACGAACCGGTGCTGCTCATCAAGACAGCGTGGGGTGGCAAAAGCATCCACAAAGACTTCCGCCCACCCAGCTCCAACGGAAGCACCGGTGAATTCTACAAAAAGATGCTTGCCGAATACCGCGAGGGCCTGGCCAAGATTGGCGATGAATTCCCACAGTTGGCCAAGCACAAACCAGAACTCAGCGGCTTCGTCTGGTTCCAGGGCTGGAACGACATGTTCGACGACGATGCATTGAAGGAATACGAAGCCAACCTAATCAATCTCGTCAAGGATGTGCGCAGGGAATTTAAGCAGCCAAATCTGCCGGTTGTCATCGGCGAACTCGGCAACGGTGGCCCCAAGGCCAGCAACAATATGCTCACGATTAGCAAGGCCCAAAAATCCGCCGCCAAGGCGCTTGGTCCAAACACAACGTTCGTGCAAACCACACAGTTCGCGCGGCC
>JAAZXB010000107.1 GCA_014240375.1 Planctomycetota bacterium | reverse complement strand
AAAATCAAAAAAAACCCAATAAAATCATCAATTTTTAGTATTTTTTTTATTCATAAATGCTTGATTTACTTTTATTTTAGCCTATAAGCGTCACACTTTCTCACGAAAATTATTGTTAACACAATAGATTAGTGAGGATTATTGGGCTTTTTAGACCCAATTAGCTATTTAAAAAGTAAAAATTTAAGAAGAGAAGTGTGGACGGTTAAGGTTACCAAAATTTGTCGTACACACTTCAACATTATATAAATTTTATTCTTAGAATTTATATAGAAGCTAGTGTGCGCCGTTTTTAAACTTGAGAGTTTGATCATGGCTCAGAACGTACGCTGGCGGCACGCCTAATACATGCAAGTCGAACGAAGTAGCAATACTTAGTGGCAGACGGGTGAGTAACATGTGGGTATCTTCCCTTTGGCCTGGAATAACACGAGGAAACTTGTGCTAATACCGGATAAGTCTTTACGGAGAAAGCTTTATGCACCATTGGATGAGCCTGCACTTGATTAGTTTGTTGGTGGGGTAATGGCCTACCAAGACTGTGATCAATAGCTGATTTGAGAGGATGATCAGCCACATTGGAACTGA
>JAAZXB010000106.1 GCA_014240375.1 Planctomycetota bacterium | reverse complement strand
GCCGTGATTGGGTCCAAGGACGACGACGGCGACAATGGCGGCTACTCCTTCGGCAGCGCGTATGTCTACGAACCGATCGGGCCCGACTGCAACGGGAATGGCATTCCCGATGAGTGCGACATCGCTGACCAGACTTCCTACGACTGCAATCAGAACGGGGTCCCGGACGAGTGCGAATCGGACTGTGATGGGGATGGTGTAATCGATGATTGCGATAACAATCCCGATTCCGACGGCGATGGCATACCCGACAACTGTGAAACGGATTGCAACGGCAACACCATTCCCGACCATTTTGAGATCGAGCAGGGTTGGACACCTGATTGCAACGGCAACGGCGTGCCTGATGAATGTGACCTGTGGGACTCGGCTTATGACTGCGATGACAACGGCGCGATCGATTCCTGCGAGATCGCGGATGATCCGGGGCTCGATTGCGACGGGAATGGCACCTTGGATGCGTGTGATCTGCTGGATGACACCACCGATTGCGATGGCAACGGGCTCTTCGATTCCTGTGAGATCGAAGCGAATCCGGACCTGGACTGCGATGGCAGTGGGGTTCTGGATACCTGTGAGTTCGTCTATTGG
>JAAZXB010000105.1 GCA_014240375.1 Planctomycetota bacterium | reverse complement strand
ATATATACCAAGTTTGAACAAAATCAGATGAAAACTGTAGAAGGAGTAGTCTTTTAAGTTAATTTGAGCTGATACCACTATATGGTTATACTAAACTTTGACCCCAAAACGCGTAACCTGAATATAGTCCTATCTTTAAACCGAACACATTTCTGATAAAGCATGTCATGAGGATTCTAAATATCAAATTAGTTTCATTTTAAATTAATATTTAAAGGAGAAATAGCGTTTTGAAATGTGACCTAATTTCCCCCTTTGTGGGCCCCTCCTGAGGTCCCAGCGGGTCGAATTTCTTATTCGGACACAATTCCGAAGCGCATTGTGCTAATGATCTTGTATACCAAGTTTGGTCAAATTCGGATGAAAACTGTAGGAGAAATAGGCTTTTAAATGAAAAGTTTACGCCGCCGACGACGACGACGACGACGACGCCGACGACGACGGACGGATTAGGATTGGATAAGCTCACTTGAGCCTTCGGCTCATGTGAGCTAAAAATGAGACCAAAATTAATTTGAGACCAGGCCAATGGGACCAGACCAGACCAGACCAAAATTTCAGACCAGACCAACGGGACCAGACCAGACCAGACCAAA
>JAAZXB010000104.1 GCA_014240375.1 Planctomycetota bacterium | reverse complement strand
CGGCCAGCAAGCAGACTCGCCTGTCGAGCAGAGATCTGGCTGATATCCAGAGGATTCCCCATGGAGGGACTCCAGGGTATGCGGTGGTCGCCCTGCAGGGGCGGTGGCAAGTCACTTCCAGTACTCGTCTGTATCTGGGGCTGACCAATCTAGCGGATGTCGATTATCGACTGCACGGATCTGGAAGTAATGAGGCAGGAGTGAGCATGGAGACCGGGATGGAGATTCGATTCTGATGTCCAGTACCCTCTCCCGAAGCTGGCCACTACTCACTTCGATCGCCCTGCATGGTGTGATGGCGACGCTGTTGTCGGGGGTGATGATCTCGATTCCACAGCAGCAACCCCTGCCAAGGAAGGCAGCCCCGATTCCCATCATTCGCTGGGAGCCGCGCCCTCCTAACCCGACTCCGCCGCCGATGGCGGATCCACTTCTCGATGAGATCACCGAAACCGTGAGAGAAGCAGCAGCGGAGCCTGTGGCGCTGGAACCGATCGCCGATCTTCTGCCCGATCCTCACCTCGATGATTCCGATGATTCCGATGATTCCGATGATCTGGATGATGCCGATGACATCGTCGTGCCATCCCCGGTGCTGG
>JAAZXB010000103.1 GCA_014240375.1 Planctomycetota bacterium | reverse complement strand
GCGCGAAATATCCAAGGCGAACAAGACGAATAAGCGCATGGCCGCGCAAATGAAGCGAAGCGGCCGCGCCGCAAATGCTTTCGGCTCCCAAATCAAAAAGCTAGGCGGTTTGCTCGCTGGCGCGTTTGGCGTGCAAGCGCTGATAGGCTACGGCCGCCGCGCCTTGCAAATGGCTAACCAGGTCGAAGAAGCATCCAAGCGAACAGGGATCGCCATCGAGGGGTTGCAGGCGATCCAGGCCGCCGGCCAGCAAGTAGGGATTGCAGATACCGCAATAAACATGGGCCTACAGCGCTTCAATCGCCGGCTCGGCGAAATTGCGCGAACCGGCCGCGGCGAATTGGCGCCGGCGCTAAAGGAATTAGACGTTGACGTGTATGGCGTCGACGGGCAGCTACGGGCGACGGGCGACGTTCTGCAAGAGTTTGCCCGCAAGCTAAACGCGGTAGAGGATTCTTCCGTAAAAACTTCGCTTTCGATGAAGGCGTTCGATTCGGAAGGCGTGGCGATTGGCGTTAATTTGGGCCCATTGCTGGCCGATTTGCCGCAGTTAACCGAGGCCATGCGGGACATGGGCCTTGTTCTCAACGAGCAAACCGTCAAAGAGTTGGCGGATGCG
>JAAZXB010000102.1:224-635 GCA_014240375.1 Planctomycetota bacterium | reverse complement strand
CGTGATCGCCGCCTTGTTCCCGAAGAAGTTCCCGACGCTCTCGTCGAAGAACGAATAGGGAATATCGAGCGACTTCAGAGCGACCATGATCATCATCCCCATGAACGCCTGAAACTCCGGAGCCGGAGTCTTGTTCTCTAAGAAGCGAGCGTCTTCGCCCGGATTCATGTCGAGAAGCCAATTCTTCGTTCCGAGCGACGTTCCGTATCGATCGTTCGTCCCGTCGCCGGACGTGTCTTCTCCTGTCACTTCTCCGAAGCCGGTCGCTTCCGCGTCTCGCGTGAAGACGATCCCGAAGAGTTGAGCGACCTTCGCTCTCGCGAGAGCGTAGTCGGACGATTCATACACGTCCTGAAACCGATTGAGCGAAGCGATCACCGGAGAGTATCCGCGAACCTGATCGACTCGATC
>JAAZXB010000102.1:0-214 GCA_014240375.1 Planctomycetota bacterium | reverse complement strand
ACTCACGACGTTCTTCGCTTGTGCCCACTTCGAGAAGTCGAGTCCGCCGCCCCGGCTCCGACCGTGAATCGCGTATCGCTTCGGCCGGCCGGCCGCGTTCGTCTCGATCCCGTTGAACGTTCGGTCGCGATCGAAGCTCCCGGCTCCGTTTGGACGATACGACTCGGGAGTCTTCACTCGATCGCCTTCGATCGACTGAACGAGCCCCGAGCGG
>JAAZXB010000101.1 GCA_014240375.1 Planctomycetota bacterium | reverse complement strand
CGATGCCATCGATGCACCACAGCCACTGCTCCCCAGCGGCGAACGATGGCTCCTCTCGGCGGGTCACCGCCAGCGGGTAGTGCTGACCGACTCGGGTCTGGTCGGCTACTTCGAGAGCGGGGCATCGCGTGCCTCGTGGTGGAAAGAACTGCTCACCCCACCGTTACCCGGGGTCGGCGGTTTCGCACCGCTACCGCCAGCCACCGTCCACCCTGATTTACCTTGGGCCGATGGCGCCACTCCGCGGCTGATCGAAGTCCACGACGGTGACGGCGCCCGGCGATTTCTACTGCTGGCGAACCGCCCAACCATCATCGATGGCAGTCTGGACCCGCAGCCCTCCGAGACCTTTGCCGACACCCATGCCTTCGCCGGTGGCACCATCGACGACGATGGACAGCTCTGGCTGATCGATGCGGGCGGTCAACGACTGTTGAGCCGAGCCGGGAGCGAACCGTTACCCCGCTCCGGTGCCTATCAGTTGATTGCGACCGCCGACAAGATCGTCATCCTCGGCATCGAAAGAGGTCAAACGTGGCTGATGCAATTCGACGGCCACACGCTGCAAGAGTTCTCACCACCACCACTACCCGACGAACGGGATCGACCTCATCTTCGGGTCGCATCTCTGGCTCGCTGGGGAG
>JAAZXB010000100.1 GCA_014240375.1 Planctomycetota bacterium | reverse complement strand
CGTGATCGGGCCGACGTCGTGGGGTTCGTTTCAAATGCGGGGCGATCCGATCGCTCAACGGTTCGGGTGGGACCGATACAACACGCGAGCGAGAGTCGACATCGGCGATCGCCACTATGAGAACTGTCTCGCGGTGAAGTGCGACGTCCCGCCAGTCATCCGGCGAACGGCGAAGCGGATCATCTTCGATCCGCTCGACAAGTGGTTCGAGAATCCGAAGACGGGCCGGCTCACGGCGGCTCAATTTCTGGCGAACGAACACGGCCGGAACAAGTTCACGGACTTGATCGCGTCGACGATTCCGATGAAGGACGCGGCGAAGCGTGGTCTTCCGAAGTCGGTTCGAGTTCATCTCGTTCCTCATCATGCCGATCCGCGAGTCGGTCTCGACTGGCACGATCCGAACGGTCCGGTCGTCTATGCGGGGATGATCAAGTTCGTCGAGCCGGCTCTCCGGACTCTTCGTCGAGCGTGTGAGATCATCGGAAGAGAGTTCAAGCTCGACACGGATCATCACGCTTGGCGATCGCTCGAAGGGGCGGCTCTCGTTCTCGCTCCGCGAGTCGGGATTCGCTCGCATTTGAATCTTCAATGCAAACCACAAGTGAAGATCGCGAACGCGGCTCAGGCCGGGATTCCGGTTCT